>JAZJZT010000100.1:0-7405 GCA_040389645.1 Pseudomonadota bacterium | reverse complement strand
AAGATCCGCTGAATCCAGCGTCGCATCCTGTTTGACAAAGCGTTGTGTTTGTCAGTTGCGAAGAAGGAAGAGTATGAAGCGTTTAGCTCGTTTCGTCAACCCCCTGTTTCGTCTCGCGGCACATCGTGCTTCAAGACCCCGTCGTTCGCGATGTTGCGTGCGTCGCGTCGGGAGGCAGAACTATATATAAATTGCCCCAACTTGGCAAGGAAGATTTTTTGAGCATGGGCCGGAGGGAACGGCATATACTCTTTATAGCAGCAACACTGAGGAGACAGGATGGTCCCAAACGAACTGCCGACTGGAACCCCGCCAACGATATTGGTCGTTGACGACTCTCCCACGTTTCTGACCGCCCTGCTCGACCATCTGGCATTTCGCGGTTTCCTGGTAGTCATCGCACGTCATGCGGAAGAAGGATTGCTGCGTGCCGAATTCGCCCAACCCGACCTGGTGCTGCTCGATGTGGTCTTGCCCGGCATCGATGGTTTCGAAGCTTGCCGCCGCCTGAAGGCGAGCGAAACGACCAGGGATATTCCCGTCATTTTCATGACCAGCCTGACCGACGCGCGCCAGAAAGTGAGCGGTTTCGACGCGGGCGGCGTCGATTACATCACCAAGCCCTTCCAGATCGAAGAAGTACTTGCCCGCATCAATACCCACCTGGCGCTGCGCAAGGCGAACCTCGAATTGCAGCAGATGTACCAGGCCCTGAACCGGGCCAAGGAAGACCTGGTGCAAAACGAAAAACTGGCAGCGCTGGGCGCGCTGGTGGCGGGGATTTCCCACGAATTGAATACGCCGATCGGCAACAGCCTGATGATCGCCAGCGCGTTCGCCGACCAGACCAGCGAAATGCACGGTCAGTTCGCGCGCGGCGAACCGCTGCGCCGCTCAGTGTTCGAACAGTATATGGACAACGCCAATACCGCGGTCGAAGTGTTGGTGCGTAACCTGCACCGCGCGGCCGACATGGTGACCAATTTTAAGCAGGTTGCGGTCGACCAGACCAGCGCGCAGCGGCGCACCTTCCTGCTGGCCGAAGTCGTCGCCGGCAATGTGCTGACACTGCTGCCGACGATCCGCCGCACGCCCTACCTGGTGGCGCAAGACATTCCGCCGGCGCTGATGATGGACAGTTTTCCCGGCCCGCTGGGACAGGTGATCACCAACCTGGTGACGAATGCGATCATCCACGGCATGGATGGACGCGAACACGGCACCATCACGATCAGTTCGGGCGAGGAAAACAACGGCCAGGTCGCCTTGCGCATCGCCGATAACGGCAACGGCATCAGCGCCGACAACCTGCTGCATATCTATGATCCGTTTTTCACGACCAAGCTCGGTGTCGGCGGCTCCGGACTGGGCCTGCATATCGTGCACAACATCGTCTGCGATGTCCTGGGCGGGCGCATCGAAGTGCAAAGTACGCTGGGCGTGGGCACGGCGTTTACGTTGACATTGCCCCTGGCGGCGCCTTCGCGCTAGCGACCCAGCCGCTGCCGGCCGCCAATTCCTTCAGGCGGCGCCGGTTACCCTTGATCCATCCCACCAGCGCGGCGGCCGGCATCGGCGGCGCCACCAATGCCCCCTGCGCCTGCTCGCATCCCAGTGCCCTTAATAGCGCCCAGTCGTCGGCCAGTTCCAATCCCTCGGCCAGCACGGCGATGCCGAGCCGGTGCGCCGCGTCGATCGCCTGCTGCAACAGCAACTGGCGGCCCGGGTGGCGGCTCGCCTCATGCACCAGCACGCGCTCCAGGCGCAATCCGGTCAGCGGACAGCGCGACAAATGCTGCAAGGTGGTCTGGTCGGCGCGGTAACCGTCGAGGCCCAGGCCGAAGCCGCGCAGGCTCAGGTGCGCGAGGTTGGCGATGCTGATCGGATTGCCGCCGGCCAGCACGGAGGCGCCGACTTCCCAGATGACCTGGCGCGGTGCGACGCCGTGCTCGTGCACCAGCGCGCTGAGACGGTCGATCAGGCCGCGGTCCGCCGCCAGCGCGGCCGGCAACTTGAGCGACACGGTCAGCGATACCAGGCCGATGTCATGCCAGGCGTGCAACTGGCGCAGCGCCTGCGTGGCCGTCAACAGCACCAGCGATGCCATCAGCGCGCTGCCGTCGAGCGCCGGCGTAAAACGGCCGGCGCGCAGCAGGCCGCGCTCGGGATGTTGCCAGCATGGCTGCACGTCCAGGCTGCGCAGCAAGCCGCTGCTGATTTCGATGCGCGGCTCGAAATACGGGACGATCTGGCCGCAAGCCAGCGCCGCCTCGAACTGCGCGGGCATCAGCTGCGGCAGCGCCGCATCGCCTTGCGCGGCGGCGGCGGCCCGATCGAGGATCGTCGTCAACACATCGAAGTGCAGCGGCTTGAGCGCCGCGCCCAGCAGGCGCGGGCGCGCCGCGCCGTCCCGCATGCTGGCGACAGCTTCGCGCAACCGGGTATCGCGCGCGCTGGCCACCACCAGGTTGCTCGCCAGTTCCAGTTCGCCGAGATGGTGCATCAATTCGATGCCATCCATGCCCGGCATGTCGAGGTCGGTCAACACCAGTTCCACCGGCATGCCGCGCGCATCGAGCTGGCGCAAGGCGTCGATCCCGTCGCACGCCTGCAGCACGACGCCGAAGCCGGCCTGGCGCAGCAAGCCGGTCATGTGGTCGCGCTGGACCTGGCTATCCTCGACCACCAGTGCCGTGCAGGCGCCCCAGTTCCGCACGCCAGGCCTCAGGAGAACGACAATTGCTGGACGATTTCGCGGCTGATCGCCTCCAGCGTGACGGTGCGCTCGACGCCGCCGCGCTTGACGGCTTCCTTCGGCATGCCGTAGACCACGCAACTGGCTTCGTCCTGCGCCACCGTGTAGGCGCCGGCATTGCGCATTTCCAGCAGGCCGGCGGCGCCATCGTCGCCCATGCCGGTCATGATCACGCCCAGCGCGTTCGAGCCGGCGCACTTGGCAACTGAACGGAACAGCACGTCGACCGACGGCCGGTGCCGGTTCACCAGCGGGCCGTCGATGACTTCGACAAAATACTGGGCGCCGGTGCGGCGCAGCAGCAAGTGCTTGCCACCCGGCGCGATCAAGGCCTTGCCCGGCACCACGCGGTCATTCGTCTGCGCTTCCTTGACCGTGATCTGGCACAGCGAGTTGAGGCGCTCGGCAAACGCCGCCGTGAATTTTTCCGGCATGTGCTGGACGATGACGATGCCGGGAGAAACCCGCGGCAGCGACGTCAACACCACCTCCAATGCCTGCGTGCCGCCGGTCGAAGTGCCGATCGCCACCACGCGCTCGGTGGTCTGCACCATCGCGCGCGTGTCGGCCGCCGGCATGATCGCATCGGCGGTCAGCTTGGCCACCGGCTGCAGCGGCGCCGCCGCCGCGCGCGCGGCCAGCCGGCGCACATTGGCCACGGCCGCGGTGCGCACCGCCGTCACCAGTTCATCGGCGCTGTCGTTCAGGAATTGCTTCAGTTCGAGCTTGGGCTTGGTGATGATCGCCACCGCGCCGGCCGCCAGCGCTTCCATCGTGGTCTTGGCCGCCTTCGCGGTCAGGGTCGAGCAGATCACCACCGGCGTCGGCCGCTCGCTCATGATCTTGCGCAGGAAGGTGATGCCGTCCATGCGCGGCATCTCGACATCGAGCACGATCACGTCCGGCCAGACGGTCTTCATGCGCTCCATGGCCAGGATCGGATCGGCCACCGCGTACAGCACCTGGATATCGGGCGCCTTGTTCAGCAAGGCCGTCACCACCTGGCGTACCACGGCCGAATCATCGACCACCAGCACATTGATTTTCTTCATAAGCGCTCCTTCAACGTCGCTGCATTGCGTTGTCCCGGCCCACCCTGCCTGACCCAAACGTCGCCGGTCCTGACGTTGAATATGATGTGGCGATGACCGACGCCGAACAGGCTTTCGGACACCACCGGTATGTTATGCGCCATCAGCAGGCGCTCGGCCATTTCGCCATTACGCCGCCCGATGCCCTGCACGTTGGCGCGCTCGATCTGCGGGAACATCATGCCGCCGCCAAAAATCTTGGCCTGGCATTCGGACGGGTTGATGCCCACCTGTTCCAGTTCGCCCAGCATCAGCGCGATCGCGCCTTCGCAATAACGGCCATTGAGTTGCGCCACGTGGCTTTTCTCGCCCACGCTCAACAGAAAATGCGACATCGCGCCGATGCGGCGGCGCGGATGCCACAGCGTAATCGATACGCAGGAACCCAGCAAGGTTCTTATCCGGTGCCGTGCATCACCGACGAAATGCTCGCCGGGCAAAAGAAAGACATCGATGATCGCCACGCACTATCCTCATGTCTTGCGATAGACCGACGGCGCCAGCACTTTCAGCGGCCCCACCATGTCGTGCAGGCTTTCGGAATGACCGATCAGCAGATGGCCGCCCGGCCTGAGCGCCCCCAGCAGGCGGCCGACGACCTGGTGCTTGGTCTCGGGACTGAAATAGATCAGCACATTGCGCAGGAAAATCACATCGAACTGGCCGAATTTCGGCAGAGTGGCGGCATTCAGGTTCACCTGGTGGAACTGGATGCGCTGGCGCAGCGCGCGGTCGACCAGCAAGGTCCCCTCCTGCTCGCCGAAGCCGCGCAGGCAATAGCGTTTCAGGTAAGCCGGCGGAATATGGGTGGTGCGTTCGAGCTGGTAATGGCCGGCGCGCGCTGCCGCCAGCACGCGCGTGCTGATGTCCGAGCCGAACAATTCCCATTCCTGCCCGCCCAGCACATCGTCGAGCACCATCGCGATGCTGTACGGCTCTTCCCCGGTCGAACAGGCCGCGCTCCAGACGCGGAACGGCCGGCGTTGCGCGGCGCCCTCCTTGGCCAACTGGCGCAGCAGGTCGAAATGCTTGGCTTCGCGAAAAAAATACGTCTCGTTGGTGGTCAGCAGGTCAACCGCCATCTGCACCTCGGCCGGCGCCTGGCCGGCCGAGAGCAGCTTGAAATATGCGCCGTAACTGGTCAAATTGAAATGCGCCAGGCGCTTGGCCAGCCGGCCGCTGACCAGCGCCTTCTTGGCCGGCGACAGGGTGATGCCCGCCGTCTCGAAAATGAAACGCTGGAACTGGGCAAATTCCTGTTCAGTGATAGGTTCGACCGGCATGGCTGCATCCCGCATTCAGATATCTCCGTTGGCGTCTAAAAACGCGTAAACTGGGATTCGTTCAGTTCATCGTCGGACAGGCTCAGCTTGCGTTCTAGCTGGCGCGGCATGGGACGCTGCTTGACAGAGCGTGCCGGTGCCTTCGCGCGCCCCTGCGGCGCAATATTGCCGACATTGAAGAACGCCATCGTATGCTGCAACTCCTCGGCCTGGCTGCTCATCTCTTCCGCCGTCGACGCCAGCTGTTCCGACCCGGCCGCATTCTGCTGGGTGGTCTGGCTCAACTGGTTCATCGCCATGTTGATCTGGCTGACGCCGGTGGCCTGCTCTTCCGACGCGGCCGTGATCTCTTGCACCAGGTCCGAGGTCTTCTTAATGTTCGGCACCATCGAATTGAGCAGCGTACCCGCTTTTTCCGCCAGTTCCACACTGCTGCCGGCGACCTCTCCGATTTCCTGCGCCGCCACCTGCGCCCGCTCGGCCAGCTTGCGCACTTCGGCCGCAACCACGGCAAAACCCTTGCCATGCTCGCCGGCGCGCGCCGCTTCGATCGCCGCGTTCAAGGCGAGCAAATTGGTTTGATAAGCGATGTCGTCGATGATCAGGATTTTTTTGGCGATCTGGCGCATCGCCGCCACCGTGGTGCGCACCGCTTCGCCGCCCTCGACCGCTTCGCCGGCCGCCTTGCTGGCCATCGCATCGGTGATCTTGGCATTCTCCGTGTTCTGGCTGATCGACCCCGTCATCTCTTCCATCGACGCGCTGCTTTGCTCGACGCTGGCAGCCTGTTCGCTGGCGGCCTGCGACAGCGATTGCGCGGTCGCGCTGACCTGCTCGGAAGCGGCCGCCAGCGCCGCGGCGCTGTCATTAACTTCGGACACCACCTGCGACAGCTTGGCCACGGCGGTATTCGTATAGCCCATCATTTCACCGAAGGCGCCTTCGTACTGCTTGTCGATGGTGCGGGTCAGGTCGCCGTTCGAAATCGCTTCCATCATGCGCACCATGTCGTCGATGCCGCCGCGCGTCGTCGCCACCAGCTGATTCAAACCTTCGCCCATCTCCTTTTGAAAACCGTGCAAGCCGTCGAGTTCGATGCGGGTGTTGAAATCGCCGCGGTTGGCCGCCACGACCGCGCGGCGCTGGCCATCGATGACCAGTTTCAGCTTGTCGACCATATGACCCATGGCGCGCAGCAACTGCCCGGTTTCATCGCGCGCCGTCGTTTCCAGCGACACGCCCAAGTCCCCATCAGCCAGGCGGTTGGCCGCGAGGACGGCGGCATTGAGCGGCTGCGTGATGCTGCGCGTGATCAGCACGGCGCCAATCACCGACAGCACGACCAGCACTGCCAGCGCGGAGATGATCAACTGGCGCGCGCGCGCGGCCACTTCGGTCATGTGTCCATCGGCGATCTTGGTGGTCTGGATGGTAATCGCGCGCAACTGGTCGAATGCCTCGGCCAGCGGCTTGTCGGCGCCATTCACCGCCTTGTCCAGTTCGGCCGGGTTATCCGCCTTCTGGCTGCGCAACTCGGCGATCTTGGCCACGGCGTTACGATAGATCAGCGTATTTTCATGGATTTTATTGAGGATTTTCTCTTCCTCGGCCGTCATGCGGGTGGTGGCCTTGTAGTCATCGTCGACGTTGTCGATGATGTCCATCTGCGCGCCGAATTTTTTATCGTAATCGCCGCCACGCAGGACAAAGTTCTTGAACATGTGCACCGCATTGCCCAAGGCGACCGAGCCACGCGTGGTGGCGGCGCCCTTCGCGACCGCATCCTGCTTGAAGGTTTGCCATTGCTGGTCCATGGCACTGATTTCGTTGTAAGCGACCAATCCGAATACTAGCGACAGCAACGTCAACAGACCGAAAGCGACGCCCAAGCGCAATCCGATCGTAAATTTCCCCAGCATGTAGGCCTCCGATTTTTTTAATGGAGTGAATGGCGAACTTCACAGAATCCTCACAGTCATCCACATGCTATGGCTGGCGTCAGCTACTGGCAATACCCAGGGGCAAAAAAAGTATGGTTTGGAGGAAGATGACGTGAATCCGGTTCATTGGGACAACAAACGGCTTGGCGGTGCGGGTTTTGTGCCTGGCTTGCAGCGCGACCGGGCCATGAAAAACCAAATCAGATGCAAAGGCCGGGGTCAGACCCATGGGTCTGACCCCAGATTTTGCCCTTGATTTGAAAGCCCGAAAAACGCGGACAAAAAAAAACCCCACCAGATCACTGGTGGGGTTTTTCTATATAACTAGCCTGACGA
>JAZJZT010000099.1:0-28164 GCA_040389645.1 Pseudomonadota bacterium | reverse complement strand
GGCATGGCAGCACCTTACAGCAAGTGGGTGTTGCACTTGGTTCTTGAGAACGCCCTCATATAGCTATTCAGTCGACCGTAAACCGCTGAACTTGGTACTCACAATCTGGCCGATGGCTGGTGATGTCCACCTGGCGATTCGGTGTGAAGGAATCGGCGAACCTGTGGTGTTGCTAAATCTTCTTAGCAGTCCGGGTGCTCGTGTGGTGAGCGAGAAAGATGGCAAGTTTATTGAGTTTGCTGCTGCTAACATGTTCTCTTGTCGGTATGACATTACGAGACCCGCTCCCTACGGATTCCGTCTTCGGCTTGAACCATATCTGCAGGTCTCGACTTTTAGCTGTGACGTATAGCAGCTAATGGCTATCTGGCAGTTCACGGTGGGCCTAATTCCTCGGGCATGGGCTAAGTTCGAAGGAAATGGTCCTGAGCTTTTGTACGACGATTATGGCTTCCATGATACGTCGGTGTCGTGGCGGATGAATCAGCCCCGCGCCGATCTGTTCGGCTTGATCTCGAATGTGTTGCCACCGGCAGAATCGTGGAGCGACGGAATTAAAATTTGGGGCGACCAAACAAGGAACTATATTCAGGTCGACTACGACGGCACCGTTATCGAGTCGGTCACCGCCTGCATTGATACGCGAGAGAAAACGTCCTGCATATGCTCCGGAATTATTGAGCTGGCACGTGCCCTAGATTGCTTCCTTTTTCTTCCGTCGGCTGGTACCATAATCATGGCTGATATAAATTCGCTGACCGATGCTCTTTACAAATCTAGGGCTGCGCATTTTTCCGCCGCACCGCGTGAATTTATTGAGGCGCTGGCTCGAACTTCAGCCGGTAAGAGCTAGACGGCATGCGGCCAAACCCTGTCATTGCATTTGATTTCCAAGTCCTTGACGCCAGTTGAGGCATTAAATTATGAGGAAGACTGATGATTCCTTCTGAAGTAAGGGCCGATATTCTTCGGCGCATCCGTGATGCCGAATCAGAACATGGTGTACGTGTCTTGTTGGCGGTCGAGTCCGGTAGCCGCGCATGGGGTTTCGCTTCACCTAACAGTGATTACGATGCACGCTTTATCTATGTCCATCCAAAGGACTGGTATGTTTCAGTGGGATTGGAGGAGCAGCGCGATGTAATTGAGTATCCAATCGTGGATGATATCGACATTAACGGTTGGGATCTCCGCAAGGCACTGCGATTATTTTGGAAATCTAATCCGGCATTTGTCGAATGGATACAGTCGCCCATCATTTACACCGAACAGACCGGCTTTGCGGAAGAGGCGCGTAAGTTGCTGCCGACAGTGTATTCATGCGAACGCGGCGTCTATCACTTTCGCAGCATGGCCAAGACCAATTATCGTGGCTATCTGAAGGCAGAAATGGTCCCACTGAAGAAATACTTCTACGTACTGCGCCCGCTATTGTCTGTGCGTTGGCTTGAACGCTATGGTACCGCTGCCCCTATCGAGTTCAGCAAGCTGCTGCATTTGATCGAAGACGAACGCGCTTTGTTAAGCGACATCGATGCATTATTGGCGAAAAAACGTGCAGCTCCAGAAATGGGACTTGATAAGCCAGTCGCAAGTATCGATGCCTTTATCGAATCAGAGCTGGCTCGATTGGAGACAGTAATTCCTGAACATGTTCAGAAGAGTGAAGTGCTTCCACAGCTAAACGACCTATTTCACCGCACTCTTGCACAAACCTGGGCGTGATCACTGTCGAGTGCTGGGAATAGTGAATCCGAGCATTGCTGTAACCCACGCAGGCACCTAATGGATGTCGTGATCAATTACAAGCGGCAGCAGTACGTTGTGCGCCCAAGTCACAGGAATCGCGATGATTTTTTCTTTTGTGCGGCAAAGTAGAGATGAGATTGTAGAAGCTCACGCATTTTCTGCCGAGTTATCTGAGTTTGTTAAAAATGCAGTTCAGTTGCTTGCTCCAGGCCAAATGCATGCGCCGTCCGATACCGTGATTTCTGTTCGACTCGCCTCTGAAAACCTGAATATTCCTTACAGGGTGTATTACGACAGGCAGTAGCTTCTGAATTACGTGAATAGTTCGTGCAACATCGCTGTGATAGCACTCTGCTTGGGAACGCGTCACTATGACGGCTTTTTACGCGAACAGTGCCTTCGCCGTCTTTTGGCGGTTGAAGAGAAATGGGTTGCACCTTTCGTCATACAACTTCTTGGTGAGTACGTAGTCGAGGTCATTCACCCCATCCATGAGCACTTTCTTGAAGGGGTAGAAGAAAAGTATAAGGACTTCTTCAGTGAGAACGTCGAATATTGCGAGTATCTCCGGTGTCGTGCCATCAGCTATTGGAATGAATACTACCGGGAGCGCTTCCCAAGATACAAAGATTATCCAGCAGTTAAGGCGTTAGCGGCACTACAATCGGCGGCCAAAGCTGGCCGCTCAGAAAGATAATGCGATGCGACCGGCGGCTCAGGGGCGAAAGCAGTCATTCAAATCGCTCAGCGCCTGTAAAAACAGCGCCGTGTTCAGTTCTAGCAATCGGAAAAATGCTACCCCTCAATGCAAATGCAATACTCTAACAAACGCCGCAATTGAAAAGCACCGCGAATGATAATAGACGAAGCCTACGTCAAGGTGTTCGGCATGGATTTCTCATGAGTCAATTTTCTTTATAGCGCTCGCCATATAGCGATGGCCGCTGCGGGGCGCGCGCTATTTCGGCGCGGAAGCAGGCATCGGCATCGGCAAGCGCATCGAATGTTTTGATTTCCGGCGTCCATTTGCTACTGACCGTGTACGTTTCGGTGGCCTGCGCGGCGGCGTCGGAGATGACGGTTTTTGTTAACGTGACACCGGCCCTGGAATCGACGATTTCTTTTTTGCTCGACATGATTTTCTCGTTCAATAAGCGGAGTGCCGGGCGAATACGAAGCGTCCCGCCGGCGTGCTCAATTTCGAGAACGATCATAGTGAAAAATCGCGCCACGCACAACCCGCGCCCGCTCAGGCACGATCCGGCATGCGATCGACGCGCTGGAAACGCTCACCCAATCGTCATCGCAACGCAGACAGGCAGCGGTTGATTCAGCGAATGAAATAAGGGATACTTCGCCAGGTAGTGAACTATTAAGCAACATGTACGGACCGTACCTTCCCAGTGCCCGCCGGTCCGAAGTGACTCACCGTCACCACGACATCTTCCCGACGAAGCGGCGCGCAAAAGTCACGAGGACGGCGGCAGTGGCCTTCCCGATACCTTACCAGTTTTAATTGGAGATCCCGAATGACCGACCTGATCCTCACCACCTTCCATTGGGTTCCCGAACCGCCGCGCGGCTTTGTGCGCGACATCCGCGTGCGCTGGGCACTGGAAGAGGCCGGATTACCCTATCGCGTCGAAGGCGTGCCATTCGGCGAGCGCAATGCCGATCACTTCGCCCATCAACCGTTCGGCCAGGTGCCGTGGTTGACCGATGGCGACCTCACGCTCTTCGAGACCGGCGCGATCCTGCTGCACCTGGGCGAGCGCAGTGAAGCGCTGATGCCTGCCGATGCACGCAGCCGCAGCGAAGTCAAAGAATGGCTGTTCGCGGCCCTCAATTCCGTCGAGATGGCGAGCCTGCCGTGGGCCTTGATGATATTTACTGGTGAATCCCGTGACACGTCGGCATGGAAGTTTTTTGACGATTTCCTTAAAAAATCCCGCCTCGCGCACCTGGAGCCGGTGCTGGCACAACGCGAATGGCTGGCCGGGACCTTCTCCATCGCCGACATCATCATGGGGGATGTATTGCGCCTGGTCGATCGCTTCGACGGGCTGGCCGACTATCCCGCTTGCCGCGCCTACGTCGCGCGCGCCACGGCGCGGCCGTCTTTTATAAAAGCGCACGCCGACCAGATGGCGCACTTTGCCGCGGCAGATGCAGCGGCCTGATTGCCGGCGCTGCCTTAGGGCAGTGTAATCGTGATGTTGGCGGTGCGCGGCGCCATTTTGACGACGTCGTTATAGGCGTTCATGCGGCTGGCGGTGTGGTTGCCGAGCGAGGTGCGCAGGCCGATGTAGCCGAGTACGCAGATCAGCGCGAACACTGAGCACAAGGCCCATAACGGCAAATCGTTGCGCAGCTTGTGGGCGACCTGGTCTGGCCGTTCGGCGTGCGGCGCGAAGCCGCTGCGCTTGCCCTTCATCTGCGCGATTTCGTCGCCGAGGCGCGCCGTCAGGTAATTCAATTTTTCGGAACCTTCCAGGATGTAGCGTCCCTGGAAGCCGAGCAGCAGGCACATATGGAACACTTCCAGTGCCTGCAAATGGGCGCTGCCGCGCGCGCGCAGCGATTCCAGCCTGTGATAAAAATTTTCCCCGGCCAGTTGATCCCCGAACAGTTCGAGCTGTAGCGGGCGGCGTTCCCACGCGTCGCGGATCGCGAACGGCGAGCGCAGGATGATTTCGTCGACCGCCGCGCAGAACGCGTATTTGGCGGCGTCGATATCGTCTGGCGACGTGCCGTTCTTCCTGGCGTTGCGGCCGAATTCGTCGAGGAATTGCGTCATCTTGCCGGCGAAGGCGTCATTGTCTTGCGGGCCGCTGCCATTTTTGAGCATGAAGAGCGCATAGAAGCCGTCGTACATCAAGTCCAGCAGCACTTGCGGCCGGGATGGGGTAACTGGCGCGGCCGGCGCGCCGGCGCCAAACAGGGATGGGGGAGCCATATTGCTCATCGGGTTGATTCTCCGTTCAGGAAGTGACTGCCACCAGGTCCAGCTTCAGGTCGCGCAGGCCGGTCGGGACATAGATCGAGATCGATTGCGCCTGCAGCATGCGTTCATACATCTGCCCTTTACCTTCGATGGCGAAATAGCAGGCGTCCGGCCGCACGGGAATGGAGGCGGGCACTTGCGGCGCGTGTTGCAGGCGCACGCCGGGCATGGCGGACAGGACGAATTTTTCGACGTCGTCCGGCGCGCCGATCTTGAAGCGCAGCGGCACGACATCGACCAGTTCGGCCGCCGGCAGGTCGGCCGAGACGGCGAGATAAAACACGGTCTTGTCGTCGATCTTGCCGGAATCGAGCATGCCGTGGTGGTAGCAAGTCTTGATTTCATCGAGTGCGATGGCGAAGTATTTTGACGAAATCACGGTGTCGAGCAGTTCGCGGATGATCTGGTTCAGGCGCGCGAACGACGGCCCCGGGTCTGCATGCTGATAGGCGGGCAGGTCGCCCAGGGTCCAGCTTTTTGAGAACGTCATCAGGGCGCCGGCCAGCGACAGCATCTGTTCATACAGCCGTTCCGGGTGTAGCGCCGGATTGTGAAAGTAATGGGTCAGCGAGGCGAACGCGGAACTGGCCGTGTGCAGCAGCCAGAAAGACGACATGTCGCCGGATCTGAATTCGATCACGTGCCGGCTCGGCTCGCGGTGGTGTCCTTGCAGCGCGGCGACCTTGGCTTGCAGCGCGTCGATCAGGCGGCGCAATTGCAGGAACAGCACCGGCGCGCTGCGGATCGTCAGGCTCGGTGGCATGAAGGCAGGATCGATTTCAAAGCCGCCGCCGGCGGCGCGGTGCAGGCGCAGCAGCGGGAAATGGGTGTAAGAATTGCGCGGCTCGAATTCGGACACCAGCCGCACCGCCTTTTTCAGGTAGCTGAGCTGGGCTTGCGCCGACTGGGTGAACAGGTCTGGCGTGTCGCGGTTCGATTGCACGAAACGCAGGCCGTTGCCGCTCTGTCCGGGCATGCCGAAATTGCCGCCGAAGGGTTTGAAGGCGGGCAGCGCGGCATAAAAAGTCACGCTTTGCTGCGATTGCAGCAACTGGCTCAGGTCGATGGTTTCCGGCAGTTCGTCATCGCCGGGCGCGTCGTACAGCTCGCCGTCCTGGAAGCGCAGCGACAGTTCCAGAATGCGCAGCGCATTGTTGGCCAGCGCTTCGCGGTCGATTTCAAGGTGGCTGACGCCCCAGGCGTACGGATGCAGCGCTTTCACGCTCTCGTGCAGCCGGTGTTCGTGATAGCGGTCTTGCTGCTGGAAATGCTGCGGGCGCAGGAATAAGCCCTCTCCCCATAAAATTTTGCTGGTCATGCTGGTTCGCTCCTTGCGCTACGTCATCTTGCCTGTTTAGCAATCAGTAGCATAATACTAACATTCCTCTGGAAAATAAGTCTTTCGGCAAGCAATTCAATTGTGTGTGGCATCCAATATTTGAAAATCAAGTGCAAAGGCCGGGGTCAGACCCTCGGGTCTGACCCCAGATTCTGCCTTTGATTTTTGCTGACAGGAAAGAATAGCTCAATGTTTCCACACGAAATTCAATTGAACGCGCGAAAAAATAAATTTCTGATAACGTTTCGCCAGTTTTAAAAATTGCCAATAAAGCATTCTTTTTTGATAGTAAGTCCAGAGGACCAGCATGAGACCATTCCGACCCTTGCATCGCCTGTTCGCCGCCGCGGTTTGCGCCGCCGCACTGAGCGCATGCAGCACCGCTCCGACCACCGTCGCGTTGCCCACTGCCAGCACGATGCTGGCGCAGGCCAGCCAGGCGGCGTCCGCCGGCAATAAAGAACAAGCCGTCACGCTGTGGAAGCAGGCCGCCGCCGCTTTCCCGAAAGAGAAGGCGCCGTGGGTCAGCATCGCGCAGACCCGCTATGACGCCGGCCAGTACGGCGAGGCCATCGTCAGCGCGCAGGAAATCCTGGTGCGCGATCCGAACGATCAGCTGGCCAACAGCATCATCGCCATCAGCGGCTTGCGCCTGTCGACCCGCGCGCTGGCGGACCTGAGCCGGCAAAACCACTTGAGCGGGCCGCTGCGCACGGAGTCGCAGGATCTGGCCAAGCTGCTGCGCGAAAGCCTGGGCGAAACCGTGCTGGTGCCGCCGGCCGAATCGTCGTCCGCGCCGCGCCAGGCCAGCCGCCCGGCTGTCAAAAAAACGGTGCGTTCGAAGACGGCGAAGGAAGAATCCAGCGCCGATCCGTTCGGCGCGCTCAAGTAAGCCACCGCATTTCAGTCCCGATACAGGAAAAAAGCCATGCCTAAAAATGAGAGTGTCCAGAAGCGCCTGCAAAAGATCCGCCCGCCGCGGGTGCAGATGAGTTACGACGTCGAGATCGGCGATGCCATCGAAAACAAGGAGCTGCCCTTCGTCATGGGCGTCGTCGGCGATTTCGGCGGCAATTCCGAAGTCGAGCAAAAGCGCTTGAAGGACCGGAAATTCGTCGGCATCGACCGCGACAACTTCGATGAAGTCATGAAGGGCGTCGAGCCGCGCGCCGCCTACCGCGTCAGCAATGAACTCGACGGGCAGGGCGGCCAGTTCGGCGTCGACCTGAAATTCCGTTCGATGGAAGATTTCCGGCCGGAGTCGGTCGTCAAACAGGTCGAGCCGTTGCGCAAGCTGCTCGAAGCGCGCACCAAGCTGGCGGATCTGCGCAACAAGCTGGCCGGCAACGACAAGCTGGAAGACATCCTCAACGATGTTCTGAGCAACACCGAAAAACTGGCTGAACTGAGCCGCGACAAGCAAGACAGCAAGGAGTGACCATGTCCGCCCAATTGAATCCCCAGTCCGGCGCCAGCGCCTTCCAGGAAATGGCCTTGCTCGACCAGATCGTCGAGCAGAGCAAGGTCGCCAAGTCCAGCGTCGAACACGCGCGCGCAAAAGACTTGATTTCCGAACTGGTGCAGCAGGTCATGGAAGGCACGGTCGTCGTGTCCGACAACCTGGCCGCGACCATCGATGCCCGCGTGGCGGAACTGGACCGCCTGATCTCGGCGCAACTGTCGGCCGTGATGCATGCGCCCGAATTCCAGAAGCTGGAAAGCAGCTGGACCGGCCTGCATTACCTGGTCAAAAACAGCGCCACCGGCCAGAACATGAAGATCAAGATGCTCAACGCGACCAGGAAGGAACTGGTCAAGGATTTCCAGAGCGCGCTGGAATTCGACCAGAGCACGATGTTCAAGAAGGTGTATGAGGAAGAATTCGGCACCTTCGGCGGCGCCCCGTTCGGCGCGCTGCTGGGCGATTACGAAATCACGCGCCAGCCGGAAGACATGTATTTTATCGAGCAGATGTCGCACGTGGCCGCCGCCGCGCACGCGCCCTTCATCGGCGCGGCGTCGCCCGAGCTGTTCGGGCTGGAAAGCTATAGCGACCTGGGTCGCCCGCGAGATCTCTCTAAAGTGTTCGATACGGTCGAATACACGAAGTGGAAATCGTTCCGCGAATCGGAAGACTCGCGCTATGTCGGCCTGACCTTGCCGCGTTTTCTCGGCCGGTTGCCATTCAACCCGGCCGACGGCGCCACCACCGAAGGTTTTAATTTTGTCGAGGATGTCGACGGCACCGACCACCATAAATACCTGTGGTGTAACGCAGCCTACGCGTTCGGCACCAAGCTGACGTCGGCCTTCGAGGATTTCGGCTGGTGCGCGGCGATCCGCGGCGTCGAAGGCGGCGGCCTGGTCGAAGACCTGCCGACCCACACTTTCAAGACCGACGAGGGGGAGGTGGCGCTGAAGTGCCCGACCGAGATCGCGATCACCGACCGCAGAGAGAAGGAATTGAGCGACCTTGGTTTTATCTCGCTGGTCCACTGCAAGAATACGGATTACGCCGCCTTCTTCGGCGCGCAGTCGGCGCAGAAGGCCAAAAAATACAATACCGACGCGGCCAATGCGAACGCCGTGCTGTCGGCGCAGTTGCAATACATCTTCGCCGTGTCGCGCATCGCGCATTACATGAAGGCCATGATGCGCGACAAGATCGGCAGCTTTGCCGCCGCGTCGAACGTCGAGGATTTCCTGAACCGCTGGCTGACGCAATATGTCCTGCTCGACGATAACGCGACGCAGGAACAGAAGGCGCAATTCCCGTTGCGCGAAGCGTCGGTGCAGGTGTCGGAAGTGCCGGGCCGGCCTGGTGTCTACCGCGCCGTGTCGTTCCTGCGCCCGCACTTCCAGCTTGACGAACTTTCCGTTTCACTCCGACTGGTCGCGGAGCTTCCCCCCTCGACCAAAGCTTGACCCTCCCTGTTATAAATCACTGAAAGGCATACCATGGCAATCGACGTATATCTGCAAATCGACGGCATCAAAGGCGAATCCACCGACAACGCCCACAAGGATTGGATCGAGTGCAAGTCCGTGCAATTCGAGGTCTTGCAACCGAAATCGGCCACCGCGTCGACCGGTGGCGGCCACACCGCCGAACGCACCGAGCACAAGGATATCGTCATCTCGAAACTGGCCGATCTGGCCACGCCGCTGCTGCTGCAGAATTGCTCGTCCGGCAAAACCATCCCGAAAGCGAAGCTGGAATTCCTGCGCGCCGACGGCCAGGGCGAACGCATCAAGTATTTTGAAATCGAGCTGGAAAACGTCTTGATCGGCAGCGTCGCGCCGTCGGTCAACCAGGGCGACATCCTGGCCGAGAACGTAGCCTTGAAATATTCGAAGGTCAAGTGGAAATACACGCAGCAAAAAGTCGGCGGCGGCTCCGGCGGCAACACGTCCGGCGGCTGGGACCTGTCGGCCAACAAGACCGCCTGAGTACCGGCATGACAGCTAACGGAACGCCGTGCCGGTGAAGGGATATATTCCCGGCCTGTTCGACCGTCTGCTCGACGAGTCCGCGCCCGGTGCCGCCAGCGGCACTGTGGTGCGGCTCACGATCGAGGAAGTCAAGGACGCCGTCGCGCGCGATCTGGAAGCGCTGCTCAACACGCGCAGCGTGCTGCGCGAGGAGTTGCTGGAGCGCTTTCCGGAATCCGCCGGTTCGATCGCCAGCTACGGTCTGAACGACTTCGCCGGCTTATCCCTGTCGAGCACGGACGACCGCGCCTTCATCTGCCGCTCGCTGGAACGCGCGATCCAGCGCCACGAGCCGCGCCTGCGCGAAGTGCAAGCCTCGCTCGAAGTGCGAGAAGGTGCCATCAACCGGCTCAATTTCGCCATCGCCGCGCTGCTCGTCGTCAGCACGGCGCAGGAACCGGTCAATTTCGACGCGGTGCTGCAGCCTTCCAGCCTGCATTACACCATCAGCAAGGCGCGCCGCGCGGCGCAGCCGGGAGCCTGACCTTGGAACAGTTGTTACCGTATTACGAAAGGGAGCTCGGCTTCCTGCGCCGCTATGCGCGCGAATTCGCCGAGCGTTACCCGAAGATCGCCGGGCGCCTGCTGATCGGCGGAGAGGTGTGCGAAGATCCGCACATCGAACGCATGATCGAATCGTTCGCGCTGCTCAATTCGCGCGTCGCCAAGCGCCTCGACGACGATTACCCCGAATTCACCGAGGCGATGTTCGAGGTCATGTACCCGCATTACCTTCGGCCATTTCCTTCCTGTTCGATCGCGCGCATGGATTTCAGCGAGACGGCGTCTCAATTGAGCAGCGCCACGGAAATCGCGCGCGGCACGCAGTTGACCAGCCGCCAGGTGCGCGGCGCGGTCTGCACCTTCCGCACCTCGTACCCGGTGACGGTGGCGCCGCTGGCGCTGACGCGTGCCGCGTTTTATCCGATCATCAGTCCGCCCGAAGCGCTGCGCGCGCCGCCGGCCGCCACCTCCAGCATCAGCATCACGCTGAACGCCACCGGCGCGCAGAACGGCGTGCTGCAACTGGGCATTGGTAAACTGCGCGTGTTCATCGATGGCGAGCCGTCGTTCTGCGCGGCCTTGCGCGACGCGCTGTTCATGCGCACCGTCGCCGCCTATGCGGAAGCGGACGGCGACGGCCGCTGGCGCGCCTTGCCGCAAACGCCCGTTTCTCCGGCCGGTTATGGAGAAGACGAAGCGCTGATCGATTTTCCGGCGCGCTCGCACGCGGCCTATCGCCTGCTGACCGAATACTTCTGTTTTCCCGAAAAATTCAATTTCTTCGATATCGACATGCCGGCGCTGGCCGCGGTCTTGCCGACCGGTTGCCGCTCGGTGACGCTGCACCTGGCCCTGTCCGGCCTGCGCACCGACTCCAACGCCGCGCGCATGCTCGGCACGCTGTCGACGAATAACGTGCTGCTCGGCTGCACACCGGTGGTGAACCTGTTCCGCCGGCCCGGAGAACCGATCCGCATGACGCACACTTCCGCCAGCTACCCGGTGCTGGCCGACGGCCGCCGCGCCTATGCCTACGAAATCCAGGCGATCGAATCGGTGCAACTGGTGCGGCAGACGCCGCAGGGCGAATCGGTGATCGAATTCCGCCCCTTTTACTCGCTGCGGCACGGCCAGCAGCCGGAAAAGAATGGCCATTACTGGGTGGCGCGGCGCAACGAGACGGTCGCCGAAAAAAGCCCGGGCCATGAAACCGAGATCACCATCGTCGATATCGACTTCGACCCGGCGGACATCGAAACCGACACTCTGAGCCTGGAACTGACTTGCACCAACCGCGACCTGCCGTCGATGCTGACCTATGGCTTGGCCGAGGGCGACCTGTTCCTGGACGGTGGTTCCAGCCTGCGTGCGGTGGCGATGTTGCGCAAGCCGACCGCGTCGCACCGTTTCGAGCGCGGGCGCGGCGCGCACTGGCGATTGATCTCGCACCTGTCGCTGAACCACCTGTCGCTGGACGAGGATGGCCTGGATGCCTTCCGCGAAATGCTGACTTTATATGACTTGCCGCGTTCCCCGGCCACGCAGCGCCAGATCGGCGGCGTGCTCGGGATTGCGCACAAGGCGGCCAACACCTGGTTGCCCGGCAACCCGTTCGCCTGCCTGGTGCGCGGCGTCGAGGTGCGCTTGACCATCGACGAGGAGGCCTTCGTCGGCAGCGGCATCCACGCCTTTGCCCACGTGATCGAGCGCTTCCTCGGCCTGTACGTGCACGCCAACAGTTTTACGCAGTTGGTCGTCGTATCCCATAAAAATGGAGAGGAACTGTTGCGATGCCAGCCACGAAGCGGCGATTTGAGCCTGCTGTAATCGAACGCCTGTTCGCCGAGCCGTACCGCTTCGAGTATTTTCAGGCGGTGCGCATGCTGGAACTGTGGCTCAGGCGCCGGGGCGTGCCGCAGGAAGGCGCGGTCGCCAATTACCTGCGCTTTCAGAATTCCACGTCGCTCGCTTTCCCGGCCAGCCAACTGGAAGCCTTGCAGCCGGAGCCGCGCGGCCTGGCGCTCGACGCGCGCGCGCTGGGCGAGGCGCTGCAGGCGGCGAAATTGAAATACGTACGCATCACGCCGGCCTTCATGGGTTTTCTCGGCACCAGCGGCACGCTGCCGGCGCACTATACCGAGCGCATCGCCGCGCACACGCTGTATCAGCGCGATGAAGGGCCGCGCGCCTTCCTCGACACTTTTTCGAACCGCGCGCTGGCGCTGTTTTATGAAGCGTGGCGCAAGTACCGGCTGGAGCTGAAATACCAGGTCGACGGCAAGGATGGTTTTTTGCCGCTGTTGCTGTCGCTGGCCGGCCTGGGTAACGAATCGCTGCGGCGCCGCCTGACGGGGCCGGGCGACGGCGTGCTCGATGAATCGCTCGGCTATTTCGCCGGCGCGATCCGGCACCGGCCGGCATCGGCGTCGCAACTGGCGCGCGTGCTGTCCGAATATTTTGGCCAGACGGTGCGGGTGACGCAATTCATAGGCTGCTGGTACGAGGTGCCGCTGGCGCAGCAGAGCGTACTCGGTGGCAGCAATGCGGTGCTGGGCGGCGGCGCTATGGCCGGGGCGCGCGTCTGGCAGCGCGACTTGCGCATGCGGCTCGTCATCGGTCCGTTGGCGCGCGCCGTTTTTGACACGTTTCTGCCCGGCGGCAGCGCCGCGCGCGCGCTGGAAAGCATGCTGACGATGTTTACAGGGCTGTCGCTCGAATACGAAGTGCAACTGGTGCTGCGAGGTCCCGATGTACAAGGTATACGGCTGGACCAGGATCGCAGCGGTGGTCGCCTGGGCTGGGACAGCTTTGTGCTGACTGGCGGGCAGACGGGGGACCGGGATGATGTGCGCTATGAAATCCACACGCTTTAGATGCAGTCTGAATGCTTGGTCACCGATATGCCGCACCCTGTCGTTGATGCCGTTTAATTAATGCCACAAACCGTGGAGCTGTCATTCCCGCGCAGGCGGGAATCCCATTTTTTTGCGCCGTTCGGGACGCGAAATGGGATTCCCGCTTTCGCGGGAATGACAAATTTGGCGCCAACTTAGCGACAGTGGTTTTTTAATACTCTCTAAATAAAACAGGACCACCCCATGAGCATCAACCTGAAAACGCTGATCGGTAAACTGAACGACACCTGCCGGCTGGCCGCCACGCGTGCCGCCGGGATCTGCGTGTCACTCGGCCAGTTCGAGGTCGATATCGAACACCTGTTCCTGGCGCTGCTGGAACAGCCGCGCAGCGATCTTGTCATCCTCGCGCGCCAGTGCGGCATCAGTCCGGCCATGCTGGAAGCGGACTTGCAGGCCGAGTTGAGCCGCCTTAAAAACGGCAATACCCGCACCCCGGTATTTTCGGCGCGTCTGCCCAAACTGCTGGAAAACGCCTGGCTGATCGCCTCTCTGGATTTGCACGCCGGCCGCCAGGCGCAGATCCGCAGCGCGCATCTGCTGCAAGCCTTGCTGACCGACGCCGAACTGGCGCAACTGGCGCAGCGCAGCTCGCGCCTGTTCGCAAAATTCAGCGTGGAACAGCTCAAGCACAACCTGGACGGCGCCACCCTCGGCTCACAGGAAGCGGTGGCGATCGCCGACGATACGCTGGTGGGCGAAGAAGGCGGCGACCCGGTCGGCGAAATGGCCGCCGGCGCAGCCTCGCGCACGCCGGCGCTGGACCAGTTCACCACTAACCTGACGCAGCGCGCGCGCGACGGCAAGGTCGATCCGGTCATCGGGCGTGACCAGGAAATCCGCCTGGCGATCGATATCCTGATGCGGCGCCGCCAGAACAATCCGATTCTCACCGGTGAAGCTGGCGTCGGCAAGACCGCCGTCGTCGAAGGCCTCGCGCTGCGCATCGCGCAGGACGATGTGCCGGACGTGCTGAAGGGAGTGCACATCCATACCTTGGACATGGGGTTGCTGCAGGCCGGGGCCAGCGTCAAGGGGGAATTCGAAAACCGTCTGAAAAACGTCATCGACGAAGTGCGCAAAAGCCCGCACGCGATCATCCTGTTCATCGACGAAGCCCACACGATGATCGGCGCCGGCGGCCAGGCCGGCCAGAACGACGCGGCGAACCTGCTGAAACCGGCGCTGGCGCGCGGCGAACTGCGCACCATCGCGGCCACCACCTGGAGCGAATACAAAAAATATTTCGAGAAGGATGCGGCACTGGCGCGCCGCTTCCAGGTCGTCAAGGTGGAAGAGCCGAGCGAGGAACTGGCTTGCGCCATGCTGCGCGGCATGGCGCCGCTGATGGAAAAACATTTTAATGTGCGCGTCTACGACGAAGCGATCACCGAAGCGGTACGCCTTTCTCACCGCTACATCACCGGCCGCCAGTTGCCGGACAAGGCCATCAGCGTGCTCGATACCGCCTGCGCCAAGGTCGCGCTGGGTCAGAACGCGACACCCGCATTGATGGAACAGTTGGCGCGCAAGATCGAACGCATCGACGCGGAAGTGGCGTCGCTGGAGCGTGAACAGAATGCCGGCGGCGGCGGCCACAGTGCGCGCGTGGACTTGCTGAACGAAGATCGCGCCGAGGCAGCGCGCCGGCATGCCGAGCTGGCGGCGCGCTGGGAACAGGAAAAGGCATTGGTGGAGCAAATCCAGGCAGCCCGGCTGGTGCAAGAAGCCGGCGCTTCCGCGGACGCCAGCCAGGGCAGGGACTTGCAGGCACTGGTGGCGGACTTGAAAACCTTGCAGGGAGAAGCGCCGATGGTGCCGGTGCAGGTCGATGGCCAGGTGGTGGCGGAAATCGTCGCCGGCTGGACCGGCATCCCGCTTGGCAAGATGGTCAGCGACGACATCAAGACGGTCTTAAAATTGAAGGACATGCTGGAAGAGCGTGTGATCGGGCAGGGCCACGCGATCGAAGCGGTGGCGCAGCGCGTGCGCACTTCGCGCGCCAACCTGGACGACCCGGACAAGCCGAAAGGCGTGTTCCTGTTCGTCGGCCCGTCCGGCGTCGGCAAGACGGAAACGGCGCTGGCGCTGGCTGACGCGTTGTATGGTGGCGAGCGCAAACTCATCACCATCAACATGAGCGAATACCAGGAAGCGCACAGCGTCTCCGGCCTGAAAGGCTCGCCGCCGGGCTATGTCGGCTATGGCGAAGGCGGCGTGCTGACGGAAGCGGTACGGCGCAATCCGTACAGCGTGGTGCTGCTCGATGAAGTCGAAAAGGCGCACCCGGACGTGCTCGAACTGTTCTTCCAGGTGTTCGACAAGGGCGTGATGGACGATGCCGAAGGACGAGAGATCGATTTCAGAAATACCATCATCATCCTGACCTCGAACGTCGCGTCGGCGGTCTTGATGCAGGATTGCCTGAACAAGCCGGAAGAAGAGATGCCGGCGCCGCAGGCGCTGGAGGAATTGGTGCGGCCGCAGTTGATGAAACAGTTCAAGCCAGCCTTCCTCGGCCGGCTGAAGGTGATCCCGTTCTACCCGATCGGCGACGACGTGCTGGCCACGATCATCGAACTGAAACTGCGGAAAATAGGGCAGCGCATCGCGGTCAACCACAAGGCGGAATTCAGCTACGACGAGGCGCTGGTGGAAGCGGTGCTGGCGCGCTGCACCGAGGTCGATTCCGGTGCGCGCAACGTGGACCATATCCTGAACGGCACGCTGCTGCCAGAGATCGCCGAGGCGGTGCTGGGGCGGATGGCCGAAGGCGCGGCGATCGCCCGGATCAGCGTCGGCGCCGATGCGCAGGGGCAGTTCGAATATATGGTTCGGTAGCGTTAAAACCGGCGCTGGTTGGTCTCGAATAGCGTAAAAAATGGTTCTTCACGTATTGCCGGGACGCCGCCGAAAACCAGCGGCAAAATCTGGGGTCAGACCCTAATGCCGTTAAGTTAAGCCACCGGCCGTAGAATTGTCATTCCCGCGCAGGCGGGAATCCCATCTTTTTGCGCCGTTTGCGACTCTAAAATGGGATTCCCGCCTGCGCGGGAATGACAACGGCATTAGACAATTCTACGGCTAGGCCGCGAAGTCGAAGGCGGGCCGGATGTGGTGGCAGCCGCGCCAGGCGTCGAGTTCGGCCTTGATGTAATCGATCTGGTCGACCGACTTGTTGGGGGACAGTTCCCAGGCGGCTTCTTCGTCGATATAGAAGGTCCAGCCGCCGGTCGCCGGCGCGCCCATCTTGCGGATCTTGACGCAGCCGAGCAGCCGGTCCGGCCGGATTTCCTGGAACGCCTTTTCGCCGGGGCGCCAATGTCTTGCGCCGGGCAGTTGCAATTGCACAGCTTCGGTGTCGAAACCGACCAGGCCACGGCAATCGACCGCCCACAGCAGGGCGAAGCCGTTCTGCTCGTTATAGGTCTCGCGCTCGGGAAACGCCGTGCCGCCGAAGAAATTGCGGCTGACGCAAACGGCCGTTTCATTCCAGATATCGTTATTGCCGGTCCAAAAACGGGGCCGTTCCTTGTTGGCGGCCGTCGTGCCTTCGAGCACCAGCCCGCGCGTGTTGCGCATGAATGCCGTGTTCAGGCTTTGCTGCGTCATGCCGTGGGCGCGCACCCGTATCGCCGACTCGTCCTTCATACCGTCCACGCGGAAGCCTACCGAAAGGCTCATCCACGGGTCCGGACGGCCGGTGCCGGCGGTGCGCATGTGGTACGTCGTCCGGTTTTGCGGTGTCGGGCACCAGCTGCTCGGCAGCGCTTCGGACCCTGCCGGGGCGCGGTTCGGCGGCGTGTACATGTGCGAAGCGGGCGTATCGAAATAATAGGGAGTCGCAATCTCGTCCCACAGCTCGTTGATGAAGTTCAGCCGCGCCATGTCGGTGTAGTCGCGAAATGCGCCGATCGTGATCGAATTCGCCTTGCGCACGGCGGCGGCCGACGCCAGGTTCAGCGAAGCGAGCGCCGATAAAAGCTGCTCGCAAGTCTCGACGTCGACAATGCGCTTGCCGTCGCCCATGGTGCGCAAGGCGGCCCGGCCACCAGGGAAAAACCGCGTTTCGGGACTATAAGACAGATAGGGACTGACGCCGCCCTGTCCGCGCCTGCAGACTTCATCGAGCGGCCTGTCGTGATATGCAGCCATACGTGATTCCTTTCAAAGAGATAGGGAGTCAGAGCGTCCGGCAAGGACGCGCGTGCCATGCACCATTTCCCACTATGCTCGCGAAAGATGCCAATTGTCAATATGGCATTAATGTCGGTATGGCTCCAGGCATCGACGTCTGATACCAATGCCGTCAAGTTAACACCACAGACCGTAAATTTGTCATTCCCGCGCAGGCGGGAATCCCATTTAGAGTCGCAAACGGTGCAAAAAAAATGGGATTCCCGCCTGCGCGGGAATGACAAAATTTGGCGCTAACTTAACGGCATTAATATTCGATGCCGGTTCGACCGGGCGCCGCGGTTATCTAACCGTGCACCGCGTTTACTCGGCCGGCGGCGCCTTCACTCCCAGCAATTCCTCGATATGCGCCATCGATGCATGGTCCTTGACCACCGAGCGCAGCCAGCTGTGCAAGTCCTGTTCGGCGGCGTTGGCGGCTTTGTCGGCGAAATACGAGACGGGGCTGTGCGGCTCGGTGCGGCGGAAAAATTGCGCCACCGAGCGCAGTTGCTCGATCGCTTGCGTGCGGCTTTGCGGTACGCCGCGCGGCCCGGCCGGCAGCGGCGCCTGTGCCGCGCCATCGGCTGCGGGCAAACCTGGCGCCTGCTCCGGGGCGGCATTTTCCACCACCCTGGCCGGCACCATGCGCAGCATCGCCTGCAACGCCTCGCGCGCGGCCGAAAAGCCGGGGCTGTCTTGTCCCAGCCTGGCATCGGCGGCCTGTTCCAGCTGGCGCAGCGCCGCCATGCAGTCGGCGGCGTCGGCCGCGAAGGCGTCCAGGAATTGGGATGAACTGTCGCGCCGGGCCGCTTCCAGTTCGGCCAGTTTCGGCTGGCCGGGCGGCGCGTTGCCATTATTTGCCTGCTTGCGGGCCGCGTCGAAATCGACCGACGAATAGGAGCGGCCGTGTCCTCCGGTCAGCGGCATGTCGCGCAGCAGCGCTGGCGTGCGCGCCAGTATCCAGCCCAGGTTGCCGATGCGCTGTTCCTGGTCGTCGTCCGCTTCCGGATACAGCCCCTGGTCCCAGAATTTTTCAAACAGGCCGGCCAGCACGAGATAGCCCTCGGCCAGTCCTCGCAAGTGGTACTGTTTCGCGGCCGCTTCCGTCAGCCAGACGGCCAACCGTAAATCCTTGCTGCGCTGTTCCAGCAGCGCCGCGCAGCGCTGCACGACGAAAGCCCAGTCGGCTTCCTTCAGGTCGGTGACCCATTCACCCTGTTCGAGAGACGGGTCGTCGAATTTGCGCGCCTGCGCGATGGCGTCGAGTTCGGGCGAAAACGACAAATCGTCGCCGCCGGGCTGTGCGGCGCTGACAGGGTTTAATAAATGTTCGGCTGAAAACATGAGTTGATCCTTGGATGGGCGCTTACTGCGCCATGCGGAATTCGATGCGGCGGTTGCGCGCGCGTCCTTCGCTGGTGTCGTTGCTGGCGACGGGCCGGTCCGGCCCCAGGCCGGAGGCAGTCAACAAATCGCCGTTGATGCCGTGGCTCGCCAAGTAAGCCTTGACGGTTTCGGCGCGCGCCTGGCTCAATCCCTGATTGGTCGCGCGCAGGCCGACGCTGTCGGTATGGCCGATGATGTCGACCTTGCGGTCCTTCAGCTTGCGCAGCGCGGCCGTCATCTCGTCGAGGATCGCACGCCCGGTCGGCGCCAGCGTCGCCTTGCCGCTTTCGAATTCGACGATGCGGTTGGCCAGCGCGCTATCGAGCACGCCCTGGTCGGAGGCGGACACGCGCAATCCGTTGTTGATGCTGTAGGTGGGATTCAGGTTCAGCGCGACGCTGCTGGCCAGTTTCTGGCGCACCGCTTCGCTGGCGACTTCGCCATGCAGCGTGACGTTGCTGCCGTCGATTTTCAGCTGGCCGCGGCTGATCTGCTTCAAGTCCGGGTTGATCAGCTTTTGCACGTGGGTGTTCCAGTTGGCCGGCGTGGTGACCTGGCCGACGGCGACCTGGTCGACCACCTTGTCGGCGCCGTACAGTTCGCGCAGTCGGGCCAGCAGGCTGGCCTTGCTGGCTTCGTCGGCCACGGTGCCACTGACGAACACCTGGCCCGGCTGCGGCGCGGCCGGTGCCGGCGTCTGGGCATGGGCCGCGGCGGCGGCCAGTAATATGAGTGCGGCGATAGGGCGCATGTTCAGGTTCCGATATAGGCCGCGTGCAGTGCTTCGAGCGCGGATTTGAGTGACAGGTCGCCTTGCGACAGGTAAGTCGATGCCTTTTTACTCGCGTAATCGGCGTCGACCTGTTCCTCGACCCAGTCGAGACGGTCGAAGGTGATGTGGTGTTCGAGGCCGATGTGCGGGTCCATCAGCGCCTGCAAGGTATAGGCCGAGGCGCCGCTGAAGCCGAGCGCCAGCACCGGGCGCTGCTCCTGGCGCGTGACGAACAGCGCCAGTTCGAAATCGGCGCGCGCCAGAAACGGCGTGATGACGTGCATCCAGTAAGCCGCCACCAGGTGGCGGTAGACCGGGTCTTCCGGCAGCGGCAGCAACAGGCTTTTTTCGAGCCGGCTGGAACTGCTGGCCAGCACCGGTTGCAACAGCATGCCCAGCGCCAGCAGCAACTGGCGCACGGTGCCGGTAAAGCCGGCCTGCGCCAGCAGCACGTCGAGCGCGCCGACCGTCTGCAATTCGAGAAAATCGCTGAAGCCGGCGTCGTACGCGCTGGCGCGCAGATCGAGTTCGATCACCTGGCCGGCGGCGGCCTGCAAGGCGGCCGCCGGTTCGGCCGCCTGGAGCACGCCGCTGCTCACGGCGGCGAGACGGGTCCACAGGCGCGTCAGCACCAGCGGCGCGTTCGGCACGAAGCCGGCCGGTTCCGGCACTTCCATGCTGCTCATCATCAGGAACGGGAAGCGCCGGCTGGACTGGTCGCTGCTGGCGACGATGTGGCCGGCGATCGCGTGGCGCCGGCGCGGGCCGACGAAGGCAAAATGCAGCGGCGCCAGCGCATCGTAATGCAGCTTCCAGCGCGCATCCGCGCTCAACAAATCCATCGCCTGTGCCAGCCAGTCGTCCAATACCTTGATCAGCGCGGGGTTGTCGCTGCCCTTGACGAAATCGGCGCGGCTCGGGATCTTGCCGAAATATCCGATCGCCGTCGGCGTCACGCCGCGGCTCATTGCTGCGCTCCGGTGGAGGACAGCGCGGCCACGCTGGCGGCGGCCGGCGTGACGACGGCGTCCGGCAGGCGCAGGCGCTTGAAACCCTGTCCCGTTTGCGCGGCGGCAGGCGCCTGAGGGGCAGCCGGCACAATTTTAAGGTTGGCGGTGACGGTCACGCCCGAATTATTCCAGCTCAATTCGAACACGCCGCCATCCTTACGTTTGCGTTCCGCGCTGTCGATCATCTTGCGCAGGCCGAAATGGCCGGTCTCGTTGAGCAGCACGACCGAGCGGCCTTCCGGCGTGATCGCGGTGATGCGCGCGCCGGGCACGCCCTGCGGATTGGGCCAGGCCATGTGCACCCACGGTTGCGGCTGGCCGCGCCAGCGCAATGCCTGGCCGTCGATCTCGATCGTGAATTCGCCGGCGCCGCTGGCGCCGATCGCCTGCAAATCGAACCGGGTCTGCGCTTCGCCGCCGCTGGACGCGGCCGCGTTGGCGACGCCGCCGGCATTCAGTGGAGCGATCCAGCCGGGGAAGCTGGCGGCGACCGACGGCGCCAGGCTGATGCCCTGATTCGCCCAGGTCTTGGCGCTGAGCGCGTCGCCGCGCCGCACCACGAGCGGGCCGATGGTGGTGTTGAAGAATTTGGCGATGGCGCCGTCCGGTCCGAAGACTTGACCGATTTCCGCGTTGCTCGCCTCGGCGCGCGATTCGGCCGCGAACGGATATTTCATGGCCAGCCCCTGGCGGAACGGTTCCAGCACCTGCGCGGCCCAGACCTTGTTGATCTCGATTTCGGCCGGTTTCACGATCACGGCGAAGGTCTGCATCAGCGGGCGCACCAGGATCGGGCGCAGCGCCTGTTTCTGCGTGTCGCTCATGCCGCTCAACATCTGTTCGTCGACGTAGCGCAGCGCGTCGGCCAGTTCGGAGCCGGTGCCGTCGAGCGTCTGTTGCATCAACTGCTTGGCGCCGGGACCAGGATCGCCCTGGTTGCGGATCTGATTGAAACGTGCGCGCAGTTTCGCCAATTGCTCCATGTAGCCCTGCATCAGCGACGCATCCTTGTCCCTGGCCACCACCAGCCGCGCCACGCCGGCAAATTCGCGGCCGACGGGGCCGAGCGGCAGCGCCGCGTTTTGCAGCGTCGGCACGGCGCCCAGGTTGACGTTCAATTGCGCCGGCTGCTGGCGCAGGATGGTTTCGCGGAACCATCCCGTGACGCCGCTCTGCGCGCGCTGCATGCCGGCGTTGAGCAGCGACGGGTTGTCCCACGACGTCTGCTGGTAGACCGTGGTGATCAGTTTATTGAGCGGCGACAGTTGCGGATCGCCGAGCCGGTTCATCGCGGCGGCCGCGCCTTCCAGGCTGTTCAGGTCGCGGATCGTCACGCCCTGCACGAACTTTTGCCACTCTTTCGCGTAATCGTTTTTATACAGTTCCAGCAGCGATTTCTGGATCTGCTCCGGGCTGCCTTCCAGTGTCAGGTCATCCTTCGACGCCGTTTTAAGGACCCAGTCGGCGCTTTGCAGTTCGCGGTTGGCGGCGTCGCGGAAGGCATCCTGCACAAAACCTTCCCAGGCTTCGCGCGTAAAACTGCCGGGGATTGCGTAACTGCCCAACAGCAGTTCCTTGTCCTGTTCTCCTACGATGCGCGCCACCGTCATCGAGGCGTAACGCGTCGCCGCGCGCGCCTTGACGTCGGCATACACGCGTTCGCGCGCCGGCATGCCGCGCACCACGCTACGCAGCTTGTCGCGGGTCTGGTCGACCAGCGCCAGCTTGTTGTCGATGCGCGGCCACGACGTGTCGTTGACCTGCGCCAGGTAGAACGAGATCATGCGTTCGGCGCTGCGTATCATCTGCTCGCGCGGCATCGCGCCGCGGTTGGCATCGAGCCAGCCGCGCCAGAAGCGGGTCAACTGGTCGCTCAGGTGCGCCGCTTCGGCGCGCGAACGGTCGCCCAGCATCAGGTAAGTTTTCAGGGCGTTGTAGCCATCCTCGGCGTCGGCCGGCGACGCATCCTTGAATTGTTGCGTGGCGCCCGTGCTTGCGACCGCCGTGGCGGGTGCGGCGGCAGGAACAGCGACGGCAATTGCGGCGCCGGTCGCCGCAGCGGCTGGCGCCGGGCTTGCCGGTGGCGCGGCTGCGGGCGAAGCGCTGGCCGGACGCGCCGCCGGCTGCAACTGGGTCGTGGCGTTGTTGACTTCAGCCAGGAACGCTTCGAGCGACTGGCCGACCGGTTTCAACATCACTTCGCGCACGCCATTAAAATATTCCTCGCGCAGCTTGCGCTCCAATACCTGGCCCTGGTACAGGCCCAGGCTGAGCGCCAGCGGGCGGCTGTCGCGGTAGCGTTCCAGTTGCTCGATGCGGTCTTGCAGCACTTCCAGCGCGGCGAAGCGCGATTGCAGGTCGAGCCGTTTATCCTGCAGGCGCACCGCGTGTTCCAGGTCCGCCTCGACGTTGGCGACCAGTTGACGGTTGCTCATGTAGGACCAGCTCCAGCCGGCCAGCGACAGGCCGACGAAGGCGGTGGCGGCGAAGAACGCGGCATAGCGCAGCCGCGTGCGGGCCGGGCTGGCGTATTGCGCAACCAGCTCCTTGTCGGCGAAGATCACCTGGCGGAACAGTTTAAGGAGAAAATAACCCTGCTGCTGGTGGCCTTCCTGGTGCTGGGCCGGTTCGAGCTTGAGATCGAACCGGCGCGCCACGCGCTGCGACGAGGCGGAAACGGCTTCCCCTTCCTGTAGCGCGCTGGTGAAATAAAAGCCGCGAAACACGGGCTTGAACTGAAACGGGTTTTCTTCGAACAGCGTCGCAATGAACGTGCGTAGCGGCGCCTTGACCGAGGCGAATTCGAGCGGGAATGTAAATACGCCGGGCGGCATGCGCTCGCGCCATTGCAGCGCCATGTTGGCCTGGCTCATGTCCTTCAAGCCGTCATACAGTTCATCGAAGCGGGTGTCGAACTGGTCGAGCACCTGCGTGCCGCTGGTATTGCGGTCGTAGGGCAGCGTCGCACCCCAGACGCGGTCGCGCTCACCGAGTTCGCTGTCGTGGAAGAATTCGTTGAAGCCGGTGATCAGGTCGGCCTTCGTAAACAGGACATACACCGGCGCGTGCACGGCCAGGCGTTCCGTCAATTCCTGCACGCGCTGGCGCAGGTTTTTCGCGAGATTGATCGCGAATTCGGGACGGTTGCCGGTCAATTCGGCGATGCTGACGGCGATGATGACGCCATTGATCGGCGCCTTTTTCCGGTATTTTTTCAGCAGGTCGAGGAAACCGAACCACTCGGCGCGGTCTTCATCGGCGACCGAGTAGCGGCCGGCGGTGTCGAGCAGGATGCCATCGGTCGTAAAAAACCAGTCGCAGTTGCGGGTGCCGCCCACGCCTTGCACGATTTTACTGTCGGCGAACGGGAATTGCAGGCCGGAGCTGGCGATCGCCGTGCTCTTGCCGGCCGCCGGATTGCCGATCACCATATACCAGGGCAGTTCGTACAGCGCGGCGTTGCCGGACAATTGCCCCAGTTTCGAATTCTTGATGGTGCCGATCGTGTCCAGCAGGCGCTTGCGCAGCGCATCCATTTCCTGGCGTTGGGCGGCGTCGGCCTTCGGCGAAGACTTGTTCATCTGCTGTTCCAGCATCGTACCCAACTGGCCGGCCGAATGTTCGTGGCGCTTGCGGCGCCACAACCAGCGCAACAGGCCGCACGCCAGCGCCAGAACAAAAATGCCCCAGGCCAGCGCGAGCGGCAGGCGCAGCAGCGTCGCCCCGATCAGCAGGAAAGCGGCCAGCGCGATCCAGCCCAGCGTCAATAGCGCGGTGCGCAAGGTCAGCAATTGCTTTAGCGTTTGCATCGTCATATCGTGTTACCCAGTTCGATCAATGCTTCAGCCATTCGTATCCTCCGTTATCGTCGCATCACACCGGCCACGCGCAATTCCGCATGGCCGAAATCCATCATCTTCCAGCGCCCGCCCCAGGTCAGCCCCAGCGATTCGGCCACTTCGCCATACAGCCGGTAGCCGCGCATGGCCCACGGGTCTTTTTCAGAAATCACCAGCTTGCCGTCGCGCAGGAAGGCGCAATCGGCGGCCAGGCCATACTGGTGCCAGCTTTGGAAGGCCGCCGCGTTCGTCACGCTCGGCCCCATCGCGGCCAGGACATTCTGGCGCTGGGGACTGCGGTAACCTTCCAGCAACGCCATGTCGTAACCGTGGCGCTCCTTCATGATCTTGAACGCCAGCAGCAGGCGCTGCGCAAACACGGCATCGAGCATGGCCCAGTCGCGGCTGGCCGAGACCAGCAGCGGCCGTTCCTGCCGCAATTCCGCCGTGGCGAAGGCCAGCGGCGGCAGCGGCGCAGGCGGCACCAGTTGTTCTCCTTCCAGCAGCCCGGCGACCTGCGTATTCATTTCCCGCGCCGGCATGTCGAACCCGCTTAGCGACGGCTTGCCGCTGGCCAGCAGCGCCGCCAGCGGCGGCACGCAGATCAAGGTCAACCCGCCCAGGCACAGCAGCCAGTGCCGGCGCAGAAAAGCGGCACCATCGCGCAGCGACGCGTGACTTGAGCGCCGCAGCGCCGCCGTTCCATGCTCGCGCCGGCGCGCCAGGTCTCCGATGCGCCGCTGCCAGCGCACGCCCGCATTGCCCAGGGTGCGCACCAGCATTTCGCGTCCGCCCGGGAACAGCAACAGCCAACTGACAAGGCACGCCAACAGGAAGTACAGGGCTACCACCATGAACACCACAAGCACCTCGTCGCTGTTGCTGGAAATAAATTATCTTAAAAGCATTTCTTTGAGTATATCTTACGGTTCTGACAATGCCGCGCACGATTGAACCGGGGCGCGCACTGTTGCCGTTCTACTATGCGTCAGACTTTTCTTGATTCGCGTAAAGTTGCGAAAATTTAAAAGGAGTCAATCTTGCAACGTGACGACACGCGCGCGCCTGGTGGCGGCCGGCCCAGCCTGATGTCCACCGAACGGCGCGCCGATACCGGCAGCAACCGCATCCTCAGCGAACTCGACGGCGCCCGCGACCGGCGCGCGCCGGGTAGTAAAAAAGGCCGAAAGGTGCTGCTGTGGAGTGTCGCTGGTGCAAGTATGCTGGCCGTGGCGGCCGGGTTGGCGGCCTGGCTGTTTGATGCTCGTCAAAACGATGCATTGTTGGCGCAGGCGGGAAGGGCGCCGCTGACGCCGGCCGCATCCAAGGCCATTTTACCCATGCCGGTGGTGGCGGTACCCACCGCCCCGGCGCAGGCGGCCGTCTCCCCGGTGCCTGTTGCGCCGCCCGTGCTGGCCGCCAACCTGGCGGAAAAGGCAGAAGCCGCGCCGCCCGCGCGCGAGCCGACGCTGCACGAGATGCTGAACGCATCCGCATCCAGCCCCGCGTCCGTCGCAAAGCCCGCAGTTCCTCCCGCCCATAAAAAAGCGACGAAGATAGCAGCCGTCCCCGCGTCCGCGCGCGAGGCCGCCCATGCGCAGCGCACCAGGCCCACAACGGTCAAACTGGCAAAACGCAGCGAAAGCATCAAGGAAAAACCCGCGAAAAAAAGCAAGCCGGCACCGGTGCAGGACAGCGACGTGACGCTGCTGGCGGCGCTGATGGCGCATTCCCATGCCAGCCGCTCCGCGCGCCAGGCCGAAATGCCGCCTCCTCGCATAAAACGGTGCCGAAATGCGGGCACGGGCAGCGCTGGCGACAAGGCGGAAACGAATTGCAAGCCGGTGCCGGCACAGGGCAGGGAAGCCGCCGGTTCATGACGGAATGGTTGCCGCAGCGTTAAATTGAAATTATTCCGGCTGGGGCCGTTTTGCGATTTCAACACAATTGATAATTTTTGAATCCGTTTTTTCTGGTCGGGCGTATATGGGAATGCACCGTCTTTTTCAGGCAGTGCCACATTCCAGAAACCGATCCAGGGGGAAACATGTCAAATTTGATCAAACATGCGCTGCAGGCGGCGTTCATCGGCAATCTCTGCGCGCTCGCATGCATGCCGCAAGCTTTTGCATCCAGTCACCGGGAAGCGCCATTCATCACCAAGAATCCCAAGGTCGACGCAACCGACTTCTACATGTTCCGCAGTTACGAGCCGGGACGAGACCAGTTCATCACGCTGATCGCGAACTATGTGCCGCTGCAAGACCGTTACGCGGCGCCGAACTATTTTGAAATGGACCCGGACGCGCTGTACGAGATCCATATCGACAACAACGGCGACGCCAAGGAAGACTTGACGTTCCAGTTCCGCTTCACCAATACCATCAAGGATTCCCAGTTCACCGTCGGCGGCAAAAAAGTGTCGATTCCGCTGGTCATCAACGGCGGCGCCATCGCCGACGTCAACCCGCCCGGCCTGAACGTGCGTGAAACCTATAGTGTCACCGTGGTGCGCGGCGACCGCCGCAGCGGCACCCGCGCTGCCGTCACCAACGCCAGCGGCGGCGGCACCACCTTCGACAAGCCGATCGACAATATCGGCGCCAAGGCGATTCCCGATTACGCGGGCTATGCCGGCAAACACGTCTACAGTGTCAACATCCCCGGCTGCGCCGTGCCGGCGCGCATGTTCGTCGGCCAGCGCAAGGATCCATTTGTCGTCAACCTGGGTGAAACCTTCGACCTGATCAACATCAAGGCGCCGGCCGTGGAATTCCTGGCCAACGCCGAAAAGAATGCCAGGGATGACCTGGCGGGCAAGAACGTGACCGCGATCGAGATGGAAGTGGCGGCATCGTGCCTGACCGCGGCCGCCACCGGCGGCGACCCGGTGATCGGCGGCTGGACCACGGCCAGCATGCGCCAGGGCCGCCTGCTCAATCCGACTCCCGGCACGGCCGGCGGCGCTTCGAAGGAAGGCGGCGCCTGGACCCAGGTATCGCGCCTGGGCATGCCGTTGGTGAACGAAGTCGTGATCGGCCTGAAGGACAAGGACAAGTTCAATCACAGCAAGCCGACCGGCGATGCCCAATTCGCCGATTACGTCACCAACCCGACCTTGCCCGCACTGGTTGAAGTGCTGTTCGGCAGCGTCGGCGCCAAAGCCCCGACCAATTTCCCGCGCGCGGACCTGGTGGCGACCTTCCTCACCGGCGTCAAGGGCTTGAACCAGCCGGCCACGGTGACGCCGTCTGAAATGCTGCGCCTGAACACGTCGATCGCCCCGGTGGCGATGGGTGCGCAAAAACGCCTGGGTGTGATCGATGGCGACAACGCAGGCTTCCCGAACGGCCGCCGTCCGGGCGACGACGTGGTCGATGTCGCGCTGCGCGTCGTGATGGGCAAGCTGTGCACGCTGAGCCTGGGCTGCGTTCCGGCCGATGCGCCAGCCGGCGCGATCCGCTTTACCGATGGCGCCTATCTGGACGACAGCTTCTTCAACGCCAGCTTCCCGTACCTGAAAACGCCGCTGGCCGGTTCGCCGCAGCAATAAGGAGCGCATCATGAAAAAACTTGCCTTGATACTGGTGGTGCTGACGCTCAGTGCCTGCGGCGGCCATCACCACGATGACGACAACGTCACCACGCCACCGGTGGTGACGCCGCCGGTGGTCACCGTCGATGCCTTCTTCAAAGCCGTGCTGGCGATGATCGGCGTCGCGCCGGACGATGCCGAACCGGTAGCGATCGACGCCATCGCGGCTACTACTCCGGAAGATACGGAGCCGGTGGCGCTGCAGTAAAAGTATGGGAACGACAGCGTAGTCACTGTCGTTCCGCATCGGCGGACCGCCGCGAAGGCGGGAACCCATACTTCGCATCCTGGCAAGCGCCGTATATAGAAAGCGCATAGGTGCTATGGGTTCCCGCCTGCGCGCACTAGTGTCCGGAATAATTTGATTGACATGTAAAGAA
>JAZJZT010000098.1:0-15403 GCA_040389645.1 Pseudomonadota bacterium | reverse complement strand
AGCCATCGCTGTTCATTAATCCAGTGTTGCAGTTGGTTCTTGAAACCGCCCTGTCATCCCATACCTTGTCTGGAATATCGATGCGCACGAGGAAGCGGTTGTAGGGAAGACTGCCGGTGCGCAGATAGCTTAAGGTTTCGAGCGTGGCCAAGGCAATGTTCTGGGAACAGTACACCATCGCGGTGCCGACACTATTCCACCTGCCGCCCGATTTCTTTGCCCCTGCCCCGCTTATGTCATTGGCGGGATACGCCGGCGCCTCGACGGCGATGCGCCAGAGCGCGACACTCATGCATAGGCTCCGCTCTGGCTCATCGCGAGCAGCGACGCAACCAGCTTTTGGCCTTCGACCGTGTCCATGTAGCTGGCCGGCGTGCTGCCGCCCAGAGCCGGCAGCGGAGAATTGAGCCAGCCGGAAACCCACTTGGCGGCATCGAACCCCGCCGGATCGCCGGATTCGGCGACCATCGCCCGGACTTGTCCTATCAGCGCCTCGACGCCGAGAATGCGCTCGGACTCATCCTGCGACAATGCCTTGTCTTCACGCACCTTGCGGCTCACGGTCGCGCGCGACAAGCCCAGCGAATCCATCAGGCTCTCTTTCGGCATATTCATCTTCACCGAGAGAACACCCAGATGTTTTGCCGGAACGCCGCGGCGAATCACATCAATCCGCTCTTGAGGCGCAGCGGTATAAATGTGGTCGAAGTCGATGTCGGCCAGCGCCATGGACGACGAGACGCTCCCGGCAGGCGCGATCCGCTTCGCCGCATTTTTTCCAGAGACAGACTTGGCCGCCGTTTTTCCCGGAACAGATTTACCGGCAACTGGCGTTTTCAGAACGGCTCCCATCACAGCCTCCTTCGATACATATGGCGTAGCTCATATGGTACACCATATAGACTCATTTGAGATACGCCTAGACAGCCCCGCCAGGATAAAGCTTCAGGCGCTCGATAAACCATTGCCCGGCCGGACCGGGTGGGGCCACATTGGGATAGACTGCCGACATGGGCAGTTTCAGGCCGCCTTCAGGTATATCTTCAACATTCAATACCAGCAGTGCGCCGGTGGCAAGGTCGTGCTCGATCATGTGCAGCGGCATGCTTCCCCACCCAACCCCCTTCAAGAGAAAGGCATGCTTGGCCGACAGGTCGGCCAGGCGCCAGGTCTGCGGCGACATCACGCCGTAATCCTGCCCCGCCATCAATGACGAGCGGTCCGTCAGAACGAGCTGGATATGCCTGGCCAACTCCGATTTCGGGATGCTTCCACCGAAGGCCGCCAGCGGATGACTGCGTGACGCCACCATCACGAGCGCTACCTCGCCCAGGCGCGCGCTTGTCAACGTTGGAAACGCTATCGGCAATGCCCCCAGGATGCCGAGGCTGCAACGCCGGTCCAGCACCGGCTGGTAGGCCGCTCCCAAGCCTTCGACATACAAGCGCAATGGCGTGTAAGGAAAGTGCAGGGCGAAATCCCTGGCCACGTCGGCAATCGCCGCGCTGGGAAAGAACACGTCCACCACAACCGACAATTCCGGCTCCAGCCCGGAAGACATGAGCTTGGCGCGCGCCTTCAGGATATCGACGCCGGCAACGATGTTGCGCGCATCGGCAAGCAGCAGCACGCCCTCGGCGGTGAGCCTGGGATAGCGGCCCGAACGATCGAAAAGAGTCACGCCTATCTGCTCTTCCAGGCCGCTGATCCAGCTGCTGACAGCCGATTGCACGCGATTGAGCTTTCTGGCCGCGGCGGAAAAACTTCCTTCGTCCACGGCGGCAATGAAGGTCCTGAGTTGATCGAGCGACACGCCGTCCAGCATAGATCTCCCTTATATATCCCATATTTAGATGGTACTCATCTCAATATATCATCTTTTCAGATCCAACTAAAAAGCACATCATGCAGTACACCAGCCGCCATGACGGCGGCCAGAACAAACTTTCATCTGCAAGGAATTTATTATGACTTACGCTATCATCGGCGCCGGCAAGGTCGGCGCCGCCCTGGCGCGCCACTTCGCCAGCGCCGGCATCGACGTTGCCATCGCCAATACGCGCGCCCCCGAGACGCTCGCTGAAATTGCGAACGAACTCGGCGAAAAAATCCGGCCAACAACGCTGCGTCGAGCGTTGGAAGCCGACGTCGTGATCTTTGCGATTCCCTTCAAGGCGCACCGGGACGTGGCGCGCGAAGCGATTGACTGGAATGGGAAAATCGTCATCGATGCGATGAACCCGTATGGTGTCGCGCCGGAAGAACTGGCAGGACGCCCATCGTCCGCAGTGCTGGCCTCGGCGCTGCCCGGCGCCAGGGTCGTGAAGGCCTTCAACCAGTTGCCCGCCGCGCTGCTGGCAAAAAACCCCGCCGAAAACGGCGGCCGCCGGGTCGTCTTTGTAGCGGCTGACGACGAGGATGCCGGCGCCAGCGTCGCGGATCTCGCCGGGCGGCTCGGCTTCGCCCCCATCGCACTGGGTAAAATCAGCGAAGGCGGCTTGCTGCTGCAATTGAAAGGCGCGCTTTTACTGCAAAATATCGTCAAGTTCGGCTGAACAGGACGCGCCTATCGCGCCCGGTAGGCATCCTGCAACGCGCGCTTGAAGAGCTTGCCGGTCGCCTGGCGCGGCAGCTCTTGTACGAAATCGACCGACTTCGGGCACTTGACCGGCCCGAGCCTGCTGCGGCAAAAGGCAATCAGTTCTTGCGCCATCAGCATCCCGGCGCCGGCCGGATCGGTCAACTGCACGACGGCCTTGACCTCTTCCCCCAGGTCCTCGTTCGGTATGCCAAAGACAGCGGCATCGGCGACATCGGCATGGCCGGACAGCGCATTCTCGATTTCCTGGGGATAGATATTGACGCCGCCGGAAATGATCATGAAGTGCTTGCGGTCGGTCAAGTACAGGTAGCCGTCGCTGTCGACGTGGCCGATATCGCCATAAGTCCACCATCCCTGCGGGCTGCGCGATGCACTGGTCTTGTGCGGATCGTTCCAGTAGGCGAAGGAAGAGGCGCCGGCAAAATGGACGATGCCGGTTTCTCCCACCGCCACTTCCCGGCCCGCATCATCGAGAATATGAATTTCGCCATCGACCGCGCGCCCGACCGAACCCTTGTGCCGCAACCATTCTTCGGAAGTGATCATGCAGGCGCCGATGCCTTCGGTGCCGGCGTAGTATTCGAGCAGTACCGGCCCCCACCAGGCGATCATCCGCTCCTTCACGTGCACCGGGCAGGACGCCGCCCCGTGCAGCGCAAGGCGCAGCGACCCAAGATCATGGCGCGCCCTGGCTTCATCCGGCAGCCGCAACAGGCGGTTGAACATCGTCGGCACCCACAGGCTGTGGGTGCACTGGAATTTGTCGATGCATTCCAGCGCCAGCTCCGCATCGAAGTGTTCCATGACGACGCAAGTGCCGCCGTGGCACAGCGTGCCGGCCATGCTGCGATACGGCGCGCTGTGATAAAGCGGAGATGTGCACAGGAACACCGTGTCCGAGTTCACGCCCTGCGTTTTCATCATCATCGCGTTGCGCGGGTCCGGGTCGTCGAAGGCGCCCTGCGGCATCGGCTTGCGCACGCCTTTCGGGCGACCTGTGGTGCCCGACGAATACATCATTTCCCGGCCGGGCGCCGGATCGACCAACGGATCGGAAGGCATCGCCTCGCGCAGGATTTCCCACGCTGGCCAGTCCTGCGCTCCATGCGCGCCCAGGATTTTAAGGCCGGGCGGGCGAAGCCGCGCCATCCCGGCCGCCGCTTCGCAGTTGGCCGAGACGATCGCCACCTTCGCTCCGCAGTCGCCGATCACATAAGCCAGATCGTCGGCCGACGATTTGACGGAAACCGGCGTGAATATCGCGCCGGCACGCTGCGCCGCCCACGCGATTTCGAGAAACACCGGGCTGTTCTCGACGCAAAACGCCAGCGCATCGCCGCGCCGTACGCCGAGTACCCGCAGCAACCGCGCGCCCTGGTTGGCGCGCCGCTCCAGTTCTTCATAGGTCAACTCGGCGCCGCCCGGCATGAACACGACTGCCGGCTTGCGCGATGTGATGCGCGCGAAGTGTGAGGGATGCATGTTTTATCAGACCTCCGCAGCCAGGCGCACGCCCTGGTCGATCGCTCGCTTGGCATCGAGTTCCGAGGCGACATCGGCGCCGCCGATCAGGTGCACCTTGCGTCCCGCCGCTTCAAGCGGCTGTTGCAGCTCGCGTAGCGATTCCTGGCCGGCGCAGACGATGATCGAATCGACGTCCAGCACCATCCGCTGGCCGCCAACGCTGACATGCAAGCCCTCGTCATCGATTTTTTCGTAACTGACGCCGGCAACCATTTCGATGCGGCGGCGTTTAAGCGAAGTCCGGTGGATCCACCCGGTCGTCTTTCCGAGGCCGTCGCCGACCTTGGACGCCTTGCGCTGCAACAGCCAGATCTGGCGCTGCGCCGCCGCCACGTGCGGCCGGGCCAGGCCGCCGCGCTGTTCGAGGCTCGTGTCGATGCCCCATTCTTCATAAAAACGCTCGGTATCCGAACCCGCGTGCGTATCGTCGTGGGCCAAAAATTCCGCCGTATCGAAACCGATGCCGCCGGCGCCGATGATGGCGACGCGCTGTCCCACCGGCTTGCGGTGTTTCAGCACGTCGAGATAACCGAGCACCTTCGGATGGTCGATGCCTTCGATGGCGGGCATACGCGGCGTCACGCCTGTCGCCAGCACGATCTCGTCGAAACCGCCTTCCAGCAATTCAGCGGCGGTCGCCCGGTGATCCAGGCGCAGTTTCACGCCGGTCACTTCCAGGCGGCGGCCAAAATAACGTAGGGTCTCGTTGAATTCGTCCTTGCCGGGAATCGTCTTGGCGATGTTGAACTGACCGCCGATCTGCTGCGCGGCGTCGAACAGCGTCACATCGTGTCCGCGCTCGGCCGCCATGGTCGCGAAGCTCAGGCCAGCCGGCCCTGCACCCACCACGGCCAGGCGCTTCGCCGCGCGCGCCGGCCGGATCACGATTTCCGTTTCATGGCAGGCCAGCGGATTGACGAGGCAGGACGTGACCTTACCCGAGAAGGTATGGTCCAAACAAGCCTGGTTGCAGCCGATGCAGGTATTGATTTCATCGGCGCGCCCCTGCGCGGCCTTCAACACCAGGTGCGGGTCGGCCAGGAAGGGACGCGCCATCGACACCATGTCGCAATAGCCGTCGGCCAGCAGTTGTTCGGCGACGTCCGGCGTGTTGATGCGGTTCGTCGCGATCAGCGGCAGTTTGACTTCTCCCATCAGCCGCTTCGTCACGAAGGCATAGGCGGCGCGCGGCACCTTGGTCGCAATCGTCGGCACGCGCGCTTCGTGCCAGCCGATGCCGGTGTTGATGATGGTCGCGCCAGCCTCCTCGACGGCCTTGGCCAGCGCGATGATTTCATCGATGCTCGATCCGCCTTCGACCAGGTCGAGCATCGAAAGCCGGTAGATGATGATGAAGTTCGGGCCGGCCGCCGCGCGCGTGCGGCGCACGATCTCGACCGGGAAGCGGATGCGGTTTGCGTAGCTGCCGCCCCATTCGTCGGTGCGCTGGTTGGTACATTCGGCGATGAACTCGTTGATCAGGTAACCTTCGGAACCCATGATTTCGACGCCGTCGTATCCGGCCGATTGCGCCAGTTCCGCGCAGCGCACGAAATCGGCGATTGTCTGTTCGACTTCGTCGCCGCTCAATTCTTTTGGAATGAAGCGGTTGATCGGCGCCTGCATGGCGCTCGGTGCGACCAGGCCGGCGTGGTAGGCGTAGCGGCCGAAATGCAGGATCTGCATCGCGATCTTGCCGCCTTCGGCGTGGACGGCATCGGTGACCAGGCGGTGTTGGACGGCTTCGTGTTCGGAATCGAGTTTCGATCCGTGCGCGAACGGGCGGCCGGCGTGGTTCGGCGCGATGCCGCCGGTGACGATCAGCCCGACGCCACCGCGCGCGCGTTCGGCATAAAACGCCGCCATGCGCGCGAAGCCGTTTTCCACTTCTTCCAGGTTGACGTGCATGGAGCCCATCAGCACACGGTTGCGCAGCGTGGTGAAGCCGAGGTCCAGGGGTTGCAGCAGATGCGTATATGGTTTCATGGTGTGTTTGATAAAAATTGACAAATCAATGGGAGGGCTAATGCCATTCCTTTAGCGCTAAATCTGTCATTCCCGCGAAGGCGGGAATCCAAGTTCCGCTATGCCGTCCGGGACATAAAATGGGATTCCCGCCTTCGCGGGAATGACAATGGCAAGGTCTGTGGTATTAATTTAAGAGCATTGGCGGTCAGCCGCGCAATTCCTTGCGCAGGATCTTGCCGACCGGTGTTTTCGGCAAGGCGTCGAGGAATTGCACGTGTTTCGGTACCTTGTAGGCGGTGAGATAGGACTTGCAGTGTTCCCGTACTTCCTCCTCCGTCAACTGCCCGCCGCGTTTGACGACGAATAATTTGACTGCCTCGCCGGATTTCGCATCGGGCACGCCGACGCAGGCCACTTCCAGGATGCCGGGATGCAGCGCGGCGGCCGATTCCACTTCGTTCGGGTAGACGTTGAAGCCTGAAACCAGGATCATGTCCTTGATGCGGTCGACGATCCGGATATAGCCATCGGCATCCATGGTCGCGATATCCCCGGTCCTGAAATAACCATCTTCGGTAAAGGCGTGGATGTTTTCTTCGGGACGCTGCCAATAGCCGGGCATCACCTGCGGACCGGCCACGCACAACTCCCCGGGTTCATCCAGCGCCACCTCTCTGCCATCCTCGCTGCGCAAGGACACATCGGTCGAGGGCAGCGGCACGCCGACCGATCCGCTCCACGCCGGATTGTGCAGCGGGGTGATGGTGACGCCGGGCGAAGTTTCGGTCAGTCCGTATGCCTCGGTCAGCGCAACCCCGGTCACCCGCTGCCACTGCTGCGCCACGGCTTGCTGCACCGCCGCGCCGGCGCCGAGCACCAGTTTAAGAGAAGTAAAATCGATGTCGCTGAAACCGGGCGTCGCCAGCAAGCCGTTGAACAGCGTGTTGACGCCGATGAATGCGTCGATGCGCTGCCTGTTGAATTCTTCCACCAGGCCTGGCAGGTCGCGCGGATTCTGGACCAGCACGTTCTTGCCACCGATGCAGGCATACATCAGGCAATTCGCCAGCGGGAAGATATGGTACAGCGGCAGCGGCGTCATCACGCATTGGCTGCCTTGCTCCAGCGTTTCTCCAGTCCACGCTTCCAGTTGCAGCATGCTCGCCACCAGGTTCCGGTGCAGCAGCGTCGCCCCCTTGGACTTGCCGGTCGTGCCGCCGGTGTATTGCAGGAAGGCGATGTCGTCGTGGCCGATATCGACCGCCGTGCAAGGCAACAGACTGCCTTGATAGAGCGCGTCGTAAAAGGCGACCGCGCCCTGCGGCGGCGGAGCGGTGACATCTCCACCTTTGATCGCGACGATATCGTCCGGGCCGGCCAGCACGACATGGCGGATTGCCGTTTCCGCCATCACCTGGTTCAAGGTCGGCGCGAAAGGCGACAGGATGACGATCGCGCTGGCGCCGGAATCCTGCAACTGGTGCTGCAACTCATGCGGCGTATAGTGCGGATTGACGTTGACGACGGCCAGGCCCGCACGCAATATCGCAAAAACGGCGACCGGATATTGCAAGACGTTCGGCAGCATCACCGCCACCCGGTCGCCCTTGCGCAATCCGAGGCTCTGAAGGTAGGCGGTAAAGTCGCGTGTCAGCCGATCGAGTTCGCTGTAGCTCAGCACCACACCGGCGCATTCGAACGCGGTCCTGTCACCGAAGCGCGCATAACTTTCTTCGAGCATGCGCGCGACGGACGGGTAACGCATGATGTCGATTTCCGCCGGCACTCCGGGCTGGTATTGTTCAAGCCATCTCTTTTTCAATGTCCCCTCCTTCTTCGAATGTGATTGGCAGGAGCGCCGTTCAGGCCAGCGCCAGGTCGACGAAATGCAGGCGGTCCTGCCCCCAGAACATGTCCGCACCGACAAAGAAGGTGGGCGCACCGAACACGCCGCGCTCGATCGCCTCTTGCGTGTCCCGCTTCAGTTTTTCCTTGACCTGTTCATCCTTGACCAGTTCCAGGAACAGCAGCGGCGAGACGCCGGCCGCTTCGAGCACCGCCGCGACTTCTTCCGGAGCGCCGAGATTGCGCGGCTTTTCGAACATCGCGCTGAACACGGCCGCCAGGTAGCGCTGGAATTCCTCTTCACTGCGCATCTGCATGCCAGCCGCGCCGCGCATCAGGTGCAGGGTATTGATCGGGAAATACGGATTGTGCTGAAACGGGACGTCGAAGTGCCTGGCCCAGCGCTCCAGGTCGACCATCGAATGCTGTCCCTTGATCGGCACCGTGGCTGGGCTGCTATTGCCGGTCGCCTGGAACACGCCGCCCAGCAGCATCGGGCGCCAGACGATTTCGGCGTTCCTGGCCTTGGCGATTTTCGGCAACTGGTGGTAAGCCAGGTAAGTGTACGGGCTACCCACATCGAAGAAGAATTCGACTTTTTTCATTTTTTTATCCTGTGCGATTGAAAGAAAAAAACGGACGTGACTGTAATGCCATTGAGTTAGCGCCAAATTTGTCATTCCCGCGAAGGCGGGAATCCCATTTTAGAGTCGCAAACGGCGCAAAAAGATGGGATTCCCGCCTACGCGGGAATGACAACGTTAGGGCATGACTGCGCTTACCAGCGCTCGATCCAAGGGCGCAGGTCGAGTTCGTGCGTCCACGCGTCGCGCGGCTGCTGGTGCAGATGCCAGTAATTGCCGGCGATATGGTCTGGATTGAGGATGCCGTCCTGGTCCTTCAATGCGTAGCGTTCGGGGAAGCTGTCGCGAATGAATTCGGTGTCGATGGCGCCGTCGACGACGACGTGGGCGACGTGAATGCCCCTGGGTCCGAGTTCGCGCGCCATGCTTTGCGCCAGCGCGCGCAGGGCGTGCTTGGCGCCGGCGAAGGCGGCGAAATTGGCCGAGCCGCGCAGGCCCGCCGTGGCGCCGGTGAAGATGATGGTGCCACGCCCGCGCGTGACCATGCGTTTCGCCACTTCGCGCCCGACCAGGAAGGCGCTGAAAGTGGCCATTTCCCAAATCTTGAAATACTTGTGCGCAGTCTCGTCCAGGATGCTGCACGGGACATTGGCGCCGATGTTGAACACCATGGCTTCGATCGGCGCGATGTCGCGTTCGATGTCGTCCACCAGCTTGATGACCGCTTCTTCCTTGCGCGCGTCCGACGCGAAGCCGTGGGCCTCGCCGCCGGCGGCACGGATCTCATCGATCAACGGTTGCAGCTTGTCGACCGAGCGCCGCGTCGCGCAGGCGATCAGCCCTTCCTGCGCAAACCGCCTGGCGATCGCACCGCCGGTGGCATCGCCGGCGCCGACGATCAGCGCCGCTTGTTTTGGGATTGCAGTTTCCATTCGGGTTCTCCTTTTATAAGATAACGATCGTTACAGTAACGTACGTTATGCTAAGATTCCGGACGTGTCAAGCAATTTGAAGTCGGAGGCAAACATGCGGTACAAGCCGGGTCACAAAGAGGAAAAGCGCAAGGAGTTGCTGAAGGCCAGCGGCAGCCTGGTCAAGAAGAGCGGTTTTGCGGCGACCGGGGTCGATGCGCTGATGCAGGCGGCCGGCGTCACCAGCGGCGCGTTTTACAGCCATTTCGCGTCGAAGACGGATTTGCTGAAGGCGCTGATCGAGAGCGAACTGCTGGCCAGCCGGGAGATGTGGGCCGGTAATCCGCACGAGACGGCGGAAGAATGGATCGGTTTTGAACTGGACCGCTACCTGAACCTGGGCCACGTCCGGCACCCGGAAGCGGGTTGCGTGCTGCCCTCGCTGGCGGCGGAAATCGCGCGCGCCGACCAGTCGGTGCGGGAATTATATGAACAGGAACTGTTGAAGGGCCAGCAGATCCTGGCCAAACGGGTCGGCAGCGACGACCTGGCATGGGCGCTGATCTGCCAACTGGTCGGGACGATCCTGATGGCGAGGACGGTGCCGAACCAGGCATTGCAAAGAACGATTATCGAAGCCAGCAAGCGCTTTTTGCAAGATGCGGTGGCGCTGCTGCCGGCAAAGCAGGAGCCGCGCCCGGACGATGCCGACGGCCAGGGCGTCTAGATTTCGGCACCGTTCCCGGCAATCCGTGAAAAACCTGTTTTAACTCGCGGCGGCCTGCGTCGATACCGGCGGCGGCAGCGCCACTTCGGCACGCACCCAGTCGACAAAGCTGGTGATGCGCATGTTGCCGACCCGTTCTTCCGGGTAGATCACGTAATAGGCATATTCGACCGGGATGCTGAGTTCAAACGGGCGCACCAGGCGCCCTTCGGCCAGGTCGATCTCGACCCAGGCTTTCTTGGCCAGCGCCACGCCGAGGCCATCGATGGCGGCGTCGAGCACCAGGTGGCTGGGCCAGAACGACGGCCCGCGCGTGGCGTCGATACCTTCCACGCCGGCGACACTGAGCCAGCTGGCCCAGTCGGGATTGCTGACATCGGCGTAGCGGCTGTCGTCGTGCAGCAGCGTGTGGTGTCTTAAATCGTCCGGCACCCGCAGCGGATGCGGCCCGGCCTGCAAGGACGGACTGCATACTGGGAACACTTCAACCGACAGGCAGCGCTCGGAGCGCATGCCCGCATACTGGCCGCGTCCATAACGGATCACCAGGTCGAACTGGTCGCGCGTAAAATCGAGCGGCTGGGTCGACGTCGATATTTTCAGGTCGATTTCCGGATGCGCCTTCATGAAACGGTCCATGCGCGGGATCAGCCATTTGACGGCAAACGTCGGCGGCACGTTGACCTTCAAGACCGACGGCTGGCCGCGTAAATGCAACTGGTGCGTCGCTTCGGCCAGTTGGCGGAACGCTTGCTGCACGCCGGGCAGGTAGGCCCTGCCCGCTTCGGTCAATTGCAGCGACTTGGGCTGGCGCACGAACAATGGCATGCCCAGGCTGTCTTCGAGCGTCTTGATCTGGTGGCTGACCGCGGCGGCCGTGACGCACAATTCCTCGGCGGCGCGCGCAAAACTGAGGTGCCGGGCGGCCACTTCAAAGGTCAGCAACGGATTGAGCGGCGGGATCTTACGCGCCATGGCCGTTACCGCCAGGGCTTGAATGGAAAATCTGCACCAGGAGTTCTCTTCGCTATCGGGTTCACATGCAAGAAAGGCAATGCCCCCGTACTGCGGGAGCACTGCAATTCTATCGCATCGACCGGACTGCGGTGACGCCTGTTTTCAACTCAGGCTTGCGGGCAGCTTACCACCACGCTTCCAGGAAGACGCCGACCGTGGCGCCGTGGTTCGCCACGCCGAACGGGCCGCTGGCCGACAGCGCGCTGGTCGCCGCCGCGGCGGCGCGCGCCGCATCGTTCCATTTCGCGTAGGTGTAGTAAAAATAAATGCTGGGGCGATCCCAGTAGCCGTTGCCGAGCGAGATCGCCGGCGCGACCGTCAATTTCGTCAACTGGCGCTGCGGCGCGCCGTCCGGCCTGACGATATCGTGGCCGACGTCGCCGACCAGCTTGATGTGCGACGTCAACGCGTAATTCAGGCGGGTGCCGTACGACGTCCATGTCTGCGCGCCGGCGGCAAAACGGTCGCGCTGGTAGATCAGGTCGGCCTGGCCACTGAGGCGCGGTGTCATCTGGAAGAACACCTCGTCGACCAGGCGGCTGCGGCTGTCGCTGGCCGGGTGCGGCGTCAATCCCCGGTTGCCGACGAAGCCGATATCGACCGCGCCGCCGCGCCCGTATTGCAATGTCAGCTTGTTCTTGCCGCCGTTACTGAAACCCTGCGCATGCTGGACCGACAGCGCCGTGCCGCCGTGCGTGCCCGGCTGGTCGCTGTCGGCCGCGACCACGGTCAGCCCGAGGTTGATCTTGCCTTCGGCGTTGGCCGGCAAGTCGCTCCACTGGAATTCATGCCTGGTCGCCGAGTCGCTGATGCCGGTCACGCCGTTCGAACGCGAAATCGCATACGACAATTTGGAGCCGGCCCATACCGGGAAATTGTCGATACCGGCGCCGGTCAGCGCATCGTTCCAGTAGTAGAAATCGAGCGGATAGTAATTGTTGCGCTTATAAAAACGGCGCCCGGCCCAGATCGTCGCGCCGCCCAGTTCGGGAATGCCGCTGCCTTCGACATAGGCCTGGCGCAGGTAAGTGACAGGGGGCGGATTCGGATCGCCGTTATAGGGATTGAACTGCAGTCCCGGCATGACGACGGCTTTGAAGGTGGCGCCGTCGGCCGCCTTCGGCAGCGTGTAGCCGAAGGTAAATTCAGTGAAGAAATCGCATTCGTTGCCGAGGCGGTACTTGCCGCCCGCGCCGGCCAGGCCGAAACAGGTTTGCTGTCCCTTCTCGCTATTGCTGCCGACGCCGCCCCGGATATAGCCATTAAAATCGATCGGATTCGAATCGGCCGCCGCGGCGGAACTGAACAGGGCTGCCGCGATGGCCAGTCCCAATTGACTACGTGTCGTATGTTTCAATGCTGTCTCCTGATGATTGTTATTTATTGTTGTGTCTTTGCGGCGCTCAGCGCGGCGCCGGGAAATGCGCAAGAAAATGCGCGAGATCGGCCAGTTCGCCTTCGCCGACTTCGCCCAGTACATCCGTCATCGCTTGCGTGTAACCGATGCGCCGCGCCGATTTAAAACCTTGCAGCGACGCCAGCAGGTATTCCTCGCGCTGGAACGCCAGCCGGGGCACCTGCTTGCCGCCGGCGCCGTCGGCCCCGTGACAGGCCAGGCACTGCCGGCGCTGCGCCGTGGCGTATCCGCGCGCCAGGCGTTCGCCGTCGGGCTGGCCGTCCGGCGCGGGCGGCGCCGGCAAGGCGGCGATGACGTCGGCAAAGCCGCGCAGGTCGGCGTCGCTCATCTGGCCGGCCAGCGCATTCATCGCCGGACTGGTGCGCCTCCCTGCGCGGAACAGGTACAGTTGCGTGATCGCATATAACGGACTTTGACCGCCCAGCGAAGGAACGTCCTGCATGGCGCTGTGCCCCGCCGCACCGTGGCAGGCGGCGCAAGTTGCCGCGTAGCGCTGCGCGTAAGTGCCTTGCGCGCCGGCCGCGCCAGCCCACAGCGCGCACAGCAGCCACCACCAGCGCGCCGTCACCGGGCACCGTAGCTGATGCGATAGATGGCGCCGTTGTGGTCGTCGCTCACCAGCAGCGATCCGTCGTGCATCACCATCACGTCGGCCGGACGGCCGAGCAATTCATTGTTTTCCAGCAGGCCGGTAAGGAAAGGTTCGGTGCGGGCGCCACCTTTACCGTCCGGGAAGGCGACGATGACGTCGGCGCCCTGCTTGCTGGTGCGGTTCCACGAGCCGTGGCGTGCAATAAAAATCGCGCCCTGGTATTTTTTGGGGAACATCTTGCCGGTATAAAAAGTCATGCCCAGCGGGGCGACGTGCGCGCCCAGCAGCGCGGCCGGTTTTACATAATCGTCGCAACTCTTGCCCCAGCCGTATTCAGGGTCGGTGAAATCGCCTTGATGGCAATACGGGAAGCCGAAATGCTGGCCGGTGCGCGATATGCGGTTCAATTCGTCATGCGGCAAGTCTTCGCTGACCCAGTCGCGCTGGTTGTCGGTGAACCATAATTCGCCCGTCTTCGGATGAAAATCGAAGCCGACCGTGTTGCGCACGCCGCGCGCCACCGTTTCGACGCCGCTGCCGTCCAGGTTCATGCGCAGGATCTTGGCGTGCGCCTCGTCCGGCAGGCAGATATTGCACGGCGCGCCGACCGGCAGGTATAACTTGCCGTCGGGGCCGACGCGCATGTATTTCCAGCCGTGCGTCGCATCGCCCGGCAACTTGTCGTACACCGTCACCGGCGCCGGCACGCGGTCCAGGTGATCCTCGATATCGTCGTAGCGCGTGATCGCTTTCGGCGTGCCGACATACAGCGCGCCCTTGTGGAACTCGATACCGTTTGGCAGCATCAGGTTATCGGCGATGGTGCGCACCTGGCGCACGCCATCCTTGTCGGTCACCGCGTAGATCTTGCCGGCGACGAACAGGGAGCTGACGAATACCGTCCCTTTCGTCCCCTGCCGCAGGCCGCGCGCGTCGAGGATGCCGCTGGCCCACACTTCGGCCTTGAAGCCGGGCGGCAGCCGGAATTTCGCCAGCGGCAGATCGGCCGCCGCGGTCTGAATCGGGAAAGCGGGCACCGGCGCCATCTTCATCGCCTGTTCGCTGCCGGGCCGTCCTTTGGCCCAGGCCGGCTCCTCTTCCTTTTGCTGCGCGCCCGCCGAAGCGGCGGCGAGGACCGCCAGCGCGGTCCATTTATGCAAGATTTTCATGTCGTTGTCTCCGTATTGTTTTGGCTCGTGACGAGTTGTTGAGGCCTTGCTGGCAAATTGCCTGTTGCAAAACCGTCATGAAGTCTACGAGCCTGTCCATCCGGCAACAAACGACATTAATTTGAAATATGCATAAGAAAAATTTATCTATAAAAACATTGACGTAAGCAATTCCGAGCGATATCGAGAAAATGGCTTAGTTTTTCTTTAAAGCGAAACAAGAAAATGTCGATTGCGCACACCCCGGCCGCTGCATAGAGTGTTAACCGATCGGCAATAACTGCCGGCCATGGCGACAATGAATCGCCTTTCCCTCACCCTTGGAGATCAGCATGCAATGGAGTACACCGGCCTACACAGATTTGCGCTTTGGTTTTGAAATCACGATGTACATCGCCCACCGCTAGGAAGCTTGTCCGCAGCAGGCGGCGCGCGGCCTGGCCGGGCGCCGCCTGCGACTTTTTCAGAAATCCCATATGAAAATCCTGATCCTCGGCTCCGCGGCCGGCGGCGGCTACCCGCAGTGGAACTGCAATTGCCGCAACTGCGACGGCTTGCGGCGCGGCGCCATCACCAGCACGGCGCGCACCCAATCGTCGATCGCCATTTCGGCCGACGGCACCGACTGGGTGCTGGTCAATGCTTCTCCCGATATCTTGACGCAGATCCGCGCCACGCCGGCGCTGCAACCGGCACGCGCCGCGCGCGACAGCGGCATCGGCGCCGTGCTGCTGATGGACGCTCAGGTCGACCACGTCACCGGCCTGATGATGCTGCGCGAAGGTCAACCCATTCCGCTGTATTGCAGCGCGCCCGTGTGGCAAGACTTGCAGACCGGCTTCCCGCTGGCGAACGTGCTGTCGCATTACTGCGGCGTGCAATGGCATGAACTGCCGGCTGGCGACGGCGATGCCGTATCGTTTTCGATACCGGGCCAGCAAGGTTTACGGTTTACCGCCATTTCCTTGAGCAGCAAGGCGCCGCCATACTCTCCGCACCGCGAATGCCCCGAACCCGGCGACAATATCGGCCTGCTGGTACACGACG
>JAZJZT010000097.1:0-39696 GCA_040389645.1 Pseudomonadota bacterium | reverse complement strand
GCGGCGCAAGTCAAGGCGATCTGGTCCAAGCTGGTGTTTACCGGCAAGGCCACGCTGCCGAAGGAATACAAGACCAGCGCCGAAGTCAGGAAAGCCGTCGCCGACGATCCGAAAGCCATCGGCTATATCGACAAATCGGCGGTGGACGATACCGTCAAGGTCATCCTGACGCTGCCTTAATTCCTTCTTCACGCCTGGCCTGCGGCCAGGCGTTTTTAGCGCTGGAAGCAGCGTTGCCCGACTGCGGTGTCGATGCGTTTCTGTGGCGGGATGTCGATCCGGCAGCCACGATGATTTAGCTGACATTGCTCATCCCGGCATGTTATGATACCGCCCAATGATAATATGTCAACATATGTTGATATTGTTTGGGCTAACGAGGCGTCAATGAGTGAAACAGAAACCGTAGTAGAAAAACCATCCCGGCGCGGCCGGCGCGCCGGCAGCAGCAATACGCGTGACGCGATCCTCGCGGCGGCCAAAAAGAGTTTTGCGACGGATGGCTTTGCTGCAACGACCATCCGCAAGATCGCTAAGGACGCAGGCGTGGACCCCGCGCTGGTGATGCAGTTTTACCAGTCCAAGGAAGTGCTGTTCGGCGCGAGTCTGGCCGTGTCGGCCGACGCGCTCGATTGCATGGCTGAAGCCTTCGATGGTCCAGTCGAAGGGCTGGGACTGCGCGTAACGCGAGCGTTTCTCACCCTTTGGGAGCAGGAGGGCGGCGACGGCGAGGCACTGATCGCGATGCAGCGCGCCGCCATGTCGAGCGAGGTAGCCGCCGCACAGCTCCGCGGCTTCGTTCAATACCGGATTGTCGAGGTGTTCAGTCCAAAGATTCACGGACATGCCGATGCCATACTCCGCGCGGGGCTTGCCACGTCCATGCTGGTAGGCGTGATCGTCAGCCGCAACATCGTACGCATTCCCGTCATTGCCGACGAAGAGCAGGAGGCCGTGATCAAGCTGGTTGGCCCTTGCATTCAGGCACTTTTGGTCGGGTGAACCTGGCTTAATGTCTGCCAGGTCCAGACCTTGCCCATGTCACTGGCCCATCACCGCGCCAGTGACATGGCTGGGGAGGGCGGGCGACACATCTCCCCCGTGCAGCCCGGCCGGCAGGCCCGGGTCTTGCACACTTTCATGTCCCGGATACAACAATCCGGCAGGCCCGCTCTTCGGGCTTTTTTTCCATTTATTCCCCTTGCTTCATTTCTTTCCCGGCGGCCGCGGACCCGGTCGTGGTGGCGCCGAACTCCGTTAGCAACAAAATATATCAACACGGGTTGATTTTTTGCTGTGGCGGACTTAAACTCGTTGAAACCGGGAGTTGTTCCCAGGTGCAAAAATAAAGTTGAGGAGACTTCATGAGTGACCCGCAGAAGATTTTCGTGCCCGCCAGCCCGCTTCCGGCAGACAGAACCGGTGTCCTGACCGCGTTCGCGCCGGGGACCCGGACCCTGGAAGCCGGCTTCCAGATCGCGCCGCAATTCCGCCCGCTGCCGGTTGATATCGTTTTTGAAAAAGACGTGGCCGTGAAACTGCGCGACGGCGTGACCATCTACGTCGACGTCTTCCGCCCGGCCAACGCCGACAACGTGCCGGTGCTGCTGGCGTGGAGTCCCTACGGCAAGGGCCAGGGCAGCTCGGCGAGCGTGATGGGTATCTTTGGCCTGGTCGGCCTGGACAACGCCATCGTCTCGGGCCTGGAAAAATTCGAAGGCCCGGACCCGGCGTACTGGTGCGCCAAGGGTTACGCGATTTGCAACCCCGACATTCGCGGCATCGTCGATTCCGAAGGAGACAGCGTGCTGTGGGATCGCCAGGAAGGCCGCGACTGCCATGACCTGATCGAATGGCTGGGAACGCAGGCATGGAGTAACGGCAAGGTCGGGATGACTGGCACTTCCTACCTCGCGGTTTCTCAATGGTTCACCGCGGCCGAGCAGCCCAAGCACCTGGCGGCGATCAACCCGTGGGAAGGCGTGAGCGATGTCTACCGCGACCTGGTCATGCGCGGCGGCATGCCTGACACGGGCTTCGCCCAGTTGCTCCAGGATAACAGCTTCTGCGGCAAGAACCGGAAGGAAGATATCCTGTCGGAAGCGGCCCTCTATCCGCTGATGAACGAGTTGTGGGAGAACAAGATCCCCGACTTCGATCGCATCACGGTGCCGGCCTTCGTCGTGGGCTGTTATTCGAACACGCTGCATACCGCGGGAACCTTCCGCGCCTGGCGCCGCATCGCTTCGCAAGACAAATGGCTGCGCATCCACAACGGCCAGGAGTGGCCGGATTACTACGACGAAGCGAACGTGGAAGACCAGCGCCGCTTCTTTGACCGTTACCTGAAGGGTGAGGATAACGGCTGGGAAAACACGCCCCGTGTCCGCTATGCGGTGCACGACTTCAAGGGCGGTGACCAGGTCAACCTGCCGGCCGACACCTTCCCGCCGCAGGGCGTCACGTCGACCCGGTTTTACCTGGACGGCATCAAGCGCACGCTGACGGCCACGGCGCCGGCCAACGGAGCGATAGCCGCCTACAACGCCGCATTCAATTCCAACGCGGTGTCGTTCATCACGCGCTTCGAGCGGGAAACGGTCATGGTCGGCTACCCGAAGGCGCACCTGTGGGTCGAGGCGCAAGGCGCCGACGATATGGACCTGTTCGTGCTGATCCAAAAGCTGGACGCCTACGGTACGCCGTTGCAGCAGTTCACGGCGCTCAACCAGAGTGCGCGGATTCATGACCTCACCGATCACGGGTCGACCATCCTGCGCTACAAGGGTTCCGATGGCCGCTTGCGCGTGTCGGCCCGCCACCTCGATGAAAAACTGTCGACCGATGACGTGCCCGCCCACAGTTTTGATCGCGTTGAAAAGCTGTCGCCCGGCCAGGTCGTCGATATCGAAATCGATTTATTACCGATCGGCATGTCGTTCCAGCCCGGCGAACAGCTGCGTTTCGTCATCAGCTCTCGCAATCTGTTGGGGACGATGATGCCCGGCATCCGCGAGTACGCAGGTGCCAATGCCGGACAACACGTCATTCACACCGGCGGCGCGCACGCTTCCTATTTGCAACTGCCGATCAAGGCAGACTGACAGGTCCGCGGCGCTGCCGATCGTCGCGGCACGGATGCCACCTGGACGTCCGTCCGCGCGTCCCGGTCTGCCGAGCGTCCCGACTTTACCGTATTCATCCTGAAGGATTTTTTCATGCAAACATCTTCTGCACCGGATAATAATCCTGTTCTGACAGGTTTCTTTGCCGGACCGACGTCCGGCTTGAAATACCAGACGCCGACGCTGTCGGGCATCACGACCGACAGCGGCGCATTCCAATACAGGGACGGGGAGGCGATTACTTTCCTGGTCGGCGGCCTGGTGCTGGGCGCGGTCGAAGGTGCGCCGCGGCTGAACCTGGCACAGCTTGTCAACCGCGTGGCAGGCAAGATCGACAAGCTGCACGACCCGTTCGTGACCAATCTCGCCCGCCTGGTCCATTCGCTCGATCACGACGGCAATATCGAGGCCGGCGTCAAGATCGCGCCGATCGTGCATGAGCTTATCGGCCCGATGACGATCAACTTCGAGCAGCCTGTCATCGCGACAGACGCGAACGGCAGTAACCACTTCGGCAATGACCCGAAGGTGCGCGCCATTCTCGATGCGCTCAATGCGCATCCCGCCGCTTTCAAGACCAGCCTGCCGCGCACGCTGAGCGATCCGGCCGCCACGCGCAACGAATTGCGGCGCAATATCCGCGGCATCATCAAGATGACCGATGTCAAAATTCCGGTGCGCGACGGTTCGTATGTCGGCGCCGATGTCTTCCGCCCGGCCGAACCTGGCCACTACCCCGTCGTGATGAACAAGGGTTTTTACGGCAAGAGCTTTTATCACGACTGCATTTCCAGCGAAGCCGATGTGCTGCGCAAGGAAGCCATGGAAGACCGCTATTTTTCCGGCAATCCGGATGGCGCCCAGTATGAAAACCATGAAAGCGTCGATTCCTCCGTGTGGGTCCCCGCCGGCTACGTCTGCATCCGGGTCGAGTCGCGCGGCGTCTGCAAGAGCCCAGGATTGCAGGCCCCGTTGAGCGTGCAGGAAGCGGAAGATTATTACGACGCCATCGAATGGGCGGGTGTTCAACCCTGGTCGAACGGCAATGTCGGCCTGTGGGGCATGTCCTATCTGGCCATGACGCAGCACAACGTCGCCAGTCTGCAGCCGCCGCATCTGAAGGCGATGATTGCGCAAGGGACCGATGCCGACATCTACAACGAAGCGCTGTATGGCGGCGGTATCTTCGGTGCCGGCTTCTGGAACTGGTGGCATAAAATCTGGTCCGGCAACAACCACTGCGGCACGCGCAACGAAACCGACTGGATGCCCCGTGTGCTGGCCACGCCGTTTAACGATCCGAAGGCTTATGGGCCGCGCGGCACGATCTTCATGCGTCCCGACCTGTCCAAAGCCACGGCGCCGGTCTGGATCGTCGGCCCGCAAGTCGGCGCCATCATCCACCAGCTCGGCAGCAGCGAAACCTTCATTCGCTCCACCGCCTCCAAGGCGAAAAAATTCGATTTCACGGATGCCTGGTTCCCCGGCAGCTATACCGGCAAGACGACCGAAGAGCACATGCGGTATTTCGATTACTGGCTCAAGGGCATCGCCAACGGCGTCATGGACGAAGCCCCGGTGCGGGTCCAGGTCAGGACGGGCAACGGCGCCCACGTCGTGCTGGAAGAACAGGAATGGCCGATCGCCCGCACCAGCTATCGCCGCTGGTACCTCGACGCCAGGCCGTCGGACTGGCAAAACGATGGCCGGCGCAACGACATGCTGCGCATCAGCGAAGCGCCTCCGGGCGAGAGCGGTTCCGCGCAATACGATGCCCACTTCGACCTGGGAACGCCTTCGATCGCGCCGAGCGGCCCGATCGGCGGTACGCCGCGCTGGGCCACCGGCGTCTCCTTCGTCAGCGACCCGATGACGGAAGACTTGACGCTGGCCGGCTACATGAAGGTGGGCCTGTGGGTGGCCTCGACCAGCAGCGATATGGATGTCTTCGTGTCGCTGCGCGTCCTCGACGAGAACGACCGCGAGATCCGCTACGAGTCGCTGGTGTTGCCGGTTGACCTGAATCATATCCACCCGGTCGGCCATGGCCTGCTGAAAGTGTCGCGCCGCAAGCTCGACGTGGAGCGCTCGTCCGACTATTGGCCCGTTCATACGCACCGGGAAGAAGATAGCGCGCCGCTGGACAGTGCTGAAATTGTTCCGGTTGAAATCGGCCTCAACCCGAGTACCGCGCTGATCCGGAAAGGGTGCCGCCTGCGCGTCGATATCCAGCCGTATTCGCCGGCGGGGGTACCGGTGCGCGCCTATGACGAAAGCTATCACGTCGGCGCGGTGAACCGGATTTACACCGGCCCCGAGCACGTCAGTTATATCCAGTTGCCTATCATCCCGGAAAACAAACAGTAATCCGGCTCGGGTTTCGCGCGGGAGGGGGGCTCCTTCCGCGCGAAACCCGTGGATAGGCCTCGGCCTTGATTTGTATTGGGAGACTTCAAGTGAACCATCCATATCTTTCGCAGCGAGAACTTATATCATTCGTTCCCTTGCTTAGCTGGATCAGGGCCGCGGTCCGTTGTGGCTTCGCGATTGCGCCCATTCTTGAAGAAATCGGTATTCCGGTGGTGGACAGTGCTACTCACGGCATTGTGATAAGCCAGGAACAGTCATTTCGCCTGATCGAGGCTTGTGTCGCCCGGGCCCAGGGAGAGCATTTCCCTTTTGTGTTTGGTGAAAACACGGCACTCGAATCGATTCCGGAGGTCCAGGCCTATATTTTTTCGTGCGTGACCTTGCGCGATGCAATCAAGTATTACGACTGGGTCCGGGAGCTGATGAGCAACGGTGTGAATCTGTCGCTTCACGAGACAGGGGATTTCACCCATATACAAATGAAGATAGGGCATGCGAGAATTCGCACGGATGCTTCCGTCTTTTTCACGGAAACGTTAATCACATCCATCCTCAAGCTGATTTCCCAGCTGCTTGGCCGCAAGGAAATCGAGCGATTGACATTCCGGCACGCGCCGCCTGCCTATTCGGCAATCTATTCAACATTCTTTGGCGTGCCTGTCCTGTTCGGCCAGGCGGCCGATGCCGTCGTCATCCGCACGGAGCTGCTGGACCGCAAGCTTAACGGCGCTGTTCCTGAATTGCATGAACAGGCCAAATCCCGGATACTGCACCGCGTATCGACGCTTTCCTCATCAGCCAGCATGGTGGGGCAGTTAACTCGTCTCTTTGCGGAATGTCCCGATCTGCTCATGTCCGGGCTGGATGCCGCGGCTTCCAGGCTGCATATTCAGCCTCGCACGCTTCAAAGGCGCTTGCATGAAGAGAATCAGACGTTTTCGGATGTTCAATCCCAGTCGCGCTTTCAAATAACATGTTCACTCCTGCGCAATACCAATTGCAGCGTTGATGAAATCAGTGAACGGCTAGGTTTCTCCGATCGCCGCGCATTCACGCGCGCCTTTAAAAGATGGTCCGATACTTCGCCCAGCAGCTATAGAAATGCCCGTTCTGTGCCAGAGCGATGCTCAAGGGAGCTTTTGTAAATTCCCTTGAGTTGCATATCGCCTGTCGGTATTCAGACTATATAAAATATGCGCGGTGAAAAATAGGACTGTCCGCGACAGCAGGGGGCCGCGGGCGACAATCCGGCGCGATCGCAGGTGTTTTTCATCACAGGTCCTCGCGACCGCCATCGCCATCAATTTCATGAAACGGCCATCAATGCGCCGTGTCCAGGTATTCCCACATTCGTCTTATTCAATTCGCGCAAGCCTGTCGCCTACGGTTCCCCCCACTTGTCGCTTGCGGTCCTATATCTCATCGCAAATTTCTTTTATTCTGGTCTGACTCGATGGGCCGCTCCAATGGTGTGATCCCGAACCGAAAATTAACATTAAGTATTACGAGAACAGGAAGAGAGGAACGTCCAATGTTTTTAACAGGCGTCATGGCAGGTCCCATTGCGGGCCTTAAATATCAGACCCCCAGCCGTACCGGTCTTACCAACGAAAAGGGCGAATTCCATTATCGGCACGGCGAACGGGTTGCATTTCTCGTCGGCGGCTCGACGATCGGATACGCTGTCGGCGCCGCGCGCCTGACCCTTGCGCATATCGTCAGCCGGGTGGACGGCAATCTTCACAAGCTGATGGACGCCGGCCTGACCAATGTCGCCCGGTTTGTTTGTTCGCTGGACCGCGATGGCAATCTCGACAACGGTATCGATATCGCACCCAAAATCCACGACATCATCGGCGCAAGGAAAATCAATTTTCGCCATGACGTCTCGTTCGCCGGACCCACTGTGGACCAGGTCGCGGCCTTCGCCGCCGATCCGCTCGTGCTCGGATTGCTCGAAGAGTTCAGCCGCGGCGGCGTGTTCACCGGCCAGGCGCCGCGCCGCTTGATGTCGGCCGCCGCCGCCCGCAACGAAGTCCGGCGCAATGTACTCGGCATCGTTCGCTGCAGGGATGTCAAAGTCCCGTTGCAAAACGGTTCCCATGTCTATGCCGACATTTACCGCCCGGCCAAGGCCGGGACTTACCCGGTCATCATGAACTGCGGGCCGTATGGCCGCGCATTCAACCACCATACGATCTGCAACGATGCCGATTTCGAAGCGCATGAAGCGATGGAGGAGCGCTATTTTCTCGGCAATGCGGACGGGCAGGTGTACGAAAACCACGAGAGTGTCAACACCGCGGACTGGGTGCCGCGGGATTACATCGTCATGCGGGTGGATGGCCCCGGCATGGGCAAGAGCCCGGGCAAGCTCGCGATCTGGGGCATCGGCGCGGCGGAAGCTTTTCGCGATGCGATTGACTGGGCCGGCGTGCAGCCCTGGTCGAACGGCAATGTCGGGCTCTGGGGCATGTCCTATCTCGCGATGAGCCAGCACCAGGTCGCCAGCCTTCACCCTAAACACTTGAAGGCGATGATCGCGATCGGCACCGATGTCGATATGTACGAGGAACTCGTTTATACCGGCGGGATACTGAACGAAGAGTTTTTCCTCCACTGGTATCCGGCCGGTGTGCTGCCCGCCGTCTACGGCGAACCCGACGATGTCGATTTTATGACGGCCATCCGGAACGCACCGTTCAAGGATGCGGCTCCCGAAGCGATCTTCGGGCCGCGCGCGGAAGTGTTCATGAGCCCGGATATGAGTGGCGTGGATGTGCCGCTGTGGTCCGTCGCCTGCACGACGCATATTGCGCATTTTCATCAACTCGGCAGCAGCGAGGCGTATCTGAACACCCCGACGCTGCACAAAAAGATCGATTTTCGCGAAGACTGGTTCACCCGCGCCTATTCGGGCGAGATGGTTTCAAAACACCGGGCATTCTTCGATCACTGGTTGAAGGGGATCGACAACGGCATCATGGAGGAGCCCCGCGTCCAGCTCGAAGTACGCGCAGGCAATGGCTGCTCCTTCATGCTGGAGGAACAGGAGTGGCCGATTGCCCGCACCGAGTACAAGCGCTGGTATTTCGATGCTTCACCGTCCGATTGGCGGGGCGATGCTTATCGCGATGATTTCTTGCGCTTGCCATCGACAGCGCCAGCCGGCGCGGCGCGGATTGGCTATTCGGCCGACATTCCTCTTGAAATCCGCAGCGGCCCGCCGGTGGCCTTGGTGCCCGTGACGCCTCCGGCTGCGTTTCAGCTCTGGAAAACGGGTGTGTCCTTCGTCAGCGATCCGCTGGACGAGGACATGATCTTCGCCGGTTACAGCAAGGCCAGCCTGTGGGTTTCTTCGACCAGTGTGGACATGGACATTTTTGTCGCGCTTCGGATCATCGATGCAGACGGGGGGGAAGTGGATTTCACCGGTCCCACCACGATGGGTCTCGCCAGCAAGCATTATCCGCTGAGCAAGGGATGGCTCAAGGTATCGCACAGGAAGAGGGATGAAGCCCGGTCGACCGGATACACGGTCAAGCATACGCATTCCAAGGCAGACCATCAGCCGCTGTCGCCAGGTGAGATCGTTCCTGTCGAGATAGAAATCATCCCCAACACGGCACTGATCCGGAAAGGGCAGCGCATCCGCATCGACATTCAACCGTTCGACGGGTTTGGGCACGGTACGCGGCATGCTTATGACGCGGCCCATCACGACGGTGTGCAATATGCGCTCTACACCGGTCCCGAACATCCGAGTTTCATTCAATTGCCGATTGTCCCGGCAAAGCCGCACTGATTTATCAACTAACAAAATTTGATGGAGATAACCATGACTCTCGAAGAACTCGCCGCACGTACCGAAATTCACGACGTCCTGCTGCGCTATTGCCGCGGCCTTGACCGGATCGACATGTCGCTGGTGCGCGGCGCCTACCACGAAGACGCGTACATTCATTTTCCCGAGAGCCTGCATGTCGGGGGAGCGGAAGGATTCTTCCAGTTCCTGACCGACGAAATGCCCCGCTTTGAGCGCACCATGCATTTTCTCGGGAACAGCCTGATTGAATTCGACGGCCCGGACACCGCCTTTGTCGAGACCTATCTGCAAGCCGATCACCAGGCATCGGAGCGTCACCACTGGAAAGGAGACACGGTCAAGTTGTGGGCGCGCTACTTCGACCGCTTCGAACGCCGTGACGGCGTGTGGCTGATCGCCGAGCGTCGGCTGATGGTCGACTGGATGTACCGCTATCCCCGGGAAAACTGGTTCGACGATCATCCCGATGCCTCCGGTGCGCGCCGCGACGGAACGGACCGCGTTCTGCGCAAGGTCGCCGGATTTCATGGCGCACCAATCGCCGGGAAATCGCTCGCCGACAGCTGAGTAGCATAGGGCGCAATCAAGCGCCACGACACGCAAGTGCTGTCGTGCGCGCCTGCGCCGGCCTGCGTCAGCTTCGTCACCGGCGTCATGCCCTCATGCCGTTAAGTTGGCGCCAAATTTTGTCGTTCCCGCGCAGGCGGGAACCCCATTTTTCTGCAGCGTTTGCGACTCCAAATGGGATTCCCGCCTGCGCGGGAAGTCATTTCTCCCAATGGGAGGAATGACAGATTTGGCGCTAACTTATCGGCATTAGCGTCATGCCCGAAAATGCGCCTGCCTGCCGCCCTTGTAGCGGCAACACCAGTGCCTGGGCGGCGTCGGCATAAAGGTCAGCCAGCCATACCAACTACCTCGAACACCCCCTCGGCGTCATTCGGACGGGCCGGCACGAGCGAGCACCTTGCTCACTTTCGCTCGGGCTGTCTTCCTCAAAGCAACAAAACCGATTTTTCTTCACTTTCTCCTCTTGACACTCAAGTTAGTCTTCAATAATATCAATGCGTGTTGATATTTTCTTGTGGCACATGAACGTACCCTGTCCAGGCAGCGTCAACACGGGTCCAGCGACGACTGAGGCAGCCTGAGCCAGACTTGGCTGTATGCCCCAGGCCAGTTGCCGGGAAGGCTTAATAGAAAACCAGTTTTATTAACCGGAGCCATATCGGGGAAACTGGGATGCAGGTCCACACCGCAGATTGATGGCTTACAATAAAATCGGAGACTATACGAATGAAGCAATCGAACATAAAGAAGTTGGCGCACTCGTCAAAAATCAGGGCATTGTTAATTTCGAGCGGGATTTGCGGCGCTCTTTATGCCCCTGCCGCCTGCAGCTTCGACATTGATTCCGGCAATCCGGATGTAAAAATCAATTGGGATAATACCGTCAAATATAGCGCCGCGGCGCGGATCAGGGAGCAGTCCGCCGCATTGCTGGCGAATATCAATGGCGATGACGGTGACCGTAATTTTGATAAAGGTCTCATTTCGAACCGGATTGACTTGCTCAGCGAGTTCGGTGTCGCTTACAAAGATTTCGGCGTGCGTGTGACCGGTGCGGCCTGGTATGATCAAGTCTATAACCAGTCCAATGATAATAATTCGCCTGGTACTGCCAACGGCATAACGAGTTCCTATAACCAGTTCTCAAGCGCTGCTCGCAAGATCCATGGCCGCAAGGCTGAAATTCTTGACGCGTTCGTGTATGGCAAAGGCGATATTGGCGGCATTCCGGCGTCTTTCCGCTTCGGTAAGTATTCGATGCTGTGGGGTGAAAGCCTGTTTTTCGGTAATAACGGAATAGCGGGAACCATGGCCGCCACCGATGTCGTCAAGGCATTGTCGGTTCCTGGCTCGCAGTTCAAAGAACTGGTTCGCCCGGACCAGCAGATCTCGGCGCAGTTGCAATTGAATTCTGAAATTGCCGTCGGCGCGTACTATAAATTCAGCTGGGAAGCGAACCGTTTCCCTATCGCGGGCAGTTATTTTGCGAACGACGATATTCTTTTCGGCGGAGAGCGCGTATTACTTCCTACTAAACTGCCTAATGGGAACTTTGCCACTCTGGCGCGCACCACCGACTACACGCCGAAAGATTCGGGGCAGGGCGGTGTGCAAGTCAAGTGGCATCCGGGTGACCTGGATCTTGGTTTCTACGCCATCCGTTTCCACGAGCGCAGCCCGTCAACCTATGCGTTTGTCGGGACCGGTGCGAAGCCGGCGATCGGCCAGCTCGGCACGTACAGCCTGGCTTACAAGGAAGCGACAACTTCCTATGGCATCAGCGCAAGCCAGGCAGTGGACGATATCGTGTTTAACGGGGAAATATCGACCCGCCGCAATACCTCGCTGGTATCGGCGCGGCCAATCATCGTGCCGGTCGGCGTTGTCGCAGATAACGACAACAACCCGCGCTATGCCGTAGGTAACACGGCGCACGCCAATCTGTCGTTTATCTGGAGCATGGGACCCAATGCGCTCGCCAAGGAAGCCAGTTTCCTGGGCGAAGTGGCCTGGAACCGGCGCTTGTCGATCAGCAAAAACCCTGCCGCACTGTTAAATACCGCGGAGCGTGATGCCTGGGGCATGCGTTTGAGTTATGCGCCGACCTACCGCCAAGCCTTGCCTGGCCTTGACATCTCCGTGCCAACCACCATCAGTTATTTCCCGCACGGAAATTCATCCGCTTTCAATGGCTTCGGTCCTGACAAGGGCGGCGACATGAGTATTGGTGCTGAAGCAACCTATCTGGATGGCTGGAAGGGTAGTTTGACCCTTACGCATTTCTATGGCAATAAAATATTACAGCCAGGAAGTACGGTAGCCCAGCAGTTTAAAGACCGTGATTATATCGCGCTGTCAATTCGTCGCACATTCTAGGAGACAATAATGAAGCAACGTACATACCTGACTGCCATTGCGGCAATCGTTTGCCTGAGCACTGCCAGTCACGCTGCGGTGACGCCGCAAGAAGCGGCGCAATTGACGACGACGCTCACGCCTTTCGGCGCAGAAAAAGCGGGAAACCGCGAAGGCACTATTCCAGCCTGGACTGGCGGGATCAAATCCGGACCGGCGGTCGGATCGAACGGCCGGCGCACCGATCCCTTCGCCGATGACAAGAAATTATTCTCGATTACCTCCAAAAACGTCGAAGAATACAGCGCGAAATTGACCGATGGCGTTAAAGCGCTGCTCAAAAAATATCCCGACAGCTTCCGGGTGGATGTTTATCCGACACGGCGTACCGCAAGCGCCCCAAACTGGCTGTATGAAAATACGCTGAAAAATGCCACGACGGGCAAAATGACGGAAGGCCAATTCCCGCAAAACGTCTTCGGCGGCGTGCCATTCCCGATTCCGAAAACCGGCGCCGAAGTCATGTGGAACAGCGTCCTTTTCTGGCGCGGCGCGGCCTATCAGACCGGCACGCAAGCTTTCCTCGGCACCAGCGACGGCAATATCGTCATGACCGTCGATGGCGGGATCGACCAGCAATTCCCTTACTACGACGAGAGCTATCGCGACAAGTTCAACGGTGAATGGCTGCAGGCGCGCGTGATCAATTATGGTCCTCCCATCCGTGCCGGCGAAGCACTGTTGGTCCGCAACAATTTCGATGACAGCAAGACGCGCGGTTATGTGTACGTGACCGGGCAGCGCCGTGTGCGGCGCTTGCCGAACCTGTGCTGCGATACGCCGTCGCCAGCTTCGGCCGGCGTCATGACGTTCGACGAAATTGGCGTTTTCACGGGCAGCCTGGAGCGATTCAACTGGAAGATTGTTGGTAAAAAAGAAATAATCGTTCCGTATAACACGAACCGGATCATGATTCCCACCAAAACGAGTGCCGTGGTTCAAGCGCATCACCTCAATCCGGACCATGTGCGCTGGGAATTGCACCGGGTATGGGTTGTCGAGGCAACGCTGGCGGCCGGAAAGCGTCATGCGGCAAAACGCAACCTGTATTACATCGACGAAGATACCTGGATGCCGTTGCTGGGCGACCGCTTCGATGCCAAGAACGAACTGTGGCGGACCCTGTTCTCCCTGCCGCTGGCAGCGCCTGACTTGCCAGGCGCGTTGCAGGGACCATACGGCTTTTACGATTTGCTGGCAGGTACCTGGTTCTCGTCGCAGCACGTGAATGAAACCAAGGTCCAATACAACATTCGGAAAGCGCTGCCGGAATCGCATTTCACGCCGGATGCGCTTGCGGGTGACGGTGTGCGATGAAAACCCGTGCCTTGATGGTAGCCGGTGCATGCATTTGCACCGCGCTCTCCGCGCCGCCACGCGCACTCGCTCAAGCTGTCATCGATCCATTGCAGCGGGAAGCGCTCGCGTCGCGCAAGATCGACCGGGCCGTGTTGCTCAGTGCGGCGTCGGCGGGGAAGCGCGTGGTGGCCGTTGGAGAACGCGGAATCGTCGCCTTGTCCGACGATCAGGGAAAAACCTGGCGCCAGGCGAAGAAAGTCCCGACCAGCGTCACGCTGACAATCGTTAAATTTGTCAGCGAAAAATCGGGCTGGGCGGCCGGTCATGGCGGTGTCGTACTGCAGACGGCCGATGGCGGCGAAAACTGGGTGCTCAAATTCGATGGCAACCTCGCGGCGCAAGTCATGTTGAAGCGGGCGCAAGCGGAACAGCAGCGCGGTGCGCCGAATGCCGGTGTATTGGTCAAGCAGGCCAATGCATTGATCCAGGATGGCGCCGACAAGCCGTTTTTCGATCTCGATGCCAGCGATGAAAAACGCGCTGTCGTCATCGGTGCCAGCGGATTGATATTTTCGACTGCGGATGGCGGCGCAAGCTGGAGTGCATGGGGTGACCGTCTCGAGAATCCCAGGGCGCTCAACCTGTATGCCATCCGCCGCGTGGGTCGAAACATCCTGGTGGCCGGTGAGCAGGGGCTGGTGCTGCATTCCAGCGACGACGGCGACAGTTTTACAAAATTGAAAGGGCCTTATGAAGGAAGCTGGTTTGCCGCCGCTTCCCAGGGGCCCGACGAATTTGTCGTCGCCGGACTTCGCGGTAATGCTTACCGTGTCAGCGGCGATGGAAAGACTTGGACCAGTCTTGAGGGCATGCCGCCAGTGTCGCTGACGAGCGCCTTTCCGGTCAGTGCGAACTGTACCCTGCTGGCGAATCAAGGCGGGCAATTGTTTTCGGTAGAGAAAAGCCAGACCAGGGCGGTGCGTCTGGAAAGCCCTTCTTTGCCACCGGTTACGGCAACGCTGCGTCAAGCCGGTGGCGCGTGGCTCGCTTTCACCATGGATGGCATCTTTCAACTTGGTCAGCTGAAAAATGCCTGCTCCTCGGCTTCCTTACTGGATAACGGTAAACCATGAATCATTATGAAATCAAAAGTCTTTCGGACTTTGACAAAAAATCCGGGTCTTCCATAGAGAAGCTGTTGTTTAACCACCGGTTGATGATACTGCTGTTGTGCGCTCTCATCACGGCACTATTGGGATGGCAGACGACCAAGCTGAAATTCAATACCAGCTTTGAAAAGACGATCCCGGCCAGCCATCCGTATATCGCCAACTTCCTGAAATACCGGACCGAACTGGCTGGCTTGAGCAATGCGGTGCGTATTTCGGTGGAGAGTACCGATGGGACGATCTACGACAAGGAATATCTCGATACTCTGCAAAAAATTAACGATGCCGTCTTCCTGTTGCCCGGCGTGGATCGTCAATTCGTCAAATCCTTGTGGACGCCGAATACCCGCTGGACCGCGGTGACCGAAGAAGGGCTGGAGGGCGGGCCGGTCATTCCGATGGATTACGACGGTTTGCCCGAAGCGAAACAGCAATTGAAAACCAATGTGGCAAGATCGGGCGAAATCGGCCAGATCGTCAGTCTCAACGGAAAATCCAGTGTCATCTATCTGCCGCTGCTGGCCAAGGATGCCAAGGGAAATCTGCTGGATTACGCCGCGCTCTCCGAGCAGATTGAAGTGGTGCGCAAGCAGTATGAGAGCAAGCATATCAAGATCCACATCACGGGCTTTGCGAAGGTTGCAGGGGATTTGATCGCGGGTCTGAAAGAGTTTCTGCTGTTCTTTGCGCTCGCCGTCGTGATTGGCGCCATCACGCTGTATCTGTTCGCCCGCAGTGTCCGTTGTACCGTGCTGGTGGTCGCCAGTTCGCTCGTCGCGGTGATCTGGCAACTGGGACTATTGCCCATGCTGGGTTATCAGCTTGACCCGTATTCGATTTTGGTTCCCTTCCTGGTGTTTGCCATCGGCATGAGCCACGGCGCCCAGAAAATGAATGGCATCATGCAGGACATTGGCCGCGGTGTGGATAAGCTGGTCGCTGCCCGCTATACATTCCGCCGTCTTTTCCTGGCGGGACTGACCGCCCTGTTTGCCGACGCGGTCGGATTCGCGGTCTTGCTGATGATCGATATCCAGGTGATCCGTGAACTGGCGATTGCCGCCAGCATTGGTGTCGCGGCGCTGGTTTTCACGAACCTGATCTTGTTGCCCATCCTGCTTTCCTATACCGGGGTCGGCAAAAAGGCGGCGGCCCGCAGTCTTAAAATCGATAACGAGAGTGAGAACGGCGTTTCGAAAAACAGGATGTGGACTTTCCTGGATCATTTTACCCAGCGTAAATGGGCCAGTCTCGCCGTCGTCGTCATGGTGCTGATGTCCCTGCTTGGCCTGTTTGCGGCGCAGTCTCTTAAAATCGGCGACTTGGATCCGGGCGCGCCGGAATTGCGCGCGAATTCGCGTTACAACCAGGACGCCAAATTCATGACGCAGAATTATGGCGCAAGTAGCGACGTATTCGCTGTCATGGTCAAGACACAGCAACAGGAATGTTCGAATTACGAAACCATCAAGCGTGTCGATGCTCTCGAATGGGAATTGCGGCAGATCGAGGGCGTGGAGACCACCAACACGCTCGCGATGCTGATGCGGCGGATGATGACCGGCCTGAACGAAGGCAATTTCAAATGGTATGACGTGCCGAAAAATCAAAGCATGCTCAATACCATCACGGCTGGTGCGCCGCGCGGTCTGTATAACGAGTCTTGCAGCATGCTTCCCGTCTATGTGTATTTGCGAGATCACAAGGCCGACACCTTGACCCGGGTCGCCGACCGGGTGGAGATCTTTGCGAAGGAAAACAATACCAAGGATGTGGAGTTTATCCTGGCCGCCGGCAGTGCCGGCATCGAGGCGGCAACCAACATTGTCGTGAAGAAGGCTTGGCGCGAAATGCTGTTGCTGGTGTATGTCGCGGTGGCCATCCTTTGCTATATCACGTTCCGTTCATGGCGCGCCGTGGCCGTGGCAATCCTGCCATTAATTGTGACTTCCATCCTGGCGGAAGCGTTGATGGTGGCCCTGGGAATTGGCGTCAAGGTTGCAACGCTGCCCGTCATTGCGCTGGGCGTGGGTATCGGCGTCGATTATGCCTTGTACATGCTGTCTGTGATGCTGGCGCAAATGAAAGCCGGGAAAAACCTGTCGCAGGCCTATCACAGCGCTCTGTTATTTACCGGAAAAATCGTCATGCTGACCGGGATCACGCTGGCGCTCGGCGTCGCCACCTGGGTATTTTCCGACATTAAATTCCAGGCCGATATGGGCATATTGTTGGCTTTCATGTTCATCTGGAACATGATCGGCGCGGTGATATTTTTACCTGCCCTGGCTTATTTCCTTCTGCCTGGTTTTGATAAACGCTGGAAGTCCCAGGCGCCAGCCCCGACACTGATTTTGGAGAAAGTTTAAATGAGCGACAAACCCGTAATCTGGATGGTGGGCATTCAATGCAAGGCGGAAGATGAATCCAAATTCAACACGTGGTACGACGATGTCCATGTGCCGATGCTGTTGAAAGGGGATTTCGTCAAAAAAGCCGCCCGTTTCAAGGTGGCAGATGAAACCTACCACGTGGGCACCACGACCCAGGTGTGCCCCAATTATCTGACGATCTATGAATTCGACAATCTGGGGAAATTCGACGCATGGATGAACAGTCCGGCACGCGATGAAGCCGGCGCCGACAAGGCGGAGGTATGGGGAGACAACTGCTACGAAGTGAAATGGGCTTCCAGGTACAACCTGGTCAATGCATGGAACGAATAGAGTTTATCTGCCGCGCCACCAGCGTACTAGATTGAGGAGAAACACAGATGGCGAGTAATTTGCGACAGGCTGCCGTATCCGGCGGGCGTCAGATAGACATCAACAAACTGATCGACAACAGCCGATTCAACTCGTTCACCTTGTCCGTGGCGGTCATCTGTTTTCTGGCGATTGTGTTCGATGGCCTTGACTCCGCGCTGTTCGGTACCTTGCTCCCGGCCTTGATGAAGGATATGAAGATGGGGCCCGTCGAGGCGGGCATGCTGGCCAGCATCGGGCATGTCGGCGCGGTGGGCGGCGCCATCCTTTTCGGTATTGCCGCCGATGCGGTGGGCCGCAAGAAGATGATGCTTATCGGTATCACCATCTTCACCGTATTCACCGCGGCCTGTGGCCTGGCACAAGGATTCGTCGATTTCGCGATCTACCGCTTCATCGCCGGTTTCGGCCTGGCCGGCATCGTTCCGATTGCCGTGGCGCTGGTCTTCGAATATACGCCAGGTAAAAGGAAGGCGGTCGTTTCCAGCGTCTCCTATATCGGTATCTCGGTCGGGGTTTTACTGTCCGCGCTGCTGGCGATCGCCTTTCTGTCGGCCGTCGGGTGGAGAACGATACTGGGCGGGACTTTCCTGTGCATCTTGCTGGTCCCGGTCGCCGCCTGGTGGCTGCCGGAATCGATGTCGATCCTGGTGAAAAAAGGAAAAAATGACAGCATCCGCAAGATCCTGAAAAAGGTCGATCCGACGTTTGTCACCGAGCTCAACGACGAGTACGTGTTGACGGAGCCACCCGCGTCGAAAGTACCGCTGATTCACCTGTTTCAGGGCAAGTACGGGCGCAACACGCTTTGCCTGGGCATCGCCATGCTCTGCGTCATGATGGTCTCGGTCACCATGACAACCTGGGTCGCGCAATTGATGGTGCAGCGGGGCTTTAATGTCGCGACCGGCATTACTTTCATCCTCGTCTTCTCCGTCAGTAATTTCATTTCGACGCCACTGGCCGGATGGTTATCCGACCGGGTGGGCTACCGAAAAGTATTCGCTGTCTACATGCCGATGCTGTTTGTTTCCATATCGCTGATCGGCATCGTCGAGAGCCCGGTGACCGCCCTGATCTGCATGTTCTTTGCGGGATTCTCGGCAATGGGCGCCACCTGCCTGTTGCTGCCTTACGCGGGATCGCTGTATCCGATGAGTTTCCGTTCAAGCGCCATGGGCGTGATCTACGCCATCGGCCGGATCGGTCCGATCATCGGGCCCGCGATCGCTGGCGTGATGCTGGCCGCTGGACTGAGTGTTCCGCTGATATTGGTGTGCGTGGCGGCGCCCAGTATCTTGGCGCTGCTCGCTTTTCTGCTCATCAAAGAGGTTTCAGCCTGAAATATCAACCATTTAATTTACCTCAAAAGCAATAATTTTTTCAATACCAGGAGAATGAAGAATGAGTGCATTACAAGACAAATCAGAAATTATCGACATCATCAATCTGTACGGTATCGCGCTCGACGCACACGCCTGGGACTTGTTGGACGACATTTTTACCGCTGACGTGCATGCCGAGTTCGGGCCGGCAGGCGCTGTATGGAAGTCGGTCGGCGCCTTGAAATTTGCCTTCAAGGATTTCCACGAGACGCTGACCAATCACATGCATACGATGACGGGTTCCTGCGTTCACGTCGAAGGCGACAAGGCTTATGCATTCACCTACGGCGACTGGCTGCTGTCGCGCGATTCGGCTGTGGGCGGCCCGGACTGGGTCGGCCGCGGCTGGTATGACGATGAGCTGGTCCGGACTGAAAATGGCTGGCGCATCAGCAGCCGCGTCTGCCGGTTGATATCGTGGACCGGCAACCCGCATGTTCCTGAACCTGCTTACGAACAGCATCCGGTGATGACCACCCATACGCTGCGTAGCCATCGTGAAGAAGGAAAAATCAAGTTTTTCCAGGCGATCGCCAAGAAGTAAGGATATTCAGGTCCGCGCGCTCGGCCCAACCTTGCGCGCGCAAGCCGCGCACCCGCCATTAGCACTTTTAAATCCAGATCACTATGTTGATGATGACGTTGTAATTGTCGGCGCCGGCCCGGTTGGGCTGTTCGCCGCGCTGCTTCTTGGCCTGTTCTGCTCATTGACTAAAGCTATCGGCCGCAGGACAATGCCAGAACAGGCTGGAGACCCCTATGACCGAATCACGGGCCGCGACCGATACGCGGCCAACCGCTGGCACACAGATGCGGGAAGCGCTGTTTATCGGCACTGTGGTCTATTTTTGTTCGATCTTCGGCATATTGACATCGCCGCCCGGCGTGCTGGCGGCATTCTGGCCCACCAACGCGGTGCTGCTTGGCCTGCTGGTGCGCCGCAATCGTCCCGCTTCCTTGCTGCTGTGGATCGCTGCCGCCAGCGGTTACCTGCTGTCCGACCTGGTCATGGCGCACCCGCTGGCCAAGAGCGCCATGCTCACCTGCACCAATATGCTGGGCGTGCTGGCCGGCTACCTGATGTTTTCCCGCATGCATGAAAGCCACCGTACGCTGCGCCATCCGCGCGCCATGCCGAGTTTCGTGCTGGGCGTGATCGTCGCCTCCACGGGGGCCGGCGTGTCCGGCATTTTTATCCACCCGATCCTGTTCGGCGGCAGCGCCGCATACGGCTTCGCATTCTGGTTTTGCACGGAACTGGTCAGCTATATCGGCATCCTCCCCGTGTTGTTGACCATGCCGAACATGCAGCGCTGGATCCGTGCACACCGCCGCCGCGCCGACTGGCCCAACTGGCGTCCGGACCAGTTCGCGCCGCTGGCCGCGTTCGCCGGTAGCCTGTGGCTAGGGACTGTGCTCGGCGGTCCCGGCGCGATTCCCTATCCTGTACCGGCCATGCTGTGGTGCGCGCTCAGTTACAGCCTGTTCGCCACGGCCGGCATCACGCTATTCTTTTGCATGTGGACCTTGCTGGCGATCAGCAGCGGTTTGCTGGTGCTGGGCGCCGCGGTCGATACGCCGCAAGCCATCATGTCGTTGCGGGTCGGCGTCACCTTGACGGCGCTGGCGCCGCTGACGGTGGCCAGCGTCATGATCGCCCGCACGGAATTGCTCGAGCGCCTGCAGCACGCGGCATCGCACGACTACCTGACCCATGTGCTGAACCGCAGCGGTTTTTTGACGCAGGCGGAGGAATTGCTGGCGACGCCGCAACTGCTGTACCGCCCGCTGGCCGTGCTGATGATGGATATCGACCATTTCAAAAAGGTCAACGACACCTATGGCCACAGCGCCGGCGATACGGTATTGACCAGTTTCGCGGAGGTGGCGCAAAGTTGCCTGCGCAGCGGCGACCTGTTGGGCCGCCTGGGCGGCGAGGAATTCGCTGTATTGCTGCCAAGGTGCACGGCGGCCGACGCGCAAGTGATCGCGCAGCGCATCTGCGACGCGTTTGCCGCGCACTCCGTGCCGACCGGTGACGGCCAACAATTGAAAACCACCGTCAGCATCGGCGCCTGCTGGGTGCCGAACATTTCCACCACGATCGCCGCCATGTTGTCGGCAGCCGATGCGGCCTTATATCGGGCCAAGGAAACGGGCCGCAACCGCGTGGAACTGGCACCCAACGCCTGAGAGTTTGCTGCCGCGGCGGGGCAGCACCATGCCATTTATCTTGCACATTTCATCGTGAACTTCCCGCAGGCTGACCTGTTTTCGATTGGAGTTAATGCTGGAAAGTGCGATCTACATGAGAATGGCGTTGATTACGTCGCTGAGGTGCGGAGCGCCGGTGGCCCGCCAATTTTGGCCAGTTGTCCCAGGATAAACTGCGGCGCAACACGGCTCAATATCTTCAGCGCCATGCTGGGCCCCGGCGTGATCTCCAACTTGCCAGCTTCAATGCCGGCGATGGCGCGTGCGACCAATACCGCCACATCCATGCCTTTCTCGTTCTTCATTTCCTCGGCGAACTCCTTCCTGAACAGCGGAGTTTCCACACCAGGCGGCGCCAGTTCGATCACAGTCACATTGCTGCCAGCCATTTGGACGCGGAGCGACTGCGTGAACGAATGCATGGCGGCTTTGGTCGCACAATAGATAGGCGAGATAGGCATGGGCACAAAGGCCAGCCCTGAAGATACGTTGATGATGGCAGCACCCGGCCGGGTGCTGAGGTGTGGAAGAAATTGCTGCACCATGCGCACCGGGCTGTTGAAGTTGATGTCAATCTCCTGCGTAATGTCGACCAGGTCGCGCTCCTGACGGAGGTCAATCTTGCGCATGATACCGGCGTTGTTGACCAGTACATCCAGATCTGGAAACTGCTGCAGCACGCGGGTATGCAACGCTTTGATCGCCTCGACATCGCGCGCATCGCTCTGAATGCAGTGCAAGTCAGGGAGTTGACGCTGGGCTGCCGCCAGCTTTTCATGGTCACGCCCCGTCACAATCACGGTATTTTCACGTTGCAATAATTGCCGCGCCAATTCGAGTCCGATACCACTTGTGCCGCCCGTCACCAACACGGTTTTTTTCTTCAGTTTCATTATGAGAGCCTTCCAAATTTGAATTTCGATTGTTTGACCTGGCAATACTAATTGCCATACTCTCTAATGTATAGAAGGCACTAAATTGTTCTATATGAACCTAAAGGAGAGTATTGATGCCAAAACCACCCGAGTTCACCGAAGAACAAATCGCGCAAGCCATGCGCTATGCCGCCATCGCACCACCTCGCGAAGCGATTGATCCAAAGGTTGAGGCCTTGGTACACGAGCTGATTGGTCGTGTTGCTGACAAATGGACGCTGCTCATCATTGACACGCTTGCTGAGCGGGGGGAGCTGCGCTTCACACGCATCAGTGAACATGTCCAGGGCATCAGCCTGAAGATGCTCACCCAGACGCTGCGCCAGATGGAGCGCGATGGGCTGGTGGTGCGTACGGTATTCCCAGTCGTGCCCCCCAAGGTCGAATACAAGCTGACAGACTTGGGGTTGACCTTGAGCGGGGCGTTCTGCGGGGTGTGGGTCTGGGCCTCGGAGAACCTGCAGCGCGTGGAGTGTGCGCGTAACGCTTTTGCAAAGCGGACGAATGCAGAGCAGAAAAAATGAGTTTCAGTGCCGAGCGAGGTATCTTCAGGGCGCAGCGCGTTGGCGCGCAAAGCGGCCAGGCGGGCAACCGACCGCGCGGGTGAAGGCGGTGGTGAACGCGCTGGCCGACTGGAAGCCGATCGCAAAGGCAATCTGGCTCACGCTGTTGTTGCCCCGGCTGAGTTTATCCTTGGCCAGCGCCATGCGCCAATCGAGCAGATAAGCAATCGGCGTCGTGCCGACTACCTCGCGAAAGCGAACGGCCAAGCTGGAACGCGAGACGGCGCACTGCTTGGCCAGCTCGTCGACGGTCCAGTTGCGCGCCACATCGTGATGCATGGCTGCCAGGGCGCGCTGGACGACAGGATCGGCCAGTCCGGCCAGCAGTCCGGATGACTTTTCGCCCAAGTACAGCCGATGACTGCGCAGGACTTCCACCAGTATCAACTCGACCAGGCGGACGATGATAAATTCGCTGGCGGGGCCGGGCTCGCGCGCTTCCATTTCGTTCATGGTCAACAGCGCGCGCACGCGCTGCAACGAAGCGTCGGAAGAGGCCAAGTGAACCAGTGGCGGAAACAGGCCTGCCATCAAATGCGTATTGGCCTTGTCCATCAAGAATTTGCCCGCATGCAGAGTCACGCGGCGGTCCTCGCCCGATCCCAATGTGAGTCGCATACTTTTCGCTGCCGCCACGGCCGTCTCGCTATCGACTGCCATGGTGGCGCTGTCCGAAGCCAGCGTGAACGGCGTGGACGTGTAGACCAGCGCGAAGTCGCCTTGCTGAAGGCTGACGGGGGCAGCGTTCGGCCGGATCAACTGGCATTCCCCGCGTTCGATCCAGCAGAACAGCAGGTCGTGCCGCTGTCGAAACGATAAGCCCCATGCTCCGGAAGCATCGAGGCCGCCGCCAAACAGGGCGGCGCGCGGCCGCAGCAGGCCCATGACGTCAAGAAGTGGATCCACTGGTTTGGACGATATGTAAAGCTTTTAAGGGTTTTGATTATATACCGTGTAAAGCCGGGTACTTATACTCGTCATCATCGTAACCAATGAAAGGAATGATGATGAATACTGAGACCTTGGCGCAAAACTGGAACGCTTATATGGCGGCTTTCAATACAGCAGACCAGAACGAACGCGAACGGCTATTGGAGCAAAGCGTTGCCGACGATGTCGTGTTCACCAATCCTGGCGGTGAGGGCAACAGCCGCGCAGTCCTCAGCGCACATATCGCCAAATTCCAGGTCGGTAATCGTGGCGTGTATTTCAGCACCGAGAAGCTTTATCCTCAGGCCGACAAGCTGTTGGCGATCTGGTCCATGCATACGCCGGACGGCGCAAAGGTCGCAAGCGGCTACAACTTTGTCCGACCACAACAAGATGGACGGTTTGAGTATATGGCGGGTTTCTTTTAACGACCAGCCGATCGAGGCGGTGCGCGGCCGACAACGCGCTGCTGACGACCCAAACTGGACGGTGCATGCGCGTTTTGATTGATTGCCGATCCAGTTTTTTTACTCGGACCTCGCCGGTGTCAGCCCGCCTCGGTCGCAGGATGCGCCGCGAGCGGCAGTTCCGGCAAGAACAGCACCGCCAGCAGCGCCAGCCCGACCATCACCGTGCCCGTCGTAAAAATGTTGCCGATGGCGTGGCGGTACAGGTCGGCGCTGGCCGCGTGCCTATCGAGCTGGTGCGCGACGATGGCGCCGGCGCCCGTCACGCCGACCAGGCCGCCCAGCGAGCGGAAGAAGCCGAGCATCGCCGTGCCGATGCCGCGCCGCGCGGCGGGCAGCGCGTTTTGCACGGCCATCGTCATGTTCGGCATCACCAGGCCCATGCCGATGCCCATGGCGAAGATGGCCGGTTCGATCACGGCATAGCCGCGCGCCGTCTGGATGCCCCAGGCCAGTGCGCCGAACGATAGCGTGGCCACGCCGAGGCCGAACACTTGCGCCGGCTTGTAGCGGCCGGACTTCGCCAGCACGCGGCCGTTCAGCGCCGACGCCAGCACCATGCCGGCCATCATCGGCATCGTCAGCAAGCCCGAGTGCGCCGGCGTCACGCCCATCACCATCTGGAACAGCAGAGGGAAGAAGATGCTCGATCCCATGATGCCCATGAAGGTCAGCGCCAGGACGACGCTGGCAATGTTAAAAGTGCGACTATGAAACAGGTCGGGTGGCAGCACCGGTTCCGGCACGCGGCGCACGTGCACCAGCAGCGCGGCCGTCATGGCCAGCGCCAGCGCCGACAGGTATTTCACCTGCGCCGCATCCCACGGCCATTCGGTACCGCCCAGCGCCAGCACCAGCAGCGCCGCCGTCACGGCGCCGGTCAGCAGTGCCGAACCCAGGTAGTCGATCCGGTGTCCGTGCCTGGGCTGCTGGGCGGGCATCGACTGGGCGATCACGTACAGCGCCAGCGCGCCGAGCGGTAAATTGACATAAAAAATCCAGTGCCACGACAGCCAGTCGGTCAGCAAGCCGCCGAGCAGGGGGCCGGCCACGCTGGTGGCGGCATACACGGCGGCGATGCTGCCTTGCCGCTTGCCGCGTTCGGCCGGCGGGATCAAGTCGCCGATGACGATCTGCGCCAGCGGCAGGAAGCCGCCCGCGCCCAGGCCCTGGATGGCGCGGAAGAGGATCAGTTGCGTCATGTCTTGCGCCAGTCCGCACAGCGCCGATCCCAGCAGGAAGGTGACGATGGCGATAAATAACAGCGGGCGGCGGCCGTACTGGTCGCTCAGCTTGCCATACAGCGGCATCACCGCCGTCGACGCCAGCACATAGGCCGTCACCACCCAGGACAGGTGCGACATGCCGCCGAGGTCGGCGACGATGCGGGGCAGGGCGGTGGCGACGATGCTTTGATCGAGCGCGGCCAGGCCGATCATGATCACCAGGCCGCGATAGATGGCGCGGATTTCCTTTTTGCCGGGAAGAGCGGGGGCAATCGCCGTGGTGGCGCTGTCGGTATGCATGGTCATTCGCCTATCTGGTTCAGGTAAGTCATCGCGTTGCGCAGCGCTTGCGCGCCTTCCGGCGGCAATTTGACTAGCCGCTCGGCAATCCAGTCGAGGCGGCGGTTGCGGATATCGGCCAGTACCGCCGCGCCCGGTTCGGTGATGTGCAGGCCGACGCGGCGGCGGTCGTCCGGGTTCGACGTGTCGCGCCGCACCAGGCCGGCTTTTTCCAGCGCCTTGATATGGCCGCTGATGGTCGGGCCGCGCAATTTTTCGAGGCGCGCCAGTTCGGCCACGCCGATGCCGGCATGCTGGCCTATGGTCGACAGCAACAGTTTTTGCAGCAGCGTGATACCGGACGGGCCGTCGTCGCCTTCCTGCCGGATGCGCCGGAAGATGTGGTGCAATGCGACGCGCAACTCGTTGGCCAGTTGCCGCGTCTCGTCTGAAATGGGGGAATCTGTGGGCATGATTAAAATATAGATAGGCTACCTATCTATATTAGTCTCTGTCTTCGCCATTTGCAAGGATGGCGTGCCGGGCGGTGAAATCGTGGCGCGGTGGCGGCAAGGCGCTTCTCAAAATTGCAATTAACGGACGGTGGGTGGAAGAGGCGACGTCAACCCCGGCCGGCAGCGCGGCCATCGGCGACGAGCGTTGCGCACTCATCGCCACCATTGCCCGGCCGCCTGGGAGGATTCATCACGGGACGGCTGCCGTGACCACTGGCGTGGCAGGCAGCCTATTATTAAAATTCACGCCGCCTTCGAAAGCTGCTCCAGAATCGCCGGATTTTCCAGCGTGCTCACATCCTGCGTAATCGTCTCGCCCTTGGCCAATACCCTCAGCAGGCGGCGCATGATCTTGCCCGAGCGCGTCTTCGGCAGGTTGTCGCCAAAACGGATTTCCTTCGGCTTGGCGATCGGTCCGATTTCTTTCGCCACCCAGTTGCGCAGCTCCAGCGCCAAGCGCTTGGCATCGTCGCCGGTCGGACTTGCCTGCTTCAACACCACGAACGCGCAGATCGATTCGCCGGTCGTCTCGTCCGGCTTGCCGACCACGGCCGCCTCGGCCACCAGCGGATTCGCCACCAGCGCCGATTCGATTTCCATCGTACCCATGCGGTGGCCGGACACGTTCAGCACGTCGTCGATGCGGCCGGTGATCGTGAAGTAACCCGTGTCCTTGTTGCGGATCGCACCGTCGCCGGCCAGGTAGTATTTGCCGCCCAGCTCCTCGGGAAAATAACTGGTTTTAAAACGCTTGGGATTGTTCCAGATGGTGCGGATCATCGATGGCCACGGACGTTTGACGACCAGGATGCCGCCTTGCCCATCCGGCACGTCGTTGCCGGATTCGTCGACGATGGCGGTCATGATGCCCGGCAGCGGCAAGGTGCACGAACCCGGCACCATCGTCATGGCCCCGGGCAGCGGGGTGATCATGTGGCCGCCCGTTTCGGTCTGCCAGAAGGTGTCGACGATCGGGCATTGCTCACCCCCGACGTTCTTGTAGTACCACATCCACGCTTCCGGGTTGATCGGTTCTCCCACCGTGCCGAGCAGGCGCAGCGAGCTTAAGTCGTAGTTTTTCGGGTGCACTGCCGGATCGACGTCGGCGGCCTTGATCAGCGAGCGGATCGCCGTCGGCGCGGTATAGAAGATGTTGACCTTGTGCCTGGCGACCGTCTCCCAGAAACGGCCGGCGTCCGGATAAGTCGGCACGCCCTCAAAAATGACTTGCGTCGCGCCGACGGCGGTCGGGCCGTAGGCGATATAACTGTGGCCGGTGACCCAGCCGATATCGGCCGTGCACCAGTAGACGTCGCTCGGCTTGATATCGAAGGTCCACTTCATCGTCAGCGCTGCCCACAGCAGATAGCCGCCGCTGGAGTGCTGTACGCCTTTCGGGGTGCCGGTGGAGCCGGACGTGTAAAGGATGAACAGCGGGTGTTCGGCATCGACCCATTCCGGTTCGCATTCGGCCGATTGCTCCGCCACCAGGTCGTGCAGCCAGATGTCGCGGTCCGAAATGTGCGTGACGCCACCGCCGGTGCGCTGGTAGATGATGACGTTCTTCACGCTGACGCAACCGCCCAGCGCCAGCGCTTCGTCGACGATGGCCTTCAAGGGCAGGCGCTTGCCGCCGCGCAGTTGCTCGTCGGCGGTGATGACGGCCACGGCGCCGGCGTCGATGATCCGTTCCTGCAGCGACTTGGCGGAAAAGCCGCCGAACACGACGGAGTGAATCGCGCCGATGCGCGCGCAAGCCTGCATCGCGGCCACGCCTTCGACCGACATTGCCATGTAGATGACGACGCGGTCGCCCTTTTTGACGCCGCGCGCTTTCAGGCCGTTGGCGAATTTGCAGACTTTTTCGTGCAGCTCTTGATAGGACACGCGGGTCACGGCGCCGTCGTCGGCTTCGAAAATGATCGCGGTTTTATTCGCGTTGCCGTTGCTCAGATTGCGGTCCAGGCAGTTATAGGACACGTTCAGCTTGCCATCCTCGAACCATTTATAAAACGGCGCATTGTCTTCGTTCAGCGTGCGGGTGAACGGCGTCTGCCATGCAAGGTGCTCGCGCGCCAGGCACGCCCAGTAGCCTTCGTAGTCCCGCTGCGCTTCGGCGCACAGCACGTGGTAGGCGTCCATGCCGGAGATGTTGGCTTGGTTCACAAAACTTGGGTGCGGAGCGAAACCACTGCACTGTTCCATCATATTGTCCTTTTCGAGCATAAGGTGTCCCTTCGAGCGCATTGCAATTCAATTTCCGCCGCCAATGCGCATTACTGCCGATCTGTGTCTTCGGCTTTTCCAGTATAAAAAAAGCAGGAGGGGAACAATAGGACTGCCGGTGACAGGAGGGGGCCGAATGTGACAATCAGGCGAGAATGAATAACAGCGTCCTTGGGCCGCTGTCCATTTAAAAGGCTGGCGATTGGAGCGGCCGCGATTGGCCTGCTCCACGGCTGCTAAAACTTCAGCTTGCCGCCGCCGCAACGTGGATGCTCGCCAGCGTCTCTTCAAATACTGCCGCGCTGACCGGTTTGCTGATCAGATAACCCTGGATTTCATCACAGCCGTGCAGCTGTAAAAAATTGAGCTGGGCCGGCGTTTCCACACCTTCGGCAATGACTTTGAGTTTGATGGTGTGCGCCAGCGCGATGATGGAGGCGACAATGGCGGCATCGTCTCCATCGTCATTGCCGATATCGGCCACGAAGCTGCGGTCGATCTTGAGCACGTCGATCGGGAAGCGCTTCAGATACGCCAGGCTGGAATAACCGGTGCCGAAATCATCGATCGCGATGCGCACGCCCAGTTGTTTCAGGGCGCGCAGCGCTTCCACGCCGTGGTCGACGTTTTCCATCACCACGCTCTCGGTCAGTTCAAGCTCGAGGTCGGCGGCCAGCATGCCCACTTCGCCGATGACACGCCCGATCGTCCCGACCAGGTCGCCACTGCTGAACTGGCACGCGGAAAGATTGACCGCCATCCGCATCCGGGGCAAACCCATTAATTGCCATTGGCGGTGCTGCTGGCAAGCGCTGCGCAGAACCCATTCGCCCAATGCCGTAATCAAGCCGATTTCCTCCATCACCGGAATGAATTCGCAAGGAGCAAGCAGGCCACGCGCCGGGTGCTGCCAGCGCACCAGCGCTTCCACTCCGATGATGCGCCGCGTCTTGAGCTCGATCTGCGGTTGATAGTGCAGGACAAACTCTTCCTGTTTCAGCGCGCGGCGCAACTGCGATTCCACCTGGAGCCGGGCCAGTGCCAGTTCGGTGGCGCGGGAATCGTGGAAGCGAAAGCGATTGTGGCCGTCGACTTTGGCGCTATACGCTGCCGTATCGGCGCACAGGAGCAGACCTTCGACCGACTCCGCATCCGCCGGATAGGCAGCCACGCCGATACTGCAAGTGACGGCATATTCCTGTCCCTTGTAAGGGATGACTTCGCCCACCGCCAGCAACAGGCGTTCAAGCGCGGTGCCGACCAGCAGCGTGTCCGCCGAACCGGGCATGAGCACGGCAAATTCATCACCGCCCCAGCGCGCGACGGTATCGCAAGCCCTGACGGCCTTGGACAGCCTGCCCGCTATGACCTTGAGAAACGTGTCTCCACCATCATGCCCCAGGCTGTCATTGACGGACTTGAAACGATCCAGGCTGACGAAGATGACCCACATTGGCTGCGCGGCGCGCGCTGCCGCAAGCAAAGCCTGGGTCAGCCGGTCGCGCAGCAGTATGCGGTTGGGCAGGCCGGTCAGGGCGTCGTGCGTCATTTGATACTGCAGTTGCGCCTCCAGCTCCTTGGTATGCGTGACGTCGTATTGGGAGGAAACGAAGTGCGTCACTGCGCCTGCGGCATTGCGTATCGGGGCGACAAACATGTGGATCCACAGGAGCGTGCCGTCCGCGCGGTAGTTGCGCACCACCGCGTCGGCAGGGTATCCACCTCGCAGCGCACAGCGTATGTGTTCGAGGCCAGGCTGATCAAGATCGTCACGCTGGAGCACCCTGGCGCTTTGCCCGATGACGTCGGCAGCGCTGAAACCGGTGGTGTGTTCGAAGGCGCTGTTGACATACTCGACCACAAAATCGGGGGCATTGGCACGACCAATAAGCATCGCATGCGCGCTTGCTTCGATCGCTCTTCGCCACAGATTGTCTTCCGGTCCTGCCTCCTTGCGGATGTCCATCATGAATTCCGCCCGGGCTTGCGTCTCCGGCAGCTGGACGGTTAAAGAATTCCTGGCGTTTGTCATGTCTGTTCAACCTTGCATTGTCCATCTGTGTTGCGCCGATGCGGCGCCAACGTGGGGGATATCGATGGACGGGGGCGAGGTCCACATTGCCAGGCAAAGCGCTAAGGCATGCAAGCCATGCAAAACTGGCGTGCCGGTTGGCGATGTCGCACGGCTACCGACGTGAGGTAAGAACCGCGATTCATTCTTGCACATAAACACTTTGTTTGGTGTTTTTGCCACCTCGGTGCGAGGAAAATGTCGCATTTTTGGCCGCGCTCCCGCTGGCCGGTTCACATGTTCATTTGATTTTTTTTCGACAACAAAAGCCATTTAGTCATATAATAATGCGAATTATTATCATTCGTATTTAATATTTGACGCCTATGACATCTTCAATAAAAACCGTAAACGCACCGGCTGGTTGTGCTGGCCGGATATCTTGCACATTGGACGTTGCCGCGCGCGGGCCGCGGCCGGCGCCGCTGGTGCTGGCCGTTTGCATGGCACTGTGGGCGATGCAGGGCCATGCGCAAAACCAGGGGCCGGCGCCCGGGCCGGAAGCCGTGCTGCCGCAAGTGATCGTCAACGGCGGCGGACCGGTGACTGTCACCGAAGGGGCGAAATCGTATACGACGGAAGCGATGTCCACCGCCACCGGCCTGAAACTGTCGGTGCGCGACACGCCGCAATCGGTCTCCGTCGTCACCCGCGAACGCATCGAAGACCAGGCCATGACGACGGTGGCCGATGCGCTCGGCGGCACCATCGGCATTTCGGTCAAGCCGGTGGACCGGGGGCGCAACCAGGTGTCGGCGCGCGGCTTCGACATCACCAATTTCCAGTTCGACGGCATTCCGATGGCGACCGGCAATATCGGCATCGAGACCGCCAACACCGCGATCTATGACCGGCTGGAAGTGGTGCGTGGCGCCACCGGCCTGCTGGGCGGCGCCGGCGATCCGTCGGCCGCCGTCAACCTGGTGCGCAAGCACGCCGACAGCAAGGTTTTTACCGGTAACTTCAGCGCGCAACTGGGTTCCTGGAAACAGCGCACCGGCACGCTGGACGTAAGCACGCCACTGAACCGGGATGGTTCTGTCCGCGCGCGCTTCGTCGCCAACGTCAGCAGGCAAGACGCCTTCATCGACCTGGAACACACCGACAACACGGTGTTGTATGGCGTCGTCGACGCCGACCTGGGCAAGAATACGCACCTGAGCGTCGGGCTCAGCGACCAGCGCGACCAGCGCAACGGCGTGCTCTGGGCCGGCTTGCCCTACTGGTATGCCGACGGCACGCGCACCGACTGGGACCGTTCCAAGACCAGCGCGACCCGCTGGAACCAATGGGATACCCGCGAGCAAACCCTGTTCGTCAACCTGCAGCACACGCTGCCGAACCGGTGGGTGGTGCGCGCCGACGTCAGTCATCACCGGCAGAACGAAGAGTCGAAGCTGTTGTGGATGTGGGGCGACCCGGACCGCTCGACCGGCCTGGGCATGCAGGCCGCTCCCTATCACTACATTTCGGATCCGAAGCAGACCCAGGTCGGCGCCAGCGCGAGCGGGCCTTTTCGCCTGTTCGGGCGCAATCACGAACTGACCGTCGGCGTCACGCACAGCCGCCTGACGGATGGCTGGAGCAACCGCGACGCGACCGGCACCCTGGCGCCGCTGGGCGACTTCAATGCCTGGGACGGCTCTTATCCTGAACCGGCGATGGGACCGCGCTACGCGGGTTCGGGCGGCACGACGATACAGTCCGGCATCTATTCCGCCGCGCGCCTGCAATTGACGGATGCCTTGAAGGCGATCGTCGGCGCCCGCGTCGGCAACTGGCAGAGAAGGGAGGAGATCGGCGCCTGGACGCCGGCCGCTTACCGGATCGACCACAAGAACATCGTCACGCCGTATGCCGGCCTGGTCTACGATGTGACGCCGCAGGTTTCCGCTTACGCCAGCTACGCCGACATGTTCAAGCCGCAGACCAATCGCGACAGGAACGGCAGTTACCTCGATCCGCTGGTCGGCAAAACTTACGAAGCGGGACTCAAAAGTGAATACCTCGACGGCAAAGTGAATGCATCGGCCGCCGTGTTCCGCACCGAACAAAGCAATTTCGCCGTCGCCGATGTCGGCTTTTTCGTGCCCGGCACGACGAACCCGGCTTTCCGCACGGCGCAGGGCGTGACGGTGCAAGGTTACGAAATGGAGGTGGCCGGCGACCTGTCTCCGAACTGGAACCTGAGCCTGGGCTGGACCCGCTTCAAGGCCAGGGATGCCGACGGCGTGGACGTCGCTGTCGACCATGCGCGCAAACAATTAAAACTGTTTACGAAATATCGGTTGCAGGGCGATTGGCGCGCTGTCAGCGTCGGCGGCGGCGTGAACTGGGAAGGCGACCGGCCGGCCAGCGCAATCAACCCTGTCACCGGCGTCAGCGAAAAGGTCGGCCAGCCGGCCTATGCGCTGCTCGATGTCATGGCGCGCTACGAGTTTGATCCGACACTGTCGCTGCAACTGAATATCTCGAATCTCGCCGACAAAAAATACCGTTCGGGCAGTTTCTGGTGGGGCGCGCCCTATACCTACGGACAGCCAAGAAAGATCCTGCTGACGATGGATTACCGCTTTTAATTCCCGGAAAAACACGCCGTGAAACACTCGCCCTTGCACCTCGCTTCCCGCGTGGCTGCCAGCCTGCTGGGAGGCTACGTGTTCGTCTGGGGCAGCGTGGTGCTGGGCATCGCGCTGCTGCTGGCCGCGGGCATGCCTTACGGCCAGGCGCAGACGCTGATGTTCCTGTTCGCCTTCCTCGTCTTTCTCGCCTGTTTCTGCTGGGCATACGCGGCGGCCAGCCTGGCGCGCGTGTGGTCCGTGCTGGTCGGCGGCGGCGCCGCGATGACTGGCGCCGCCTGGCTGCTGGCGCGCTTGCCGGCCTGACATTTATACATAACGGAACTTAATCCATGTTTCAATCCTTCCGCCTGTCGATGGCCTGGCTGCACACCTGGTTCGGCCTGGTGCTGGGTTTCATATTGATGGCCGTATTCTTCTTCGGCACCTTGTCCGTGTTCGACCGCGAAATCGATCGCTGGGCGATCCCGCAGACGCGCTTCGCGCCGCAAGCCATGCCTTCCTATGACAAGCTGCTGGCGCCGATCTTCAAGCAGATCGTGCCCGAGGATGACGAACTGGCGGAAGCGCGGGTGCGGGTCGGCGGACCGCTGCCGGCCGTCCTGCCGCCGCTGAACTGGGGCGCCTACACCACGCACCGCGACCCGGTGCTGTCGCTGTTCGCCGAGTTCGCGGTGACGAACAATCGCGCCGACCCGGACGACCACGTGCATGGCCATTTGACCATCGATCCGCGCAGCGGCGCGGTACTGCCGCACGACCAACTGAAAATCGGCAGCGAGTTCTTTTACCCGATGCATTACAGCCTGCATCTGGAATGGAAGAATCTCGGTTACTGGGTGGTGGGTTTGGCGGCGCTGGCGATGCTGGCCGCGCTGGTCAGCGGTGTCGTCATGCACCGCAAGATTTTTCGGGAACTGTTTACGTTCAGGCGGAACAAGCAAGTCCAGCGCAGCGTGCTGGATTTGCATAACCTGACTGGCGTGGTGGCATTGCCCTTTCATTTCATCTTCGCGCTGACCGGACTCGTCATCTTCGCCGGCATGTATTTACCGGTCGGCGAAACCATGCTGAAACCGCAGGCCCAGGCGCACGCGATGGCCGAGGCGAAAGCCAAGGGCCTGCCTTTCAAGCCCGCTGGCGTGGCGGCGCCGCTGGCCTCGGTGGACGCGATGGTGGTCGAAGCCAAACGCCGCTGGGCCGCGCGTGGCATGCCCGGCACCGTCGGTTTGCTGTACGTGACCCACATCGGCGACGTCAACAGTTATGTCAGCATCTACCGCGCCGGCAGCGACCGCGTCGCACTGGTCGGCCAGGCCGTGCATTTCGATGGCCCGAGCGGACGCGTGATCAGCGAGGATGCGCCGCCGACGATCGTGTCTGGCATCAACGAATTTCTGACCGGCCTGCATTTACAACATTTTGAACACTGGCTGCTGCGCTGGTTCTACGTGTTCGGAGGCCTGTCCGGCTGCGCCTGCATCGCCACCGGTTTTATCTTTTTTGTCGAAAAACGTAAACGCCAGCATGCCAAGCAAGGCATTGCCGGCGCGCGCTGGGTCGATGCGCTGGCGGTGACCACCGTCACCGGCATGCTGCTGGCCGTGCTGGCGATGCTGGTTGCCAACCGCCTGTTGCCAGATGGTTTGCCGCACCGCGGCGACTGGCAAAAAAACATATTCTGGGGCGCGTGGTTTCTTGCGTTCCTGCACGCATGGTGGCGATCCGCTCCGGTGCTGCGGGCGTGCATTTCTCCAGCCTGGCGCGAGCAGTGCTCGATGCTTGCCGTATTGGCGGCGGGCGCGGTGCTGCTGAACGCCGTCACGACCGGCGACCACCTGTTCAAGACGGTCGGCGCGGCTTACTGGCCGGTGGCGGGATTCGACCTGGCATTGCTGGCCGTCGCCGTCGTCGCCCTCCTGGCGGCCTTGCGATTGCGCCGGCGCGAACAGCCGGACAGTGGCGAAATGTCGTCATCAATCAACGCGAAGGGGGGCGCGCATGCATGACGCACTGATGCTGTTTGCCGCGCTGGCCGCTGCCGTGACCGGAATGGCGTGGCTGGCGCTGTCGATGGAAACGCATTGGCGGCAAGTGAGGGGAGAGTACGCCGCCGCTGCCGGCACGGTGCGCCTGTTGCGCGTGCTGGGAGCGCTGGCGCTGGGCGCCGCGCTGCTGCTGTGCCTGCGCGTGGACCATGCGTCGATTGCGGTGCTGGTCTGGGTGATGTCGCTGGCGGCGGCCGCGCTGCTTGTCGCCTTCACGCTGTCCTGGCAAGCGCGCCTGCTGGCGCCGCTGGTGGCGTGGATAAAGCGCGGCACAATGCAACATCCCGATTGACGCAATTTGCAATATGAACCGGGTGAAGCGCAATAGCATCGGACCGGGTAGGGAGCCATGATCTGTCTTGCAGAAAGTCATAAACGTTTCATGAAATCGCCCGCAGTGGCGATCTGAAACAACAACTATCCTGGAGACAATCACATGAACACAATCTATAAAAGCGCTCTGCCTTACCTGCTATTGATGGGCGGCTTGAGCGCATGCGGCGGCGGAAAAAACGACAACACGGAACCGGTCACGCCGCCGCCGGCGCAAGCGGTGACATCGAGTTGCGTCCAACTCGCCGGCATGCAGATCGCGGCCACGTCGATCGGCCTGCCCACGAGCGGCGCCGTCGTCACCGGCACCAAGGTCGTCCCGGCGAGCGGCACGGGGACCGGCGCGCTTGGCGAGTACTGCATAGTATCGGGGAGCATCAAGCCGGTCGACGCTTCGGCACCGAATATCCAGTTCCAGGTCGCCCTGCCTAAAAACTGGAATGCGAATGCGGTCATGTTCGGCGGCGGCGGATTCAATGGCGTGATCCCGGACATTACCTCCAGCGGCACGCCGACCGCCGCCGGTCCGCTGGCCAGGGGATACGCGGTGTTCGCCAGCGATTCGGGCCACCAGGAAGCGTCATTGCCGCACCCGACGGCATTCATGTTGAACCAGGAAGCCAACAGAAACTTCATGGGCGACGCGCTCAAAAAGACACGCGATACGGCGCTGGTCATCGTAAAGGCGGCCTACGGCGCCGCGCCGAAAAAGTCATATTTTATTGGCGGCTCGAACGGCGGCCGTGAAGCCTTGCTGGTCGGCGCCGTCTGGCCGGCGGACTGGGACGGTATCGCCGCGCTGTATCCGGCCCGCCCGATCACGACGCAACTGCTCGGCATGCTGCGCACCAGTCGCGCGCTCGCCGCGCCGGGCGCCTATCCGAACCGCGCCAAGCGCGGCGTGTTGTACCAGGCCGCGCTGGCGGCCTGCGACGGGCTCGATGGCGTCAAGGATGGCCTCATCAGCGATGAAAAGAAATGCGAAGCCGTCTTCAATCCGGCCACCGCGGTACTGAACGGCGTGCCGCTGCGCTGCGCCGGCGGCGCCGACACCGGAGACAATTGTTTGTCGGATGCGCAGCTCGGCGCGCTCGAAACGATGAATAACCCGGTGCCGTTCAATTTTTCGCTGGCCAGCGGCGCGACCAGTTTCCCCGGTTTTAACGTCTATACGTCCGACCTGGGCGGCCCAGGAAGTTCGCAACTGCAGGCGACAATCGCGGCCGCCACATTGGGCAACACGGCGCCCGGATTCCCGTACACGCCCGACATGCCGAACCTGTCCTGGATCGCCGATGGCCTGGCGCGCTACGGGGTGGCGCAGGATGCGTCATTTAATTATCTGACGCTGGACCCGCTGAAACCCGGTCCGTACGCATCCCAGCTCAGCGCCTTGTCCACCGTCGATAACCGCGACACCAATATGGGCGGCTTCGCCGCGAAAGGCGGAAAACTGTTGATCATGCACGGCACGGCCGACATGATCATCACGTCGCGCGGGTCGGAATCCTATGTCCAGGGTTTGCAATCGACACTGGGATTGAGCGTCGTCGATTCCTTCCTGCGCTTTTACCTGGCCCCCGGTTTCGGCCACGGCATCGGCAATTTCACGGTGTCGTGGGATTTTCTGAGCGCGCTGGAAAACTGGGTCGAGAAGGGCGTCGATCCGAAGGCTAACCAGGTCATCACCGATGTCGCCGGCATCCCGGGCCGCACCCGGCCGCTGTGCATCTATCCGACCTGGGCGAAATACAACGGGTCCGGTGACGTCAACAGCGCGGCATCCTTCACTTGCGCGCTGAAGTAACAATTACTTAGCAGGAACTTCGACAAGGGCAGCCATGATGGCTGCCCTTTTTGCATTCCGGCCGGTCGAGGTACGAGACGACATGCCAATGAGAAAGCCTTTAACACTTCTCCGCAACACTTCATGTATCTTCCTGGCACGTCCGGTGTGCGCCGTTTTTCATCGGTGTTAGTATGGGAAAACTGTAATTCCGCGGCGACGTGTTGCCTGCCGCGCAATTGCCGCCCCGGCGGGCGGACTGGAGGCGACGATGGGCGTGAAGGTGTTGCTGGACCTGGTAGGAGGCGTCGCGCTGCTGTTGTGGGGTTTGCATATGGTGCACAGCGGCATCGTGCGCGCGTTTGGGAGCAAGATCCGGCGTTTTCTCGGCATGGTCTTGCAGAATAAATATCGTGCGTTTGCCGCGGGCATGGGCGTGACCGCAGTCCTGCAAAGCAGCACCGCCACCGCGCTGATGCTCAGTTCGTTTGCCGCTTCCGGCCTGGTGGGCCTGGTTCCTGCGCTGGCGGTCATGCTGGGGGCCAACGTCGGCACCACGCTGATCGTCCAGTTGCTGTCGTTCGACTCTTCCGCCATCGCACCGCTGCTGCTCATTTCAGGCGTGCTCGCCTTCAAACGGGGCACGCGCACCATCGTCAAGGATCTGGGACGCGTCGCCATCGGGCTGGGCTTGATGCTGCTGTCGCTGCATCTGTTACTGGACAGCCTGGCGCCGGCCGAACACGCGCCCGCCGTGCGCGAACTGTTTTCGGTGGTGACCGGCGAACCGCTGCTGGCGCTGCTGATCGGCGCGGTGCTGACCTGGGCCGCGCATTCCAGCGTGGCGACCATCCTGCTGACGATGTCGCTGGCCTCGGCCCAGTTCGTGTCTCCCGTCGCCGCCCTGGCGCTGGTGCTGGGCGCGAACGTCGGCAGCGCGCTCAATCCGCTGCTCGAAGGCGTGGCGAGCGACAATCCGGCCCATCGGCGCCTGCCGGTCGGCAACCTGATCAACCGCATCGCCGGCTGCATCCTGTTCCTGCCGCTGCTCGGCCCCACCGTCGAGCTGCTCCAGAGCATCGACTCCAACCCCGTCCGCCTGGCCGCCGATTTTCACGTCCTGTTCAATATCGTCATGGCGCTGCTGTTCATCGTGCCGCTGGCATCGTTCGCACGCTTGCTGGAGCGGCTGTTGCCGGACGTGAAGACCAGCACCGACCCGTCGGTCCCGCTGTATTTGAACGAGAGCGTCAACGACATGCCTTCGGTCGCGCTGGCGTACGCCGCGCGGGAAACGCTGCGCATGGGAGATATCGTCGATGCGATGCTGCAGCAGACCATGACGGCGATCCTGACCAACGACAGGAAGCTGGTCACGGAAGTCAGCCAGCAAGACAACGCGGTGGACAGCTTGCACGAGGCGGTGAAACTGTACGTGATCAAGGTGACGCACGGCTCGCTGGACGAGGCGGAGGCGCGGCGCGCCCTGGAAATATTGAGCCTGTCGATCAACCTCGAACATATCGGGGACATCATCGACAAGAACCTGCTGGAACTGGCCAGCAAGAAGATCAAGCGCCAGTTGCAGTTTTCCGCCGAGGGCGCGCGCGAGCTGGAAGAATTCCATCGCGTGGTGCGCGACAATCTCCGGCTGTCGATGACGATTTTTCTGTCGGGTGACCTGAAATCGGCGCGGCGGCTGTTGAAAGAGAAATCGCGCATCCGGGAACTGGAATTCGCCGCGTCCGAGAATCACATCGCACGGCTCAAAGAGGGGCGAATCGAAAGCATCGAAACCAGTTCCCTGCATATCGACGTCCTGCGGGACTTGAAGCGCATCCACTCGCATATTTGCTCCACCGCGTATGCCGCGCTGGAAGCGGCGGGGGAACTCGACCGGGCGCGGCAAAAGCCGCCCCGCTGGGCGGAAGAGCTGGAGCCGTTTTCCATGCGTGACGGCGAGGCGATGCTAAGTGAAAGAGCGCGCGAGGGCCAAGGAACGAATTCGACTATGCATCCTTGAAAACATTCGTTGGCCATTCGCCGTTGCGGCGCTATCCTCGCGCCTCGACTGCCGCGCATTGCCCGATACGCATGCGCTCCGGGCGCGCCGAAGCCGCGCATGCCGGATGGCGCGTGCCGGCATGCGGCTCACTTCATTCAATCCAAAGGAAATCAGATGGCCATTTCAGAAGTCAATGTACGTAACCAGTTTCGCGGCAAGATCAAGGAAATCATCTTTGGGTCCGTCGTATCGGAGGTGGACGTTGAAACCCCGCACGGTATCGTCACGTCCGTGATCACCACGCGCTCGATCCACGACCTGGAGCTGAAGGTCGGTAGCGAAGTGATCGCACTGGTCAAGTCGACGGAAGTATCGATCGCCAAAGTGCAGTAAGAAATTTCGGGTTGGAAAAGACACGGCCGCTGATGCGGTGATGCCGTTAAGTTATTAAGGCCATAGATCGTAGAGCTGTCATTCCCGCGCAGGCGGGAATCCCATTTCGCTGCGCCGTATGGGACGCAAAATTGGATTCCCGCCTGCGCGCTAATCTATGCCCACATCTTTGCAAGATTCCATCCCTGCACGATACCGTCAA
>JAZJZT010000096.1:0-31408 GCA_040389645.1 Pseudomonadota bacterium | reverse complement strand
TTCTTGTCCATCTTGCGCAGCAGGTTGCGCATGTTCATCGACACGTCGCCGAAGTCGATGTTTACAGGGCAAGGCGTCAGGCACTTGTGGCACAAGGTGCAATGGTCGGCCACGTCCTCGAACTCTTCCCAATGCTTGATCGAGATGCCGCGCCGCGTCTGTTCCTCGTACAGGAAGGCTTCGATCAGCGACGACGTCGCCAGGATCTTGTCGCGCGGCGAGTACAGCAGATTGGCGCGCGGCACGTGGGTCGAGCAGACCGGCTTGCACTTGCCGCAGCGCAGGCAATCCTTGACGCTGTTGGCGATCGCGCCGATATCGCTTTGCTGCATGATCAGCGATTCGTGGCCCATCAGGCCGAACGACGGCGTGTACGCATTGCGCAAGTCCGCATCCATGCCGGGCAGGTTCAGCAACTTACCCTTGTTGAAGCGGCCTTCCGGATCGATGCGCAACTTGTAGTCGCGGAACGAACCGATCTCCTCTTCCGTCAAGAATTCGAGCTTCGTGATGCCGATGCCGTGCTCGCCCGAAATGACGCCGTCCAGCGAACGGGCCAGTGTCATGATGCGCGCGACGGCCTGGTGCGCCAGCTGCAGCATTTCGTAATGGTCCGAATTGACCGGCAAGTTCGTGTGCACATTGCCGTCGCCGGCATGCATGTGCAGCGCGACGAAGACGCGTCCGCGCAGCACGCGCTTGTGGATCGCGGTCGCCTCGTCGAGGATCAATTTGAAGGCGGCGCCATTGAAAATGTGGCGCAGCTGGGCGCGGATTTCCTGCTTCCAGCTGATGCGCACGGTGCGGTCCTGCACCACGTCGAACAGGATCGCGTCCGGCTGCTGCGCCAGGCGCGCGTCGAACGCGGCGTCGAGCGCTTCCAGGCCAAGCGCGTGCAATTGCGCGCGCACTTCGGACAGCGGCCGGTCCAGTTGTTCCAGGATCACGCTCCAGCGCTGCTGCACCTGCTCCAGCAAGGCTTCGGCCTGCTGCGCGCGGTCGCCCAGCATTTCGGCATCGCCGACCTTCTCGTCGGACGCATCGTCGCTCTTGCCGACCGGCAGGTTGCCGGCCGCGAAGAAGTCGCGCAACTCGCCGGCCAACTGCAGCTTGTTCTTGATCGACAGTTCGACGTTGATGCGCTCGATGCCGTCGGTGTACTCGCCCATGCGGTTGAGCGGGATGACGACGTCTTCATTGATCTTGAAGGCGTTGGTGTGCTTGGCGATGGCGGCCGTGCGGGCGCGGTCGAGCCAGAATTTTTTACGGGCTTCGGCGCTGACGGCGACAAAACCTTCGCCGACGCGGGTGTTCGCAATACGCACCACTTCCGAGGCGGCCAGCGCCACCGCGTTTTCATCGTCGCCGACGATGTCGCCGAACAGCGCCATCTTCGGCAGCACGCCGCGCTTCGACTTGGTCGAATAGCCGACCGCGCGCAGGTAGCGCTCGTCCAAGTGTTCCAGGCCGGCCAGGCGCAAGGTCGAGAATTGCTCGCCCTTGGCCGGCAAGCCGTCCAGGTAATCCTTGATTTCGACGATCGACGGGATCGCGTCGCGCGCCTGGCCGAAGAATTCCAGGCAGACGGTGCGCACGTGTTTCGGCATCTTGTGCAAGATCCAGCGGCCCGACGTAATCAAGCCGTCGCAACCTTCCTTCTGGATGCCCGGCAAGCCGGCCAGGAATTTGTCGGTGACGTCCTTCCCTAAGCCTTCCTTGCGGAAGACGCGGCCGGCGATTTCCAGGGTTTCCGTCTTGAACGGCGCGCCCTTGGCTTCGCCGCGCGCGTTCGGATGGGTCCATTCGAGTTTGAAACGGGCCAGCGGCGCGTCGTGGATCTTGCCCAGGTTATGGTCCAGGCGCGTCACTTCGAGCCAGTCGCCGTTCGGGTCGACCATGCGCCATGACGCCAGGTTGTCCAGCGCCGTGCCCCACAAGACCGCCTTCTTGCCGCCGGCATTCATCGCGATATTGCCGCCGATGCACGATGCGTGCGCCGAGGTCGGGTCGACCGCGAACACGAAGCCCGCCTTCTCGGCCGCTTCCGACACCTTGTTCGTGATCACACCGGCGCCGGTATAAATCGTCGCGTATTCGCGTTGCAGGCCGGGCAGCACCTTCATTTCGACGGCGCCCATGTCGAGCAGCTTTTCCGTGTTGATGACGGCCGACAATGGCGTCAGCGGAATCGCGCCGCCGGTATAGCCGGTGCCGCCGCCGCGCGGGATGATCGTCAGGCCGAGTTCGATACAGCCCTTGACCAGGCCGGCCATCTCGTCCTCGGTATCCGGCGTCAGCACGACGAACGGGTACTCGACGCGCCAGTCGGTGGCGTCGGTCACGTGCGCGATGCGCTTCATGCCGTCGAAGCAGATATTGTGCTTTTCCGTGTAGCGGCCCAATACCTTGGTGGTGCGCTTGCGCAAATCATAGGTCTGGCGGAATTCCTCGCCGAAATCGGCGACGGCCTTGTTGGCCGCCTTCAACAGGCGTTCGACATTCTCGCTGCGCGCCTTGTCGCCTTCGGCGCCGGCATCGACCGACAGGCGGCGCTTGTCGACTTCCGTCAGGCGGTGGTGCAAGGCATCGATCAATTCCTGGCGCCGCTTCGGGTTGTCAAGCAGGTCGTCCTGCAGGTAGGGATTGCGCCGCACGGCCCAGATATCGCCGAGCACTTCGTACAGCATGCGGGCCGAACGGCCGGTCTGGCGTACGCCGCGCAACTCGTCGAGCAGGCGCCAAGAGTCCTCTCCCAACAAGCGGATCACGATCTCGCGATCGGAAAACGATGTGTAGTTATACGGGATTTCGCGCAGTCGCGTCGGCGCGGGACCATTGGGCGTTTCGGCAAGCAATGCCTGGAGTTGTGCGGGGGCGTTCATTGTGTAGTGGACTTTTAAGACTGACCCTAAGGAAGGATATTCTATCTTATTGCGTCGCACCACGCGGGAACAGCCTTAGCTTGCCTAAGGTTAACGTGCACGTCAAAATTCAAAAATAAATTTGCATAAGCGTGTTTTTGGGGCAATTTAATGCCAAATTCGCGCCATTTACCGATGCTTGTTTTATAAAACCCGGATTAGGCAAAATAGCCTAACGCCTCACGCGAGCATCCTTCCGATGGTTTTCCAGACGCCGTCGGGCACGTTCAGCAACAGCCAGGTCATGCACAGGTAGCGTCCCAGCTTGCCCACCGTCATGTAGGCGATGCTGGGCCAGAACGGCAATTTGAGCCAGCCGGCCAGCGTGCACAGCGGATCGCCGATGCCCGGCACCCACGACAGCAGCATGGTTTTCGCGCCATATTTCGCCAGCCAGCGGAACCAGCGGCTTTCGCGTTCCCTGGCGAACGCCTGCTTGGCGCGGTAGCCGAGCCAGTAATCGACGGCGCCGCCGAGCGTGTTGCCGATCGTGGCCACGACGATCACCGGCCAGAACAGCGCGCCGTTGGCCTTGATCGTGGCGAACACGGCCGGTTCGGAACCGAGCGGCACCAGCGTGGCCGAAACAAAGCTGATGATGAACACCGAAGTGAGTCCGACTTCCGGTGCGGCCAGTATGCTGAGCAACCAGCGGATTGCGGATTCAATCATCGAAGACTTTGAAGGTGGCGGAAGCTGTCCATTATAATGAAGCCGCAACCCGCGACCACGCCCTGTTCAGCCGGACGCCACCCGCGTCCGTGTTGCCGCGCTGCAATTCCCGGTTATCCGCCGTTGACCAGCAAATCCGCCGTATGCACCAGAGTTTCTGGCCGAACCACATTTGTTTGCCGACTATGACTATCGACTACCTGAAAAAAATCCTGACTTCCCGCGTCTACGACGTCGCCCATGAAACGCCGCTGGAACTGGCGCCGACGCTGTCGCAGCGTTACCGGAACCGCATTTATTTCAAGCGCGAAGACATGCAGGACGTGTTCAGTTTCAAGATCCGCGGCGCCTACAACAAGATGGCGCAGTTGAGCGAAGGTCAGTTGAAACGCGGCGTCATTTGCGCCTCGGCCGGCAACCACGCGCAGGGACTGGCGCTGTCGGCGGCCAAGCTCGGCTGCCGCGCGCTGATCGTGATGCCGACCACCACGCCCCTGGTGAAAGTCGAGGCGGTCAAGGCGCGCGGCGGCGCCAGCGTCGAAGTGGTGTTGCACGGCGAATCGTACACGGATGCCTACAACCACGCGCTGACCCTGGAAAAGGAACAGAAACTGACCTTCGTCCACCCGTTCGACGATCCGGACGTGATCGCCGGCCAAGGCACGATCGGCATGGAAATCCTGCGCCAGCACTCCGGCCCGATCCACGCGATCTTCGTGCCGATCGGCGGCGGCGGCCTGATCGCCGGCATCGCCGCCTACGTCAAGCAGATCCGCCCGGACATCAAGGTGATCGGCGTGCAAACCTTCGATTCGGACGCGATGGCGCGCAGCATGAAAGCGGGCGAGCGCCTCACATTGCCCGATGTCGGCCTGTTCGCCGACGGCACGGCGGTGCGCCTGGTCGGCCAGGAAACCTTCCGCCTGGCGCAGGAATATGTCGATGAAGTGATCATCGTCGACACCGATGCCATCTGCGCCGCCATCAAGGATGTATTTACGGATACGCGCAGCATCCTGGAACCGTCCGGCGCGCTGGCCGTGGCCGGCGCCAAGGCGTATATCGAGCGCGCCGAACTGAGCAAGGACCCGATCCAGAACGAAACCTTGATCACGATCGCCAGCGGCGCCAACATGAATTTTGATCGGCTGCGCTTCGTCGCCGAGCGCGCCGAACTGGGCGAATCGCGCGAAGCCGTGTTCGCCGTGACCTTGCCAGAACAGCGCGGCAGCTTCAAACGTTTCTGCTCGCTGATCGGCCCGCGCAACGTCACCGAATTCAATTACCGCATCAGCGACCAGGACCAGGCCCACGTGTTCGTCGGCGTGCAGATCGCCGATCGCGGCGAATCGGGCATCGTGGCGCGCAATTTCGAAGCGCAGGGTTTCCATACGCTGGACTTGACGCACGACGAACTGGCCAAGTCGCACTTGCGCCACCTGGTCGGCGGCAAGAGCGCGCTGGCCAAGGACGAGTTGCTGTACCGCTTCGAATTCCCCGAGCGCCCGGGCGCGCTGATGCGCTTCCTCGACAGCATGGCGCCGAACTGGAACATCTCGCTGTGCCATTACCGCAGCCAGGGCGGCGACGTCGGCCGCATCCTGATCGGCCTGCAGGTGCCGCCCGACGAAATGGGAGAATTCGCGCAATTCCTGACGACGCTCGGCTACCGCTACTGGGACGAGAGCGCGAACCCGGTGTACCAGTTGTTCCTTGGCTGATGCCGCTTCGGGGACTCGGTGTCCCCATCGTGTTCTAATGCCTTTAAATTAAGCGTATCGTCACGCACGCAAAAATCAGAGGCAGAGGCCGGGGTCAGACCCATGGGTCTGACCCCGGGGGTCGCATCTGATTTTGCCATTAAGTTAACGGCATCAGGACTAGCCCTTCAAGCGGCACCAGCATTGACGGGGCCATTTGCGCTACCATGGGCGATCCGCATTCACGCATTTTTTCACGCATTCAACAGTTATCCATCATGACCAATATCGTCGACCTGTCCCCGCTGGGCAAAAACTCCGCTTACCGCACCGATTACGCGCCGGAATTGCTGTTTCCGATTCCGCGCCAGGGCAAGCGCGATGAACTCGGCCTGCACGGCACGCTGCCCTTCTTTGGCGTCGATATCTGGAATGCCTATGAATTATCGTGGCTGAACCTGCGCGGCAAGCCGCAGGTGGCGGTGGCGCGCATCACGGTGCCGGCCGATTCGACCAATATCGTCGAATCGAAATCGTTCAAGCTGTACCTCAATTCCTTCAACCAGACCCGCCTGGCTGACGCCGATGCGCTGAAAACCTTGCTGGTGCAGGATCTGTCGAAGGCCTTCGATGCCAGCGTGCAGGTGACGCTGACCTTGCAGGAGGGGTTCGAATCTCTGGCCATGGGCGAACTCGACGGCCTGCTGCTGGACCGCCTCGATATCGAAGTGCTCAGCTATTCGCCTGCGCCGGAATTGTTGAAAGCGAACTTCGACGACTTGCCGGTCACGGAAACCCTGGTGTCGCACTTGCTGAAATCGAATTGCCTAGTGACCGGCCAGCCGGACTGGGGCAGCGTGCAAATCCAGTACAGCGGCCCGCAAATCGACCAGGAAAGCTTGCTGAAATACCTGATCGGCTTCCGCGAACACAATGAATTCCACGAACAATGCGTCGAGCGCATCTTCACCGATATCCTGCGCCAGTGCCAGCCGCAGCACCTGTCGGTGTATGCGCGCTACACCCGGCGCGGCGGACTTGATATCAATCCGTGGCGCACCAACCATAGCAGTGCGCAGCGGCCGTCGAACTTGCGCAATGCGCGCCAGTGAGCGAGGTTCTGGCAGACATCAATCGAACGCGCCCGCACGACACGCTTTCCTATATCACTTGGCGAAATTCTGTCTTACAATGAATCAATAACTATTGCAGAAAAAGAAGGCGCTGCCGTTAACCCATATAGACGCTCAAAAATCGGCGAAACCGCGCCGCCGCAGGCAAAAAACTGGCATTTGCCCTGGATTCGACGCGGAAATAGCAGACAACCGTTGCCAGTATTTATTTAACAACGCCCTGGCCCGCCTCTGGCGGAACGTGGCGGACAGCGAAGCCTGAACTGGCGCAAGCGAATTCATGTTACACGGCGAACAAACAAGCCTATAATTCTGCTCGCAAGCCATCTTTGTGCATCGCACCATTTCATGTCGCGTTATGAATAACCTGAGCAAAATACTTTCCCTCGAAAACGTCCAGCTGGATCTGGAAGTGTCCAGCAAAAAGCGCGCCTTCGAGCAAGCGGGTCTGATCTTCGAAAACAATTGCGGCATCGCCCGCTCGACCGTCTCGGACAATCTGTTTGCCCGCGAACGATTGGGCTCGACCGGACTCGGTCACGGCGTGGCCGTGCCGCACGGGCGCATCAAGGGATCGAAAAGTTTGAAATCGCCGCTGGCCGCGTTCGTGCGCCTGGCCGAGCCGATTCCGTTCGAATCGCCCGATGGCAAGCCGGTCAGCCTGCTGTTCTTCCTCTTGATCCCGGACCACGTGACGCAACAGCACCTCGAAATCCTGTCGGAAATCGCGGAAATGTTTTCCGACGATGCGTTCCGCAGCGCGCTGGCCAGCGATAACGACCCGAAATCGGTGCACAGCCGCATCGTCAACTGGCAACCGAGCTTGCAGGCTGCCGGTTAAACCACAGACATCGCCTGCGCCTTCCCTGAATAAAGATGCCCATGCTGCAAACTCCGCTGACGATCCAACGCCTGTACGACGATAATCGCGAAACGTTGCAGCTCGGCTGGTTTGCCGGATTCCCTGGCGGAGAACGCCTCATTTCCGGCGACGTCGCCTCGGCGGCCGACCAGGTCGGCCACTTGAACACGATCCACCCGGGCCGCATCCAAGTCTTCGGCCACCAGGAAATCAATTATTATCAGCGCCTGAAATCGCTCACGCGCGCCCACGTGATCGGCGAACTGATCGCCGGCGGGCCGCCGGCGCTGATCATCGCGCAGGGGCTGGAAACGCCGCCCGACATCCTCGCCATTTGCGACGAAAAGAATATCCCGCTGTTTTCCACGCCGCTGCCGGCCGCGCAGGTGATCGACTTCCTGCGCGTCTACCTGTCTAAAAAACTGGCGCAGCGCATCATCATGCATGGCGTGTTCATGGACGTGCTGGGCGTGGGCGTGCTGATCACCGGCGATTCCGGCCTCGGCAAGAGCGAACTGGGGCTGGAACTGATTTCGCGCAGCCACGGCCTGGTGGCCGACGACGCCGTCGAATTTTCGCGCATCGCGCCGAACATGATCGAGGGACGCTGCCCGGCGCTGCTGCAAAACCTGCTCGAAGTGCGCGGCCTGGGCCTGCTCGACATCAAGGCCATCTTCGGCGAGACGGCGGTACGCCGCAAGATGCGCCTGAAACTGATCGTGCACCTGGTGCGGCGCTCGGCGCTGGAAGAGGAAGTCGAACGGCTGCCGTTCCAGTTTCCGACCGAGGACGTGCTGGGGCTGCCAGTGCGCAAGGTCGTCATTCCCGTCGCCGCCGGCCGCAACATCGCGGTGCTGCTGGAAGCGGCCGTGCGCAACACGATCCTGCAATTGCGCGGCATCGATACCTTGCAGGAATTCATGGAGCGGCAGCGGCAGGCGATGAGCGGCGATTAAGCGGCAGGCGATGAGCAGCGATTAGATTTCCGCCGCGCGCGAACGACGGCACTCAGCGGCAATTGCGCATCTTGCGGTATCATCTCCAGCTATGCGTATAGTTCTCATTACCGGTATATCCGGCTCCGGCAAATCGGTCGCCCTGAATGTCCTCGAGGACACCGGGTATTATTGCGTGGACAACCTGCCGCCCGCGCTGCTGTCGCACCTGGTTGAAAAACTGTGCGAGGAAGGCACGCAGGCGCTGGCCGTCGCGGTCGATGCGCGCAGCGCCGAATCGCTGGTGAGCCTGCCCGGCATGGTGCGCACGCTGAAGGACCAAGGCCACGACGTGAAAATCATGTTCCTGACGGCGAACACCCATTCGCTGGTGGCGCGTTTTTCGGAAACGCGGCGCAGCCACCCTCTGTCGCACGAACTGCAACCGGGCCAGAATCCGGCCGCGCGCCGCACGCTGATCGAATGCATCCTGGAAGAACGCGAGCGCCTGTCGGCCATCGAGCAACTGGGCCACGTGATCGATACCTCGGAATTGAGCGCGAATAAACTGCGCGCCTGGATCAAGGACCTGGTGCACAGTGAAACGGCGCCGCTGACGCTGTTCTTCGAATCGTTCGCCTTCAAGCTCGGCGTGCCGCTCGACGCCGACTTCGTGTTCGACGTGCGCGCGATCCCGAACCCATATTATGACCTGGCGCTGCGCCCGCTGAACGGGCGCGACGCGCCGGTGATCGCCTTCCTTGACGCGCAACCAAGCGCCGAGGAAATGTTCAAGGATATCCGCGATTTTATCGCCAAGTGGCTGCCCTCCTTCAAGACCGACAACCGCAGCTACCTGACGGTGGCGGTGGGCTGCACCGGCGGCCAGCACCGCTCGGTGTACATGGCCGAACGCCTGGCGCGCCATTTCCATCCGACCGAACGGGTCGTGCTGCGGCACCGCGAACAGTCCTGATCCGCAGGCCGCGCCGGCAAAGGCGCGGCCCGCACGGCCGGTGTTTCCGTTTTAATCGAGGTGACGCAACGGGTGCGCGTGCGCCGGCCAGACCGGTGCAAAGAAGCGCGCCACCATTTCTTCACTGACGTCGTCCGGCGACGCCGTCGACCAAGCCGGCCGGTTATCCTTGTCGATCACCAGCGCGCGCACGCCTTCGAGCACTTCGCCATGCTCGAAATTGTGGCGCACCAGCGTGCGCTCCATGCGCAGGCAGTCGGCCACGCCGAGCGCGGCGCCGCGCTTCAGCAATTCGTACGTCACGCACATCATCAACGGGGAACGGGTCCGCATCGCGGCCAAGGTCTGCTGCGCGAACGCACTGTCGTCCTGCGCCAGCGACGCCATGATGGCCGGCACCGAGGCGGCGCCGAAATGGCGGTCGATCGTGGCGCGCTCTTCTTGCAGGCGGCTGTCTCCCGCCAGCGCCTTGAACGGGGCCGCGAAGGCGTCGATCGCGCCGCGCAGGGCCGCGCCGGGCGTGGTGTCGATCAGCGCCGCCAGCGCGTCCATTTGCGCCACCGGCACGAAGTGGTCGGCCAGGCCCAGATACAGCGCATCGGCCGCGCCCACCGTCTGCCCGCTCAGGCCCAGGTAATATCCGAGGCGGCCCGGCGCGTGCGACAGAAAATGGCTGCCGCCGACGTCCGGGAACAGGCCGATATTCACTTCCGGCATCGCCATTTTCGTGCGCTCGGTGACGATGCGCACGGCGCAATCCGGGCCGCCCTGGGCGATGCCCATGCCGCCGCCCATGACGACGCCGTCCATCAATGCGATATACGGTTTAGGGTAATGATGGATCAGGTGGTTCAGCGCGTATTCTTCGGTGAAAAAATCTTCCAGCAGCGCGCTGCCGCCCTGCGGCGTGGCGCGGCCGACATCGTAAAAGAAGCGGATGTCGCCGCCGGCGCACAGCGCTTTCGGGCTACTGCTGCGGATGACGACGGCGGCGACGGCGTCGTCGTCGCGCCAGGCCAGCAGCGCCGCGGTCAAGGCGCGCACCATGTCCAGCGACAGCGAGTTGAGCGCCTTCGGACGATCGAGGGTAATGAAACCGGTGCCGTTGACGGCGCTGGTGTGGACGAATTCGCTCATGAATTGTAAATAATGGAATGACGGGACGCTTATTTTAGCGCCGCGGCGCCGGCGGCAGGCGCGCGCGGGTGTCGCCGGGCGCAAAAAAGGGCGCCGAACGCGCCCTTTGTTTGGAGTGCCGGTGACCGTCCTATGCGGTGGCGGCGGGTTCGAAAGTATCGGGCAGATGCTTGATGGCGTCGTGGCCATGTTCCTGCACTTTCGATTTGTATTTCATGACTTGGCGATCCAGCTTGTCGATCAGCGTATCGATGGCAGCATACAGGTCTTGCGACAGGCTTTCCACGTACACGGTCTTGCCGGACATGCGCAGATTGATTTCGGCCTTTTGCCGCTTTTCTTTCTCAGTGAGGTTATCTACGGTCAGGATGACAGCAATATCAATAACTTGATCGAAATGACGTTTTATCCGTTCCAGTTTGTTTTGTACGTATTCACGGATAGCCGGTGTCACTTCGAGATGATGTCCACTGATGGTGAGATTCATACACACTCCTAAAGATGATGTCGCCTAAGGGTTCATGCATTGCCCGCTGCAACACGGCACGCAGGGGAACCCAGGTAAAAACTACAAAGATTTACGCAGACTTACGGGAGGGATTTTCAACGCTTCGCGATATTTGGCAACAGTCCGTCGCGCAATTACCATGCCTTGTTCTCCCAGCATGTCCGCAATCTTACTGTCGGATAAAGGATTTTTCGGGTCTTCAGCTCCTGTCAATTGCACGATGAGCGCCCGTATCGCCGTCGAGGATGCTTCTCCTCCTGCTTCGGTGGCGACGTGGCTGCCAAAGAAATATTTCAACTCAAACATCCCATGCGGAGTCAGCATGTATTTTTGAGTTGTTACACGAGAAATAGTGCTCTCGTGTAGACCCAGTGTATCAGCAATTTCACGCAACACAAGGGGTCTCATTGCGACCGCGCCGTGCGAGAAAAAATTCTTTTGCCGTTCGACAATGGCTTGCGCGACGCGCAAAATGGTGTCGAAGCGCTGCCGCATGTTCTTGATCAGCCACTTCGCTTCCTGCAATTGCGCGCCCATCGCGCCCTCGCCTTTCCCCTGTTTCAGCATGTTGGCGTACAGCGCGTTGACGCGCAGGCGCGGCATGACGTCGTTGTTCAAGGTGACTTGCCAGCCGTTGCGCGCCTTCTTGACGATCACGTCCGGCACCACGTAATCGGAGCTGCCGGACGCGAATTCGGCGCCCGGATGGGGATTGCACTGGCGGATCACGGTCTGCGCTTCGCGCAAGTCTTCGTCGTCGCAATCGAGCGCCTTTTTCAGCTTGTTGAAGTCGCGCTGCGCGAACCACGTCAAGTGTTTTTCGACGATGCACAGCGCCATGCGGCGCGTCACCAGCGGGATCTGCGGCATGCGCTTGATCTGCAAGGCCAGGCATTCGGACGCGTTGCGCGCGCCGACGCCGACCGGATCGAAACTTTGCAGCATCGACAGCGCGATCTGCAATTCCTCCGGCTCGATCTCCAGTTCGGGCGGCAGCCGGGCGTGGATCTCGTCCAGTCCCTCTTCCAGGTAACCGTTGTCGTCGAGCGCGTCGATGATCAATTCCATCAGCGCGCGGTCGCGCAGCGATTGCACGGTGACGCGCATCTGCTCCATCAAGTGTTCGCGCAGCGTGATCGAGCCCGCTTCCAGTTGCGGGCGCGAATCCTCGTCGTCGGGCGTCTTGCTGCGGCCGGCGTCGCTCCAGTCGGTATCGGCCTCGCTGCCACTGGCGCTATCTCCTTCCGCGCCGTCGAACGGCTCGGCCTCGGCCGGCGCCGGCGCATCTTGCGACGGCGGCAACTGGCTGTCCGGCGGCGCCTCTCCGGCCGGCTGTTGCTGGTTCAGGGCGCCGTCGCCGAGCAGGCGCAGCGAGCGGTCGAGCGGATCGTCCAGGCGTTCGAGCAGCGGATTATCGCCAAGTAACTGTTCCAGTTCCTGGTGCAGTTCCAGCGTCGACAGTTGCAGCAGGCGGATCGATTGCTGCAGTTGCGGGGTCAGCGCCAGGTGTTGCGAGGTGCGCAGTTGCAGGGATTGTTTCATGGTTCTCTACATGCGGAAGTGTTCGCCCAGGTAGACGCGCCGCACCGATTCGTCGGCGATGATGTCGTCCGGCCGGCCCGATGCCAGCACTGTGCCCTGGTTGATGATGTAGGCGCGGTCGCAGATGCCGAGCGTCTCGCGCACATTGTGGTCGGTGATCAAAACGCCGATGCCGCGCTCCTTCAGGAAGCGCACGATGCGCTGGATTTCGATCACGGCGATCGGGTCGACGCCGGCGAACGGTTCGTCTAGCAGGACGAAGCGCGGGTTGGTCGCCAGCGCGCGCGCGATCTCGACGCGGCGCCGTTCGCCGCCCGACAGAGACAGGGCCTGGTTCTCTCGCAATTTCTCGATCTGCAGGTCGGCCAGCAGCGTGTTCAGGCGCAAGTCGATGTCGGCCTTGCTCAAGGATTTACCATTGACCTTTTGCAGTTCCAGCACGGCGCGGATGTTTTCCTCGACCGTCAGCTTGCGGAACACCGACGCTTCCTGCGGCAGGTAAGATAAGCCCAGCATCGCGCGCTGGTGGATCGGCATGCTGGAAATGTCGACGCCGCTGATGTCGATGCTGCCGGCGTCGGACGGCACCAGGCCGACGATCATATAAAACGACGTGGTCTTGCCGGCGCCGTTCGGGCCGAGCAATCCGACCACTTCGCCGCAGGCGACCTGCAACGACACGTCGTGCACGACCTGCCGCTTGCCGTAGCTTTTTTGCAGCCCGCGCACGATCAGCATGCTGGCGCAATTGTTGTCATCCATCTTCATCGCCCCACCGCCGCCGGTGGTGTTGGCTGGGCCGCTTGCGTACTCTTGATCGATGGCTGGATTACCATCGTGCCGCGTCCGCCGCCAGGCTTGCTGTCGCCGGTGGCCGTGTTCTTGACGCTGAAAAATTCCTTGCGGCTGTCGTAGGAAATGAATTCGCCGTCGACTTCGTCGCTGGGCTTGCCCGCTTCGAGGCGCTTGATTTTCGCGCGCGAATACAGCTTTACCAGTTCGATGCGGCCATCGTATTCGATGCGCTCGGCTTCGCCTTCGACCCATTGATCGCCTTCGCCATCGCGCTTCTGGCGGAACGTGGCCGGCTTGCCGGACGCGCTGGTGAGCGTCACGTACTGGTAACCTTCCGGGTCTTGCGTGACGACCGCCTTGGCCGACTTCATCAGCAAGGTGCCGCGCGTCAGGATCACGTTGCCGGTGAAGGTCTTGATCTGCTTGACGTCGTCCACGTCGACCTGGTCGAACTTGATCTCGGTCGGCTTGCTGGAGTCGGCCTTTTCGGCGTGGGCCAGGCCGGCCGCGGACAGCAGCAGCGCGGCCGTCAAAAGGAATTTGTTCATCATTGATCCGTTCTCTCTAAATTATTTGCGCGCCGGCGGCGGGTAGACGATGCTGCCGCGGCCGTTCAGGTGCACCTGGCGCGTCGCGTTATTCGCATGCATGCCGTTGCCGCTGGCCGTCGCGTTGCCCAGGTCCATCGCCACCGGCCGGTCGCTTTCCATGCGGTCCTCTTCCGGGTAGATCGTCAGCGCCTGCGTCGTCAGCAGCATGCGCTGCGCGTTGCCGGCGGCGGGACGCTCGACCGTCACATTGCCCTGCAGCGCGACGCGGGTATTGCCCTCGTCGACCCGGGCCCGCTCGGCCTGCGCATGCATCGCCGGCCGCTCGCGGCCCAGGTTGCGCAGCACCGGCTTGTCGATGTCCGACGCATCGTCGATCGGACGGTGCGTCAGCTTGTCGCCCGAGACGATGTAGCTCGGCTTGCCATCCTTGCTCATGCGCACGAAGCTGAAGTTCTCGATGATGTAATCGGGCTCGTTCAGCCGTTTGTCGGCCTGCATTTCCTCGGCGCTCTGGTTCAACAGTTGCACCAGCCAGAAGGTGCCGAAGGCGGCCGATACGCCCAGCAGCAGCGTGATGATCAGGCGCCAGCGGTGGGCGGTTTGTTTACGCATCGTGGTTCATTTCCTGGCCGCGGTCAGACCAGGAACTGGGCCATGACCTTGTCGTAATTGCCGGTCGCGCGCAACACGAATTCGCACACTTCGCGCACCGCGCCGCGCCCGCCGAACGCTTCCGTGATGTGGTGCACGCGGCGCTGCACGTCGGTGCGCGCGTTCGGCACGGCCACCGCGAAACCGACCCGCGTCAGGATCGGCAGGTCGACGACATCGTCGCCGATGAAGCCGACCTGCTCGGCCGCGAGTCCCGTCTTGACCAATAAATCCTGGAACGGCGTGAGCTTGTCGTGCCCGCCCTGGTGGACGAATTCGATGCCCAGGTCTTTTGCGCGCGCGGCCACGATCGGCGAGCGGCGCGCGCTGATGATCGCCGTCAGGATGCCCGCTTCCTGCAACAGCTTGATGCCCAGGCCATCCTGCACATTGAAATTCTTGACCGATTCGCCGTCCGGGCCGTAATGCAGGCTGCCGTCGGTGAGCACGCCGTCGACGTCAAAAATCATCAGTTTGATCTTGGCGGCGCGCGCCACGTTTTCCAGATTATAGGCATTGTTCATCAAATCACCTTGGCTCGTGTCAGGTCATGGATGTGCAGCGCGCCGACCAGTTTGCCGTCCGCGTCGACCACCAGCATCTGGTTGATGCGGTGCTGTTCCATCACGGCGACGGCGTCGACCGCCAGTTTTTCCGGCGTGATGCTGCGTGGGTTGGCGTGCATCACGTCGCCAATGACGATCTTGCTGAAGTCTTGCACCTTGTCGATCATGCGGCGCAGGTCGCCGTCCGTAAACACGCCGACCGGGCGGAAGTCGGCATTGACGACGGCCGTCATGCCCATGCCCTTTTGCGTGATTTCCAGTAGCGCATCGGTAAGCCGGGTGCCGATCGTCACGGCCGGCACATCGTCGCCGCTGCGCATGACGTCGCGCACGTGGGTCAGCAGGCGCCGTCCCAGCGCGCCGCCCGGGTGCGAACGCGCGAAATCTTCTTCCTTAAAGCCGCGCAAGTCCAGCAGCGCCACGGCCAGCGCGTCGCCCAGCGCCAGCGTGACGGTGGTGCTGGCCGTCGGCGCCAGGTTCAGCGGGCACGCTTCCTTTGCCACCGAGACGTCCAGGTGCACGTCGGACAGTTGCGCCAGGCTCGACGCCGGCTTGCCCGTCATCGAGATCACGCTGCCGCCCATGCGCTTGACGACCGGCAGGATCGCCATCAGTTCGCTGCTCTCGCCGGAATAGGAGATCGCAATAAAAGCGTCGTCGGCGGTCACCATGCCGAGGTCGCCGTGCGCCGCTTCGGCCGGGTGCACGAACAGCGCCGGGGTGCCGGTCGAGGCCAGGGTCGCGGCGATCTTGCGCGCGATATGGCCGGATTTGCCGATGCCCGACACCACCACGCGTCCCTTGCAGTTCAATAACAAGGTGACCGCCTTGCCGACGCTGTCGTCGGTAGCCAGGCGCGCGTGCAGCGCGCCGATCGCGTCCGCCTCGATTTGCAGGGTCTCGCGGGCCAGCATCAACGCGCGCTCTGCTGTCTTTGTATCAAAAGCTTTCAGCATAGGTTTTTCATGGGTTACACTCATGCCGGAAGTATAGCCGAATTGGCAAAGCAAAAAACTTGCCAGTCGCAACAAACAACGGAATTCCACCCAGACGCTGATCGTACGCATGTTTTCTCCCCTTGAACTGACCCTCTTGCTGCTGGGCAGCGCCGTACTGGGCGTGGTGGCGTTCCGGATGATGCATTTGCCGCCGATGCTGGGCTACCTGGCGGTCGGCATCATCATCGGCCCGCACGCGCTGGGCCTGGCCGAACAGAACGAGGCGAGCCACATCCTGGCCGAATTCGGCGTCGTGTTCCTGATGTTTTCGATCGGCCTGGAGTTTTCCTTGCCGAAGTTGATGGCCATGCGCAACATCGTGTTCGGCCTCGGGCTGGCGCAGGTGACCCTGACGATCGCCGCCGCGATGGGCCTGGGGTGGGTGCTCGGCACGCAATTGCCCGCCTCGCTGCACATCGGCTGGCGCGCCTCGTTCGCGCTGGGCGGCGCGCTGGCGATGTCGTCGACGGCGATCGTCGTCAAGATGCTGACCGAACGGCTGGAACTGGAAAGCGAACACGGCCGCAAGATCATCGGCATCTTGTTGTTCCAGGACCTGGCCGTGGTGCCATTGTTGATCCTGATCCCCTCGCTGTCGAAAAATCCCGACGACCTGGTCAACACGCTGGCCTGGGCCGGCTTCAAGGCCGTCATCGTGCTCGTGCTGCTGCTGTTCGTCGGCCAGAAACTGATGCGCGGCTGGTTCACCATCGTCGTCCAGCGCCGCTCGCAGGAATTGTTCATGCTCAACCTGCTCTTGGTGACACTGGGCGCAGCCTGGATCACCGAGCGCGCCGGCCTGTCGATGGCGCTCGGCGCCTTCGTCGCCGGCATGCTCATTTCCGAAACCGAATACAAGCACCAGGTCGAGGAAGACATCAAGCCCTTCCGCGACGTGCTGCTGGGCCTGTTCTTCATCAATGTCGGCATGCTGCTCAACATCGGCCTCGTCGTCGAGCGCTGGTGGCTAGTATTGGTGCTGCTGGCCGGCCCGGTCTTGCTGAAATTCGCACTGATCGCCGGGCTGGCCAAGCTGTTTGGCTCGTCCGACGGCATTTCGATGCGCACCGGCCTGGCGCTGGCGCAGGCCGGCGAATTCAGCTTCGTGCTACTGAACCTGGCCGGCGGCATGGACTTGATGGACCCGTTAATCATCCAGCTGGTGCTGGCGTCGATGGTGCTGTCGATGCTGCTGGCGCCCTTCATCATCGCCAAGTCCGACCAGCTGGTGATGAAACTGTCGAGCAACGAATGGATGATGCAATCGCTGGCGCTGACGAAGATCGCCACGCGCACCATGTCGACGCAAAAACACGTGATCGTGGCCGGCTTCGGCCGCAGCGGGCAAAGCCTGGCCACCTTGCTCAGCGAGGAAAACATCGAATACCACGCGCTCGACCTCGACCCGGAACGGGTGCAGGAAGCGCAGGCCGGCGGCGCCAACGTGTCCTACGGCGACGCGGCGCGCCGCGAAAGCCTGATCGCGGCCGGCATCTACCGCGCCAGCGCGGTCGTCATCACTTATGCCAGCACGCCGTCGGCGCTGCGGGTCTTGCACCTCGTGCATGAACTGGCGCCGGCGCTGCCGGTCATCGTGCGCAGCCACGACGACACCGACCTCGACCAATTAAAAGCGGCCGGCGCCGCCGAAGTGGTGCCGGAAATGATCGAAGGCAGCCTGATGCTGGCCTCGCACGCGCTGGTGATGCTCGGCGTGCCGCTGCGGAGAGTGGTGCAGCGGGTGCAGACGGTGCGCGACGCGCGCTATGCGTCGCTGCGCGGCTTTTTCCACGGCTCCAGCGATGCCGGCGACGATGCCGACCTGGTGCGGCTGCACTCGGTGACGGTGGGCGCCGACGCCAGTTGCGTCGGCAAGAAATTGAGCCAGATCGACGTCGCCTGCGAAGGCGCCGAAGTCAGTTCGATCCGGCGCGGCAAGGGCCGCCTCGACGTGACGCCGTCGACGGTGCTCGAAGAAGGCGATGTCGTCGTGCTGCGCGGCGCGGCCGAAGCCGTCAACCGGGCGGAGAGCAAGTTGCTGGTGTGACGCTGTCGGCCAGGCCGGCGTCCGGCCGGTAAGTGATCACGCGGTTGCGCCCGCCATCCTTGGCGCGGTACAGCGCCGCATCGGCTTGCGCGATCAATTCCAGCGCGGCCGCCTCGACCGCCTGGTCCGGCCCCGACTGGTCGAGGCAGGCCACGCCGACCGACGCCGTGACGGACACGCGCACGCTATGCGGCAGCGCGACCAGGCTGGCGGCGATGCCGGCGCGGATGCGCTCGGCGACGATGGCGGCGCTGTCGAGGTCGGCATTGATCAGCAACACGACGAATTCTTCTCCGCCGAAGCGCGCCAGCGCGTCCGACAGGCGCAATTCCGCCTTGATGCGCTGCGCCACTTCCCTCAATACTTCATCGCCGCCCTGGTGGCCGACGGTATCGTTGACCTTTTTAAAATGGTCGATGTCGATGTACATGAAGGAAATATCGTACTGCTGGCGCCGCGCACGCGCGATTTCCTCGAGCAGGCGGCGATCGATATAGCGCCGGTTGTAGACGCCGGTCAGCGAATCGGTCAGCCCGATGTACTTCAGCATTTCATTGCTGATGACGTTTTCCAGGCAGATCGCGATGATCGACGCCATGTGTTCGATGAAATCGGTGCCCATGCTGGGCGAAAAGCGGGCCGGGTCGACGCTGCCCAGGTTCAGGCTGCCAATGATACGCTTGTTGCGCAGCAGCGGCACCAGCGCCACGCTCTGCATGCCGGGCACCTCGTGCGGAAACGCATGGGCGTGCCGGACCGGATCGTACATGCCCAGCAGCGGCTTCGGCGCCGGCGAATAGACATTGCGCCGGCCCAGGTCGAAACCGAGGCCGTCGACATCCTCGACAAAGATCAGGTTCGGAAATTCGCTGAAATTGACGCCCAGCTTGCCCATCACCGTGTGGATGTCGGCGCCCTCGTCGATCAGGGTCAGCGTCACGCAATCGAGATCCGAGATGATCGGCAGGTTGCGGAAGATGGTGCCGACCAGCTCCGGAAAGCTGGGCGCGCCGACGATTTCCAGGTCGAACGCCTGGTGCCGGCACATGATCGAGTGGTTGCGTTCGGCCTGTTCGAGCAGATACGCCAGGCGCGAACGCAAGACCTGGTTTTCCGCCGCCAGGTCGGCCGGCGCGGGCGTCGTAGTGTGAGTCATATCGAACCTGAGTGTTTGCCGCTCAAAACGCCAGTGTAACCCCGATTTCCTGCCCCACCTGTAACCGCTGGCCATCGCCTTCTATCAAGATGCAATTCATCGCGAAACAGATCGCGCCGTCGAGTTCCGGTTTGGCCCGGTAAGCCTGCAGGATGTCGAGCGGGTCCGGCCCGAACGTGCCGCTGTCCTGGTCGATCGACGGCATCGGGCAGCGCGGACACGGTTTCACCGGTTTTAACAGCACGGCGCCAAGCTGGAACGATTCCGCGTAATCCTCCTCGAAGGCGGCGATGCCGTCGAACACGAGATTCGGCCTGAAACGGTTCATCGGCAGCGGCGCGCGGCCGGCCGCGACCAGCCGGCCATTCAAGTCGTCCAGCGACGCGCTGCCCGCCACCGTCACCGGGAAACCGTCCGAAAACAGCGTCGGCGCGGCCACGCCACTGGTCCATTTTTCGGATGCCAGGCGCGTCGCGTCCGGGTGAAAGCGCACCAGGCGGCACGGTACGCCGATCGCGTTGCTGAACCAGGTCGCCGTCACGTCGTCGCAGTCATAGGCTTTCAGGCGGTCGTCCCAGACTTGCACCGTCAAGGTCGGCGCCAGTTCCGGGTCCGGCAGGCCTAGCCCGATTTCCAGGCGCAACATGCCGGGCGCGCGCACTTCCAGCGTATCGGCCTTCAGGCGCGGCACGATCAGCGCCATGCGCGGATGTTCGCGCTGCGTCAGCGCATTGCCGGATTCGTCGACGACCATCCATTCGCGGTCATAGATTTGCTCCGTCATCAGCCCGGCGCGCGTCAGCGTGGCCGTGCGCAATGCAATGCCGGCGCAGGATTTGATCGGATAGAAGGTGATTTCAGACAGGATGGCCATGCGTACCGCCTTGGGCAGCAAGGCAACGCTGCCAAAATGTTATTCAAGTTGGCAGTATGGCAGTAAAGTGCCCGGCAGTAAATCGACACGCCGCTGAGCAACAGTCGGCCGGCGCGGCGCGGCTTCCTCCGCCCGGGCCTTGGGCCACGCGGCGGCGGGCACCGGCCGCGCACCGGTTTTGCAGCCAGGTGCGCGGCGGGCGTTTAACCGCCCTGCTTCGCGTCCGGCTTGCGCGGACGGCGCGGGCCGCGCGTCGATGGCTTGCGCGCCGGCTTGGCAGCGGATTCAGCCTGCGAGTCGGCGCTCGCTTCATGCCCCGGTGCAACCGGGGTCGCCGGCACGGCCTCGGGCACGTGCTGCACATGCTGCACATGCTGCACGTTTGGCACATGTGGCGCGTGCTGGATGTGCGGTGCGTCGGTCGCGGCTGCCGCCTCGGCAGCGGCCGCAGTGATGCGCGACTCGCCCTGCTTGCCGCGTCCCTTGGCTGGCGCGCGGCTGCGGCCCTTGGCTTTCGGCACGGCATCGCTCACGTCAGCCACGTCGAGCGCCAACTGCACCGGCTCCGCCGCCGGCACCGCGACCTCGATCACCGCCGCGACCGCTTCCGGCACCGATTGCGGCCATGGCGAGGCGGCGTTCGCTTGCGCCGCTTTCGCCGCCGCCTTGGCTTGCTCAGCCTTCAAGGCGCGCGCCGGCTTCTTCGGCGCCGATTTGCGCTTCGGCGCCACTTCGGCAACCACCGGCGGCACTGTTTCCTCTACGACAGGTTCAACCTCTTCAGCTTCAGCTACTTCCGCAGCGTCTGCCGCATGGTTCGCATGGTTCGCATGGTTCGACCAGGGCTGATGGTGCACCGGCGCCTCGTCCTGCGTATCTTGTGCCTCTTGTGCATCTTGCGCTGCGTGCACGGCTTCCGCCTCGGCATAGGCATTTTCGTCCGACGCCAGGCGCAGTTCGGCGGCAACCTCTTCCGGCACCGTTTCCGTTACCTGGTGGTGCGAGCTGCCGCGGCGCCCGCCACGGCCACGGCCGCGCCGGCCTTCCGGATGACGGGTTTCCGCCACTTCCGCCGTCGCTTCCAGCGTGCCGGCACCCTGTTCGCCGCCGGCGGAACTGGCGCCGCCACTGCTGCGGTATACATATGCACCGGATTTCTCATCGCGGCCGAATTCGAGCAGGCCACGCGCCTTGGCTTCTTCCAGCAGGTTGCCGAAGGTGCGGAAACCATAATAGGATTCGCTGAAGTCCGGTTTGCGGCGCTTGATCGCCTCTTTCAGCACCGACGCCCAGATCTTGCCGCTGTCGCCGCGCTCGGAAACCAGCGCATCGAAAGTCTCGACCGCCATGTCGACCGCTTCACTGCGGCGCTTGTCCATGTCGTCGCGGCGGCGCTTTTCCTCTTCCGGCGAACGCTTGACGGCCGGTTGGCCTTCGCGCGGGTCGCGCTTGGCGGCGGCGCGGCGGCTTTCGCGCACCAGGTCGTCATAAAAGATGAATTCATCGCAATTGGCCACCAGCAAGTCCGACGTCGATTGCTTGACGCCGACGCCGATCACCTTTTTCGCGTTTTCGCGCAATTTCGATACCAGCGGCGAAAAGTCGGAATCGCCGGAAATGATGACGAAAGTGTTCACATGGGACTTCGTGTAGCACAGGTCCAGCGCATCGACGACCATCCGGATGTCGGCCGAGTTCTTGCCCGACTGGCGCACGTGCGGGATTTCGATCAGCTCGAAGTTGGCTTCGTGCATCGGCGCCTTGAAGGCCTTGTAGCGATCCCAGTCGCAATACGCCTTCTTGACCACGATGCTGCCCTTGAGCAACAGTCGCTCCAGTACCGGCTTGATATCGAATTTTTCGTAGTTGGCGTCGCGCACGCCCAGGGCGACGTTTTCAAAGTCGCAGAACAGCGCCATGCTGACGTTATCGTTGGATGAAGCCATGAGGTATCTTGTTTTTCAGTGGTGAGGAAGTCGGCTGGGCGCCGGTGGCCGGCGCGGAGAGTCCAACGATTATACGCCAGCCCCCCGCGCACGCATTGCCCCGGTGTATGCTTCCGATAACAAATTTTTCACCCGGACTTTGCATGAAAAACCTGTTCGCCACACTGTGCCTGGCGCTTGCCGCATTTGGTGCCACTGCCCAATCGGCCGATGCCGATGCCGCCTTCCGCCAGCGTATTAATAACTTCGTCGACCAATGGCATGCCGACGCGGCCAAATCCGATCCGGTATATTTCGACAAGATGGCACCCAACGGCATTTATATCGGCACAGATAAAAGCGAAATCTGGACGCGCGATCAATTCAAAACCTGGGCCCAACCTTTTTTTGACCGCAAGAAAGCCTGGGCGTTTACGGCGATCAAGCGCAATGTCTATTTTTCTCCCAATAAACAATATGCCTGGTTCGATGAACAATTAAATACGCAAATGGGCATTTGCCAGGCCAGTGGCGTGATCCACAATACCGGAAGTGTTTTTGAAATAGAACATTACCAGTTATCACTGGCTGTGCCGAATCCATTGATGGAGCAATTTACAAAAGCCATTGAAGTTTTCGATGCGAAAAAATTACAAACCGAATAGCGTCGATTTCCTTTAATTTAACGCATCAATCCACCCCCCCAGCGCCCCCACCATTCACATAATAAGCACAATACTGCCTTATCGACAGCGAAGGGATATACCCTGGGGTGTTGTTTTTTCGGCTTCACCTTCAGTTTTTCCCAATTGGAATTCCAGACAAAAGGGAGAAATCCTCGGAATTCCCATGGGGCAATAAAAGACTTTTCCGATCCGCAACATATATTCAACGCCATCAATCACTTCATTTCCGCCCACAGGCATTGTCACTTTTCTTTCCACCGCGTATGACACATGACCAGATGCAATTGAGCTAGCGTCAAATTCGTCATTCCCGTGCAAACGGGAATCCCATTTAGCGCCGCCGATGGTGCAAAAAGTTGAAATTCCCGCCTGAGCATTCGGCATATGGCCAGAAACCCCTTCCTGAATTTGACGCACATTTGCGTTTTTTACGCGGAAATCGAAACCCGTAAAAACAGCCGGTGTCGCTAAATTTAACACCCCCTATCCTCCCCCTGCGGTGATTGCAAAGTCCCTTACAAGGTAAAAAACGGCCGCTTCATGCCAATTTATGGCTTACTTATGCCAAAAATCAGCTTGATCGAGGGGCAGCGAGACCTTTTCGCAAACCTCACTCCGCCTGGAACACCGGATTCATATTGCAGAAGTGAATGTCATCCGCAATACAAAAAAACAGAAAACAAAAAAATGGCCGAAAAAAAAGCCGCGATGCATCGCGGCTTTTCAATATCGAGGCGGCCTGGCCGCCGATCGACTTTTACACGTTGAACAGGAAGTTCAACACATCGCCATCCTTGACGACATACTCTTTACCCTCGGCACGCATTTTACCCGCTTCTTTCGCACCCGCTTCACCCTTGTAGGCGATGTAATCGTCATACGCAATGGTTTGCGCGCGAATAAAGCCGCGTTCGAAGTCGGTGTGAATCACGCCAGCCGCCTGCGGCGCGGTATCGCCGATGTGAATCGTCCAGGCGCGTACTTCCTTGACCCCCGCGGTGAAATAAGTCTGCAAGCCCAGCAGTTTATAAGCAGCGCGGATCAGGCGATCCAGGCCAGGCTCTTCCATACCCATATCGGACAGGAAGGCGGTTTTATCCGCATCTTCCAGATCGGCGATTTCCGCTTCGATCGATGCGCAAATGGCGACGATCGGTGCATTCTGCGTTTTGGCGTAGGCCGTCAACTGGTCCAGCAGCGGGTTATTCGTAAAACCGGTATCGGAAACGTTGGCGACATACATCGCCGGTTTCGCGGTAATCAGGCACAGCGGTTTGATCAGCGCCATTTCATCGGCATCCAGGCCCATCGCGCGCACCGGTTTCGCTTCATTCAAATGCGGCACGATGCGTTCCATAATCGCCAGCAATTTCGCCGCATCCTTGTCGCCGGAACGGGATTTCTTGTTTTCGCGGTGAATCGCTTTTTCGACCGTGCTCAAATCGGCCAGCGCCAGTTCGGTTTGAATCACTTCGATATCGTCGAGCGGGCTGACTTTACCGGAAACGTGAATCACATTGTCGTCTTCAAAGCAGCGCACCACGTTGACGATGGCGTCGGTTTCGCGGATGTGCGACAGGAACTGATTACCCAAACCTTCGCCTTGCGATGCGCCCGCGACCAGGCCGGCGATGTCGACGAACTCGACAATCGCATTGACCATGCGCTCAGGCTTGACGATGGCGGCCAGCGCGCCCATGCGCGTATCCGGCACTTCCACCACGCCGACGTTCGGCTCGATGGTGCAGAACGGGTAATTCTCTGCCGGGATGCCGGCCTTCGTCAGTGCATTGAAAAGAGTGGACTTGCCGACGTTGGGCAAGCCGACGATGCCGCATTGGAGACTCATGTAAAACCTTTAATGATGGTATTGTTTTGCTGCACGAATTTGCTGCGTGTAAGGATCAATTGTAACCCAGAACCAGGAGCCTCCATGACGCTGCGCGCTGCCGACCGTTCCCAATTCCCCCATTTTTTGTCGATACCGACGCGCTGGATGGATAATGACAACTATGGCCATGTCAATAACGTTGTCTATTATTCATACTTTGACACCGTCGTAAACCAGCTGTTGATCGAGCGCGGTGTGCTCGATATCCATGATGGCGACGTGGTCGGCTTCGTCGTCGACAGCGGCTGTTCCTACTTCAGTTCGATTTCCTTCCCGGACTTGATCCACGCCGGCATCCGGGTGGCCAAGCTGGGCAATTCCAGCGTGCGCTACGAAATCGCGCTCTACCGCAACGACGAGCCGCTGCCCTGCGCCGCCGGCCACTTTGTCCATGTCTATGTCGAGCGCAGCAGCAATCGCTCGGTGCCGATTCCCGCTACGGTGCGCAAGGTGCTCGAAACCATTGCCCGCCCCGCAGCCGCGGAGTAGTCGTGGCGCTACAAGGATAAAACATGCAGTGGAACCGGGTGGCGCTCTCGAACGAAGGCCTGGGAGGCCTCGCCGCGACGATCGTCTCGATTCCTGCCGCGATGGGTTATGGCATCATCGCCTTCAGCCCGCTCGGCCCCGAGTACGCGGCGCAGGGCATCAGCGCCGGTTTCCTGTCGGCCATCCTTGGTGGCTTGCTGAGTTCGCTGCTGGGCGGTGCGCCGGGCATGCTGTCCGGCCCGAAAGCGCCGCTGGCGATCCTGTTTGCCACCGTGATCGCGCATTACCTGGCGCTAATACCCGGCGCAGCTGGCGCGGCGGTGGCGATGGCCTTGATCACCGTTCTGCTGGCCGGCGTGCTGCAAGTGCTGTTCGGCTTATTCAGGATCGGCAACCTGGTCACCTGGATACCGTTTCCCGTGATTGCCGGCTTCTTGAACGGCACCGCGGTGCTGATTGTCATCGGCCAGTTGCGTCCCCTGCTCGGCTTGCCGCCGGGCGGCGCCCTGCTCGATGCCGTCGGCCGGGCGCAGCCGTTGACCATCGTCGTCGCGCTGGTGACGATCGTCGTGACGTGGCACGCGGGCCGCTGGATACGCCGCGTGCACGCATCCTTTATCGGCTTGCTGGCTGGCACCGCCAGTTATTATGGGCTGGCGGCGCTGTTCGGCCGCGACGGACTCGGGCCGTGCATCGGCGCCATCGCCGTGCGGGCGCCGAATGCGCTCGGTCTGGCCGACATCGGCGCCGCCTGGCAGCTACTCGGCAGCACGGGTTCTCTGTCGTTCCTGCTGATGGCAGCGCTCAGCCTTGCGCTGCTGTCCGCGCTCGATTCGCTGATGAGTGCGGCCACCTACGACAGCCTGAGCCATACACGCACCGACGTGAACCGGGAACTGGCGGGCCAGGGCCTGGCCAATATCGCCGCCGCGCTGGCCGGCGGCATCGCCAGCGCCGGCGGCGTGGCGGCCAGCGCGATCAGTTACCAGGCCGGTGGGCGCGGCCGCCTGAGCGGCGTGGTCAAGAGCGTCGCGCTGCTGGCCGTGTTTGTCTTGCTGAGCGGCCTGGTGGAACGGATACCGGAGGCGGTGCTGGCCGGCATCCTGCTGGTGATCGCGCTGCGCCTGTTCGATCCGTGGAGTATCCGCTTGTACGCCAGCCTGCTGTCGAGCGCGTCGTTTACACGGCCAGACCGCTGGCAAGGCGCCTTGATCACGACGCTGGTGATGCTCGTCGCCGTCTGCTCGAACCTGATCCTGGCGGTCGGCACCGGCGTGGCCGCCGCGATCGTCCTGCTGCTCGGTTCGATGAGCAAGAGCACGGTGCGGCGCCGCCTGAGCGGGCAGCATAGCCGCTCCAATCACATCCGCAACGATGCGCGCACCGCCTGCCTGAACCGGCATGGCGCCCGGATCCAGATCCTGGAACTGGAAGGGGCGCTGTTTTTCGGTTCCACCGGCCACCTGTCGAAAACCATCGATGCCTGCGCGGCCGATGCCTGCCATTACCTGATCCTGGACTTGCGCCGGGTGCGCAATATGGATATCAGTTGCGCCAGGGTGCTGGCGCAGATGCGCGTCCAGTTGGCCGGCGATGGCACGGCGTTGCTTCTGAGTCACGTGCACGCGGCCAGCCCGGCCTGGGATACGCTGGCCGAAGCCGGCTTTTTCCACGGCGCCGCCGCAAGTCACTTCAACGATACCGATAGTGCGCTGCAATATGCGGAAGACGCGCTGCTCGACAGCCTGCTCGGCAGCGTCGATGACGAATGCGCGGTGCCGCTGGCCGATTTCGGCTTGATGCAAGGATTGACGGAACAGCAACTGGCGCTTTTCAGCCAGTCGCTGCGGCAGCTCGACTTCGCGCGCGGCGATATCGTCGTGCGGCAGGGAGAACACGAGCGCGCCATGTATTTCCTGCTGCGCGGCACGGTCGATGTCACGCTGAACCAGGCGCACGGGCAGCCGGCGTTCCGCCTGCGCACGATGGCGTCCGGCACCGTGTTCGGCGAAATTTCGATGCTGCAGGCGGAACCGCGCTCGGCCAACGTGGTGGCCGCCACGGCGCTGCAATGCTACAGCCTGTCGCTGGCCGAGGCGGCGCGCCTGCAGGCCGAGCACCCGGAAATCTCGGTCATCGTCATGTCCAACCTGGCGCGCCTGCTGGCCGAGCGCCTGCGCTACGCCTTGAATACGATTGCAGAACTTCAATAAGCGCCAGTAAATTATCTGTCCACGACATAATTTCTTCTTATGCAACATCTTTACCGGGAAGAACTGGCATACTGCTAGGACCTGTCACCTATTGAAGAATTGAACTGCCGGCGCCGTGCATGATCGTGACCAGATGGCCGGGACGGCGGCAATGGATACGCCCTGATTTCCAGGAGGCTGTCGATGCTGGATGACCTTGATATCACGTTGGACCAGTTGCGGGTCGGCCTGTTCATTGAACTCGACCTGAAATGGTTCGAACATCCGTTCGCCTTCAGCCGCTTCAAGATCAAGAATGAAGAACAGATCGACACCCTGCGCAGCCTTGGCCTGAAAAGCGTGCGCTACAACCCGGACTTGAGCGATGTGCCGCCCTGCGCCGCCGGCCAGTCACCTGCGGACGGCGCGGCGCCGGCCACCGCCAGCGCGCCCGACCTGTCGCCGGCGCTGCAAGCCAAGCGCGCGATGATGCGCAGGCTGACCATCCACCGCGAGCACGCCGCGCGCATCGAACGCGCCTTCACCGATACCGCGAAGGCGATCCGCGACATCGAAAAAAACATGTTTTCGCGCCCCGAGGAAAGCGTGCGCCAGGCTGGCGAGCTGCTGAACCGGATCGTCGATTCGATCCTGTGCGCGCCGGAACTGGCGCTGCACGTGATGGGCGACGCGACCGGCGGCGAGGAAACGTATTTTCATTCGCTTAACGTGACGATGCTGTCGATGATGATCGCGCGCGATATCCAGTTGCCGGCCGAAGTGGTCAATGTGCTCGGCCTGGGCGCACTGTTGCACGATGTCGGGCGCAAGAATATCCCCGATAAAATCCTGAGCAAGATGGAAGCCCTGTCGCACGCGGAACAGCACCTGTATGAAATGCATGCCCAGTACGGCGTCGACATGACGCAGCGCCTGCAATTGCCGGCCGCCGTCGGCGCCATAGTGCGCGACCACCACGAACTGTTCGACGGCAGCGGCTACCCGCGCCGCCTGAAGGGAGAGGCGATCGGCGTGCTGGCCCGCATCATCGCGGTCGCCAATTATTACGATGAATTGTGCAATCCGGTCAATCTTGCCAATGCGCTGACGCCGCACGAAGCGCTGTCGATGATGTTCGCCAAGCACCGCGCCAAGTTCGACCCGAAATTGTTGCAGGTTTTTATTCGCTGCCTGGGCGTCTATCCGCCGGGCAGCGTGGTGCAATTGTCGAACGGCGTGATCGGCATGGTGACGACGGTCAACACCGCCAAGCCGATGAAGCCGATGCTCGTCATTTACGATGCGCAAGTGCCCCGGCATGAAGCGATCATGGTCGACATGGAACGGGAAACGGACTTGAACATCGTCAAGGCGATCCGGCAGGCGCAGGTGCCGCCGGAAGTGTATGGCTACCTGAGCCCGCGCAAGCGGGTCAGCTATTATTTTGACGCCGGCAAGGCGGGACAGGATGGCGCGCCGGCATGAGCGGCTTTCAAGGGCGGCGGCTCAGGCAGTGTGCAATTGCGTCGAGGCGAGCGGGAATTTGCCGTCGCAGACCAGCGTCATGATCTTTAAACTTTTTTCGATCGCTTCATCGATCAACAATTGTTCGTCGCGGCGCGGGCGGTGCAGCACGAAATCGGCCACGCCCTGTTGCAGGTTCAAGGTGCGCGGGTGGCCGATGCCGAGCCGCAGGCGCCAGTAATCCTGCGTGCCGAGCGCCGCCGTGATGTCCTTCAAGCCGTTGTGGCCGCCCGAGGAACCGCCCTTTTTCAGCTTGGCCGCGCCGGGCGGCAAGTCCAGTTCATCGTGCACCACCAGCACTTCGTCCGGGTTGATCTTGTAAAAGCGCGCGACGCCGCCGACCGACTGGCCGGAACGGTTCATATAGGTTTGCGGCTCCAGCAGCCAGACTTCGTTGCCGCCGACGGCGGTCTTGGCCAGCAGCGCGTTGAAGCGCGTCTCCCGCTGCAGGCGCGCGCCCGGCAGGCTGTTGGCCAGGTTGTCGACCAGCCAGAAGCCGGCATTGTGGCGGGTTTGTTCGTATTCGGGGCCGGGGTTGCCGAGGCCGACGATCAGGCGGATGGACATGGGCTGTATGCGTGGCGTAAAAAAATCGGGAAAAGATGCAAAAAAACCCCGGCCAGCGGGGTTTTTTTAAGTATAACCAAAAGCAACTTCCGGGGTCAGACCCGCGGGTCTGACCCCGGCCTTTGCCATTGGTTTGGCAAAAATTACTTCTTGCCTTTTGCGGCTGGCTTGGCATCGGCTGCAGGAGCGGCCGCGGCTTCGGCGGACACGTGGCCGGCCGGTACCGAAGCGGTAGCGATGGTCAGGTTCGAACCGTGGGTCACGGCGGTCACGCCTTCTGGCAGCACCAGGTCGCCGATGTGCAGCGAGTGGCCGACGTCGATGTTCGACAGGTCGACGGTGATGAATTCTGGCAGCGCGCCTGGCAGGCACGATACTTCGATTTCATTGGCGACGTGGCTGATGGTCGCGCCGTGCAGTTTGACTGCTGGCGAAGCTTCGGCGTTGGCGAAGTGCAGTGCTACTTTCAGTTGCACCTTGGTGTTGGCATCGACGCGCTGGAAGTCAGCGTGCAGGACCAGTTGCTTGAACGCGTGGACTTGGAAGTCGCGCAGCAGCACTTGCTGGGTCTTGCCGTCGATTTCCAGGTCGAGGATCGACGAGTGGAACACTTCTTTTTTCAGCGCGTGGTACAGCGCGTTGTGGTCCAGTGCGATATTGACCGGGGCTTCGCTGCCACCGTAGACGATACCAGGGGTTTGGCCGGAAATGCGCAGGCGGCGGCTCGCTCCGGTACCTTGCAATTCGCGTTTGAATGCGATAACTTTCATTTGAAACTCCAGAAAAAACAAGGCTCGTGCCTTGTGTTATGAAGCCCCCGCGACCAGGGTGCTTCGAAATTGGGTCCGCCGCACCACCGGTTTGCCGGCCTTGCAACGCCCCCATCAAAAAAACACAGCGGCGCCGCCAGCTTGGAAGCCGGCCGCGCCGCCGCAATACGTGCTGAATTGCTTAGTCGATGAACAGGGAGATCACGGAATCGCCCTTGATGATGCGTTTGAACGTTTCGGCCAGCAGCGGCGCGCAGGTCAGCTGGCGGATCTTGCCGCAAGCCTTGGCCGCGTCGGACAGCGGAATCGTGTCGGTCACCACCAGTTCGTCGAGCGACGACGTCGAAATGCGCTCGATGGCCGGGCCGGACAGCACCGCGTGCGTGCAATAGGCGATCACTTTCTTGGCGCCGCGCTCCTTGAGCACTTCGGCCGCTTTCACCAGGGTGCCGGCGGTATCGACCATGTCATCCATGATGACGCAATTGCGGCCTTCGACTTCACCAATGATGTTCATCACTTCGGAAACGTTGGCTTTCGGACGGCGCTTGTCGATGATGGCCAGATCGCAACCGAGGCGCTTGGCCAGCGCGCGCGCGCGCACCACGCCGCCGACGTCGGGCGATACCACCAGCAAATCCTGGTAATCCTTTTTCTGCAGGTCGCCCAGCAGGATCGGCGACGCGTAGATATTGTCGACCGGGATATCGAAGAAGCCCTGGATTTGGTCGGCGTGCAAGTCCATGATCAGGACGCGCTCGACGCCGGCTTTTTCCAGCATGTTGGCGATCACCTTGGCCGAAATGGCCACGCGCGCCGAACGCGGGCGGCGGTCCTGGCGGGCATAACCGAAATACGGGATGGCGGCGGTGATGCGGCCGGCCGATGCGCGTTTCAGTGCATCGACCATCAGGATCAGTTCCATCAGGCTATCGTTGGTCGGAGCGCAAGTCGACTGCAGCACGAAAACGTCTTTACCGCGGACGTTTTCATTGATTTCGACCATGATTTCGCCGTCCGAGAATTTCGAGACGACGGCTTTGCCGAGGGGGATGCCGAGGTTTTTTGCGACTCCTTCTGCCAACGCAGGGTTAGCGTTGCCGGTAAAAACCATCAGGTTTTCGTAAGCCATAGGGAGTCCCAGAGAAGAAGTAAACGTTGATGTCTTTGATAGATCGCCGCGCTGATCAAACCATCGCGGCGCTTTTTGCCAAGGGTGCCGTGGGCACCTGTATTTTACCCTGACTGGACGCTTGCGCATCGACAGAAATGCAGAGTAAATGAGTGGCAGGGGAACAAGGATTCGAACCTTGGTATGCTGGAATCAAAATCCAGTGCCT
>JAZJZT010000095.1:0-18713 GCA_040389645.1 Pseudomonadota bacterium | reverse complement strand
CAAGGTATCGGCCAATGCCGACAAGCGCTACAAGCTGGTGCGCAAGATCAAGGTGTAAAGTGGACCCATCAGTCAAGACACTTTGCCGGTTAATTTAAGCTGTGCCCATTTCCACTTCGTCAGCTGCTCGGCGCTGCCCCGTACTACTCTTTTTCTTCGGCGTCTCATCATCGTCGCCAAACCTGTCGACGATCAAGGCACCGCCGCCAGCCCCAGTGGCGTAGACATGGCTGGGCGTTTGATAGCCCAAGGCTTGGTGCGGGCGCTCCGCGTTGTAGAACGCAAAGTACTGCGCCAAGCCTACCGTCAACTCTGCCATGTTGGCGTAGCCCTTCAAGTACACATCCTCGTATTTCACGTTCCGCCACAGCCGCTCGACGAAGATGTTGTCCAGCGCCCGCCCGCGCCCGTCCATGCTGATGGTGACGCCCTCGCGCTTGAGCACATCAGTAAAGGCCGTGCTGGTGAACTGCGAGCCTTGGTCGCTGTTGAACACCTCCGGTCTTCCATGATGGCGCAATGCGTCCTCCAGGCAGTCCACGCAAAACGACGCGTCCATGCTGTTGCTGATGCGCCAGGACAGCACCTTGCGGCTGTACCAGTCGATGACCGCCACCAGATAGGCGAAGCCCCGAGCCAGCCGGATATAGGTGATGTCCGTCGACCACACATGATTGGGCGGCGTCACCGCCACGCCGCGCAGCAGGTAGGGATAGACCTTGTGCTGAGGATACGCACGGCTCGTGTTCGGCCCCGGCGCCATGCCCGCCAGCCCCATGCTGCGCATCAGGCGTTGTACGCGTTTGCGGTTGACCACATGGCCCGCTGCGCGCAGGAACACCAGCATGCGCCGGCTGCCGTAAAAAGGCCGGCTGGTGTATTCCTCGTCGATCAGCGTCCGCAGCTTCAGGTCGTTCTCGTCCTCGCACGCCTGCCGGGATGCCGCATCGATCCGGCGGTACACCGTGGCACGCGGCACGCCGGCCAGCTCGCATTGGCGCGTCAGCGGCAGCTTGGCGTGCTCCGATTCGATCCAGCCCAAACGGGCCTCCTGGCTCATGGCCCCAGCTTTTTTTTAAGCCAGTCCACTTCCATCTTCAGCCGCCCGATTTCGCCATATAGCTTGTCCTCCGGGCTGGTTTCGTCGATGGGCTTGGGGCCGCGCTTGACGTCGAACAGCACTCCGGCGTTCTCCAGGATCTCTTTCTTCCATTGCCCCACCAACTGCGGATGCACCCCGTATTCCTGGGCGATTTCCGTCACCGTCTTCATTCCCCGCACCGCTTCCAGACCAACCTTGGCCTTGAACTCTGCCGTATGCACCCTGCGCTTTTTGCCTTCTGCCATTTGCTCTCACCCTATCGAGGACGACAGCTTAAACCACCGTCTCAAAACGTGGGTCCACTATATAACGCTTGAAAGCGAAATCTGCGACGCCTGTTTTGCACTGCTTGCAATTTGTTATTTCCACTTCGTCAATTGCTCGGTGCTGCCCCGTACTGCTCTTTTCTCGCCGCTTCTCTCCATTGCCGCCGAACCTGGCGACGCTCAGCGCACCGCCGCCCGTCCCGGTGATGTGGACGTGATTGGGTGTCTGGTAACCCAGCGCCTGCTGCGGACGTCTCCCGTTATAGAACGTGAAGTGCCCACCAAAGGATTGTGCACCGATCTCGATATGGCGATCGGTGTCAAACCGCAGTCACAAAGCTGGTGTATTTTGTCGGTGTTCCTGGTGGAATCGGTCATCGTTCAGATGGCTCTGCCAGGGTCGGCGGTCGAGAGACCATCGGCGCCTTGCACCTGCCATCGGATGACGAATAGCGTGGCAACCAAACTCCGATTGGCGATCCCGGCATGTGCGTGGGCATGCTGCGGTCACCGGCTGTCGCGGCACCGTAGTACGGGTGCGTGCAACGGATCCGAACTCCCTCATTTGCGTAACGGTTTGGCATTGCGGCCAGCTCTGTTCGCGCACGCGCACGACAGCCGGCATACCCCGGCGATCTCAAGTTGGCTCACGGCAGGGATGTGCCACGACAGAAAACAAGGATCAATCATATGCTGTCTAAAATTGTCATAAATCGGTACCAGCCGGGCTTGTACGGCTGGGAGATCTGGCATCAGAATCGTAAGGTCGCCAGCGGCATGGGCGCCCGTACGGTGGATGACTGCTTGACTGCCGCACTACCTGGCCTGCCTGACCACCCGGCGCTGGTCGAGCTGCAATACTGTGCACCTGGGAGCTTTTGCGGTTGACCAACTGGTGCAATGCCCCAAGCGGTGGGCGGCCGCGATCATCACCCGCCATATTGAATTCGTCGTGCCGGCGCTGGCCGCGCTGGCCGGCGACATCGGCAGGGCCGTGCATGGCGTGGTGCTGCCGGTCGTCGGCTTGAGCTGAACCATGGTGGATTTACTTGCACAAACGTGTCGGTCGTCGTGCCGGAAGAGGGCGGCGCGCTGATCGGCCGCAACGCTGGCTTCCTGAACATGAGCCGAGTCGCGCAGCCATCAAGTCCGGCATGCTGGCGGCGCACCGTATTCACTTGTCAGCGGGAAGCGCGCCCACGTCGCCGGCCCGTTGCGGCAGCGCCGGCAAGCGCACGGTAAACACGCTGCCCTGGCCCGGTCCGTCGCTATGCGCGCTGGCCGAGCCCTGGTGCGCCTCCACCAGCCGTTTTACCAGGGCCAGTCCGAGTCCGAGGCCGCCGGTCTTGCGTTCCGACGACACCTCGGCCTGGGAGTACATGTCGAACAGGTACGGCAGCAGCTCGGGCGCCATGCCGATCCCGTTATCGGCCACCTGCACCAGTATCGCCCCGGCCTCATGGCGCAGCCGCACCTCGATCGCGCCCTGCTGCGGCGTATACCGGATCGCATTGCCCAGCAGGTTGCCGACCACCTGCACCAGCCGGGTATGGTCGCCCAGGTACCAGCACGGCGCGTCCGGCGTCGACACCGTAATGACGTGCTGCTTGACGCAGGCCGCCGCGCTCAGCTGCTCCACCGCGATGCGCACCACGTCGTGCAGGTCGAGCCGGGCCCGTTCCAGCTGCAGCAGCCCGCGGCTGATGCGCGACACGTCCAGCAGATCCTCCACCATGTGGCTCATGTGGCCGACCTGGCGCGCCACGATCCGGCCCAATTCTCCGGCCCGCTCGGGCGCCAGGCTGGCACCCTGCAGCACCTGCGCCGCCATGCCGGTGGCCGACAGCGGCCCGCGCAACTCGTGGCTCAACAGGGCCAGAAAATTATCCTTGCGGCGGTCGGCGTTCAGCAGTGCCGCCGCCTTCTCTTCCAGCGCCTCATTCAGCGTCGCGATCTGGGCGTGCGACTGCCGCAGTTGCGCCGACACCAGTTCCAGTTCATCCTGGCGCGCCTGCAGCGCCGCCAGCGCGCTGGCCAGTTCGCGGTTTTGCTGCTGCGCCTCGGACAGCGCGCCGCTGCCGGGCAGTGTGGCCAGCTGCCCCAGCAAGTCCCGCACGCCGCTGGCGCAAAGTACCGGCGACGCCGCCGGCAACGTTTTACCGACCGTAATCTCGGTGCCGGCCGCGCCGGTCTGGATATCGCACTGGTCCATCAGGCGCCGGGCCGACAGTATGCCCTGGCCCTGGCCGCTGGCGGAGCGGTAACGGCCGGCCAGGATCTGCTCCAGGTGCGCGATGCCTGGACCCTGGTCGGCGATGCACACCAGCAGCGCCGGCGCCGCGCCCGCCGCTTCCAGCGCGAAGCGCGCCTGCCCGCCGCCGGCATAATTAAAGGCGTTGCGCACCAGTTCCGACACCGCCGTCGAGATGCGGGCCTGCTCCAGCACGCTGAAGCCGCAGGCTGCCGCCACCTGCCGCGTGCGCTGGCGCGCGAGCAGGACATCATCTTCGTTCTCGATGTGGACCGTCAACAGGTGCTGCATCGGATCAGCAGCGGCAAGGCCGTAACAGGGGACATGGTCATGGAATAAACGGTGAAATGAAAGAAGGGGCCGGATATGGTCCGGTACGGCCGTATTATCGGCGCGATTGACTGGCTAAATAGGCTTCATTTGTAAATAAGTTTATCAATTGCAAGATCTGCAATGTTGATCTGGCAAGCTGCCGCCGCCTGGAATGGTGCCTATGGCACTTGGTCGCGCAGCAGATCGATATCCAGTCAGACCGGCTGGCGTGCTTCGTCGGGATCGACGCGGATTTACTCGTTGATCCAACGCCGGAAACCACACTTTTCGACATCGGGGCCATCCGCCACGAGCTTCTTGAGTTGCTGGGCGTGCCAGTTGATGTTCTGACACCGAAGGCTCTGCCAGAGAAATTCAGGGCAATCGTTTTTGCAGAAGCAGTACCGGTATGAGCAAGGATAGTACAGGATGCTGTGATCCCAAACCTAGAGATTCTGGGCGAGGCCAGCAACAACATTCAAAAGCACTATCCGGAATTCGCAACACAACATCCTGAGTTACCAGTCGCCTATGTCGCGGGTTGCCTGCGTTGTCACTTTGGCTTACTCCCACTTGGTATGCTGCTACTTCACCGCGATTCCAACTGACCCGAAGTAAGGCGAACTCCGGGCAGTGTGGTGGTGGTAAAGCAGCGGCCTGCAAGCCGTCTAGGTCGGTTCGACTCCGATCACCAACTTTTTTGGGATTTTCATGGCGAAATACGGTGAGCAGTCATTGGCGAAATCCTGACTCGAACCCGCCGCAATATATATCTCGACACAACATAACCGGGTACGCGTCGGCCTGCGGCATGCCTTCGAACTGGGCCATGTGTCTGCGGATGGATACCCATGTGGTCCGGCGCGTAGGAGATACGGGACTTCAGACCGTGCAATAGCGTTCCTGTATCTCCGCGTCCGCCAGCATCGCCGCGGCCTCCCCGGTGTAGACCACCGCGCCCTGGTCGAGAATGTAGGCGCGGTCTGAAATGCCGAGCGCGGATTCGACGCTCTGCTCGACCAGCAGGATGGTCTTGCCTTGCCGTTTGAGCTGGGCGAACAGCTCGAACATTTCGTCGACCAGTACCGGCATGATGCCCTCGGACGGCTCGTCGAGGATGATCATGTCCGGATCGGCCGCCATGGCGCGCGCGATCGCCAGCATCTGCTGCTCGCCGCCGGACATGGTGACCGCCACCTGACCCAGCCGCTCCTTCAGGCGCGGGAACGTGGCGGCGATATTGTCGATCAAGTCCTGTTCGCGCCCTCGCTGCCCGCAGGCGAGGATGCCGAGCCGGATATTTTCCAGCACCGTCAGGCCGGGCACGATGCGGCGCTCCTCCGGCACATAGGCCAGCCCCAGCCCGAAGCGCTGGTGCGCCTCCATGCCCCGCAGTTCCCGGTCCTTGAAGCGGATGCTGCCGCTGGTCTTTTTCAGCAGTCCCATGATGGCCTTGATGGTGGTGGTCTTGCCCGCGCCGTTGCGCCCCAGCAGCGATACCACCTCGCCGCGGTTCACGGTGAGCCGCACGTCCTGCAGCACATGGCTGGCGCCGTACCAGGCGTTGAGGTTGTCGATCGTTAGCATGTTCATTTCCTTTAATTAATGTTTGCCGAGGTAGACCCGCTTGACCTCGTCGTTGGCGCGGATGTCGTCCGGCGTACCCGCCGCCAGCAGTTCGCCGTGGTGCAGCACGACGATGCGGTCGCTGATCCCCATCACCATTTTCATCTTGTGCTCGACCAGGATCACCGTGCGTTCGGACGCCAGCTTGACGATCAGGTCCATCATCGCGCGGGTCTCCTCGGGACTCATGCCGGCGGTGGGTTCGTCCATCAGCAGCAGGCGCGGCGCGGCCGCCAGCGCGATGGCGATTTCCAGCGCGCGCTGCTGGCCGTGCGCCAGTTCGCGCGCCAGCCGGAGCGCGTGCGCACCGAGCCCGACCTGGTCCAGCAGGGCGCGGGCCTGCGGTTCCAGTCCGAGCGCGCTGCGCCGGCTCCAGAAGTTCAGCCGTCCCACCTGCGCCTGCAGCGCGATGCGCACGTTCTCCAGCGCGCTGAAGCTGGGGAACACATTGGTGATCTGGAAGGACTTGGCCACCCCCGCGCGCGGGAACTGGTGCTGCGCCATGCCGCTCAGGTCCCGGCCCTCGAACACCACCCGTCCCTCGGACGGCGGGAAGGAGCCCGACAGCAGGTTGAAATAGGTGCTCTTGCCGGCGCCGTTGGGGCCGATGATGGAAGTGAGCTTGCCGCGCTCGAAATCGACCGAGACATTGTTCAAGGCGGTGTAGGCGCCGAAGCGGCGCGTGACGTTTTCGGTACGGACGATGATGTCAGCGGACATGGCTTTTCTCCAGCAGGGTGCCCCAGACGCCTTTGGGGAAGAACAGGACGAAGATGATGAAAATCGCGCCCACGTACAGTTGCCAGTGCTCGGTCCATTGCGAGAACAGGTCTTGCGCCAGCAGGAACAGGGCGGCGCCGACGAAGGGGCCGAAGAAGGTGCCCATGCCGCCCAGCAGGCAGATCATGACCACCAGGCCCGAGGTCTCGTAGTGCAGGCTTTCGATGGCCACGCTGGAGAGGTGGATGGCGTTCAGCGCGCCGGCCAGGCCGCAGATGGCGCCGGACAGGATGAAGGCCATCAGCTTGGTGTGCTCGACGTGGAAGCCGCAGGCGCGGGTGCGCGCCTCGTTCTCGCGGACCGCCTCGACCACGCCGCCGAAGGGCGACTCCAGCACGCGCGACAGCAGCGCCAGTGCCAGCGCCGCCAGCGCCAGGAAGGCGTAGTAGCGCGTGGTGGGAGACAGCATGTCGAGCACCAGGCCGGGCAGGCGGATCTCGGCCACGTTCACGCCGCGCAGGCCGTTCTCGCCGCCGGACAGCGGGAACTGGTAGACCAGGAAATACACGCATTGCGACAGCGCCAGCGTCACCATGGCGAAGTAGATGCCGCGCGTGCGGATGGCCAGCAGTCCCATGGCCAGCGCCAGCGCGCCGGCGGCGGCCACCGCCAGCGGCACGGCGGCCCACCAGGGCAGGTGGGCCTGCGCGATCAGGATGCCGGCCGTGTAGGCGCCCAGCCCCAGGAAGGCGGCGTGGCCGAAGGACAGCATGCCCATGTAGCCGAACAGCAGGTTGAAGCCGACGCCGTACAGGCCGTGGATCAGCACATTGATGGCCACCGAGTGGTTGGGCAGCAGCAGCGGAAATAGCGCCAGCGCCAGCACGCTGGCCAGCACGCGGTGGCCGGCGATCCAGGCCAGCGGCGCGGGCCGCGCGGCGCGCGGCAGAATTTGTATATTGGTTTGCATGATAAAAGTCCTCAAATCCGCTTAACGTATTAACTCATCAGGCCCGCGCGGCCGAACAGGCCATGCGGACGCACCAGCAGGACGACGGCCATGATCACGAACATCGAGACCTTGGCCGCCTCGGGGAAGAACAGCACGGCCAGGCTTTCGACCACGCCCACCAGCACGCCAGCGACGATGGCGCCCGTCAGTGACCCCATGCCGCCGACCACCGTCACCACGAAGGCGACCGTGAGTACGGGGCCGCCCATCTCTGGGCTGATGCCCTGCATGGGCGCGGACAGGAAGCCGGCCAGCCCGGCGATGCCGGTGCCCAGCCCGAACACGATCAGCCAGACCCTGGCGATATCGATGCCCAGGATGCGCACGATCTGCGGATCGCGCGCCCCGGCCCGCACGATCAGCCCGAACGAGGTCTTTTCGATGAAGAGCCACAGCCCGGCCAGCACCGCCACCGTCACGCCGATGACGAACAGGCGGTAGACCGGGAACTGGCCGATGGCGATGTCGGCCGAGCCTTGCAGCAGTTCGGGCGTGTCCACCGGCAGTCCCTGCTTGCCGAAGGCGATGCGCACCAGCTCCACCATCACGTAGGCCAGGCCGAAAGTCAGCAGCAGGGGATAGTCGATGCCGCGTCCGTACAGGGGCCGCACCAGCACCCGCTCGACGGCCATGCCCAGCGCGCCCACGGCCAGCGGCACGGCCACCAGGCACAGCCAGAAGTTGGGCAGGTGCTGGTACAGCGCGTAGCCGGCGTAGGCGCCGGCCATGAAGAACGCGCCGTGCGCGAAATTGACGATGGTGAGCATGCCGAAGATCAGCGACAGGCCGACCGCCAGCAGCACATACACCGCGCCCAGCGCCAGTCCCGTGAAGAGCTGCAGCCCCACCAGTTCCATAGTTATTCCATCCATGACGACTCCCGGTGAACGATGGCGCGGGGCTTAGTTGTGACCCAGTTCGGCGCAGCTGCGCAGCGCCTGCATGCTGGCCGGGGCCACCTGCAGCACGGTGAACAGGTCGCTGGGCTGCGCCGGCCTGGGGTTCGATTGCAGCACCAGCACCGATTGCACGGACTGGTGGTCGCAGCCGCGGTAGGACTGGGGACCCTTGTAGGTGTCGTATTTCAGCCCGGCCAGGGCGTCCACCACTTTTTCGGTGTCGCTGGTGCCGGCCGCCTTCACCGCCAGCAGCAGCGAACGGACTGCCGAATACGCCATCGAGCCGTAGTCCGAGGGCACGGCGTTGCCGTTGGCGGCGCGGTAGCGATCGTTCAGCGCCCTCGCGCTGGGCGTGTCGCGCTCGAGCGACCAGTAGTAGGAGCTGCCGCCCACTACGCCGTCGTACACCTGGGGTCCGGCGGCCACGCGCGAATTGTAGGTGAGGATGGGGGTGACGAAGCGGATCGCCTTTTTCATGCCGAAGTCGCCGGCCTGCTTGATCGAAACCTGGTTGTCGCGGCCGAAGTTGTTGAAGACGATGATGTCCGGCTTCATCGCCTGCAGCCGCGGCAGGAAGGTCGAATAGTCCGAGGCGCCCAGCGGATGCTTCACCTCGCCGACCACGATGGCGCCGGTGTCGGCCGCCACGCGCGTGAAGCCGCGCGTCATCTCCTGTCCGTAGGCGTAGTCCGCCGTCAGGAAGGCCACCCGCATGCCCTTCTTGAACACGTAGCGGCCGACCGCCTGCGTGGTCATGTGGGGATTGAGCGACTCGTGGAAGGTATAGCGCGAGAAGTCCGGCGCCTCGTTGATGGCGTCCGACTGGCTGATCGAGATGTACAGCACCTTGCGCTGGCGCGTGATGTTGTTGACGGCGAGTTGCGTCGCGGCGGACAGGCCGCCGACGATGTAGTTCACCTGGTCCTTCTCGATCAGCTCCAGCGTGCGGGTGGCCGCCTCGGCCGGATTGAGCTTGTCGTCGCGCACCAGCAGTTCTGCCTTGCGCCCATCCAGGCCGCCGGCGTCGTTGAACTCCTTGACCGCCAGTTCGGCGTTGCGGACCTGGTCCTTGGCCTCGGCGCCGTACGGGCCGGTCAGCGGCACCGGCAGCCCGATGCGGATGGGGGTGGTCACGGCGGCGGCCGGAAGGGCGATGGCGGCCGAGAGAAGGGCGGTGGCGGCCCATGGCTTCAGTTTGTTCATGCGAGTCTCCTGTGGTTGCTGTTTGGGCGGCCCCGGGAAAGGGCCGCACGGCTCTCGATTAAGTGAGCAGTTGATAAATAATCGTCTTCGGTGCCGGGAAAGTCAAGTTAAATAATCGATCGATAAATATTCACAACAGCTAGAGTTGAGCGCATATCGAAGGGAAAATTTGCGCTTGCTATTTATCGATTGATTACTTATATTGGGTCCACGAACAACGCATGGAGGAAGTCATGGCAATACGAAAACTCGGCCACTATTCGATCCGGAGCGGCGACCTGGAAGCGTCGCGCCGCTTCTACACGGAGGTGCTGGAACTGAGGGAGGGCATGCGTCCACCCTTCAAGTTCCCCGGCGTCTGGCTGTATCTGGGAGGAGACGAGGATGATTACGGCGTGGTCCACATCATCGGCATCGATCCCGCCGATCCGCAGGGGCTGAAGGATTACCTGGGCGACAAGGACGAGGCCAGCCTGTCCGGCAGCGGCGCCGTGGATCACGTGGCCTTCCTGGCCACGGGTCTGGGCGCCATGCGCGCCAAGCTGGCGGCGCGCGCGCTGCCATTCAGCGAGCGCAGCGTGCCCTCGCTGGGGCTGCACCAGTTGTTCATCGCCGATCCCAGCGGCGTCACCATCGAGATGAATTACCCGTATGAGGAAGCGCGCGCCCTCGGGCTGGCGTAATGGCACACAACAGGAGGAGACCATGATGGAATCAACGATGAAACGCGCCGTGGTGATCGGCGGCTCTCTGGGCGGATTGCTGGCGGCGAATTTGCTGCACCGCGACGGTTGGACGGTGGACGTGTATGAGCGCGTCAGCGAGGAACTGGCGGAGCGCGGCGCGGGCGTGGTGACGCACCAGGAGCTGTTCGACGTGCTGGCGCTGATCGGTATCGGCGACGCCAATATCGGCGTGGAAGTGCCGTCGCGCGTCACGCTGGACCGCGACGGCTCGGTGCTCGGCGAACTGCCGCACCGGCAGGTGCTGACGGCCTGGGGCCGCCTGTATGGCCTGTTGCGGGCGGCGTTGCCGGCGGAGCGCTACCACTCGGGCAGGCATCTGCTGGAAGTGGCGCAGGACGGCGAGCGGGTGACGGCCGTTTTCGTGGACGGCGGCCGGGCCGAGGCAGAACTGCTGATCGCCGCGGACGGGATACGCTCCACCGTGCGGCAGCAGCTCGCGCCGGAGGTCAAGCCGCAATACGCCGGCTATGTCGCCTGGCGCGGCCTGGTGGAGGAAAGTGTGCTATCGCCGCGGGCGCACGCGCGGCTGTTCGGCCAATTCGGCTTCTGCCTGCCGCCACGCGAGCAGATGCTGGGCTATCCGGTGGCCGGCGCTGGCAACGCCATGGAGCCGGGCCGCAGGCGTTACAACTTCGTCTGGTACCGGCCGGCGGACGGGGCGGAATTGCGGCGGCTGTCCACCGACGCGGCGGGCAGGGCGCACGAGAACGGCATACCGCCGCCATTGATCGCCCCCGCCATTCTGGACGAGATCCGCGCGGTGGCCGAGCGCTCGCTGGCGCCGCAGTTCGCGGAAATCGTGGCCAGCACCGCGCTGCCGTTCTTCCAGCCGATCTACGACCTGGAGTCGCCGCGGCTGGCGCATGGCCGCGTCGCGCTGCTGGGTGACGCGGCCTTCGTGGCGCGGCCGCACTGCGGCATGGGCGTGACCAAGGCGGCCGGCGACGCGCTGGCGCTGGTGCGCGCGCTGGCCGATAGGCCCGTCCCGCAGGCGCTGGAACGCTATTCGGAAGAGCGGACGGACTTCGGCCGGCGCATCGTCGAGCACGCGCGCCACCTGGGCGCCTACATGCAGGCGCAATTGCTGACGGAGCGCGAGCGGGAGATGGCCGAGCGTTACCGCACGCCTGCCGCCGTGATGCGGGAGACGGCCGTGGCGCCGCGCTGGCCTGCTTAATTTGTCAAACGATAATCGGCTGTCTATACTGTCGGGCACTTGTAAAGGCGAGGAAAAATGAAGCAGACAGTCGAAAAAGCCGAGCCGGCCGCCGTCACGCGGCGCCTGGCGCCGGAAGAGCGCGAGCAGCAGATCGTCGCCAAGGCGATCAAGTATTTCGCCACCCATGGCTTCTCGGCCAGCACGCGCGACCTGGCCAAGGAAATCGGCGTCACGCAGCCGCTGCTGTACCGCTATTTCCCCAACAAGGAAGCGCTAGTGGACCGCGTCTTCAACGAGGTCTACCTGTCGCGCTGGAACCCGGCCTGGGAGGAGCTGCTGCAGGAGCACGACCGTCCGCTGCTCGAGCGCCTGAACCTGTTTTACAAGCAGTACGCGCGCGTGATCCTGAAGAGCGAGTGGATCCGCATCTTCGTGTACGCCGGCCTGACGCGGGAAGGCATCAACACGCGCTACCTGGCGCGCTTGCGCGAGCGTATCTTCAACGTGGTGCTGGCCGAACTGCGCAGGGAATTCGGGCTGCCCGAGCCGAGCGAGCAGGAATACGAGGACGAGATCGAATTCATCTGGGGGCTGCACGCCGCCATCTTCTATGTCGGCATGCGCAAGTGGATCTACGGTCTGCCGGTTCCCAAGGATATCGACCGGCTGATCGAGCAGAAGGTGGACGCCTTTATCGCCAGCGCCCCCCATGTGATGAAGAAGATCCGCGCGGCTTAGGAAGCCGCCTTCAACCCCAGCATCCTGGCGGCGTTGCCGCCCAGGATGGCGTTCTTTTCCTCCTCCGACAGCGCCTCCGTTTGCATTCAGTGATCCATTCTGGCCGCCTGTCCCGTCACATAGCCGCCGCCATGCGCCGCGCACGGTCAGGTTGTTTCCTCTTTAATGATAGATCGATAAATTAAGTTTTGGGGAAATGAATGGGTATTTTGGCGTAAACGCCACAGAAATGGATAGTTGTGGCGATATTTAAATTATCGATAGATAATTTAAGTCCAAAACACGACAGGAGGATGACAATGAAGCGGTATTTGACAATGCTGGCCCCCGCCATGGCGCTGGCGCTGGGCGCCACGGCGCAGGCGCAAGACGGCACGCGGATCTATGGCGTGCTGGACCTGTGGGCCGGTACATCCCAGACCAGCGGCGCGGGAGCTGCCGTTCCGGTGGTGAACAGCGGGGGCATGACCACCTCGTACTGGGGCATCGGCGGTTCGGAGGACCTGGGCGGCAAGCTGAAGGCGCTGTACGCGGTGGAAGGCTATCTGCAACTGGACACCGGCGCCGCCGGCCGTTCGGCCACCGACGCGCTGTTCGCCCGCAACGCCTTTGTCGGCCTGGCGGGCGCTTTCGGCGAGTTGAAGGCCGGGCGCATCCTCAATCCGCTATTCGTCGCGACGGCGCAGGCCAATCCCTTCGGCGGCTCGATCCGCTTCGCGCCGCTGCTGGCGCAGATGTGGTCGGTGCCGATGGGGCGTGCGGTGTCCGGCGACACCAGCTGGGACAACACGCTGGCCTATGCCACGCCGGCCAGCCATGGCTTCCAGCTCGCCACGCAGGTGGGGCTGGGCGAGACGGCCTTCGGCGGCGCCACCAGGAACGCGGGCGCCACGCTGACCTACGCCGGCGCCGCGCTGTACGGCAGCGTCACGGCGCAGCGCGTCAGGGTCGGGCCGGGATTGACGAAAATCGGTGAATCGGAGCAGGCCACGTACTTCGCCGGCCTGCGCTACGATCTGCCGCAGGTCAAGCTGTATGCCTCCTGCGGGACTGCGCACAGCGCGCGGCCCGAGCGCATGGCACGCACCGCGCAGCTGGGCGCGGCCATTCCCGCCGGCGCGGGCAGCGTGACGCTGTCTTGGGCGCGCACGCGGGCCGACGGGGCCGCGCTGCCGCTTTCTCGCCGCGACACCGCCGCCGCCGGCTACGATCACGTCCTGTCGCGCCGCACCGACCTGTACGCGGTGGCGCAGTACGACGAACTCGGTTCAGCCAATGCCGCGCACAGCGTCGGCGTCGGGCTGCGCCACAAGTTCTGAACCCAGCGCCGATTCCAGCAGGTCGATGAAGGCCTTGATCTTGGCCGAGCCGCGCCGGTTGGCCTGGTAGATCGCGAACAGGCCGACGTCCATGGCGCCCGGGTTGGCGTCGTATTCCGCCAGCACCCGCCGCAGCGCGCCGCTCTCCAGTTCCGGGCGCACCAGCCACTGGGCCAGCAGCGCCAGGCCCATGCCGCCCAGCGCAGCCTGGCGCAGCACGTCGGCGTTGTTGACGGTGAGCGCACCGTGCACCGGCACCTCGTGGACTTCCTCGCCGCGTTTCAGGCGCCAGACATGGCGCCCGTCGCCATAGGCGAACTGCATGCAGTTGTGGAGCGCCAGGTCGTCCGGCGTCAGCGGCGCGCCGTGGCTGGCCAGGTAGCCCGGGCTGGCGCAGATGACGCGCTCGTGCGCGGCCAGCCGGCGCGCGATCAGGTTGGGCGCCATGCCGGCCGAGCCGATGCGGATGGCCACGTCGATCGACTCGTCCACCATGTTGCTGACCGTGTCGCTCAGGCGCAGATCCAGTTCCAGCCGGGGGTAGCGGCGCGCCAGGGCGGGCAGCATGGGCGCGATGTGCATGGCGCAGAACGTGACCGGCGCCGCCACGCGCAACAATCCTTGCGGCTCGCCGGCATGGGCGCCGGCCGCGTCGTCGGCGAAATCCAGCTCTTCCAGCAGACGCAGCGCCCGCTCGTAATAGGCGCGGCCGGCGTCGGTCAAGGTCACGCTGCGGGTGGAGCGGTTCAGCAGCACCGCGCCCAGGCGCCGTTCCAGGCTGTCCACCAGCCGCGTCACAGACGACGTGGCAAGACCGAGCTGGCGCCCGGCCGCACTGAAACCGCCACCGTTGGCGACCATGCAAAAAGCCTTGAGTTCTGCAAATCTGTCCATGTTCAGTTTTGCGCTGTACGCAACGGTGTTGACGGGATTGAGCATCTTATCAGCAGCGCCGCCAGGCCATACAGTGTGTCCATCGCCACCGAACCCGGAGTAACCATGAATGCCCTGCTGAACCCTATCCAGATCGGCGACCTCGCCCTCGCCAACCGCATCGCCATGGCGCCGCTGACCCGCGCGCGTGCCGGCGAGCGCGGTGTGCCGGCGTCGCTGAACGCGCGTTACTACGCCCAGCGCGCCACGGCGGGCCTGATCGTCACGGAAGCGACCAATGTTTCGCCCATGTCCGCCGCGTTCGAACTGGCGCCCGGCATCCACAGCGAGGAGCAGGTGCGCGGCTGGCGCCTGGTGGCGGAGGAGGTCCATGCGGGCGGCGGCAAATTGTTCGTGCAGTTGTGGCACAGTGGCCGCGTCAGCTCGTACGCATTGCTGGAAGGCAAGGAGCCGCTGTCGCCATCCGGCGTCAACGACGACCTGGCCTTGCTGCAAGTTTATGGCGCGCTGCGCAACGGCCAGTACGCCCGCATCGCGGCCTCGCCCTCGCGCGCCATGACGCGGGACGAGATTCTGCGCACCGTGGATGACTACCGCGCGGCGGCCGTCAACGCGCTGCGCGCCGGCGCCGATGGCGTCGAGATCCACGCCGCCAACGGCTATCTGCCGCAGCAATTCCTGTCGCCGCTGGTCAACCGTCGCACCGACGATTTCGGCGGTGCCGTGGAAAACCGCGCGCGCTTCCTGCGGATGGTGCTCGAGGCCGTGCTCGACGTGCTGCCGGCGCATCGCGTCGGGGTGCGGATCTCGCCGTTCGCGCTCTACAACAACGCCACCGATCCCGACGCGGCGGCCACTTACGGCCATGTGGCCGCGCTGCTGCAGCGCCACGGCATCGGCTACATCCACGCGGCCGACACCAACGCCTGGGGCGGCAAGGCCGACATGCCGGAGATTCTGGCGCTGGTGCGCGCGAACTATGGCGGCGTCGTGATGGCCAACGGCGGACTCACGCCACGTGCGGCCGAGGCGCTGGTGGCGGAAGGGCGGGCCGATATCGTGGCTTTCGGCCGCCAGTATGTCGCCAACCCGGACCTGGCGCGGCGCATCGCCGAAGGCGGGCCGTACAACGAGCCGGACCCGTTCACCTTTTACGGCGGCGCGGCGCGCGGCTACACCGATTATCCATCCCTGGCCTGAACTCACTGGAGCGCATCATGAATATCACACCACTCGCAACGGCGTTCGGCGCCGAAATCAGCGGCGTCCGCCTTGAACAGGCCGGACCGGACCTGGCCGCGCGGCTGCAGGGCGCCTTGCTGGAGCATGGCCTGCTGGTAGTACGCTGCCAGGATCTCACGCCGGCGCAGCACGTGGCCGCGTCCCGCCTGTTCGGCGAACTGGAGACGTTTCCGGCCGCATCCGGACAGCTCGACCGCCTGCCGCAGGTCTTCAGGCTGGCCAGCCGCGCCGGCGAGGGCCATGTGGACGTAGGCCGCTATTGGCATTCGGACGGGTCGTTCCGGCCCTATCCGACACCGATCTCCATCTGGCACACCATCATCACGCCGGCGCAGGGTGGGGACACGCTGTTTACCGACCTGCGCCAGGCGCATGCCGACCTGCCGGCCGAGACCCGGCGCCGGATAGCCGGCCTGGCGACCTTCCACCGTAACGGCGTGCGCCATCCGCTGGTACTGCCACATCCTGTGACGGGAGATGCCAGCCTGTACCTGAACGTCGGGCTGACGGCCGGCATCGCCGGCATGCCGTCGGCCGAGTACAGCGCGCTGCTGCATGCGCTGGACCAGCACCTGTCGCGCGCAGGCGCGGTGTACCGGCATGTCTGGCGTCCCGGCGACGTGGTGGTGGCGGACAACCTGCGCGTTGCGCACCGCGCCACGCCCATCTCCCCGGACACGCGCCGTGTGCTTGACCGCACCACGGTCGTCGCGGGCACCGCGTACACGCGCCTGGCTTGCGCCGCCGCCGGCACGACCGAAGCGGCCACCGCCCGAGTGGCGATCCACCTCCTTTGAAAGATTCAGAATGAATACGCATCGCATTGACATACGCACCGAGCCGCAGGACATCTCCTCCGCCATGGTCTGGCTGCTGGCCATCGCCAGCGGCCTGATTGTCGCCAACCTGTATTACGCCCAGACGCTGGTGGGCCCGATCAGCGCGGCCACCGGCCTGTCGCCGCAAGCGGCCGGGCTGGTCGTCACCCTGACGCAGATCGGCTATTGCCTCGGCCTGCTGTTCATCGTCCCGCTGGGGGACCTGCTGGAAAACCGGCGCCTGATCGTCACCTTGCTGCTGCTGACCTCCGGCGCGCTGGTCCTGGCGGCCACCGCGTCCAGCCCGTGGCTGGTGCTCGCGGCGGCGCTCGGCGTGGGGCTGGCGTCGGTGGCCGCGCAAATCATCGTGCCGTTCGCCGCCCATCTTTCGAGGGAGTCGACGCGCGGGAAAACGGTGGGCAAGGTTGTCAGCGGCCTGCTGATCGGGATCATGCTGGCTCGTCCCGTGGCCAGCCTGGTGGCGGACCAGCTGGGCTGGCACGCGGTGTTCGTCGGAGCGGCGGCAGCAATGTTGGCGCTGGCCTTCGTCCTGCGCGGCAAGCTTCCGCAACGCCTGCCCGCCGCGACGCTGTCCTATCCGCGCCTGCTGGCGTCGATGTGGCACCTGTTCGCCGCCACGCCAGTGCTGCGCCGCCGTTCGGCCTACCACGCGGGCATGTTCGGCGCCTTCAGCGTATTTTGGACCACGGCGCCGCTGGCGTTGGCAGGCCCGGAGTTCGGTTTGTCGCAGACCGGCATTGCGGTCTTCGCGCTGGTGGGGATGGCGGGCGCGGTCGCCTCGCCGGTGGCCGGACGCTTGGCCGATGCGGGTTACGCCCGGCCTGCGACCACCGCCGCGTTGCTGCTGGGCGTGATCTCGTTCGCCTTGCCGCTACTGGTGCCCGGGGGGCGCACGCTGTCGCTGGCGCTGCTGGTGATCGCCTCCATCGTGCTGGACATGGGCGTGGCGGCCAACCTGGTGCTGGGCCAGCGCGCCATCTTTGTACTGGGGGCGGAAGTGCGCAGCCGGCTGAACGCGATCTATTTCGCCTTGTTCTTCGCGGGTGGCGCGCTGGGGTCGGCGCTGGGTGCCTGGGTCTACGCCGCCCACGGCTGGCATGGCGCGCTGGTGCTGGGCATGGCGTTTCCCGCGGTGGTGCTGTTGTACCAGTTGGGCGAGTATGCCGGATGCCGGCGCGTCATTTATTAATCAGTGAAGTTGCTGCAGCCGGAAGGGCACTGATAATTTTTGAATCCATGTTTGACTCCATACTTTGGAGCCGCGCGCCGTACCTCATTTCAAAAAAGAAATTTCCCACCACGCATCCAAATTGACGACCGCTCCAGGAAACCGATGGCGATGCCAAAGGACTTGGGGTGTCTTCAGCGCGCAACACAACTCCCCAACCTTCATTATTAATGTGGACATTGCCCCGTCTCAACATGTTAAGATCCTTTTCAATGATATCAACATGAGTTGATATCATTGAAGTCTAGCTGTGGTGTCAATGGGCAGCGCCGGCCGCGGCAGGCGCCCACAAAAAATAAAGATGGGGATTCCAAAGATGAAAAAGCAATTTTTAACGGCATCAGTGCTGGCGGCGATCGGCCTGATGCAGGCGCAAGCCGGCACGCTCGATAACGGCAATCTGAGCATCAGCGGTTTCGGCACCCTCGGCGCCGCCAAAAGCAACACCGATGACATCCAGTTCGTCCGCTACAACCAGGCGGTCGGCGTCCAGGATTCGCCGCGCATCGGCCTCGATTCGAACCTCGGCCTGCAGGCCAGCTACCAATTCAACGACATGCTGTCGGCCACGGCGCAAGTGTTGACCCGCAAGAACACCAGCCCGCAATTCACCACCGATCTCACCTGGGCCTTCCTGAAGGTCAAGATCAACGATGAAATCAGCGTGCGCGCCGGCCGCGTCGTGCTGCCGGTCCTGGCGATTTCGGACTACCAGAACGTCGGCTACGCCAATACGATGATGCGTCCGCCGATCGAGATGTATGGCCAGATGCCGCTCGAAGGTATCGATGGCGCCGACATCAATTACCAGCACGCGTTCGGCGACACCAACGTGACAGTGCAAGGTTTTGCCGGCTTCGCCAAAGGCAAGCTGTTCATCTCGGCCGCCGGCCTGACCGCCAAAAACGATACCACTGCCTACGGCTTCTCCATGTCGGCCGAGCATGGCCCGGTCACGCTGCGCGTGGCGCACATGAGCGGCAACCTGACCGCGGTCGGAATCGTGCCGATCGATAACCTGGTCAAAGGCTTGAGCGCCAGCGGTTTCGCCCAGTTCGGCCACGACCTTGAACTGGTCAAAAAACGCGTCAACTTCAACGAAATCGGCCTGAACCTGGACTGGAACAATATCGTCGTGCAGACGGAATATACGCGCC
>JAZJZT010000094.1:0-31278 GCA_040389645.1 Pseudomonadota bacterium | reverse complement strand
GGCTGCCGCTGTCGAAGGCGTGCTCGCGCAGCATGCGCTGGCACCAGGCGTCGATCGTGAAAATCGCCGCCTCGTCCATCGTCTCCGCCGCCAGCATCAGGCGGTGCGCGGCCTGCTGGCGCTCCTCGTGGCCGGGATAGGAATCGAGCAATGCATCGAGATAGGCATCGGGCTTGCCGTCGTCCTGGCCACGGAAATAGGCGGCCGCCTCGATCAGCCGTTCGCGCACGCGGTTCGACAACTCCCGCGTGGCCGCGCGCGTAAAAGTCATCACCAGGATATCGGCCGGCAGCAGCGCGCGCCGGTAGCCGTCGTCGCCGCCGTGCCCCAGCACCAGGCGCACGTACAGCGCGGCGATGGTCCAGGTCTTGCCGGTGCCGGCGCTGGCCTCGATCAGGCGCGAGCCGTGCAGCGGGAAGGTCAACGGGGCGAGCAGCTGGCTCATGCCTCATCTCCGCCGCCGATGGCACTGACGCTAACTTGCTGTTCCAGCCAGGCCGCCAGCGGGCCATACAGTTCGCGCGAACAGTCGGCCCATTCCGGCTGCGCCGCCAGCGCGGCGAAATCCGGCCACAGGCGCGCCAGGCACAGGTCTTCGTTTTCCCCCATCGTTTTTTCACCCTTGATGCCGTAAGCGCCGTCATACACGCTGCGCGGATCGCCGCCCTGCGCCAATGCCAGCCCGGTTTTGCAGGCGGTCGGCAGCGGCTGGTCCATGCCCTGCCGCCACAGCGCGACCAGCGCGGCCAGCGCCTGGCGCGCGCCATCGAGTTCTAGCGGCGCCATCTTGACGATGACGTCGCGCGCCACCAGGTAGCCGGTGACGGAGACACCCTGCGCTGCTGCCGCCAGTTGGCGCAGCCACATCGCAATCAGCTTGTCGCCGCGCGCCTTGCCGGTCTTGTCGGCCGCCTTCGACGACATCTGCACCAGCCAGACCGTCTCCGTGCCGTCGCTGCGCAACTGGTCGATCCAGTCTTCGATCACTATCGGAAGTGCTGGCTGAGTGGCTCCGGCATGCGTGCTATGGATTCCCGCCTGCGCGGGAATGACAATGCTGACGGCCAGCTTGGGCGCGGGATGCGGATAGCGCGCGCACAGGTTCAGCCAGGCGCTGCGCACCGGCACCAGCGCGTCGACCAGTTGGCGCTGCCACTGCTTGCCGACCAGGCCGATCGGCAGCACGCCTTCGCGTTCCAGCCGCGCCGCGCGCGCGGCCAGGTTGGCACGCACTTCGGCCGGCGCTTCCGGCGTGCCGCTGTCGTCGAGCATCGTGTCTTCTAACAGGTAGCGTTCCAGCGCGTTCAGGGAAAACGGCTCCTCGTCCTCTCCCACCAGTGCCGATTCGGCAAACAGGACACCAAGGCGCTGGCGGAAAAAATACCGGACCGGCTGGCGCATGAAGCTGGTGAGACTGTTCAGGCGCAGCCTGAAATTGTCGTCGATCTCGAACGGCGGCAAGGCCGCCGCTTCTCCGGCATCGTCGCCGGCCGCGTGCGCGGCGCGCCATTCGCCGGCATAGGTCAGCAAACCGCCCGTTTCAAAATAGCGCCGGCTGAACGGTTGCAACGCATGCACCGTGGTGCGCGCGCCGAGGTCGAGCTGCCAGCCCGCCTTCAGGTAATCGCACAGCTGCGACACCAGCACCGACGGCGGCTGTTCGCTGTTGTCGCGCACATTGCGCCCGACCCAGCTGACATAGAGTTTGTCGCGCGCGGCCAGCAACGCTTCAAGCATCAGGTAGCGGTCGTCGTCGCGGCGCGAACGGTCGCCGGGACGCGCCATGCCGGGCAGCGCCAGCAGGTCGAAATCGGCCTTGTGTGCGCGGCGCGGGAAATCGCCATCGTTCATGCCCAGCAGGCAGACCACGCGGAACGGCACCGCGCGCATCGGCATCAGGGTGCAAAAGGTCACGCCGCCGGAGACGAACTGGTGTTCCAGCGTCGGCTCGTCGAGCGCGCCGAGCCATGATTCGCGCAGCACCGACAGCGGCACCGCTTCATCGAAGCCGGCGCCATCGCAGGTTTCCAGCCAGCGGTTCAAGGTGTCGCCCAGTTGCGCCAGCGTCAGGCGATCGGCATCGTCGCCGGCATCGAAAAACGCGGCCAGCAGCGCGCGCGCCTGCTCGCCCCAGTCGGCCGGGCTGCGCGGCTGCGCCAGCATCTCGCGCCAGTGCAACAGCGCTTCGACCAGTTGCGCCAGCGAGCCAGCCAGCGCCGCATCGAGGCCGCCGACTTCGCCATACGCTTCGATGCCATTAAAGCTGGTGCGGTCGCCGCTGGCATAGCCGAGCAGCATGCGGCGCACGCCAAAGATCCACGCATTCTGTTCGCCGGCCTGGCCCAGCCCGAGACCGGCGCGGTGCTCCCGGTCCAGGCCCCAGCGCACGCCCGCGCCCTCGATCCACAGGCCCAGCGTCGGCAAGTCGTCCGCGCTCAAACCGAAACGGGTCGCCAGCGCCGGCACGTCCAGCAGGTCGCGTACCTCGCTCTGGCGGCAGCGCTGCTGCGGCAGGCGCAGCAGCCATTCGAGCGCCACCAGCAGCGGGTTGACGCTGCGGTCCTTGACGTCGCCGATCTCGAACGGGATGCGGCGCGCATCGCCGCGCCGGTGCTGGCCAAACACCGCGTGGATCGCCGCCGTGAAGGTGTCGATGTCCGGCACCATGACGACCACGTCGCGCGGGCGCAGCGGCCGGTCGCTGCGTTCGGCGGCGGCGAACATCGCCAGCAACTGGTCGTGCAGCACTTCGACTTCGCGCTGCACGCTGTGGGCGACGTGGAATTCGATCGAACGGTCGTCGTCGTCCGGCGCGATGCCGGCGTGTTCACCCGGCGGCAGCAAATCGCGCACGGCGGCCTGCACCTGTCCCAGCAAGGTATCGCCGTCGCCATCGCTGAACAAGTCCACGCGCAGCGCTGCGGCGGCGCCCTCGGCGGCGGCGGTTTCGTCGAATTCATCGAGCATGCGAATAAAGTCGCGGCCCTGGCGGCCCCAGCTCGCCAGCAGCGGGTGGCTGTGCGCGTGCAATTCTTCCAGCGGTATCCGGCTCAAATCCTGGCCGTTGCGCAATTGCTGGCGGCGGTGCGACGAGCGCAGCAAATCCCGCCCTTCGATGATGTCGCCCCAATAAAACTGGCACGGGTTCGGCACCGCCAGCATCACCTGCGTAAAACGGGACAGCGCAGCCAGCGCCTGCAAGGTCTGGTACGGCAGCGCCGACACGCCGAACAGCACGATGCGGCGCGGCAGCCGGCCGTGCGGCTGCGCGCCGCTGGTGACGGCTTGCACGAATTCGGTATGCACGGTGGCGCGCCCGAATTCGCGCTCGGCGTGCGGCACGCTGTCGATCACCGCGCGCCACAGCGCGCCCTGCCACAACTGGTCCGGCGCCAGCAACACCGACTCTCCGCGCGCGCCGCGCAGCACGTCGCGCCCTTGCGCCCAGTCGGCCAGCCAGTCGGCGCGATAGACCTGGTACTGGTCGAACAGGTCGGCCAGGCGCTCGGCCAGTTGCAGCCGGCGTTCCGGGTCGCCGTCGCCGAGAAAATGGCGCAGCGGAGCAAACACTTCGTCGGCAAGCAGAGATGGCAGCAGGCGCATCAGGCGCCACGTCAGCGGTCCCTTGTCGAAGGCGGAAATGCGCGGCACGCGCTCGCGCCCGAGCATGGTGCGGTAGGTTTCCCACAGAAAGCGCGCCGGCAGCGCCACGCGGGTCGCCGCGCAGACGCCGATGTCCTCGGCCAGCGCAATTTTCAGCCACTCGGCCACGCCGTTCGACTGCACCAGGAAGATGTCCGATTCGAGCGGCGCCAGCGGATGGCTGCGCAGCCACTGGAACACGGCCGCGCGCAACTGTTCCATCTGGTTGCCGTGCAAAATCAACAGGCCGGGGGTGACGCTGGTAGTCATGAAGTTCCGGTGCCTCAACCGGCCGCGTGGGCCGTCAAGTCTTGCGCCATCTGGTCCTTCAGGCGGTCCAGCAGCGGCTGCATTTGCGCCACGATCTGCTGCGCCTGCGCCGGGTCGCTGTCGTGCGTCAAATGTTCGAGCGCCAGGCACAGTTCGGCAAAGCTCATCGCCCCCACCGCGCGCGCCGATGACTTGATGCGGTGCCCCAGTTCGGACAGGCGCGCCAGGTCGCCCTGCCCCATCGCCTCGTTGACTTCGACCATGCCGTCGCGCGCGGCATCGAGGAACATCAGCGCATATTTGCGCATCTTGTCCGGCCGGTTATTGAACGTCAGCGCCAGCGCGGCGATGTCGAACATTTCGGCATGCTCGTTGACCGGCGGCAGCGTCGATGCCGGCAGCATCGACGGCGCGGCGGCCAGGCCGGCCGGCGGCGGCGCCTCGATCCCGGCCGCGGCCGACACCGCCGGGCCGTTGCGCACCCTGGCCGGACGCACGCCTTCTCCGGCGCGCCGCGCCATCCAGCGCGACAGCACCGTAAACAGCAGGTTCGGCGCGATCGGTTTCGTGATGAATTCATCCATGCCGGCGGCGATGCAGCGGGCCTGGTCGTCGCGCCCGGCGTTGGCCGTCATCGCGATCACCAGGGTGCCGGTCAGCTTCGGATGGGCGCGGATCAGGCGCGTGGTTTCATAGCCATCCATGATCGGCATCTGCACGTCCATCAGCACGCAATCGAAATGCTCCTTCAGCAGCAGGTCGATCGCTTCCTTGCCATTATTGGCGATGCAGACCGTGGCGCCGGCATCTTCCAGCAATTCCTGGCCGACCTGCTGGCTGAAGATATTGTCTTCCACCAGCAGGATGGCGGCGCCGCGGATGGTTTCCATCACGTCCGGCTGCAGCGTGCTGTCGTGGCTGTGGTCGAGGAAATTGGTGCCCTTGGCCAGGCGCGCGGTAAACCAGAAGGTGCTGCCGTGCCCCTGCTGGCTCTCGACGCCGACCGTGCCGCCCATCAGCTCGGCCAGCTGCTTGCTGATCACCAGGCCCAGGCCGGTGCCGCCGTACTTGCGCGTGGTCGACGTGTCACCCTGCTGGAACGACTGGAACAGGCTGTCCATCTGCGCCTGGCTCATGCCGATGCCGCGGTCCTGCACTTCGAAGCGCACGACGGTATAGGTGTCGCGGTCTTCGACCGGGCGCGCGCGGATATGGATCCTGCTGTTTTCGGAAAATTTGATGGCGTTGCTCGTAAAATTCAGTAACACCTGTTCGAGCCGCAGCGGGTCGCCGCGCAACTGGTGCGACAGGCCGGGCCAGATCTCGAAGACCAGTTCCAGGTTCTTGCGCCCGGCATTTTCGCCAAGCTGGTTCGAGATATTGCCCAACAGCGTTTCGAGCGCAAAATCGAGCACTTCGAGTTCGAGCTTGCCGGCCTCGATCTTGGAAAAATCGAGGATGTCGTTGATGATGCCCAGCAAGTGCTGGCCGGAATGGTAGATTTTTTGCAGGTAGTCGCGCTGCTTCGGATTCGTCACCGATTTCAAGGCCAGGTGCGACATGCCGATGATGCTGTTCATCGGCGTGCGGATTTCATGGCTCATGTTCGACAGGAAATCGCTTTTCGCCTTGTTGGCCGCCTGCGCCTGTTCCTTCAGATTATGCAATTCCGTGATGTCGGTCGCCAGCGCGATCACCGCCATCACGTCCTTGTCCACGTGCACCGGCGCCTTGACGGTCCACAGGTGGTGAACTTCACCGTCGCGGTCGACATACTGCTCTTCGCCGGAACGTTTGAGGCCGTCGGAAAACACCAGCTTTTCCTCTTCCCACGCCGCGTCGGCGATGGCGATGGGCATCAGTTCGCGGTCGGACTTGCCGACGATCTGCTCGACCGGCAAGCCCATCACCTCCGCGGTCTTGGCGTTGACATAGATGTAACGGCGGTTCTGGTCCTTCATGAACACGTGCGCGTCGACGTTATTGAGCACGCTGTCGAGCAGCAGGCGCTGTTCGACGGCGCTGCGGCGGGAAAAATACAAGGTCAGCAGGTAGCCGTAGATCAGCATGGTGCCGACAAAACCGATCGCCAGCGACATCCATGGAAAATAAGCGTCGAAGCCGGTGTGCAGATCCGATTTCTTGACGCGGAACAGCGCCTTCCACAAGGTGCCGTTGAAATCGATCGGCAACACCGATTCCAGGTAATCGTCCGGGTTGCCGGGCGGGACCGGCGCGGCCTCGATCGAGCCATTGTCGTTGAACAGCAGGCGGTCGGTCTTTTCGATCGTCAGCCGGCGTTTTTCGACATCGGTGGCGCTGTCGGCATACAGGATCATGTGCACCTGGCGCAGCGCCATCTCGTCGATCGCGCCCTGCACCAGTTTCGCCACCGAAAAGCCGATGCCGACCGAGCCGACGTAGGCGGCGCGGCGGCTGGCCATGTCGTGCACCGGCATGCCGCGCCGGTACACCGGTAGGCGCATGCCCAGGCCGATGTGCGGCACCGGCTTCTTGACCACCACCGGCTGGCCCGAGGCGCTGACCTGGCCGGTGTCCCGCGACAGGTCCATCGCGCGCGCGATGGCCGGATTGGCGCCGATGTCGACGCCGAAACGCTCCATCACCGGTTCCATCGGTTCCAGGTACAGCAGCACCGTGTACTGTTCTCGCCGGCCGGGCGGCTTGATGTCGAATTGCGGATAGCCGGCCGGGTGCAGGCTGCGGTCGGCGCGCACGCCGGCGACGAAGGCGTCGCGCTCGGCGTCGGCCACCGGCACCGCGTAATTGAGCGCCTCGATGGCGGGAAAATGCTGCGGTAAATTCAGGCTCGATACATATTGATGAAATTGCAAGCGCGACAGCGTATCGTTGGTCTGGAACAGCGCCACCAGGCCGCGCACCAGGTCGGAATACGATTTGACGCGCGCCGAGATGCTGTATTGCGTGCTGCGCGTGAGGTTGTCGAAACGCTGCTGGTCATCCTCGTCGACCGTGCGCGCGGCCGCCATGTACAGCGTCACGCCGATCGCCAGCGCCAACGACAGACCGATGCCCCAGAGCAAAGTCCGTAGATTGATCACACCGTCGACCAGATCGCGCAGTTTACGCATGGCTGCCCACTTTAATGCCGAGCACGAGTACAGGCCGAACCCAGGCCGTAGCGGCGTTCAGACCAAGAGAAGTTTTGCATTGCAGCAGCATACTATTAAAAACCATTCCCAAACCAGCATTAACTTACAAAGGAGCATGTGTTTCCATCGCTTTCGGCATCCGGGCGACAGTTGTGGAGCTTGCCATAATTACACGCATTGAGCTTGAACAAAGTCTCGTCACACCGCTCTAAACATAGAGCAGGAGGAGATCATGTTCAACCAGCCAAAACGACCCGCCATATTAATCGCTGGCGCGCTTGCCGGGGCGATTAACTGTCGAGCCACGGGCGCCGCCGCGCCAGTAGCCGATCACCATGAATTCGACGCCGTTCTGGAAGCGCCGTTCCATCCCGGCGCGGACGACGCGGCGCCGGTCATCAAGTTGCATTTCAGCGAACCCGGCGCGCGCGCCCGCCGCGTGGCCTGGCGCCTGGCGCTGCTGGCGCCCGATGGCCGCCGGCTGCGCCTGTGGCGCGGCAGCGGGCGGCTGCGCGGCGGCGCGCTCGATGTCAGATTGCCATGGTCCATCCGCCCTGCCGCGGCGGCGCCGGCCGGCGTCTACCAGTTGCAACTGGAAGCGGACACGCGCTCGCGCCAGCCGCTCAGGCAACGCTGGGATATCGCCATCGGCCAGCCGCCGGCGCTGGCCATGCCGGCGTTTGCGATGCTGCCCACGGCGCACGCACCGCGCACCGTTTCTCCCGCGCCGGACGCGCTGCCATATACCGTGTATTACGGCAATCTGCACAGCCAGACCAGCCACAGCGACGGCGGCGGCGCGCTGAATGACTGCCACGGCGCGCAGGCGCCGCAAAGCGCGCCGTTCGGCCCGGCCGACGCCTATGATTATGCGCGCCGGCATGGCCTCGATTTTTTGATGACATCCGAACACAACCACATGTACGACGGTTCCGAAGGCAGCGCGCCGGACGCCGACCCGGCCCGCGCCAAAGCCTTATACCGGCAGGGCCTGGCGAGCGCGGCCGACTACAGTGCCGCGCATCCTGGTTTTCTTGCGATCTACGGCATGGAATGGGGCGTGATCAGCAACGGCGGCCACCTGAATATCCTGAACAGTCCGGAACTGCTCGGCTGGGAGCGCAATGCCGGCGGAGACTTGCTGGCCGATACCTTTACAGCGAAGGGGGATTACGATGCGTTGTACAAGCTGATGCGGCAACGCGGCTGGTTGGGCCAGTTCAACCATCCGAAATCGAATCAATTCCGCGCCGGCGGCCGCGGCCTGGGTTACAGCGCCGACGGCGATGCCGCGATGGCGCTGTGCGAAGTGATGAACAGTTCGGCCTTCTCCGTGAACGCGACGGAAACGGAAGGACAGCGCAGCAATTACGAAGAGGTTTGCCGGCAGGCGCTGGAAGCGGGTTACCACGTCGCCTTCAGCAGCAACCAGGATAACCATTGCGCCAACTGGGGCGCCGCCTACAGCAACCGCACCGCCGTGCTGATCCCGGACGGCGACGCGCTCTCCGCCGTCAGCCTGCTCGACGCCGTGCGCGCGCGGCGCGTGTTCGCCACGATGGACAGGCAGGCGCAGCTGGTGATGACGGCGAACGGCCACCTGATGGGAGAGCGCTTCAGCAATACCGGCGCGCTGACTTTAGAGGTGCATTACGCGCACGCCGCCGGCCGCTCCGTCGCCGCGCTGGCGATCATCGCCGGCACGCCAGGGCGCAAGAATTCGGCCAGCGCCCTGCCCGGCGCCGGCGCCAGCACGACATTGACGCCGGCGCCGGGCGAGCATTTTTATTATGCGCGGCTGACCCAGGACGACGGCAAAATCCTGTGGTCGGCCCCGGTCTGGGTCACGCAACTGCCATTGACGACGGCGCAGCGGTGATTACATCAGCCGACAGGCGTGCCTGCCGCGCCCGGCCAGCGCCGCTTCGGACAACTACGCGACATGCCATCAATACCTGGTTCAGTGGAGAATGCCGTTAAGTAGTTGGCGCCAAATATCTGTCATTCCCGCGCAGGCGGGAATCCCATTTATAGTCGCAAATGGTGCAAAAAGATGGGATTCCCACTTTCGTGGGAATGACAGATCTGGCGCCAACTTGACGGCATTGGGTTCAGATGCCTCTTTCCTGCCGCTGCGGATGACGGCGCATTGATTGTATTATGGCAATGGTACTATTTCTTGATATATAACTTTTAATACAACCGTCACTTACCTATTCCATATCGGGATAGCGGACAGCTTGGGAGAGCGCATGGCATCGGATCCGATCGGGATGGAGCAGGAAGACCCTTATCTGTGGCTGGAAGAAGTCGCCGGCGACGCACCGCTGGCGTGGGTGCGCCGCCAGAACGATGCGACGGTGAGTGAACTGACGGCTCAAGCGCAGTTCCCCGCGCTGCATCGGCGCCTGACGGGTATCCTGAATTCGAACGAACGGATTCCGTATCCGAGCGCGCATGGCGATCATTACTATAACTTCTGGCGCGATGAAAACCACGTGCGCGGCATCTGGCGCCGCACCACGCCGGACCAGTACGCGCTGCCGGAACCGGCCTGGGACACCGTGCTCGACCTCGACCAACTGGCGGAAACCGAACAGGAAAACTGGGTGTGGAGCGGCGCGTGCCACCTGCACGGCGACACGCGCTGCCTGCTGTCGCTGTCGCGCGGCGGCGGCGACGCGCACGTCGTGCGCGAATTCGACCTCGCCACCCGCGCCTTCGTCTCCGACGGTTTTACGCTGCCCGAAGCCAAGGGCAGCGCGTCGTGGATCGACCGCGACACGGTGTTCGTCGCCACCGATTTCGGTCCCGGCACGATGACCACGTCCGGCTACCCGCGCATCGTCAAGGAATGGCGGCGCGGCACACCGCTGGCCGATGCTCGCCTTGTATATGAAGCGCGGCCGGACGACCTCGGCGCTGGCGCGGTCAAGGATTTTACGCCCGGCCACGCCTTCCAGCTGGTCTGGCGCACCATCGGTTTTTATAGCAGCGAACTGTTCCTGCGCGAGGGAGACCAGTTAAGCAAGGTCGCCAAGCCGGACGACGCCAGCGCCTACACGGTGCGCGACCAGTTGATCATCGAATTGCGCTCGGCCTGGACGGTCGGCGCCGACACCTATCCGCAAGGCGCGCTGCTGGCGACGGATTTCCGCCGCTTCATGCAGGGCGAGCGCCGCTTCGACGTGCTGTTCGCGCCAACTTTGACCAGTTCGCTCGACGGCGTCAGCGCAACCCGCTCGGCGCTGCTGCTCAACGTGCTCGACAAGGTCAGCAACCATCTCGTCGAACTGCATCACGCCGATGGCCAATGGCAGCGCCGTGCCGTCGATGCGCCCGCCTTCGGCACGCTGGACGTCAGCGCCGTCGACGCGATCGATTCCGACCAGTACTTTTTGTCCGTCAGCAATTTCCTGACGCCGACCACGATGTACCTGTGCCAGGCCGGCAGCGACACGCGCGTCCCCTTAAAATCGCTGCCGGCGTTTTTCGACGCGGCGCCGTATACCGTGCGGCAATACGAGGCGCTGTCGCAGGATGGGACAGCGGTGCCGTATTTTGTCATCATGGGCAGCCAGACGGCGCCCGGCGGCGACACTCCGGCCCTGCTGTACGGTTACGGCGGTTTCGAGATTTCCCTCAAACCCTTCTATAGCGGCATCACCGGCGCCGCCTGGCTGGACCAGGGCGGCATCTATGTACTGGCGAACATCCGCGGCGGCGGAGAATTCGGGCCGCGCTGGCACCAGGGGGCATTGAAGGAAAAGCGCCAGCGCGCCTACGACGACTTTATCGCCGTCGCCGAAGACGTGATCGCGCGCAAGCTGAGCAGCCCGCGCCACCTCGGCATCATGGGCGGCAGCAATGGAGGATTGCTGGTCGGCGCCGTCATGGCGCAGCGCCCGGAACTGTTCAATGCCGTCGTCTGCCAGGTGCCGCTACTGGACATGCGGCGCTACCACCGGCTGCTGGCCGGCGCTTCGTGGATGGGAGAATACGGCGACCCGGACGACCCGGCGCAGTGGGCGTATATTTCTCCTTATTCCCCCTACCACAATGTGCATGCCGGCCGGCGCTATCCGCGCATGCTGTTGACGACATCGACCCGCGACGACCGCGTCCACCCCGGCCATGCGCGCAAGATGGCGGCGCTGATGCAGCAGCAGGGACACGATGTCCTGTATTGGGAAAACATGGAAGGCGGCCATGCCGGCGCGGCCAACAATGCGCAACAGGCGCAGATGTGGGCGCTGACCTATGCCTTCCTGCTGCGGCAATTGAAGTAGGCGGACCGGCGGCGCGCGCCACTGCCGTGCGCTGCCGAAATGAAAGGTCTTTTATGCTGAGCAAATATTTTCCAAAAACAATTGCAAAATAGATAAAATAAAGCTTATTACATTCGGCCGTTTAACATTCAACCAGGTATGTCCGCTGTGACGATTCCCAAAGTCTTACTGGTCAACGACGATGCCGCCAGCCTGTTTGCGCTGGAAAGCGTGCTCACCGGCGCGGCCGATCAGCAGGAATATGAACTGGTGACGGCCACGTCGGGCAAAGGGGCATTGCGCCAGGTGCTCAAGCACGAATTCGCCGTCATCCTGCTCGACGTCAGCATGCCCGGCATGGACGGCTTCGAGACGGCCGAGGCAATCCATTCGCACCCGCGCTCGGCGACCGTTCCGATCATCTTTATCACCGCCCACTTCGCCGATGAAATCAACCGCCTGAAGGCGTATCAGAAAGGCGCGGTCGATTACCTGTTTACGCCGGTGATTCCGCAAATCCTGCAAGCCAAGGTCGCTGTCTTCGTCGACATGACCCGAAAAAACCTGTTATTGCGCAAAAAGACGGCGGAACTCAGCAAGTTGAACCAGGACTTGCGCGTGCAGCGCGTGCACGACCTGGAACGCATCAACCGCGAACTGGAAAACGAGGTGGCCGAGCGCCGCCTGGCCGAACAGCGCGCCCACGACCTGGCCACGCGCGATGCGCTGACCGGCCTGGTCAACCGCCGCTCGCTGATCCAGCAACTGGAACACGCGGTCGCCTCGTCCGACCGCAGCGGCGCCGAATTCGCGCTGCTGTGCCTCGATCTCGACAAGTTCAAGGATGTCAACGACAACTACGGTCACGCCACCGGCGACGAACTGCTGCGGCAAGTGTCGGCCCGGCTGACGGCGGCGGTGCGCGTGTCCGACATGGTGGCGCGCCTGGGCGGCGACGAATTCATCGTGCTGATCGAAGGCAAGGCGGCCGCGGCCAACGCGGCCCGCGTCGCGCGCAAGATCGAGCAGGCGCACAATTTGCCCTTTACCATCGGCAAGCACCGTCTCAAGACGGCCGTCAGCATCGGCATCGCGCTGTATCCGCAAGACGGCGCCAGCGCGCAGTTGCTGATGAAGCACGCCGACGTGGCGATGTACCATGCCAAGCAGAGCGGCGGCGAACATATCCAGTTCTTCACCGAGGAATTGAATGTGCGCGAGCGCGAACGCGATCAATGGACGCTGGAATTGCGCCAGGCACTGCTCGGCGGCCAGCTGGAATTGCATTATCAACCGCAAGTGGATGTGAGCAGCGGCGCGGTGAAGGCGCTGGAAGCGCAACTGTTCTGGCGCCATCCGCGCCTGGGCCTGATCGGCGCCGCGCAATTCCTGTCCGTGGTACAAGACCGGATGTTGCTGGACCGGATAGACAGCTGGGTCATCGCGCATGTCTGCGCCCAGGCCGCCGCCTGGCGCGACGCCGCGCAGGCGATGCCGGCCGTCAGCGTATCGCTGAACCTGGCGACGCCGCAGTTGCACACCGACGTGCCGACGCGCCTGCTGGCGGCGCTGCGCAAGCACAAGCTGGCGGCCGGCAGTGTCGTGCTGGAACTGGGAGAAGCGCTGTTGTTCGCCAGCCACAGCAGCATCGAACCGGTCTTGCGCCAGTTGCAGGCCGGCGGCGTGCGCCTGGCGCTGGACGATTTCGGCAGCGCGCGTTCGTCGCTGGCCGCGTGCAAAAAGCTCGGCCTCGACATCTTGAAAATAGACCGTGCCTTTGTGCGCGCGCTGGGCAATGATGAAGGCGGCACCGACATTGTCGCGGCCGTGATCCACCTGGCGCGCGCCCTGTCGATGCAGGTGGTGGCGCTGGGCGTGGCCGACGCCGCGCAACTGTCCATTTTGCATACCCTGGGCTGCGATCTGTACCAGGGTGAACTGTTCTGCGCGCCGCAGCGGCCCGCGGACTTGCTGCAACAACCGTGGCTGGCCGCGCAATTGACGCATCCTGGCGGCGTCCAGCCTGTGATTTTTTCGAACGAGGATTTTGTCGATGAACAACATGACCGACCTGGCTGAAGAGCTGGACATCAAGCTGCTGCTGGCGACGCTGATGGCTCTGAAGAAAGGTGATTTCACCGCGCGCATGCCGTCCGACTGGACCGGCATGTCGGGCAAGATCGCCGACACGCTGAACGACATCATCGAGACCAAGGAAAAAATGGTCAAGGCGGTCACCGAGGTGAGCCGCGTGGTCGGCCGCGAAGGCCGCCTGACGCAGCGCGCGTCGGTGCCGAACGTGGTCGGAGGTTGGGCCACGATCATCAGTTCGGTCAACACCCTGATCGACGACCTGGTGCGCCCGACGACGGAAATGGCGCGCGTGATCGGCGCCGTGGCGAAGGGCGACCTGTCGCAGACGATGGCGCTGGAAGTCGACGGCCACCCGCTGAAGGGGCAATACCTGCGCGCGGCCACCACGGCCAACACGATGGTCGAACAATTGTCGTCGTTCTCGTCCGAAGTGACGCGCGTCGCGCGCGAGGTCGGCACCGAGGGGAAATTGGGCGGCCAGGCGCAAGTCAAAGGCGTGGCGGGAACCTGGAAGGATTTGACCGATTCCGTCAACTCGATGGCGGGCAACCTGACATCGCAGGTGCGCAACATCGCCGAGGTGACCACCGCCGTGGCGAACGGCGACTTGTCGAAAAAGATCACGGTCGACGTGCGCGGCGAGATCCTGCAATTGAAGGACACGATCAACGTCATGGTCGATCAACTGCGCTCGTTCGCGTCCGAAGTCACGCGCGTCGCGCGCGAGGTCGGCACCGAAGGTAAGCTGGGTGGCCAGGCTTACGTGCCTGGCGTCGGCGGCACGTGGAAGGATTTGACCGACAACGTCAATTTCATGGCCTCGAATCTGACCGGCCAGGTGAGGAATATCGCGGCCGTGACGACGGCCGTGGCGAACGGAGATCTGTCGAAAAAGATCACGGTGGACGTCAAGGGCGAAATTCTCGAACTGAAAAATACGATCAACGTCATGGTCGACCAGTTGTCCTCGTTCGCTTCCGAGGTCACGCGCGTGGCGCGCGAGGTCGGCACCGAGGGCAAACTGGGCGGACAGGCGCAAGTCAAAGGCGTGGCGGGAACGTGGAAGGACTTGACCGATTCGGTCAACTCGATGGCGGGTAACCTGACCGGCCAGGTGCGAAATATCGCCGACGTGACGACGGCGGTGGCGAACGGAGATTTGTCGAAAAAGATCACGGTCGACGTCAAGGGCGAGATCCTGGAACTGAAAAACACCATCAACGTGATGGTCGACCAGTTGAATTCCTTCGCGTCGGAAGTGACGCGCGTGGCGCGCGAGGTTGGCACCGAGGGCAAGCTGGGCGGCCAGGCAAACGTGCCCGGCGTGGCCGGCACCTGGAAGGATTTGACCGACGGCGTCAATTCGATGGCGGGTAACCTGACCGGCCAGGTGAGGAATATCGCCGAAGTGACGACGGCGGTGGCGAACGGCGATCTGTCGAAGAAAATCACGGTCGACGTCAAAGGCGAAATTCTCGAACTGAAAAACACGATCAACGTCATGGTCGACCAGTTGTCCTCGTTCGCCTCCGAGGTCACGCGCGTGGCGCGCGAGGTCGGCACCGAAGGTAAGTTGGGCGGACAGGCCTATGTACCTGGTGTCGGCGGCACGTGGAAGGATTTGACCGATAACGTCAACTTCATGGCGTCGAACCTGACCGGCCAGGTGAGGAATATCGCGGCGGTGACCACCGCCGTGGCGCGCGGCGACTTGTCGAAAAAGATCACGGTCGACGTGAAAGGTGAGATCCTGGAATTGAAGGATACGATCAACGTCATGGTCGACCAGTTGTCCTCGTTCGCATCCGAGGTCACGCGCGTGGCGCGGGAGGTCGGCACCGAGGGTAAGCTGGGCGGCCAGGCCAACGTGTCCGGCGTGGCCGGTACGTGGAAAGACTTGACGGAAAACGTCAACCAGCTGGCGGCGAATTTAACTAATCAGGTGCGCGCGATCGCCGAGGTGGCGACCGCCGTGACGCGCGGCGACTTGTCGCGCTCGATCCAGGTCGAAGCGCGCGGCGAAGTGTCCTACCTGAAGGACAACATCAACGAGATGATCCGCAACCTGAAGGAAACCACGCAAAAGAATGCGCAGCAGGATTGGCTGAAAACCAACTTGGCGCGTTTTACGCGCCTGTTGCAAGGCCAGCGCGACTTGCAGGCCGTGACGAAACTGATTTTGTCCGAGCTGGCGCCGCTGGTATCGGCCCACCACGGCGTGTTCTACATGATGGATTCGCAGGAAACGGACGCGCGCCTGCGCATGATCGCCAGCTACGGCTACCGTTCCAGCCGCAAGCTGCCGACCTCCTTCCTGCCGGGCGAAGGCCTGGTCGGCCAGTGCGCGCTGGAAAAGGTGCGCATCTGGCTGACCGACGTGCCGCGCGATTACATCGTCGTCTCCTCCGGCCTGGGCGCGGCGCCGCCGACCAATATCGTCGTGCTGCCGATCCTGTTCGAACAGCAGGTCAAGGCCGTCATCGAAATCGCTTCGCTCGACCGCTTCACGGAAACCCACCTGTCCTTCCTCGACCAGTTGATGGAATCGATCGGCGTCGTACTCAACACGATCGAAGCGAACAGCCGGACCGAATCGCTGCTGACGCAATCGCAATCGCTGGCGCAGGAACTGCAACAGACCAACCAGGAACTGGCGGAAAAAGCGCGATTGCTGTCCGAGCAGAACATCGAAGTCGAACGCAAGAACCGCGAAGTCGAACAGGCCAAGCTGGCGCTGGAGGAAAAGGCGACACAGCTGGCGCTGTCGTCGAAATATAAATCCGAATTCCTGGCCAACATGTCGCACGAATTGCGCACGCCGCTCAATTCGCTGCTGATCCTGGCGCAGCAACTGGGAGATAATCCGGAAGGTAACCTGTCCGGCAAACAGGTCGAATTCGCGAAGACCATCCACGGTTCCGGTTCCGACTTGCTGACCTTGATTAACGACATTCTCGACCTGTCGAAAATCGAGTCCGGCACCGTCACGCTGGACGTGTCGGAATACCGCTTCCAGAACCTGCGCAACTATGTCGACCGCACCTTCCGCCACATGGCCGAAGCCAAGCACCTCGGCTTCTCGGTCGAACTGTCGGATACCTTGCCGACGGCGATGATGACCGATACCACGCGCTTGCAGCAGGTGCTGAAAAACCTGCTGTCGAACGCCTTCAAATTCACCAATCACGGGCAAGTCTCGCTGGCGATCGGCCTGGTCACCAGCGGCTGGACCAGCGACCACCCGAACCTGCTGCACGCGGACGCGGTGCTCGCGTTCGCCGTCAGCGATACCGGCGTCGGCATCGCGGCCGACAAGCTGCAACTGATCTTTGAGGCGTTCCAGCAGGCCGACGGCTCGACCGCCCGCAAATACGGCGGCACGGGCCTGGGGCTGTCGATCTCGCGCGAACTGGCGCGCCTGCTGGGCGGAGAAATCCGCGTCGAATCGGTGGTCGGCAGCGGTTCCACGTTTACCCTGTTCCTGCCGTACAACCGGGCCGGCTTCGTCAATTACGACTTGAACCGCCAGCAGCCTTCGCGCCTGCCGCCGCAAGCACCGAAAGTGGTGTATGTGCCGCCGGTGAATGAACCGGAAATCCCATTGCAGGACCAGGAAGCGGATGCCGCCGAATACAGTTCCGGCACCGACGACCGCGGCCTGGTGGCGCCGGGCGACCCGTCGGTCTTGATCATCGAAGACGACGAGCGCTTCGCCAAGGTCGTGCTCGACTATGCGCGCGAAAAGAATTTCAAGGGCATCGTCACTTACCAGGGCGACTCGGCGCTGTCGCTGGCGCGCGACTATCTGCCGTCGGCGATCCTGCTCGACATCGACCTGCCCGACATCGACGGTTTTACCGTGCTCGACCGCCTGAAGCGCGACCCGAGCACGCGCCACATCCCGGTGCACGTGATGTCGAGCCTGCGCGAACGCGAACGCGCGCTGCGCCAGGGTGCGATCTCGTACATGAACAAGCCGGTCAGCAAGGATGCCTTGCAGGAGGAATTCACGCGCATCCAGAAATTCCTGCTCGGCGGCAAACGCAGCCTGCTGGTGGTCGACGATGAACAGCACCAGCGCGACGCCATCGTCGCGCTGATCGGCGACGCCGACCTGCGCATCATCGCCGTCGACACCGGGGAAGCGGCGCTGAAGGCGCTGCGCGAATCCCACTTCGACTGCATGGTGCTGGACTTGACGCTGCCCGACATCAGCGGCTTCGACCTGCTCGACATCATCGGCAAGGATGCATCCTTGCGCGATCTGCCGATCGTCATCAACACGGCCAAGGAATTGAATCGCAAGGAAGTGGCGAAATTAAAACGCTACGCGAAAACCATCGTCGTCAAGGATGCGCGCTCGCCAGAGCGGCTGCTCGATGAAACGGCGCTGTTCCTGCACCGCTCGCAGGCCAGCCTGCCGGAACTGCAACGCCGCATGCTCGAGGAAATCCACGCGGCCGACGGCGGCCTGGCCGGGCGCAAAGTCTTGATTGTCGACGACGACCTGCGCAACATCTTCGCCCTGTCGTCACTGCTGGAGCGCCAGCAGATGCAGGTGTCGTTTGCCGAAAACGGCCGCGATGGCATCGAAGTGCTGGAGCGCGATCCGACCATCGAGATCGTCCTGATGGACATCATGATGCCGGAGATGGACGGTTACGACACGATGCGCGCGATCCGGCGCATCCCGAAATTCAAGTCGCTGCCGATCATCACCTTGACCGCCAAGGCGATGAAGGGGGACCGCGACAAGTGCATCGCAGCCGGCGCGTCGGACTACATCACAAAACCGGTCGATGTGGCGCAACTGCTGTCACTGATGCGCGTCTGGCTGCATTGATGGAGCCACCATGGGAGACGTGAAGCCAATGCGGTTGCCGGCCGCGCCGGAACTCGAGGAGCTCGAACTGGAGCTGCTGCTCGAAGCGCTGTTGCGGCGTTACGGCTTCGATTTCCGCGCCTACGAACGCAGCGCCTTAAAGCGCAGGCTGCACGGCGTGATGCAGCAGCGCGGCTTGCGCACGCTGTCGGCGCTGCAGGACCGGGCCTTGCACGACGCGGCCTCCTTCAGCGCACTGCTGCGCGCGCTGCACGTGCCGGCGGCGGAGATGTTCGACGACGACGCCGAGGCGGCGCAGTTGCGCCAGCTGGCCGGCGCCAGCCTGCGCGGGGCGGCCGTGCCGAAAGTCTGGCTGGCCGATTGCGCCGGCGCCGGGCAGGCCTGGACGCTGGCCGTGCTGCTGGCCGAGCAGGGTTTGTTGGCGCACACCGAGATCCACGCCACCGTGGCCAACGACGAGCAACTGGCCGAAGCGGCCGACGCATCGCTGCCGCAGGAACGCATGGCCGACTACCAGGCCGCCTATGCGCGCGCCGGCGGCGCAGGCCTGCTGGCCGATTATTTTCAGTCCGACGGAGAGCGCGCCGTGCTGCTGCCGCAGTTGCGCAGCCATATCAGTTGGGCGCAGTACAACCTGGCGACGGACGCCTCGTTCAATGAATTCAATTTGATCGTCTGCCGCCGCGCGCTGCCCGACTTCGGCCCGCTGCTGCGCCAGCGCGTGCTGCACCTGTTCGATGACAGCCTGTCGCTGTTCGGCGTGCTCGGCATCGACCGCCAGTTCGATGCCGCCGATGCGCTGACGATGCGTTATCAACCGATGCTACCGCGGCAGCCGTGGTACCGGCGCATCGGCTGAAGATCCGTCAGCGCGCTGCCGACGGCCGTTCGGCGATGCGGTCGTACCATTCCTGCAAGTGCTCCATGCCTTCGGCGCCGGGACGGAATTTCATCAGCCCGCGCGCGAATTCGAGCGCGGCGAAGGCGGTGATGTCGGCGATCGTGAAACGCTGCCCGGCCACGAAAGGTTGCGTGGCCAGCGTGCGTTCGAGCCACTGCGCGGACTCGCGCATCTTGACGCCCTGCGATGCGCCGAAGTCGGGAAATTGCGGCTGTTCCAGCATCGCCAGGCCCGGGTGCGTGTGCCGTATGCAGTTGGCGATGCCGGCGAACAGGTACAGTTCGACGCGGCGGTCGGCCATTTCGATGAAGGCGCGCTCGTCGTAACCTTCTCCCATCAGGTTCGGCTCCGGGTGCAGGCCGTCCAGGTAAGTGCAGATGGCGCGCGTTTCGGACAGCACGCGGCCGTCGTCGAGTTCCAGCGCGGGCACGCGCCCGAGCGGATTTTTCGCCAGGAAGGCGTCGCTGCGGTGCTCGCCGGCGCCCAGGTCGATCAGTTCGGTGACGATGCCCTCAATCCCCTTTTCGGCGATGAACATCGACACGCGGCGGGGATTCGGTGCGCGTGCGCTCGAATACAGTTTCATGGTTTACACACCTTTATCGCGGGATTGTCCGGTTTCGAGCATCTTGCGCGCCTCGGCGGCAAACTGTTCGGCTTTCTCGTCGCTGGCGTTGCGGTCCAGGCGGGACGGCGGCAGCGCGATGCCGCGCCGCACCGCCGGCCTGTCTCCGACCAGCGCCAGCCAGCGCTGCAGGTGCGGCAAGTCGTCCACCGTCACGCCGGACCAGCTATGGGTGCGCACCCAAGCCCAGTTCGCGATGTCGGCGATCGAATAGTCGCCGGCCAGGTATTCGTGGTCTTGCAAGTGATGGTCGAGCACGCGGAACAGGCGCCTGCTCTCCCCTTGGTAGCGGTCGATCACAGCCGGGATTTTTTCGGGAAAATAACGGTGGAAGACATTCGCTTGTCCCATCATCGGGCCGACGCCGCCCATCTGGAACATCAGCCATTGCAGCACGCGCGAGCGGCCTTGCGGGTCGCTTGGCATCAGTTGGCCGGTTTTTTCGGCCAGGTAGATCAGGATCGCGCCCGATTCGAACACGGCGAAATTGTCTTGCGCGCGGTCGACGATGGCGGGAATGCGGCCGTTCGGGTTCAGCGCGAGGAACCATGGCTGCTTTTGCTCGCCGGCCGACAGGTCCAGCACATGCAGCGTGTACGGCAATGCCAGTTCTTCCAGCGCGATTGAAATCTTGTGGCCATTCGGCGTGGCCGCAGTGTACAGGTCTATCATCGTGCACGTCTCCTGATGGTTGATCAGCGGCAGTCATGATAGCGCTATTCGGTCCTAGCGGTGAAATAAAATCAGATGCAAAGGCTGGGGTCAGACCCATGGGTCTGACCCCGGATTTTGCCTGTGATTTGGACAAAAAAAGGCCGGCTGAACCTGGAACAGGAAGCCGGCCGAAACGCTTTATCAGAGCGCGGGGATTGCGGGACAAGGGCGGCGCACCGCCCCGGAAATCGTGCCGGGTCGAAAGGGATCCGGCAACCTGGCGCGTGGTGGAGACCGCGCGCTACAGGTGGTACTTTGCCAGCATTCCCCGCGCGCAGGCTTAGGACTTCATTAAGGAAGAAAATTTTTAGCCAACAAACAAGCGGACAAAAAAAACCCGCAATTCTTTCGATTGCGGGCCAAGGGATTCAAATCGGGAGAGATTTGACAGAACAGAAGCATCATCTCACGCACACATGACCGGGCGATGACATCGCGCGGCAGCGTTCGGTGGTATGTTTGCAGCGATTAGGTCGTTGTTGCCGTCACCCTTAAGATAATACAAAGAAACACCTCAAAAACTCTCGAATAGTCACAATCAGGAAAAAAATGCGATCTTTCGGCTTATTTTTGCGCATGCTGGCACTGCCGGCCCTGCTGTCGGCCTGCGCCCCGGCGCCGCCGGTGGCGCCGACCGCAGCAACAGCCGCCGATGCGGGCGCGGCGCCGCCGGCCGCGTACAGCCAGCAGCGCATGCCCGGGCAGCAGGTATGGCGCATCGATCCACAATCGCTGGTCGCCATCACTGTGCGGCGCAGCGGCGCGCTGGCGCGGCTCGGGCATGACCACGTGGTGGCGGCGCGCCAGATCGACGGCTACGCGGTGACCGCCGCCGCCCCTGCCGCCAGTGGCGGCGCCACCGGCAGCGCCATCGCCGGCCGCGCCGATTTCCGTTTCCGGCTCGACCGGATGACGGTCGACGAAGCGGACTTGCGCGCCGTCGCCGGCCTGGACAGCGTGCCGTCGGCCGACGCCATCGCCGGTACGCGTCACAATATGCTGGAGCGGGTGCTGGACGCCGCGCAATTTCCCTACGTGCAAGTGCACGCGGAACAGGCCGACGCGTCGTCTCCGGTGCAGGCCGACATTACGCTGCACGGCGTCACGCGCCGCTACGCGATTCCGGCCACGATCGCGCTCGCGGCCGGCGGCACGCGCCTGAACGCCAGCGGCACGCTGACCTTGAAACAGAGCGACTTCGGCATCGTGCCGTTTTCCGTGCTGGGCGGCGCGCTGGCCGTGCAAGACCAGCTGGAATTGCGCTTCGAGATCGGCGCGGTTCAACAATAGAGCGATGGGCGCGGCAGGCGCGCCGCACCCGCCAGCGCAACCCGCGCGAATACCGTCAGCGGGCCACGATCAGGCGCAGGCCCAGGCCGACGAAGATGGTGCCGGCGACCCGGTCCAGCCACAGGCCGGCGCGCGGATTACGGTTGATCCACTTGCCGACGGCGCCGGAAAAATAACCGAGCAGGCCGAACAGCACGCATGCCTGGGCCGTGAACAGCAAGCCCAGTTGCAGCGTCTGCCAGCTGGCGCCGCCGCGCTCGGCGACGACGAACTGCGGCAGGAAGGACAGGAAAAACAGCACGACTTTCGGATTGATCGTGTTGGCAAATAAACCCTTGCCGAACAGGCGCGCCAGCGATTCGTCCGGCGCTCCGGCATCGCCGACACCGGCCGCGCCGCTGCTGCGCAGCGCGCCGATGCCGAGCCACACCAGGTACAGGCCGCCGGCGATCTTCAGCGCCGTGAACGCCGGCGGCGACGCGGCGATCAAGGCGCTCACGCCCAGCGCGGCCAGCAGCGTGTGGCTTAAACAGCCAAGCGCGCAGCCGAGGCCGAACGCCATGCCCTGGCGCCGTCCGCGCGACATGCCCACGCCAAGCACCATCAAATTATCCGGCCCCGGCGAGACGGTGATCAGCACGGCGGCGGCCAGGAAGCCGGCCAATTGTTCGGGAGAGAGCAGCACGATGTCGATATCCGAAAAGTGAAATGGGATAAATCATACAAGAAGCGCCGGCCGCGCCAGCAAATTTCATGGCGCGTAACAGATTGTCGATTAAAATATGGCAAGTTTTCCATTATTCCTGCGCGGCAGCATCGCGGCCAACAACTTGAGTCAACCCGCACGATGTCCTTTAGCTCCATCGCCCGTCTTGCCAGCCACGCACGCCGTCACCTGCTCTTGCTGTCGCTCTGCCTGCTTCAATTGCTGTGGACCAATATCGCTGCCGCCCAAGCAGCCGATGTGCGCCACGGCCAGGCGGTGCTGACCACGCCGACCACGATCGACTTGCTGGCATCGGGCCGCCTGTACCGGGCCGGCGCCGAAGCGTTCCCAGGCAGCGCGGCCGACATTGCCGGCTTCGTCGGCCGGCTGCGCCCGGCGCAAGGCGTGGACTTGCTCGGCGGCAGCTACTGGCTGCATGCGCGCCTGCGCAACGATACGCTGCAAACGGCCTGGGTGCTCGATCCGAACGACACTCTCATCGACCAGGTCGACAGCCGCCTGTATGGCCCGGACGGCAGCGTCAAGCGCCTGCTGTCGGGTTACCGCCAGTCACACGATTACCTGATGCATTACGGCAAGAACATCGAATTGCAGCCGGGCGAAACCTATGACGTGCTGGTGCGCTTCAGTAGCCCGTACTATGCGCGCACGCCGGTGTTCGACGTGACGCCGCAAGATGGCTACCGCATGCTGGTGGCGCGCGAAAACTTCCTGATCATCGCCTCGATCGGCGTGCTGCTGGCGCTGGCCGTGTTCAATTTCTTCATTTATTCGTACACGCGCGACCGCTCTCCCCTGTATTACTCGCTGTACGTGCTGTGCTATGCGGGCGCCTGGGGCATCACCTTCCACTTGCCGACCGACCTGTTCGGCTGGCACAACCTGCACCTGCACTACGTTCCCTTCTTCCTGCTGCCTGTGTTCAGCACGCTGTTTTATACCCACTTCCTGCGCCTGAAGAGGACCGCGCCGCGCCTGTACCAGCTCAGCCGCATCAACCTGGTGCTGCCGCTGGTGCTGTTGCCGAGCTGCTTCGTCGCGCTCAACTATGCGCACATGCTGGCCAGCATCGCCATCATGGTGTGGATGGTGCTGGCGCTGGCGACCGGCGTCATCGTCTGGCGCAACGGTTACCAGCCGGCGCGCTTCCTCGTGCTCGGCTTTGCCGCGCTGATGGTGCCGGGCGTGCTGATCCTGCCGGCCAACCTCGGCTGGATGCCTTCCGTCGTCGACAATGTCCAGTTGTTGACCTTGCTCGGCGGCACACTGGACGGCATCCTGCTCGCGTTCGCACTGGCCGACCAGTTCCGCCTGCTGCGCAGCAACCTGGAACAGCGCGTGCAGGAACGCACGGCCGAATTGACGGAAGCGAAAGAGCACGCGGAAATCGTCAGCCGCCACCGCATCGACTTCCTGTCGGCGATGAGCCACGATATCCGCACGCCGCTGGCCGGCGTGATCGGCATGCTGAAATTCGCACTGCGCGACCAGACCGTGCGCGGGCGCACCGAGGAATACCTGCGCATCGGCCTGCAAAACAGCGAGGCGCTGCTGGCGATCCTCAACGATATCCTCGATTTCTCGAAGATCGACGCCGGCAAGCTGTCGGTCGAGGCGGTCGACGTCGACCTGGTCGCGCTGGTCGACGACGCGATCGGCATCCTGCAGGCGCAGGCCGACGCCAAGAGCCTGCTGCTGCACTGCGAGCTGGCGCTGGACTTGCCGCGCTACGTGCGGGGCGATCCGACCCGCATCCGGCAAATCCTGCTGAACCTGCTTGGCAACGCGATCAAGTTCACCGACCGCGGCGAAGTGCGGCTGCAAGCCAATGCGCGCGCGGTGGACAACGGCGTGACCCAGGTCAGCTTCAGCATCAGCGACACCGGCCCCGGCATCAACGCCGCCACCATCGGGCGGCTGTTCCAGAAATTCGAGCAGGCCGACATTTCCACCACGCGCCGCTACGGCGGCACCGGCCTGGGCCTGGCGATCTGCAAGGAATTGGTGGAATTGATGGGCGGCACGATCGGCGTCGAAAGCGAGCCGGGAGTCGGCTCCAATTTCCATTTCACATTGCCGCTGGCGCTGGGCGCGCCGCCGGAAACGGGCTTATTAAATGCGCCGCGCCAGGAACGCCACGCCTACCGGCTGCGCGTGCTGTGCGCCGAAGACGTACGAACGAACCAGATCATCATCAGCACGCTGATCGAAAGCATGGGGCACGAAATCGTTATCGTCGAAAACGGCGTGCAGGCGCTCGAAGCGCTGAGCAACGGGGAATTCGACCTGGTGCTGATGGATGGCCGCATGCCGACGATGGATGGCGAACAGGCCGCGCGCCTGATCCGGCGCGGCGGCAGCGAGGATTTCCGGGTGCGCGACACCAGCGTGCCGATCATCGCGCTGACGGCCAATGCCAGCGACCACGACCGCGCGCGCTACCTGGCGGTCGGCATGGACGGTTTCCTCAGCAAACCGGTCGACGAGCGCCTGCTGTACGACCAGGTCGAAAAGACCATCGCCCAGTTATTGAACCGCGGCCACCAGCTCGAGAAGCTGGACCCGTCGCTGCTGCCGGTCCACACCGAGACCGATGCGCCGGCCGAGCGCCCCGCGCCGGAGACGGCCATCAGCGAAGCGGAACTGGCCGCCCAGTTCGGCGTGCCGCCGCCGGCCGGCGATGTCACCAGCTCCCGTATCCGCATCCTGCCGCTGGCGGGATTGTCGCAAAAACACATGCAGCGCATCACGCAAGCCTTCCTCGAAGAAGCGCCGCGCCGGCTCGAACTGGCGCGCCAGGCCGCGCTGCACGGCAAGCACCACGCCGCCTCGGCCGCCTTCCACGCGCTGAAAGGCAGCGCCGGCTACCTCAGTTCGCCGCAATTGCACAAGCTGTGCCACGACCTGGAAAAACTGTCGGCCGCCGGAGAACTCGAACTGGTGCTCGACTCGCTGCCCGAAGTCGCCGCCGCGCTGGAGCATGCATGCCGCGACTTGCGCAGCAACGCCCAGCGCGACCCGGCGCCGGCGCGCATGGGCACCGGCTGAACGGCTGAATTTACAACGCGGCCGCCTCGATCGAGCGTTCCAGCTCGCTGAACGCTTCCTCGACATGCGCGCTCAGGCGATCCAGGCCCGGCAATTCGTCGGTCGCGATCAGGCCGAAATACAGGTTGCCGGCATAGCTGAACAGCGTGATGTTCAGCAGATTGCTTGGCGGCAGCGTGCTGATCGGATGCATTTCCTCTAACCGCGCCCCTTTCAGGTACAGGTGCCGTTTCGGACCAGGTACGTTCGACACCAGCGTATTGCCCATCGGCGGCAGGCGGTCGCTCAATTTCAGCGTTTCGATCAGCTGGCCGGCCAGGCCCGCCATCAAGGTATAGGTTTCGATCGCCTGCGGCGCGACGCTGTCGATCATCGTGCGCACATTTCGCAGCGAAAAACCGATATTGCGCAAGCGCACATACGGGTCGTCGGTCGGCGCCGACAGTTCGACCTGGATGATGCCGATCTTGTTGCCGGCGCTTTGATCGCCTTCCTGTCTCAGGTTGACCGGCATCTGGATCGTGATCGGCCGCTCCAGCGTGACATCCTGGTCTTGCAGGTAGCGGTGCAAGGCGCCGTCCAGGCAAGTGAGCGCGACGTGGTTCAAGGTCGAGCGGGTGCTGGCGCGGATGCGGTCGACCCGTTCCAGCGAGACGCAGGCCGAGGTGAACTGGCGGCCGGCCGTCACCTGCCCCGTCAACGGCGTGCGCCCGGCGGAGACGAAGGGCAATGCGATCGCATTCTTCGTCAATTTGACGCTTTCAAGCAACAGCATCGTGGCCAGGCGGCTGACGCCAAGCACGCGCTTGCGGGTACCGCCCATCGCTTCCCAGGCCGATTGCAGCATGCTCCAGTTCGCTTCCGCACGCTTGCCGCCGCGCGCATGGCGATGCGTCCAGACCGGCTCGGGATCGGGCGCATCGGCCGCCTCGGCCAGCGATTCCGAGACCCAGCGCGTCATCGTGACGCCGTCGGCGATCGCGTGGTGCAATTTCTGGTAGACGGCGAACTGGCCGCCGTGCACGCCGTCGATGACGTGCACTTCCCACAGCGGCTTGGCGCGGTCCAGCACCGGCACGTGCAGCGCCGAGACGAAGGCATACAAATCTTGACGCTGGTTCGCGCCGGCATCGAGCTTGTGATAATAGATATGCTGGCTCAGATCGACTTCCTCGCAAGTTTCCCAGCGCGGCAACGCCGTCAGCGAAAAGCGGATCAGGCGGTCGAACGGGGCTTGCACGTCGGTATGGGTCAGCCATTCCTGGTACAGCTTGCGCGCAAAATTCACGCCGGACCTGGGCGGCCTTTTAAAGATTTGCAGGCCGGCGACGTGTTTCGGACTGGCGTCGGTTTCGGCAATAAAAAAGGCGAGGTCCAGCAGGGAAAGTTTGCTCATTGCTTGTCTAGTTAGGTTGGCGAGTCATCGCAGGCAGCCTTGGCCGCAGCAGCAGGGTAAGGCAATGGCGGACGCCACGTCCAATGCCCAATTGACATTGCCCTAATGCAAATAATACATGACGGCGCGCGAAATGGTGAAAAATGCATCGCTTTTTAATAGACGAAATCCCCTATTGCGCTTTCACGGGAATGCACAATTCGCAGCTGAATTCGCCGCTCGCCGGGCCCTGCCCGGGCGTGGCGGAAAACCGTTCGAAGCACGGCCGGTCATCGCATTGCAAGCCGCTCGCCGGCAGCCATTCGCTGAAAAACCACTGCCACGCCTGGGCGATGCCGGAAGTCGGCCCCTTGAACGGCATGACGGCATACCGCCCGCCCGGCAAGGTCGTGACGCCGACCTGCCGGTCCTCCTGAAAATCGTCAGCCACACTGACGCAGGCATTGTAGCGGCACTGCTCCGGCGGCGTGGTCTGCGGGTCGTCGAGCCCGACGCCGTAACAGATCCGCCCGTCCAGGCCGTGGCTGTGCATCCACGGTGCGACCGTGCCGCGCCAGAACGCGCCAAGCGCGGGACCGTAGGGGCCGACGTGGCGATGGCAGGCTACCCGCGCGGGCGGTAAATCGATGATGTGAACTTCCATGATGAATCTCCTGATGATGAACGATAGATGCCATGGTCGCCGAAAGCGCAGGCCCGGGCAAGCAGGCGCGGCCCCGTTCCCGCCCCACGGTGGTGGCGGCCCGAACCGGTTTAGGGATGGCCGCGCGCACCGAACAAGTGCATACTTGGACGACAATTTTCACGCCGCCGGCGAAGGCCGGCCTTGAAAGGATTCCGATGCCGTGGCTTGCCGCGCTTACGACCATGTCGCCTTTTAAAAAAATGCACCGATACCGCCTGCCGCGGATGCTGGCCGCGCTCGCGGCCGTCTTGCTGATCCCCGGCCACGCCGGCGCAAGAGAGGAACCGGCCGGCGCGCTGCGCCTGATCGGCGGCGAAACCGCTTTTTATTGTTTTTCAGCAAGCAATCCGAACGAAGGCGGCTCCGCCGGAATGGCATGCGAGATCGTCAAGGAAATGGCGCGCCGAGTCGGCTACACCGGCACCTTCGAGACATATCCGCTGGCACGCGCGCTGGTGATGGCCGCGAATTCTCCGGGCATCCTGCTGGCGCCGGTGGGTAGGGTTGCCGCCCGTGAAAACCTGTATTCATGGCAGGTCGCCATCTTCGAGGACGATTTCGTGGCGGTGACGCGGCGCGACGCGGCGATCGACATCACCTCGATCGAGGCGCTCAGGGAATTGAACATCGGCGTGGTCAGGGATGGCGCCGCCGCCCACCTGGCCAAGGAAAAGGATTTGAGCCATCTCAGCCTGGTCGCCAATGACGACACCAACGCCAAAAAGCTGCATGCGGGACGGATCGATGCGTGGATCAGCACGTGGAATGGCATCCGCGCGGCGCAACGTGCCGGCGGCTTCGGCATCGACAGCTTGCGCCGCGGCGTCGTGCTGGCCCGGGTCAAGGCTTATCTGGTCAGTTCGCGCGACTTGCCGCCTGCCGTGGTGGCGCCGTGGAAAGCGGCATTCGACGAAATGGTGCGGGACGGCAGTTACGAAGCGATCCTGCGCAAATACCAGTTTGAAACGCCCCGCTGAAGGTCCGCTCCCCTGCCCTGGCGGCAGTTGCCCCCATGCCGTGCATGCCACGTAAAACAAGACGCCATCGATGCTGACGCATGCAAACAGGAAACTATCATATGCGATAATGAATGGGACAGTTTCGCTGACCCGGGCGTGAAGCGTGGCCCGGGTTCCGTTCGCTTGCATGGAAAAACGGGTGAAAAACGTGCCGCAGATCGATCGCAAACTCGCCGCCATCATGGTGGCGGACATAGTCGGCTACAGCGCCATGATGGAACGGGACGAATCGCGCATGTTTGCGCGGGTGTGCGCCTTGCGCGAAAACCTGTTCAATCCCGTCGTCGGCCAATATGGCGGGCGCATCATCAAGACCACCGGCGACGGTTTTTTGGCGGAATTCCCCACCGGCACGGCCGCGCTGCACTGCGCCATCGATATCCAGCGGCAAAACCATGCGATCGAGACCGACGTCAATGCGGACGAGCGGGTCTTGCTGCGCATCGGCATCAACCTGGGCGACATCATCGTCGACGGCGACGACATTTCCGGCGATGGCGTCAATGTCGCGGCGCGGCTCGAACCATTCGCCCCGCAGGACGGCATCTGCGTGTCCAGCGCGGTGCGCGACCAGGTGCGCGGCGACCTCGACGTGCTGTTCGAGGACATGGGCGAATTGCAGATGAAGAACATCACGCGCCCGATCCGCGCCTACCGCATCAACCTGGCGAACACGCCGCTGGCCAAGCCGGTGGTCGCGCCGAGACCGTCCAGGAAACCGATGATCGCCGCCCTCGCCTGCATCGTTTGCCTGCTGGGCGGCGGCATCTATTATTGGCAGCAGGACGGCATGCGCCGCGTGGCGCCGGCCAGCGCCAACGGCGCCGACGCGGCGTCGGCCGCGCCGCTGTCGATCATCGTGCTGCCGTTCGCCAACCAGACCGGCGACCCGCAAAAGGCGTATGTCGCCGATGCGCTGACGAGCAGCATCACCGCCGATTTGTCGCGCATCCGCGACGCCTACGTCGGTTCGCCGGCGACGGCATTGAGTTACAAGGACAAGATGCTGACGGCGCAGCAAATCGGCAAGGATGCCGGCGTGCGTTTTATTTTGCAGGGCAATGTGCTGAGCAGCGGCGAAAAGGTGCGCATCAGCGTGACGCTGACCAATACGCAGACCGGTGCGACCTTATGGGTCTACACGCTCGACGGCGACCTGACTAACCTGTTCGCGCTGCAAGACCAGGTGACGAACCAGATCGGCAACAGCATCGGCCGCGAGATGGTCATTGTCGCGGCGAGCGAAAGCGAAAAGCGCGCGAGCAGCCCGAAGGTGGCGGATTTGTTGCTGCGCTCGGCCGCGTTGCGGCTGAAATCGCAGACGCTGCCGGTGCTGCAACAACTTGAGGCGCTGGACCGGCAAGCGCTGGCGCTGGAACCGAAGAATGTCCATGCGCTGACCGACCTCGCCATTTCCCTGTTCCGGCAAGCCTATAACTTCGGCAACCAGATGACACCGGATTTGAAGGAAAAGAAGTGGGCCGAGGTGCGCGACCTCGCGAAACAGGTCAAGGAACTCGATCCGAACAATGCGGACATTTTATATCCGATCGGATTTTACGCATCGAAGCACGACGATTTTCCGGGCTGGCGGCGCAGCGCGGAAGCCTACCTGGCACTGCGTCCGAAAAGCCTGTTGCCGTATATCGGCCTGGCGAACATGTTCATTGCGATCGCCGAGCCGAAAAATGCGATCGGCATGCTGAAGCAAGCGATCGATCTCGACCCCAGGCATCCGCCGGAAGTGATTTTTACGAATATGGCGCGCGCCCACATGGCAATGGACGACCAGGACGCGGCGCAGGAATGGTGCCTGAAAGGGACCGAAGCCCATCCTGCGTACCCGAATTGTTACGCCATCCTGGCCATGGTGTACGCGGCCAAGGGCGACGCGACGAAAATGCGCGGCGCGCTGGACGATTTACAGAAGGTCGTGCCGCATTACGGCATCCCCGAATTCGTCAAACCGCAACCTTCAAGCCCGGCAGCCTACAAGACTTTTTATGAGGCGAAGTACCTGCCGATGTGGCGCAAGGCCGGTCTGCCGGAGTGAAATCAGCGGTAAAACGCTTCGACTTTACCTTTGAGCTTGATCAGCATCGGATTGCCCTTGCGGTCCAGCGCCTTGCCAGAAGGCACTTTGATCCAGCCTTCGCTGATGCAATATTCATCGACGTTCTGGCGTTCCTTGTCGTTGAATTTGATACCGACTTCGTGTTCGAACACGGCGGCGACATGGTAAGGACTGCGCGGGTCGATCGACAGGCGGTCGGGCAAAGGTGGGAGTGTGGTGGTATCGTTCATGGCCGCAATTATCCCTCAGAAACACGATCAAGACAACGGCCGGGGCCGGATGCGGCAAGTGCGCGCGCCGCGCCGGGCGCATGAAATGCTAGAGCATGCGCGGCACGGGCCGCTCTACGTTCAGATGCAGCAGGCTACCGACGGCGATCATGAGCGATGCAAAGCTGTCGGAAGTGGAGTTCGTCTTATCCCAAAAAAATACTTGACTTCTAAGTAATTTATTCCGATCAATGGAATTAATCCACGTTCGAATCCACTCTTCACTTAAGGGGACCTCGAATTACTGGCAATCCGAGGCATGGCGCTAAAAAATAACGG
>JAZJZT010000093.1:0-11754 GCA_040389645.1 Pseudomonadota bacterium | reverse complement strand
CGCCATTCGCTGCATCGCTGCGTGCGTTTCTGCGGGGAGGCGAACTATAGCAAAGCCTGCGCTATCTTGGCAAGGCATTCGCAAAGGTTTTCTCTGAGTTTCCTTTTCATCATTGCATTATTTACAATCTTGACGATGTTGGCTACCATCGGAATACACAGCATTCAATATAGCGAGGGCCGCACGCCGTGAAACTGATTCGGAAGATCAGCCTGATTCGCAGGCAAAAGGATACAACTGTCCATTGCGAAATCGAGCTATGCGAGGCGACGGGGTCGACTGGCCGCTACCTGGTCAATCTGCGCCAGGGGCGCACTGGCGAGGAGTGGCGCGACAGCACACGCACGCCGCAGGCTGTGGACTTGCAGACGGCGGAGACCTTGTTCGCGCTGGCACTGGCCGAACGATCGACCCAGGGCTTCGCCGATCCGGCAAGCCCCACGCAGGCGGAAGCCTCTATCGTACCGACGCCCACGGCAAGCAATGCCCCCCCCGGAGAAATCGGCACGGCCGATATCGCCCTGTTAAATCAACTGGAAGCCGGTCACTGGAAACGATTGAAACAAGACCAGCGCAACCGCACCATCTGGCGTATCGGCGAACGCCGCCTCTATGCCGCCGTTCCTGCGCTGGTCGATCTGATCGCACGCGGCGACGCCATGCAGGACTATTGCATCGCCTGGGCCGTCGGCCGCTGTGGCGACTCGGGTGCGTCGGTCGCGATGCGCGAACTGCATGCGCGCGGCTCGACCGACCCGGTACGCCGCATGGCATTACAGGCGTGGTTGCTGCTGGTCGATCCAGCGACGCGTGCGATTCACGCCGAGGCGCTGGTTGCCAACTGGCCCGCAGCGCAGCGCGCGGCCTGGTCCGGCCAGGATGGCACCGCGATCATGGCCATGCTCGACGGCGACGACGAATGGCCCTCATTGACGAAATCGGACTGGATCGAGCAGCTCGACCAGGTCGCCCTGTGCCAACCCATGGCGCGCCGCATACTGCTGGTCCACTTGCAAAGAGTGCACCTGCATGCAGGTACTTTCCGCGCCGTGCGCCATATCTACAAGGCCGCCGAGTTGCGGGCCGATGCCGAATTATTCGGCCTGCTGCACCAACGTTTCGAGACAACGCCGCCTACCGACGCGGCCACCATGGTCTACATACCCCGCCGCTACACGTCCTTTGCCGAGGAAGGCGCGCGCCCCGACAGCACTGTCGCCTACGGCATCCGCACCCGCGACTACCTGCGGCGCCGAGGCTGGCGCACGTTGCGCCGGCTTGGCGAGGCTGCCGATCCTGGCTATATCGCCATGGCGCTTGGCGCAATCAATGCAATGGACGATCGCAGCGCGGGCAAGCAGTACATGCGTGCCGGCCGCTCTTATGATCCGTACAGCCACTGGATGCTGTTCAACCGGATGCTGCGCGCGCATGGCCCGTGGCGCGGCAACCGCTCGGGCCGTAGCTGGTATCAGAAGCCGCCGATTGCGCCATGCGACCAACGCCAGGAAGCGTTCCCGCAACTATGGGATGCCCATCCGCACGCGCTGCTGCGCCTGATGCAGCAAAGCCGGTGCGCTGGCGTGCACACGTTCGCGGCGCGCGCCCTGAGCGACAACGCCGATTATTGCGCGCAGCTCTCGCTGGACACCATCCGTGAATTGCTGCAAAGCCCCTATCCGGCCAGCGCCCAATTTGCGTTCCAGGTCGCGCGGCGGCGTTTCGAACCAGGTATGCCGACAGCCGACTGGCTGATTATCCTGATTCAATCGCGCCTGCCGGAAGCGAGCCAATATGCGCTTGACTGCATCATTCGCGATCCGATGCAGTCCGCGGCCGATGCGCTGCTGGTGGCCACCATGCTGTGCTCTCCTGTCGAAACGATCCGCCGCCAGGGCTGGATGCTGTGCCAGTGCGCCCTGTCGCTGCCGGGCCAGGCCGAGGCAATCGTCATGCAATTGCTCGACTGGCTGGACAACTGCGGCGATATCGACAGCGCGGAATCGACCGTGCCCCTCATCGCCGTGGACCTGCTGTGGACCATCAGCAACCCGCTGCGCGCGGCCGCGGCCAATGCACCGCATGCCCGCCTGCTGGCACTGCTCGACCACCGGCTTGCAGCGGTGCGCCTGCTGGCCTGCCAGTGGCTAACCCTGCATGCGGCGCCCGCCGCCATGCTGCCCGGCGCCAGGCTGCTCATGCTGTTGCAGGATGCGGATGCCGCTGTGCGCGGCCAGGCAGTGCGCCTGTTCGGCATGCTGCCTGATCACGTGCTCGCAACGCAGACCGACTTGATCGTCGCCTTCGCAGTCCACCCCGAAGCCGGAGTGCGACGCGGAATCGATGAAGCGATCCAGCGCCTCGCCGCCTCCGATCCGGCATTCCGCCAGTCCTTGCTGAGCGTCCTGCTCGACAGCCTGTTTCGCAGCGAGACCGGGGAAGGCATGCACGCCGATGCGCAGGCGTGGATAGCCGGTCCGTTGGGGCAGTCGCCGCAACTTGCCGATCCAGCCTTGCTGGTGCGCCTGCTGGCGGCGCGCAGCAAGGGCGCCCAGCAACTGGGTGCGCGGCTGCTGACCGGCTTTCGCGCCGACCAGTTCGACGTCGCCGACTGGACTTCGTTCGGCCGCAATCCGGATGCCAGCGTGCGGCAATGGGCGTATGCCGCCTTCCGCGCCTACCCGGAGCGCGTACGCGCGCAACTGGAACAGGCGCTGCGCCTGTTCGACAGCCGCTTCGACGACACGCGCGAGTTTGCAAGCGCCTTCTTTAGCGCGACTTGCAGCCGCGACGACTGGACACCGCTGCTGCTGGTGAACCTGTGCGACCACCTCGATCCGGCCGCCCAGCGCTTCGGGCGCGCCATGATCACGACCCATTTCGATGTGGCCGACGTGACGGAATACATGGTCAAACTGAGCCAGCATCCATCGGCCAACATGCAACTGTTCGTCAGCGCATGGCTGGAAAGCGCCAGCGCGGGAGACGCGGGCAAACTGCAGCGCCTTGAGCCCTACTTCCTCAGCGTGCTGTCGCAAGTGAACCGCGGGCGCGTGGTGAAAAGCCGGGTGCAGGCTTTCCTGCGCGAGCAGGCCAGCCTGTCGGAAGACATCGCCGGCTTCGTCTCGCGCCTGTTCGCGCGCCAGGTGCTGACGGTGGCGATTGCCGACAAGGCGCAATACATCGAGGGATTGCGCGCCATCCAGCAGCGCTACCCCGGCCTGCCGGCGGTAATGACGATACACGCCCCGCCTGCGCTACCGATTGCGGGGAAAACGCGATGAGATTCCAGTACCGTTATTATGGCGAGACACAGGTCGGCAACAGCGCATCGGCGACCGACATGCGCTTTGCGCCGGACACCTTGCGCGCACCCACGCATTTTGTCGCCGAATTAAACAGGCACATCCCCTTTCGCGAAGCGATATCGGCGCTGCACGATGTCGTCGTCGCCGACCAGCGCTACCAGGCGCCCGACAAGACCGCCTATAAAGCGTGGGCCACGGAAAACGAAGCATTGATGCTGCCCCAGTTCCAGGCGCAATCCGTCGACCTGCGCGAGCGGCTTGCCCCGCTGCAGAAGGAACTGAAAGATCTTCGGGCCCGTAAAGCCGGGTTGATGAAGCCGTTTTATGAGGCGCGCCAGAAATACTATAACTATCTGTACCAGGCCAACCGCGAACTGTGGATCATGCTCGATCCGGTCATCACCGTGCACCCTGACCGCATCTTCTTCGAATGCTTCAGCCGCGACGAATCGAGCTATGCCTCGCTCAGTTGCAGTCACGAGGTATTCGACCGCATCGGCGATTTCGCCTGCGGCACCACCAATATCGATTATTCGGAAAGCCTGTACGGGGAATTCCAGAAAATCCGCGATTACAAGACCACCCGGCTGGCGATCGATCCGGCCGGCTTCCAGGTCAGGACGGCCGACGACCCGGAATTCATCGAAGAGAAAATCGACGTGCCCGATACCTGGGTGCGCGGCTTTTTACAGGTCAGCAGCGCGATGAACATGCCGGCGCGACGCTTCGATCTGCATCCGATGGACGTGCATAATTTCTGCCTGCAGCTGCGCCGCAAAAAAGAACGCGCCGGTCCGCGCTCCATCCGTTTCATATTGAACCCGGGCTTGCCGGTGCGCGCCGTTTTCGAGCCGTGGAACGATGAACTGGTCTGCCGCCGCTCCATCTATGAAGGTAGTACCGTGGAAGAAATCAGGGTCTGGGGCCGCCGGCGCCTGCTGCTGCTCGAACGCCTGATCCCGGTGGCGCACAGTTTTACCGTGCACCTGATGGGCAGCGGCCTGCCCAGTTTCTGGATTGCCAATCTGCCCGACATGCAATTGACGCTCGGCCTGTCCGGCTGGACGGCGAACGACTGGTCGCACGCCGGACAATTCGATTTGCTGGCGCCGCGCGGCGATGTCGACGACGACAGCAAGGCACGGGTATTCGCCGCGCTCGGCAAACGCTGGTTCGCTTCGGCCGACCAACTGGCCAGCGATACCGGCCTGTCGCGCATGCTGGTCGAGCGCGCGCTGACGCTGTACACGCAAGCCGGCCGCGTCATCTATGACCTGACCCAGGGCGTGTATCGCCTGCGCGAACTGGCACGCGACCCGCTGCCGCTCGAAACGCTGCGCTTTTCCAGCCCGCTGGAAGCGGAAGCGGCCAGGCTGGTGGCGCTGCACGCCGTCAGCAAGGAGACCGCCGAAGCCATGTCTGACGGCGGCATTCGCCTGGGCGGCCTGGCCAGACACGGAGAGCGGCAGTACCAGGTATCGCTCAGGCTCGACGCCGATGAACGCATCGTCGACGGCGCCTGCCAGTGCAACCACTACAACCAGAACCGCATGCGGCAAGGGCCATGCGCGCACATGCTTGCGCTGCGTTTGGCGCAGGCGCAAAGGCGTTCGGCATGATGACGATTGATATGAAAAGAAACAGCGAACTGTTATACTTGCATCAACAAGCACGGCGGGATGGCTCTTGCAAACCGGACGGCGGATCGCCGTTCACGTATTCAGCCCTTCCCATGCGTCACTGGTACGCTCTTCACTGTGCCATACAGGCACCGGTAGCGCAAGACGGTGTGGCTTCTCCGAAGCCCATTAGCGCTACCGGTGCCGTATGGCGTCGAGTGGAGCGTTCCAGTCCTGCAGGCCCTTCGATGACGATCCCGCCGTGCTTGCGTAGTTTGCGCCCGCCTCACCTGGAGGCTTTGCAATGAGCGCCCCTCCATCCCCTCCCGTAACAACGCGCGCCGAATTGATGGCGCGCCTGCGCGACAGCTCGCGCGAAGAAGTCGTCCTCGACGACATGCAACGACTCGGATTCTGGCCGGCCGATAGCGGTCAACCGACGCTTGCGGAAGAATTGATACGGCGCGAAGCCGAGTTGAGTAGCGCCCTGCATCAGTTGAACAAGGATTTGCATCGCGTCCAGGACCCCGTCCTGGCGCTCAAGGCCATGCGCAAGGAACGCCTGGCCAAAGCCCGTGCGCGCCGCGAAGAAACGAAGTTGCGGCGCGCGCGCGAACGCTTCGAGCGCGCCACCGCCTGGCACCAAAGGCGCGCCAATGAACTGCTGTACCTGGGCGAAGGCGTATCGGCCGGCTTGAGCGGAGCGCACAGCGAGCACGATAAACTGGCGCGCAATGCGCTGCCTGCGATGCATCATGCGCAAGACCTGGCCGCGGCGATGGGCCTGACGCTGCAGGAACTGCGCTTCCTCGCCTTCGAGCGCCGCGTATCGCGCATCAGTCACTACCGCCGTTTCGCCATGCCGAAAAAGACTGGCGGTGAGCGCATCATCTCGGCACCGATGCCGCGCCTGAAGCGGGCGCAATACTGGGTGCTCGACAATGTGCTGGCGCGCGCCCCGCTGCACGGTGCGGCGCACGGTTTTATACAAGGCCGCTCGATCGTCAGCAACGCCGCGCCCCATGTGGGCAAGGACGTCGTCATCAATCTGGACCTGAAAAACTTCTTTCCGTCGATCGGCATGCCCCGCATCAAAGGCGTCTTCCGCGAGCTGGGTTACAGCGAACAGATAGCGACCACGCTGGCCCTGCTGTGCACGGAATCGCCCACCGAGGAAGTCAGTGTCGACGGTGAGAAATTCTTTGTGGCGCATGGCATGCGCGCCCTGCCGCAGGGCGCGCCGAGCAGCCCTGCGCTGACGAATATCCTGTGCCGCCGGCTCGATGCGCGCCTGCAGGGTTGCGCGGCCAAGCTGGGTTTTATCTATACCCGCTATGCCGACGACCTCACGTTTTCAGGCGATGCGCAGGCGCGCAAACTAAGTGGAAAACTGCTATGGCGCGTCAAGCAGATCGTCATCGATGAAGGGTTTACGCCGCATCCTGAAAAACAGCACGTGATGCGCAGCGCACAGCGCCAGAGTGTCACCGGGGTGGTCGTGAACGAAAAACCGTCGATTGAACGCGAGACGCTGCGCCGTTTCCGCGCCACCCTGTTCCAGGTGGAGAAGGATGGCCCGGCCGGCAAGCAATGGAATGGCAATACCAACGTCATCGATGCCCTGGAAGGTTATGCGCAGTTCATCAAGATGGTCGATCCGGAGAAAGGTGCGCCGCTGTTGCTGAAGGTGCGGGCGGCCCGCGCAAAATGGATCGACGCTGAAGCCAATGCGGCGCGCGTGGACCTGGGCAAGCGCGCCGCGCGGCACGACAGCGATTTCCGCACCCTGTCGGCGCTAGGCAAGGCGCCCTGGGACGGCTTCTGGCAAGCTGCCGCGCCGGCGGCGCCCGTGCTGGAAAAAACCCAGCAGCAGATCGTCACGGAAAAGCGGCAGGCGCGCGTGGAAAAAATGGCAGAACCGGTTGCGACGGCAGCGCCGCGCGCGGCACCGCAACCAGCGGTTCCGCCATCGCCTCCAGCGCAAAAGCGGCGTGGATTATTTGGGGGCAGGCCATGGGTGGCACTGCTGGTGCAGTTATATGTCGCCCTCTTACTGGGCCTGAGCCGCCAGAGCCTCATCCCGCTCGCATGCACACTCGTCCTGGCGATACTGTCGTGGCGCGACTACAGCCCTCACTGGTTGCGCTACTGTGTCGTGATGGCGGTCGCGCTGACTGTCGCTTCCGGTTTCCAATGAGCAGTTCACGTGCCCGGTGTGCAGCCTGTGATCGTGCAGGTGCTGAACCGTTCTTCCTTATCAAAACGGATCGCCACCGGCAGGAAGCGCATGATCACATCGGCATTGGTCAGCGCATGCTGCGACACGCGATCCACGGTAAAGCGCCCGCCGCCGGCCAAGGCCATCGGTAACAGCAATTGATCGGCCAGGTGCTCGCCGACCGCCGCGCCCGACGCGATATAGCTGCGCGCTTCACGCACCGCCTGCTTCGCCACAGCTTCCGCGCGCACCGATTTCTCACCGAAGGCGCTGAAGATTTGCGTCACATGCTCACGTTCCAGCGTCAGCAGCAAGACATTGCCCGGCCCCTGCTCGTCCGGCAAGCGGTGGCAATGCAATTGCTGCTCGCCCCACCCCATCGCAATTCCGACACCCTCCAGCTCGCGCCGGGCCACGCCGGGCGGCACGGCGGCCACAAAACTTTCAGCATATTCGCTGCGCCGCTCGCCTGGACTCATCAACTCGATGCGCCGCAGTTGCGCACAAGGCTGTACCGTCGCGCGCACTTCGCCGCCACCGGCAGGATAGAAGCCATAACGTAACAACTCGATCCCGATTTCGGCGCCCAGCGCGGCCAGCGCGCGTCCATAAGAAAATTGCAGGAACTGCGCCGGTGGCGCCATCGGATTGTGCGTGCCGCCGCTGACCAAGACCACCGAAGGCGCATCCGCATACAGCAAGGCGGGCAGCAGGGTTTGCAGCACCAGGGTGCAACTGCCGGCCGTCCCGATGGCAAAACGGTAAGCACCGCCGCGCAGCTTGCCCGGCACGAATGCCAAAGCCTGCGAACCGGGCGCAGCGCCATCGACCTGCGCGCCGCACACCTCGGCCGCCGCCGTCACCGCCACCAGGTGTTGCCGCATCAAGCCCGGCTTCGCCCGCCCGGCGCGGATATTCCGGATGCGGAACGCCTGCCCGGTAATCATCGACAAACTTAGCGCCGTGCGCAGCACCTGCCCTCCGCCCTCTCCGGCGGCGCCATCCAGCTCGATCATCGCCATTCTGCCTTACCCTTTCACGCAGACGATTTGCTTCAAGGTGTGCACGACCTCCACCAGGTCGCGCTGCGCATGCATCACCGCGTCGATATCCTTGTATGCCATCGGGATTTCATCGATGACATTCTGGTCCTTGCGGCACTCCACGCCTTCCGTGGCGCGCACCTGGTCGGCCAGCGTGTAGCGGCGCTTGGCTTCATTCCGGCTCATGGTGCGTCCCGCCCCGTGGCTGCAGCTATTAAAACTTTCCTCGTTCCCCTTGCCGCGCACGATAAAACTTTTGGCGCCCATCGAACCCGGGATGATACCCAGCTCGCCGGCGCGGGCCGACACCGCTCCCTTTCGGGTGACCAGCACATCGCGGCCGAAATGACGCTCCTTTTGCACATAATTGTGGTGGCAGTTGACCGCCTCGATATGCGTCTCGAACGGCTTGCTGATCACCGTGCGCACCGCGGCAATCAGGTTACGCATCATCACTTCGCGATTGCTGCGCGCGAAATGCTGCGCCCAGCCGACCGCTTCGACGTAATCGTCATAATGCTGCGTACCTTCCTGCAGGTAGGCCAGGTCCTTGTCCGGCAGATTGGCGATATGGCTACGCATATCCTGCTGCGCCAGTTCGATGTAATGGCTGCCGATCGCGTTACCCACGCCGCGCGATCCCGAATGCAGCATGAACCACACCGCGCCCTGCTCGTCCAGGCACACCTCGATGAAGTGGTTGCCGCTGCCCAGCGTGCCCAGGTGGCGATAATTGTTGGTGTTTTTGAGCTTGGGCGTCTTTTGGCAAATCGCCTCGAAACCATCCTTCAACTGCTCCCACGCCACATCGACCGCCGACGGCGGATTTTGCCAGGAGCCTTCGTCGCGGCCGCGATAGCCGCGCGTCTTGGGCGTCATGCCGTGCGGGATCGCCTTTTCGATCGCACTGCGCAACGGTCCCAGGTTATCGGGCAGGTCGCGCGCATTGAGCGTGGTCTTCGCCGCCATCATGCCGCAACCGATATCGACGCCGACCGCCGCCGGAATGATCGCGCCCAGGGTCGGAATCACGCTGCCGATAGTGGAACCTTTACCGAGGTGCACGTCCGGCATCACGGCGATGTGCTTATAAATGAAGGGCATCTTCGCCGTGTTCGCCAATTGCTGCCTGGCCGACTCCTCCACCGGCACGCCGCGGGTCCACATTTTGACCGGGCTGGCGCCTTCGATTTGCATGACATCGTATTCTTCGTTTTTCATGGGGTCTCTTTTCAATTAATCGTTGCCGAGCAGCGCGACCAGGACATCCTGCCATGCTGCTTGCGCCTGGCGGGCCTGGACAATGGCTGCGGATCTTGTCTTGCCGGCACTCGGGATCATGCGCCAGCCAGTTTCAGTACGACGAGGATACGATGCGATCCACATGTCGACGTCCGCACCGGCGTTCATTTCGCGCCGGCCAGCGGCGCGCTTGCCGACGGTGCCGGCGCTAAGTTTCCAGCCCACGGCAGCCTCCCGTCGGCGCAATCCATGGCGTCACGCGGCGCGCGGGCGCCTGGACATGGAATCGCGCCGATGCGGCATCGGCTGCTTGTGCGGCGGGCAGGAACTTGTAATCTACACGCAGGGACCATTGTACGTTCGCCATTTTCTTTTCCTCTTTCGTCTGTTTGTGCTTTTAATATTGCAAGCACTGTGCCAGATGAGGCATCTCTCCAAGAGACATTGTTCAAGTCCTTGATTCAACATGTTTTATTGCTCGATCAAGAAATTTTTCAGAGGTGGTGGCAGCAGTCCGCTGTTAAACTTAATTATCTTAAATTATAAAAATTTATCCGAATATGCATAAGAAACGCATTGTCCTGATCGGCTTCATCGGCACCCAGCTTGATAGTGGCTCAGGTGCCGGACGCTGGGAAAAATGGCGGCCCAGCGTCGCGCTCACCCAGCACGAAGACCTGGTCATTGACCGTTTCGAATTGCTGTACACGAGAAAATTCAGCAGCCTGGTCCAGCGCGTCAGCGACGATATCGAGACGGTCTCTCCTGAAACGCAGGTGCGCATCCACGACATCGCGATTGCCGACGCCTGGGATTTCGAGGATGTGTATGGCGCGCTGTTCGACTTCGCGAAAGACTATCCTTTCGACCTGGATAATGAGGAATACTGGATCCATATCACCACCGGCACCCACGTCGTCCAGATCTGCCTGTTCCTGATGACGGAGGCGCGCTATTTTCCGGGGCGCTTGCTGCAGACAGCGCCGCCGCGCCGCCAGACTACCGGCGATGCCGGCAATTACACGCTGATCGACCTCGACCTGTCGCGCTATGACCAGATTGCGCAGCGCTTTTCGCATGAACAAAAGGAAGGCGTGGCTTTCCTCAAGTCGGGCATCGCCACGCGCAATCCGCTGTTCAACCTGATGATCGACGAGATCGAGCATGTCGCCGTCCGTTCACGCGCACCGATGCTGCTGATGGGGCCGACCGGCGCCGGCAAATCCTTCCTGGCGCGGCGGATATTCGAATTGAAAAAAAACCGTCACCAACTGGATGGCAAATTCATCGAAATCAATTGCGCCACGCTGCGCGGCGACGGCGCCGGCTCCACCCTGTTCGGCCACATCAAGGGAGCGTTTACGGGAGCGGCCAGCAACCGCCCCGGCCTGCTGCGCAGCGCCCATAAAGGCTTGCTGTTCCTCGACGAGATTGGCGAACTGGGGCTGGATGAACAGGCGATGTTGCTGAAAGCGGTCGAAGAAAAACGTTTTCTGCCGATGGGTGGAGACGAGGAAGTGCAAAGCGATTTCCAGCTGATCGCCGGCACCAACCGGGATTTGGCGCAGGAAGTGGCAGCCGGGCGTTTTCGCGAAGATTTATATGCCCGTATCAATCTGTGGACCTATGCGCTGCCGGGACTGGCGGAACGCCTGGAAGATATCGAGCCGAACCTGGATTACCAGTTGCAGCAGTTCAGCGCTGAAAACGGGCAGCTGGTGCGATTCAACCAGGAGGCGCGCGAGCAATTCATGACGTTCGCGATGTCGCCGGACGCACGCTGGAGCGGCAATTTCCGCGACCTGTCCGCCGCGGTCACGCGCATGGCGACGCTGGCGGAAGCCGGGCGAATCACGAAGCGGCTGGTCGAGCAGGAAATCGTCCGACTGCAACGACTGTGGCAGGTGGCGCCGTCGGCCAGGCCATCCGCACTGGTACTGGAACATGTGATTGGTGGCGAAGCCGCCGCGGGACTGGACTTGTTCGATCGGTTGCAACTCGAAGCGGTGATTGGCGTGTGCCGCGCTTCAAAAAACATGTCGGATGCGGGGCGCAAATTATATGGCGTCTCGCGCAATGCGAAAGCCAAGCCCAACGATGCCGATCGTTTGAAAAAATTCCTGGCCCGTTTCGATCTGGATTGGCAGCAAATATGCTGAGTTGATAGGCCAACCAAGCATGAAAAACCAAATCAGATGCAGAATCTGGGGTCAGACCCGGGGGTCTGACCCCGGCCTTTGCCTCTGATTTGAAAGCCCGAAAAACGCGAACGAAAAAAAACCCCGTTAGATCACTAACGGGGTTTTTTCATATAACTAGCCTGA
>JAZJZT010000092.1:0-57989 GCA_040389645.1 Pseudomonadota bacterium | reverse complement strand
TCGAAAGTTGCAAAGATGTGGACATAGAGTAGCGCGCAGGCGGGAATCCCATTTTTCTGCACCGTTCGGGACGCTTTTTGCGGCGTTCGGAATGCGAAATGGGATTCCCGCCTGCGCGGGAAGTCATTTCTCCCAATGGGAGGAATGACAATGCCACGGTCTGTGGCTTTCACTTCAATCACTGCACCAGTTGCTCATGCAATACCGCCGGCGCATCGGCATACAATTTCACCACCGTCGATGTACGCGTGCCATAGCCGGGCGATTCGATCCGCACCGCCGACAATACCCGTTCAACTTCCAGCGGCACGCCGGTTTCCGGCAATCGTAAATCGGGCGCGCGCGTGGTGTCGGCCAGCATTTCAAAGTAGGCGTCGTCCGGCGCGCCCAGGCACAGCAGGCTGGCGAATTGCGCCTTGGTTTTCAGCACCTTCGGCCACGGCGAATCGAGCAGGGCGTTCGACAACCCGTAAATGCCGGGTGCGAGGGGTTGGCCGTTGCGCGGGTCTTCCAGGCCCCGGTTCGAAAACCAGATCAAGGTGTCGCGGTCGCCGAACACGAGGTTAAAACCGTTGTAGGCGGCGGCGCCGGCGCGGATCTGTTCCACGTACTCTTGCGGCGACATCGTGCCGGCCAAAAAATCGGACACCAGTTGCCCGCGAGATGGCGCATCGGCCTTGTGTTCCTGCGGCGCGCGGATATTCGTGATGGCGGCGAAACGGGACGGAGTGTCCGGCGCTTCGGCCTGCGTCACGCCCATCCAGCTGCCGCCGGCCTTCAGGTCGCGGCCGGCGAAAATCCGCGGATGTTCGGGCCAGGGCGCGGCAGGCGCGGCCTGCCTCTCGTAAAATTCATCGCGATTGGCGGCGGCGATCAGCGGCACGGCCGGCACCACATGCCAGGCGAAAACGATCAGACACATGGGCTTACATCCATAAAAACTTCGGTGTGGCGCGGGCCGGCGATCAGGGACGACAAGCCGGCATGCAGGACGGCGGCCGCCAGCGCGGCCTCGAAACCCTCCGGCGCTGCCGGGTAGACTTCCATCCAGGTCTGCAAGCCATCTTGCGGTTGCGGACGGCGTTTCAGTTGCGGAGAAATGCCGAAACCGGAGACCAGGGCGGCCTGCATGGACGTTACCGCCCCTTGCAGGGCGGCGGCATCGGCCTGCCGCACCTGGTAATAAATATACAGGTCGTTCATGCTAGACGTCGAGCTTGTCCAGCGCGTAAGGCATGGGCAGGAATTGCAAGGCCGCGCCGTCGGCCGAACCCAGGCGCACCGGCGCCTGTTCGCTGGCCTGTTCCAGCGCTTCCAGTTTCATTTCGACCAGCGCATCGACGCCGCCGGCGCCGTTCGGCGCCGTATTGACGACCATGCCGCAAGGTTGCGAGGCATCGCCGCTGGCGAACACTTCGGCGCCGGCGACGGCGGCCGCATCGGCGATCGTCGCCAGCGCGGTGCGGCGCTTCAGCTTGCCCAGGTACTGGCTGCGCGCAACGATTTCCTGGCCCGGATAGCAGCCCTTCTTGAAATTGACGCCGCCGAGCAATTCCAGATTGATCATTTGCGGCACGAACTGTTCCTGCGTCGCGGCCGTCACCTGCGGCACGCCAGCGTGGATTTCGGACAGGCGCCAGGCATCGTCGCCGCCGACAGCGAGCTTCTCGGCCAGCACCGGCGCGACGGTGGTCGCGGTTTCCGCGGACGTCAGCCACTGGTAGCGCGGCGCGCCGAACGCATCGGCCACGCGCAGCAGCGTGCCGAGCGGGTGCTCGACCTTGCTGTACGGTTTAAGGGGCAGCGCATCGAACCAGGTTTGCAGCACGGCTTCGCCCATGTCGCCACCGATGCCCAGCACGACCTGGCTGTCCGGCGCCTCGGTCGCGTCGGATAACTTGGTTTTCGCGCGCAGCACGAACATGCTCAGGCGCTTTTGCAGCGGCGCCTGGATGGCGCGCGGCAATTGCAGGAAGATCGATGCCTCGCCGCGCCACATCAGGAACGTCGCCAGCAGCCGGCCTTTCGGCGAGCAATAGCCGGCCAGGCGCACATCGTCCAGGCCGAGGTGCTCGACATCGTTGGTCAATTGATTGTGCAGGAAACTGGCGGATTCCTCGCCGGTCAGCGCGATCAAGCCTTGCGAAGTAATCGGGGCGACAAAACCCGCAGCCAGGTCGGCCGGCGTCAGTTGCCCGGCCTGCGGCGCTAAAAGTTGGTTCCAGTTGCTCATAATTTCCAATAATTTGACGATTAAAGCTTTATCATTACGGCCTCATTATAGTGATGTCGCGAAATTTGCGTCGGACGCGGCCAAAAAGCCGGCAACCGTGCGCAATCTGGTCCAATATGCGGATATAACCACATAGTTTTCAAAAGATGGCATTCATAAAAAAAACGATAGTAGTCGGGATATTGGCCGCGGCCGCGGCCTGTGGCGGTTTTGCCTGGTGGTCCAACGAACCCATCCTCAATAACGATCCGCCGATCGAATTCACGATCAGCCCCGGCAGCGGCGCGCACGCGGCCGGCCAGGAAATTGCCGATGCGGGCGTGCCGATCCAGCCCTTGCTGTTCAACCTGCTGGCGCGTTTTACAGGCAAGTCAGGCAAATTGAAGGCCGGCGCCTACGAGCTGAAGCCGGGCACGACGCCGCTGCGCCTGATCGACCAACTCGTGCGCGGCGAATTCGCGCAGGAACAGTTGACCATCATCGAAGGCTGGACCTTTAAACAGATGCGCCAGGCGATCGGCGCCCATAAAAGCTTGAAACACGATACGGCCAACTTGAACGACAAGGAATTGATGGCCCGCATCACGTCGGACTACAAGGCGCCGGAAGGGCTGTTCTTCCCGGACACCTATCTGTTCGCCAAAGGGTCCAGCGAATTGCAGATTTTCCGCCAGGCGCACGCGTTGCTCGTCGCCAAACTCGGCGACGCCTGGGAAAAACGCGACGCCGACTTGCCGTACAAGAATCCGTACGAAGCGCTGACGATGGCTTCCATTGTCGAAAAAGAGACCGGCCAGAAATCCGAGCGCGGCATGATCGCCGGCGTGTTCGTCAACCGCCTGCGGCTGGGCATGATGCTGCAAACGGACCCCACCGTCATCTACGGCATGGGTGACAGGTACGAGGGCAAGATCCGCAAAAAGGACCTGGAGACCGACACCCCGTACAATACCTATACGCGCACCGGCCTGCCGCCCACGCCGATCGCGCTGCCCGGCGTGCAATCGCTGACGGCGGCGCTGTCGCCGGCCAAGACCGGAGCATTGTATTTTGTATCGCGCGGCAACGGCACCAGCCAGTTTTCCGACAACCTGCCCGACCATAACCGGGCGGTCAATCAATACCAACGATAGGCATCACGGCTTTCATGAAGCGACATAGCGGTAAATTCATCAGTTTCGAAGGCATCGACGGCGCCGGCAAATCGACCCATATCGGTTTTGTCGCCGATTTCATCCAGGCGCGAGGCATCGAGCTGGTGAGTTCGCGCGAACCGGGCGGCACGCCCCTGGGCGAAAAATTGCGCGAACTGGTGCTGCACGAAACCATGCACCTGGAAACGGAAGCGCTGCTGATGTTCGCCAGCCGGCGCGAACACGTCGCGCAAGTGATCGCCCCGGCGTTGGCACGCGGCGCCTGGGTCATTTCCGACCGTTTTACGGATGCCAGCTTCGCCTACCAGGGCGGTGGGCGCGGACTCGCGCTTGATAAACTGGAAGCGCTGGAACAGTGGGTGCACCCGGATTTGCAGCCCGATCTGACTTTCCTGTTCGACCTGCCGCTCGACGTGGCCCGCGCACGGCTCGACGCCACCCGCGATCTCGACAAGTTCGAACAGGAGCAAGCCGATTTTTTTAACGCCACCCGCAACGAATACCTGCGCCGCGCCGCCCAGTTCCCCGAACGCTTCCGCGTGATCGACTCGACGCAAAGCATCGCCGCGATCCAGCTCCAGCTGGCGCAGTTGCTGGATGAATTACTGTAAATAAATCAGAGGCAAAATTCCGGGGTCAGACCCGGGGGTCTGACCCCAGCCTTTGCCTCTGATTTTGATTTTGAAATGCACCAACAATGAGCAACCCAATCTACCCCTGGCAGGAATCGTCCTGGCAGCAATTGCAGCAATTGCGCGCCCGCATGCCGCACGCGATCCTGTTCCACGGCGCGGCCGGCACCGGCAAGTCGGACTTCATCGAACGCTTCGCGCAAGCGCTGCTGTGCGAAGACGTGCGCGCCGACGGCCACGCCTGCGGCGCCTGCGCTTCCTGCGGCTGGTTCTCGCAGCAAAACCATCCCGACTATCGCCGCGTACGCCCCGAAGCGCTCGAAGATGAGCCGCCCGAAGGCGAAGAGGGGGCCGAGGAATCGAAAAAAGCTACCAAGACCAAGGCGCCATCGAAGGAAATCAAGATCGAGCAGATCCGCGCGCTGGCCGACTTCATGAACATCTCGACGCACCGCCAGGGTTTGCGGGTGGTCGTGCTGTACCCGGCCGAGGCGCTGAACATGCCGGCTTCGAACGCGCTATTAAAAACGCTGGAAGAACCGCCGCCGGGCACCGTTTTCTTGTTGTCGTCCAACAGCCTGGACCGCCTGCTGCCGACGATCCTGTCGCGCTGCCGCAAGTTCGCCTTGCCGATGCCGCAGCACGACGAAGCGCTGGCCTGGCTGAAAGCGCAGGGAGTCGCCGATGCCGACAGCTGGCTCAGCGAGCAGGGCGGCGCGCCGCTGGCCGCGCTGGCGCAGTCGGAAGCCGGCAGCCGGGAGGAAATGGATGCGCTGCTGCAATTACTGGCGCAACCCAGTGTCGAGGCGGCGCTGCGCTGCGCCGACAAAATGCAGAAAGTGCCACTGGCGTCGCTCGTTTCGTGGGTACAGCGCTGGCTTTATGACATGTTTTCCTACAAACTATCAGGAAGCATCCGTTACTACCCACGTTACCGCAAGGAAGTGGAACGATTGGCCGGTAAAGTGCACGTCAGCAAGCTGATGGCCGCGATCAAGGGCGCCAACGAGCGGCGCGCGATCGCCGACCACCCGCTGTCCCCGAAGCTGTTCATCGAGGACATGTTGCTGGATTACACCGCATGCTGCGCCTGAAAGGATAAGGAATGACCGGCAGCACGATAGATCCGAATGCCGTTCCGATCGCCCGCCCGACGGTGCTGTCGCTGGCGATCAAGGAAAAGGCCGCGTTGTACGCGGCCTACATGCCATTCCTGAAACACGGCGGTATGTTCGTGCCGACCCAGAAACCGTACAAGATCGGCGACGAAATCTATTTGATCCTGGCCTTGATGGATGACCCGAACAAATACCCGATCGCCGGCAAGGTCGCCTGGATCACGCCGGCCGGCGCCAACAACAACAAGGCGCAAGGCATCGGCGTACATTTTCCGGACGATGAAACCGGCCAGCGCACCCGCCTGCGCATCGAAGAAATACTCGGCGCCGCGCTGCGCTCGTCGCGCGCCACCCACACTCTTTAATTTGATTACACATTGATCATGTCATTTCGCCACCGCATCGCCACGCTGGAAGATTTATCCGCCATCGTCGCCATCTACAACAGCACCATCGCCTCGCGCGAAGTCACGGCCGATACCGAACCGGTGACGGTCGCGTCGCGCCTGTCCTGGTTCCACGACCACAATCCCGAACGCCGCCCGCTGTGGGTGATCGAAGCGGCCGATGACCAGGCCGAACATCCGGCCATCCTGGGCTGGATCTCGTATTCGAATTTTTACGGCCGCCCGGCCTATGCCGGCACCGCCGAAGTATCGATCTACATCGCCGAAGCGTGGCGCGGCAAAGGCGTCGGCAAATATTGCCTGGAACAGGCGATCTCTTTCGCGCCGCGCGTCAAGGTGCATACGCTGCTCGGTTTCATTTTCGGCCACAATGAACCGAGCCTCGGCCTGTTCGCCAAATACGGCTTCGAAACCTGGGCCAATTTGCCAAGAGTTGCCAACCTCGACGGCGTCGAGCGCGATCTGATCATCCTCGGCAAGCGCGTCGCCTGATACCGCCATGTATATCGATTCCCACTGCCACATCAATTTCCCCGAACTGGCCGCCCGCATGCCCGAGATCCTCGGCAAGATGGCGGACAATCAGGTCACCCACGCGCTGTGCGTGTCGGTCGACCTGCCGGATTTTCCACAAGTGCTGGCCCTGGCCGAGCAGCATCCGCACATCTATGCGTCGGTCGGCGTCCACCCCGATTACGAAGACACGCCTGAACCGTCGGTCGAACAACTGGTTCAACTGTCCGACAACCCGAACATCATCGCCATCGGCGAGACCGGCCTCGATTATTACCGCCTGACTGGCGACCTCGAATGGCAGCGCGAACGGTTTAGAACTCACATCAAAGCTTCAAGAATCACCCGTAAGCCCTTGATTATTCACACCCGCGCGGCCAGCGAAGACACGATACGCATCATGCGCGAAGAGGGCGCCGGGACCGATGCCGGCGGCGTGGCCGGCGTCATGCACTGCTTTACGGAATCGCTGGAAGTGGCCAGGGCGGCAATGGACATGGGGTTTTATATTTCCTTCTCCGGCATCGTCACCTTTAAAAGCGCCAAGGAATTGCAGGCCGTCGCCTTGGAAGTGCCGCTCGAACGCATGCTGATCGAGACGGATTCTCCCTACCTGGCGCCGGTGCCGCACCGCGGCAAGATCAACGAACCCGGTTTCGTCTGCCACGTCGCCGAATACATCGCGAAACTGAAAGGCGTGCCCCTGGAACAGGTTGCACGCCAGACGACAGACAATTTCTTCAATCTATTCAATGTAGTACGTTGAATTCATAAAGTAAAACATGATCTTAAAACGCCGCCTGATCCTGTCCGCATTGGCACTGCCGCTACTCGCTGGCGTGGCGTCGGCCGATGAAGCCGATGACAAGGTTTCGTTTTTCCGCGCCGCGCAAGTCGATGACGAACGCAAGGTCCACGCCTTGCTGGCGCGCGGGCTGGACCCGAATATTCACGATCCGGAACGTGGAGAGACCGGCCTGATCGTCGCCATGCGCTACGATTCCAATCGTGTTTTCAAGGAGTTATTGAATCATCCTAAAGTAAAACTTGAAGAGCAATCGGACAATGGCAGCACGGCGCTGATGATGGCCGCGTTCAAGCACAACAAGGCCGCCGTGCAAGCCTTGCTGGCAGCCGGCGCGCAAGTGAACCGGCCCGGCTGGACCGCGCTGCATTTCGCCGCCGCGGCCGGAGATGTCGCGATCATGTCGCTGCTGCTGGAGCGCCACGCCTACATCGATGCCGAATCGCCGAGCAAGATGACGCCGCTGATGCTGGCCGCGCGCGAAGGCATGGAAGATGCGGTAAAACTGTTGCTGGAACAGGGCGCCGACGCCAGCCTGAAAGATGCAGGCTTCCATATCGACGCCGTCGAATTCGCCACGCGCGCCGAAAAGCCGTGGATCGCCAAGACCATCCGCGCCCACCTTGCCGCGAAGCTGATGCGCTGAATTGAACTGTTTTTCCCTGTTAACTCGCCGCATTGGTTTGCCGCGCCGGCAAACATAATGGCAGTGTTGCGCTAACAAGGGAAAACCATGCTGAACGAACGCGAAATCGAGAGCTGCTACCTGGGGCAGTTCATTCCAGTCCATTACCATCACAATATGCTGATGGACCAGAACCGCATGCACAGTTTTAAATCGGCGATCCATTACGCCGTTCAGCCGGGCATGAAGGTACTGGAATTGGGCGGCGGCACCGGGGTGTTATCCTTTTTTGCGGCCGCCAAGGCCGCCAAGGTGTATTGCGTCGAGTTCAATCCCGACATGGTGAGAGAGGCGCGCAAATTCCTCGCCATCAATCCGAACGGTGAAAAGGTCGAAGTGATCCACGCCGACGCCTTCGAATACTTGCCGCCGGAACCGGTCGACATCGTCATTTGCGAAATGATCCACGTCGGCATGCTGCGCGAAAAACAGGTCGAAGTGATCGAGTCATTCAAGCGCCGCTACGCTCAGCGTTTCGGCGGCCCGATGCCGATCTTCATGCCGGAAGCAGTCATCATGGCGGCCCAGCCGCTGCAGCAGGAATACGATTTCGAAGGTTTTTTTGCACCGATCGTGCAATTTCAGGAAACCCAGTCGATCTACCCCGGCACCATGGAAATGGCGCAACCGGCCGTCTACAGCGTCATCGATTTTACTCAGCCGAACGACACGCTGTACAGCTGGGAAGGCAAGTTTGTCGTCGAGCGTGACGGCTGCGTCAATGCGATGCGCTTCGTCACCAAGAATATCCTGGCCGTCGTGCCCGAGCGTTCGACGACGATCGACTGGCTGAACCACTACATGACGGTGCCGCTGGCGAAACCGGTGCAGGCGCAGGAAGGCGATGTGTTGCAGGTCAGTTTCCAGTACCGCGCCGGCGGCTCGATCCCATCCCTGGAAGCATCGCTGCGCGTCGAAGTGCTGTACGAAGCCGCTCTGCAACCCGCGCAATACATGCCGGCCTATGCCTGATCAGCCGATCCGGTCGTCGCAAGCGCGGCGAACCGGATCAAATTTTCCGCCACGTCGGCAGTCCAAGCGGGTATATTTCGTCTTTTGACTGAAGATGGCTTGATATGGAACAGAACGACCAGCGTTACCTCGTGCAGCAAAACAAGATCAGCGACGGCGACAAGAAGCCGCCCGTGTTCGCCAAGGTCATGCGCAGCAAGGAAGGTGCCTTCGAAGGCGTGTCCTTCATCAAATCGAAGGAAAAGGCGACCGTCATGACGATCGCCGAAGCCAACCAGGCGATCGCCTGGGCGCAAAAGAAAAAGCCGAACGCAAAAGAATACGACACCAAGATCATTTGCGTTGGCCAATAAGCGTTTCGCCGCGTGAAAATTGCCGTTTTGTGGCTTGGCTAATGTCGCCAGATTAAGACCCCAGTCGTAGACCTGTCATTCCCGCGAAAGCGGGAATCCCATTTTGTGTCCCGTAAGGCGCAGCCAAATCTGACGGCAATGCAAGCAACTGCACTGTCAGCCCAACGACGCTCAGGCCGCCTGCCTGTCAAACAGCCGCGCCCGCGCCGCCTGGTACTCCGCGCTCAAGCGCGCCACCACTTCGGCCACACCCGGCGCATCGTGCATCAGTCCGACACCCTGGCCCGCGCCCCAGATATCGCGCCAAGCCTTGGCCTTGCTCGTGCTCCCCGAACCGAAATCCATCGCACTCTTGTCCGACGTCGGCAGCGCATTCGGATCCAGCCCGGCGGCAACGATCGATTTTTTCAGATAATTGCCGTGAATCCCAGTAAACAAGTTTGTGTAGACGATGTCGTCCGCGCTCGATTCGATGATCGCCTGGCGGTATTCCTCCTCGACATTCGCCTCTTCCGTGGCCAGCCAGCGCGAACCGATATACGCGAAGTCGGCGCCCGCGGCCTGCGCGGCCAAAATCGCATCGCCGCTGGCGATCGAACCGGACAGCGCGATCGGACCCTTGAAGAATTTGCGCACTTCGCCCACCAGCGCGAACGGCGACAGCAGGCCGGCATGGCCGCCGGCGCCGGCCGCCACCAGGATCAGCCCGTCGACGCCGGCTTCCAGCGCCTTTTGCGCATGCCGTATAGTGGTGACATCGTGCAGCACGATGCCGCCGTAACTGTGGATCGCGTCCAGCATTTCCTTCGGCGGCGCGCGCAGCGATGAAATGATGATCGGAATCTGGTGCTTGACGCAGATCTCGACGTCGTGCGCCAGGCGCGTGTTCGACTGGTGCACGATCTGGTTGACGGCGATCGGGCCGACGATGGCGTCCGGATTGGCTTGCTGGTATTCGGCCAATTCCGCCTTCAGGTCGGTCAGCCAGGTGTCGAGCAGTTCGACCGGGCGCGCGTTGAGGGCCGGGAACGAGCCGACGATGCCGGCCTTGCATTGCGCGGCGACCAGTTTCGGGCCGCTGGCGATGAACAGCGGCGAGCCGATGACCGGCAGGGACAGCTTGCGCAGTGCGGCGGGCAGGGTATGGGGTGTCATCTGAAACTCCTCGATCGGGTTAAATGGTGCTACCTGTTTTAATATGAAACGATGTTATAATAAAAAACGCTGTTTTTTTGAAATTTGATCGAAAACTATGACGCAGACAAAAATTAAGGTGGTCGACTTCAGGCAGGAGCAGGAAGATTTACGTGGCGCATTGCGCCAAGGCATGCTGGAGGCGGCGAATCGCCTGCTGGCGGAGGAAGGGGCGGCCGCGCTGACGGTGCGCAAGGTGGCGGACGCCGTCAATTGCTCGACGACATTGCTGTATTCCATCTTCGGCGGCAAGGATGGCTTGTCGAACGCGCTGTATCTCGAAGGTTTTACGAGACTGAAACAGGAATTCGTCGCCGCCGCGCCGCTGTGGGAACAGGCTTCCGGGCTGGATGCCCTCCGCTTGTACGCCAGTATCTATCACGCTTATGCGCGCCGTAATCCGAGTTATTACCTCGTCATGTTCGGCGACGCCATCGCCGGTTTCGTGCCGCCGCTGGAATCGCGCGTGGAAGCCTGGGGCACGTTTACGCCGCTGGTGGCGCAATTCGAAAAATGCATGGAAACGGGCGCCTTGCCGAAATCGAGCCCGACCGCCGCCGCGCGCCTGCTGTGGGCGGCCATGCACGGCGTCGTCAGCCTGGAATTGAAGGGATATTATTTGAAGAAGGAACACCCGGACCAGCTGTTCCATGCGGCCGTGCGCGCCGTGCTGCTGTCGCTACAAACGCCGGAAGCCTGAACCATCATTCCTGTCATTCTCCGTTCATGCCCGGATTTGCGCCGCTGGTCGTTCCCAATCGCAATTGGTCGCAAGGCAATTGTGCGCGGCGGCGCGGCAATCTACAGTAACCCTGTCGAAACGCATTATGGATTGGAGCTGATTATGTTGAGTTTTGTATTGTGGCTGGTCTTGCTGTTCCTGTGCTGGCCGCTGGCATTGCTCGCACTGGTGCTGTATCCGCTGGTATGGCTGCTGTTGCTGCCCTTGCGCCTCGTCGGCATCGGCGTCGAAGCCGTGTTCGAACTGCTGCGCGCAATCGTCATGCTGCCGGCGCGTATCCTGCGCGGTACGCCCGGCCGTTAAAACGTCGAACGTCGGCCTTTAGAAATTGACCAGGAAGCCGGCGCCTACCGACATCTGCGCATAGTTATAGTCGATCAGGCTCTGGCCGTAACCGGTGAAGCCGCGCACGTAACCCTTCAGGTTGTCGCGCAGCGGGAAAGCCCAGCCCAGTTGCAGCGCGCCATGGTCGGTATGGAAATTGCGCCGCGCCATCATCGAATATTCGTGGCCGGCGTTGCGGTAGGTGACCGTCAAGTCGCCGCGGCCGAGAAAATCGCTGATGTCGATATTGTCGTTGTCCGACTTGGCATTGTCGAGCCGCTTCCATATGCGCACCGCCGCATTGATATGGCCGTATTCGGCGCCCATTTCCGCATACACCCGGTTCCAGCTGCGTGACAGGGTTGCCGTCTGCCCGTTCGACTGGTGCACCAGCCCCAGGTTGACGTAGCGTAGTTGCAGGCCGCCTAGGCCGACCGACAGCGGGGCCACGACCATCAATTCCGGCTGGTAATTGGTTTCGCGGAACGGGCTCGATGCCGAGCGGTTATACGCTTGCCAGAAGCTTTGCTGCGTATACCCGAACCACAGGTCGAACGGACTGCGCGCGATACTTTCCATCATCTTCATCTTGAAACTGAGCTGATAACTCAATTCCACGCGCTGCGCCTTCAGGCCGGCCGGCGTTGTTTCCTTGTACGGGCCGGCATTGGTGCTGTTGCTGTAGTTCGCCACCAGCAGATAAGTGTCGCGATGCGGGCGGAACGAGAACAGGCCGCGCTTCGATGCGCTGTCGACTTCCCAGCGCTGCACCATGTCCGAAATTTCCTCATCCGGCTGGGCGGCCTTGATCGCCGCCAGCGGCGTCGGCGCGGCAGCGGCGGCCGCCGCTGCAACGGCCGGGGCGATCACCGCTCCCGGTTGCGTCGGCGCGGCGGCACCGGGGGCCGGGGTCGATGCCAGCGGCGCCTTCTTCGCCAGCGCATCGTAGCAGCCAAGCCGCGCGCTCGAATCGCCCAGTACTGCGCAGCGTTCGAGCAGCGTTTCGATTTCGGACGGGGTCTGGGCCTGCGCGGGAACGGCGGCATACAGCGCGGCGCAGGCAAACAGCAGGGAAGGCGTTTTCGGGACAGGCATCATTATCGGGTCGGGCCGCGTGACTGCGGCATTGCGGGTGGCGTGGGCAATCAGTGTATATTGATTAATAGCAAATGCGGCGCACATTACCCCTCTTGCGGGCAGGCTTGAATTCCGCTCAGCACGCCATACTTCAGTACTCCATTGCTGATAGAATCAACGACGACCCACTGCCGGGCCTCGTTCCAAGGAGATTGTGATGAGCCGCAAGACACCTATCGAGCGTTACCGCAACATCGGCATCAGCGCCCATATTGATGCCGGCAAAACCACCACCACCGAACGCATCCTGTTTTATACCGGCGTCAATCACAAGATCGGCGAAGTGCACAATGGCGCCGCGACGATGGACTGGATGGAACAGGAACAGGAACGCGGCATCACGATCACCTCGGCCGCCACCACCGCGTTCTGGAAAGGCATGGCGGGCAATTTTCCAGAACACCGCATCAACATCATCGATACCCCGGGCCACGTCGATTTCACGATCGAGGTCGAGCGCTCGATGCGCGTGCTCGACGGCGCCGTCATGGTCTACGACGCCGTCGGCGGCGTGCAGCCGCAATCGGAAACCGTCTGGCGGCAAGCGAATAAATATGCGGTGCCGCGCATCGCCTTCATCAACAAGATGGACCGCGTCGGCGCCGACTTTTTCCGCGTCCAGCAACAGATCAAGGACCGTTTAAAGGGCACCGCCGTGCCGATCCAGATCCCGACCGGCGCCGAAGACAATTTCCATGGCGTCGTCGACCTCGTCAAGATGCGCGCCATCAGCTGGGACGATGCCAGCCAGGGCGTCAAGTTCACCTATGAGGAAATCCCGCCGCACCTGCTGGAACTGGCCAACAAGTGGCGCGACAACATGGTCGAAGCCGCCGCCGATGGCTCGCCCGAGCTGCTCGACAAGTACCTGAACGGCGAAGCGCTGAGCGAAGAGGAAATCAAGCAGGGCTTGCGCATGCGCACGATCCGCAACGAGATCGTGCCGATGCTCGCCGGCAGCGCTTTTAAAAACCGCGGCGTGCAGGCGATGCTCGACGCCGTCATCGAATACCTGCCGTCGCCGCTCGACGTGCCGGCCATCGCCGGCCACGATGAGCACGATAACGAGATCGAGCGCCATCCGAGCGACGCCGATCCGTTCGCCGCGCTCGCCTTCAAGATCATGACCGACCCGTTTGTCGGCCAGTTGACCTTTTTCCGCGTCTATTCCGGCGTCGTCAATTCGGGCGATTCCGTCTACAACCCGACCAAGAGCCAGAAGGAACGCCTGGGCCGCATCCTGCAGATGCATGCCAATGAACGCAAGGAAATCAAGGAAGTGTATGCCGGCGACATCGCGGCCGCCGTCGGCCTGAAGGCCGTCACGACCGGCGACACGCTGTGCTCTCCGGAGCACATCATCGTGCTGGAAAAAATGATCTTCCCGGAGCCGGTGATTTCGCAGGCGGTCGAACCGAAGACCAAGGCCGACCAGGAAAAAATGGGCATCGCGCTGAACCGCCTGGCGCAGGAAGATCCCTCGTTCCGCGTCCACACCGACGAGGAATCGGGCCAGACCATCATGTCCGGCATGGGAGAGTTGCACCTGGAAATCCTGGTCGACCGCATGCGGCGCGAATTCGGCGTCGAAGCGTCGGTCGGCAAACCGCAGGTGGCCTACCGCGAAACCATCAACAAGGTGGCGAGCGATGTCGAAGGCAAGTTCGTCAAGCAGTCCGGCGGGCGCGGCCAGTACGGTCACGTCGTGCTGACGGTCGAACCGCAGGCGCCCGGTAAAGGTTACCTGTTCGTCGATGCAATCAAGGGCGGCGTCGTGCCGCGCGAATTCATCCCGGCCGTCGACAAGGGCGTGCAGGAAACTTTACGTTCGGGCGTGCTGGCCGGCTACCCGGTGGTCGACGTCAAGGTGACGCTGACGTTCGGCTCCTACCACGATGTCGATTCGAACGAAAACGCCTTCCGCATGGCCGGTTCGATGGCGTTCAAGGATGGCATGCGGCGCGCCGACCCGGTGCTGCTGGAGCCGATGATGCAGGTCGAAGTAGAGACGCCGGAAGAATTCATGGGCAACGCGATGGGAGACTTGACGGCGCGGCGCGGCATGGTGCAGGGCATGGATGAAATTCCCGGAGGCGGCGGCAAGATCATCCGCGCGCTGGTCCCGCTGGCGGAAATGTTCGGCTATTCGACCACGCTGCGCTCACTGACGCAGGGCCGCGCCACCTACACGATGGAGTTCAAGCATTACGCGGCCGTGCCCAAGCATATCCTGGAACAGGTCGCCACGTCGGGCAAGGCCAGGGGGCATTAACTGTCTTTTGCCAGCAGCGCGGCGAACTGCGCGGCGGGGATAGGGCGGCTGTACAGATAGCCCTGTCCCTGCTCGCAGCGCAGCAGCCTGAGCAACTTCGCTTCCTCCTCGGTCTCGATACCCTCGGCCACGACCGTCAAGTCCAGGTTGTGCGCCAGCGAGACGATGGTATTGACCAGCCCCATGTAGCCGGCATCGTGCGTCATCTTCATGACGAAGGAGCGGTCGATTTTTAATACGTCGACCGGCAGCGTGACCAGGTAGGCCAGCGACGAATAACCGGTGCCGAAGTCATCGATGGCGATCGGCACGCCGAGCTTGCGGATGCGGCTCAGGATCTCGACCACGCGCGCATGGTCCGACACCAGGCTGCTTTCCGTGATTTCGATCGACAGCGGTTGCAATTGCGGCGGCACCGCCGCCAGCACGCGTTCGATGTCGCCGGTCAGCGTGTCGCAGCGCAACTGGGCCGGCGCCACGTTGACGGCGATCTGCGGCGGCGACAGGCCGGCGTCGTGCCAGGCGCGCCAGTCGTGCATCGCCTGTTCCATCACTTGCCGCCCGGCCGCGATCACCAGGCCGCTGCGTTCGAGCACCGGCACGAATTCGAGCGGTTCGACGATGCCGCGAGTCGGATGCTTCCAGCGGATCAGCGCTTCGGCGCCGGCCAGCTTGCCGGTTTTCAGATCGATCTTCGGCTGGTAGTAATTGACAAACTCCATGCGCGCGATGGCATCGCGCAATTCCGCTTCCAGGCTCAATTCGCGCGCCAGCGCCTGGTCGACGTGGCGGTCATAAAAGCCGAAGCGTTCATTCTTGTCGCGCGCGCTGGCCAGCGCATCCCACGCTTTCACCAGCAGCGCGTCGCACGAGGTGCCGTCTTCCGGCAGCGCGGCAGCGCCGGCGTTGATCGTGCACCAGATCTTGTGCCCGTCGATCTGGTACGCGCATTGCAACAGCGGCATGACGATGTCGCGCAGAAAGGCCAGCGGCGTGCTCGCTTCATCGGCATGGAAAAACAGCGCGAAGCGGCCGATGCCGATATGCGACAGCGCCATGCGCTCGGCCACTTCCAGGTTCAATCTCTGCGCGATCGCGCGCATCAGGTCGATCGCCGCGCTATTGCCGTAGGCCGAACTGATCTCGTCGAAGCGGTTGATGTTAATCAGGAGCACGGTGCCGCGCACCTGCTCGGCCGCCAGCGCCGCCACCCGCTCTTCGAAATACAGCCGGCTGGGCAGGCCGGTCAACGGGTTGGTGCGCGCCAGCCGGTACAGTTCCTGCGCATTGACCAGGCGCTCGACGCCAAAACCGATCTCGTTGCCGATCTCGCTCGCCCGCTCTCGGTAAAACGCATCGAACAGGTCGGCTTGCCGCGAATACAGCGACAATACGCCCCAGCGCCGGTGGTTGGCAAATAACGGGATCGCCATGCAGGACGCGATGCCGCGCCGGCGGCAACCGTCATCGAGCTCGCTCGAAAACCGGATCTTGCCGCTGTCGAGCGCGCTGGCCGCCAATTCCGCGGAAAACCAGTCGGCGTTGTCGTCCCCGGCGCCATCCCATCCGCGCCCGGCGCCGTCGCGCCCGGCCGAGGCGAACAGGTGCAGCTTGCCGCCGGCATCGTCGCAGCGGCTGATATCGACGATCTCGATGTCCGGCTGCACCGCGGCCACGCGGCAGGTCTCCAGGCACAGCGCTTCCAGCGTCTTGGCGCGCGAAATCAGCGCCGTCAGGCGCGACAGCAAGACATAAAAATTGTCGTGGCGTACCAGCGCGCGCTCTTTCTCCACTTCGGTCGTCATTTCGATGGCCGAGCCGCCGAGGAAGGCTTCTCCATCGACATCGATCGGGAAACGGTGCACCAGCCAGTGGCGTTGTCCGTCATCGGTGGTTTCCAGCGTTTTCAAGACTTGCTTGCTGTCGAGTACCTGGCGGTCGTGCTGCGCCAGTTCGCGCTCGATATCGGGCGGCCAGAAATGGCTGTCGTCCTTGCCGGCGATGCCGGACTGGGCGACGCCGAAATAATCGTGCAGCGCGCCGTTGCCCATCACGTAGCGGCCGGCGCGGTCCTTGATCCACAGCGGAGACGGCGAGTGCTCGGCGAAGCCGGCAAAAAAGCCTTCGGCCCGCGCCAGCTTGCGGCGCAATTCGATCTGCTGGACGATCACCCGGGACAAATCCGCCAGCGCGGCCTGCTGTCCGGCATCGAGCAGGCGGGGCACGGTATCGAGCACGCACAGCATGCCGATCGCGCCTCTGCCGCCCGGCAAGGGCATGCCGGCATAAAAGCGGATATGCGCGTCGCCCGCCACCAGCGGGTGCGCGGCGAAGCGCGCATCCTGGCTCATGTCCGGCACCACCAGCATGGCTTCATCATCGGCGATCGCGTGGGTGCAGAACGTCAATTCGCGCGGCAAGTCCGTCATCGCGATGCCGTAGCGCGATTTGAACCATTGCCGGTTTTCATCGATCAGGTTGACCAGCGCGATCGGTGTGCCGCAGATATGCGCCGCCAGCCGCGTCAGGTCGTCGAACCAGTCTTGCTCGGCCGTCGCCGGCGCGGCGGGTGGGGCCACGGTGGCGCCGGGGGAAACTTCGTCGGAGGAACGCGGCGCGCTGGAAGTCATGGTCAAGGTGTCAACTAAATCCGCATGATCTCACGAAGTGGGCAAGATGACCATGTTACTTACGTTTAGGAAATTTTTTCAATCGAACAATTTCAATTTCAACTGGATCGACAGCGAACCGTAGATGCGGTCCTTGTAGGTCGGCACGATGACGGCATTGATGCCGACGCGCCCGTATTCAAAACTGGCAGCCGGCACCAGCGCCGGGAACCAGCCGCCGTCGCGCATGTTCGGGTAGCCGTTGAAGGCGGCCAGCACCGCGCCCAGGCGTACCGGCCCCAGCGCCAGCGGCTGGTACAGCAGGCCGGCATAATTCGAATGCACGCGCACGCTGTTATTGAAACGGCCGGCGGTCAGCGCCGATACCGTCGAATAGCGGTATTCGGCACCAAAACCGATATTGTTGTTATTTAAATGCTTGTCGGATTGGAAGTGGAACGAATAAAAGCCCGGCGTCAGCCACAGCTCGTTCAGCGGCTGTTTCTCGACCAGCTCGAAGGGGTTGCCGGCATCGGCCTTGGCCGTGCAGCACAGCGAAGCGAGCAATACAACGCCCAGCGCGCGCGCGGCGCGCGCCAATACAGGTCCGGTCATCCAGGTTTCCTTCAGGGGAGCCACGCGGCGGCATGGCGACGGCCACTATTCTAGAGAAGATCCTCGCTTATCGCTATGATATTACTGGCTTTTTAGCAATGTATGTGAAAATATGCCAATAAATCGAGAATGATCGCCGCACCGGTCGCCGGCATGGGTGCCGACGGTGCCGGGCATGCGCAAGATGGCTGCCAGGCAGCGTTGTAGCAGGCATACGCTTTGCTTGCAGGAACAATTACATTCGCTGATACTTGTCGGTGAATTCTTGTCCAGCCATGAAAAGCGCACGGCGCCGGCGGTCTTGATTTAACGATGCAATCGGCTGTTGAATTTCACTCACTTCATATGAAAAAATTATCATGACTATCACAAAACGCCTGATTTTGACCCTATCTGTGGCGTTGCTGGCCCTGATCTTCGTTGGCGCCAATGGACTTGTGCAACTTTCCCGTGCGCAGCAGCGTCTCGATTTGGTGCAGACCAAGCTCATTCCCAGCATCGCCGGCCTGAACATGGCCAAGGGCTACCTGGCCGATACGCGCCTGGCCGGCTACCGCCTGTCGGTGTTCTCGAACCTGCCGGACAAGACGGCGCTGGACAAGGCCTTTACCGATGCCCATGCGAAATTCGATGAAATCATCGCGACTTATGAAAAAGAGCGCATTTATGATGACACCGACCGCAAGATGCTCGAAGCGGACAAGGCCAATATGGCCGCCTACCGCCAGGCGCTGATCCCCTTCGTCGACAGCGCCCATGCCGGCGACATGGATGGCGTGCGCGCCACCTTGCTGACCGGCACGCCACTGGCCCTGTCGGCCGCCGGCGTCAAGAAGGGCATCGACGACCATATCGCCTACAACAATAAATTGATCGAAGAAGTGCGCACCGAAAGCCTGGCCGCCTACAACTTCGCGTTCGGCCTCTTGATCGCCGTGATGATCGGCGCACTGGCGCTGACCTCGGTGCTGGGCCTGCACCTGTACCGCATCATCAGCGGCAGCCTGCGCAATATCCAGGGCACGCTCGAAGAAGTGAGCCAGTCGCTCGACCTGACCCGCCAGGTCAAAGTCGAACGCATGGATGAAGTCGGCCATACGGCGGTGGCGTTCAATACGCTGCTGGCGAAAATCGCCGAAGTGGTCGGCGCCGTGCGCGGTTCCACCGACGCCGTCAGCACCGCCTCGCAGCAGATCGCCGCCGGCACTTCCGACCTGTCGTCGCGCACCTCGCAACAAGCCGCCTCGCTGGAAGAAACCGCGTCCAGCATGGAGCAACTGACGTCGACCGTGAACCAGAATTCCGACAATGCGCGCCAAGCCAACCAGTTGGCCCGTTCCGCATCGGAAATCGCGGTGCAGGGCGGTAGCGTGGTCGAACAAGTGATCCTGACGATGGGTTCGATCAACGATTCGTCGCGCAAGATCGTCGACATCATTTCGGTCATCGACGGCATCGCCTTCCAGACCAACATCCTGGCGCTGAACGCGGCAGTCGAAGCGGCGCGCGCCGGAGAGCAAGGCCGCGGCTTCGCCGTGGTCGCCACCGAAGTGCGCAACCTGGCTCAGCGCTCGGCCGCCGCCGCCAAGGAAATCAAGGTCTTGATCGACGATTCGGTCGAAAAAGTGGGCTCCGGCACCAAGCTGGTGGAGCAGGCCGGCACGACGATGAACGAAGTCGTGGCCAGCGTGCGTCAAGTGACGGATATTGTCGGTGAAATCAGTTCCGCCACCGACGAACAGAACGCCGGTATCGCGCAAGTGCACCAAGCCATCACGCAGATGGACCAGGTCACCCAGCAAAATGCCGCCCTGGTCGAAGAAACCGCCGCCGCCGCCCAAGCTATGCAGGAACAGGCCGGCAACCTGGCGCACGTGGCCAGCGCGTTCAAGATCAATGCCACGGCGGCCTATGGCGCAGCGGCCAAGCCCGCCACCCGGCATGCCGCGGTAGCCCCCATCGGTTCCAGCCCGGCCCGCGCCGAAGCGCGCGTCGCCAGCAAGGCACCGGCAAAAAAATCCCTGAAACTGGCCGCCAATTCGTCCAGCAGCGCATCGGGCGACGGCGAATGGGAAGAGTTTTAATCGCATCGCCGGCATGCTGATGTAACTGAAGGCGCCCGATCTGGGCGCTTTTTTTTGCCAAACCAGGTACAACAGCCGGGGTCAGACCTGCGGGTCTGACCCCAGATTTTGCATCTGGTTTGGCGCGACGCCTACCGCCACAGCCATTCCACACCGACCGATCCAGATGCAAACCGGCCCGGCCGCGCTTTTCAAAGGCGCGGCCGGGCCGGTTATCTTGCTACATACTGACGCTTAAAGGCGCGGCAAGCCATCCCTGTTGACAGGAATCGTCTGTCCTGGCGCGGACGCCAGTTGCACCCGGTGAACGATGCCGCGATAGGTATAAGTCACATCCCAGTATTGCGGCGTGGTGCTGGCCGTATTTTCGCAGCGGCGCACATCGCGCGCGTAACTGCCGTTACCGTTATTGCTGTTGTTGGCCATGTTCGAGCCGAGCGCCGCGCCGGCGACGGCGCCGCCCGCGGTAGCGATATCGCGGCCGGTCCCGCCGCCGACCTGGTGACCCAGCACGCCGCCGAGCAGTGCACCGGCGATCGCGCCGCCGACATTACCCCGATTATTATTTTGTTCCGACACTTGCTGGCGTTCGACCCAGCAACGTTCCTCCGGCGGGCCGACCACGGCGCGCACCGACGTCACCTGCGCCTCGTACATGCGTTCGTTCGGACGCTGGCGGTATTCATAGCTGGCCTGCGGCAGCGGAGCCGGCGCCTCATTATCGTAGCGGTCGCGGCGCGGGACCGGGCGCACCGACGAAATGCGATCGTTCATGCCCATGCCGCTGAGCGATTCATAGCTGCCGCGACGCAAGGTCATGCAACGCCCGCCGAAACGCGCATCCTCGCAGACTTCCCAGCGGCCGCCCTCGACCACGACCGACGAGGCGCGGTCATTGAAGCCGACGCGGCCCAGGTCCGTGACAGGACCGGAGGCGGTATACGCATTGCCGCGCCAGCCGTCGTCCTTGTACAGCGTGATTTGCGCCATCGCCTGCGTGGCAAGAGCCATGGTGGTCAGCGCGACTGCGGTTTTGAGTGGCAGGTTCATTGTATTCTCCAGTTAATTGTTGCATCTCGGCAGGACAGCGCGCTATCGCGCCATCGCTTTGCAACGCAACAATGCTCCGTTCTGACAGAACACTCTGTGCGGTCGAACACATAGGACGGGCTTGTCTGCCGTGTTCGCCACCCCGAACCTGTGCGGCGCGGGTGATCCGGCTTCATTTTAGGCCTGCGCCGTTGAGGCCTGGCCACCCGCCTGGATGCGAAACTTGACATTTTTTTTGCATTTTCTCCGCAATCAAAAGTTTTTTCACATTCCGACAAAGCATGGATTATTTCCTTACAGTATTATTTGTCTCAGCGCTGCTTAAACAAAGCAGCCGAATGAAAACAAGGCCGCATGCAAGACCCCTGACCAGCCCTGACGAATGGCTGTTCATCTGCCCGGCAGGCCTTTTCCGTTCGTGGTTTACGCGCCCCTGACAACGCCGTAAAAACCTTGACTACCCCCTAAGGGCACTTGGCCCGCTTTGGAGTAATCATGTTACGCGTTCAATCCCTCAGCATTTCCCTGGCAACTGTTTTCCTGGCCCTCGCTTCCAACGCTGGTGCCGCCACGTACTCGAACGGCACCAATACATCGACTTTCGACGTCTCCGTGAAAATCGTGGCCAATTGCACCATCTCGGCCAGTAACCTGGACTTCGGCCAGTCGCAAGGCGTGCTGACCACGGCCGTCAATGTCAACACCTCGATCGCCGTCACCTGCAGCGACACCACGCCTTATAACGTCGGTTTGAATTCGGGCACCGGCGCCGGCTCGGCCGGCACGACGCGCTACATGAGCGGCCTCACGGCCGGCAACGCGGCGACGATCAACTTCAACCTGTTCCAGGCCGCCGGCGCCACCTTGTGGGGCAACACGCAAGGCACCGACACCAAGGGCGGCGTCGGCAACGGCACGGCGCAGACCCTGTCCGTGTATGGCCAGATCCCGGCGCAAACCACGCCGATGCCAGATACCTATAAATCGACCATTACCGCCACTGTCTACTTCTGAAACCTGATGCGCATACCAGTCCTGACCGGCACGGCCGGCGAACTGTGGGTGTAGGAGGGCGCATGGACAGAAAATATACTGTGCATGATAAAGAGGTTGCCATGGTCGGAGGTGGCGTGCTGGCGCAAGGCATGGCGATGATGCGCTGGGCGGTGAGGCTGGAAATGCGCGTTGACGCGCTGGAGCAAGCGCGAGGCGCGGCATGATGGCGCGCCGCATGGATGGCACGTTGGATGGCACGTTCAGGAAGCGCAAGAAGAGGTAATATACTATGCATGACAAGGAGGTTGCCATGCACACCATTACCATTACCGAAGAAGTTACACCGCCGTCCGACTTGAAATCGTTCGGCAAGCCCGTTATCGTCACTGTCGAAACCGGCGATCATTTGGTTATTACCCGCAAAGTAGACCGCACGGTACACCGTGCAGCGCTGCGGAAAATGCTCTCCGATATGAACGCGCGGGAATTCGACGCAACGAAGGAGACAGGCAAGGCCATCTTGGACGAAATCAGGAATCGGCATGGCTGATATTGTTGTTGACACAAATGTCTTCCTGAGCCTGTTGGTCCAGCAGAGCGTAGAGCATACGCAATACGCCAACAAGGTTTTCAGCGCTGTCCTGGAAGACGATTTGAATATCTGCGCAAGACCGAGGCGTCATCAGCGCTTGCAAAAGATTCGGTGTGGAGTGGTTTAACCGCTAGCGAACCGCTGAATGTGAGTCGAAGTCATCAAGCCGCAAGTCGATCATCTGCGGCTTTTTCGTTTCTGCCGCACGCCGAAGTTCCAGCTGGGCGCCGTGCGTCACAACAGCCAGCGGCGGCGGCAGGCCGTGGCCGAACATCTGCCGGTGGCGGTCGTCGGCTTCCTGGCGCTTTAGGCGCATGATTTCCGGCACCCACCAGGGCACGCGGCGCTTGCCGTTCATCCAGTCGCGCACCGTGCGCTCATCGCGCCGCAGCATGCGCGCCACGTGCTTGACGTCGCCGCCGTGGCTCGTGATGTAGTAGCGAAGTTCTGCAGGATTCCCGTATCTCAGGTTTGGATAGCGCATTGATAGCCTCAAATGAAATGGAGCCAGCGTAGGCTGACCCTAATACTATTTTCTTGAAAGTAACTTTTGACCGGGTGGCATAAAAACAACATAAACTTCGCATAATTTATATTATGTAAAATGAAGGATGTGGATCGACGATTCAAAACCGAAAACAAGCCGAAAACTCCAGGCAGAGCACTACCCCAGCAACTCCTGTTTCTCGCGCCAGGTTTCCTGCACGGCAGGATCTGCAACGCCATACAAGCCGTGGCCGCGTCGCATGATGATGTTCGCCGCCATCATTTCATTCACGACGGGCTGGATTTCTTCAATTTTGACTTCGCGGCCAATCACTTTGCTGTAATCGGCGGCCGATTCGGATGAAAAGATGCCTTTGACATCGCCGTCGATTGCGGCGATTTTCTCGAAAATGGCGATGGCCAGGCTGCCAAGTTGCTCTACCTTGGCCAATTCGATGTCGGCAGCCGCGGCGCGCAGCGTGGCCGCGACGACCGGGAGATATGTATCCGGGTTGGCGCCGGCCGGGGTATGCAGTTGCACCTGGCGCAGCGCCTTCATCAATTCCTCGGGACGGTGGCCCAGGCTCCGGAAAGCGGCCAGTGCGACGTCATGCGACGGGACGTTCGGCGCTCCAGCGCCGTTCAGGCGCGCCAGGATATCGGCGACATAGTCCGCGTCGAGCACCGGGTACGGGATCGAGGTGGCGCCGTTGAATGCCTGCGTGCGCCGCGCTGTCAGTTCGCTGACCATGGCGCGATGCGAACCTGTGCCGATAAAGATGAAATGGCCTACGGTGCCCGGACGTGGATTTACCGCGTCACGCGCGGCCTTCAAACCAAGCAATAGCTGGTTTCCATCTTCCGTGGTGATCGCTTGCTGCACCTCGTCGACAATGAGCACCACGTCGCGCTGCGCTTGGTCGACCAGTTCGGTGATGACCTGGGCCAGCGGTGCGCCGCCAGGTTCGCCGATCTTTTCCAGTTTGAAACCGAATTTGAAGCTCAGGACGCCGACATCCACGCCGCTGACCCTGGCGAGTTTAGTCAGCAAGGATGAGCCGGGTGTCTGGAGTTGAGCCAGGGCGTCGCGGATGGCGTCGCGCACCAGTTGAGCCGGGTTGGCCTTCGTGTCGCTCCACAGATCGACGTAAATCACCAAGGCTCCCTCTTGCTCCAGGGCTGGAATCAGGTCATTGTGCAGAAAGGTAGTCTTGCCTGTGCGCCGCTGGCCAGAAATGAACAATCCGGAGCGTAACCCTTCGCTCAGTACATCGGGATGGATCAGCTGGTGCGCCATCGACGAAGCAAGTTGTTGGCGAGAAAAGTAGTGACTCATCGAATTATCTCAAATTATCTGGTGCTGATAATTATACGCCACACATAATTACAATAAAAGATCGCTCAACTTCAAATGATGTTTTTCCCATTGACCGACGCCAGGATTTCGTCGTGCCGTTCGTTGTCGGTCTTGTGCAGATAGGCGGCGGTCGTGGCGATGTTGGCGTGGCCGGCGGTTTCTTGCAGGGTTTTCAGTTGCACGCCATTGTTGGCGTGATTGGTCAGCATGCTGTGGCGCAGCCAGTGCGCCGATGCTTGCCGCAAATTTGTCGCCGTGTCGCTGTCGCCGCGCGCGTCGGCGGCGTCGGCGGCCGCGGCGAATACCGCCTTCAGCGCATCGGACGCGGCTTCGTCGGTGATGCGCGTCAGCGCCTGGCCACGGCTCGACAGCACCAGCGGCGTGGTGTCGCTGCGGTTGGCATGCGGCAATAAGCCGAACGCGGCGCGGTATTGGCGGTAGGCTGCCAGCATGTCCGGCGGCACCGGCAGGCGGCGCGGCTTGTTTCCCTTGCCGAGCACGTCGAGCCACCAGCGGCCATTTCCTTCTGTATAAATGGCGCCCATGTTCGCACTGACGATCTCGTTCAGGCGGGCGCCGGTATGGGCGAACGCCACTAGCAGGAAGCGGTCGCGCTCACGTCGGCGCAACGCGGCCGGCGTCGTTGCTTCCCGGTTTTCCAGCGTGGACAGCGTCAGGCCGATGGCGTCCTGCGTCAGGTAGCGCGTGACCCGGCTTGCGGTCGGTGCCTTGACGTTTTTGACCAGCGCGCCGGGATCGCGCCGCAAGTAGCCAGTCTGTTCGGCGAATGCGAACAGGCCCTTGACGGCGATCATCGCCTGGCGCCGGCTGGCGTCGGACAACGGCCCGGTGAATGGCCGATATCGTTCGTCGGTGCGTGGCCACTTGGTGGTCGATATCCAGTCCGGCGGCGGAGATTTCAGAAATTCCTTGTAGGCATTCAGGTCGGCCACGCTCAGTTGGCGCAACGGTTTCATCGCCTCTTCCCGGCACCAGGTGAGGAAGCGGAACAGCTCTTTTTGCGTGTTGGTGATCGATTTCGGACCCAATTCGCCGTGGCTGATGAATTCCCGGGCAATTTCGCTATCGGTGCGGGCATCGGTGATCGCATCCTCGGCAATACCGCGCAACAAATCGTTATCGCGCTGGCGGCGTTCGGCGCTACCGGCACTGTGCGCGGGCAATGGTTGCAAATCGATCAGCGCGAATTTTTTCATGGTAATGAGAGACAAATACTGGGTGAATCCACAGTCTACCATACAGTGTTTCATACAGTATTTTAACTCGACAATATGATGGGTAATCTCGATTAGATGTGTTCAATAATGAATGCCAGGAAAATCACGAAAAAAACGCTTCGACGCGTTTCCGGCAAAGTGAAAAATGCACCGTGCCGGTTTTTTAATACCCCGGACTCCTTACCCGGTCGGCATTTTCGGCACGGGACGGCGCACCCTTCTGCCGCCGGCGCCTTCGCGCCTGGCTGCGGCCAGCCGTTCATCGAGCGATGCCAGCACGTCGTGCAATTCCTGCTGCAACCGGTCGGCGCGCGAATGGTTCGATGCGGCCTGGCCGATGGCGCCTTCCAGTTGTATCCTGGCCGCCTGCAATTCTTCCAGCGCGCGGTCGCGCGCATGGCGCAATACCTCGACCGTGCCTTCGAGCGCCCCCACCTGCTGCCGTACATCGGCCATGCCGGCCTGGACTGCGTTGTACTCGATGCGCTGCTTTTCCCCCGCCGCCGCTGCGGCAAGGCGTTCCGCGTCGAGCGTTTTCTGCAGCTTTGAAGTTGCCGTGCGTTCGCGATCGATTTCCTGCAGCGCGTATTTTTGCATTCCCTCGAAGCGCTCTTCCGCCAGCCTGCCCTGGGCGCGTACCTTGTCCAGTTCGGCCGCGTGATCGCGCCGGGCTGCATCGAGCCGTTCGTGCTGGGCGCTGGCGTCGTCGCGCGCCTCGGTCAGGCGCGATTCCAGCGCGGCATTGGTGGCGGCGGCCGCCGCCAGTTCCTGTTGTAAAACGGAGATGCGCCGGTCGCTGGCCGCCAGCGCTTCCTGCGTATTGAGTAAGGCGTCGGCCAGCGCGTCGCGCCTGGTTTTTGCCTGCGCTTCGGCCAGTTGCGCCTGTTCGACCTGCTCGCGGGCTTGCTCCCTGAAGACAGCGAGCGCCTGCCGGGATGTCTGCTGGGCCGATTTCCATAGCGTGGCGGCCAATTCTCCGGCGGCGGTTTTCAATTCCTCGGGCAAGTCCGGGTGCTCGATCGTCACCCTGCTCCGCTCCCGCAGTTGCGCCCAGAAACGGTTCAATGCCTCGGCCGGCGCCGACATGCTGCCTTTGCGCACCAACTGATACAGCTTGTTGGCCGTCGGCGTGACGCCGTAGCGGAAGAACATCAGTGCGCACACCTCGCGGTACAGCTCCTGGGTGTTCGGAAACTGGCTGCGCAACTGCTCGATATCGGCCAGCAGGGTTTTTTCAGCGAACTGCTCATCGGTATTCATCGTCAACCTTGCAAAAATCAATCTATAAATAATACAACGTAATACGTTGTGAATACTATATTTACTTTATTTAATATGACATTATTTGTATAATGTCGAGTCTTTTGCCAGCTTCAAGCAAATCGGCTAAGCTATGTCCATGATTTCATCTAATACCTACTCCCTGGCGCCGATCGAGGCCATCCGCTTGCCGCTGGAATTGAACGGCCACGCCGGCAGCAACCGCGGCGAACCCCAGCGCGCGCAAATCGCGGCGGATAACGATATCGATGCGATCAAGGCCTGGCTGGCCCGCTTCATCGACACCAAGACCACCTTCGACAATTACCGCAAGGAGGCGGAACGCTTGCTGTTGTGGTGCACGCTGGAGCGCGGCAAGGCGCTGTCGTCGCTGACGCATGAAGACTGGCTGTGCTACAGGGAATTTCTCAAGAATCCGCAACCGGCGGCGCGCTGGCTGTCGCCCGACGGCAGGAAGTTTCCGCGCGCGCACCCCGGCTGGCGGCCGTTCGCCGGGCCTTTGTCGCCAAGCAGCCAACGCCAGGCCGGCATCATCCTGAACGCGCTATTTTCCTGGCTGGTCAACGCCGGCTACCTGGCGGGCAATCCGCTGGCGTTGTCGCGCGAACGCAAGCGGCGCAACCCGGTCCGGGTCACGCGTTACCTGGACGACGATATCTGGGCTGAAGTCAAGGCTACGATCGATGATTTACCGCGCGCCACGCCGCGTGAGCGCGAACATTATTTTCGGCTGCGCTGGCTGTTCTCTCTGCTGTACCTGACGGGATTGCGCATCTCCGAAGTCATCGATACGACGATGGGCGCCTTTTTTCACCGCCGCAACAAGGCTGGCGACATGCTGTGGTGGCTGGAAGTGCTGGGTAAAGGCAGCAAGTTGCGCCTGGTCCCGGCCACGTCGGAATTGATGGTCGAGCTGGGCCGCTACCGCGATGTACTGGGCATGGCACCGTATCCGGTGGCGGGCGAAAGCGCCCCGCTGCTGATGCCGATCGGCGGCCGGCAGCGCAAGCTGACGCGCGGCGGCGCGCACGAAATCGTCAAAAAGGTGTTCGAGCGGACGGCCGCGCGTTTTCGCGCGCGCGGACCGGAGTTTGAGACTGACGCGAGCCGCGTCTTGCTGGCGTCGGCGCACTGGCTGCGCCATACCGCCGGCTCGCACATGGTCAACGGCGCGGTCGACCTGCGCCATGTGCGCGACAGCCTGGGACATGAATCGATCAGCACGACAAATACGTATCTGCACGCTCCCGACGACGAGCGCCATGCGGCGCTGGAGGAAAAACACCGTATCGGCTGGTAGCAGATATAAAAATCATCTTGACGGTAATCGCCTGGAGGCGAGGGGCGCCCCAACTACACCCGGCGCAGCTGGAATCCGGCGAGCGTCGGATACAGTGGCTGGCTGATCATACGGGAGATGGCGCTCGCCACCAGCGCGCACGCCATCAGGCTGAGCACCATCGCATGGCCGTCGACCATTTCCATGACGATAATAAAAGAGGTCAACGGCGCCTGGGTTGCCGCCGCCAGGAAGCCGACCATGCCCAATGCGATGAGGGCCGGCGTGTCGGTCGCGTGGAGCAGCAACGCCACATCGTTGCCCAGGCCGGCGCCGATCGCCAGCGATGGCGCGAAGATGCCAGCCGGCACCCCCGACCAGGCGCTGAGCCAGGTGGCGATCAGTTTGAACAGCGCGTAGGCCGCCGGCATGCTCGCGGCGCCATCGATCATGGAACGGGTCGATGCGTAGCCGCTGCCGAAGGTGGCGTCCGCTGTCACCAGTCCCAGCACGGCGACAGCCAGGCCGCACACGCCGGCAAACAGCACGGGACGGCGCATGCGCAGGCGGCTGGCCGCGTCGTTTCCATCCCCGCGCAGCGAAGCGATCAGCAGGCGCGAAAACAGGCCACCGGCGATGCCGCATATCAGCGTCACGAGCAAGCCCGACCAGAAGAGCGACAGTCCGATGTCGGGCGCATGAATCACGCCGAAATACGTGGCGTTGCCGTGCACCGAGACGGAAACCAGGCCGGCCAGCACGATGGCGGCGACGATCAGGCCACTGTTGCGGTGCTCCGGCGTGCGCGACAATTCTTCAATGGCGAACATCACGCCGGCCAGCGGCGTATTGAAGGCGGCGGCGATGCCGGCCGCGCCGCCGGCCACCAGCAGCATGTGGAAAGACGGCCGCACGTTGGGCGGCGCCAGCGGCCGCGCCAGCAGCATCACGCCGGCGGCGATCTGCACCGATGGCCCCTCGCGTCCCATCGACAGCCCGGCCAGCAAGCCCCAGGCGGTCAGCACGACCTTGGCGACGCTCAGTTTCAAGGAAACGAACAAGCTCCGCCTGGCCGGATCGAGTCCCGTTTCGAGCGCGGCCATCACCTGCGGAATGCCGGAGCCGGCCGCGCCGGGCGCGTAACGCCGCGTCAGCCAGACGATCAAGGCGGTGCACAGCGGCGTCCAGATCAACGGACTCCACCAGCACAGGCGGTGCAACGCAAAAAACAGCATCAAGGCGTGCTCGGACAACCAGGTAAAACCGACGATGGCGAGGCCGGCCAGCATGGCGACGGCGACCACGATGCCGCGCGTCCACCACAGGCGCCAGTCGGCAAATTCCTGGCGCAATGCCGCCCGCCATTCCGGTGGATGCTTCATTTCCATTCCTTGTTCTTGAGATAATGCGTTTCGCCCACCGGCGACGCGGCGCCGGACCGGGCGGCGGTCAAACACGTCATCGCATTATAAATATATATTTGTGCAAATACATATTTCAATTGCGATAAAATATCGAGTGTTGCAATAGCATTAATGGGAAAGTATGGAAATGAACGTCGTCAACATCATGGGAGCGGTCATTTTCGGATTGGCGCTGCTGCATACCTTCAGCGCCAAATATTTCGAGGTGCTGGCCCAGCGCCACCCGCGGCATGCGGGCTTGCTGCACCTGCTCGGTGAAGTGGAAGTGGTGTTCGGATTCTGGGCATTTGTGCTGATACTGGGCATGGCTGTCGTGTCCGGCGGCGCCCCGGCGATCGCGTATGCCGAAGGCCGGCAATATACGGAACCGCTGTTCGTCTTCGTTGTCATGGTCGTGGCCGCGTCGCGTCCGGTACTGGACGCGCTGCGCAATGCGCTGGCGCTGCTGGCGCGTCATGCGCCGCTGCCGCGCACACTGGCCCTGGTGTGGGCTGGCCTGGCCTTGGTTCCGCTGCTCGGTTCCTTGATCACGGAACCGGCGGCCATCACGCTGGCAGCCTTGATGCTCGGGCCGCAGGTGTTCCGGCCCGGCATTCCGGAATGGCTGAAATATGGCGCGCTCGGCGTATTGTTCGTCAATATCTCCATTGGCGGCACCATGACGTCGTATGCCGCGCCCCCGGTCCTGATGGTCGCCTCGACCTGGCAATGGGACAGCGCCTTCATGCTGGCGACCTTCGGCTGGAAGGCCGCGCTGGCGGTGCTGGTCAATGCGAGCGGCATCAGCTTCCTGCTGCGCAAGCACCTGTCCGGCATGGATGGTGCGCCTGTCGACGTCGCTGCGCCGCCCGCCGTCCCGGCCATTGTGAGCGCCATTCACCTGGCGTTGCTGGCAGCCATTGTCGCGCTGGCGCACCACCCGGTCCTGTTCATGGGGCTGTTCATGCTGTTTCTCGGCTATACCCAGGCTTACGAGCGCTATCAAAGCCCGCTGATTCTCAAGGAGGGATTGCTGGTGGGGTTCTTCCTTGCCGGCCTGGTGGTCTTGGGCGGCCTGCAACAGTGGTGGCTGCAGCCGATCGTGTCCAGTCTCGGGCCGCTGGCCCTGTTCTTTGGCGCGCTGGGCCTGACCGCCATTACCGACAACGCCGCGTTGACTTACCTCGGTTCGCTCATTGTCGGCATGCCCGAGCAATCCAGATACATGCTGATGGCGGGCGCCGTGGCGGGCGGCGGCCTGACCGTGATCGCCAACGCGCCGAACCCGGCCGGCGTGGCATTGCTGCGGCGAGGCTTCAATGACGAATCGATCGGCGCCATCGGCTTGCTGCTGGGCGCCTTGCCCCCCACCGCTGTGGCGGCGCTGGCCTTTTTGCTTTAAAACAGCGTCGCCCGGCGCCGTTCCTCGACCGGCTGATCTTGCCCGAACGCGATCTGTCGACGCTGCGTCTGCTGGTGGCGCTGGCGGCGCTGATATACGGCCTGATCCGGGAGGACGATTCATGCTCGTCAATGCCATCCTGTCGGGCGCCGCCTGCACCTCGCTGGTGGTTGCGCTGTTTTTCCTGCGCTTCTGGCGCAGCACGTTGGGACATCTGACGGTAATCGCCTGGAGCCGAGGGGCGGTCACCAGCTCGGACGCCTCCGCTTTCAAGGGATTGAACTGGTGCCGATAGCCTTGCGGCAAATAATTTACCACCGGCACGTCAAGCGCCAGTTTTCCTTGCGCGACCAGCTTCAGCACCGCATAGGCAAAGACCGGCTTGCTAAGCGATGCCGCCTGAAAAACGCTGTCTGCATTCAATGTCGAAATTCGGTGCCATCGTAAGGTATCGAAAATAATTTTTCAACAACGATGTGCGCTACTCAACGGCGTAACTCCAGCATGATTTTTTCGGCCAAAAAATCGCACGGCGGGCGCTTCGATTTTGCACTGCGTGCAAGGACCATCTCCAATGGGGCAATTTCTGGTAATCCCTGTGCCTGGCCAAGCAGGGTAAGGTGAGCGGGTACTGCACAGCGCGCGAGAGGCGCCAAGGCGAGCCCGGCTTCGACCATGCTAAGCAGCCCCATCAGGCTTGGACTCTCATACGAAGTCCGATAAGGGATCTTCGCGCGTTCGAGGCTACGAACCGCGTTTTCCCGCGCCACGCTGCCCGGCAAAAAGACGGCAATCGGCAGCGGCCGCTCACGCCAGATGTCATGGGCATTGGGGTTGGCCGCCCAGACCATTGGCTCGAACCTGATAAATTCTCCCGACAGGCCTTTTACGCGCGTTGCGCAAACCAGATCTACCGATCCGTCTTTGACCATCGGCGCCAGCGCCACGCTCGGTAGACCGACCACCTGGATCTCCACCTTCGGGTAGGTCGCTGAAAACTTCTTGAGGATCGGGGGCAGCAGTGATGACGCATAGTCGTCGGGCACACCAATGACCACGCGCCCGGTGACGTCGGGCCGCACCACTGCGGCCCACGCTTCATCGCGCAGTGCGAGCATGCGCCGCGCATACGTCAATAGCACTTCGCCATCTTGCGTCGGCGTGACGCTTCTCGGCCTGCGCACGAACAAGGGCTTGCCGATCGCGGTTTCAAGCGTCTTGATCTGCATGCTCACCGCCGATTGCGAGCGATGCACGACCTCCGCCGCACGGCTGATGTTCCCCGTATCGGCCACCGCCACCATCATCGAGAGAACGTCCAGATCGAGTGCTTTCATTAGTATTGGTATCAGATAATTAGATAGATACGATCAATATTATGCGATTTTCTTCAGCGACGCCATCATGCATAGTATTGGAAAGGAGCCAGACTATGAACGCACGAATCGATCCCCCCATTTTCGCCAGCCCGAACTTGCGCTTTGCCGCCCTTCCTTCCGGCGTCCATCTGCCCTACGTGACTTCCGGTTCGGGAGAGCCGCTGGTGTTCGTTCACGGCTCGCTCTGCGACTACCGCTATTGGAATAGCCAGACAGAAGTTCTTTCGAAGCATTTTTCCTGCATTTCAATCAGCCTTAGCCATTATTGGCCAGCGGACGCTGCCAGTGCCGAAAGACTGTTCAGCTGGAAAACCCACGTCGCGGAACTCGCCGAATTCATCGCTGGCATGGACGTCGGGCCAGTTCACCTGGTTGGGCACTCGCGCGGTGGCTGCGTCGCATTCCAATTGGCACGCCAGTATCCGTCTCTCGTGAAAACGTTGACGCTCGCGGATCCTGGGGGCCCCTTGCAGATCGATGGCGTTCCGGAAGCAGCGTTACCGCCAGCGACCACTGCCGTTCGCGCGAAAGTCGCCGATCTGATCGAATGCGGTGCGGTTGAGGACGGGCTCGAAGTGTTCGTCGACTCTGTCAGCATGCCCGGCATCTGGCGCAAGAGCCCTGGACATTTCCGTACCATGGCGCTCGCCAATGCGGCCACCCTTCCCATGCAGTTTCGCGATCCATTGCCAGCCTATACGCGCAGCGCAGCAGCTGGTGTGAAATGCAGGACCTTGCTGATCGCGGGCGAAAAAAGCCCCCGCATGTATCGCGAAAACGTCGAAAAGCTTGCGGGTTGGCTCGGCCAGGTGGACAAGCGATCGGTGGCAGGCGCATCGCATGGGATGAACGTCACGCACGCTGCCGCATTCAACAGGCTGATTGCATCCTTCGTGAACAGCAGGGATTAGCGCGCATATTCATACCGAGCATGTAGCCCCGGCAGGTCGATTTCATCCAGGCAATCTCCATCCGGGGCCGCCATGTCATACAATCTCGGGATGAATCAATTGACGCTCGTATTGCCTTACAGTTTGACCCCGCCGGAACTGACGCAAGACCTGGTCCGCGCGCTGCCTGCGCCGGCGCTGGCGATGTTGCTTTCCCGGCATAAGCACCGCAGCATCGACAACGCCGATGGCGACGCGCGCCTGTTGGCGCACGAAGCGTGGCTGTCTCGCCTGTTCGGCGCCACGCAAGCGGACCAGGCGCCGTTTGCCGCCGCCGTCATGCGCGGCTTCGGCATGGCGATGCCCGACGGCCACTGGTTCCTGGTCCACCCGGTCCACGTGCAACTGGCGCGCACGCACCTGACGCTGGCCGATCCGCGCAACCTGCGGCTCGACGATGCCGATGCGCGCGCGCTGTTCGACACCATCCAACCCTATGTCGAGGAACTGGGCAAGTCGCTGCTGTATGGCGACGCCGGCACCTGGTTCCTGCGCGCCGACGACTGGAAGCAATTGCGCACCGCCTCGCCGGACGCGGCCATCGCCGAAAACCTCAGCGACTGGATGCCCGAGGGCGACGCCAAGCGCGCTTTCCGCCAGTTGCAAAACGAGGTGCAGATGCTGTGGCATGAACACCCTGTCAACGAGGCGCGCCAGGCGCGCGGCCTGTCTCCGGTCAATTCGTTCTGGCTGTGGGGCGGCGCCGATGCGGATATGCCGTCGGCCGCTACGCCGCTGGGTATATCGGGCAGCCCGCCATGGTTGAACGCGCTGGCCGATCCGTCATTGTGTGCGCCGCAACTGGAAGCATTGCTTGCGCGCACCGGCGACGCCACCGTGCTGCTGGGCGAGCTGGTGCCGTTCGGCATCGGCGGCGACTGGTCGCCCTGGCTGATGCAGATGCAGCAGTTCGAGCGCGACTGGTTCGCGCCGCTGCTGGCGGCGCTGCGCGACGGCCGCCTGGCGCGGCTAAGACTGGTGCTCGGCAGCCGTTTACAGATCGTCGACACCACGATCACCAAGGGCGCCTTGCGCAAATTCTGGCGCAAGCCCACTCTCACCCATTTATCGCCATGACCCGTATCGCTATCCGTCCCTGCCCGTTCCGCACTTCCGAAATGCTCAAACAGGGCGGCATCCACCCTGTCCTCGCGCGCCTGTACGCCGCGCGCGGCCTGACCGATGTCAAGGAACTGTCGAGCGAGCTGTCGGCATTGATCGCGCCGCCCGGCCTGCTGCACATCGATGCGGCCGCCGTATTCCTCGCCGATTCGATCGCCGCCAATAAACGCATGGTGATCGTGGCCGATTACGATTGCGACGGCGCCACCGCCTGCGCCACGGCGCTGCGAGGTTTACGCGCGATGGGCGCGCAGGTCGATTTTATCGTTCCCAACCGTTTCGAATACGGGTATGGATTGACGCCGGAAATCGTCGAACTGACGGCGAGAGAAAAGCAGCCGGACATCATCATCACCGTCGACAACGGCATTGCCAGCATCGACGGCGTGGCCGAGGCGAACCGGCGCGGCATCGAAGTGGTCGTCACCGACCATCACTTGCCGGCCGATACGCTGCCGGCCGCGCGCGTGATCGTCAACCCGAATCAACCGGAATGCGGCTTCCCCAGTAAACACCTGGCGGGGGTCGGCGTCGTGTTTTACGTGTTGCTGGCGCTGCGCGCGGAACTGCGCCGGCGCGGCGTGTTCGACGCGGCGACGCAACCCAAGCTCGACAGCCTGCTCGACCTGGTAGCACTCGGCACCGTGGCCGACGTCGTCAAGCTCGACCCGAACAACCGCATCCTGGTCGCGCAAGGATTAAAACGCATGCGCGCGGGGCGCATGCATGCCGGCGTGGCGGCGCTGTTCCGCGTCGCCGGCCGGGAAGCGCGCAGCGCGACGCCGTTCGACCTCGGCTTCGCGCTCGGCCCGCGCCTGAACGCGGCAGGACGCTTGCAGGACATGTCGCTCGGCATCGAGTGCCTGCTCACCGACGACGAAGACCGCGCCTGGGCGCTGGCCCAGCAGCTCAACGAGATCAACCTGAAACGGCGGGAAATCGAGGCGGAAATGCAGGATGCGGCACTGCTGCACCTGGACCAGTTCGAACCGGCCAACAGCAGCACCATCAGCGTGTTCGACGATTCCTGGCACCAGGGCGTGATCGGCATCGTCGCCTCGCGGTTGAAAGAAAAATTTTTCAGGCCGACGATCACGTTCGCGCCGGGCGCCGACGGCTGGATAAAAGGTTCCGGGCGCTCGATTCCCGGTTTTCATTTGCGGGACGCGCTCGACCTGGTATCGAAACGCGCGCCTAGCCTGATCGACAAGTTCGGCGGCCACGCGATGGCGGCCGGCCTGACGATCCGCGCCGACGCCTTCGATGCGTTTTCCGAAGCATTCGAGGCGGTCGGCCGCGCCTGGCTCAGCGAACAGCAGCTGGAACGCGTGATCGAGACTGACGGCCCGCTCGAAGATGCGTATTACACGACGCAATTCATCGCGCTGCTCGACGGGCAGGTGTGGGGACAGGGCTTCGCGCCGCCCGTGTTTTGCGACGAATTCCGCGTCGTCAGCCAGCGCATTTTAAAAGAGCGCCACCTGAAGCTGATGCTGGAAAAGAACGGCGCCCGCTACGATGCGATCTGGTTCGGCCACACCGACTCGCTGGGCGACCGCGCGCGCATCGCGTTCAGGCTCGACGCCAATGAATACAACGGCACCACCCGGGTTCAGTTGATGGTTGAACACGCGGAGCCGGTCTAAACCCTTGCGGAGATGGCAGGCGCTTGCGATGCAATGTAGTGCCACAGCCATTGCGCGACCGGTCCGTGCGGAACGCGACGGCTGCGGGCGGCGACCAGCGTGACCTGTCCGCCGCGAAGATGCTTGCCGGCGATGGACAGCAGGCTGCCCGAGCGCAATGCGTCTTCGACCAGGAAGTCCGGCATGTGCCCCCATCCCATGCCCTGGACAATGATCTCCCTTTTCATCAACTGGTCGCTTACCGTCCAGCTGCGGGCGCCCTCCACCACATAGTAGTCGCGCGGCGGCGAATGCCGCGCTGAATCGCGGATCACGCACTGCGCATAGTCACGCATCTGTTCCGGCGAGATGGCGTCCGTAATCGGGAATCCAAGAAAACCGGGCGCAACGACCGGAATCATTTTCACGCTTTGTAGTTCGATATATTCCAGGCCCGGATCGCTGGTGTCCACATGATGGAAAATCAGATCGGCGTCGCCGTCGTTCAGGCGCTCCCACGGGCCGGAAATGGCTTCAAAGTGCAGATGCAGCCGCGTGTCAGGATGGTCGTCGAAAAAATGCCGCAACAAGCCCAGTGTTTCCGCCAGTGGACACAGGTCCCCGATCACCACCCGCAACTCGCTCTCCACACCCATCGACAGTTGCGTGACGTGCGTTTCCAGCTTCGCATATTCCTCGAGAAAGATCTGGGTGCGGGCATGGAAAGACGCTCCGGCGTCCGTCACTTTTACACGATAACTGCTGCGGTCCAGCAGGCTGACGCCGACCTGGGTTTCCAGGCTTTTGACTGCCGCGAACACGGTCGGCTGCGAGCGGCACAACTGGTCCGCCGCCGCCTGAAAACTGCCCTGGCTGACGACAGCCTCGAAGCAGCGCAATTGGTGCAGCGTCAACTTATTCATCATAGATAAACTGAAGTATGTTGATAGATATTTAAAAATATAAATCAATTAACTCCGTGGGTAAAGTGCTGTTCAACGACAACCAGGAGGGCATGCAATGAAAGCGATCGTGATCAAGCAATACGGTGGACCGGAAGTGCTGGCGCTGGAAGAGCGTCCGATGCCGGTGGCGCGGATGGGACAGGTGCTAATTGAAGTCAAAGCGTTTGGCATCAACCACGCTGAAATTTATTTCAGACAGGGAGTCTGGGGCGATGTGGCGGAAATCAGTGGCATCGAATGCGCCGGCGTCGTCAAGTCGGATCCATCCGGCCAGTTTTATTCCGGCCAAAAGGTCGTCGCGCTTGTCGGCGGCATGGGGCGGAGCATCGACGGCAGTTATGCGCAATATACCGTCGTCCCTGCCGGCAACGTGGCGCCCGTCAGCACGGAACTGTCCTGGGAAACACTGGCGGCGATTCCGGAATCGTACGCGACTGCATGGAGTTGCCTGCACGGTAACCTGGCGTTGAAATCCGGCCAGACACTGCTGATCCGCGGCGCCACGTCAGCATTGGGCCAGGCTGCCGTCAATATCGCCGCGCACCTGGGGGCGCGCGTGATTGCCGCCACGCGCAATGCGCAACGCAGCGCCGGACTCGAAGCGCTTGGCGCGGCGGCGGTCATGCTGGAAGGGCCGGACTTGCAAAGGTGCGTGCGTGAGCGCCATCCGCACGGCATCGATAGCGTACTGGATCTGATCGGCAACACGACGGTGCTCGATTCGCTTGCGATGGCCAGTCGGGGCGGACGTGTCTGCCTGGCCGGTTTTCTCGGCGGCGGCGGGCCGTTGGTGAATCTGGAACCGGTGTTCCAGATCCCGAGCGAACGCCATTTGAGTGTGTTTGCCAGCGCGCTGGCCATCGGCAGCGCCGAGTTTCCCGTTACCGGCATTCCCTTCCAGGAGATTGTCGACCACGTTGCGAAAGGAACATACAAGGCGGCCCCGGCTCACGTGTTCGAGTTTGACGACATCCAGGCCGCCCATCGCCTGGTCGAGTCGGGTCAGGCCAGGGGCAAGATCGTCATCCGTGTCTGACGTTAATGTCGTTAATTTAAGCCACCGACCGTAGCGTTGTCATTCCCGCGCAGGCGGGAATCCCATTTTAGAGTCGCAAACGGCGCAAAAAGATGGGATTCCCGCCTGCGCGGGAATGACAGATTTGGCGCTAACTTAACGGCATTAGTGTCTGACATAGTCTAATTATCGCCGGCCCATTCGAAAAAAAATCGCATGATATTTTCTCGCGGCAATTTATCCCCGGTATCATTCAGGTTGATAACTACAATTTTACTGAGGAGAAAAGATGTTCAGTCATATCATGGTGGGAGCCAACGACATCGACGCGTCGAAAAAGTTTTACGACGCGGTGCTGGGGACGCTGGGTATCGGCCCGGGAAGGTGCGACGACAAGGGACGGGTCTTTTACAAGAGTCCGACCGGGGTGTTTGCCCTCACCAAGCCGATCGATGGCGCGCCCGCGTCCTGTGCCAATGGCGGCACCATCGGTTTTTCCGTGGACAGTCCTGAAACCGGCGACAAGTGGCATGCCGCCGGCCTGGCCAATGGCGGCGCGGCCTGTGAAGATCCTCCGGGATTGCGCGAAGGGGACTTCGGCAAAATCTATCTCGCGTATTTGCGCGACCCGGCAGGAAACAAGATCTGCGTCCTGAAACGCATGGGCTGATTCCCCACCCCGGATCCAGGGCAAGCTGGATCCGGGGACGGGAGAGATATCAATCGTCGTCGTTCGGATCGAGGTCCGGGAACATGACGGACGTAAAACCGAACTGTTTAAAGTCGGTGATGCGCATCGGGTACAAAATGCCGTGCAGGTGATCGACTTCGTGTTGCACCACGCGCGCATGGAAACCGTCACTATCGCGCACGATGCGCTTGCCATACTGGTCGACGCCTTCGTAATGCAACTGCGTGTAGCGCGGCACGCTGCCGCGCAGGCCGGGCACGGAGAGACAGCCTTCGAACGCTTCTTCCTGTTCGTCGGACAATGGCTTGAGCACGGGATTGATCAATACCGTTTCCGGCACCTGCGGCGCGTCCGGATAGCGCGCGTTCTGCTTGAATCCATAGATCACCAGTTGCAGGTTGACGCCGATCTGCGGCGCGGCCAGGCCGGCGCCGTTGGCGGCGTGCATCGTGTCGAACATGTCGGCGATCAGTTCGTGCAGCGCCGGCGTGTCGAATTCGGTGACCGGCTCTGCCACGCGCAGCAGGCGCGGATCGCCCATTTTGAGAATTTCCCTGACTGTCATTTCGCCCCCAGTTCGATTTGCATCTGTTGCAGGTATTTGCGGAATTCGTCGCCCGTTTCCGGGTGCTTCAAGCCCATCGCCGTGGTCGCCTTCAGATAGCCGAGCTTGGAGCCGCAGTCGTAGCGCGTGCCCTGGTAACGATAAGCCAGCACGCGCTCGGCCTTCATCAGTGCGGCGATGCCGTCGGTCAGCTGGATTTCTCCGCCGGCGCCGGTGCCCAGGTGTTCCAGGTAATCGAAAATGCGGTTCGACAGCACGTAGCGCCCGACCACGGCCAGCGTCGACGGCGCCACTTCGGGCAGCGGTTTTTCGACGATGCCCGACACCAGTTCCAGGTTGTCGTGGTACGGCGCGGCGCTGACGATGCCGTACTGGCGCGTGTCGGCGCGCGCCACGTTCTGCACCGCCAGGATGGTGGCGCGTTCATAGGTATAGACTTCGGTCATCTGCGCCAGCACCGGCTTGGTGCCGGCCGCGTTATCCATGAAATCGTCAGCCAGCAGCACGGCGAACGGTTCGTCGCCGACCACCGGGCGCGCGCACAGCACCGCGTGGCCCAGGCCCAGCGGCGCGGACTGGCGAATATAGATGCAGTTGATATGCTTCGGGATCACGTTGCGCACCTGTTCGAGCAACGCCATTTTGGCGGCCGCTTCCAGTTCCGCTTCCAGTTCATAAGCCTTGTCGAAATGGTCTTCGATGGCGCGCTTGTTGCGGCCGGTGATGAAGATCAGGTCCGTGATGCCGGCGGCGACCGCTTCTTCGACCGCGTACTGGATCAGTGGTTTGTCGACGATGGGCAGCATTTCTTTCGGCTGTGCCTTGGTCGCGGGCAGGAAACGGCTGCCCAGGCCGGCCACGGGGAATACTGCTTTTCTGATTTGCGTCATGATTGTTTCTCCAGCAGCGCCAACAGGGCTGCTTCATCCAGTATAGGTATTTCCAGTTCTTCCGCCTTGGCCAGCTTGCTGCCGGCTTCGGCGCCGGCGACCACGTAGCCAGTCTTTTTCGATACCGATCCCACCACCTTGCCGCCGGCCGCCTCGATCAGCGCGCCGGCTTCGTCGCGGCTCAGATTCGGCAGCGTCCCGGTCAACACAAAAGTCTTGCCGCTCAAAGGGCCGGCCGTTTCGACGGCTTGCTCGGGTAACTGCGCCAGCAATTCCTTGCGCAGCGCGTCGAGCGCCAATAATTTTTCGCGGTGGCCGGGCTGCGCCATCCATTCTTCCAGAGCAGTGGCGACACCGGCCGGCAGGCCGAACACGGTGAAGATCGTCAGGTGCGCCAGCACTTCCAGCGTCACGTCCTGTTCCACCAGTTGCCTGCAGCGCGGTTCCGTCAGTTTCGGGATGCCCATCGCGGCCAGCAATTTGATCGTATCGAGTTTTTCGCGCAGCTTGGCGCTCGGGGGACGCTCCCCTGTCGGCGCGACGCCGGCCGCCAGCAGGGAATCGATCGCTTCCTGGTTTTTCGGCTCGGCGAAGAATTCGGCGATCGATTCGGCCACGGTGCCGCCAATGTCAGGCAGCACGCGCAGCAGCGCTTCCGGCGCGCGCCGCACCAGTTCGAAGCGCCCGAGCCACTCGGCCAGCGTCTTGCCGGTCGATTCGCCGACGTGGCGGATGCCGAGCGCGAACAGCAGCCGCTCCAGCGGAGGGTGCTTGCTGGCGGCGATCGCTTCGAGCAGGTTGTCGGCCCACTTGGTGGCGATCTTGCCCTGCTGGACGGTGTCCGGCGTGGTGCCGTCGCGCTCGTCGGCCAGGCGTTTCATTTTCAGCAGATCGTCCAGCGTCAGGCTGTACAGGTCGGCCACGCGCTGCACCAGGCCGCACTCGACCAGGTTGTCGATATAGCGGTCGCCCAAGCCTTCGATGTCCATCATGCGCCGGCCGGCGAAATGGCGCACCGCTTCCTTGCGCTGGGCCGAGCAGAACAGGCCGCCGGAACAGCGCGCGATCGCTTCCCCCTCTTCGCGCACGACGTGCGAACCGCACACCGGGCAGGTTTTAGGTAATTCGTAGCGCGGCGGTTCCGGTTGCGGGCGCTTGTCGAGCACCACGGCCAATACTTCGGGAATCACGTCACCGGCGCGGCGCACGATGACGGTATCACCCACGCGCACATCCTTGCGCAGCACTTCATCCTCGTTGTGCAGCGTGGCGTTGGTGACGTTGACGCCGCCGACGAAGACGGAAGCCAGCCGCGCCACCGGCGTGATGGCGCCGGTGCGGCCGACCTGCACTTCGATCCCCTGCACCACCGTCAAAGCTTCCTCGGCCGGGAACTTGTGGGCGATGGCGAAACGCGGCGCGCGCGAAACGAATCCCAGTTGTCGCTGGTCTTCCAGGCGATTGGCCTTGTAGACGACGCCATCGATTTCATACGGCATGCCGGGCCGGTCGCGGCCGATCTGGGCATAGTATGCGAGCAAGCCGTCGGCGCCGCGCACCACTTTTCTCTCTTTCGCCACCGGCAGGCCGAGCGCCTGGTACCAGTCCAGCAGCGCCGAGTGCGAGACCGGCATGTCGGCCCCTTCCAGCGCGCCGATACCGTAGGCGAAGAAGCACAGTTTGCGTTGCGACGTGATGCGGGAGTCGAGCTGGCGCAGGCTGCCCGCGGCCGCATTCCTCGGATTCGCGAATTCCTTCTGGCCGGCTTCGCGCTGGCGCTCGTTCAATTTGGCGAAATCTCCCTTGAACATCAGCACCTCTCCGCGCACGTCGAGCAGCGTCGGTACGTGTTCTCCGTGCAGGCGCAGCGGAATGCCGCGTATCGTGCGGATATTGGCCGTGACATCTTCTCCGGTGTAGCCGTCACCGCGCGTGGCGGCTTGCACGAACAGGCCGTTTTCATAGCGCAGGTTGATCGCCAGACCGTCGAATTTGACTTCGGCGGCGTAGTCGACCTGCTGTACATCGAGGCCGTCGCGCACGCGGCGGTCGAAATTCTCGACGTCTTCGTCCGTAAAACCATTATTCAGCGACAGCATCGGCACCGTGTGTGTCACCTGCGCAAACTGCGGCAGCGGCGCCGCGCCCACGCGCAGCGTCGGAGAATCTGGCGCCAGCAGTTCGGGATGCGCCGCTTCGATCTGCTGCAGTTCGATGAACAGCAGGTCGTATTCGGCATCGGGGATCGTCGGCGCATCGAGCACGTGGTAGGCGTGCAGGTGGCGGTTCAATTCGGCGGTCAGCCATGCCGCCCGGGCAGCCTTGGCCTGGAAATCCATTTCACTCATCGTGCGACCCTCAGCTGAACAGGCGCAGCGCGCGGGTCGAGCCGGCCGGGATGTCGGCCGATTCCATCTCGGTATAAAACTCTTGCACCTGCAAGGCGATGTCGCCCAGCGCCACGTCGGACAGGGGCTGGTTGTAGTCGTCGACGATGGTCGCGTCCAGGCGCGCCACCAGCGACTTGGCGCAGGAAATCATCGCGCCAAAACCGTCGCGCACCGGCGCCACGCAGGGCACGTCGAGCAACAAGGTCAGACGCGGCGTGGTTTCCTCGGCCAGCGTGACGTTGGTCGACAGCGAGAACAGGTAACTGCCCTCTCCGTCCGGCATCACGTAACGGCCGTCCGGGCGCACATCGAAGCCCTGCTTTTCCAGCGCGCCGAGCAGCGTGCTGATGGCCCAAGGCGCGCCGTTGGTTTGCAGGTTCACGCCCAGTTGCGCATCGTGGCCGGCAACGAAGCGGTGCAGGGTTTTGGCTTCCGCCATCACTTCGATCATGTCCGGGATTTCCGGCTCGGCGCCGATTTCGTCGGCCATCGCGCGCAGGCGCGTGACCAGTTCCGAGTATTCCAGTTCATTTAACGCCGTGGTGCGGCTGGCCATCTGCACGCCGCCTTGCAGCTTGGTGTAGACGCCGCCGTGCACGATCGGTTCCCAGTCGCCGTTCACGTGCAGGCCGATATAATGGACAGGCTTGTTGCCGACCAGGCGCAGCGTCTGCAATACCGGCAGGATCTTGTCGCCGCGCACAGGCGCTTCCAGCGCCAGCGGCAACAGGCAATCGATCAGCGGATCGACCAGGCTGGTGGCCAGTTCGGCCGCCGGCGTCGAGGCGTCGGCCGCGCGCACGATCGGAGACACCGGCGCATGGTCGGTGTCGTCGGCCGGGTTCGCGCCGGACGCGGTGTGGCGCGGCGCATCGCCGCTATCCGTGCCGTCGAGCGAAAAACTCGGCTCGTGGCGCGGGACCGGCGGCGTGTCGCCGCTGCGCATCAAGACATCGTCATGGTCGGACGAGAAGGCGCGTTCGACGCTTTTCTTCGCTTTATATTCCTGCCACTTGTTGTATGAGAAAACGCCGACGATGAAAACACCGCCGGCCGCGATCAAACTCATTTGAAAATCTGTCATGCTGCTTGTGCCTCGGAAGCGAAGTTTGCGGCGGACTCCATATCCACCGCCACGATGCGCGACACGCCCTGCTCTTGCATCGTCACACCGATCAGTTGATTGGCCATCTCCATCGCAATCTTATTGTGCGAAATGAAAAGGAATTGGGTCTGGTCGGACATCCGTTTGACCATCCTGCAAAAACGTTCAGTATTGGCGTCGTCCAGCGGCGCATCGACTTCGTCGAGCAGGCAGAACGGCGCCGGATTCAGGCGGAACATCGAGAACACCAGCGCGGTCGCCGTCAGCGCCTTCTCTCCGCCGGACAGCAGGTGGATGGTGGCGTTCTTTTTACCAGGCGGCTGCGCCATCACCTGCACGCCGGAGTCGAGGATTTCATCGCCGGTCATGATCAGTTTGGCCTGTCCGCCACCGAACAGGATCGGAAACAGTTCCGAAAAATGGCCGTTGACGCGGTCGAAGGTATCCTGCAACAGGTCGCGGGTTTCCTTGTCGATCCTGGCGATCGCGTCTTCCAGCGTGTTGATCGCCTCAGTCAGATCGGTATTCTGCGCGTCGAGGAAATTCTTCCGTTCCGACGCCTGCGCCAGTTCATCGAGCGCCGCCAGGTTGACCGCGCCGAGAGAGGCGATCGCATTGGTCAAACGTGTCACTTCCCCTTGCAGGTAAGACGGGCGCATGTCCGGATGCAGTTTTAGCGTCAGCGCCGCCTCGTCGGCCTGCGCTTCGGCCAACTGCGCGGCGAACTGTTCCTGGTTCAGGCGCGCGGCCTGTTCCTTCAACTGCATTTCCATGATCTTGTCGCGCTGCGGCTGCAGGCTGCGCTCGGCCTGCGTGCGCGCATCCTCGGACGTGCGCAACTGCTGCGTGATCTGTTCCAGCTCGTGGCGGGCGTCGGACAGCGCGCGTTCCTGCTCCGTGCGACGGCCCAACAAATCCTGCAAGCCTTCGCTGGCCGCGCCCGATTCAAGGTTGTCCAGTTCCAGCTGGCCGGCCTGCAGGCTCGCTGTCACTTGATTTGCCTGGCTGCTGGCGGTGGCGATGTTACGGCGCAGTTCCTCGATCTTGCTGCGCTGCGACTTCTCGGCGAATTCCGCTTCCTGCGCGCCGCGCTCCATGTCGCGCAAGGCCAGCCGCGCATCCGACAGTTTTTGCTCTTTCTGCATGAAATCGGTCTGGCCGTCCTCGTGCTCGCCCTGCAAATCGCCCAGTTCCATGTCGAGCTGTTCGAATTTTTCTTCCGACTCCAACTTGGCTTGCATCTGCTCCGCTTCCTGCGCACCGATTTCGGCGAGATCGGCGGCGATCTGCGAACTGCGCTGGTTGAAGCGCGCCTCGACTTCAGACAGCTTGACGACATCGATCTGCAAGGTGTGAACGGATTGCGTCAAGCCCTGGATCTTCTGGCGCAGTTCGGCCGTCGTGCGGGTGTGACTGGCCACGGCCGCGTCGGCACGCACCGATCGCGCGCGCGCCTCGTCAGCCAGCATCTGCTGCGCGCGCAACTGCTTGGTGATGTTGTCGATTTCCTGCTGGCGTCCCAGCATGCCGTCCTGCTCAGCGTCGGCGGCGTAAAAGCGCACGCTCGACTGCGTGACTACGTGGCCCTGGCGCGTCACAAAACAGGCGCCCGGTGGCAGGTTCGCGCGCGCTTTAAACGCGCTGTCGGCATCCTCGGCCAGGTAGACGCCGTACAGCCAGTCCTGCAACACGCCGCGCAAGCCCGGATCGTTCAATTTGAGCAGCCCAATAAATGCCTTCAAACCTTCGCGTTCCGGCATTTGCAGCGGCGCAGTGGTGACCGGCGCGAACAGCGCCAGCTTGGCTGGCGGCGCGTCATTGAAAAAGTGTTTAGCCCATTCGATGTTCGACACTTGCAGCGCCGTCGTGCGCTCGCGCAGGATCGCTTCCAGCGCCGTTTCCCAGCCCTGTTCGATTTGCAGCTTTTGCCACAGGCGCGGCAGCGCATCGAGTTCGTGTTTCTGTAACCACGGCGTGACCTTGCCCTGGGTTTGCACGCGCTCCTGCAACTGGCGCAGCGCATTCAGGCGCGCTTCCAGTTGCGCATTGGCGGCGGTTTCGGCATTGACCTGCAATTGCGCATCCTGCCGCTCGGCTTCGAGCTGCGGCTGACGCTCCTGCGCTTCTTCCAGGTGGTAGTTCAGTTCTTCCAGCGTCTGCTGCTTTTCTTCGAGCTGCATCTTCAAATTCGACAGGTGGCTCGAATCGGGCAGATTCAAACCATTCTTTTCCTGTTGCAGGCGTTCGCGCCGCGTCATCAGGCTGTTCAGGATATTCGATGCGTTACGCTGGTGCGCCGATTCCAGTTCCAGCTGCTGCTGCGCCTGCATGATGCGAGCGCGCGATTCGCTGCTTTTATTTTGCGCTTCGCGCCAGGCCGCTTCCAGCGTCGGCAGCGATTCGGCCTTCTGTTCGGCCATCATGCGCGACTGCTCGACCTTGGCCGACAGTTCTTCCAGGTTGAATTCCGCTTCCTCGATCTGCTCCGTGTATTCGCGCGCCTGGTTCTGCCACTGGTCGCGTTGCGCACCTAGCGTTGCCAGCTGGTTGTGCAGGCGCGTACGCGATTCGATGACGAATTTGATCTGCGCTTCCAGGCTGCCGATTTCGGCATTGGTCTGGTACAGATTGCCCTGTGCCGTATGCAAGCGGTCGCCGACGGAAAAATGGGCTTGCCGCATTTGCTCCAGCGTCAGTTCGACGTGGCGCAGCTTGGCGGTTTGTTCTTCGAGGTCGGTCTGCGCCTGTTCCATCTCGCGGAAATAACGGGTCTGCTCGCCCTGCGCCTCGTTCTTGCGCAGCAGCCAGAGCAGCTTTTGCTTTTCATCCTGGTCCGACTGCAACTGGTGAAATTTATTGGCGACGACGGCTTGCGCTTCGAGCTTTTCCAGGTTCGCGTTCAGTTCGCGCAGGATGTCTTCCACGCGCAGCAGGTTTTCGCGCGTGTCGTTCAAGCGGTTTTCCGTTTCGCGGCGGCGCTCCTTGTATTTCGAGACGCCGGCCGCTTCTTCCAGGAACACGCGCAATTCTTCCGGGCGCGATTCGATGATGCGGGAGATCATGCCCTGGCCGATGATGGCGTAGGCGCGCGGCCCGAGGCCGGTGCCGAGAAAAATGTCCTGGATGTCGCGCCGGCGCACTGGCTGGCCGTTGATGTAATAGGTCGACGTGCCGTCGCGCGTGAGCGTGCGCTTGACGGCGATTTCGGCATATTGGCCCCATTGGCCGGAAGCCTTGCCGTCGTTATTGTCGAACACCAGTTCGACCGAGGCGCGCCCGGCCGGCTTGCGGTGGGTGGAGCCGTTGAAAATTACGTCCTGCATCGATTCGCCGCGCAATTCCGACGCTTTTGATTCGCCCAGCACCCATCGTACGGCGTCGATAATGTTCGATTTGCCGCAACCATTGGGACCGACCACGCCTACCAGCTGACCCGGCACCTGGAAATTGGTGGGATCGACGAAAGACTTAAATCCCGACAATTTGATTGAAGAAAGACGCACGTTATTTAAGCCGATTCAGGCCGAATTGAGTTGCCACAGTGAAAAGTGGCCTATCATACCATTTCGATTATCGAAACTGGCCAAAAACACGCGTGCGCGCCCTCTAAAACGAGCCCGCGCGCGCCTCGCTTTGAGGCGGTTGCACCTTCCACTGCTTGCGCGTAAACGGCTTGTCGCGGCCGGACAGGAACAAGGCCAGTTCCGTCATCCACTGTTCGGTCGGAATCGGCTCGGCATGCGGCGCGATCAGCAGCACCGGGATGCACAGCGCCGCCAGCACGCGGCCGAACACGACGTGACGTTCCGTCTTGGCGATCCAGATGAAGGCCGCGGCCACGCCCAGCCCGAGCAGGCCGCCGGTCACCACTTCCGACACCGAATGGGCCAGCACCGGCAGACGCGAAATGCCGATCAGCAGCGCCAGCAGCACGCCGGCGCCGACCGCCGCGTGCCGCCATTGCGGGCTGGCGTGGCGCGTGGCGAGATAGCAAGCCACCGGAAACACCGCGGCGGCGCGCATCGCATGGCCGCTGAAGCCGCCGAATTCGACGGCGGCAATACCGACACCCCAGCCGATGAAGGCAACCTTGGTCAGCACGACCAGGGCCATGCCGGCGCCGAACAGCAGGCACCACGACAGCGTCAGGCGCCAGGATTTACCGGCCAGCAGCCAGACCGCGATCGCCACGCCGACCGGCCCCGTCACGGCCAGACTGCCGAGCATACTCAAACCGTGCCACCAACTCATCATTCCAAATCATCCTGAAAACGGCCAATACGGCCCCGCTGCAGTGCAGCATCATAGCCGTATTGAAACACAAAAGCGTGGTTTTGCCGAACCGGCGGCATTATATTGAATTTCCTCTGGCAGGTATTACAATCGCTGACCACGAATTACTTCAATCATCCAAAGGAGCGACGCCCGCATGGACAGGAAAACCGCGATTCTTTTTGTTTGCATGGGCAATATCTGCCGCTCTCCAACGGCCGAAGGCGTGTTTCGCCAGCGCGCGACGGCGGCCGGACTGGCGCTCGACATCGATTCGGCCGGCACGCATGGCTATCACGTCGGCTCGCCGCCCGATGCGCGCTCGGCCGAACATGCGGCGGCGCGCGGCTACGACTTGTCGGCGCAGCGCGCGCGCCTCGTGGCGGCCGACGACTTCGAGAAATTCGACCATATCCTGGCGATGGACCGCGACAACCTGGCATTGCTGGAACAGGCCTGTCCGCCGCAACACCGTCATAAGCTGGGCCTGTTCATGCGCTATGCCAGCCAATCCGGCTCGGATGTGGTGCCGGACCCGTATTACGGCGGCGCCAAGGGTTTTGATCGCGTGCTCGATTTTATCGAAGATGCGTCGGATGGGCTGATTGTCGCACTGCGCAAGTGACGATGCCGGGGAATGCCGGCCTGTCGCCCTAATGCCGTTACGTTAAGGCCATAGACCATAGCGCTGTCATTCCCGCGAAGGCGGGAATCCCATTTTTTTGCACCGTTTGCGACTCTAAATGGGGTTCCCGCCTTCGCGGGAACGACAGATTTGGCGCTAACTTAATGGCATTAGGCTTGCGGCCCCGGTTTCTGTAGACTGGGGTTGTTGTTGATTTTATTTTGATTCTTATGTCTGTTAATTGCATTCTTATACTGCATGTTTATCGCTGAATCATGCGGCCACGCCGGATGGCGGATCGAGGTTGTCGTCGTCATTGACGGCCATCTGCCCCATCGCCTGCGACAGCGCGCGGGCGACGAGGCCCTCGGCGCGCACCGGGCGTACCTTGTTTTCGCGGAATTGCCGCGCCAGCGTTTCGCCAGACAGTGAAAACGCTTCCTGGCGCGTACTGGTCGAGAAAATATACAAGGTGCGCAAGGGACTGATCCAGGCCAGCTTGACCTTGCGCGTGCCGCCGTCTTCCTGGTCAAACTCCAGCCACATGCCGCGCGCCAGGCTGTCCACTTCGATCGTGGCGTCGTCGTCCGGCGGCGCTTCCGCCTGCGGCACGGGCGCGGCGGCCCTGGCCTGCAATTCCAGCCGGTGCTCGGCGGCCTTTTGCGCCACTTCCAGTGAAATCTCGAGCTGGCGCTCCGGCGACATCTCGATCGGTGCGCGCACGATCGACGCGTGGCACTCGGCCAGCTCCGCGAAGAACTGCAAGCGGTCGGCGTCCTGCCACTTGATCACATCGAGCCATTTGTTCAGCGTCGACAGCAGCTTGGGCAACTTGGCAATCAACTGTTTGCGCTCGTCGGACGTGATTTTTGGCTTCACGCTCCAGATCAGGTCATCCATCGTCTGCGTCGCGTTGTTGACCGCGCCCGGCTTTTCGTCTTCCACGCTGTAGGCGATGGTCAGCACCGAGGTCCACTTGTTTTCCAGGAAGGCTTCGACGATGGCGATCACCTCTCCGGTGCCGATGCGCAGCGCGATGGCGGTCTTGGCCGATTTGGCCGCCTCGGCCATCTTTTCCTGTTTTAGAGCGGCGGCGATCGGCGCCGCGATGGCGGCCGCCGCGGCAGCTTCCTCGGCCTTGATCGACGCTTCCAGTTCGTTGACCGCCTCACTAAAAACGGACAATTCCTGCTCATGGTCGCGCCCGACCCGTTCGACGCTGCGCTGCATCGCCTGGAACAGCGGATCGTCCGGGCTTTTGCGCTGTTCCCATCCCATGCGCGACAGCAGGTCGATCAGGCGCCGCGCTGGGTGCGCATCCTGGAAAAAGAAATCCTTGTCGACCAGCGCCGCCTTCAATACCGGGATTTGCAGGAAGCGGATCAAGTCCCGGATTTCCTGCGAAATGTTTTGATCGCGGAAGACCGTATCGAAAATCGCCGACAAGAGGTCGATCGTACTTTCATCGGCGCGCGTCAGGCTGCCCTGCGGCGCGTTTTTCTTGATCGTCGGCAGATAAAAAACATTCGGCGCGCCGCTGGCGGCCCCCCCCTGCCCCGCATCGCTCGGACCTGCGCCCGCCATGCCACCTGCGTTGAGCAGGTTCAGCAACCCTGAAATGCCGGGCGCTCCCGTACCCTGACCGTGGTTAACGCCCTGGCCGGCGGCGATACCCTGCCCGATCGGCGCTCCTTGCCCATATGGCGCACCGTGGCCTTGTCCCGCAAATTGCGCGGCGCCCTGACCGACATAATTTCCCGCCACGCCGATACCCGCGCCGGGAGCCGGCATGAAGCCGTGTCCATGCGCCACGCCGACGCCAGGCGCCATGCCGCCGCCATATCCCACGGGAGCGCCGCTGGCAAACTCGGTCTGTCCAGCAGCGACAGCGCCAGAACCGTGTGGCGCGCCACCGATGAAACCTGCGTGCCCGGCCGCGACGGCGCCAAAACCGTGAACGGCAGCGAGGCCACCGCCAGCGTACGGCACGCCGGCAAAGCCGCGCGCCGCACCGGCCGTCCCTTGCATCGGCATGCCGGCGGCCGCCGTCTGCTGCAACTGGGCCAGGTAATTGAACAGGGGTTGCTTGCTCTCGGTCTGCACTGCGCGCTGCGCCACGTCATTGCTGACGCCCCCCTGGTAACCTTGCGCCGCGCCCTGCGCCCAGGCGCCGGCTTTCAGGTTGCCGATATCCGGCAGGTCGGGAATCACCAGGTCCGGGTCTAGCGCCGGATCTTGCGTGGCCGAGAAAAACTGGCGCAACTGCTGCGCCAGTTCGGCCTGCTGCTTGCGCTTGCGCGCCGGGCTGGCGCTGCTGGCGTCGTGGCTGTCGGCCTTGCGCGCCTTGTAGCCATCGACCGCGCCGGGCAACACGCCCTTGCGCTGCAATGTCAGGCTCAACTCCTCCAGCATTGGCGCCAGTTCCATGAACATGCCGGGTTTGAGCAGCGGCATCAGCAGGCCGGCCCCTTCCTCGTCCGTGTTGAACTGGCTCCACGCCTGCTGGAACGCCTGTAAAAAAACGTCGGGCCGGAACGGATTCTGGTTCACGCGCAGGATCTCGCGGTCGAGCAGGAAGGCCAGGCGCACATTGAGCGTGGCCAGCGCATCCGAATACTGGACTTCGAACGGCTTGCTGAAACTGCCCAGCGTGACCTTGTTATCCATTTCCTCGAACGGCACCAGGGACAGCGGCTGATCCGCCACGCGGGCCTTGGCTTTCTGGCCCGGCGCCAGCTCGGCGATCTCCTGCCGCAAGGCCCGTTCCAGTTCCTTTTGCACCAGGTGCAAGTAGCCGTAGTGATTGTTGCGCAGCAGGTTGCCGGCACGGATGCGGGCCTGGATTTCGCGCACGTCGCCGCTCATGTCGACCGCGTCCACCAACGCGCCGGCGATGCGGGTGGTCAGATCGATGAACTGGTCGTTGACATGCTGCGCGGCGATGCCGATCAGGTTTTCCAACAAGGCATGCCGCGGCGTGACCGTCTTTTTCGGCGCAGCAGGAGTTGTCGGATGTGAAAGCATGGTCTAACCTGATTGCAGTTGGGCTGATGCGGCAGGCCTGGCTATCCCGCCATTTTGCAGCCGCATACCATATTCTTGCACATTATTGCCGCCTAGCAATATGCAAGAAGCAAATAAATAATCATTTTTTGATTTCTGCGGTATTTGTTCAACAATATCTTGTCAACAGTGCCAGACCGGCTCCGGCACGGGGTCGTGGCGAATAAAGGAGACGACATGAAATCGAAGCAGAAAGACGGCAAACAGCGCGCCACCGACAGCAACAGTGCCAGCCGCCAGGCAGGCAACCAGGGTTCGGGATCGGTGGCACGGCCGGACAGCCAGGGCGGCTCGCTCGACCGGCACGATGAAGTCAACCGCCGCGTGCGCGGCGAAGTGAACCGGGTGTCGAGCAACAGGTCGGGCAGCCGGAACCGCTGATACGCGCCGTCACGCGCTTGTCGTCCTCGCGAAAGCGGGGACCCCATTTCGGCGCCGGTTGAGTTGCCCGTCTAGTCAGCGAAATGGGATTCCCGCTTTCGCGGGAATGACAGGGATATGCCCGGCTATCCGGCTATTAAATGTTGGTCACCCGCTTGCCCCTGGGCGGCACGAAATCGCGCACTTCATCGATCAGTTTGGCCGTCACGGCTTCGGACGCGGTCAGGTGCAAGTCCGAATAGGCGTGCACGGCCCAGTGTTCATCGCTGAATTTCACATGGCTGCGCAGGATTTCCTCGGTGCGCGCATCGTCCGCGTGCAAGCCTTCGGCGATGATGCGCAGCGCTTCCGGGCGCGCGCCGGACGGCGCACTGGCGTGCGACTTGTGCACCATGAAACGCGCCGTATGGCTGGCATAGCGGTTTTCGCCGGCCAGGTACAGGATCACGGCGATCGACGCCACCGCGCCCGCGTTATACGTATGGATACGGACCGGCAGCTTGCTCAGGTAGTTATACAAGCAGATGCCGTCGCTGACGTAGCCGCCGTTCGACTGGATCAGGATATGGGCATCCGTCACCATGTCTTCCGTCATGTCGGCCACCGCATCGAACACGCGATGCACCATGTCGCTGTTGACGTCTCCCGACAGGGTAAACCATGCATGTCCCTGCAATTTGTCCTTGTCTTCCATCACATTTCCTTGTAATTCTACGTGATTGAATTGTAACAAAACGTAGACTTTTCGCCCTTTTCTGTAGTGCAAGCGTGCGCCCGCTGTCACTCCTGCAAGATTGACATGTCCGCCCTTCTGGCATATATTCCCGAGTCTTGATCGGGAGAGGGCAATTTCGCATTGCCGCCGAAGGGGCACCACCCAAAAACTCTCAGGCAAAAGGACCGGTCAAGGGACCAGATGCGCGCGTCGCGTCTGGCTCAAACTCTGGAGAGCGGCCGCGGCACATGCCGGCGGCCCACCGAAGGGGCGCGCGGGGCGTATCGTCATCGACATGGTGACGCTATCCCGCTATCTCTCAGGTACCAAGGACAGAGGGGTCGGCGAACATTTACGGATAAGCTGTGACGGCTCTTCCTTGCATGCTCTGTTAACCCCTTTTCCGACTGGACCGAGACCATGACGCTCAAAGCGACCCCCCTTAACAACGCCCACCGCGCCCTTGGCGCCCGCATGGTCGATTTCGGCGGCTGGGACATGCCGGTCAACTACGGTTCGCAGATCGAAGAACACCACGCGGTGCGCGGCGACGCCGGCATGTTCGACGTCGCGCACATGTGCGTGGTCGACATCGAAGGCGCCAATGCGCGCGCCTTCCTGCGTGGCCTGCTGGCCAACAATGTCGACACCAAGCTGCAAGCCAGCGGTAAAGCAATGTACTCGTGCATGCTGAACGCGCAGGGTTTCGTCATTGACGACCTGATCGTTTATTTTATCAACGAGAGCTGGTTCCGCCTGGTGGTCAACGCCGGCACCGCCGACAAGGACGTGGCGTGGATGCAGGCGCAGAACGCCGCCACCGGCAGCGGCCTGACGATCACCCAGCGCCGCGACGGCGACAATGCGATGGCGCTGATCGCCGTGCAAGGCCCGAACGCGCGCGCCAAGGTATGGCAAATCATTCCCGAATCGCAGGCCGCGACGGCCGACATGAAACCGTTCAACGTCGCCTTCGTCAAGGACACCGCGTTCGGCGAAGCAATGGTGGCGCGCACCGGCTACACAGGAGAAGACGGTTTTGAAATCGGCGTCGCGGCGGACAAGGCCGAGGCGCTGTGGAACGCCTTGATCGCCGCCGGCGTGAAACCGGCCGGCCTGGGCGCGCGCGACACGCTGCGCCTGGAAGCGGGCATGAATCTGTACGGCCAGGACATGGATGAAACGGTCAACCCGCTCGACGCGGGCCTGGCCTGGACCATCGACCTGGCCAGCGAGCGCGATTTCATCGGCAAGGCGGCCTTGCAGGCGATGGGCCAGAACGCCCAGTTCGTCGGCCTGATCCTGCGCGAAAAAGGCGGCGTGCTGCGCGCGCACCAGAAAGTCATCGTCGCCGGCCTTGAGCAGGCGGGCGAGATCACCAGCGGCACCTTCAGTCCCACCATGCAGCAAGCCATTGCGCTGGCGCGCGTGCCCAATGGCGTCGCCGTCGGCGACACCGTGCACGTCGAGATCCGCGACAAGAAACTGGCCGCCACGGTCGTCAAGCTGCCGTTCGTGCGCAACGGTAAAATCCTCGTAGCCTGATCCCATACATACAACACAATCAACCTGGAGCCCCACATGAATATTCCTGCAGACCTGAAGTACACCGAATCCCACGAATGGGTACGCCTGGAAGCCGACGGCACGCTGACGGTGGGCATTACCGAATATGCGCAGGATGCGCTGGGCGACATCGTGTTCGTCGAACTGCCGAAAGTCGGCACCGTCTACACCGCCGGCGACGACGCCGCCGTGGTGGAATCGGTGAAAGCGGCCAGCGACATCTACGCGCCGCTGTCGGGCGAAGTCATCGCCGTCAACGACGACGTCGTCAACTCGCCGGAATCGATCAACACCGACGCCTACGCGGCCTGGCTGTTCAAGATCAAGCCAAGCGACGTCTCCGCGCTGGACGGCCTGCTCGACGCAGCCGCTTACGCCAACAATACCGAAGGCTAAGTAACGTCTGCGGACCAGCAATAACGTCCGAAGACCATTAACACACGAATACTTCTGTCGTCCTCGCGAAAGCGGGGACCCCATTTACTGCATTCAGCCGAGAAAAATGGGATTCCCGCCTGCGCGGGAATTACAGATATCGCTTCGCTCGACAAGTATTCCTTCACCCGTCTGCCCAGGGCCTTTGCCGGCCCCACCCAATTGGCCCCACTATCATGACCCGTACCAGCCTGACCCAACTCGAAGCCCGCGACGCCTTCATCGCCCGCCACATCGGCCCGGATGCCGCCGAACAGCAGCAGATGCTCGACGCGCTCGGCTACGCCACGCGCGCCGCACTGATCGACGCCATCGTGCCGCCATCGATCCGCAACAAGAGCGCCCTGCCGCTCGGCCAGTACTACGAGCCGATGCCGGAAACCGACGCGCTGGCCACCCTGAAAGGGCTGGCCGCGAAAAACCAGGTCTTGAAATCGCTGATCGGCCAGGGTTACTACAATACCCACACGCCCGGCGTCATCCTGCGCAACATCTTCGAGAACCCGGCCTGGTACACCGCTTACACGCCATATCAGCCTGAAATCTCGCAAGGCCGCCTGGAAGCGATCCTGAACTTCCAGCAAACCGTCACCGATCTCACCGGCATGGGCATCGCCAACGCATCGATGCTCGACGAGGGCACGGCCGCCGCCGAAGCGATGACGCTGATCCAGCGCGTCGGCAAATCGAAATCGAACATCTTTTATGTCGCCGCCGACGTGCTGCCGCAAACGCTGGAAGTGGTGCAGACGCGCGCCCTGCCGCTCGGCATCGAAGTGCGCACCTTCGACCCGGCCGAACTGGCCGGCGTCACCGGCGCCTTCGGCGTGCTGCTGCAATACCCGGGTGTCGACGGCGTGGTGCGCGATTACCGCGCCGGCGTCGAAGCCGTCAAAGCGTCCGGCGCGATGGTCGTCGTCGCAGCCGATTTGCTGGCGCTGACGATGTTGACGCCACCGGGCGAATGGGGCGCCGACGTCGTCGTCGGCAACAGCCAGCGCTTCGGCGTGCCTCTCGGCTTTGGTGGCCCGCACGCAGGCTACCTGTCGACCCGCGACGAATTCAAGCGCTCGATGCCCGGCCGCCTGGTCGGCGTGACCATCGACCAGCAAGGCAACAAGGCATATCGCCTTGCGCTGCAAACGCGCGAACAACACATCCGCCGCGAAAAAGCGACCTCCAACATCTGCACCGCGCAAGTGCTGCTGGCCGTGATCGCGTCGATGTACGCCGTCTACCACGGCCCGGCCGGCCTGCTGCAAATTGCCCAGCGCGTGCACCGCTACACCGGCATCCTGGCCGCGAACCTGCGCGCACTCGGCTACAGCGTCAACGACACCTACTTCGACACGCTGACCGTCAGGACGGACAAGGTCGAAGCCCTGCACGCGGCTGCCGTCGCCAACGGCATCAACCTGCGCAAGATCGATGCGAACCACGTCGGCGTCTCGCTCGACGAAACGACCAACCGCGACGACATCGCCGCGCTGTGGACCGTGTTCTCTACCGGCCTTGCCAGCGCGCCGGCCGCGCCGGACTTCGACACTGTCGAAGCGGGTGTCGTCAACGCCTTCCCCGAATCGTTAGTTCGCAGCAGCGCCTACCTGTCGCACCCGGTATTCAACCGCCACCATTCCGAAACCGAGATGCTGCGCTACCTGCGCAGCCTGGCGGACAAAGACCTGGCGCTGGACCGCACGATGATTCCGCTCGGCTCCTGCACGATGAAGCTGAACGCGACCAGCGAAATGATCCCCGTCACCTGGCCCGAATTCTCGAACATCCACCCGTTCGCACCGGACAGCCAGACCGTCGGCTACCGCGAAATGATCGGCCAGCTGGAAGACATGCTGTGCGCCACCACCGGCTACGCCGCCGTCTCCCTGCAACCGAACGCCGGTTCGCAAGGCGAGTACGCCGGACTGCTGGTGATCAAGGCCTATCACGACTCGCGCGGCGAAGGCCACCGCAACATCTGCCTGATCCCGTCGTCGGCGCACGGCACCAACCCGGCCTCGGCCAACATGGTGGGCATGCAGGTCGTCGTCACCGCCTGCGATGAGCGCGGCAACGTCGACCTGGCCGACCTGAAAGCCAAGGCCGAGCAGCACAGCAAGAACCTGGCCTGCGTGATGATCACGTATCCATCGACGCACGGCGTGTTCGAAGACGGCATCCAGGAACTGTGCGACATCATCCACGCGAACGGCGGCCAGGTGTATATCGACGGCGCCAACATGAACGCGCTGGTCGGTGTCGCCGCGCCGGGCAGTTTTGGCGGCGACGTGTCGCATTTGAACCTGCATAAAACCTTCTGCATCCCGCACGGCGGCGGCGGGCCTGGTGTCGGCCCGATCGGCGTCGGCGCGCATTTGGCCAAATTCCTGCCGAACCAGCGCTCGACCGGCTACACGCGCGATGCCGCCGGCATCGGCGCCGTCTCGGCCGCGCCCTACGGTTCCGCGTCGATTTTGCCGATTTCGTGGATGTACATCGCGATGATGGGCGGCGAAGGTTTGACCGCCGCCACCGAGACCGCGATCCTGAACGCGAACTACATCGCCCGCCGCCTTGCGCAGCACTACCCGGTGCTGTACTCGGGCCACGACGGCCTGGTCGCGCACGAGTGTATTTTGGACCTGCGCCCGTTGACCGACGCCACCGGCATCAGCAACGAAGATGTCGCCAAGCGCCTGATGGACTACGGTTTCCACGCGCCGACGATGAGCTTCCCGGTGCCCGGCACATTGATGATCGAGCCGACCGAATCGGAAGCGAAAGCGGAGCTGGACCGGTTTATCGACGCGATGATCGCGATCCGCGGCGAAATCGCCAAGGTCGAAAGCGGAGAATTCGACAAGGCCAACAACCCGCTGAAATTCGCCCCGCACACGGCCGACGTGGTGACTGCTGATGTCTGGGAGCGCAAATACAGCCGCGAAGTAGCGGCCTTCCCGCTGCCGTCGCTGCGCAAGCAGAAATACTGGCCGACGGTGGGACGTGCCGACAACGTGTATGGTGATCGTAACCTGTTCTGCGGATGTGCGCCGATCAGCGAATACGAGTAAATTTCTCGTTGACGCCCGGGTTGCCGGGCGTTGTCGTAAAAACGCAGGCGGCCATGAGGCTCGCCTGCGTTTTTCATTTAGGCGCACCACTGTCATTCCCGCGAACCACTGTCATTCCCGCGAAAGCGGGAATCCCATTTTTTCAGGAACAGTAGCCATGATCGCTGTCGCCTATGCTCAAGGGGACCTCGAAAAACCCCGCCAGTCATGGCATGATGTTGTGGCACCAATTCT
>JAZJZT010000091.1:0-31883 GCA_040389645.1 Pseudomonadota bacterium | reverse complement strand
CCGCGTACATAAATCAGGGTGTTGGCCGTGCCCAAGTCAATGGCCAGATCGGTGGAAATATACCTGCGTAAAAAACCAAACATGAGTATCCTGTGGCGCGTCGCTCGCGCATATTGAGCGGTTATAGGGGAGTATTCGGGACGCGGCGGCTGTCTGCATTCAGTACCAGCTTCGCATCAACCCGCCATTCTACCTTATAATTTGATTGCTCTTTACCGAAAATCCATTCTAATGTGCGGCCCTTCTCGCCGCGAATTGTGTGACATTCTGAGGGTTTTCGCAGCAGAATAGCTGAATTTACAAGTTCATTACCATTAAAACAATCCAGAATCCGCCCGCCATGTCCCTGACACTATCCGACGTAAAACGCATCGCCAACCTGGCGCAACTGGAAATGAGCGAAACCCAGGCCGGCACCGCCCTGGAACAGCTGAACGGCATCTTCGCGCTGGCCGAACAGATGCAGGCGGTGGACACCGACGGCGTCGCCCCGCTGAGCCATCCGCTGGCCGCGCACATGAATAATATCGCGTTGCGCCTGCGCGACGACGTCGCCACGGAACCGAACCGCCGCGCCGATTACCAGCAAGTCGCGCCGAAGACCGAAGACGGCTTGTACCTGGTGCCGAAAGTGATCGAGTAAGCGCGTCGTCCGCCCTGCCCGGCCGCGCGCCGGCTCGCCTTTCCGCCGAACCGAGTTAAATGAAACCCATGCATACCAAAACCCTCAAAGAGTTGTCGACGCTGCTGCAAACCAAAGCCGTCTCCGCCACCGCGCTGGCGACCCACTTCCTCGACCGCATCGAACAGAGCGACCTGAATGCCTTCCTGCACGTGGACCGCGCGCTGACCCTGGCGCAGGCGGCCGAAGCCGATGCGCGCATCGCCGCCGGCACCGCCACGCCGCTGACCGGCGTGCCGATCGCGCACAAGGATATTTTCGTCACGCGCGGCTGGCGCTCGACGGCCGGCTCGAAGATGCTGGCCAATTACGTCAGCCCGTTCGACGCCACCGTCGTCGACAAGCTCAACGCGGCCGGCATGGTCACGCTGGGCAAGCTCAATTGCGACGAATTCGCGATGGGCTCCGCCAATGAAAACTCGGCCTTCGGCCCCGTCAAAAATCCGTGGGACCACGGCGCCGTGCCGGGCGGCTCGTCCGGCGGCTCGGCCGCCGCCGTCGCCGCGCGCCTGGCGCCGGCCGTCACCGGCACCGACACCGGCGGCTCGATCCGCCAGCCGGCCGGCTTTTGCGGCATCACCGGCATCAAGCCGACCTACGGCCGCGTGTCGCGCTTCGGCATGATCGCCTTCGCCTCTTCTCTCGACCAGGGCGGCCCGATGGCGCAGACGGCCGAGGATTGCGCACTGCTGCTGAGCGCGATGGCCGGCTTCGACGAGCGCGACTCGACCAGCCTGGCGCCGGAACAAGGCGGCGTCGCCGAAGATTTTACGCGCGAGCTGGAACAACCGTTGACCGGCCTGCGCATCGGCGTGCCGCGCGAATATTTTGGAGAAGGTCTGGCCAAGGATGTCGAAGCGGCCGTGCGCGGCGCGCTCGAACAGTTCGTCAAACTGGGCGCGACCTTGGTCGACATTTCGCTGCCGAACACCGCGCTGTCGATTCCCGCCTACTACATGATCGCGCCGGCGGAAGCGTCGTCCAACCTGTCGCGCTTCGACGGCGTGCGCTTCGGCCACCGCGCCGACGGCTACAAGGACCTGGCCGACATGTACAAGAAAACCCGCGCCGAAGGTTTTGGTCCCGAAGTGCAGCGCCGCATCATGGTCGGCACCTACGTGCTGTGCCACGGCTACTACGACGCATATTATTTGAAGGCGCAAAAGATCCGCCGCCTGATCGCGCAGGATTTCGAAGCCGTGCTCAATGGAGAAAACGCCGTCTGCGACGTCATCATGGGACCGGTCGCGCCGACCGTCGCCTGGGATCTCGGTTCGAAATCGGACCCGGTCGCCAACTACCTGGCCGACATCTACACGCTGTCGACCAGCCTGGCCGGCCTGCCGGGCATGTCCATTCCGTGCGGCTTCGGCCAGGGCGAGAAAAACGGCAAGCGCCCGGTGGGACTGCAAATCATCGGCAATTATTTCGCCGAAGCGAAGCTGCTGAACGTGGCGCACCAGTACCAGCTGGCGACCGACTGGCACAAGCAAGCCCCGAGCGGCATCTAACACCTTAGCGAGAACAGAATATGGAATGGGAAGTCGTCATCGGTCTTGAGAACCACGTGCAGCTCACGACCGAATCAAAAATTTTCAGCGGCTCGCCGATCAAGTTCGGCGCCGAGCCGAACACCCAGGCCAGCCCGGTAGACCTGGCCTTGCCTGGCGTGCTGCCGGTGATGAACAAGACCGCCGTCGAACGCGCGATCCGCTTCGGCCTCGCCGTCGGCGCGACCATCGCGCCGCAATCGATCTTCGCGCGCAAGAACTACTTTTATCCGGACCTGCCGAAAGGCTACCAGATCAGCCAGTTCGAAGACCCTGTCGTACAAGGCGGCCAGCTGACCTTCGGCTACGAAAAGGATGGCAAGTTCGTCACCAAGACCGTGAACCTGACGCGCGCCCACCTGGAAGAAGACGCCGGCAAATCGCTGCACGAGGATTACCACGGCATGACCGGCATCGATTTGAACCGCGCCGGCACGCCGCTGCTGGAAATCGTTTCCGAGCCTGAACTGCGCAGCGCCGCCGAAGCGGTGGCCTACGCCAAGGCGCTGCATTCCCTCGTGATGTGGCTGGGAGTTTGCGACGGCAACATGCAGGAAGGTTCGTTCCGCTGCGACGTCAACGTCTCCGTGCGCCCGGTCGGCCAGAAGGAATTCGGCACCCGCTGCGAGATCAAGAACCTGAACTCCTTCCGCTTCATCGAGGAAGCCGTGCACGTCGAAGTGCGACGCCAGATCGAGCTGATCGAAGACGGCGGCAAGGTGCAGCAAGCCACGCGCCTGTACGATCCGGACAAGAAGGAAACGCGCGCCATGCGCAGCAAGGAAGACGCGCAGGATTACCGCTATTTCCCGGACCCGGACTTGCCGCCGCTGACGATTTCGCCGGAATGGATCGCGCGCGTCAAAGCCGACATGCCGGAACTGCCGGACGCGATGCGCGCGCGCTTCGGCGCCGACTACGCGCTGTCCGATTACGATGCGCTGATTTTGACGTCGTCGAAGGCGATGGCGAATTACTTCGAAGCCGTGGTGGCGGCAGCCGGCAAGGACAATGCGAAGGCGGCGGCCAACTGGCTGATGGGCGACGTCGCTTCGACGCTGAACCGTGAAAACGTCGACATCGCTGACGCGCCGGTGACACCGGCGCAACTGGCCGCCATGCTCAAACGCATCGCCGACGGCACGATTTCCAACAAGATCGCCAAGGAAGTATTCGGCGCGATGTGGGAAGCGAAGTCGGATGACGCGAACCTGGTCGATACGATCATCGAAGCGAAGGGTTTGAAACAGATCTCGGATTCCGGCGCATTGGAAGCGATCGTCAACGAAGTCTTGGCGGCCAACGCGAAATCGGTCGAACAATACCGCGCCGGCAAGGAAGCGGCACTCAACGCGCTGATCGGCCAGGCGATGAAGGCATCCAAAGGCAAGGCCAATCCGGCCCAGTTGACGGAATTGCTGAAGGCGAAGCTGGCAGGTTAATAACGCCGGCATTGCATCAACAAGAAGGACGCCGCGGCGTAATCCTTTAAGTTGGCGCCAACTCTGTCATTCCCGCGAAAGCGGGAATCCCATTTCACGTCCCGAACGGCGCAGCAAAATGGGATTCCCGCCTGCGCGGGAATGACAGATTTAGAGCCAACTTAACAGGATTACCCTGCGGCGTCCTTTTGTTATCGCGGCGCCGCAACGTCCATCAAAATTCCTCCCATTCATTCTGCGCCGGCGCATTGACGGCCTGCTTTGCGCGCGGGCGAGCAGGAGCGGCGGCGCGCGCCGGGCTGACCGCCTTGCGTGTGCTGGCAGTCAGGCTCAGCGCGGGAGCCGCGCGGCGCGGTGCCGGCGCAGCTACGGGCACGGGCGCCGCCGCAGCGTCAAGCCGGAACATGCTGACCAATTGCGCCAGCCCGGCGGCCTGCCCTTGCAGCGATTCCGCCGCCGCGGCTGATTCTTCCACCAGCGCCGCGTTTTGCTGCGTCACCGTATCCATTTCCGTCACGGCCTGGTTGATCTGTTCGATGCCAGCTTCCTGTTCATGCCCGGCGGCGGTGATGTCGCCCATGATGTCGGTCACGCGCCGCACGCTGGCGACGATTTCCTGCATCGTCACGCCGGCCTGCTCCACCAGCCGGCTGCCGATCTCGACCTGCTCGACCGATGTGCCGATCAACTGCTTGATATCCTTGGCGGCGCTGGCGCAGCGCTGCGCCAGGTTGCGCACTTCCGACGCGACGACGGCAAAACCCCTTCCCTGTTCTCCGGCGCGCGCCGCTTCCACCGCCGCGTTCAAGGCGAGAATATTGGTCTGGAAGGCGATGCCGTCGATGACGCCGATGATGTCGCCGATCTTGCGTCCCGATTCATTGATCGCGCCCATCGTCTGCACCACCTGCTCGACCACCGCGCCGCCCCTGAGCGCGACGTCGGACGCCGACGCGGCCAGCTGGTTCGCTTGCCGTGCATTTTCTCCATTCTGCTTGACGGTCGATGTCAACTCTTCCATCGACGACGCGGTTTCTTCCAGCGAACTGGCTTGCTGTTCGGTGCGCGACGACAGGTCGAGGTTGCCGACGGCGATCTGGCCGGACGCCGTGGCGATCGTGTCGGTGCCGGCACGCACTTCGCCGACGATCCGGTTCAAACTGGCGTTCATCTCTTTCAGCGCCTGCAGCAACTGCCCCGTTTCATCGCGCGCATCGACGTCGATGCGGCTACTTAAGTCGCCCCGCGCGACGGTCTGCGCAATCGCCACGGCCCGCTTCATCGGCACCGTGATCGAACGCGTCACCCACCAGGCGACCGCTACGCCGAACACGATGGCCAGCAAGCCCAGGCCGAGCAAGACCATGCGCGCGGTGTCATAGGTCTGCTGCGCGTCGCGCTTGCTCTGCACATTGTCGGCGCTCTGGAAATCGAGCATGGCGCGGATCGCATCTTGCCAGGTGGCGACCGCCGGCAATACCTGCGCCGACAGCACGGCCACGCTTTCGGCGGCCTGGCCCGCCAGGCCCAGCTGGCGCACCCGGTCAAACGGCACCAGCGCGACATCGTGCGCGGCGACGATGCGGCGCATGATGAGCTTGCCCTGATCGGTATCGAGCATGCGCGCCAGCTTGGCGGAGGCGGCGTCGTAGTCCGCCATGGCCTGGTCCAGCACCTTGGCCTGCCCGGCCTTGGCGCCGGCGTCTTCGGCCAGCACGATGCTGCGCACGGCAATGGCGCTACGGCGCTGCGCATCGCGCATATCATTGGCTGCTTCGAGCTTGACGTTGTTGTCGTCGACGATATCGACCAGTCCCGCATTGATCTCCGCCATGCTGGCCAGGCGGGCACCGATATTCAGATTGTGTGGTTTCATGTTGTTGTTTTTGCGCTATGTCGGTTTGATGGAGCCGGCCATAGATACACCGGCGCTCGGAGCAACAGGACAACGCCGCAATGGCTGCACAGACAGGTACAGGGAGCGGTGAGGCAACATCCAGGAAATCGGCACATTCAGGGCCAAGACAGGGTGCCGGTTGCGGGGAATGGGCAACCGAGATAGGGCGTTCCGGGGACGCTGCGGAGAAACGTGGCCGGGGTTCTCGTGCAGCGCCGGATTGTCGCGTGCAACGCGACAATCTGTACTATACAATTAAAAATTTCCTCAACGCAAGCAAAATCTATTGCCGCGACGGCGCAACCGCTTCCCAGCCCGCCGCGCCGTAACGCATGCGCTGTTTCATCTGCAGGCGCCCTTCCCCATCCATCACGTGCGCGACCATCGGGAAGACTTTGCGCAACTCGGCGCTCTTCGCCCAGTCCGGCGCCGCCACCGTATAGGTAAACGTCGCCGTGGTTTCGCGTTGCGCCGCGCCGCCGGCGGCGACGGTGACGATGGGCGACTCCCACTTCAGCAATTTGTCCAGGCTCAGCTTCGCCACGCAGAAATCCCCCTGCCGGACTATGGTTTCGCCGGCCGGCGTGACGGTGGCGATCTCGCGCTGCACGTAATGTTTCTGGCCGGCCGGCGTCAGCGCGTAACGCTGCACCGGCACTTGCCGCTCGACGCCTTGCGCATCGGTACGCGCGACCATGCCGGCCTGCACGCTGACCAATCCCAGTTTTTGCAGCACCGGCAATTGCACGGCGTCGCGGCTGCCCGCTTCGGCGTCGCCCGGCGCGACATCGATCGGCCATTCGAACTTGCCGACACATAAATCGCCCTGGCGCGCCAGGTGGCTGCCCAGCGCGCCGGCCAGCGCCATGCTGTCGGTTATCTCCGCACCGGCCGGCGCGACGGTCTGCACGGCCGCCTGTGCCGGCAGCAAGTCGCGGTCGGTCAAGGTGCGCAGGAACGCTTCCAGGTCTTGCATGTCTTGCTGCGACATCGGTGCCGCGCTGCCGGGCTTGCGGCCGTCGAGCGGCATTTGCCGATCCAGGTTGGCGCGGTAGCGCGGCGGCAGGTCGTTATACTTTTGCACCACGCCGCGCACAGTCGGATACCAGCGCTGCGGCTCGGTGTCGCGCGTGTTATAAAAACTGATCACGTCCGCCAGCGATTTCAATTGGCCGTTGTGGAAGAACACGGAGCGCGTCGCCACATTGCGCAGGGTCGGCGTCTTGAACATGCCGCAGTATTGCGCATTGCTGGCGCGCGGGTGGTCGGCACGCTCGCAGATGCCGAGGTCGGCGTAGCCCGCCGCGCGGTTGGCGGGAATGTCGGCATTGCGCGGCACGCCGATGGCGGCATAAGTAAAATCGGTGAACAGGCGCACGCTGCCGTTCAGGCCGGCGCCGTTGTAATGGCAGGCAAAACAGTTGCCCTTGTTCGGATCGCTGTAGACGGCGAAACCGCGCATCTCGGCCGGCGTCAGCGTGCCGCCGATCTTGTTGCTGGCATATAAATCGTATTTGCTGTCGTACGGGTGGAAACTGCGCTCTTCGAACTGGTAAGCCTGCAGCGCCTCCAGCGCACGCTGGAATGCCTTGCGGCTGTCGCCGAACACGGCAGCGCCGAACGCTTGCCGGAACTGGTCCGCATAGGGCGCCGCGCGCAGTTTTTTCACCACCGCCTGCGGGCTGGCGTTGGCCATTTCGTGGCGCGCCAGCAGCGGGATGCGCGCCTGCGCGGCCAGCGTGGCGGCGCGCCCGTCCTGGGTGTAACCACCGCCGGGACCGGGCGTGCTGATGCCGTCCGGATTGTCGAGCAGGTCGGCGTACGGCGGCGTGTATTCCTGGTAGCGCAGCGACGGCACGGCGCGCACGCCGGGCACATTCACCTTCTTTCCTCCCAATTGCACGGCGAGCCGGTTCGGCGCGGCGTGCGCATAGTCAGGCGCGTGGCAGCTGGCGCAGGCCAGCTGGCCGGAGCCGGAGAGATTGCGGTCGAAGAACATCTGGCGGCCGACTTCGGCCGCCGCGCTGAGCGGCGCGGACGCTGGCGCCGGCGCGGCGGCGCCGGCGGACAGCGCCGCCAGCGCCAGCAGCGCTGCCGCCGGCACGGTATATCTCAATCGGACCATGGTTTATTTCAGCGCCCAGCCGTTGCGCTGGTCGGCATCCGGCCCGACCTGCTTGATGGTTGGATAACCGTTCTTTTGCACATAGCCGGCCGGGATCAGGTAGCCATGGTTCATCGGACGCACGGCATCGAAATGCGCATCGGCGCTGCCCGCGTATTCAGGCAGATTCAGGATGTTGGCGGCGATGAATTGCTGGCTGTATTTCGAACGGTTCATGTACGACCAGTCGTCGGCCGGATCGGCCAGCTGGAACATGTCCTGGAAGGTGCGCACCAGGGAGATGTGGCTGTAGGCGTCGCTATCCTGCACGCCTTTCGGCGCGCCGGGCTGGTTGTTCAATACGCCGAAGATACTGGTGCCGTGGCCCTTGTTGCCTTGACGGTAGTTGGCGATCGCCTCGGTGGAGACGGAACCGTCGCCGTTGCGCACCAACGGTCCCAGCGCCAGCGGGGTACCGCTGGTATTCCAGCCGCAGCAGGAATTGAAGCCGCTGGTGGCCGTGCCTTCGTCGAACATCATGACGATGGCCACGCGTTTGTACGGGTTGTTCCACAGCGGAGAAGCCTGGATTTTGCGGATCAGGTAATCGGTGTACTTGTCGCCGCGGTAGATCAGCGCGTTGCCGCTGCAATCGCTGGCCGCCTTCAGCGTGCTGCTGCCGGTGGTCGTGCCTTGCAGCGTGACGCCGTGCATGTCGTCGCATTGATCCGGTTCCAGGATGTTCAACTGGCCGACATCGCCGCTTTGCAGGTCGTCGCCGAACTGGTCGGGATTCCAGCCGACCGGCGCGCCGGCGCTGCGCGCCAGCGCATCGTCCCACTGGCCGCCGCCGAGCGTGCGGTTATTTTGCAGGAAGTCCGGCGAGCTGCGCACGTTCTGGAAGAACAGGCTGCCATTGTGCTTGGCCGCGTACAGCGCGCCGGCCAGGCGCACGTTCAGGCCCGGCGTGCCGATCGCGCCGACCGGTTCGTCGGCCGTGTACAGGTGGTCGGGTGCAACTATCGCGTTGTCGGCCACGCCGTCGCGGCGCCAGTCGCCGCTCGGATTTTTCGATCCGCTGTAGACGCGCCAATCCATGCCCTGCTCGCGCAAGGCGGTAAACAGGTTGCGCTTGCTTTTCAGGTTGTGATTGGTCGCGTTGGTGCAGGCGCCCACGCCCGACGGCAGCGGTAAGTCTTCGATCGCATTGGCGCCAGCCGTGCCGGACGGGTAGCAGTTGAAGGCGCTGTCGTCGGTGACGCCGAAGTCGTCGCCGGAGGCGACGGCGATGCGGTTCGGCTCACTCGGATTGCCGGTCGCGTAATAACTGGTGAACTGGTTACCCGCGTTCAGGTAGGCGTTGATGCGCGGCGCGTAGATCGAATTCTTGATCGACGAGGTCGCCTTGTTTTCCAGCATGATGATGAAGACGTGGTCGTAGCGCGGGATGCCTTCCAGGTTCATCACGGCCAAATGCGCTTCCTTCACGCCGATCGCCGGGCCGGTGGCGGCCGGGTCGACCGCCAGCGCGGCCGGAGAGACATCGCGCCGGTCGACCATCGTCGCGGCCAGCTCGAAGCGCTTGCCGAGCACCACGGATTCTTTCAGCAACGTCTTTTGGACGGCGCTGTCGGCGACCGTGTTCGGATCGGCCAGCACGATGTCGGACGACACGCCCAGGCGGGAAGCGAGGCGGTTACGCGCCGCTTCGTAGGAAATGCCGTCGTCGTCCATCATGCGCGCCGCTTCGGTCGACAGCGGCGTCAGCGAAATCTTGGCCGGCACCAGCGGGTTGACGGTCGCCGCGGCGACCTGGTCGGCGCTGGCACGGAACACCATGCGGCGCGTAACGGCGTGGCCGCCGTTCAAAGCCGTCGTGCCGATTTCGGCGACCAGGGGACCGGTGGTGCGGCTGGCCAGCAGGAAGCTGCCGTCGGCTTTCGTCAATGTACTGGTTTCGCCGGCATCGCAGACGCCGTTGTCATTGCTGTCGAAGCAGACCTTGGCGCCCTGGAACAGCGACGGCACCGTCAGCGACGCCCGGCTGGCCGCCGGAGAATTCGCCGTCACCGGCGGCGTAAAATAACTGCCGGCCACGACGCCGCGCACGGTTTGCGGCGTCGTCGCCGCGCCGGCCGGACCGGCCAGCGCCAGCAGCGCGCCGGCGGCCAGCGGCAAGGCGGCTTGCCCTTTGCGGCGGCGCGCGGCGATGCCGAACGCGCCCAGGCCCAGCAGCAGCAAGGCTGCGCTGCCCGGTTCCGGCACCGCGGCCGACGTCACCTGTTCGCTCAAGCTCCACAGGCCGGTGGCCGGATTGTCGAGCGCGACGTCGCCGCTGTTGTAGTTGACGGCGAACGCTTCCTGTCCCAGCGCGCTGTTATTGACAAAATAAAAATAGTTATCGGCGCTGTAATCGGTCGGGATATCCGAATTGGCGAGGATAAAATTGTTTTGCGCCGCATTGGTCGAGATGATGGCGGCGATCGTATCGTCCCAGGTGTTGGTCTGGGTATTCCAGCCGACGTGGAAGGCCAGGTTGTCCAGGTTCGTGCCGTTGAATATGGCGTGGATATCGGAAATGCCTTCGGCGTAATTGCCGTTCAAATGCCCCTGCATGGTGCCCGTGATGGCCGAGCCGTCGCCGAAGGTGTACGAGAAATTCAGGAGGTTCGCATGCGCACTGGCCGAAGCCAATGCAGCCGCGACGGCGGCGACGTGGATGAGTTTTTTCATGATAAGGACCTATCGGAGCCAGCAGGGATGGAAGAAAACGATAATCAACTGCCAACATGGTGTAGCAGTCAAGTGACATCCTGATGACAAAATCCCTACTTGCAGCCAAATACTCACAAAAACTCACACTTGTGTTTTACACCTCAACCAAATGCAAGGGCCGGGGTCTGACCCTAATGCCGTTAAGTTAAGCCACCGGCCGTAGAGTTGTCATTCCCGCGCAGGCGGGAATCCCATTTTTTTGCGCCGTTTGCAACTTTAAATGGGATTCCCGCCTTCGCGGGAATGACAGATTTGGCGCTAACTTAACGGCATTAGGGTCTGACCCCGGATTTTGCCGCTGATTTTTTCTTAACAATCCCGGCAATCCGTGAAAAAGCTTTTTTTATGACACGGCGATGCGCGGCGCCATCCAGCGCAAGATGTCGGCGTAGATCTCCTCGCGGTTCACTTCATTGAAGTTTTCATGGTAATTCTGCGGGTGGATGTGGCATTCGAGCAGCGCGCCGTCGACGGTGCCGAGCAGCGCCTCGACCGCGGGCGTGTCGGCCAGGCGGTCTTGCCCGGCCAGCACCGCGTACAGTGGGAAGCGCCAGGTCGGCATTTTCTCGGCCAGCCCGCGCTGCGCCTGCGCCAGCGCATTGCCCATGCGCAGCGTCAATTCTCCGGCGCGGATGCCGTCGCGCTCGTCGACGTGGTGGCGCGCCGTGATCGCGACGTCGTGCGTCAGCACATCGGTCAGCGGCGCCAGCGGCACCTTCATCGTCGGCAGCAACTTCGCCAGCAGCGGCGCCAGGCGCTGCATCAATGCCGGCACCTTGATCGCATTTACATAATAGGGCGACGACACGATAAAACCTTTCACGGAATCGTCGCGCGGCAGGCGCTCCAGTCCGAGCCTGGTCGCGATCAGGCCGCCCATCGAATGGCCGAGAATAAAGATCGGCACGCCGGGATAGTGGTGCTTGACCCAGCCGAGGAACAGTTCGGCCTCGTCGATAAAAATGTCGAAATCGGGAATGTCGGCGCGCCGCGCATTGCCGTGGCCGCACTGATCGAAGGCGGCGGTGGCGATGCCGTGCGCGCGGAAATACAGTGCCGGCGTCACGTAATCTCCGCCGTGCGCCATGCCGCCGTGCAGCGCCAGCAAGACCGCGCGCGGCTGCGCCGGTTCCCAGATGTGCACCGTGCGCACGGCGCCATGTCTCCCCTTGAAACTCGCCAGCCTGTCTTCCGCAAACCGCATCGCCCTGTCCCCTGTTGTGTTTTTAGCAAAGCGACAGCTTAGCGCAGAATGCGCGGTGCGCCTATGGTTTCAGCAGCAGCACGCCGCTGGTGGCGCCGCTTTCCAGTGCGCAGGAGAAGGATTTATTGGAGGGGAATTAAAGGTTTTTTTACGAGTTACCGCAATTGCCAGCAAAATCAGATGCAAAGGCCGGGGTCAGACGGGGACGCCGAGTCCCATGGGTCTGACCCCAGATTTTGCACTTGAATTTGGTACAAAGGCGCCACCGGCTCAGGACGTGATGCTGAGCGTGATACCCATCTCGATCAGCAGCGCCAGCTCGGCCAGCGAAAAATCGAGCGTCGGCGCGCCGGGCGTCGGGTCGCTGACGGTGTAGGCGATGCGCAGTTCGGCCGCGACCGGCGCGACATCGAAGGTGATGCCGCGCGCCTGGCACTCGACCAGGAAAGCGTGCACCTGTTTCAGCAACAGCGCCGGGTTCTGGTCCGTCGCCAGGTTGACATAAAAGCCGGAATCGATGCGCACCCGGCCATCCGGGCGCACATCGCCCTTCTTCCAGTCGCTGTCCGGCTCGACCGGCAAGCCGTCGCGGATATCGGACAGCGCGGCATCATCGCCGTACACTTTCAGCGTTGCGATATTCATCATTGCTCCAATTATAATATTTCAGCAAAGCATCACACTCTAGCATACGGTAAGCGCCGCGCCAACGGCGCGCGCGATCCGGATTTATGCGACGCCGTAACGGGTGCGGTAGGCCGCCACCGCCTCCTTGTATTGCTGCAATTCCGGGTCGGCGCCGGCGGCCGACAGGTAGCCGAACAGGTCGTCCAGGTTGCCGATCGAAATGACGGGAATGCCGTACGCCTGGCTCACTTCCTGCACCGCCGAGCTGGGCGACAGCGCGCCATCCTTGCCGGAGCGTTCCATGCGGTCCAGCGCGATCAGCACGGCGGCCGGTTCGGCGCCGGCCGCGCGTATCATCGCCACCGATTCGCGCACCGAGGTGCCGGCCGAAATGACGTCGTCGATGATGACGACTTTACCGTGCAATTTGGCGCCGACGATGGTGCCGCCCTCTCCGTGGTCCTTGGCTTCCTTGCGGTTGAAGGCGAACGAGGTGTTGCGGCCCTTGCCGGCCAGCGCCACGGCGGTGGCCGAGGCCAGCGTGATGCCCTTGTAGGCGGGGCCGAACAGCATGTCGAATTCGACGCCGGAATCGAGCAGCGTCTGCGCATAGAATTGCGCCAGTTGCGCCAAGGTGGCGCCTTCATGGAACAGGCCCGCGTTGAAGAAATACGGCGACTGGCGCCCTGCCTTGGTGGTGAAGTCGCCGAAGCGCAAGACTCCCGAAGCCACTGAAAACGCGATAAACTGTTGCCGTAAATTGTCCACGATTGCCCCATTTTTTAAAAGTGCCTGTATTTTAATCCGCGCGCCCTGACGAGACAATCGCTCCCTGGCCGGCGCCGCCTCTATTTATCCCAGCTCCCCCATGCCAAAAATCATTTCAGCCAACCTGAACGGTATTCGCTCCGCCTCCAAAAAAGGCTTTTTTAACTGGATGGCGGCGCAAGACGCCGACTTCGTCTGCGTGCAGGAGTTGAAGGCGCAAGCCGACGACATGACGCCCGACTTCCACCGTCCAAACGGCTACCACGGCCGCTTTCATTACGCCGAAAAAAAGGGATATTCCGGCACCGGCGTCTACAGCAAGCAGGAACCGGACGCCGTGCTGACCGGCTTCGGCAGCCCGGAATTCGATGCCGAGGGCCGCTACGTGCGCTGCGATTTCGGAGACTTGTCGATCATTTCCGTCTACTGCCCGTCCGGCTCGTCCAGCCCCGAGCGGCAGGAAGCGAAATTCCGCTTCATGGATCTGTTCATCGTGCACCTGCAGCAATTGCAGGCCGAGGGACGCGAAGTCGTCATCTGCGGCGACTGGAATATCGCGCACCATGAAATCGACCTGAAAAACTGGAAAGGCAACAAAAAGAATTCCGGCTTCCTGCCCGAGGAACGCGCGTGGCTGACGCGCGTGTTCGACGAAGTCGGCTTCGTCGACGTGCACCGCGGCATCGACAAGCGCGAAGAACAATATACGTGGTGGAGCAACCGCGGCCAGGCCTGGGCCAAGAATGTCGGCTGGCGCATCGATTACCACGTCGCCACCCCCGGCATCGCCGGCAAGGCCCACCAGGTCGCGATCTACAAGGACGAGCGCTTTTCCGACCACGCGCCGCTGATCATCGATTACCACCCGTGACGCCGGCGCTTGAGTGAAAACCACCGCACAAGCCGCATATCGCCGTTGTTTTCGCACGCATGTGCATTTCCAATAAGCAAACATAGATGCTTCTGTGCCATGGTATGATAGGACGGCCTTTCACTTTTCAAGACCGATCATGTCGAATCCGTTCACTGCCCTGCTGCTGACCTCCGCCACGCCGGCCGACAATTCGGGCACGGTGGCCGTCGGCGCCGACATCGTGCTCAGTTTCAGCGACAGCGTGCTGGCCGGCAGCGGCACCATCACCGTCAGCGACGGCGCCACGCAAACCTATATGGGACGCGACGGCTTGCTGCATACGCGCCTGGTCGGCGCCACCGATACGCGCACCATCAGCATCAGCGACAGCAGCCAGGTCAGCATCAGCGGCAATGTCGTCACGCTGAACCTGGCGGCGGACTTGAAAAACGGCGTGACCTACAGCGTGCAGATGGGTCCGGGCGTGCTGTACAACAGCGCCGGCGGCACCTATGCCGGCTTGAGCGACAGCACCAAGCTCAATTTCACCACCAGCGTCGCCTCGGAAGCGTCGGCGCCGTCCGCCTATGTCAACGGCTCGCTGCATATCAGCAACGACAGCGGCAGCAGCAATACCGACTTCATCACCAATGTCGCCAGCCAGACCATCAGCGGCACCTATTCAGGCACGCTGGGTTCCGGCGAATACGTCGAGGTATCGCTCGACAATGGCGAAACCTGGCATACCGCCAGCGCCAGCGCTAACCAGTGGAGCTATGCCGCCAGCGTCGGCTTCAGCAATATATTGAAGGCGCGCGTGAGCAACGCCAGCCACCTGCATTCGAGCGCGCTGTCGCACAGTTACACCTACGACAATGCTGCGCCGCAAGTGTCGGCGATCGGCCTCAGCGACGACACGCTCGGCAGCGGCCAGAGTGGCGCCTTCAGCGTGGCGTTCAATGAAAAAGTCTTGAGCGTGAGCGCGGCCAGCTTCAACGTCAGCGGCGGCACGCTGGGCACGTTCACGACGGCCGACGACGGCTTGACCTGGCAGTCGACGCTGACGCCGAGCGGCGCCGCCAGCGGCAACATCACGCTGCTGGCCAACAGCACGGACGACGTGGCCGGCAACAGCGGCCCGGCCGCCAACAGCAACAGCGTCACGTTCAGCTATACGCAGCAGGTCGAGACCGAACCGGCGACGCCCGTACTCAACAGCACCTTCAGCCTGTCGGCCGACACCGGCACGTCGAATTCCGACTTCATCACCAAGACCGCCACGCAGACCATCTCCGGCACGTTTACCGGCACCGTGTCCGGCACGGCCAAGATCGAAGTGTCGAGCAACGGCGGCACCAGCTGGTCGGCGGCGACGGTCAACAACACCACGCATACCTGGTCGTACGGCGAAACCACGCTGCCGAACAGCGGCACCTTGCAAGTCAGGCTGACCAATGAACAGGGCGGCACGTCGACGGTCAGCCACAGCTACCAGATCGATACGACGGCGCCGGCCTCGATGGCGAACCGGCCCGCGCCGGACCTCACTGCCGACAGCGATACCGGCCACAGCAACATCGACAACATCACCAACGTCAACCTGCCGACCTTCAATTTCAGCGTGGTGTCGTCGATCCAGGGCCAGTCTTTCAACGCGGTGGCGGGCGACCGGCTCGAGATCTACGATCTGACCGCGGGTTCGGTGGCCGGCAGCTACACGATCCTGGCGAGCGACTTCGACGGTTATGGCGCCATCAATTTCACCAGCAAGTCGATCACGCTCGATCACGCCCTGATCGATGGCTCGCATGAACTGGTCACGCGCGTCACCGACGCGGCCGGCAACAGCGGCGAGACCAGCCGTTTGGCGGCGCTCGTCACGATCGACACGCAGACGCCGACCGAAGTCTCGGTCGCGCCGGTGCAGGATGCGACCGGCATCGCGACCGACACCGTCATCACCCTCGTCTTCGATGAAGCGATCTACCTGTCGGCCTTCCACGAGGTGCGCCTTACCAACGACACCACCAACGTTTCCGTGGACATCGCCGGCGAAACCGGCCACCTGTCGCTCAGCGTCGACGGCAAGACGCTGACGATCACGCCGTTCGTCGACCTCAGCGCCTCCAGCCATTACACCGTCACGCTGAACGTCGGTGCGCTGGCCGACGATGCCGGCAACATCGTCATCGCGAAAAACACGGTGCTGACCGAATTCAGCACCACCGCCAGCGGCACCATCGTTCCCGCCACGCCGACGCTGTCGATCACCGACAGCGCCAGCGCGTCCGGCCCGAGCACGGAAAGCAGCGATCACATCACCAGACTGGCCACCGTCACGGTGAGCGGCCTGACCGCCACCCACTGGGAATACACGGTCGATGGCGGCGACCACTGGAGCGACGGCAGCGGCACCAGCTTCTCGCTGGCCAATGGCGTGACCTATGCCCAGGGCGACGTCGAGGTGCGCCAGTACACCAGCACCGACAACAAGAGCCTGGCGGGCGAGTTGTCGCACGCCGTCACCATCGATCAGACCGCCCCTGTCGCCACCTTCGATACCTCGTCGCTGCCGGGTTATTTCGGCCTGAGCGTGCCGATCGACCTGGAAGGCGACCTCACCGGCACGCTGGGCGACGCCGACTACGTCGAATATTCTCTCGATTACGGCAGCACCTGGAAGCGCGCCGAATCGGACTCCGACGAATGGGAAGTGGAAGACGTCATGATCGCGGAAGGCGGCGCGATCGGCCTGCGCATCACCGACACGGCCGGCAACGTCGGCACCAACAGCGCCACTGCCGCGCATACGATCTATATCGGCGACGGCTACGGCGGCGAATTCTCGGCCAGCGCCAGCACGGTACTGTACGCCGGTTACGGCAACGACGCGATCACCCTGAACGCGAACACCAGCAGCGGCATGATCGATGGCGGCGGCGGCACCGACACGCTGAACCTGGGCCAGTCGCTGACGCTGGGCAACCTGCTCGGCCACGTCAAGAACATCGAGACCATCGGCTTGACCAGCAACGTCACGCTGACCGTGGGCGACATCGGCAGCAGCGCGCTGAGCGCGATGAGCCTGCCCACTTATTTTGCCCATTCGGTGCTGAAGATCGATGGCGACGACAGCAATTCCATTGACATCACCTCGGACGACTTCAGCGCGGTCTCGATTTTAAATACGACGCTGCTGGCCGGACTGGCCAACGCGCTGGGATCGCTGACCGGCTACAACGTCTGGCAAAACGAAGATACCGGCATGATCCTGCTGATCGGGTCCGACATCAACCTCGTCACCTACTGACGCGCGGCGCCTGCCGGCTGCGCCGGCAACGCCGCACCGGCATGAGCGGCGCGCCATCGCGTGGCAATTTAAAGACAACGTCCAGATTCTCCGGCTTTGCGTCACCGGCCATCGGCTATCATGGCCGATTGGGCGTTGCGCCGGCGTCTTCGCACGCCGCCGCTTCCATCCTTTGTTGCTTTCGTACCAATACAAATTTCCTTTATAAAAACACAAATGATTTTTGTCATGGCATGATGACGCTGCTTTTCACCATGTAGAGACGACCATGCCCAACCCGAGCGCCCCGCGCCTGACTTCCGCCACCCCCGCCGATAACGCCAGCTCGGTTGCCCTGGGCACCGACATCGTGCTCACTTTCAGCGAAGCCATGACGCGCGGCAGCGGCGCCATCGTCGTCAGCGACGGCGCCACCCAGACCTACATGGGACGCGACAGCCTGCTCCATACGCGCCTGGTCGGCGCCACCGACACGCGCACGATCGCCATCGGCGACGGGCAAATCTCCGTCAGCGGCAATGTCGTCACCTTGCACCTGGCGGACCCGCTGAAAAGCGGCTTGAATTACAGCGTGCAGATGGCGTCCGGCGTGCTGCTCGGACCGACGGGCGTCAGCTACGCGGGACTGGCCGACGCCACCAAGCTGAATTTCGCCATGGCCGGCACGGCGCCGGCCTTTACCGGCGGCACCGTCAACGGCCACACCTTGGTGCTGAACTACGATAAAACGCTCGACAGCGACCACGGACCGCTGACCGGCGCCTTCACCGTGCACGGCAGCGACGGCACCATCGGCGTCAGCGCCGTCGCCGTCAACGCCAGCGCCAAAACGGTGACGCTGACATTGGCGACGGACGTCAACGTCGGCGCCAACGTCAGCGTCGATTACGCCGACCCGGCCGGCAATGCCGTCTACGCGATCCAGGATGCGGCCGGCAACGACGCGGCCAGCCTGAGCGGCCAGACCATCGTCAACCACACGTCGATCACGCCCGACACCACGGCGCCGGCGCTGGCGTCGACCAGCCCGGCCCACAATACCAAGCTGGTGACCTTCGGCAGCAACATCGTGCTGACCTTCAGCGAAACGGTCATCGCCAGCAGCGGCAATATCGTCATCGCCAACGTCAACGACGCCAACGACACGCGCACCATCGCCGTCACCGATACCAGCCAGGTGACGGTCAGCGGCAGCACCGTGACCATCAACCCGACGGCGGACTGGCATGCGAACGGCAATTACAACGTGCAACTGGCATCCGGCGTCATCAAGGATGTGGCAGGCAACAATTTCGCCGGCATCGCCGACGCCGGCACGCTGAGTTTCTCGACGCCGGTCAGCGTCGTCGCGCTGTCGGGCCTGGACGGCACGACCGGCTTCCGCCTCGACGGCGCGGCGGCGTATGACCAGTCGGGTTTCTCGGTCAGCACGGCGGGCGACATCAACGGCGACGGCTATGCCGACGTCATCGTCGGCGCAAAATATGCCGATCCGAGCGGCAGCAACTCGGGATCGAGTTATGTCGTGTTCGGCAAAGCGTCCGGTTTCAGCGCCGTCACCGCCCTGTCCGGGCTGGACGGCAGCACCGGCTTCCGCATCGACGGCGCGGCGGCAAGCGAACAGTCCGGCATCTCGGTGAGCGCGGCGGGTGACTTCAACGGCGACGGCTACGCCGACCTGCTCATCGGCGCCCCCGGGCACGGCAGCAACAGCACGGGATCGACTTATGTCGTGTTCGGCAAGGCATCCGGCTTCTCGTCCACGCTCGCCCTGTCCAGCCTGAGCAGCACCACCGGCGTGCGCCTCGACGGCGCGGCCGATGACATCGCGGGCATGTCCGTCAGCGCGGCGGGCGACGTCAACGGCGACGGTTACGCCGACTTGCTCGTCGGCGCCAAGTATGCCAATCCGAACGGCAACAATTCGGGAGCGAGCTACGTCGTGTTCGGCCGGGCGTCCGGCGCTGCCACCATCGCCCTGTCCAGCCTGGATGGCACGACCGGCTTCCGCCTCAACGGCACGGCGGCCAGTGACGAATCCGGCGTCTCGGTCAGCACGGCGGGCGATATCAACGGCGATGGCTATGCCGACCTGATCGTCGGCGCCAGGGGCGCCGACAACAATGGCAATGATTCGGGATCGAGTTATGTCGTGTTCGGCAAGGCGTCCGGCTTCGCTGCCACCATCGCCCTGTCCGGCCTGGATGGCACGACCGGCTTCCGCCTCGACGGCGCGGCGGCGGGCGACCAGTCGGGCATGTCCGTCAGCGAGGCGGGCGATATCAACGGCGACGGCTATGCCGACCTGATCGTCGGCGCCAGGGTGGCCGGCAACAACGGTACCAGCTCGGGATCGAGTTATGTCGTGTTCGGCAAGGCGTCCGGCTTCGCTTCCACGCTCGCCCTGTCCAGCCTGGACGGCAGCACCGGCTTCCGCATAGACGGCGCGGCGGCGGGCGATTTTTCAGGTGGTTCGGTGAGCGCGGCGGGCGACGTCAACGGCGACGGTTACGACGACCTGATCGTCGGCGCCAAGCTTGCCGCCCCGCACGGCGATGCTTCCGGATCGAGCTATGTCGTGTTCGGCAAGGCGTCCGGCTTCTCGTCTACCATCGCCCTGTCCGGGCTGGACGGCACGAGCGGCTTCCGCCTCGACGGCGCGGCGGCGGGCGACGTATCCGGCTTCGCGGTGAACGCGGCGGGCGACGTCAACGGCGACGGCTACGCCGACCTGCTCGTCGGCGCCTACAAGGCCGACCCGCACGGCGATTATTCGGGATCGAGTTACGTGGTCTTCGGCGGCAATTTCACCGGCGCGGTCACGCGCCTGGGCAGCGCCGCCGCCGACGTCCTGAGCGGCACGTCGGCGATCGAACGTTTCGTCGGCGGCGCCGGCGCCGACACGCTCACCGGCGGCGGCGGTGCCGACGTGATTTACGGCGGCGCCGGCGACGACACCATCATCGTGCCCGATCTCGCCTTCCAGCGCATCGACGGCGGCGCCGGCAGCGACACGCTGGTAGTGACGGGCGGAGGCAACTACCTCGACCTGGCGAACTTCCGCAACAGGATAGCCGGCATCGAGACCATTGATCTCACCGGCAGCGGAAACAACACGCTGACGCTGACCGCGCACGACTTGCTGAACCTGTCCGACAGCGGCAACACCCTGACTGTCGACGGCAATGCCGGCGATACCGTCGATTTCGGCGCCGGCTGGACTTCTGGCGCCAGCAGCGGCGGCTACCACGTCTACACCAACGGCGCGGCCACGCTGCGGGTGGCCACCGCGATGGACGGCGCCAGCAGCGACAGTACCGCTCCCACGCTGTCATCGAGCACCCCGGCCGACGGTGCGAGACTGGTGCCCGCCGGCGGCAACATCGTGCTGACCTTCAGCGAAACCGTCGTCGCCGGCACGGGTTACATCGTCATCGCGAATGCCAACGATGCGAGCGACACCCGCAACATTGCCGTCACCGATACGGACCAGGTGACGATCAGCGGCAGCACCGTCACGATCAACCCGGCGGCCAATTGGCACCTGAACGGCGCCTACAATGTGCAACTGGCGGCCGGCGTCATCAAGGATGCGGCCGGCAACCATTTTGCCGGCATTAACGATGCCACCACGCTGAATTTCTCCGCGCAGGTCAGCATCGAACTGGCGGAGCTCGATGGCACGACCGGCTTCCGCCTCGACGGCACGGCGGCGGACGACGCTTCGGGCTTCTCGGTGAGCGCGGCGGGCGACGTCAACGGCGACGGTTATGCCGACCTGATCATCGGCGCAGTCACGGCCTCCCCGCACGGCACGCAATCGGGATCGAGCTTCGTGGTGTTCGGCAAGGCGTCAGGCTTCGACGCCGTCACCAACTTGTCCAATCTGAACGGCAGCACCGGCTTCCGTCTGGACGGTGCGGCGGCCGACGACAGTACGGGCCGCTCGGTGAGCGCGGCCGGCGACGTCAATGGCGACGGCTATGCCGACCTGATTGTCTGCGCCTACCGGGCTGACAACGGCGGCACCGACTCGGGATCGAACTACGTGGTGTTCGGCAAGGCGTCCGGCTTCTCGCCCACCATCGCCTTGTCCAGCCTGGACGGCAGCACCGGTTTCCGCCTCGATGGCGTGGCAGCAGGTGATCTGGCCGGCTGGTCGGTGAGCACGGCGGGCGACATCAACGGCGACGGCTACGCCGACCTGATCGTCGGCGCCAGCACGGCCAGCAACGGCGGCACCGGTTCGGGATCGAGTTACGTGGTATTCGGCAAGGCGTCCGGCTTCGCATCCACCGTCGCCCTGTCCAGCCTGGACGGCACGACCGGCTTCCGCCTCGACGGCGCAGCCACCGGTGACCGCTCCGGCCGCGCCGTCAACACGGCCGGCGACATCAACGGCGACGGTTACGCCGATCTGATCATCGGCGCCACTGGAACCGACAACAACAGCCGCGCCAACGCGGGATCGAGCTACGTGGTGTTCGGCAAGGCGTCCGGCTTCGCGTCCACCATCGCCCTGTCCGGCCTGGATGGCACGACCGGCTTCCGCCTCGACGGCGCGGCCGCGGACGACCGCACCGGCTGGTCGGTGAGCGTCGCGGGCGACGTCAACGGCGACGGTTACGCCGACCTGATCGTCGGCGCACTCAACAGCGACTACTCGGGGGCGAACTACGTGGTGTTCGGCAAGGCTTCCGGTTTCGGCGCCAGCATGGACTTGTCCAGTCTGGACGGCACGACCGGCTTCCGCCTCGACGGCACGGCGAACGCCGACTGGGCCGGCCACGCGGTCAGCACGGCGGGCGACGTCAACGGCGATGGCTACGATGACTTGATCGTCAGCGCATCCCGGACCGCCAACAACAGCCTCACCGACTCGGGATCGAGCTACGTGGTGTACGGCAAGGCGTCCGGCTTCGCCGCCAGCATCGACTTGTCCAGCCTGGACGGCACGGCCGGCTTCCGCCTCGACGGCGCGGGCGCGGGTGACAAGTCTGGCCGCTCGGTGAGCGAGGCCGGCGACGTCAACGGCGACGGTTACGCCGACCTGATCGTCGGCGCATACGGGGCCGACCCGCACGGCGACCAGTCGGGTTCGAGCTACGTGGTCTTCGGCGGCAACTTCACCGGCGCCGTCACCTACCGGGGAAGTGACAGCGCCGACACCCTCAGCGGCAGCTCAGCGGCGGAACGCTTCGTCGGCGGCAATGGTGCCGATACGCTGACCGGTGGCGGCGGCGCCGACGTGCTGTATGGCGGCGCGGGCGACGACACCATCACCGTGCCCGATCTCGCCTTCCAGCGCATCGACGGCGGCGCCGGCAGCGACACGCTGGTAGTGACGGGCGGAGGCAACTACCTCGACCTGGCGAACTTCCGCAACAGGATAGCCGGCATCGAGACCATTGATCTCACCGGCAGCGGAAACAACACGCTGACGCTGACCGCGCACGACTTGCTGAACCTGTCCGACAGCGGCAACACCCTGACTGTCGACGGCAATGCCGGCGATACCATCGCTCTCGATGACGGCTGGGTCCAGGGTAGCACCAGCGGCGGCTACAACGTCTACACCCATGGCGCGGCCACGCTGCGGGCGGCGTCCGCGATCGCCGTGAGCCCGGTGCTCGACAGCACCGCCCCCACGCTGTCGTCGAGCAGCCCGGCCGACAATGCGACGCTGGTGACCGTCGGCAGCAACATCGTACTGACCTTCAGCGAAACCGTCGTCGCCGGCACGGGTTACATCGTCATCGCGAATACCAGCGATACGGGCGACAGCCGCAGCATCGCCGTCACCGATACCAGCCAGGTGACGGTCAGCGGCAGCACCGTCACGATCAACCCGTCGGCGGATTGGCATGCGAACGGCAATTACAACGTGCAACTGGCGGCCGGCGTCATCAAGGATACGAGCGGCAACGGCTTCGCCGGCATCTCCGACGCCGGCACGCTGAATTTTTCCACGCCGGTCAGCGTCATCGCGCTGTCGGGCCTGGACGGCACGACCGGTTTCCGCCTCGATGGCGTGGCGGCGGACGACCATGCCGGCAACTCGGTGAGCGCAGCGGGCGACATCAACGGCGACGGCTACGCCGACCTGATCGTCGGCGCCTACAAGGCCGACCTGAACGGCAGCGATTCGGGAGCGAGTTATGTCGTGTTCGGCAAGGCATCCGGTTTCAATTCCACCATTGCCCTGTCCAGCCTGAACGGCAGCACCGGCTTCCGCCTCGACGGCGCGGGAACGGGCGACAATTTCGGCCAGTCGGTGAGCGCGGCGGGCGACGTCAACGGCGACGGTTATGCCGACCTGATCGTCGGCGCCAACGCGGCCAACCCGCACAGCAACGATTCGGGGTCGAGCTACGTGGTGTTCGGCAAGGCATCCGGTTTCAGTTCCACCATCGCCTTGTCCAGCCTGGACGGCAGCACCGGCTTCCGCCTCGACGGCGCGGCGCAGGAAGACCATGCGGGCCTCTCGGTGAGCGCGGCGGGCGACGTCAACGGCGACGGCTACGCCGACCTGATCATCGGCGCATACGCGACCGACAACGGCGGCGACGACTCGGGATCGGGCTACGTGGTGTTCGGCAAGGCGTCCGGCTTCTCGTCCACCATCGATTTGTCCAGCCTGGACGGCACGACCGGCTTCCGCCTCGATGGCGTGGCGCATGACTTTTCCGGCAGCTCGGTGAGCACGGCGGGCGACATCAACCGCGACGGTTATGCCGACCTGATCGTCAGCGCGTACAGGGCCGACCCGCACGGCAGCGATTCGGGATCGAGCTACGTGGTGTTCGGCAAGGCGTCCGGCTTCACGTCCACTCTCGATCTGTCGACCCTGAACGGCACGACCGGATTCCGCCTCGACGGCGCGGCGACGAGCGACAATGCCGGCAACTCGGTAAGCGCGGCGGGCGACATCAACGGCGACGGCTACGCCGACCTGATCGTCGGCGCAATCTTGGCCGACAACGCTGGCAACGACGCGGGAGCGAGCTACGTGGTATTCGGCAAGGCGTCCGGCTTCACCTCCAGCATCGATTTGTCGAGCCTGGACGGCACGACCGGCTTCCGCCTCGACGGCGCGGCGGCGGGCGACAATGCCGGCCGCTCGGTGAGCGCGGCGGGCGACGTCAACGGCGATGGCTACGACGACCTGATCGTCGGCGCAAGCGGCGCCGACAACGGTGGCAGCGAGACGGGATCGAGCTACGTGATGTTCGGCAAAGCTTCCGGCTTCACCTCCACCCTCGCCTTGTCCAGCCTGGATGGCACGACCGGCTTCCGCCTCGACGGCGCGGCGGCGGGCGACAATGCCGGCCGCTCGGTGAGCGCGGCGGGCGACGTCAACGGCGATGGTTACGCCGACCTGATCGTCGGCGCATACGCGACCGACAACGGCGGCACCGACTCCGGTTCGGGCTATGTGGTATTCGGCGGCAACTTCACCGGCGCCGTCACCTACGCCGGTACCAGTGCCGTCGACACCCTGAACGGCACGTCCGCGGCGGAACGCTTCGTCGGCGGCATCGGCAACGATATGCTGACCGGTGGCGGCGGCGCCGACGTGCTGTACGGCGGCGCGGGCGACGACATCATCACCGTGTCCGACCTCACCTTCCAGCGCATCGACGGCGGCGCCGGCAGCGACACGCTGGCATTGGCCGGCGCCGGCATCGGCCTCGACCTGGCGAACTTGCGCAACAGGATCGCCGGCATCGAGACCATCGATCTCACCGGCAGCGGAAACAACACGCTGACGCTGACCGTGCTCGACGTGCTGAACCTGTCGGACACCAGCAACCGGCTGGTCATCAACGGCAATGCCGGCGACAGCGTCAGCGCCGCCGAGGGATGGATCGACGACGGCACCGGCGTCAATGCCGGCTACCACACCTATCACCTGGGTACGGCGATCCTGCTGGTAGGCACGGCGGTCGGCCAATCCGGCATCACTCTCGGCACCGCGTAAGCCGCGATACGCCTTCACCAACCCGGGCGGCCGCTCAGCGGCCGGCCCGTCCTGGAGTCCTTTTCATGGAACATCAAGATACGGCGGCCACGCCGTCGCTCGAAGTCAGCACCTCGCGCCAGATGCTGGCCTGGCTGGCCGAACAAAACCTGTCGATCGCGCTGACGACGTACCAGATCGGCAAGCTGTTTTTCCTCGGCCTGAAACCGTCCGGCGAGCTGTCCGTGTTCGAACGCAGCTTCAATCGCTGCATGGGCCTGTGCCAGACGGCCGGCGACAACGGTTTGTATATGAGCACCCTGTATCAAATCTGGCGCTTCGAAAACCTGTTCGAACCCGGCCAGCGGCAGGACGGTTACGACCGGCTATATCTGCCGCAACTGGCCTATACCACCGGCGACCTGGACGTGCACGACATGGCGGTCGGCGTCGACGGCAAACTGGTGTTCGTCAACACGCTGTTCGGCTGCCTGGCGACGCTGTCCGACACGCACAGTTTCAAACCCTTGTGGCAGCCGCCGTTTATCAGCAAGCTGGCGGCCGAGGACCGCTGCCACCTGAACGGGCTGGCGATGCAGGATGGCTCTCCCGCCTACGTGACGGCGACCAGCACGTCCGACGTGGCCGACGGCTGGCGCGACCACCGCGCCGACGGCGGCGTGGTCATCGATGTGCGCAGCAACGAGATCGTGTTGCGCGGGCTGTCGATGCCGCATTCGCCGCGCTGGCACAACGGTAAATTATGGCTGCTCGATTCGGGCACCGGTTATTTCGGCTACGCCGATCTCGATGCCGGGCGCTTCGTGCCGGTCTGCTTTTGCCCGGGCTACCTGCGCGGCCTGAGTTTTCATGGCGATTACGCGCTGGTGGGACTGTCGAAACCGCGCCACAACAAGACGTTCCAGGGGCTGGCGCTGGACGCGAATCTGAAACAGCGCAATGCCGAGCCGCGCTGCGGCCTGCAAGTGATCGACTTGCGCAGCGGCGACGCCGTGCACTGGTTAAGAATGGAAGGCGTGGTCGACGAGCTATATGACGTGGTGGCGCTGCCGGGCGTGCGCCGGCCGATGGCGCTGGGCTTGAAAACCGATGAAATCCGCCGCGTGCTGAGCATCGAGCCGCAGGCCTGACGGGCCGTTTTTCTTTGCTGCGCGAAGCTGGCGCTACAGGCTGCGCAGGCTTTCGTAACGGCGCACCTGCCCCGTCAGCGGATCGGGAAACGCGATCGCGCGCGCCAGCAGTTTTAACGGTTGCGACACGTCGTCCTGCTTGCACGGCAGCGCCACCGGATAAAAGGCGTCGTTGACGATCGGGATGCCGAGCGAAGACAGGTGCAGGCGCAACTGGTGCTTGCGTCCCGTGCGCGGGCGCAGCCGGTACAGGGTCGCGTCTTCCCGGTGCTCGATGACGTCGATCACGGTTTCGGAATTCGGTTCGCCGTCGACTTCGCGCATGACGAAAAACTTGTCGCCATCGACCATGCGGCTGCGATAAATAAACGGGAAATCGCGCCCGTGCAGGCGCGGCGCCAGCGCCTCGTATTCCTTCTCCACCACGCGTTTCTGGAACAAGGATTGAAAGGCGCCGCGGCTGGCGATGTTCGATGAAAACACGACGACGCCGGCCGTCTCGCGGTCCAGCCGGTGGATCGGCGTCAAGTCTTCCAGGCCGAGCTTTTTTTTCAGGCGCACCAGCAGCGTCTCCTGCAGGAAGCGACCGGTCGGGATCATCGGTAAAAAATGCGGCTTGTCGACGACGACCAGGTGCTCGTCCTGGAACAGGATCTCTTCGTGGAACGGGATCGGCGTTTCCGCTTGTTCCAGTTCGCGATAATAAAAAATGCGCATGCCGCGCCGGTACGCGCTGTCCGGGGACAGCGGCCGGCCTTCGCCGTCGACCACGTCGCCGCGCGCCATGCGTTCGCGCCAGGCCGGCGCGCTGACGGCCGGATAGCGCGCCACCAGGAAGTCCAGCATATTGTTCCACTGCCCTTCCGGCAGCCACAGGTAACTGGGCGCGACACCGTCGCGCAGCGGCAGCGGCGCCTTGCCCTGTCCTTTGACATTCACCATGCTTGACGTATCTGTATCAGCGGTTGGTTTGATAGGCAGGCAGCGCGGCCACGGTCATACCCCTGGTCCTGGCATAGACCGGCAACACCTGCCCCATCACCTTGTTCATCTCGGCGATGCGTTCTCCACCGGCCGGGTGGGTCGACAGGAAAGCCGGCGGCGCCGACTTGTTCAGTGCCCCCATCTTTTGCCACAGTACGATGCCGGCGCGCGGATCGTAACCGGCGCGCGAAGCGAGATCCAGACCGACCAGGTCGGCCTCGCGCTCATCGTCGCGCGAGAATTTCAGGGATAAGCCCTTGGTCAGCAGGCTGCTGCCGATATCGCCCAGGCGCGGGTCGACGCCAAAATATGCCGACAGGCCGGCACCGAGCACGCGCGTCACGGCCGATGTCGTGTTCGATTTCGCGGCCTGTTCGCGGCTATGCTCGCGCAGCGCGTGGGCGATCTCGTGGCCCATGACGACCGCCACCTCGTCGTCGGTCAGTTTCAAGGTCGTCAGGATACCGCTGAAGAAGGCGATCCGTCCGCCGGGCATGCAAAAGGCGTTCACTTGCGGGGAGTTCAGCAGGTTGACCTGCCAGCGCCATTTCGCGGCGTCCGGGTTCCAGCGCGCCGCGAACGGGATCAAGCGCTTGGCGATCGCGTGCAGGCGCTGCACTTCCGGATGGCTGTCCGGCATCAGCGCGCCCTTCTCCTTGGCCTGACCGAGCAGCTGGCTATATTGCTGCAATGCTTGCTGGTCGAACTGCTGCGCGTCCGCCAGGTTGCGCCAGCCGGACAGCGGACGCACCTGGATGCCGTCCTGCTGCGCCTGTTCAGCCATCGCCACCGGCATGGCGGCGCAGGCAGCCAGCGCCAGCAAGGCGATGCGGTGTTTAATCTTTTTCATTGGATCTGTTCCATGGAGCTATTTTCGGCAGCATCATCATCGCAGGAAATGCCAGCACGAAGCACACGATAAAGAAGTTGAACCAGCCGGTACCGGCCACGATGTAGCCGACCGAGGCATTGATGAAAGTGCGCGGCACGGCGGCCAAGCTGGAAAACAAGGCATATTGCGTGGCCGTGTAGCGCGGATCGGTCGAGCGGGAAATGAAGGCGACCAGCGCGGCCGATCCCAGGCCCAGGCTGGCGAACGCTTCGAAGCCGAACACTGCGGACAAGAGGAAAGTGTCGTGGCCGACCTGCGCCAGCCATGCGAAGCCGAGGATAGCCACAGCCTGCAACACGCCGAATACCCACAAGGCGCGGTTGATGCCGAGCTTGACCATCCAGACGCCGCCGACGATGCCGCCGGCCAGGCTGGCCCACAGCCCGGTGGCGTTGGCGGCCAGGCCGATTTCCTTGGTGCTGAAACCGAGGTCGAGGAAGAACTTGGTCGACAGCGCGGTGGCCATGCTGTCGCCGATTTTATACAGCAAGATGAAACTGACGATCCACGCCGCCTTGCGCCAGCCGTCGCGCAAGATGAATTCGCGGAACGGCAGCACGATCGCCTGTTGCAGGTTTTTAGGCGGCTCGCCGTACACTTGCGGCTCTTTCGTCAGCAGGGTGCAGGCCAGTCCCGGCAGCATGAAGGCGGCCACGATCCAGAACACGGTCTGCCACGGCAAGCTGTCGGCCAGTACCAGCCCGAGCGCGCTGGGCACCAGGCCGGCGGCCTTGTAGGCATTGACGATGACGGCCGCGCCCAATCCCTGTTCGCGGTCGGACAGGATCTCTCGCCGGTAGGCGTCGACCACGACATCCTGGCTGGCCGACAGCAACGCCACGGCCGCCACGCACAGCGCGACCATGCCGATTTGCTCCTTCGGGTCGAGCATGCCCATGCCGCCGATCGACAGGAACAGGCCGAGCTGCGTCAGCGCCATCCAGCCGCGCCGCCGTCCCAGCATCGAAATGCTGTAACGGTCCATGAACGGCGCCCACAGGAATTTGAAGGTGTACGGGAAGGTGACGGCCGCGAACAGGCCAAGCGCCTTCAAATCGAGGCCGGATTTCGCCAGCCAGGCCTGGCTCAAATAAAGCAGCGTGTACAGCGGCAGCCCGGAACTGAAGCCGAGAAACAGCACGGCCGCCATGCGGCCGTTCAGGTAAGTGTGCCAGGCCGGCTGCGGCGCGTTCACCACAACACCACGCGCCGTCTGTCCTTACGCGCCCTCAATGCGCCGCCTTCTTGCGCAGCCTGAACACGGCCAGGTCGCCGCGCAGGTTCGGCAGGAAATTCACCATTTTTCCCTCGGCCAGCGCCACGCATTCGATCACTTCCAGCCCGACCTCTTCGGCCAATTCCTGGAAATCCTTGATCGTTGCGCAGCGCACGTTCGGCGTGTCGTGCCACTGGTAGGGCAGCGATTTCGAGACCGGCATGCGGCCTTTCAACAGCGCCACCCGGTGCGGCCAGTAGGCGAAATTCGGGAAGGAGATGATCGCCTCGTTGCCGACCCGGGCGATGTCGCGCAGCAGCGCTTCGACATGCTTCATCATCTGCAGGGACGACAGGCACAGCACCGTGTCGAAGGACTTGTCGCCGAATAGCGCCAGGCCATTCTCCATATCCTGCTGCACCACCTGCACGCCGCGCCGCGTGCTTTCCAGGACCTTGTCGTCCGCGATCTCGATGCCGTAACCGCTGCACTGCTTGTCGCTTTGCAGGTACTCCAGCATCACGCCGTCGCCGCAGCCCACGTCCAGCACGTGCGCGCCCTTCGGTACCCAGTGCGCAATGAAGGCCAGATCAGGCCGGGCGCTGCTCAAATCGTCGAAAGTCATGCGTACTCCTTGCTGCGGACGGCGCCCTGCGGCGCGCTGTCCGTTTCGGCCCACACCCGCTCGTAATAGGCGCGCACCATGTTCATGTAACGCGCATCTTCCAGCAGGAAGGCGTCGTGCCCGTGCGGCGCGTCGATCTCGGCGTAGGTCACTTCGCGCCGGTTGCCGATCAAGGCTTGCACGATCTCGCGGCTGCGCTCGGGCGAAAAACGCCAGTCGGTGCTGAACGAGGCCAGGAAGAATTTCGCCTTGGTGCCGGCCAGCGCCTTGGCCAGGTCGCCGCCGTGATGCCGCGCCGGGTCGAAGTAATCGAGCGCCTTGGTGATCAACAGGTACGTGTTGGCATCGAAGTATTCGGAAAACTTGTCGCCCTGGTAGCGCAGGTAGGATTCGATCTCGAAGTCGATGCCGAAGCCGAATTTATAGTCCCCGCTGAGCGCGACGTCGCGCAACTTGCGGCCGAACTTGGCGGCCATGTCGTCGTCCGACAGATACGTGATGTGGCCAATCATGCGCGCCACGCGCAGGCCGTTCTTCGGCACCACGCCGTATTCGTAAAAATCGCCGCCGCGGTAATCCGGGTCGCTCAGGATGGCCTGGCGCGCGACGTCGTTGAAGGCGATGTTCTGCGCCGACAGTTTAGGGGTCGACGCGATCACCATGCAGTGGCGCAGCCGCTCGGGGAACATGATGGCCCAGGCCAGCGCCTGCATGCCGCCCAGCGAGCCGCCCATGACGGCGGCGAACTGCTTGATGCCGAGTTCATCGGCCAGGCGCGCCTGGCTGGTGACCCAGTCTTCCACCGTGACGACGGGGAAGGCGGCGCCGTACGGCTTGCCGCTGGCGGGATTGATGTGCATCGGGCCGGTCGAGCCGAAGCACGAGCCGAGGTTGTTGACGCCGATGACGAAGAATTTGTCGGTGTCGAGCGGCTTGCCGGGACCGACCATGTTGTCCCACCAGCCGACGTTTTTCGGCTGGTCGGCATACACGCCGGCCACGTGGTGGGACGCGTTCAAGGCGTGGCACACCAGCACCGCGTTCGACTTGTCGGCGTTCAGGGTGCCGTAGGTTTCATACATCAGCAGGTAGTCGCGCAGCTGGGCGCCGCTTTGCAGCGGCAGCGGCTGCGCGAAATGCATGGTTTTCGGCGATACGATTCCGATGGAGGGCATGGGTTATACGGATAATTAAGATGTTGCGCGGCCCCACGGGCCAATAATCGATGCGGAACCGCGAGGATGGGTTCCGCAGGCTTGCTTGTCCACAGTGCCGTTACATTCGCTGCAAGGCTTGCACGGCGTCGGCAATGGCGCCGGGCTCCATCGCGCGCAGCACCTTGCGGGTCTGCGGCACGATCAGGGCCAGGTCGCTGCCGAGGATTTCCTGCTTGACCGACAGCAGCTGCGCCGGATGCATCGAAAACTCGCGCAAGCCCATGCCCAGCAACAGGCGCGTGAGCTTGACGTCGCCGGCCATCTCGCCGCACACGGCGACCCCGATACCGGCCTTGTGGCCGGCCGAGATGGTCATGGCGATCAGTTGCAGCACTGCGGGATGGAGGGGATTGTAAAGGTGCGCCACCTCATAATCAACCCGGTCGATCGCCAGCGTGTACTGGATCAGGTCATTGGTGCCGATCGACAGGAAATCCATGCGCTTGACGAACATCGGCAGCGCCAGCGCGGCGGCCGGGATTTCGATCATCGCGCCGACCTGCACCGTCAGGTCGTACTTGATGTCCGCTTCGCGCAATTGCGCCTTGGCCTGCTCGATCATCGCCAGCGACTGGTCGATCTCGAAGGCGTGCGCCAGCATCGGGATCAGGATGCGCACCTTGCCG
>JAZJZT010000090.1:0-39610 GCA_040389645.1 Pseudomonadota bacterium | reverse complement strand
GCGCCGTTATTTTTTAGCGCCATGCCTCGGATTGCCAGTAATTCGAGGTCCCCTAGAGAACGTTCTGTTTGCCAAAACGGCCATATTCCTGACGCACCTTGGTGCGTGACCGTACCGTGCAGCCGGATCAAGTACGCTACATTGGCTCAAACTGCCACTGGAGCCACCTTGAAAACGCCCACCCCCGACGCGCGCCACGACTTGCTGATCCAACGGCGCAATGAAAAAATGGCGCGCTCGCCGCATGCTTTCGTGCGCGGCAATACCATCCGCTATTACGAGTGGCTGCAAAGCCACCGTGGCCACGCCTTGCCCAAGGGACCGCCGATCTGGATCTGCGGCGACTGCCATCTCGGCAACCTGGGGCCGCTGGCCGACGGCGCCGGTAATGTGACGATGCAGATGCGCGACTTCGACCAGGCCACCATCGGCAATCCGCTGCACGACCTGGTGCGCCTGGCGCTGTCGCTGGCCACGGCGGCGCGCAATTCCCTGCTGCCCGGCGTGGTCACCGCGCGCATGCTGGAACATCTGCTGGATGGCTATGCCGCCGCTTTCAGTCCGGACGCGGATACAGTCAAGGTGGCCATGCCGAAGGTGGCGCAAATGGCGGTGATGCGCGCGAACCAGCGCTCATGGAAGCACCTGGCCAGGGAGCGTATCGTCGATACCACGCCGAGCATCCCGCTGGGACGCAATTTCTGGCAATTGTCCGTCGCCGAAAAAGAAGGTATTGCCGCGCTGTGCCAGAGTCCCGAGCTGATCGAACTGGTGACGCTGCTGAAGGGCCGCGAGCGTGACACGCCGGTGCGGATGCTGGACGCGGCCTACTGGGTGAAGGGGTGCAGTTCGCTCGGCTTGCTGCGGTACGCGGTACTGGTCGGCGTTGGCGAGAACGACCAGTGCCTGATCGACATCAAGGAGGCGGTGCAGGCGTCGTCTCCGCGTTACCGGCGCGTCAGCATGCCGCGCGATAATGCGCGGCGCGTGCGCACGGGCGCGTTCAGCCTGGCGCCGGCGCTGGGCGAGCGCATGCTGGCGCAGCGCTTCCTTGGCCGTGGCGTGGTGGTGCGCGAATTGATGCCACAGGATTTGAAGCTGGAAATCGACATGCTCAGCGTCGACCAGGCGACGCGCACGGCGCGCTATCTCGCTTACGTGGTTGGACAGGCGCATGCCGCGCAAATGGATGCCGATACGCGCCGCAGCTTCCTGGCGGATTTGCGTTCCAGCGCCGGCAAGACCGGCGCCGCGCCGGACTGGCTGTGGAAAAGCGTGGTGTACCTGCTGGCCAGCCACGAAGCCGGCTACCTGGAGCATTGCCGCAAATATGCGTCGCAGTTGAAGCACTAGGCTGCGCGCAGCCTGCCGGCTCGAAGCGTCCAGGTATCGCAAACCGCGATACCTGGCCCCGGCAAATGCGTTTTTACTTCCGAAATTGCCGCTGCTATTGTCGCCTGTACAAAAATACAGGAGACATGCGATGGCACTTTTAAACAGCACGCGCGGCAGGGCCGTCGTCATGGTCGCCCACGTGGCCGGCATGATCGACCTGGTGGCCTTGCCGGTCTGGGTCGGCACGCTGGTCCAGCATTATCGCTACGATTTCGAACAGGCCGGTCTCACCGTCACGCTTTTTCTGCTGGGCGTGGTGGCTGCCAGCCTGTTGCTGGCGCCGCGTTTCATGCGCCTGCCGCGTCGCATGATCGCCATCGCCGGTTATGGCGTGTCGGCGGCGGCCTTCCTTCTTGCCGCGGCCAGCGGCGAGCGCGGTGTGATGCTGGCGCTGCACGCGCTGGCCGGCCTGGGCGCCGGTTGTGGCCTGTCGATCACGCACGGCACCATCGGGCGCAGTCCCAATCCGCACCGGCTGTTCGCGATGGCGGGGGCGGCGCTGGGCGGTTTCGCGGTGCTGTTTTATGGGGTGATGCCGCGCATTATCGCCACGCAGGGTGGAAGCAGCCTGTTTGTCGCGATGGGGAGCTTGATGGCGCTGGCGGCGCTGGCCTGTTTTGCCTTTCCCGATGCGGCCGAAGCCGAGGAGGGCGCCGCGCCGGCCGCGCGCATGTCCGTTTCCACCAGGCTGGCGATCGCCGGCGTGGTGTGCATGACACTGAACCAGGCGATCATCTTCAGTTTTTTGGAGCGCATCGGCGTCACGCGCGGCTTCGGTATCGCCAATGTCAACCTGGTGCTGGCCGCGATCGGCCTGGTCAACCTGCTTCCCGCGCCACTGGCGGCCTTGCTGCAACAGCGCCTGTCCGCCGTGCGCGTGGCGATCACCGCGCCGCTGGTTCAGGCGGCGCTGGCTCTCACCATCGCCGCCTCTCCCACCTTCTGGCCTTATGCGGCAGCGGCCAGTGTCTATGCCTTCGTGCTGATTTTTGCGCATACATTCCTTTTCGGATTGTTGGCCCGGCTGGACCCGGGCGGGCGCGCCGTGGCGCTGACTCCGGCCATGCTGATGGCCGGTTCCGCCTTCGGCCCGGCGCTGGCCGGCGCGCTGGCGCAGCGTGTCGGTTTTGGCGGTCTTGGCGTTGCCACCGCCGTGGTCGCGCTGGTGGCCACCGCCTGCTTCGTCAAGGTGGGGCGTGCCGAGGCACGGATCAAACCACCTGTCCGCATGGATAGCGAGGCGGCATAGGCGCCGGCGCCCGGTGCGTTCGGTTGTGCGGCGCGCCTTGCGCCGCGGCTTCGGCACGCCCATTCGATTCCACTGTTTGCGGCGCATTTCGCGTGTCTTTCTTCCAACCGATTTCACGATAGCAGCAATCGGAACAATCGATTTTTCGGCTTGCTTGGCGCTGGATATGATGGCCGCAGACAAAGGGGATCACCCCTCGATCTTCATCCAGCAAGGAGAACCCGCACCATGACGCAAGCTTCCGCAAACCCCCTGATCGGCTGGCAAGTCGACCGCGATCAGATCAAGACTATCGGCACCGGCTTGCAGCGCCCCGAATGCATCCTGGCCCGTCCCGACGGCAGCCTGCTGGTGGCCGATGCGCGTGGCGGCGTGATGGAAATCATGGCCGATGGCGCGCAGCGATTGATCGTGCCCGACCAGGCCGCCACCGGCGCGTCGGATTTCGAAAACCGCTACGTGCAGTCGGTCGGCTCGTTGCCGAACGGCCTGGTGCTACTGGATAACGGCGACATCATGATCGCCAACTGGGGCACCGATAGCGTCGACCTGCTGTCGCCCGATGGCGTCCTGAAGACCCTGTACAGCAGCATCGACGGACAGCCGATCGGCAAGGCCAATTTCGTCACGCGCGACAGCCGCGGCAGGATCTGGCTGTCGGTCACGACCCGCATGTCGCCGTGGACCGATTCGATCAACGCCGGTGTGCTCGACGGTTATATCGCGTTGATCGACGGTGACGGCATCCGCATCGTGGCCGAGGGTTTTGGCGGCACCAACGAGATGCGCTTCGATGCGAAGGAAGAGTGGCTGTACGTTGTCGAGAGCAATGCGCGCCGCATTTCGCGCTTGCGGGTGCAGGCCGACGGCACGCTGGGCCAGCGCGAGGTGTTCGGCCCGGAAGAACTTGAAGGTTTCCCGGACGGCTTTGCATTCGATGCCCACGGCAACCTGTGGGTGACCTTGATCATGAGCGACAAGCTGATCGCGCTGACGCCGGAAGGGGAAGTGCTGGAATTGCTGGACGACGGCAACCCGGAAGCGACGGCCGAATTGAACCGCCATTTCGCGGCCAGGACGCTGACGCCGGCCATCATGGCCGCCGCCAGGGGACCGTTGGCGCCGTGGATGGCCAGCCTGACTTTCGGCGGGCCGGATTTGCGCACGGTGTACCTGGGCAGCCTGATGGGAACCACGATTCCCTATTTCCGCTCGCCGGTGCCGGGCCTGCCGCTGCTGCACTGGAAATGAGATTTTTATAACAAGAAGGAGACAATAATAATGATATGTTTGGACGCAAAAACACTTGTACTTTCGTCGCGCCATGGTCAGACTTGGGGCATCAATCCTTTCACCGCTGCGCTTAACCCTGTCGTTCCCGCGCAGGCGGGAATCCATAGACCGCGTGCATTTGCCATTAATGCATGCGGATCACAGGTGGTATGGGTTCCCGCCTGCGCGGGAACGACAGGCTTGGGCCGCATGCCGGCGTCACGCCGCCTGATCGCGTCGCGCCGCCTGCTGGCCGGCCTGCTCGGCGCGCTGTTCCTGGCGCCGGCCGTTTCCGTGCACGCGGTCGAATTCGAGACCGACAATCCGGATCTGAAACTGCGCTGGGATAACAATGTCAAGTATTCGACGGCACTGCGCCTGAAGGAGCGGGCGTCGGCACTGGTCGCCGATCCGAACCAGGACGATGGCGACCGCAATTTCGGCAAGGGTTTGATTTCGAACCGGCTCGATCTGCTGTCCGAACTGGACGCGAGTTACAAAAACTTCGGCGGCCGCATCAGCGCCGCCGCCTGGTACGACACTTCCTACCGTGGCGCCAACGACAACAACAGCGCGCCGAACAGCGTCAATACCTTCGGCCTGGCGCGCGACCGCTTTGCCGGTGAAACGCAAAAACTCAATGGCCGCAAGGCGGAATTGCTGGATGCCTTTGTGTCCGGCCGCCTTGAACTGGGCGACATGCCGGTCACTTTTCGCCTGGGCCGCCACGCGCTGATCTGGGGAGAAAGCCTGTTCTTCGGCGCGAACGGCGTCGCCGCCGGTCAGGCGCCGATCGACGTGAGCAAGGCCCTGGCCGTGCCTAACCTGAAATTCAATGAACTGATTCGTCCGGACAACCAGCTGTCCGGCCAGGTGCAACTGACACCGAACCTGTCGCTGGGCGGCTACTACAAATTCAGCTGGGAAGAAAACCGCCTGCCCGGCGCGGGCAGCTATTTCTCGGGCATCGCGCCGGACTTCGTCGCGCCGGGCGCCAACATGCTGTATGCGCCCGGCTCCGACATGCACGTGTTCTTCGGCCGCGAAGCGGACATGCAGGCGCGCAGCGGAGGACAAGGCGGCCTGCAACTGAAATACCGGCCACAGGACAGCGATATCGATTTTGGCTTTTATGCGCTGCAATACCACGACCGCGGCTTCCAGGTGCTGCTGAAACCCGGCACCTTCACGTCGCCCCCGTTGGCACCGAACCAGATCGGGCAATATCAACTGGTCTACCATGAAGCGATCCGCACCTTCGGCGCCAGCGCCAGCGCGTCGGTCGGCAACGTCAACTTTGCGGGCGAAGTGTCGGTGCACCGCAATCTCGGCCTGCAAAGCACGGCGCAGCTGGATTTGCGCAACAGCAGCGACAACGCCGGCAACCCCCTGTACGCGGTCGGCAATTCGGTGCAGGCGCAGTTGTCGTGGATCGCATCGCTCGGGCCGAGCTTCATTTCGAATGAAGCCAGCTGGATCGGCGAAGTGGCGTGGAACCGCCGCACCAGCATTACGAAAAATCCGGGAGCGCTCGATCCGAACAGCACGCGCAACGCCTGGTCGCTGCGCACGATCTATGAACCGTCGTGGCGCCAGGCGCTGGCCGGCGTGGACTTGAGCATGCCGCTGGCGCTGGGCTACACGCCGAACGGCCATTCCTCGGTGGTGGGCGCCTTCGGCATCAAGCATGGCGGCGATGTCAGCATCGGCGTCAACGCGATCTACCTCGACGCCTGGCGCATCGGCCTCAATTACACGCATTATTTTGGTCCGCAAGGGACGTTCCTGGCGCCGGTCAGCCTGGCCAACCAGACCTTCGCGCAGTCGCTGAAGGACCGCGACTTCGTCTCCATTTCGGTGCGCCGCACATTCTAAAAATTCCAGGAGATTTACCATGAAACAGACCACATTCGCAATGGCCTGCGGCCTGCTGTTGCTGGCCGGCGCCGCCGGCGCGGCCACGCCGGAAGAAGCGGCGCAGCTGAAAACGAAACTGACCCCGCTCGGCGGCGAACGCGCCGGCAACAAGGAAGGAACGATTCCGGCGTGGACCGGCGGCATGACGGAAGCGATCCCCGGTTTCACCAACGGCGGCAAGCGTCCCGACCCGTTCGCATCCGAAAAGCCGCTGTATTCGATCACCGCGAAAAACGCGGAACAGTATGCGGACAAGTTGAGCGACGGCGTCAGGGCGATGCTGAAAAAATACCCGGACACCTACCGGCTGGACGTCTATCCGACCCACCGCACGGCCGCCGCGCCGCAATGGGTGTATGACAACACGATGAAGAACGCCACCGGCGCGAAGCTGAATGGCGCGGTATTGAGCGGCGCATATGGCGGCATCCCGTTCCCGATTCCGAAGACGGGCGCCGAAGCGATGTGGAACCACCTGTTGCGCTGGCGCGGTTCGGACTGGCATGCCGACTTCAAGGGCATCCAGGTCACCGCCGACGGCAAGCAGGTGGTGACGGTCGATGGGCGCGGCGATTTCCAGATGCCGTATTACTTCAAGGATGGCGCAGCCGATTTCAAGGGAGAGTACTGGCTGGTCCGCCTGCTCAACGCGGGACCGCCGATCCGCGCCGGAGAAGCGATCACCGGGCGTGAAAACCTGGATTCGGAACGCAGCCAGGCCTGGGTCTATCTGACCGGGCAGCGCCGCGTGCGCAAGCTGCCGATCGCCTGCTGCGATACGCCGGCACCCGCCACGGCGGGCATCTCGTCCTTCGACGAGATCGACGTCTTCACCGGCCGGCTGGACCGCTTCGACTGGAAGATCGTCGGCAAGAAGGAACTCTACATTCCCTATAACGGCAACAAGATGCTGCAGCCGAAAGCCGCTGAACTGATCGGCAAGACCCATTTGAACCCGGACCATATCCGCTGGGAGCTGCACCGCGTCTGGGTGGTGGAAGCCAATCTGGCCGCCGGCAAGCGCCACCAGGCGACCAAAAGCCGCTACTACCTGGACGAGGATACCTGGGTGGCCGTGCTGGGCGACCGTTGGGATGCCAATGGCCAGTTGTGGAAGACGCTGTTCTCGAATCCTGCCGTCATGCCGGATTTGCCGGCCACGGCGCCGCTGCAGCAGTTCGGCTTTTATGACCTGATCTCGGGCGCCTGGTACGCGAACGGCGTGATGAACGAGAAGGCCGAACAGTACAAGATCATGCCGCGTTACGCCAACACGGTGTTTACGCCGGACGCGATGGCGGGTGAAGGTCAACGATAAAAAGAGAACAGCGCGCCTTCGGGCGCGCCCCGTCTCGTGGAGAAAACGATGCATTCCAGGTATTTCAAATTGATTCCGTTGCTGGCGGCCGCGCTGTTGGCCGGCGCGCCGTGGCACGCGCATGCGCAGGGCAAGGTCGCCGGCTTGGTCGCCAATGCCGGCGTCGGCGACGCCTTGAACCGGCCGGCGCTGATGGTGCGCGATCCGGCCAAGGCTTTTCTGCTCGGCCTGACCCGCGCCGGCAAACGCCTGGTCGCGGTCGGCGAGCGCGGCGTGATCGTGCTGTCCGACGATGATGGCCGCAGCTGGCGCCAGGCCAGCGTGCCGGTCAGCGTCACATTGACCGCCGTGCGTTTTTCGAGTGCGCAGCAGGGCTGGGCGGTTGGCCATTCCGGCGTGGTGCTGCACAGCGCCGACGGCGGCGCCACCTGGTCGCGCCAGCTCGACGGCGTGCAGGCCGCCAGGCTGGCATTGCAGTCGGCCGAAGCCCGGCCGGATGACATTATTAAGCTCGGCGAAGCGCAGCGCCTCGTCAAGGATGGCGCCGACAAGCCTTTGCTTGGCCTGCATTTCAGCGACGACCTGCACGGCATCGTGGTCGGCGCCTACAACCTGGCCTTCCAGACGGCCGACGGCGGCAAGACCTGGACGCCTTTGCTGGAGCGGCTGGACAACCCGAAAGCCTTCCACCTGTACGCCGTGGCGGCCGACGCCAACATCATGTATATCGCCGGCGAGCAGGGCACGCTGTTGCGCTCCGTCGATGGCGGCCGCAATTTCGAGCGCCTGGCCAGCCCGTACAAGGGCAGCCTGTTCGGCGTGGCGCTGCTGCCGTCCGGCGACGTGGTGCTGGCCGGCCTGCGCGGCAACGCCTACCGCTCGGCCGACCGGGGAGTCAGCTGGACCAGGCTGGAAGGCGTGCCGCCGGTATCTTTCACGTCCGTCGCCTCCACCGGCGCCGGCAATGCGATGCTGGCCAGCCAGTCCGGCCATTTGTATAGCAGCGACGCCGGCAGCAATGCACTACGCCTGCTGCCCGGCCCGGCGTTACCTCCGCTGCACGACGCATGTCTGCTGCCCGACGGCGTTATCGTCGCCGTCAGCATGTTCGGTGCGATCCGCATCCCGGCCACCAGGGGTTCCTTATGATGTCATCCAAAGACACCGGCCAGCCGATCATCACCGACCTGGCCCATTTCGAAAAAAAATCCGGCTCCTTCGTCGAGCGCCTGCTGTTCAACCACCGCCTGCTGGTGGTGCTGCTGTGCGCGATCGTGACGGTGCTGCTCGGTTTCCAGGCCGGCAAGCTGCGCCTGAACGCCAGCTTCGAAAAGACCATCCCGACCGGCCATCCCTATATTGCCAACTACCTGAAATACCAGAAGGAGTTAAGCGGCCTGGGTAACGCCGTGCGCGTGGTGGTCGAAAACACAGGCGGCAGCATTTATGACGTCGCCTACCTGGAGACGCTGCGCAAGGTCAACGACGAACTGTTCTTGATTCCCGGCGTCGACCGCGCCTTCATGAAATCGCTGTGGACCCCGAACACGCGCTGGGTCGGCGTGACGGAAGAGGGCCAGGAGGGCGGCCCGGTGATCCCGGAAGATTACGATGCCACCGCCGCCAGCCTGCCCAAGCTGCAGACGAACGTCGCCCGTTCCGGAGAAATAGGCCAGATCGTTGCGCTGGACAGCCGTTCCAGCGTGATCTACGTCCCGCTGCTGGCGCGCGACGCTGATGGCAAGCCGATCGACTACGCGGCGCTGTCGGCCGCGCTGGAAAAAATCCAGGCCCGGTACCAGACCCCGCACATCCGCTTGCACGTGACCGGCTTCGCGCGCCTGGTCGGCGACCTGATCGACGGCTTGCAGCAGGTTCTGCTGTTCTTCGGCATCGCGATCGCGATCGCTGCCGTCATGGTGTACTGGTCCACCCGCTGCATCCGTTCCACGCTGCTGGTGGTCGTCAGTTCGGTGATCGCGGTGGTGTGGCAACTCGGCTTGCTGCCGACGCTCGGCTACGCGCTCGATCCCTATTCGATGCTGGTGCCGTTCCTGATCTTCGCCATCGGCATGAGCCACGGCGCGCAAAAGATGAACGGCATCATGCAGGACATCGGCCGCGGCGCGCACAAGCTGGTGGCGGCGCGCTACACGTTCCGGCGCCTGTTCCTGGCCGGATTGACAGCCTTGCTGGCGGACGCGGTCGGTTTCTCGGTGCTGCTGGTGATCGATATCCAGGTGATTCGCGAACTGGCGGTGGCCGCCAGCATCGGCGTGGCCGCGCTGATTTTCACGAACCTGATCCTGCTGCCTATCCTGCTGTCCTATACCGGCGTTTCCGCCACGGCCGCCGCGCGCAGCCTGAGCGCGGAAGCGGCGGAACGGCACGATGGCAAAAAGGCGCCGGTATGGGCCGCGCTCGACCTGTTCACGCAGCGCCGCTGGGCCGGCGTGGCGGTGGCCGGCGCGCTGGCCCTGGCCGTGGCGGGCTTTGTCGTGAGCCTGCAATTAAAAATAGGCGACCTCGATCCCGGCGCGCCGGAACTGCGCCCGAACTCGCGCTACAACCAGGACGTCGCCTTCATGAACACGCATTACGGCGCCAGCAGCGACGTGTTCGCGGTGATGGTCAAGACGCCGGACGATGGTGGCTGTTCCGCCTACGATGTATTGCGCCGTGTCGACGCGCTGGAATGGGAATTGCGCCAGCTTGACGGCGTGGAATCGGTCAGCACGCTGGCGTCGCTGAACCGGCGCGTGCTCACGGGCCTGAACGAGGGCAACCCGAAATGGTATGAACTGCTGCGCAACCAGGACATGCTCAATACCGTCACGGCCGGCGCGCCGCGCGGTTTGTATAACGAATCCTGCGGCCTGCTCACCGTGTACGCCTACCTGAAAGACCACAAGGCCGACACGCTGGCGCGCCTGGTCAATCACGTCGAACGCTTCGCTGCGCAGAACGACAGCGCCGACGTGCGCTTCGTGCTGGCCGCCGGCAGCGCCGGCATCGAGGCGGCCACCAATATCGTCGTCAAACAGGCGTGGTACCAGATGCAGTTCCTGGTGTATGGCGCGGTGGTGCTGCTGTGTTTTATCACCTTCCGTTCGTGGCGCGCGGTGCTGGTGGCCGTACTGCCGCTGGTGCTGACATCGATCCTGGCCGAGGCGCTGATGGTCTCTCTGGGCATCGGCGTCAAGGTCGCGACATTGCCGGTAGTGGCGCTCGGCGTCGGCATCGGCATCGATTACGCGCTGTACATCCTCAGCGTCGTGCTGGGTCGCATGCGCGAAGGCATGAGCCTGTCGCAGGCTTATTACCGCGCCTTGCTGTTCACGGGGAAGGTCGTGATGCTGACCGGCTTCACGCTGGCCATCGGCGTGGCCACCTGGGCCTTCTCGCCGATCAAGTTCCAGGCCGACATGGGCATCCTGCTGGCCTTCATGTTCCTGGTGAACATGCTCGGCGCGATGATCCTGATCCCGGCGCTGGCCTATTTCCTGTTGCCCGGCGCGCGGCGCGTGCCGGTTGCTGCCACCACTGTCCCGAATGCCGTCAAGTTAAGCCACAGACTATAGCGTTGTCATTCCTCCCCCCGGGAGGAATGACTTCCCGCGCAGGCGGGAATCCCATTTGTGTCACGGACGGCGCAACGAAATGGGATTCCCGCCTGCGCGGGAATGACAGATTTGGCGCTGACTCAATGGCATTATCCACTGTCCTGAATTACCTGGAGCCCAAAAGATGAAACTCGCCACCCTGAAAAACAGCAGCCGCGATGGCCAACTGCTCATCGTCTCGCGCGACCTGCAACGCGCCGTCAGCGCCGCGCCGCTGGCCGCGACCATGCAGGCCGCCATCGAAAACTGGGCCGAACTGGAACCCCGCCTGCGCGCACGTTACGATGCGCTCAACGAGGGCGACGTGACCGGCAGCTTCGCCTTCGATCCGCGCGCCGCCGCGGCGCCATTCCCGCGCGCCTACCAGTTCGTCGACGCTTCCGCCTTTATGAACCACGGCGACATCATGGAGCAAGCCTATAAACTGACTGTCAAAAAGACGCCCGGCGTGCCGATCCTGATCCAGCGCCAGGGCGACGATTTTCTCGGCCCCTGCGACGACTATCCCTTCCCGACGCAGGCCGACAACGCCGACTTCGAAGGCGAATTCGTCGCCGTGCTGGACGACGTGCCGATGGGGACCGGTGCCGCCGACGCGCTCGGCCACATCAAGCTGCTGATGATCCTGAACGACATGAGCATGCGTGCCCACTTATTCCGCGAATTGAGCATGGGTTTCGGCTTCATCCAGGCCAAGCCGGCCACCGCCTTCAGCCCGGTGGCGGTCACGCCGGACGAACTGGGCGCAGCCTGGGCCGACGGCCGCATTGCGCTGGACATGCGGGTGGAGCGCAACGGCGAATGGTTCGGCAACCCCAACGGTCGCGAGATGGATTTCAGTTTTGGCGAACTGGTGTCGCACCTGGCCTACAACCGCAACCTGTGCGCCGGCACGATACTGGGTTCCGGCACTGTGTCGAGCCGAAATTACAAGGAAGTCGGGTCGGCCTGCCTGGCCGAGCGGCGCGCGATCGAAACCATCGAAAACGGCGAAGCGGTCACGCCATTCCTGCGTTTCGGCGAACGCTTGCGCTTCGAGGTATGCGACGCGCAAGGACAATCCGTGTTCGGCGCCATCGATCACCGCATGGTGCCGTCCGGCACAGGGAAGGACGCATGAACATCCTGATCACCGGCGCCAACGGCTTTGTCGGCCAGAACCTGGTGCGGCGCCTGCTGGAACTGGGCCGCACCAGCCCGAACGCGCGCCCGTTCTCGACGCTGACGCTGGTCGATGTCGGCTTCGACGACCTGCCGCAAGACCCGCGCGTGCGCCGCGTGGCCGGCAGCATCGCCGATTGCGCCACGCTGGACGCGGCCTTCTCGCTGCCGATGGCCTATGTCTTCCACCTGGCCAGCGTCCCCGGCGGCGCCGCCGAAAAGAATTATGAACTCGGCCTGGCTGTGAACCTGCAGGCCAGCATCGCCATCCTGGAGCGGCTGCGCCTGCAAGGCCTGGGCGCGCGGCTGGTGTTCGCCAGCACGGTGGCCGTGTACGGCGCGCCGATGCCGGCGCTGATCGACGATGGTACGCCGATGAAACCGGGCCTCAGTTATGGCGCCCATAAACTGGCGACCGAAGTGCTGATCGAGGATTACAGCCGGCGCGGCTGGATCGACGGCCGCATCGTGCGCCTGCCCGGCATCGTCGCGCGTCCGCCGGTGGCGTCCGGGTTGCTGTCGGCCTTCATGAGCGACATCTTCTGGCGCCTGGCTGCCGGTGAACGGTTTATCTGCCCGGTCTCGCCGCAGGCGACGGCCTGGTGGATGTCGGTCGGCTGCTGCGTCGACAACCTGCTGCACGCGGCGAATCTCACGGAAAAGCAAACCGCGCAGCGGCGCGCCTACACGCTGCCGGTGCTGCGCCTGGCCATTTCCGACATTGTCGACGGCCTGGCCGCGCGTTACGGCGTGGACCGCCGCGAACTGGTCGTCTATGAACCGGACGAAGCGCTGGAAGCGGCATTCGGACGCCAGCCGCCGCTGGATTCCGCCGCCGCGCGCGCGATCGGCTTCCGCAGCGACGCTTCGGCCGCCGCGCTGATCGAGCGCGCCATGTCCGCATCCGCAGCAAACCGGCAAGGATAACGATCCGGCCGCCAGAGCCGGACGTGCATATAAGGGGAGACGCAATGAAATTACGCACGATGAGCATGGGCGCACGCCTGTACCTGGGCTTCGGTCTGGTGCTGCTGCTGTTGCTGGCGGTGACGCTGCTGGGCATCGGCAGCATGGCCGCCAACCAGCGCCGCATGGACACGATCACCGACAGCAACACCGTCAAGATCCGCCTGGCGACCGCCATGCGCGATTCCGTCTACGAACGCATGATCGCGCTGCGCAACCTGGCGCTGGTCGGCGCGCCGGCCGAAATGGAAGACGAGCAGCGCCGCATCGCGCGCGAGGCGCAACGCTACCGGCAGGCGCAGGCCGGCCTGGCGGCGCTGCAAGGCGCGGACGATGCCGAAATGGTCATGCGCGTCGCCCGCTTCGAATCCGCCGCGCAGCCACTGATCGCCGGCGCCATCGAACTGGCCCGCGCCGGCCAGGGCGACCAGGTGTTTACATTGTTGACGCGCGAGGTACAGCCGGTGCAGCAAGGCTGGATGGAGGCGCTGAACGGCATGATCGCGCACGAAGAACAGCAAAGCCGCGCCGCCAGCGAGCATGCGCGCCAGGCCTATCGCCACGCCCGGCTGCTGATGATGGCGATCGGCGTATTGGCGGTGCTGGCGGGACTGGCCATCTCCCTGGTCATCGCGCGCGCGCTGGCGCGCCAGCTGGGCGGCGAACCGCGCTACGCGGCGGCCATCGCCGGCAAGATCGCCGCCGGCGACCTGTCCGGAGATATCGCGCTGGCGCCGCGCGACCGGGGCAGCCTGCTGTTCGCCATCGTGTCGATGCGCGCGCGGCTGGCCGACATCGTCAGCGAGGTGCGCAGCAACACGCACGCCATCGCGGCGGCGACGGGAGAAATCGCCGCCGGCAACCTGGACCTGTCCGCGCGCACCGAGCAGCAGGGAGCGGCGCTGGCCGCCACCGGCGGCTTGATGGCGCAACTGACCACGGCGGTGCAGCAGAACGCGCAGCACGCCGAGCAGGCCAACCGCATGGTGCGCGACGCGTCGGACGTGGCGCTGCGCGGCGGAGATCTGGTGCTGCGGGTGGTCGGCACGATGGGGGAAATGAACGCCTCTTCCCACCGCATCGTCGACATCATCGCCGTCATCGACAGCCTGGCCTTCCAGACCAATATCCTGGCGCTGAACGCCGCCGTCGAAGCGGCGCGTGCCGGAGAGCAGGGACGGGGATTCGCCGTGGTGGCGTCCGAGGTGCGCAACCTGGCGCAGCGCAGCGCGGCGGCGGCCACCGAGATCCGCAAGCTGATCACCGATTCGGTCGACAAGGTCAACGCCAGCAGCCGGCTGGCCGACCAGGCCGGAGCGACGATGCAGGACATCGTCGCCAGCGTGCAGCGCGTGACCGCGATCATGAGTGAGATAGGCAAGGCAAGCCAGGCGCAGAACGCCGACATCGAACAGGTCAACCGGGCGCTGGACAAGATGGACAGCGTCACCGCGCAAAACGCGGCGCTGGTGGAAGAAGCGGCGGCGGCCGCGCAAAGCCTGGCGCGGCAGGCGGGCGAACTGACGCGCGCGGTCAGCATTTTTACGCTGGCCCATCCCGCAGCCGGGATGACGCCGGCACCGCGCCACGGCCGCGATGCGCCTGCGGCGCTGGCGCGGCCGTGAGCATTGTGCCGCCGGCGGCCGCTTTCAGTTGCCGGCCGGTGGCCAGGCCAGCATCGCGTCCAGTAACGCCTGTTCCATCTCCTGCTGCGTGACGGCATCTGTCATGTAATCCTGCAGCAGGCCGGCCTGCGAAATCTTGGCATAGCCGTATAGCGCCGACCACAGGGTAATCATGCGTAACTGGCGCAGTTTTGCGTTCGCTTCCGGCAGCCACTGGCCGTACAGCGTGTCGAGCATCATGTAGGTGTCGCGCTGCGCCTGCGCCAGGTATTGGGGCGCATCCGCGTCGCGCAGCAGGCCGGCTTCATACATCAGCCTGAAAAGTTCGGGATTCCCGCGCACGAATTCCAGGAACGAACGACCGGTCGCGACCAGTTTGTCGCGCGGACCGGCTGCCGTGGCGCTTATCTCCGCCAGCGATTTCACCAGGTGCTCGAAACCGAGCTTCGCCACTTCCGCCAGCAGTGCATTTTTTTCGGGGAAGTGCCGGTAAGGCGCGCTGCGCGCCACACCCAGTACTTCGGCCAGCGCCCGCAGCGACAGCGCTTCATGCCCGTCGCGCGCCACCGCCTCGCGCGCGGCTTCGATCAGCGCCGACCTCAGATTGCCGTGGTGATAGGGTTGAAGATCGCTCATGAAATGCTTTGTCAAAAAAAACGTATTGTGCCATCATAATCAAATGTGAGCGGTGCTCACATTTATGAATTCAAACCACGGAGACAAGCATGGCATTTTTGAAAAACGTATGGTATCCGGCCGCCTGGGACAGCGAAGTGAAGGGCGATGAACTGTTCCAGCGCACGCTGCTGAACGAATCGATCCTGTTTTTGCGTGACGACGATGGCGTGGCGCAGGCGATGTCGAACCGTTGCCCGCACCGCTTCGCGCCGCTGCACATGGGCAAGCGCGTGGCCGGCGGCGTGCAGTGTCCGTATCACGGCCTGCAATTCAACGGCCAGGGCCAGTGCATGCACAACCCGCACGGCAATGGCACGATTCCCAGGTCAGCGGTCTTGCGCAGCTATCCGCTGGTCGAGCGCTACAGCATGCTGTGGATCTGGATGGGCGACGCCGACGGCGCCGATGCCGCGCTGATCCCGGATTTCAGCTGCATGGACCTAGAGCACTTCCATGTCGGCAAACGCTACCTGCACGCGAAGGCCAACTATGTGCTCGAGAGCGACAACATCCTGGACCTGTCGCACATCGAATTCCTGCACCCGGGTACCCTGGGCAGTTCGGCCGTGAAGGAAGCCGCAACCAGCGTCGAACAGCGCGGCAACACGATTGTTTCCCGGCGCCAGACCACGGCCGAGCGCATGCCGGACTACCTGTACCAGGCGATGGGCTTCCCGCACGGCGAACTGGTGGACCGCTGGATCGACGTGCGCTGGGATGCGCCGGCCTCGATGCTGCTCGACGCCGGCGCGGTGGCCACCGGCGGCACCCGGGAACAGGGTAAATCCTTCCCGCTGCCGCACCTGTTCGCGCCCGAGACGGACAAGACCACCCATTACTGGTTCGCCGTGTGTTTTCCGAAAGCGATGGGAGACTTCGGCGCCCAATTGGCGCAGGAACAGGTCGACGGCCTGGCGGTCCCGTTCACCAATGAAGACTTGCCGATGCTCGAAGCGCAGCAAAGCATGATGGGCGACGCCGACTTCTGGTCGCTGAAACCGGTGCTGCTGGCCGGCGACGCCGGCGCGGTCCGCGCGCGGCGCGTGCTCGACCAGTTGATAGACGCCGAGGGCCGGGATAGCGCTTCGGTCATCCCGGTCTCGAATGCGGCTTGAGGGCCAGATGTTCGAGTGGCGCGCGGCAGGAAACCCGGGCTACTCTCCGCTCGCCCGCATGCGCTGCCGATATTCGCCCGGCCCGGCCCCGGTCCATTTCTTGAAAGCCCGATGAAAGGCGCTCGCTTCGGCGAATCCCAGTTCGGCCGCGATATCGGTCACGCTTTTACGGGAGTGGCACAGGTAATCGATCGCGATATCGCGCCGCAGTTGGTCCTTGATCGCCTGGAACGACTGTCCCTCGTCTTCCAGCCTGCGGCGCAAGGTCGACGGCGTCTTGTTCAGGCTGTGCGCCAATGTGTCGAAATCCGGCCATTCGGTGCGGGCGGCGGCGCGCAGGCGGCGCCGGATCTGCGCCGCCAGGCCGCCGCTGTTCTTGTATTTCAGGACGATATTGGCCGGCGCGCCGCGCACGAAGTCGCGCAGCGTGGCGGAATTCTGCACCACCGGCAGGTCCAGGCAGGCGCGGTCGAAGGTGAGAGAGGTCGCTTCCCGGTCAAAGCTCAACTGCTCGGAATACATGCGCTGGTATTCGGCGCTGCGCGACGGTTCCGGGTAGGCGAACGCCGCGCTGAGCACGGAAATGCGGCGCCCGGCCAGCCAGCACGCCACACCGTGCTGCAGCATCAGCAGCGTTTCATACCCAAAAATCCTGGGCGGACCGGCGCGGCGGTCGCGGATCACCAGCCGCGCATGGCGCTCGTCGCTGTCGACGCTGCACTGGAAATCGTCGAGCAGCAGGTTGAAAAAGCGCGTCATGCACGGCAGCGCCTCGCCCAGCGTGGGGCAATGCACCAGCGTCTGGCACAGCATCGCGAAACTGCCGACCTTCATGCGGCGCGAATCCTGGCCAAACAGCTCGTCGTCGAGCAGGCGCGCCACGCCCAGCCACAGGGTGCTGAAACTGTGCGCCGTGACGCGCGCCTGCGGCGACGCCAGCAAAGCCGGGCTCAATCCGGCCTCGCGCAGCACGTCGGCGGCGTCGATGCCGCGTTCGAGTACAGGTTCCAGTGCCGAATGCACAAAATAGATAGAAATGCTGCCTTTTTCCATGCGTGTCACTTTAACGCATGGCGGCACGGTACGTATGACAAATCCGCTCAGCGACATTGAATTTTTTGGGCATGGCTTGCACGGACCGGGATTCCTATACTGGTCACTGCCATTCCCATTATAAGAGAGACGCCGCCATGACCGACCTGTCCATCGTCCAGAAATTGAGCGAATACCAGCCGCTGCACAAGGTGCGCTTCGTCACCGCCGCTTCGCTGTTCGATGGCCACGATGCCTCGATCAACATCATGCGCCGCATCCTGATGGCCAACGGCGCCGAAGTGATCCACCTCGGCCACAACCGCTCGGTGGACGACATCGTCACCGCCGCGCTGCAGGAAGACGTGCAGGGCATCGCCATCTCCAGCTACCAGGGCGGCCATGTCGAATATTTCAAATACATGATCGACCTGCTGAAACAGCGCGGCGGCGCCCACATCAAGGTGTTCGGTGGCGGCGGCGGCGTGATCGTGCCGAGCGAGATCGAAGAACTGCATGCCTACGGCGTGGCGCGCATCTTCAGCCCGGAAGACGGCCAGCGCCTGGGGCTGGTCGGCATGATACTGGCGATGATCAAGGCGTGCGACGCCGACCTGTCCTGCTACGCGCCGACCCGCATCGAAGCGCTGACGGAAGGAGACATGGTGGCGCGCCAGCGCCCGCTGGCGCAGTTGATCACGGCGCTGGAAAACGAGGGCGACGCGCCCGGCCTGAGGGCGCAACTGCGCCAGGCCGCGGACCTGGCCAGGGTGCCGGTGCTGGGCATCACCGGCACCGGCGGCGCCGGCAAGTCCTCGTTGACCGATGAACTGATACGCCGCATTCGCCTGGACCAGGACGATGCGCTCGACATCGCGGTCATTTCGATCGACCCGTCGCGCCGCAAGTCCGGCGGCGCGCTGCTGGGAGACCGCATCCGCATGAATGCGATCGCGCCATGGAGCAAGGATGGGCAGTTGCGCCCGCGCGTGTTCATGCGCTCGCTGGCCACGCGCGAAGCCGGCTCCGAAATCTCGCAGGCGCTGCCGGACGTGATCGCCGCCTGCAAGGTCACCGGTTTTGATCTGATCATCGTCGAAACGTCCGGCATCGGCCAGGGCGATGCCGCCATCGTGCCGCACGTGGACCTGTCGATGTACGTGATGACGCCGGAATTCGGCGCCGCGTCGCAACTGGAAAAGATCGACATGCTCGATTTCGCCGATTTCGTCACCATCAACAAGTTCGACCGCAAGGGTTCGCAGGATGCGCTGCGCGACGTCGCCAAGCAGTACCAGCGCAACCGGGAATTGTGGAGTAAGCGGCCCGAAGACATGCCGGTCTACGGCACCCAGGCGTCGCGTTTTAACGACGATGGCGTGACCGCGCTGTACCAGGGTTTATTGCCGCAACTGGCGCTGCACGGCCTGAAACTGGTCCCGGGCAAGCTGGCGCCGGTATCGGTGCGCCACTCGTCCGGCAAGAACGCCATCGTGCCGCCGGCGCGCAGCCGCTATCTCGCCGAGATCGCCGACACCGTGCGCGCCTGGCACAAGCACGTGCGGCGCCAGGCGACGCTGGCGCGCGAACGCCAGCACCTGCTCGAAAGCGGCCGCATGCTGGCCGCCGGCGGAGAAGACAGCGCCGCCGTGGAACGCCTGGCCGCCGTGCGCGACGAACAGCTCGACCCGGAAGCGAAAAAACTGCTGGCCGGCTGGCCCGCGCTGCAAGCCGCCTATGCCGGCGACGATTATGTGACGCAGGTCCGCGACAAGGAACTCCGCACCCGCCTGGTGTATTCCACGCTGTCCGGCACGAAAATCCGCAAGGTGGCGCTGCCGCGCTATGAAGACCACGGCGAAATCCTGCGCTTCCTGATGCTGGAAAACGTGCCAGGCTCCTTCCCGTACAGCGCCGGCGTGTTCCCGTTCAAGCGCGAAGGGGAAGACCCGACCCGCATGTTCGCCGGAGAGGGCGACGCCTTCCGCACCAACCGCCGTTTTAAGCTGGTGTCCACAGGCATGGACGCGAAACGCCTGTCAACCGCCTTCGATTCCGTCACGCTGTATGGCGCCGACCCGGCCATCCGTCCCGACATCTACGGTAAAGTCGGCAATTCCGGCGTATCGATCGCGACCCTGGACGACATGAAGGTGCTGTACGACGGCTTTGCGCTGTGCGATCCGACGACATCGGTATCGATGACGATCAACGGCCCGGCGCCGGCCATCCTCGCGATGTTCATGAATACCGCGATCGACCAGCAACTCGGCGATTTCGCCGCGAAGAACGGGCGCGAGCCGGATGCCGATGAAAGCGCGAAAATCCGCGCCTGGGTCTTGCAGAACGTGCGCGGCACCGTGCAGGCCGATATTTTAAAAGAAGACCAGGGACAAAATACCTGCATCTTCTCGACCGAGTTTTCTCTGAAGGTCATGGGAGATATCCAGGAATATTTTGTACAGCACCAGGTGCGCAATTTTTATTCAGTATCGATCTCCGGCTACCACATCGCCGAAGCCGGCGCCAACCCGATCTCGCAACTGGCATTTACCCTGTCGAACGGCTTTACCTTTGTCGAAGCGTATCTTGCGCGCGGCATGCACATCGACGATTTTTCGCCGAACCTGTCCTTCTTCTTCTCGAACGGCATGGACCCGGAATACACTGTGATGGGCCGCGTGGCGCGCCGTATCTGGGCCATCGCGATGCGCAATAAATATGGCGCCAACGAGCGCGCGCAAAAACTCAAGTATCACATCCAGACTTCGGGCCGCTCCTTGCACGCGCAGGAAATCGACTTCAACGATATCCGTACTACCTTGCAAGCCTTGATCGCGATCTACGACAACTGCAATTCGCTGCACACCAACGCATACGATGAAGCGATCACCACGCCGACCGACGAATCGGTGAGAAGGGCGCTGGCGATCCAGTTGATCATCAACCGCGAATGGGGGCTGGCCAAGAATGAAAATCCGAACCAGGGCAGTTTCATCATGGACGAACTGACCGACCTGGTCGAAGAAGCGGTGATGCAGGAATTCGAGCGCATCGCCGAGCGCGGCGGCGTGCTCGGCGCGATGGAGACCGGCTACCAGCGCGGCAAGATCCAGGAAGAGTCGATGCTGTACGAGCACCAGAAGCACGATGGAACCTTACCGATCATCGGCGTCAACACCTTCCGCAATCCGCGCGGCAGCGAAGCGCCGCAGACCATCGAACTGGCCCGTTCCAGCGACGATGAAAAGCAGTCGCAATTGACGCGCCTGGCCGATTTCCACGCGCGCCACGCCGCTCAGGCCCCGGCCATGCTGGCGACATTGCAGCAGACCGTGATCGACGACGGCAATGTGTTCGCCACGCTGATGGATGCGGTGCGGGTTTGTTCCCTGGGCCAGATCACCAGCGCGCTGTTCGAAGTCGGCGGCCAGTACCGCCGCAGCATGTAAGCTATGTTGCGCTTGCCGGTGCAGCTGGAAGCGGGGCGCCGGCAGCCACCAGTCCTTCGTGGCGCAGTTCCTGCCAGAAGGCGGCCGGGACCGGCGCGTGCAGCGCCGCCATGTCCTCGGCAATGCGTTCCGGGCGGCTGGCGCCGGGGATGGCGGCGGCCACGGCGGGGTTGGCAAGCGAGAATTGCAGCGCGGCGGCCTTGATGCCGACCTGGTGGCGCGCGGCGATGGCCTTGATGCGCTCGACGCGGGCGATGATTTCGGGAGGCGCCTTCTGGTATTCGAAGTGGCTGCCGCCGGCCAGGATGCCGGAGCTGTACGGGCCGCCGACGATGATGTCGACGCCGCGCCTGGCTGCGGCCGGCATCAGGCGTTGCAGCGCCCGTTCATGATCGAGCAGCGTGTAGCGGCCGGCCAGCAGGAAGCCATCCGGCTGCGTCTCCGTCAGGTCCAGCAGCAATTCGCATGGCTCGACCCGGTTCACGCCCAGGCCCCAGGCCTTGATCACGCCTTCTTCGCGCAAGCGGGTCAGCACGCGGAAGGCGCCGGTGCGGGCCACCTCGAACTGGGCCAGCCACTCGTCGCCGTAAAAGTCCTGGGCGATGTCGTGCACCCAGACGATGTCCAGCCGGTCCGTGCCCAGGCGTTTCAGGCTGTCCTCGATGGAGCGCAAAGTGGCGTCGGCGCTGTAGTCGTTGATCATCTTGTTGGCGCGGCCGAATTCGAACAGGCCGCCTTTTTCTCCCAGGTCGCGGCTGGCGGGATCTTCCAGTTCATCCGAAATCAGGCGGCCGACCTTGGTGCTCAGCACGTAGTCGTCGCGGCGGTGCCTGGCCAGCGCCGCGCCAAGGCGAATTTCCGACAGGCCGGCGCCGTAGAAGGGCGCGGTGTCGAAAAAGCGTACGCCCTGTTGCCACGCCGCGTCGACGGTGGCTTGCGCCTCCGCTTCAGGGATGTTGCGGAACATATTGCCCAGCGGGGCGGTACCGAAGCCGATCTTGCCCTGCAGTGTGTCTCTGATGGTCATGTCTGGTCCTTGCTTTTGTGGAGGAAAGGGATGCTTGCGCAAGCATCGAATACAGCATAGCTTGTCCTTTTAATGCAGTCCAAGACATAATGTGATTACTTTGAGTCCTTTTTGGTCTGATATGCTCGATCTCCGCCAATTGCATTACTTCGTCGTCGTGGCCGAGGAAGAACACGTGGGCCGCGCTGCCGAGCGCCTGCATATTTCGCAGTCGCCGCTGAGCCGCCAGATCGCGCAACTGGAGGAACGACTGGGCTTGCTGCTGTTCGAGCGCAGCCAGCAGCGCATCCGCCTGACGCGCGACGGCCGCACTTTCCTGGCCGAAGCGCGCGCCTTGCTCACTCACGGCAAGCGGCTCGAATCGCTGGCCAGGCGGCTCGGACGCGGCGAGGAAGGCGGCTTGTGCCTGGGTTATGTCGAAAACGCCATGCACGCGGGCGTGCTGCCGGACGCCTTGCGCGCGCTGCGCCAGGACCGGCCCGCGGTCCACGTCGCGCTTTACCAGTTGCGTTCGGCCGAACAACTGGAAGGCTTGCGCCAGCGCAGCCTGGACCTGGCCCTGGTGTGCGAGCCGCCGGCGGCGGACGATGCGGACCTCGCCTGTGCGCAGGTGCTGAACGATCCGATGTTGCTGGCGTTGCCAGAGCGGCATGCGCTGGCGGAGCGTGCCGTCATCGCGCCGGCCGACCTGGACGGACAGGAATGGATCGCCGTGCAGCACAGGGAAGGCGAGTTGAAACATGATGTCTTCATCGCTGCCTGCGCGCGTGCCGGTTTTACGCCGGACATACGGATGGAAGCCGGCGAACCGCTGACGGCGCTCGGCCTGGTGGCGGCCGGCCTGGGCATGGCCGTGATCCAGCGCAGCTTGCGCCACCACGCACCGGCCGGCGTGGTATTGCGCGAACTGCCCTGGTTTGCCTACCGCACACCGTTGTGGGCGGCCTGGCACCGCATCAATTTGCGCCCGCTGGTGGCGGACTTCCGCACGACTCTGTTGGAACGCGTCCAGCAGGAAAAATGAAACGGCATCGATCTGACACCGTTAAGTCAGCGCCAACTCTGTCATTCCCGCGCAGGCGGGAATCCATACTTCGCATCCTGCCCAGCGCCGCTTATAGAAGAATGGATAGGTGCTATGGATTCCCGCCTGCGCGGGAAGTCATTTCTCCCAATGGGAGGAATGACAGATATACGGTCTGTGGCTTTATTTAATGGGATTAACGGCGCCGGCCGCTAGTTTTTATACGCGCCGACCCACAGCGCGATATCTTCATAACGCTCGACGTAGACCGCCTTGTCCTGCATTTCCTTGCTGACCGGGTTGAGGAACTTGAATTCATACCAGCCGCTGCCCTTGGTCTTGGCGATTTCCAGGCCCATCTTGATTGGATATTTGCCGTCCGGGTCGCGGTATTCCATCATGTTCTTGCCGATGATTTTCTTGTTCGCGCCGTGTGCCAGGCTGACGCCGTCCATGCTGAAGACGGATACATACAGGTCGCGGTCGACGAACTGTCCCTTGGGATCGCTGAAGGCGGCAAATGCCTTGTCGCGGCCATTTTTCTTCAGGTAGTCGACCGCCTGCTTGACCATGGCCACCGCCTCATCCTTGCTGCCGTGATTCTCGGCCGCGCCGGCGCCGCCTTGCCACAACATGCCAAACATCAGGCCCGTGGCCGCCAGCAGTGTGCGTCTGTTCATTTGCAATCTCCTGTTTTTTTATAAGTCGAAAAGGTGAAACGCCAGCGTGTCATCCACAATACGCTGTTTTTACCGTGGTGAAGAACTCCGCCGCATAACTTCCCTGTTCGCGCGCGCCATAGCTCGACGCCTTGCGCCCGCCGAACGGCACGTGGTAATCGACGCCGGCGGTCGGCACATTGACCATCACCATGCCGGCGTCGGCGTGGCGTTTGAAGTGGGTCGCATGTTTCAGCGATGTGGTGCAAATGCCACTGGACAGCCCGAATTCGGTATCGTTGGCCAGCGCCAGCGCGTGTTCGTAATTGTCGGCTGGGATGGTCGACACGATCGGGCCGAAGATTTCTTCGCGGCTGATGCGCATGTCGTTGTCGCAGTCGGCGAACAGGGCCGGCGTCAGGTAGAAGCCCTGCGTGTCGCGCTGCACCGCTTCGCCGCCGCATACCAGGCGCGCGCCTTCTTCGCGGCCGATGCGGATGTAGTCCAGGTCTTGTTCGAACTGGCGGGCGTCGACCACCGGACCGAGGTCGGTGCCGGCCTTGAGCGCGTGGTCGATTTTCAGCGCGCGCAGTTTTTCTTCCAGCGCGGCGACGAAGGTCGGATAAATGCCTTTTTCGACGATCAATCGGCTCGACGCGGTGCAGCGCTGGCCGGTCGAGAAGAACGAACCCTGGATCGCGCAATGCACGGCATTGGCGAGATCGGCGTCGTCCAGCACGACCAGCGGGTTCTTGCCGCCCATTTCGATCTGTACCTTGGCCATGCGGCCGATGGCGGCCTGCGCCACCCTGGCGCCGGTGCCGACCGAACCCGTAAAACTGATCGCGTTGACGCGCCGGTCGTCCAGCAGCGCCTGGCCAACTTCACTGCCGCGTCCCATCACCAGGTTGAATACGCCGTTCGGCAAACCGGCGCGGCTGATGATTTCGGCCAGCGCCCAGGCGCTGCCGGGCACCAGTTCGGCCGGTTTGATGACGACGGCGTTGCCGAAGGCCAGCGCCGGAGCGATCTTCCAGGCGGGGATGGCGATCGGGAAGTTCCACGGCGCGATGATGCCGACCACGCCGACCGGTTCGCGCGTGACTTCGACGTCCAGGCCGGGCCGCACCGAGGCCAGTTTGTCTCCTTTCTGGCGCAAGGCTTCCTGCGCAAAAAATTTGAAGATGGCGCCGGCGCGCGCCGCCTCTCCTATACCCTCGGGCAGCGTCTTGCCTTCCTCGCGGGACAGCAGCGTGCCCAGTTCCTGCTTGCGAGCCAGGATTTCGCTGCCGATGGTGTCGAGCGCATCGGCGCGCACCTGCGGCGTCGACAGGCCCCAGCCGCGCGCGGCCTGGCTGGCGGCTGCGATCGCGTCGCGCGTTTGGGCGGCGTCGCCCTGGGCATACAGGTCGATGACGTCCGACGTGTCCGACGGGTTGACGTTAGGTGTGGCGCTCGCGCCGTCTATCCAGGCGCCGTCGATATAGTTCTGTTTCATGTTTTTTTCCTTGATGGTTCGATGAGAGTTACAAGCGGTAGATGCGGATGGCGTTGTCGTGAAATAGCTTGAGCCGGTCGGACGGTTCCATGTGGGCGCAGATTTCCTTGAAGCCGGCATAGATTTCGTCCATGCTGGCGTGCAGGCTATCGACCGGAAAATTGCTGGCGAAGCTGCAGCGTTCGACGCCGAAGATGGCGATCGCGTCGCGCACCACGGCGCCATTCAACTGCGCGCTCCAGCGCCGGCCCGGCACGCAGATGCCGGAAATTTTAAGGTGCACATTGTCTTCGCGCGCCAGCAGTACCAGCGCGGCGCGCCAGGCGGCAAGCCCTTCCTCGCTACGGTCCGACGGCAGACCGGTATGGTTGACGATGATGGTGGTGTGCGGGAAGGCGTGCGCCAGTTCGGCCGCTTCGGCGAAGTGCCACCAGAACACCTGCAATTCGAACATGAGATCGTGGCGCGCCAGTTTTGCATAACCGTCCAGCCAGCGCGGACAGCGCATCGATCCCGGCGCGCTGTAATCGTTGCGATAATCCTGGCGCGGCAGCGCGCGCGGCTTGTGCCGTACACTTCTCACCAGCGGGCTGCGGGCGTGGCCGGCCAATACCTCGTCGATATCGTCGCGGTCCAGCCAGGCCTGGCCGGCCATCGCACTGGGCAAGCCGCTGGCGGCGGCTATCTTTTCGACCCAGTTAACTTCGCCGAGTGGATCGGCCGGGTTCCATTCGCCTTCGATCAGGACGCTCTGGACGATGCGGTGGCCGGCGGCAGACTTGCGGTAATCGGCTGGCAGGAAATTTTTGCAGATGCTCGAATAATCGCCGTAGCGGAAGGGCAGCAAGGGCCGGTCGCGCAGCCACGGATGGTAATTGGCATCGACATCAAAAAAATGGTGGTGCGCATCGACGATCGGCAAGTCTGCGTCGTCGCCCGTTTGCAGGAAGAGTTCGCGCAACTGCAATTGCGTCAGGTCGTCCGTCATGCCGGCGCTCCCGCGCCCGAAGCCTCCGCATCGATGCGGTAAAAGCGCAGCGCGTTATGGCACAGCACTGCTTCCTGCACCGCGCGCCCGGCCCCGGCCAGCGCGCCGGCGACGCAATCGACCGTGGTGTCGTAATCGGCGTGCAGGCCCGATACCGGGAAATTACTGGCGAACATGCAGCGCTCGGCTCCGAAAATGGCGAGCGTGTCGCGCACCACGGCCTGGTTGCTTTGCAGGTCCCAGCGCGTATCCTTGAAACCGAATTCGGACAGTTTGACGTGCGCATTCGGCTGCCGGGCCAGCACTTCCATCGAATGGCGCCAACTGCGCAAGCCTTCGCGGCTGCGGTCCCACGGCAGGCCGGTGTGATTGAGGGCGATGGAAATGCCGGGGAATTGGGCCGCCACCTGCGCCGCTTCTTCCAGGTGCCAGGCCGGCACCCGCAAGTCCCACGACAAACCGTGCTTTTCCAGCAGCGCGTAACCGTCCAGCCAGCGCTGGTCCTGCATGCTGCCGGGCTGCCCGGCCACCGAGTCGCCCGGAGTTTTCGCCGTCAGCGGTTTCGAGCGGATGCCGCGCACCAGGGGCCAGGCTGCCTGCGCTGCCAGCATTGCGTCCGTATTGTCCCGGTCGAACCAGGCATGCGCCACCACCGCATTCGGAAAACCATATTGCTTGTTGACTTCGTGCAGCCAGGCTGTTTCGGCCAGTTGTTCGTCGCGCGCGCGGTCGGCTTCGACATGCACGGTGGCGATGACGCGCTGGCCGGCGCTGGCGTCCAGGTAATCGCCGGCCGACACATCGCGGCACAGCGCACGGTAGTCGCCAAGGAAGAAATCGGCGTGATAGTCGTCGTTCAACCAGGGATAGCTGCCGCGCGCCAGGTCCCACAGGTGGTGGTGGGCGTCGACGATGGGGAGCGCATCGTCGGCATGCCGCGCGTTGCGCCCGTTGCGTTGGTGCAGGGTCTGCATGGCTGCCACTCTCCGGTTCAGGCCGCGGCGGCGCTGCCGCGCGCCACCAGTTGCGCCTTCTGTTCGACCTTGCCGCGCAACTTGTCGACATCGACGATGAAGCGGGAATGGGTTCCCGTGCACACTTCTTCCACGCCGTCCGATGCGCTGACATCGAAGGTGATGCTGCGCCGGTCGATGTGGGAGATGGTGGCGCTGATACGTACGCTCATGCCCATCAGCGTCGCACCGGTGTGGCGAATATCGAGTGCGGTGCCGACCGAGTTTTCGCCGGCGGCGAGGGACGGCAGCAGGAAGTCCAGGCAGGTCAGTTCGATATCGCGCACCAGTTCGGGCGTGGCGTAGATGCGCAATTGCTCGCCGAGGAAGTCGATGGTGCGCGTCGGATCGATTACGATGTCGCGGTGCACCTGGGCGCCGACGTTCAGGTTCGGGTATGTCATGAATAATGGCCTTGGTTCGGTGGGCGCGGCCTGCTGCGGCTGCGCATGATAGGGGTGATGTGGGAAAATTTTATCCCTCCATTGGCTGTCCCACAAACGACAATTTGTAAGGCTATGCCCAAGGAATTCTTGGGTTTTCAAAGCGCGGCGACTGTTGTACGGTGGAGCTTCCGCAAACCCGCCGAGTACCGCCATGGCACGTAAAATCCCGCCGCTCAATCCTTTGCGCACCTTCGAAGCCGCCGCCCGCCATCTGAGTTTTACGCGCGCAGCCGAAGAGTTGTTCGTCACCGCCGCCGCGGTCAGCCACCAGATCAAGACGCTGGAGGAAAACCTGGGCCTGCAATTGTTCATCCGCCAGGCCAAGTCGCTGGAATTGACTGCGGCCGGCAAGGCTTACCTGCCTGGCGTACAGCTGGCGTTCCAGCAGTTGGCCGAGGCGACCCACCAGCTACATTTGCGCGGCCGGCCGACCACCTTGCGCGTCAACGTGCCGCCGACCTTCGCCGTCAAGTGGCTGATCCCGCGCATGGAGCGTTTCATGACGGCGCATCCGGAAATCGATTTGAAGGTGTCGACGCTGAACCAGCCACTCGATTTTACGCGCGAACAGTTCGACCTCGCCATTCGTTACGGCCGGGGAGGCGGCGCGGGCATGCGTTCGGAGCTGTGCCTGGCTGTCGAGGTATTCCCGGTGTGCAGTCCGGCGCTGTTGAAAGGGGAACATCCGATCCGGGTGCCGGAAGACTTGAAATTCCACACGCTGCTGCATGACGACAGCCATTACGCCGATGTCAGCAACCCGGACTGGGCCAGCTGGCTGGCGCTGGCCGGCGTGGAAGGACTCGATGCGGCGCGCGGGCCATCGTTCTGGCCCAGCCACCTGGTCATCGATGCGGCGGTCGACGGACTCGGTGTCGCGCTGGCCAAGCGCAGCTGGGTCGAGACCGATCTGGCGCAAGGGCGCCTGGTGCGGCCTTTCGCGCTCAGCATGCCGGTAGAATTCGCCTACTACGTCGTCTATCCCGAGCAGCGCGCCGCCAACATGCAGATCATGACTTTCGTTGAATGGATACGGGAAGAACTCGCGGCGGATACGCCGGCGTGAAGATATTTGTCATTCCCGCGAAGGCGGGAATCCCATTTAGCATGCGAGCCAACTGAGCATAAATGGGATTCCCGCCTTCGCGGGAATGACAAATCTGGCGCCAGATGCCAGGTAGGCGCTGCGAGCGTTTACATCGCCGCAGCCAGCATCGCGCGGTAATCCTGCTCGGTGGCCAGCACCGGATTGGTCTTGTGGCAGTGGTCGGCCATGGCGCCGGCGATGATCTTGCCGTACATGTCTTCCGTCACGCCCAATTCCGCCAGTCCGGCCGGCATGCCAAGTCGCTGGTTCATCGCTTCGATGGCGGGCACGATGGCGGAGGCATTGTCCAGGCCCATCGCGGCGGCCATGCGTTCCAGTTTTTGTTCCTGGCGCATCGACGGCGCATCGCGGTTGAAATTGATCACGGCCGGCAGCAGCAGCGCGTTCAGCGTGCCGTGGTGCAGGCGCGGATTGATGCCGCCCAGCGCGTGGCTCAGGCTGTGCACGCAACCTAAACCCTTCTGGAACGCCAGCGCGCCCTGCATCGATGCGCTCATCATGTTCAGGCGCGCTTCGCGGTCGCTGCCGTCGCGGGTGGCCGCTTCGATATGCGACCAGGCGCGCCGCAGGCCGTCGAGCGCGATGCCGTCGGCTGGCGGGTTGAAGGCGGCCGACATAAAGGTTTCCATGCAGTGCGCGATGGCGTCCATGCCGGTCGCCGCGGTCAGGGTTGGCGGCAGGCCGAAGGTCAGTTCCGGATCGCAGATGGCCGCGCGCGGCACCAGGAATGGAGAAAGCACACCGAGCTTGCGGCCGTCGTCGACGATGACCACGGCGCCGCGTCCGACTTCGCTGCCGGTGCCGGCGGTGGTCGGGATCGCGATCACGGGCGCGGTGGCGCTGGTGATGCGGGCCACGCCGCCTTCGATCGCCGCGTAGTCTTTCAGTGGGCCTGGGTGGGTGGCGCAGACCGCGACCGCCTTGGCCAGGTCGATCGCCGAACCGCCGCCGACGGCGATGATACCGTCGCAGCCATGCAGCCGGTACAGGGCAACGGCGTCGCGGATCGCGCCTTCGTTGGGATTCGGCGGCGTGCCGTCGTAGATTGCGTCGAGGTTCGGCGCCGCCAGGTGGGCCGTGACGCGGTCCAGGATGCCGGCCGCGCGCACGCCGGCGTCGGTGACGATCAGGGGAGTGCGGATGCCGATGCGGTCGCACTCCTGCTGCACCAGCGCCACCGCGCCGAAGTCGAACTGTACCTGTGTGATGTAGTTGATGAGGGCCATGCTGTTCTTCCTGTTCTTGCTGTATCGATTGAAGGGGGATGTCTCGTTTTGTTTGACGCGAAACTGGATATCGCCAGCTGCGATAAGGGCAAGTGTAGGAAGCGGCGGATGCTGCAACAAGCGACATTTACTTGTGAACAGGGTTAGAAAAACTTCGGAGCCTGGCGCTGATGGCGTTAAGTTTGTCGTTCCCGCGAAGGCGGGAACCCATACTTCGCATCCTGCCCAGCGCCGCTTCTAAAGGAATGGATACGTGCTATGGGTTCCCGCCTTCGCGGGAACGACAAGCTTGGCGCCAACTTGATGGCATTGGAGTCTGGTGCCGTGAATGCCCCAGTTTTTCTTGGGCAGCACCCAAGAATTTGTCGCTTGCCGCTGTGCCGGCGCCTCCCTACAGTGGTTGTCCCGAGTCGCGCGAGGTGCATCATGCTGTCTTTCTTTCACCGTTTGGCGTACGTTGGCGGCGCATTGATCCTGATGGCGAACGCCGCCGCCCATCCGTTCGGCGGCGTCGGCGCGAACCGCCAGGCGGCGCTGCGCGTGTCGGCGCACGAAATCGAAGTGCGTTATCTGCTCGACCTGGCCGAGGTGCCGGCCATGCTGGCCATCCAGGAAGCCGATGCAGATCATGACGGCCAGGTGTCCGGGCGCGAGTGGACGCAGTTCGGGCAGCGCTGGGCGAGGCAGGTCGCTGCGCAACTGCACCTGAGCGTGGCCGGCGCCGAACTGGCGTTGCGTCCGATCGATCAGCAATGCACGGTGCAGGCCGACGTGTTCGGCATGTCGGCCACGCTGCGCATCGAAGCCCGTTTCAGCGCGCCGCTGCAATCGGCGGCCGGCGCCGCGCTGCTGCGCTACCGCGATGATTTTCGTCCTGAATGGAAAGGGTGGCGCGAAGTGATGCTGGCGGCCGGACCGGGCGCCGTCATCCGCCGCTCCACCGTGGCCGATCACGATCGCAGCAAGGGGCTGACCGATGTGTACCGGCCGGACAGCAAGCTGCTGCCTGATGAAACCTCGGCGTACGCGGAACTGGTGTTTGCCGCCGCACCGCCGCCAGCCGCGCCACAGCCGGATGTGCCGGCCGGTGAAGCGGGCAGTGCACCCGGTCGCGGGCCAGTGAGCGCGGCGGCTGCAAGCGCAGCGCTTGCGGTGATGCCGGCGGAGCGTGCACCGACGCTGGCGCCGGCCTTCCCGGGACCGGCCGCGATAAACCAGGCCGCCGCTTATCCGTCAGCAGTCACCCGGCCGCTCACCGCCGCGTCACCGCTCGTCTCGAATCCGCCGATAGTGCCGGCACCGCTCAACACCGCGTCACCACCCGTTCCGAATCCGCTGACAGCGCCGCCGCCAGACAGCACCTGGCGCCGCATGTCGGGATTTTTCCTGCTCGGTGTCAGCCATATCGCGGCCGGATGGGACCATTTGCTGTTCCTGTTCGGATTATTGTTGCTGTCGTCGTCGCTGGCGCACACCGTCAAGGTGGCGAGCGCATTCACTGTGGCGCACAGCATCACCTTGCTGCTGGCCGCCTCCGGCGCGGCCAGCCTGCCGCCGGTCTTGGTCGAACCGGCGATCGGACTGACGATCGCCTATGTCGGCCTGGCCAGGCTGCTGTCGCGACGGCACGGACATGGTCACGGTGTCTTGCTTGCCTTCGGTTTCGGACTCGTGCACGGCTTCGGCTTTGCCGGCGCGCTGGCCGAATCGCTGTCCGGCGCGGCCTTGCCTGCGGTCGGCTGGCTGGCATCGATCGCCAGTTTCAATCTCGGCATCGAAGCATTCCAGGTGTTGGTGATCTGCCTTGTGGCGCCGGCGTTGAGCTGGTGCGCGCGCCGTCCGTGGGGAAGCGGCGCGCAGCGCGGCTGCGCGGCGGCCGTGCTGTGCGCGGGACTCGGCATTTTCGCCGCGCGCCTGGTCGCCTGACGGCGGCGGCGCGGGCAGCCCCAGTTTTTCTTGATGCGTAGCTTAGAAATAGTCGTTTGATTCGATACGCCACTGGGCCATAGACTGCATTCATCTGCAACGGCATCCACCCACTTAAGAGGTTTTGTATGACTAGTCTGGTTTTGGTCGAACGCGACGGAGACATCGCCACGGTGACGCTGAACAATCCCGCCAAAATGAATGCGCTCAATCTCGCCATGTGGCGCGACCTGGGCGACGCGGTGGCGGCGCTGTCGGCGCGCGACGATGTGCGCTGCGTGGTGCTGCGCGGCGCCGGCGACAAGGCCTTCGCGGCCGGCGCCGATGTGCTGGAATTCGCCGCGCTGCGCTCGAATGCCGAACAGGCGCGCAGCTACGGCGAGGTCACGCACGCGGCGATGGAAGCGATCGCCGCCTGCCGCCATCCGACCGTGGCGATGATCCACGGCGTGTGTGTCGGCGGCGGGCTGGAGATCGCATCGATGTGCGACATCCGCATCTGCGGCGAGGCGAGCCGCTTCGGCGTGCCGGTCAACCGCCTCGGACTCGTGATGTCTTACGGCGAACTGAAAGGCCTGGTCGACCTGGCCGGTGCGCCGGCCGCGTTGGAAATCCTGCTCGAAGGCCGCGTGTTCGATGCGCGGGAAGCGCTCGATAAACGCCTGGTGAACCGCGTCGTGGCCGATGCCGATGTCGAGCGCGAAGCCTACGCCACGGCCAAAAGGATCAGCGCGGGCGCGCCGCTGGTGGCGCGCTGGCACAAGAAATTCATCCGCCGCTTGTCCGATCCGCTTCCCTGGAGCGAACAGGAACTGGATGAAGCCAATCACTGTTTCGACACCGGCGATTACCGCATCGGTTACGCGGCCTTTGTCGACAAAACCAAACCACTTTTTAAAGGAAACTGAAATGGGTCCGCTTACCGGAATGAAAGTCATCGAGCTCGCGCACATCATGTCCGGCCCGATCTGCGGCATGATGCTGGCCGACATGGGCGCCGAAGTGATCAAGGTGGAGAAGGTGCCGGACGGTGACGATTCGCGTCGCTTCGCGCCCATCCTGGCGTCCGGAGAATCGGCCTCGTTCATGATCGTCAACCGCAACAAGCGCGGCGTCGGCCTGAACCTCAAGACCAGCGGCGGGCGCAAGGTGCTGGAAAAGCTGCTGGCGACAGCCGACGTGGTCACTGAAAATTATCGCAAGGGTACGATGGAAAAATTCGGCCTGGGCTACGACACGTTGAAGATACTGAACCCGGCGTTGATCTATTGCTCCGTGTCCGGCTTCGGCCGCACCGGCCCGTTCGCCGACAAGGGCGGCTTCGACCTGATCGCGCAGGGCATGAGCGGCTTGATGAGCATGACCGGCGAAGATGGGCGCGAACCGATCAAGGCCGGTTCGCCAGTGGCCGACATCAATTCCGGCATCCTGGCCGCGCTGGGCATCGCCGCCGCCTATGTCGAACAGCGCCGCACCGGCCTGGGCCAGGTGGTCGACACCTCCCTGTTCGAAGCGGGCTTGCAGCAGATGTACTGGCCGGCCGCGAATTATTTTGCCGATGGCACCGTGCTGCCGAAAATGGGCTCGGCCAATTCCACCAGCGCCCCTTACCAGGTGTTCCGCTCGAAGGATGGCTGGATCAATATCGGCGCGGCCAACCAGTCGAATTATGAACGCCTGCTCGAAGTGCTCGACGCGCCATCGCTGGCGGCCGATGCGCGCTTCAAGACCAATGCCGACCGCCTGGCCAACCGCGAACAGCTGGTCGAATTACTCAATACGCACCTGGCGCAGCGCACCACGACTGAATGGGTCGACCTGTTCGACAAGGTCGGCTTGCCATCCGGCCCGGTGCTGGAAATTCCCGATGTGCTGGCGCACCCGCAAACCATCGCGCGCGGCATGATCGTCGAGACCGAGCACCCGCTGCAAGGCAAGACCAAGGGATTGGGATTGCCGATCCGTTTCTCGGGTTTGACCGAGCGCCGCTCGCTGCCGGCGCCGCTGCTGGGCGAGCACACGCTGGACGTGCTGGCCGAAATCGGCTTCAGCGAGGAAGAGATCCGCGCACTGGTGGCCGAGCGCGCCGTGTTCGCCGCCGCAGGCTGAGTTTTTGTATACCCAAGCAGTATAAATTGTCGTTAGACGCAGGTTCGGGCAGCGGTGTACTGTATGTGCACAGTCGGCCGCACCGCCTCACCATAAAATAAACCAGGAGACCAACATGAAATCATTGATCAATACCGCAGTACTCGCCGGCGTTTGCGCCTGCCTGACCATCGGCGCCGCCGCCAGCGCCGCCGAGACCGAAAAGAAAGTCGAGTTCTTGCCCGGCGATGTGAAATACACATCGAATCCGGCGTCGCCGGCGCAATCGGCTGTGCTGTACGGCGACCCGTCCAAGGAAGGCTTGTATGTGCTGCGCGTGCGCATTCCCGCTAATACCCGCCTGCCGGTGCACACTCACCCCGACCAGGTACGCATCGTGTCGATCCTGTCCGGTACGCTGTATTTCGGCTACGGCGAAAAATTCGAGGAATCGAAACTGATCGCCTACGGTCCCGGCAGTTTTTACAAGGAGCCGATCGGCGCGGCGCATTATTCGTGGACCAAGGAGGGGGAAGTGATCTGCGACGTGATCGGCGTTGGACCGTCGACCACTAACCTGGTCAAGCAGGCCGCCAATTAAGCCGCCACCCGGGCGGCAATTACACCGAGACCGGCGCCCGACGCCGGCCAGCATTATTTTCTGTTTCGAGGAGAAGTCATGAACCAGTCCCAATCACGCCGCGCATTCCTGCACAGCGCCGGCGCCGTCTCGGCGGTCGCCGCGGTCGGCGGCCTGTTGCCGGTCGCCGCGCTGGCGCAAGCACCCCAGTTCACGCTGAAGTACGCCAGCAGCCTGCAAAGCACGCATCCGGTCAACGTGCGCCTGAAGGAAGCCGCCGCCGCCATCAAGCGCGACACCAACGGCCGCGTCGAACTGCAAGTGTTCACCAACGGGCAAATGGGCAGCGACACCGACATGCTGTCGCAGATCCGCGCCGGCGGCATCGATTTCTTCCCGATTCCCGGCGCGATCCTGTCGACGCTGGTGCCGGTGGCTTCGATCGACAGCATCGGTTACGCCTTCAAGAACTACGATCAGGTCTGGGGCGCGATGGATGGTGCGCTGGGCGCGCATATCCGCGCCGCCATCGGCAAGGTCGGCCTGGTCGCGATGGACAAGATCTGGGACAACGGCTTCCGCCAGATCACCAGTTCGTCGCGCCCGGTCAATTCTCCGGCCGACCTGAAAGGTTTTAAAATTCGCGTGCTGGTCAGCCCGTTGTGGACGTCGATGTTCAAGGCGCTGGGCGCGGCGCCGACCAGCATCAACATCAACGAGGTGTATTCGGCGCTGCAGACCAAGGTGGTCGAGGGCCAGGAAAACCCGCTGGTGGTGATCAAGACCAACCGGTTTAACGAAGTGCAGAAGTACTGTTCTCTGACTTCGCACATGTGGAGCGGCTTCTGGTTCCTGGCCAGCGGCAAGACCTGGGGCAAGCTGCCGAAGGATTTGCAGGACATCGTCGCGCGCAACATCAACGCGGCCGCGATGCAGCAGCGCGAAGACGTGGCGGCGCTGAACTCCAGCCTGGAAGTGGAATTGAAGACGCTGGGCATGAGCTTCAACCGTCCCGACCCGGACGCCTTCCGGGCCGAATTGCGCAAGGCCGGCTTCTATGCCGAGTGGCGCAAAAAATATGGCGACGCCGCCTGGTCGCTGCTGGAACAGTACACGGGTAAGCTGTCATGACCGCTCACCTGAACATGGGCGAGCTGCGGTTGCCGCCCGTCGCGGCGGAGCTGAGCCAGATCGCCCGGCTCGGCTTTACGCTGGAGGGCATCATCAAGTGGGGCACCGAAGTTCCGGCCGCCGCGCTGCTGGTGGCAGAAGTGGTGCTGCTGTTCCTGAACGTGACGTTCCGCTACCTGCTGCAATCGCCGCTGACCTGGGCCGACGAATTGAGTTCGATCCTGTTCATCTGGCTCGCGATGCTGGGCGCGGTGATCGCGTTGCGGCGCGGCCAGCACATGCGGTTGACGACGATGGTGGCCAAGATGTCGCCGGCCCGCCGGGAATTCTTCGACACCTTCGGCAACGTGGTGGTGGTCGCCTTCGTGCTGCTCCTGATCGCGCCGGCCTGGGAATACGCGGTCGAGGAATGGGTCATCATGACGCCCGCGCTGGAAATCAACAACACCTTCCGCGTGGCGTCGATCGCGATCGGCGTCAGCCTGATGCTGGTGCTGGCGCTGGTGCGGCTGATGGAACACGCCAGCGTGCGCGATTTTCTCGGCGCGACGGCGCTGGTCGGCGGCCTGGCACTGCTGATTTATTTGTCGCGCGGCGCGCTGCTGGCGATGGGCAACCTGAACCTGTTGCCGTTCTTCCTGATCGGCGTGACGGCGCTGGTGCTGCTGGGCGTGCCGATCATGGTCGCCTTCGGCCTGTCGACGATGGCTTACCTGGCCAGCGTCACGACGACGCCCCTGATGATCGCGGTCGGGCGCATCGACGAGGGCATGTCCGGCCTGATCCTGCTGTCGGTGCCGCTGTTCGTGCTGCTGGGCGCCTTGATCGAGGCGATGGGCATGGCTTCGGCGATGATACGCCTGCTCAGTTCCATGATCGGCCACTACCGCGGCGGCCTGTCGTATGTGCTGATCGGCGCGATGTACCTGGTGTCCGGCATTTCCGGCTCGAAGGCGGCGGATATGGCGGCGGTGGCGCCGGCGCTGTTCCCGGAAATGAAACGCCAGGGCGAAGATGAAGGAGAACTGGTCGCCATGCTCAGTTCGACCGGCGCGATGTCCGAAACCGTGCCGCCCAGCCTTGTGCTGATCACCATCGGTTCCGTCACCGGCGTGTCGATCGCCTCGCTGTTCACCGGCGGCTTCATGCCGGCCGTGGTGGGCGCGATCGCGATGGGGACCGTGGTCTGGTATAAAAACCGCGCATCGAAAACGGGCAGCGGCGGCAAGCCGGCGCGTGCCGCCATCATGAAAGCGTTCTGGATCGCCTTGCCGGCGCTGGTGCTGCCGTTCGTGATCCGCACCGCCGTGGTCGAAGGCGTGGCCACCGCCACCGAAGTCGCCACCATCGGCATCGCCTACACCTTCGTGGTCGGCCTGCTGTTTTACCGTCAGTTCGACTGGAAGCGTTTTTATCCGATGCTGGTGGGGACCGCTTCCTTGTCGGGCGCGATTTTGATCATCATCGGTTGCGCCACCGCGATGGCGTGGGCGCTGACCCAATCGGGCTTCTCGAACCAGTTGGCGCAGATGATGGCCGGCGTGCCGGGCGGCGCGAGCGGCTTCATGGTGGTGTCGGTGTTGATGTTCATCGTGCTGGGCAGCTTCCTGGAAGGCATTCCCGCCATCGTGCTGTTCGCTCCCTTGCTGTTCCCGGTGGCGCACCAGTTCGGCATCCACGAAGTGCATTACGCGATGGTGGCGGTCTTCGCGATGGGCCTGGGCCTGTTCGCGCCGCCGTTCGGAGTCGGCTTCTATGCCGCCTGCGCGATCGGCGAAGTGAACCCGGACCTGGCGATGAAGCGCGTCTGGCCTTATCTCGGCGCGCTGTTTGTTGCCTTGCTGGTGATCGCGGCATTTCCCTGGCTGTCGGTCGGCTTCCTGTGAAGCTTGCGGTGACGGCGGCAGCGCTGGCAGCAAGCGCGCTGCTGGCCGGTCCTGGCCGGGCCGGCGAGGAAGCGCCGTTGCCCGTGGTCGAAATCGCCGGCCGCCAGGACAACGTGGCCGGCGTGGCCGATGCGGCCAGCCAGGGCACGGCCGGCGCCGAACAGATACGCGCCCGCCCGGCGCTGCGCAGCGGAGAATTGCTGGAACTGGTGCCGGGCATGCTGGTGACCCAGCATAGCGGGGAGGGCAAGGCCAACCAGTATTTTTTGCGTGGCTTTAACCTTGACCACGGCACGGATTTCGCAACCTGGGTCGATGGCATGCCGGTCAACATGCGTTCGCACGCGCACGGCCAGGGTTATTCCGACCTCAATTTCGTGCTGCCGGAACTGGTGCAGCGCATCGACTACAAGAAGGGACCGTACTTTCCCGGCGAGGGCGATTTCGCCTCCGCCGGCGCGGCCCACCTGCGCCTGGCGGACAGCCTGCCGGCCGGTATCGCCAGCCTGTCGCTGGGCCGGCAGGGTTACCGGCGCGGCGTGCTGGCCGATTCCATTGCCGCCGGCTCGGGCATCCTGCTGTACGGCCTGGAAGGCGCGTGGAACGATGGCCCCTGGCGCACGCCGGAAGCGATGCGCAAGCGCAGCGGCATGCTGCGCTACCGGCAGGGAGAAGCGGGCGACGGTTTCAGCATCACCGCCATGGCGTACCGCAACCGCTGGAATGCCAGCGACCAGGTTCCGCTGGACGCGGTGCTGTCGGGGCAACTGGAGCGCTACGCGGCGGTCGATGCCAGCGACGGCGGAGAAAGCGCGCGCTACAGCCTGTCGTATGCGCTGCGGCGGCACAATGCCGGCGGCCTGTTCGAACTGGACCTGTATGCGGTGCAATCGAGCCTCGACCTGTTCAGCAATTTCACGTATTTTCTTGAAGATCCGGTGCATGGCGACCAGTTCATGCAGAGCGAACGGCGCCGCATGACGGGTGCGAACGTGGCCCAGTCCTGGTCCGGCGAACTGGCCGGATTCGGTTTTCACAACAAGGCTGGCCTTCAACTGCGGCATGACCATATTTCCCCGGTTGGCCTGTACGCCGCCGCCGCGCGGCAGCAGGGTGCGGCCGTGCGCGAAGACCGCGTCGATGAAACGAGCGCCGGCCTGTACCTGGAAAGCGCCGTTCAATGGTTGCCGGGATGGCGCACGGTGGCCGGTGCCCGCTACGACACTTACCGTTTCGATGTCGACAGCACCCTCGCGGGTGGCAATGGCAATGGCAATGGCAGCGGCAAGGCTGGCGCGCATGTCGTATCTCCGAAATTGTCGATGATTTTCGGCCCGTGGCGGCAGACCGAGTATTTCATCAATTACGGCACCGGCTTTCACAGCAACGATGCACGCGGCGTGGTCCAGGCCCCGGCGGCCGGTTCAATTCCGGCCACGCCGTTGGTCGCCAGCCGTGGCGGAGAATTCGGCGTGCGCGGCGAAGCGCTGCCGGGCTGGCATAGTTCTTTGGCGCTGTGGCGCCTGGAGATCGATTCCGAACTGGTGTTTGTCGGCGACGCGGGCGACACCGCGCCCAGTCGCGCTAGCCGGCGGCGCGGCATCGAGTGGAGCAACCGTTATCGCGCCGCGCCATGGCTGTCGTTCGAACTGGACCTGGCTGCCTCGCGCGCCCGCTATGCGGGGCAGGAGGCCGGCGGCAATTTCATTCCCGGCGCGCTGGAACGGGCGATATCGTTTGGCGTGAACGTGAGCGACATCGGCCGCTGCTCCGGCGCGTTCGACTTGCGCTATATGGGAGCGCGTCCGCTGGTGGAAGACAACAGCGTGCGCTCGCGCGCGTCCGTGCTGGGCGCCGCCCGCGCAAGCTGCCTGGTCGGCCGCGCCACCAGTTTGGCGATCGATGTCTCGAATGTATTCGACCGGCGCGCCAGCGACATCGAATATTTTTACCGATCGCGCCTGGCGGACGGGCCGGCCGGCGGCGTGGAAGGCATTCATTTCCACCCGGTCGAACCGCGCGCCATCAGGTTGACGCTGCAGCACAAGTTTTAGTGGGCGTTTTAGGTTTGCAATAAAAGGGCTTGCGGCTCTTTTTTACCGAAATCAAGTGCAAAGGCCGGGGTCAGACCCATGGGTCTGACCCCAGATTTTGCCGCTGATTTTGGCTGGCAATCCCGGTAATTCGCGCAAAACCTGTTACCTCGC
>JAZJZT010000089.1:0-46374 GCA_040389645.1 Pseudomonadota bacterium | reverse complement strand
AAGAAAATTTTACCAATATTTTTCAAGCTTTGGGCCTACTGGGATACGCTCTAAGTGCAAAGGCGGGAGGACCGACGGGAATGCCGTTAAGACCATTGGCCGTAGAGTTGTCATTCCCGCGCAGGCGGGAATCCCATTCCGTTGCGCCGCATAGGACAAAAAATGGGATTCCCGCCTGCGCGGGAATGACAACTCCACTGTCTGTGGTCTTAAATTAAAGGCATTGGGGCCACAGACCGTAGAACGACAAAGTTACGCCGGCCCCTTGTCCCTGGTCAGGCGCATCGAAAACGTAAACCGGTCCATCGGGTGCAGTGATATCGAAATTTCAAATGCCGCGTTCGACGGATCGAGATAGCGGCGCACGATTTTCAGCGCCGGCGAGCCGGCGGGCGTCTCCAGCGCCTGCGCCAGCGCGGCCGGCACCGGCACGGCTTGCACATCCTGGTGGATTTCGGCGATGCGGCGTCCGTGGTGCGTTTCAATCAAGGTGCTGATCAACACCTGCGACGAGGCCCGGATGATGTCGCTTAAATCGGCATAGGCTGCATCGATATAGGTATCGGTCCAGCCGATCGGCGGCGAATCCTTCCTGCCGTCGAGCCGCAGGCTGGACACGCGCAGCCAGCGCGTGCCGGGCTCGCACCCCAGTTCCTGCGCCAGCGCGCGGTCGGCCACGATTTCCACGATGTCCTTGACCACCCTCTGGTGCGCGGCGCCGAACTGCACCAGGTCGTCGACCGACCCCAGCGACTGGCGGTAACTGTCCGGTTTTGAACTCGCCTCGACCCGCGTCCCCACCTTCTTGCGGCGCGACACCAGTCCCGAGTCCTGCAATTCCTGGATCGCCGAACGTACTGTGTGCCGGCTGGCGCCGTAGTGCGCGCACAGTTCCAGTTCCGTCGGCAGCAGCGAACCGACCGGGTAGCGGCCGTTGACGATGCCGTCTTCCAGGTCGCGTGCGACTTGCGCGTAGAGAGTTTCTTTCATGGACTTCGTGATCGGTGATGTGTGAGGAAATTTTACCACAAGCCCTTGACATTATGTCCGGACATAATAGAATACGTATCATTATGTCCGGACATAAAAGACATTCAACCCGATTCATTAGGAGACTTTCATGGCATCAACAGTTTTCGACTCCATCCTGTTCCGCGATTCCTTTGGCACGGCAGGCATGCGGCAAGTGTTCGACGATCGCACGCTGATCGGTAAATATGTGGAAGTGGAAGTGGCGCTGGCGCGCGCCGAAGCGCGCTGCGGCGTGATCCCGGCCGCGGCGGCCGACGAGATCGCCGCCCGCTGCAGCGTCGACGCGCTCGATTTCGACTTGTTGCGCCATGAAACCGAGATCGTCGGCTACCCGATCCTGCCGCTGGTGCACCAACTGGCGAAAATGTGCGGCGAGTCCGGCGGCTTCGTGCACTGGGGCGCGACCACGCAAGACATCATGGACACAGCCGTCGTGCTGCAGGTGCGCGACGCGCTGGCCATCGTCGAAGCCGACATCGGCGAAGTGCGCGCCATACTCGCCGGCCTGGCGCGGCGCTACCGCGATACGCCGATGGCCGGCCGCACCCACTTGCAGCAGGCGTTACCGGTCACGTTCGGCTACAAGGTCGGCGTCTGGCTGTCGATGCTCGACCGCCACGAGGAACGCCTGGACCAATTGCGCCCGCGCGTGCTGGTTGGCCAGTTCGCTGGCGCGGCCGGCACGCTGGCCTCGTTGGGAGACAAGGGTTTTGACGTGCAGGCGGCGCTGATGGACGAGTTGAACCTGGCCGTGCCGGTCGCCACCTGGCACGTCGCGCGCGACGGCCTGGCCGAAACCGTCAACCTGCTCGGCATGCTGACGGCGTCGCTGGCCAAGATCGCCTACGACGTGATGCTGATGGCGTCGACCGAATTCGGCGAATTGTATGAACCCTTCGTCAAGGGCCGCGGCGCCAGCAGCACGATGCCGCAAAAGCGCAATCCGATTTCCAGTGAACTGATTTTCGCGGCTTCTAAGGCCGTGCGCCAGCACGCCGGCCTGATGCTCGACGCCATGGTGCAGGATTTCGAGCGCGCCACCGGCCCGTGGCACGCCGAGTGGATCGCCATCCCCGAAAGTTTTATCTTGACGGCCGGCGCGCTGTTCCAGGCCAAGTTCATGCTCGGTGGGCTGATCGTCGACGAGCAGCGCATGCTGCACAACCTCGGCATGTCGAACGGCCTGATCGTCGGCGAAGCCGTGATGATGGGACTGGCGCCGCACATCGGCCGGCAGGAAGCGCACGACGTCGTCTACGCCGCCTGCCGCGTCGTCAACGAGCAGGGCGGCACGCTGGCCGCCGCGCTGAAGGCGATGCCGGAAGTAGCAGGGCGCCTGGACGGCGCCCTGATCGACCGCCTGACGGATCCCGCCAACTACCTCGGCAGCGCGCCGCAGATGGTCGACCGCGTGCTGGCCCATTCAGCCACCGTGGGCCAGCCGTCCGCCGCCAGCTAAATCCGCCGCTTTCCGCCATTACAGATCAAATCAGGAGACAACATGAAAACACATGCCGATACGGATACGCGCCTGAACGACTCGCCGCTGCCTAAACCGTTTTATCGAAAGCTCGGCTTCCAGATCATGGTATCGCTGGTGCTGGGGATCGCCGTCGGTTTCATTTTTCCGAAGTTCGGCGCTTCATTGAAAGTGCTCGGCGATATCTTCCTGTCGCTGGTGAAGGCGGGCGTCGGGCCGCTGGTGTTTCTGACCATCGTCATCGGCATCGCGTCCGCCGGCGACGTCAAGAGCGCGGGCCGTGTCGGCCTGCGCGCGATCATTTATTTCGAAGTCGTGTCGACGCTGGCGATCGTCGTCGGCCTGGTCGCCGGCAACCTGATGCATATCGGGAAAGGCGTGACCATCGTCCCGGCCGGCGGCGCCTTGCCGGCCAACGCGGCGCAGGCCGCGCCGCCGACCTTCCTCAGTTTTGTCCAGCACATGGTGCCCGACAATTTTATTGGCGCCTTCGCCAAGGGAGAACTGTTGCAGGTCGTCGTGCTGGCCGTCATCGTCGGCATCGGCATTTTGACCTTGCGGCCGGAACGGCGCGCCGTCGTCACGGAAGGTCTGGATCACGTCGCCGAAGTGCTGTTCTCGTTCATCAACATCATCATGAAACTGGCGCCGATCGGCACCTTCGGCGCCATCGCGTATTCGGTCGGCAGCAACGGCAGCGCCATCCTGCTGGCGCTGGCGCAACTGATCCTCAGTTATTACGCACTGGTCGCGTTCTTCGTCATCGTCGTGATCGGCGCGATCCTGCGGCTGTCCGGCATCAACGTCTTCCGCTTTGCCCGCTACATCAAGGAAGAACTGGTGCTGACGCTGGGCACGGCCTCGTCCGAACCGGCGCTGCCGCGCCTGCTGGTGAAACTGGAAGATCTCGGTTGTTCCAAGCAGTCCGTCGGCCTGGTACTGCCGACCGGGTATGCGTTCAATCTCGACGGCACCTCGCTCTACATGTCGCTCGGCATCCTGTTCCTGGCCAATGTATATGGCGTGCCGCTCAGCATCGACCAGCAGATCGGCATGCTGCTGCTGATGTTGCTGACCTCGAAAGGCGCCGCGACCGTCAGCGGCGGCACCTTCGTCGTGTTCGCCGCCACCGTCACGTCGTCCGGATTGATCCCGGTCGAAGGGCTGGCGCTGATGTTCGGCGTCTACCGCTTCATGTCGATGGCGACCGCCTTTTGTAATGTGTTCGGCAATTGCGCCGCCACCGTCGTCATCGCCAAGTGGGCCGGAGAATTCGACGCCGGCCAGGCGCGGGACGAACTGTACCCTGAACAGGCGGGCAAGCCGCTCACCAAGTCCGTCGTCGCCAGCCAATATTAAGAAAGCGAGTCACTCATGCGTATCACTGCAATCAAGGAAATCACGGTCCCTCTTGAAGGCAATATCGCCAACGCGGTCGTCAACTTCGCCGAGCACACGATATCTCTGGTGGCCGTCGTCAGCGATGTCATCCGCGACGGCAAGCCCTTGACTGGTTATGCGTTCAATTCGATCGGACGGTACGCGCAGGGCGGCATTCTGCGCGAACGGATCATCCCGCGCCTGATGGCTGCCGCGCCCGACGCCTTGCTCGATGGCGGCGGACTGCGCTTCGATCCGGCCAGGGTGTTGCAGGTGGCGATGCGCAATGAAAAGCCCGGAGGGCATGGCGACCGGGCCGGCGCCGCCGGCGCCGTGGAACTGGCATTCTGGGATTTGAATGCGAAACTGGCCGACGAACCGGCCCATGCGACGATCGCGCGCCATTTCGGCCGGCCGGTCGCCGAGCGCGGTGTTCCCGTCTACGCGGCGGGCGGATACTATTATCCGGAACAGGGCGTCCACCGCCTGCGCGACGAATTTCTATCCTACCGGGACATGGGATTCACGGCATTCAAGATGAAGATCGGCGGCGCATCGCTCGCGCAAGATGTGGCGCGCATCGAAGCCGCGCTCGACGTCGCCGGCGGAGGAGAGCGGCTGGCGGTCGACGCCAACGGGCGCTTCGATCTTGCTACGGCGCTCGACTATGCGGCGGCCATCGCTCCTTATGAACTGCGCTGGTTCGAAGAAGTCGGCGATCCGCTCGATTTCGACTTGAACCGCCGCGTCGCCGAAGCATATGCCGGGCCGCTGGCCACCGGCGAAAACCTGTTCTCGGCGCCGGATGTCAAGAACCTGGTGCTGTTCGGCGGCATGCGCCGTGAAATGGACATCTTCCAGATGGATGCGGGCCTCAGTTATGGTTTGCTCGAATACGCGCGCATGCTCTCGGTGCTTGAAGCGCACGGTCACGACCGGCGCTTCGCGCATCCGCACGGAGGACATTTGATCAATCTGCATATCGCGGCTGGACTGGGACTGGGCGGATGCGAAGCCTATCCGGGCGTGTTTCAACCCTTCGGCGGTTACGGGCCGGAATGCGCCGTCGGCGGCGGCCAGGTCCGCCCGAGCGACGCGCCGGGCTTCGGCCTGGAACAGAAGGTGGAACTGCGCCCGTGGCTTGAACGGCTGTCGGCCTGAACCCGGCGCTTGTCACAATGACGTTAAGAACGGCATTTAGTCAGAGATGGTCGACTGCGATCACGGTGTCGGCGAAGACTCGGGGAGCCTCCTGCGGCAGATTGTGGCCAATGCCGCCAGAGACGTGTTCGTGCTTGTATTTCCCCGTAAAGCGTTTGGCATACGCCGCCGGTTCCGGATGCGGTGCACCGTTGGCGTCACCTTCCATCGTGATCGTCGGCACCGTTATCGCGGGAAAGGCGGCGAGGCGTGCTTCCACGTCGGCGTACTTTGCCTCTCCTGGCGCCAGCCCGAGCCGCCAGCGGTAGTTGTGGGTCGTGATGGCGACGTGGTCGGGGTTGTCCAGCGCGGCGGCGCTCCGGTCAAACGTGGCGTCGTCGAATCGCCATTGCGGCGAGGCCGTCTTCCAGATCAGCTTTGCGAAATCGTGGCGGTACTTGTCGTAACCGGCCTGGCCGCGATCGGTCGCAAAGTAGAACTGATACCACCATTGCAGTTCTGCGGCCGGCGGAAGCGGCTGCTTGCCTGCTTCCTGGCTTCCGATCAGATAGCCGCTCACAGAAACCAGTCCCTTGACCCGCTGCGGCCACAGTGCAGCGACAATGTCAGCGGTCCGCGCACCCCAGTCGTAGCCGGCCAAGAGAGCCTTGTCGATCTTCAGCGCATCCATCAGGGCGACAAGATCGACCGCGAGCGCCGCGGGTTCCCCGTTGCGTACGGCGTTGGCATCCAGGAAGCGGGTCGTACCATAGCCACGCAAATGCGGCACGATCACGCGATACCCGGCCCTTGTCAGCATTGGAACGACATCGATATAGCTGTTGATGTCATAAGGCCAGCCATGCAGCAGGATCACGACCTGGCCATTACGCGGCCCTTCGTCGACGTACCCAACGTTTAAAACTCCCGCGTCGATCTGCTTGATCGACGCGAAGGCGCGTGCCTGCGTTTGCGGCGTCGCGGCCGCAGCCGGCGCGCTGGCTGTTTGCGCCTGTGCAAGAATTGGTATGCCGAATTGCGCAGCCGCGAGAGCGGCCACGACTGAGTTAAAGAGCCAGGAAGTGGTGTCGCGTGTGCTCATGGGTTCCCTCCGATAACGGTTAAATGTTCAAATTTACTTATGACGATAATCATTATGATCGTAAATTTACCTAATCCATGGGTGCTTTTCAAGTAAAATAATCATTATCACGATAAATAAATTTAGGTTGGCAAATGGATAACGATCAAAAACGGCGTGCCGACATCGTGACGCTGGGCGACTTCATGTGCTTTGCCGTCTACTCGACCAACCTCGCCTATTCACGCGTCTACAAACCTGTGCTTGAGGCGCTTGGCCTGACCTACCCCCAATACGTCACCATCGTCTGCTTATGGGAACAGGACAATCAGACGGTGACGTGCTTGAGCGAAAAGCTGTTCCTGGAACCGAGTACGCTGACACCGATGCTGAAGCGCCTGGAAACCATGGGTTATGTGCGACGCGAGCGCGACAAGCAAGACGAGCGCAGCGTGCGTTTGTTCTTGACGGACGCGGGACGCCAGTTGCGGGAAAGAGCATTTGACTACCGGGAGATCACGGCCAAGGCATCCGGCCTGTCTCCCGATGAATTTCGAACGCTGCAAAAAGCCATCGTCAACCTGCGCACCAACCTCATGAATGCGGCCAACGAAAAACCCGAGGCGTGATGCATTTATAGGCTCTATTTATAAATCTTTTACGCATCGTGATTTGTCGACCGGAGAGGGCGGCGCCACAATCGAGTCACTCAAAGATGTCGTCGCATGGCCGGCACGGCATCTTTTATCTTGACCCAATTGACGGGAACCCCCATGAGCGAAACCACTCCAGAGCAAATCACGATTCCCTGCGTGCTGATGCGCGGCGGCACCAGCAAGGCGCTGTTCTTCCACGAGGCTGACGTGCCGCCGCCCGGCGCCGGGCGCGACCGCGCGCTGATGCGCGCGATGGGTACGCCGGACGTGCTGCAGATCGATGGCCTGGGCGGTTCTCGCCTGGTGACGTCGAAAATCGCCATCGTGCAGCGCTCGTCGCATCCGGACGCCGACGTCGATTACACCTTCATGCAGGTCGATGTCGAACGGCCCGGCATTTTCAGCGAAGGCAATTGCGGCAACATCTCGGCGGCGGTCGGCCCGTTCGCCATCGACGAGGGGCTAGTCGAGGCGGTCGAGCCGCTCACCACGGTGCGCATCTATAACACCAATTCCGACAAGATCCTGGTAGCCAGGGTGCCGGTCAGGAACGGCAAGGCGCGCGTGGCGGGCGATTGCGCCATCCCCGGCGTGCCCGGCACCGGCGCGAAGATCCTGATGGATTACTCGGCCACCGCCGGCGCGATGACAGGCAAGCTGCTGCCGACCGGGAACGTGGTCGACACCATCGCGCTGGAAGACGGCCGCAAGCTCGATGTCTCGCTGGTGGACATGGCCAATCCCTGCGTATTCGTCTCGGCGGCCGACCTGGGGCAGAGCGGCGACGAGCTGGCGCCGGCCATTTCCGCCAATGGCGAACTGATCGCCACCATGGGGGAAATCCAGGCCAAATGCGGCCAGTTGCTCGGCCTGTGGCCGGACTGGAAGGAGCAGCACCTGCCCGGACTGCCGCTGCTGGTGATGGTGTCGCCGCCGGCCGATTACATCGACATGAACGGCGACCGCCATGCCGCCGCCGGCATGGACATGCGCGCGCGGCTGGTTTTTCTCGGCAAGTGCCATGAAACGATGGCCGGCACCGGATCGATCTGCACCACGGCCGCGTCGCGCATCGCCGGCTCGGTCGCGCACCGCGCCGTCGGCGCCGCCGCCGGCAGCACCGTGCTGCGCATCGGCCATTCGCTGGGCGTGATGGAAGTCGATGTCGTCACCAATGGGGCCGCCGACCCGGAACAATTGCAGTTCGCCGAACTGGGCTTCGCCCGCACCGCGCGCCGCCTGATGGATGGTCAACTCTATCTGCCGCGTGAATTCATATAGAATATCGGAAACATATCATTTTTGATAACTGCCGTTATTGGGAGACGATGAATGCTGAACCGGTTACTGGATGCGCAGGACGCAAGTGATAAGCAAGACGCCGACAATTCGAGCGAGGCGCCGGCCGCGTGGAGCCGGCATCTGCAGGAAAGGCTGGCGGCGCTGGACAAACATGCGGATGCGCGCTCCGGCTTGGCGCGCGACCTTGCGCATTATGTGCTGCACGGCGAACCGGTCGCCGTCGTCAACGAGGTGGCCAGCCTGCATTTCGTCGCCGCCCATCTCGGCCTGGTCGGTTTCAACAACGATGACGCCGATACCTGGTGCGCCTTTTACGAGGAATACAAGCACTTGCCGGCCGCGATCGCGCTGCGCTGGGCGCGCCTGCTGGAAACCTGCGCGGTCGGCAACGGCTATACGTATTTTTCGCTGAAATTGCCGGACAACAGTCATTGGGCCGAAGCGCTGCTGGTGCACTCCACCGGCAAAAACCTGAGCTCCTGGAGCAACCGGCGCGCCGAAGCGCGCAACCTGAGCGCCACCGGTATCGAGGCGATGCTGGTGGAAGCGGGCCTGGCGCCTTCGGCGCTGCTGACGACCGCGTTTGCCACTCCGGTCACCAATGGCTATTCGGCGCGCCAGCGTTTGCCGCTGGTGACGGACCTGGAAAACTATGCCGATTACCTGCAACGCCACCTTGACATCGTGCGTCCGCTGCTGGCGGCGCAATCCGTCGATCAGCGCGTGCACATGGCCGGTTTATTGGAGCGCGCCAGCGTCGCCACGCTAGGAGAATTGGCGCCGGAAGTGTGCGACTTCGCCACCGCCAGCAGCAAGCAGGTGCGCGCGGCGGCCGAGCCGTTGATCGCCAAGGCCGGCGCGGTCCTGGTGGATCAATTGAAAAAAGTGGCGAGCGAGGCGAAACCGGAGCAGCGCCTGCTCGCGCTGCGCATGCTGTGGAAACAGGCCGTCGATAGCGCCGATCAGTCATTGCGCGATTTCGTGCGCGCCACGGCCGCCGCCGACAAGGCGCCGACCGCGCAGGCGTTGTTGCAGGAACTGGAGAGAACGGAAGGCGCGGGACCGAATTCCGGCAAATCGTATGAATATAAAATCCCCGTCATCGACTGGTCGTCCGGCTGGTCGCCCGCGATCGCTGCGGCGCTGGACGTGCTGTGGTCGGACTTGAACCGTGTCGTCGACAAGACCAACCAGGGTGCGCGCGAGCAGCACGCGTATGGCGTCGCCAAGGGCCACAACTGGCAATTGCACCTGATGGATGCGTTTACGGCGGAAGAACAGCAGCGCCTGCGCGATTACCTGGCGTCGCCGCAGACCGGCCTGAAAACGCTGGGACATTGCACTCACTGGAACGTGTCCGGCGAAGCGCTGAGCCGCTTCGCCGAAGCGCCGGGCGTGACGCCGGTGGCGCTGCTGAAGGCGGCCGAGTTCCTGCTGCCGATCAGGAACGGCCGCGACGAACTCGATTATCACATCATCGGCGCAGTCAACGCGATGCACCGCCACGGCGGCCAACCGGGCCTGCTCGAATTGCAGCAGATGCTCGAAGCGATCGGCTACACAGCCGGCCACGTGATCAACGCCTATTGCAGCGGCTGGAGCATGCTGGCGTCGGATTGGGCAAGCGAGGCGGTATGGCCATTCTTTGCGCACCACGAAGCGCTGTTCATCCGCAGGATCGGCGACACCACCGCCTATTACAATTTCGACCGCAAACGCCTGTATGGCGCGATGGCGATGATGCCGTGGCCGCCGGAAGCGGTGGTCGACGCGGTGTTCGAGCTGGCGCTGGGCAGCGGCAAGACGGAGCGCCTGCCCGCCCAGGAGGCGTTGGTCAACTTGCCCGGCAGGGACGCGCGCATCGTCGCGGCGCTTGCCAGCGGGAAGGCCGAGGTGCGGACCGTGGCCGCGCAGTGGCTGACACGCCTGAATCATGTCGGAGCGCTGCCGGCGCTGGAAGCGGCTGTGGCGAAGGAAAAGCACGATGTCGCGAAAGGCGCGATGCTCGATGCGCTGCAACACTTCGGCCAGCCGGTCGAAAAATACCTGGACCGCGCGGCCCTGCAAAAGGATGCCGTCAAGGCGCTGGGCAAGGAAATCCCGAAAGATATCGAGTGGTTCCCGTGGGCCGTGATGCCGGCGGTGCACTGGGCCGATAACGGAGAAGCCGTGCCGAACGAAGTGCTGCGCTGGCTGCTGGTGCAGGCCGTCAAGCAGAAGTCGCCGGAACCGAACGCCGTGCTGCGCAAGTTCTGCGGCATGTTCGACGCGCGCGAGCGCGAACAGTTCGGCCAGTTCGTGCTTGAAACGTGGCTGGCCGAGGATATCCGCCCGATCCCGGCGGAAGATGCGATGCGGCGCGCGCGCCGGGAAGGGCAGCAGATCGCGTCGAGCGTCCAGAGTCACCCGCAATACTACGAGAACAGTCCGCACCTGGGGCGTTCGGCCGACGAGATCGCGGCGGCCTTGCTGCCGCCGCTACTGCGCCTGCCGGTCGGCAGCGCGATCGGCAGCAAGGGTTTATTGGCGGTGGCGGCAGCTTGCGCCGGCGGGCGGGCGGCCGAGCCGGTGGCGCGTTACCTGAAGGAGTTTTATGGCACGCGCGCCGCGCACGGCAAGGCGCTGATCGCGATGCTGGCCTGGATCGAGCATCCGGGCGCGACGCAATTGATGCTATCGGTCGGCAACCGCTTCCGCACCAAGAGTTTCCAGGAAGAAGCCACGCGCCAGGCCGAGGCGCTGGCCGAGCGCAAGGGCTGGACCATGGCGCAACTGGCCGACCGCACGATACCGAGCGGCGGTTTCGACGATACCGGCGCACTGGAACTGAGTTACGGCCCGCGCACCTTCACCGCCAGGCTGACGCCCGATTTCAAGGTCGACCTGTTCAACCCCGAAGGCAAGAAGATTGCCGCGCTGCCGGAGCCACGCGGCGACGACGATGCCACACTGGCCAAGGCGGCGAAACAGGCGCTGACCGCCGCGAAGAAGGAAGTCAAAAGCATCGTCACCTTGCAGACGGACCGCCTGTACGAGGCGCTGTGCACGGAACGCGACTGGCCGTTCGAGGATTGGGAAGTCTATTTGAACCGGCACGCGGTGGTGCGCCGCCTGATCCAGCGCCTGGTCTGGGTGCAGGTCGAGGACGACAAGGTGGTGCGCTCGTTCCGCCCGCTCGACGATGGCACGTTGAGCGACCGCGACGACAACGAGGTGACGCTGGATGCAAATGCGCGGATACGCCTGGCGCACGACAGCATCCTGACTCCGGAAGATGTAGCCGGCTGGCGGCAGCACCTGGCCGATTACGAAATTACCCCGCTGTTCCAGCAACTGGGCAAAGGCGTATATACCCTGCCGGCCGATCAAGCCAAGGCCAACGCGGTCGAAGATTTTAAAGGATACCTGATCGACAGCTTCGCCTTGCGCGGGCGCGCCTTAAAACTTGGCTATGTGCGCGGCGGGACGGAGGATGGGGGCTGGTTCTTTGCTTACGAAAAGCGCTTCCCGACCTTGGGCCTGACGGCCGCGATCGAGTTCACCGGCAATGGCCTGCCGGAAGAAAATCGCAAGGTCGCCTTGCTCAAGCTGACCTTTGTCGCTACCAGCGACAACAGCCAGGTATGGCAGCGCGGCGGCATGGAAGTCGGCCGCGTGCCGAAGATCCTGCTGTCCGAATGCTATAACGACCTGCGCCTGATCGCCGCCGACGGCAGCGGCTTCGATCCTGAGTGGGAAAAGAAATCCGCATACTGATGAACGCGACCGATAACGTAAAACAGGTGCTGCGCGCACCGACCGAGCAAATCTACGCCGCCGACCTGTCTCTCCTGGCGGAGCAGGATAGCGGGCCACGCCCTCCGGGATGGCTGCTGTCGCCGCGCGCCGTGCGCGCTTTTATCGTCGGCGACGAGCGGCTTGGCGTGCGCCGCAAGTTTTATGGCGACGATGCGCTGATTGACCGCTGCATCGTCACCCTGATGAGCCAGCGCGGCCTGCTGCTGGTGGGAGAACCGGGGACGGCTAAGTCGATGCTGTCCGAACTGCTGTCGGCGGCGATTTCCGGCCATTCGGTCTGCACGATACAGGGCACGGCCGGCACCACCGAAGACCAGATCAAGTATTCGTGGAATTACGCCTTGCTGCTGGCGGAGGGGCCGAGTCCGCGCGCGCTGGTGGCTGGTCCGATGCATGAAGCGATGCGCGGCGGCTGGCTGTGCCGCTTCGAGGAAATCACGCGGGTGCAGCCGGAAATCCAGGATTGCCTGATCAGTCTTTTGTCCGACAAGGTCTTGCATGTGCCTGAACTGACTGGCGATGACGCCACCGTGTTCGCCGCGCGCGGCTTCAATGTGCTGGCCACGGCCAATATCCGCGACCGCGGCGTGCACGAGATGTCGAGCGCATTGAAGCGCCGCTTCAATTTTGAAACCGTGCGCCCGATCGCCGACCGCAAGCTGGAAATACAGCTGGTGCGCGAACAGACCGAGGCGCTGCTGCGCCACGCCGAGGTCGAAGTGGAATTGCAGGCCGATGTCGTCGAATTGCTGGTGACCGCTTTCCAGGACTTGCGCGAAGGCGCGACCGCCGAAGGGACGGTGCTGGAAAAGCCGACGGCGGTGATGTCGTCGGCCGAGGCGGTGGCGGTCGGTTACGCCGCCTGCCTGGACGCGCATTATTTTGGCGACGGCAGCGTCGGCGGAGAACACATCGCGCGCCAGTTGATCGGCACCGTATTGAAAGATAATCCGGACGACGGCAAGAAGCTGCGCCATTATTTCGATGTCGTCGTCAAACAGCGCGCCCAGCGCAACGCGCAGTGGAAGCGCGTGCTGGAAGCGCGGCGCGAACTGGAACGCTGACTTGTCCGTGTCGACCGATGCCCTGCATGAATTGATCAACGCCGCCGGCTTGCGCGCACTCGGCGCGCGCCTGGTTTGCGATGAATTGATCATTTTCCCGGTGCGTCACCACAGTCCGGCCTGCGCGCTGCATTTATTGCGCCTGTTCGCGGCGCGCCCGCCGTGTGCCGTGCTGGTCGAGGGACCGCGGTCATTCACGCCCTTGATCGAGGCGCTGACCCATGCCGATGCGCGCGCGCCGCTGGCAATCTATGCCTACGCGGTGCAGCAGGCCGAAAGCGACGCGGCCGAGGTCGATGGGAAGGCCGAGCGGCGCCAGGCGGCATACTATCCGTTCTGCGATTATTCTCCGGAACTCGTCGCGCTGCGTGAAGCGAAGCGGCTCGATATTCCTGCTCGCTTCATTGATCTCGATTTCGCCGAGCAGGCATTGCTGGAAGCCGCGCCGCGACCGGACAGCGACGAGGACGAGGCGCGCTCCTTGCTCGACGAGCGCCATTACCGCCGCAGCCATTACCTGTCCGCGCTGGCCGTCCGGCTGGGTTGCCGCGACCACGAGGAATTGTGGGAACACCTGTTCGAGGTATCGGCGCCGGAACTGACGCTCGATCAACATATCGAACACCTGGCCGCCTATTGCGCGCTGGCCCGCGCCGATACCCGTGCCGAAGCGCTGGCCGCCGAGGGCACCGTGCAGCGGGAAGCGGAAATGGCGTGGCATATCCGGCAGGCGCTGGCCGAACGCAAGCCGGGCGACGGCCCGGTGCTGGCGGTGATGGGGGGCTTTCACGCTGTGGCGATGCCGGACCTGCTGGCGCGGCCGTGCACGCGTCCGACGCTGCCGAAGGCTAAGGTCAGCGATACGGCCGCCGCGCTGATACGTTACAGTTTCGAGCGGCTCGACCGCCTGAACGGTTACGCGGCCGGCATGACGTCGCCGGCCTGGCACCAGCGGCTGTGGGAGCAATTGCAGAAACATGAACGAGCCGGCGTGTCCGGCGTGGTGCGGCTGCGCCGGGAAGCTGCGCTGGCCACGCTGTACGAGATGGCCGCCGAACTGCGCGCGCGCCATGGATTGCCGCTGCCGATGCCGGCGCTGGGCGCGGCCTACGAACAGGCGCTGGGCCTGGCGGCATTGCGTGGCCGCGCCGCGCCGGTGCGCGACGACGTGATGGACGCCGTCACCAGCTGTTTCATCAAGGGCGATGCCGACGCCGACGGCCAACTGGTGCGCGCGGTCGCGCTGCGCCTGCTCGGCGGCGACAGGATGGGCGCCGTGCCAGCCGGTACGGCGTCGCCGCCGCTGGTGAAGGATTTTCAATTCCGCGCCCGCCGCCAGCGCCTGAAAATCGACGACTCGCAGCGCCGTCACCTGGTGCTCGATATCTATCGCAGGGAGGAACACCGCCTGACCAGCCGCCTGCTGCATGGTTTGTCCTTGCTGGAGATTCCATTCGCGCTGCGCACGGCAGGGCCGGATTTTGTCAACGGTACGGGCCTCGATCGCCTGCAGGAGCATTGGGAATACCTGCATACGCCGATGACGGAAGCGGCGCTGGTCGAGGCGTCCGTGCACGGCGTGACTGTGCCGCTGGCCGTGGCTCACCGTTTTGGCACGCAACTGGAACGCTTGCGCGCCGATGGCAGCAATGCCGATGCGCGCGCGGCCGCAGGCGCGCTGGTGCAAGCCTGTGTGCTCGGCCTGCACGACCATCTGCCGCGAGTGCTGGCGCTGCTGCGCCAGGCGATCGCCTTCGACGCCGGGTTTGAAGGCGTGGCCGCCGCCGCGGCCAGCCTCGGCCTGCTGGGAGAGGCGCGCGAACCGCTGGCCGCGCGGACGATCCCGGAATTGCGCGATGTGCTGCAAGCGGCATACGAGCGCGCCATCTATCTTGCCGGCGACGCGCTCGCGGCGGGCGACGGCGGCGGCATGCTCGCCGCGCTTGCGCAGTTGCGCGAACTGCTCGGCAGCGCGGCCGGCGCCACGCTCGACGCCGCACTGTACTGGCGCATGGTGGAATCTCTGCTGCACCGCCACAGCCAGCCGCTGGTGCGCGGCGCGGCCGCCGGCCTGCTGTACGGCGCCGGCTACCTGGATGAAGAGACACTGGGCGCGGCGCTGCACGGCCACCTGGACAGCCTGCTGCAACCGCGCGAGGCGGTCGCCTTCCTGCGCGGGCTGTTGCAGACGGCGCGCGAAGCGGCCTGGCAGCAGGCGAATCTGCTGCAAGTGCTCGATACCTTGCTGTCGCGCTGGGACGAGGCGGATTTTATTGCGAACCTGCCGGAATTGCGGCTGGCGTTCGCCGGCATGACGCCGCGCGAGACCGACCGCATCGCAGGCGCCGTGGCCGGGCTGTATGGCGGCGAAACCCTGGGCACGCCGGTGCACCACGATCTGGATGCCGCGCAATTGCAAGCCAATCTCGCGCTGTCGCGCGCGGTGCGCGAAGTGCTGGCGGCCGACGGGCTGGAACTGTGGGGAGGCGCGCATGTCTGAACAGCGCTGGCGCCTGGTCCTCGGAAAATACGCCGACAACCGCCTGCCGCAAACCGATGCGGGCGCCGGCGCCCGCATGGACCGCGCGCTGGAATACCTGTATGGCCGCGAATACCAGGGACGCGGCTTGCGCCAGGAATTTGGCGCCGGTTCGCTCGATCCTTCCCGCCTGACGCTGGTGGACTGGTTGGGTGAAGTGCGCGAACTGTTCCCGCGCGAGACGATTGAGGTCATCGAAAAACACGCGCTGGAACGCTACGGCTTGACCGAACTGGTGACCGACCCGCAGACGCTGGAACGATTGGAACCGAACCACGAGTTGCTGCGCACCTTGCTGGCATTGCGCAGCCACCTGAAGGGAGAGGTATTGCACATTGCGCGCCGCATCGTGCGCCAGGTGGTCGATGAAATCCGCCGCAAGCTGGAAGCGGAAGTACGGCAAACGCTGGCCGGGCGCCTGAACCGTTTTCGGCACACGCCGATGGCGGTGGCGAAAAACTTCGATGCGCTGGGCACCTTGCGCCGCAATCTGAAACACTATAATGCCGAGCGGCGCCAGCTCGTGCTCGAACAATTGCTGTTTTTCGAACGTAACGCGCAGCGCCTGCCGTGGGACGTGATCCTGTGCGTGGACCAAAGCGGCAGCATGGTCGATTCCGTGATCCACAGCGCCGTCATGGCCGGCATCCTCGCCGGCCTGCCCGCGTTCCGCGTCAAGCTGGTCGTGTTCGACACGAATATCGTCGACCTGTCGGGCGAAGTGTCGGACCCGGTGGAGACGCTGATGCGCGTGCAGCTGGGCGGCGGCACCGATATCGGCCGCGCGGTGCGCTATTGCAGCCAACTGGTGGAAAATCCGCAGCGCACGGTACTGGTGTTGGTGAGCGATTTTTGCGAAGGCGCGTCGCCGGCTGAATTGCTGCGCGCCGTGCAAAAACTGGCGGAAGCACGCGTGACGCTGCTCGGCCTGGCCGCGCTCGACGGCGAAGCAAATCCGTCCTACGACCGTCAAATGGCGGAACGGCTGGCCGCCTGCGGCATGGAGATCGCGGCATTGACGCCGCAGCGCCTGGCGCACTGGCTGTTGAAGGTGATTTCGTGAGCGGCCTGCGCGCGGAGCTGATCGCGCAACTGGCGCGCTTCGACGAAGATGCGTTCATCGCGCTTGCCAATCGGGGCTTGCTGCGGCGCGCCCAAAAAGACCTGGAAAAACAGGCGATCGACATTGTCGAAGACACGCCGCTGCAATTGGCGGTCGCATTCGGCGGCCACACGATCCGCTTCGACGCGCGCGGCCCAGCGCACGCGCAATGCACCTGCCCGGCGGCCGGCATCTGCCAGCATGTATTGGCGGCCGCCATCGGCCTGCAGCGCATGGTGCCGGGAAACGACGCGCTGGCAAACGACGCGCCGGACGGCGTCGGCATGGTAAACGATCCAACGGTAGATAGTAATCCGGTAGACGACGGCCCGGCGAACGATGTGCCGGACGGCGTCGGCATGGTAAACGATCCAACGGTAGATAGTAATCCGGTAGACGACGGCCCGGCGAACGATGTGCCGGACGGCGGTGGCGTGGACACGGTGCCGCTGCCTGATCCCGATTCCCTTAAGTTAGCGCCCGACCTGTCATTCCCGCGCAGGCGGGAATCCAAGTTTCCTTGCGCCGTCAGGGACACGAAATGGGATTCCCGCCTGCGCGGGAATGACAAGTCTGGCGCCAACTTGACGGCATCACAGCCGGATTCCGCCGACGCGCAACCGGAAGGGCAGGGCGGTGCGCTCGCGCAGTTGAGCGCGGCCCTGCTGGCGATACCGGATGCGGACTTGCTGAAACACGCGGGCCGTCCCGGCTATCGCTGGGCATGGCAATTCGTGCAAGACCTCGATCCCGTGCAAGACCTGGTGCTGGGCGGCGAGCGCAATATCGTCATCGGCTTCAGGCATCCGCGCGTCACCATGCGCTACATGGGCGGCGGTGTCGGCAGCCTGGTGGCCGATATCGACAACATCCACCTGGCCAGGCAGCAGGTCGCCGCGGTGCTGGCATACCGGCGCGCGCACGGCATCGAGAGCGCGGCGCCGGAAGCGCCGGCGCCGCAGTCCGGCGCGCTCGACCTGGGCCAGGATCACGCGCAGGCCGTGCCGCAGCGCGAAGAACAGCGCCATTCGCGCGCGCGCCTGCGCGCCGCCGTGCTGGAACTGGCAGAAGACTGCGTCGAGCTTGGCCTGTCGCACCTGTCGGCCGGCATGCAGGAGCGTTGCGCCACGCTGGCCGTGTGGGCGCAGGGCGCGGAATACTACCGGCTCGCCTTGCTGTTGCGTCGCATCGCAGATCACGTCGAAGCGCTGCTCGAACGGGCCGGCGATGCCGACGAACGCCGGCTGCTCGATGAACTGTCGCTCGCCTGCGCCCTGGCCACGGCGCTCGGCGCGGCGGCTGCCTCCGGGCGCCAGCCGCAACAATTGCTGGGACGCGCGCGCAGCCGTTACGAGGACAGCGGCGGCATGGAATTGCTCGGCCTGGGCGCGCATGCGTGGCACACGCCGTCCGGCTATGTCGGGCTGACGATGCTGTTCTGGTCCGTACAAGATCGGTCCTTCTACAGTCATACCGATGCGCGCCCGGCCCTGCAGCGCGGTTTCGATCCGGTGGCGCGCTACCATGCGCCCGGACCGTGGAGCGGCTTGTCGTCGCCGGCCACCGCCAGCGGGCGCCTGCTGCGCCTGGCCGGTGCGCGGACCAATGAACAGGGCCGCCTGTCGAGCGTCGATAGCGCGTCGGCCAACGTCGAAACCATCCACGATTTCGCCAGGCGGCTGAATGTGTGTGCGTTGTGGAGCGACATCGCAGCCGAGCGCGCCCAGGCCCGCCGCAGCCTGCTGGCCGAAGCGCAGCCCATGCGCGACTGGCTCGTGCTGAAGCCGGCGCGCTGGGGGCAAGCAGTCTTCGACGCGACACGTCAAACGCTGACCTGGCCAATATTCGATGACGAAGGCGCGCAACTGGACCTGGAGCTGGTGTATTCGAAGCATGCCAGTCACGCGATCCAGCGCATCGAACAACTGTGCGCCGATGGCATCGCGCCCGGCACCTTGCTGGTGGTCCGGATGCGCGATACGGGAGACGGTTTAAAGGGCGAGCCACTCAGCCTCGTGTCGCCCGCGCCGGCAGCGCAGCACAAGCCGGTCGATGCCCTGCATTTCGATGCCGCGCCGGAGAGCGGCACGCCGTCGCGCTGGATCGGCAAGTTCCGCACCGATGGCAGCCCGGCGCAAGACGATAGAGTGATGGCGGGGGACGCGCGCTCCGATGCGCTGTCGGAATTCCAGCACTGGTTGCGGCGCCAGGCGGAACGCGGCACGCCGGCGCATCGTGGAGTAGCGTTACGGCGCGAGTTCGATGCCTGGTCCGGGCAACTGGCCGCGCGCGGCTTGACCTTTGTGCCGGCAGCCGGCGCCGGGGATCGCGCCCTGGCCGGCGCCGTCATCCGCGCCAATTACGCGTGCATGCAGTTCGAACGGTTGGCCGGCGATACGCCCAGCGATCTTCTTGACGCGCGGGATTGAGTTGGAAACGTCGGCATGAGCCGTATATAATCAAAATACGGCTCATAAAATGATTTGAAATGTCTGCTAATACACCTCAGCGCCACTATATTTGGCAACATGCCGCGTGGCCGGCATGGGAATACGATAGCGAGGCGATAGCAATTTCACTGTCGCAAGCACGCCTGCGGCAAGGCCGGGTATTGGGAAAAGCGCAGTCGATCGGCATGGCGGAAGATGCATTGGCCCAGGTGGTCAATGGCATCTGGGTCCGGGAAGTGATGGCCACGGCGGCCATCGAAGGTCAACATCTCGATTTCGACCAGGTGCGCTCATCGGTCATGCGCAAGATCGGCATCGCGGGGACGGTGCCGTCACCACGGCACGTCGATGGACTGGTCGATGTCATGCATGACGCATTGCAAAATTTTTCTGTGCCATTGGATGCGGATCGGTTGTGCCGCTGGCAATCCGCGCTTTTTCCCGGCGGGACATCGGGCATCGTGCGGATCGAAGTAGGGCAGTTCCGGACATTTACCGATCCCATGCAAATCGTCAGCGGCCGGCCTGGCAAGGAAGTGGTGCACTACCGCGCGCCGGATTCGGCCAGCGTGCCGCGGGAGATGTCGCAATTCCTCGCATGGTTCAATGCGCCGTGCCCGGCGGATGGCATTGTGAGGGCGGCGATCGCCCATTTATGGTTCGAAACCGTGCATCCGTTCGAGGATGGCAATGGCCGCATCGGCCGCGCCATTCTTGACATGGCGATCGCGCAGGATGCACAGTCGCCGGTGCGCCTGTACAGCATCTCGCGCCAGTTGCAGGAAAACCGCGCCGCATATTATGCCGCACTCAATGCCGCGCAAACCGGCAGCCTCGACATCACGGCCTGGATTGCCTGGTTCGCTGACCAGTTCGGGGCTGCTTGTGTGAAATCGGAATCACTGATCGATGAAGCGCTGCGGAAGGCGCGCTACTGGGGGACGCACGCGGCAAGCACGTTCAGCGAGCGCCAGCGCAAGGTGCTGCAAAAGCTGCTCGACGCCGGGGACGGCGGTTTTCTGGGCGGCTTGACAGCCGAAAAATACTGCAAGATCACTGGCGCCTCCAAGGCGACCGCGACACGGGACTTGGGCGACCTGTTGTTCAAGGAGGCATTGATATCGCGCGGTATTGGCAAGGCGACCAAGTACTTTATCAATGTGCCGGGTTGGCAACATCTCGAAGTTGCTCAAGGCGGTGATGAGTAATCCCAGGTATTACTGTTGTTATGTAAAAATGCAATTAACAGACATAAGATTTATTTAAAAAGAAAGAACAACCCCGAGTCTGCAAAAGAAGGAGCGACGGCGGTACCGCCAGCCCATTCCCGGACGCCTGAATTGGCGATAATAGCGGCATATTGTCGCCGTTACGCAGCAGAAAAATGCAGACCCTGGCCAGCACCGCTACAATTCGGTCTTCAGAAAAAACGCGCAGACCACCGGTCGTACCGCCTGGTTGCCATAAGGAACGTAATGAATTCAATACAGAATTTTCTCGGCAAGCATGGTTACATGGCGTGCATCATCGGCGCCGCGGCGCTTGGCCTGATGCTGCCGGGACCGGGCGGGAAGGGCGGTCTGCTGCACCTGGGCTCATTGACCTACGCCGGCATCATGGTGGTGTTTTTCCTGCACGGCGCCAACCTGTCGCCGGACAGCCTGAAGGCCGGCATCACGCACTGGCGCCTGCACCTGTTCGTGCAACTGGCGACCTTCTTGTTGTTCCCGCTGATCGGTATCGCCATCTTCATCGCCGGCAAGGGCTTGCTGCCGCCCGACATGCTGCTGGGCTTCTTTTACCTGTGCGCGCTGCCGTCGACCATCAGTTCTTCGGTGGCGATGACGGCGCTGGCCAGGGGTAACCTGCCGGGCGCGATCTTCAACGCTACTGTTTCCGGCCTGATCGGGATGATAGCGACACCTGTGCTGATGAGCCTGGTCATGGCGCACAGCGGTCACCCAGTATCGCTGGCGTCGGCCGTCGCGGGCGTGATGGTGCAACTGATGCTGCCGTTCGCGGCGGGACAATTGCTGCGCAAGCCGCTGCGGGCGCTGATGGCGCGCAGTAAAAAATTATTGAGTTACCTTGATCGCGGCGTGATCGTGCTGATCGTGCACGCCTCGTTCTGCAATTCGCAGCAGGCCGGAGTCTGGTCCGGCTACCCGGTGCACAGCCTGGCGGCGCTGATCGCGTTGACCGGCGTGTTGCTGGTGGCGGTGTTGTGCCTGACCACGTGGTCCAGCCGTCGTCTCGGTTTCAATACCGAGGACGAGATCGCCGCGGTATTTTGCGGTTCCAAGAAAAGCCTGGCCAACGGCATGCCGATGGCCAACGCGATGTTCGCCGGCCATCCGGGTATGGGCATTTTCGTGCTGCCGATGATCGTCTATCACCAGTTGCAATTGCTGGTATGTTCAGTGCTGGCGCAGCGTTATGCGAGCCGGCAACGTCAACCCGCCGGAGAAAGAATCCACCTGGACGCTGCGCCGATCAGGCACGAATCCGGGCAGACGAAGGCGTGACAGCGCGACGCATTTCTAAAAGGAATTCACTATGAAAACGCATAAAATCGCAGTCATCGCCGGCGACGGCATCGGTAACGAAGTGATGCCGGAAGGGCTGCGCGTGCTGCAGGCGGCGGCCCGCAAATTCAATATTGCCCTCGAATTCACGACGATGGAATGGGCCAATTGCGATTATTACCTGGAACACGGCCAGATGATGCCGGACGACTGGCGCCGGCAACTCGACGGTTTCGAGGCAATTTATTTTGGCGCCGCCGGCATGCCGGACAAGGTGCCCGATCATATTTCGCTGTGGGGTTCGCTGATTAAATTTCGCCGCGATTTCGATCAGTACGTCAACCTGCGCCCGGTGCGCCTGATGCCTGGCGTCCCTTGTCCGCTGGCCGGCCGCAAGCCGGGCGACATCGATTTCTATGTCGTGCGCGAAAACACGGAAGGAGAGTATTCATCGGTCGGCGGGAAAATGTTCGAGGGGACCGATCGGGAATTCGTCGTGCAGGATGCGATTTTTACGCGCAAGGGCACCGACCGGATATTGAAATATGCATTCGAGCTGGCGCAAAGCCGCCCCAAAAAACACCTGACCTCGGCCACCAAGTCGAACGGCATTTCGATCAGCATGCCGTATTGGGATGAACGGGTGGAAACGATGGCGCCATCGTATGCGGATGTGCGCTGGGATAAATACCATATCGATATCCTGTGTGCGCGCTTCGTGCTTTCGCCGGAACGCTTCGACGTGGTGGTGGCATCGAACCTGTTCGGGGATATATTGTCCGATCTCGGTCCGGCCTGCACCGGCACGATCGGCATCGCGCCGTCGGCCAACCTGAATCCGGAGCGCACGTTTCCATCGCTATTCGAGCCGGTGCATGGTTCTGCGCCCGATATTTTCGGTAAAAACATCGCCAATCCGATCGGCATGATCTGGTCCGGCGCGATGATGCTCGATTTCCTTGGCAATGGCGATGCGAACTACCGCGCTGCGCACGATGCGATCATGAAGGCGATCGAAGTGGTACTGGTCGATGGGCCGAATACGCCCGACCTCGGCGGCTCCGGCAACACGACGGACGTCGGCAAGGCGATCGCCGCGGCGGTTTGACGTTAAATACCCACAGTCCGTAGCGTTGTCATTCCGGATCGCCGGACCGCCGCGCAGGCGGGAATCCCATTTTGTGTCCCGGACGGCGCGGTGGAATGGGATTCCCGCTTTCGCGGGAATGACAGGTTTGACGCTAACTTGGTGACATGAATGTACAAATCATCGCTTGCCGTTCGGGAGAAGCCACCGGTCCGGCCAAAGGGCTTGCGTTAGAATCGGTAGCAGGGGATTTTTAAACCTTGATTTTTTGTGCACGAGCACCGAAGGAGAAATTGATGTCCTCAATCGAATACAGCGAATCGAATTTCTGGGGCAAGCTGAAAAACTTTGCCCTCCAGGCCGGCCGGGAAGTCGTCGAAAAGGCGCTGTGGCTGTATTACGCGGCGCAGCGGCCTGAAACTCCGCTTTGGGCCAAAACCATCATTTACGGAGCGCTGGCATATTTTATTTCGCCGGTCGATGCCATCCCCGATATCACGCCCATCGTTGGCTATGCCGATGATCTTGGCGCCTTGGCCGCCGCCATTGCCACGGTTTCCACGTATATCAATGACGAGGTCAAGGAACTGGCGAAGAAAAAGCTGCAACACTGGTTTGGCTCTTACTGACGCCGGGAATCATCATTCGTATCGGATCATTCGTGAACCGGGCACCCACCGCCGGACGGATTGCCGCCTGCCTGTGGGCCGGTCCCAATACCTTGCTCGGCCTGCTGGCCGGCGGCGCCGTGCTGTGTTTTGGCGGCCAGGCGCAACGGATACGCGGCGTCGTGGAATTTTCCGGCGGCTTGCTGGGCGCCGTGGCTGCCGCGATGCCGGCCCCCATGCGTTTCAGTGCGATTACCTTCGGCCATGTCATTCTCGGCGTCAGCAAGGCCGAGCTGTCGGCCGTGCGCGAGCATGAACATGTGCACGTCAGGCAGTATGAGCGCTGGGGACCGCTGTTTTTGCCGGCCTACGCCGCTTCCAGCGCCTGGCAATTGATTTGCGGGCGACACGGTTATCGCGACAATTTTTTTGAACGAGAGGCTTATGCGGCCGACGCCAGTTTGCGCGCCGCTGTAAAACCTGCCGCCAGCGAACGCCGGTGAACAAATAGGGTTTCTGCGTCGCCTATATCGCAATGAACTGCCGGCTGACGCCTGTCGATCGAAGACGGGCCGACCATTGCTGGAATCGGCCCGCCGATCAACGCCTCAAAAATACCGCATCAATTCCAGCCGGCTTCTTTTTCGCAAGCCTTCATTTCTTTTGGATGGCTTTTTTCCCAGGCCGTGATGGACTTGGTTTCATTGTCATCCATTTTATTGTTCATGCACGAGCAATACTTCTTGACGACGGCCTCGGTCGCGCCTTCCTTGGCGTTGTCCCTGACGCACCTGGCGATCCATGCATCGTCGTCGGCTCCCGCAAATGCCTGGCCGCTGACCATGACTGCCGCAATAGCTACCCATTTGATAATCGATTTTTTCACTGTCTACTCCTTCAGGTGGATTTTTTGACTGCCAGTGACTACCCCGGTGATGTTTCATGCTTGGACATCTTTGCGCTTAAGCAATGCGCAAAAGAAATTCTAGCAGAAGCCTCGCGGCATTTGGCGGCGAATCGACGACTTGTCATCGCTTGATACGCCGCGGCCGGCAGGGCGCGCGGGAAAGAGGTAATATGCCGTCAGTTTTACCAGGTGATCAACCCACATAACAACTGAAAGGTAGCCATGACGATCTACGATATTCCTTTTTCCCGTCTCGACGGCAGCCCGGCTGCGCTGGCCGACTATCGCGGCAAGGTGTTGTTGCTGGTCAACGTCGCATCGAAGTGCGGCCTGACGCCGCAGTACGCGGGATTGGAAAAGCTGTATGAAGACAAGCGGGAAGATGGCCTGGTCGTGATCGGTTTCCCGGCCAACGATTTCGGCGCCCAGGAGCCGGGCAGCAACGAAGAGATCGGCGACTTTTGCACCGCGAACTTCGGCGTGCAATTCCCGATGGCGCAAAAGATTTCGGTCAAGGGGCCGGAGCAGCATCCGCTGTATGCATTTTTGACCAAGGCGCAGCCGGCGGCGACCGAAACGGAGCCGGGCGCCTTCCGCGCCAAGCTTGAAGGTTATGGCATGAAACAGGCGCAGCCGTCCGACGTCTTGTGGAATTTCGAGAAATTCCTGGTGGGCCGCAATGGCGACGTGGTCGGACGGTTCAATCCGGACGTCAAGCCGGACGATGCGCTGCTGGCCGAGGCGATTGCGCGCGAATTGGAAAAATAAGGTTTTTCACGCTTGAGCCAGCCGCAGCGTGGGGCTGGCTTGCCGCTTCGGCGCCTTGCCGGGCCGGCCGGCAGCAGGGCTGGCGCCGCCGCCGTCCAGGCGGAAAGTTCCAACCAGTTGGGCTAGCGTGCCGGCCTGTTCTTGCAGCGCCGACGCCGCCGACGCGGCTTGCTCGACCAGCGACGAATTCTGCTGCGTGACGGCATCCATTTCGCTGATGGCCTGGTTGATCTGGCCGATGCCCGCTTCCTGTTCCATGCTCGCGGCACTGATGTCGGCCATGATGTCGGTCACGCGCTGCACGCTGGTGACGATGTCGTGCATAGTGTCACCGGCCTGGCCCACCAGCCGGCTGCCGGCATCGACCTGCGATACGGAATCGTCGATCAAGTGCTTGATTTCCTGCGCGGCGCTGGCCGAACGCTGCGCCAGGTTGCGCACCTCGCTGGCGACAACTGCGAAACCGCGGCCTTGCTCTCCGGCGCGCGCTGCCTCCACCGCCGCGTTCAAGGCGAGAATATTGGTCTGGAAGGCGATGCCATCGATGACGCCGATGATGTCGACAATCTTTTTCGACGACATGCTGATCGATTCCATCGTCCGCACCACCTGGGTGACCACGGCGCCACCCTTGACGGCGACTTCGGAAGCGGATGTCGCCAGCTCGTTCGCCTGCCGCGCATGCTCGGCATTCTGCTTGACGGTGGCGGTCAGCTCTTCCATCGATGACGCGGTTTCCTCCAGCGAGCCGGCTTGCTGCTCGGTGCGGGCCGACAGGTCCAGGTTGCCGCTGGCGATCTGGCCGGACGCACTGGCGATGGTGTCGCTGCCCGCGCGCACCTGGCTGATGATGTTGAACAGGCTGGCATTCATTTCCTTCAGCGCGAGCAGCAACTGGCCCGTCTCGTCGGTCGAGTGCACGGCGATCACGCTGCCCAGGTCGCCGTCGGCCACCCGGCGCGCCACGCGTACGGCCTTGCCCAGCGGCACGGTGATGCTGCGCGTGGCCGCCAGTGCCACGAACGCGGCGATCACCGTGGCGGCCAGCGCCAATAAAATGATCGCATATTGGGTCGACTCGGCCTGGCTTTCCGCGCGCTGTGCGCTTTCCCGCATCAGTTTTGACTGGAAGGCGACGACCTTGTCCAGCGCGGCCATATAGTCCATCTGGATCGGGCGCAATTCCGCCAGCAGGTAGGCACGGGCCTCGTCTTTCTTGTCCTGTTCCACCAGTTTCAGGAAGGCGGCGCCCGCGGCATTGAAGCGGGGCCGCAGCGCCGTCACGGCTTCCAGGTTGGCGCGCCCATCGACCGATGTGATCGACTTGTCGAGCTGCTCAAGGGAAACCTGGATCACCTTGCCGCTTTCCTCGATATTCGTCACTTCTTTCTGCATGCTGGCCGCGTCGCTCATCAGCAACAGATTGCGCATGTTGCGCGCGATCTCGTTGAGCTTATCCTTGACCGCATGGGTCAGCACTGTTTTCGGGTAGCGGTCTTCGTTGGTCAGCATCAGTTCCGCGTTCAGGCCGGCCACGCGCACCAGCGACAGCGTGGCCATGGCCAGCAGCAGGACGATGATGACTGCGAAGCTGAAGCCGAGGCGTTGCCCAACTTTGAGATTTTTAAAGATCATATTGTTCACCAGGACAGTTGTAATGTTCATGCGCAGGCAGTTCGGCCGGCAGGGCTGGCTTGTAGCGCTGAAATCAGGATGGCGAAGGTGGGGCCGGGCAGGGAGTGTGGCTGCGGGGAGTGGGCAGCCGGAAAAGCTGAGTTAGTGTAGCTTAATTATGCATTTTGGCAATAAAAATAATGCCATCAATGCCGATGGCGCAGCGGGGCACGCACTGCGCGTGGAATGCGCTGGCGTTGTATTTCGGCAACGCGCGGCACCGGGCCGCATCGTCGATGCCAGTGTTTTAAGGTCAAGACCGGGCGCCGCCCGGCGCGCCGTCAATGTCGGAAGGCGTCGGCCATGCGGTTGATGTCGAAGGCGGGCGGATGAGCGATCAATGCTTCCTGTGCCGTCTGCGGGCGGGGGGCGGGAGGTGTCGGGGAATTCACTTCCGTGCTGAGCGATGCCAGTCCGGCGACCGCGGTGGCGGCGCACAGGGCGATTTTGAGCGTGATCATATGGTCTCCCGGGTAATACGTATTTTTTTAAATCCTTATGTCGATGAGTATAGGTAAGCCTGATTGGATGTCAATCGCAATTGAGCATGCCGGGAAGGCAGCGCGGCGCGCTACCCGGCCGGCGCGGGACCGGTTCAGGCGTTCTCGTCCTGCCGGTGGTTCACTTGCGCAACGTTGCCGGCCGGTTCGGGTGGTTCGGGTAGTTTGTCAAGAGGTCCCGGAAGGGACAGCAGTTGCAGGATTTCTTGCGCGGGGATCCCATAGCTGGCCAGGAAAGCCCAGGCGGCGGCGCAGCCCTCGTGGGATTCGATCTGAACCGCAATTTCCAGAATTTGGGAGCAGCCCAGCCTGTTTCCATTAAAAGTAGTCATTTGAGCACAATCCATATGAAATCATCGCCGGGCGAAGGTGATTCGCTTGGCAAAATTGTCATTTGCTCACGGGAGTTGGGTGTGCGGCTAGCGGGAATACGAAACGGGGCGAGACTTTGGCACCGTTGATCAACTATCCATTTAATATAACACGCGCGCATCCAATGTAAATTGCAAATTACTATCACGATACGGCAAGATGACAGCCTGGTTCCGCCAACCTGGTTCCGCCGTCCGTATCTGTCGTTGCTTGTTCGCAGGTGGCATGCTGTACTGTGAGTATAATCAATTCATTCACAGCGCTGGAGTGGGAGCAATGACCAAGCCTGCCGAGCAAGAAGAGGGGGCCGTCCCCGTGGCGGCGCACGCACCGGCGGCAAAGGAGCTGGCCCGGTTGACGCGCGCGCTGACGACGCTCAGCGCAGGCAACCGCACCTTGCTGCGCGCAACCGACGAACAGCAGTTGCTGGACGATATGTGCGCCGTCATCGTCGACATCGGCGGCTACCGCATGGCGTCGGTCGGTTTCGCGCAGGATGGCGAGCCTAAAAGCATCCGCTGGATGGTGGTGGCCGGCCCGAACCGGGCGCCGATCGAAACGCCGGACGTGTCGTGGAGCGAAACGCTGTACGGCAACACGGCGACCGGCACGGCAATCAGCACGGGTCAGCCGGTGGTCGGCCGGCGCCTGCTGACCGATCCGCTGTACGCCGGCCCGGCCTACGATCATTTACGGGCGCATGCGCTGAAAATCGGTTACGCGGCGATTTCCGCCTTTCCGCTGCGGATCGACGGCGAAGTGCTGGGCGCGGTCGCGATGGCGGCGGCCGATCCGGAAGCATTCGATGATGCCGAAGTCGCGCTGCTCGGCGAAATGGCCGACGACATGGCGTACGGGATTGCCGCCCTGCGCACCCGCGCCCGGCACAAGGAAGCGCAAGCGACCATCGCGCGCCTGGCATATTACGATGCGCTGACCGAATTGCCGAACCGGGCATTGCTGATGGATGGCCTGGAGACGGCGATGCTGGCCGCGAAATCGCAGCACCGCGCGCTGGCCTTGCTGCACCTGGAAGTCGGGCGTTTTCAGGAAATCAACAAGGTGCTCGGCTACCGCGCCGGCGACGCGCTGCTGCAGGCGCTGGCGCAGCGCTTGAAATTGCAGGTGCAGCCGCACGAAACCCTGGCGCGCGTCGGAGAAGCCGAATTCGCGGTGTTGCTGCCGAGCGGCGGCGCCGAATATGCGACCCGGCTGGCGCAGCGCCTGGTCAGTACGCTGCGCGAACCGGTCGAAGTGGCCGGCCTGATGCTCGACGCCCGGGTCGGCATCGGCATCGCGCTGTACCCGGGCCACGCCACCGATGCCGAAAGCCTGGTGCGGCGCGCGAATGCGGCGATGCACCAGGCGATGCCGGCGCGCGGCGGCTATGCGATGTACACCGGCGGCCAGGAACAGGAAAACACGCGCCGCCTGGCACTGATGGGAGATTTGCACCGCGCCATCAAGCACGATGAATTGCGCCTGTTTTGCCAGCCGAAGGTGGACATCGCGTCGCGCCACGTGTGCGGCGCCGAAGCGCTGGTGCGCTGGCAGCATCCGCTGCACGGCGCGGTGTCGCCGCAGGAATTCATCCAGCTGGCCGAACAGGCCGGCACCATCACGCCGCTGACGCACTGGATGCTCGACGCCGCCTTCAGCCAGAGTTACGCGTGGCGCGAAGCCGGGCTGGACTGGGCGCTGGCAGTGAACCTGTCGGCCCACGATCTGTTCGATCCCGGCCTGGTCGACCGCATCCAGGGCTTATTTTCGACCTGGGGCATCGAGCCCGGCCGCATCCAGTTCGAACTGACCGAAAGCGCGTTGATGAGCGATCCGGTCGGCGCGCTGGAAACGCTGACGCGCCTGAAACGGCTCGATGTCGCACTGTTCATCGACGATTACGGTACCGGTTATTCCAGCCTGGGCTACCTGCAAAAACTGCCGATGGATGGCATCAAGATCGACAAGTCCTTCGTCACGCCGATGGAAACCAATGGCGATTCGGCCGTCATCGTCTGCTCGACGATCGACCTGGGCCACAATCTTGGCTTGCAGGTGGTGGCCGAAGGTGTCGAGAATGAAGCGACCTGGCGGCACCTGGCCGGACTCGGTTGCGATGTCGCACAGGGTTACCTGATCAGCCAGCCGATGCCGGCCGAGCAATTTCCAGGCTGGGCCGGCAACTGGCCGCAGCCGGCGTGAGGCCGGCCGTGATACCGGAATCACATCACTACTTTTAAAATGCCATCTGCCCCGGTCCGTGTCATTCCCCTATGCTGATGCAAAGTCCGCAACATAGCGGACACGGATAACATCGGGAGATTGACATGGTGATGGAGAGTGCCGGCCCGCGCCGGCGCCTGGCCGGCGTTGTTGCCGCGGCCATGCTGCTGGCTGCTGCGGGGATGGCGCGGGCAGCGGACATCCATTTTTCGCTGCCGTGCCAATCGCTGTCCGGCGACCCTTCCGACAAGGAAGCGCTGGTCACCCTGGTCAACGAGATCGGCAAGCAATACAAGGGAGGCAAGGTCGTCATCGACGGCGCCTTTCCCTATGCGCGTTCGATCAGCAATGTCGTCGCCGGCAAATCGCAGGTGCACATGGCGCTGCCGTACGCGCCGCTGACGGCCAGCGCCGACCTGCCGTTCCGCTACCTGTCACCGGACCTGTTCAATGTGACCTTCGTGCTGTACACGAACAAAAACAGTCCGCAGATTTCCGTGCAAAACCTGCGTTATTACCGCGTCGAGACGGAGCGCGGCCATGTCGAGCTGTTCGGCTTTCCCGTCCGCGCCGCGTCCAGCATCGAGTCGGCGCTGCGCAAGGTCAGCGTCGGCCGGCTGGACGCCTTCGTGTTCGCGATGGGTACGACCGATGCCGAGATCAGGCGCCTGGGTCTCACCAACATCAAGCGCCAGTATTTCAATACCTTTACGTCGCGCATGGTCGTGGCCCGGCAGGCCGATACGGAGCGGCTCGACGCCGAACTGTCCGACATCATCGTGCGCCTGAAGCAGAGCGGGCGCTACGCGGAAATCATGGCGCCGCTGCGCGAGACGGCCTTCCGCGAATAACGCAAATAATCATGCTGCCTGCGGTTCGAGCACCGAGAAGATCGGTCCCGGTATATCTCCCGTTTCCGGCAGCGGCATGTAGGCAATGTCTCGCGCTTCCTGCGCCGACAGGCCCATCCCGTGCAGCACCGTGTACAGCATCTGCTCGATGTGGTGGACGTGGCCGGGTTCGGTGATCAGCGTTTCGATGCCATAAAAGATAGAACCCAGGATGATGTCGCGCACCACCAGCGCGCTGTCGACGCGAAAACGCCCGCTGGCCATACCCAGTTCGATATCGCGCGTCAGGTAGACGTCGAGCAGCTTGCCGCGCACGGCGTGGCGCGAGCCGATGCGCGTCAAGAATTCTCCCCAGATCGGATAACGGCGCGCCATGTGCACATACAGTCGGGTGCCCATGCAGATGCGCAGCGCCGGATCGTCGAATTTCAGCACTTCCGGATCGACCGTGCCGAGCACTTCATCGCTCATTTCGGCCGCCACGGCGGCCAGCAACTCGCTGGTGGTCTTGAAATAATTATAGAAAGTGCCGCGCGCCACGCCGGCCGCGGCGATGAAATCGTCGATCACCGGCAAGTCCGGTCCCTTTTTTGCGAACACGCGCAGCGCGCATTGCAGCAGCAGCGCGCGCGTCTTTTCGCGGCGCTCCTGGCCGACGCGCGTGCGGTGATTCGATACGCCGGTGTCGGCGGGGGTATTCAAGCTGCTAACAGGCATCGTGCAGGTCCTGTCCTTTCGTCATGTGGTGAACCCGGTTGCGGGCAAGCCTTTACCGGCGAAATCTGTCGTTCCCGCGCAGGCGGGAACCCATACCACCTCAACTTATCCGATACAGCCGTTTCTACAGCCTGCGCGGCGGTCCGCCAATATGAAACGACCACACATCTCGCAGGCACTGGATTTTACGCCAGAAGGCGAGCGCCATCCAGCCGCGCTCCCCTGCGCGCCAGCGGTGCGCGATCTGTTGCCAAAAAGCCGCCCTGAAATATTTTTGATGAATATACCTCATTCGTATTGACACAGTAGTCAATTTGACGGATTCTTCGTTATGACAATATCGTCATTTCAAAAAAAAGACGCAGGAGAATCGCTATGAAATTACTTCGCTATGGACCGGCCGGCGCCGAAAAAGCCGGGGCACTCGATGCGCAGGGCCGCGTGCGCGACCTTTCTTTGCTGGTGCCCGATTTGACGCCCGAATGGCTCGCTCCGGAACGCCTGCGCGCGCTGGCCGCGGTCGACCTGGAGCAAATGCCGCTGGTCGAGGGATCTCCGCGGCTCGGCACGCCGTTCGCCGGCACCCGGCAATTCATCGCCATCGGCCTGAACTACCGCAAGCACGCCGAGGAATCGGGTTTGCCGATCCCGCAGGAGCCGGTCGTGTTCAACAAGGCGCTGACGTCGCTGAGCGGGCCGGACGACGACATCGTGCTGCCGCACGGTTCCGAGGAAACCGACTGGGAAATCGAACTCGGCTTCGTCATCGGCACCACCGCGCGCCAGGTCACGCGCGAGGCGGCCCTGAGCCACGTGGCCGGCTATTGCCTGGCGAACGACGTTTCCGAGCGCAACTGGCAGATCAAGCGCAACGGCCAGTGGGGCAAGGGTAAAAGTTTCGATACCTTCGGCCCGGTCGGCCCGTGGCTGGTCACCGCCGATGAAATCCCGGACCCGCAACAACTCGACATGGCGCTCAGCGTCAACGGCGTGCTGAAACAGGGCAGCAACACGGCCGACATGATCTTCCCGGTCGCCGACATCATCGTTTACCTGAGCCAGTTCATGACCTTATTGCCGGGAGACCTGGTCATCACCGGCACGCCGGCCGGCGTCGGCCTGGGCATGAAGCCGCAGCAATTCCTGAACCGCGGCGATGTCGTCACGCTGCGCATCGACCACCTGGGCACGCAGACCCAGCGCGTCGTCTAAATCCAGACCGGAGACAGGACATGTCGCTCGATACAGCAAGCAGTAATCTCGCCGTGCACTCGGTCCACGAATTCGTCTTCAGCGTGCCGGACCTGCAACAGGCGGCGCATTTTTATCGCAGCTTCGGCCTGGACGTGCGCAGCGAAGAGCACGGCCTGTCGCTGTACACCTACGGCCATGCGCACCGTTGGGCGCGCATCTTCGCCGGAGAAACCAAACGGCTGCTGTGGGTCAGCTGGGGCATTTATGCCGACGACCTTGCCGCATTCGAGGCCCGCCTGCGCCGGCAGGAAGTGACAACTATCGCCGTGCCGCGCGGCGCCGATGCCGGCGGCACCTGGTTCGCCGGCCCGGACGGCATGCCGCAGCAACTGGTCGTGGCTGCGAAATGCTCGCCCGACACCAAGTCCGAGCTCACCTTCCCGCCACGGGAAAGTTTGGCGGGACGCGCGCCGCACCGCAGCGAGATATGGCAGGTAAGGCCGAGGCGCCTGTCGCACATCCTGCTGTTCAGCGCCGACGTCGACGCCACCGTGCGCTTTTATATCGACACGCTGGGCCTGCGCCTGTCGGACCGCTCCGGTTCCATCGTCGCCTTCTTGCACAGCCCGCACGGCAGCGACCACCACCTGGTCGCGTTGGCGATGTCGTCCGGCCACGGCCTGCACCACAGCAGCTGGGATGTGCCGTCGCTCGACGATGTCGGCCTGGGCAAGCAGCAAATGATCGACGCGGGTTACCCGGAAGGATGGGGACTCGGGCGGCACGTGCTCGGTTCGAATTACTTCCGTTACGTGCGCGATCCGTGGGGCAGTTACAGCGAGTACTCGTTCGACATCGACCACATCGCCGCCGGCCACCAGTGGCCGGCCGGGGACCACGCGCCGGAAGACGCGCTGTATGTCTGGGGCGAAGCGCCGCCCGCCGATTTCACGAAAAACTACGAGATGGAGCCAATCAAATGAACAATGCGGACAACGATGTGATCTACGACGTGATCCAGGTGGGCTACGGCCCGGTCAGCGAAATATCGGCCGTGATGCTGGCGCGCCAGGGCCACACGGTAGCCGTGTTCGAGCGCTGGAGCGAGCGTTTTCCGCTGCCGCGCGCGGTCTGCATCGACCATGAAATCTACCGCGTGCTGTCGGCCATCGGCCTGCGCGACCAGCTGCCGTCGGTCAGCCACCCGGCGCCGCCATACCGCTGGTTCAACGCCGAATGGAAGGAGTTGCTGGCCATCGACTGGTCGGCCGAATCGATTTCCGGCGGCACCGAGGTGAACTTCGTGCACCAGCCGACGCTGGAGGCGATGTTCGACCAAGCCGCGCGCGGCTACGCCAACATCGAAGTCAACCTCGGCTGGGAAGTGGTGGAGATCCGCCAGACGGCAGATTACGCGGAACTGGTGGCGCGCGAGATCGCCAGCGGCACGCTGCGCACCGTGCGTGGGCGCTACCTGATCGGCGCCGACGGCGCCAACAGCATGGTGCGCACCGCCATTGGATCGGGCCAGGAAAACCGCGGCTTCGAGGCCGACTGGTTAGTCATCGACCTGCTGCCGCACGAAGGCGTCGAGCTCGATATTCCCGCGGCTGCCCAATACTGCAACCCGGCCCGCCCGACGACGATCGTGCCGGCCGGCGTCTGCGAAGGACGCTACTTCAGGCGCTGGGAATTCATGCGCATGCCGGGCGAATCGCGCGAGGAACTGGAAAGCGAAGCGATGGTGTGGAGCCTGCTGGCGCCGTGGGTGAAGCCGGACCAGGGCACCATCGTGCGCCACAAGGTTTATACGTTCCGCTCGCTGATGGCCGACACCTGGCGTAATGGTCGCCTGATGATCGCCGGCGACGCCGCGCACGTGATGCCGCCGTTCATGGGGCAGGGCATGTGCGCTGGCCTGCGCGACGTCTGGAACCTGTCGTGGAAACTCGACCTGGTGCTGCGCGGCCAGGCTGACGACTCGCTGCTCGACACCTACCAGGCGGAACGCCGGCCGCACGCCAGCGACATCATCGACCTGTCGATGTACCTGGGCAAAGTGATCTGCATCCCGGACGCCGACGTGGCCGCGCGCCGCGACCAGGCATTTTTCGACGGCACGATGGCGCCGCCGCCAGCCTTCCCCTGCCTGAGCGCGGGATTGCTCGACCGCGCCGCCGACGGCGCGCCGGCCGCCACGGCCGGCCTGCTTGGCCCGCACGGGACGGTGCGCTGCAACGGCCGCACCGGCCGCTTCGACGATGTCGTCGGCCTGGGTTTTACCTTGCTGCTGCGCGGAGCGTCGCAATTGGCGGCATTGACGCCCGAGCACCACGCGGCATTGGCGGCACTGGGCGGCAAGGTCGTCCACCTGGCAACGTCCGGCGACGATGGCGCGCAGGGTGCGGTGACGGATCTCGATAACAAATTTGCTCCGTTCATGGATGGCCACGGCATCGCCGCGATGCTGCTGCGGCCCGATTTTTACCTTTACGGCAGCGTGTCCGACGCGGCCGGGGTGGGAAATCTGATCGCGCGGCTGGCCAGCGACCTGGCGCATCACGGCCATACAGGAACGAAGCAGGCAGGAATGCGTATTGCAGCATAAGTAGGGCGCATCGACGGGGAAATCCGGGAATTTATTTCCATGCCGTTAAGTCAGCGCCAAATCTGTCATTCCCGCGAAGGCGGGAATCCCATTTCCGCTGCGTCGAACAGCATTGGGGAGATGCGCCCGGATTCCGCGAATTTTAATAATAATGGAGAAAACAGATGAAGTTTCAGGCATTCGCAGTAAAGGCAATCCGCTCTGGCGTGACATTGGCGCTGGCATGCGCGTGGTGCGCGGGGGCGCAGGCGACCGAGGGTGGCGGCTCGATGTATCCGAACGGCGTCGACAATTTCGCGGCTGGCGCGATGCCGCCGCCGGGCACCTACGGCATGCTGTTCGGCCAGCACTACACGGCCGACCAGTTGAATGACCGCGACGGCAACCGTATTCCACTCGCCTTCAAGGTGACGGCGAACGTGCTCGCGCCGCGCTTCATCTGGGTCACCGGCCAAAAGATCGCCGGCGGAGACCTGGCCTTGCACGCGATCGTGCCGCTGGTCGAACTGGATGTCGCGGTCGGTGGCGCACGGCAGAAGAAGAGTGGCCTCGGCGACATCACGACCGGTTTTTCGCTCGGCTACCACCACAGCCCGCAACTGCATACGCTGGCCGGTATTGACTTCTTCCTGCCGACCGGCGGTTACGACAAAAACGACATGACCAACATCGGCCGCAATTACTGGGCGACGGAACCGGTCTACATCGCCAGCTATATCGAACCGCGCGGGCTGAACGCCGACATCAAGCTGGGCTACCTGCTCAATCGCGAGAACAAGGACAGCCACTACCGCTCGGGCCAGGAATTCCACTTCGATTACGCGCTCGGATGGGGCGTCGCCGATGGCTGGGTGGTGGGAGCAGGCGGGTATTACTACCGGCAGACGACCGAAGACAAGGCCAACGGCGCCAGCCTGGCCGGCAGCAAGGGACAAGCGTTCGCGATCGGACCGTCGGTCAAATACGACAGCGGCAAGGGATGGTTCATGACGCTGAAGTGGCAAAAGGAATCGTCCGTCGAAAACCGGGCGCAGGGCAAGGCGCTGTGGTTCAAGGCGGTATTCCCGCTCTAAATCCAGCCCCTTCTGTCATTCCCGCGAAGGCGGGAATCCCATTATGTTCCGCCGTACGGGGCGCAAATGGGATTCCCGCCTGCGCGGGAATGACAAGGCGGCGGTAATGCATTTTCTTTTGCGGTATCGAGATTCCCATCCAGGAGACCTAAATGAAAACTAAAAATACCCCACCAAACACCATCAACACCAGCCGTCGCGGCGCGCTCAAAACCTCGGCCGGCGCGCTGGCGCTGGGCGCGGTCGCCATGTCCGGGCTGGCCGGCACGGCGCTGGCGCAAACTCCACGCACCATCAGGATCGGTTACGTCACCCCGCAAACCGGTCCGCTGGCCGGCTTTGGCGAAGTCGACCGCTTCGTACTGGCCGGCGTGCGCAAGCTGCTGCAGAGCGGCATCCAGATCGGCGGAAAAACCTACCCGGTCGAAGTCATCGTCAAGGATAGTCAATCCAATCCGAACCGCGCCGCCGAAGTGGCGGCGGAGCTTATCCTCAAAAGCAAGATCGACCTGATGGTGGTCGGTTCGACGCCGGAAAACGCGAATCCGGTCTCCGACCAGTGCGAACTCAATGGCGTGCCCTGCATCTCGACGACGACGCCGTGGCAACCGTGGTTTTATACGCGCGGCGGCAAGATCGACAAGGGTTTCGACTGGACCTATCACTTTTTCTGGGGACTGGAAGACATCATCGCCGTGTTCTCGAATATGTGGAAGGATGTCCCGAACAACAAGGTGGTCGGATTGCTGCTGGCGAACGACGGCGACGGCAATGCCTGGGGCAATCCGGAAACCGGCCTGCCCGGCGCACTGAAACGCAAGCGCGGCTACACGATCATCGATCCGGGCCGCTACCAGAATGCGCAGACTGATTTCAGCGCGCAGATCTCGGCGTTCAAGAAGGCCAATGTCGAAATCGTGGCCGGTGTCCCGACGCCGCCCGACTTCAAGAACTTCTGGGCGCAGGCCAAGCAGCAGGGTTTTAAACCGAAAATCGTCTCGGTCGGCAAGGCGCTGGCCTTCCCCGCGTCCGTCAACGCGATCGGAGATAACGCCGACGGCCTGACGCAGGAATTGTGGTGGAGTCCTGAGCGTCCCTATAAATCGTCGCTGACCAATCAAAGCGCACAGCAACTGGCCGATGCCTACGAACTGGAATCGAAGAAGCAGTGGACCCAGCCGCTCGGTTATGCCCACGCGCTGTTCGAAGTGGCCATCGATGCGCTGAAGCGGACCAAGGACATCAACAATCCGGCTTCGATCCGCGACGCGGTCGCCGCGACCAAACTCAATACCGTGGTCGGCCTGGTGGCGTGGGGCAGCGGGCCGGTGAAAAACGTGGCGAAGACGCCGCTGGTCGGAGGCCAGTGGGTCAAAGGTAAAAAGAACAAATTCGACCTGATTGTCGTGAACAACGAGACTGCGCCCGACATCCCGGCGCAGGCCCAGGTCAAGGCTTTGCCATAACGTCTTTCTCTACCTTGTCCGCCCGGCGCAAGCACGGGCGGATTCACGGAAAAATCATGAATCCACTTTTGTCGCTGGAAAATGTCTCAAAAAGCTTCGGATCGTTCCAGGTCACCCGCGATCTCAGTTTTCATCTGAACCGGGGAGAAGCGCTCGGCGTATTGGGGCCAAACGGCGCCGGCAAGACCACCATTTTTAATTTGATCTCCGGCGACGTGCGCGCCGACCGCGGCCGCATCGCGCTCGACGGCGTCGACATCTGCGGCCAGCGTCCGCACCAGCGCTGCCGCGCCGGCATCGGCCGTTCTTACCAGATCGCCTTGCCATTCGCCGGCATGACGGTATTCGAAAACCTGCTGGTCGGCGCCATGTTCGGCGCCGGCAAGGCGCGCGACGAAGCCGACGCGATCTGCATCGGCGTGTTGAACCGCACCGGCCTGATGCCGAAGGCAAATGTGTTGGCCGGCAGCCTGACGCTGCTCGACCGCAAGCGCCTGGAACTGGCGCGCGCGCTGGCGACGCAACCGCAAGTGCTGCTGCTCGATGAAATCGCCGGCGGGCTGACCGACGGCGAGGCACAGCAACTGGTGGGCATGGTCAACGAAATCCGCCAGGACGGCATCTCGATTATCTGGATCGAACACGTGGTGCGCGCGCTGATGGCCGTCGCCACCCGCCTGCTGGTCGTCAATTTCGGAGAAAAGCTGGCCGAAGGCGAGCCGCGCGAAGTGATGCAAAGCGCCGCGGTGCGGCGCGTGTATATGGGAAGCGAGGAATAGCATGCTCAAGATTCAAGACTTGCAAACGCATTACGGGGATTTCCAGGCCTTGTTCGGCATCGATTTTAAAATTGACGCCGGCGAAACCGTCTCCCTGATCGGCGCCAACGGCGCCGGTAAATCGACCTTTCTAAAAACCGTCTGCGGGCAACTGGGCGCCAGCCGGGGTAGCGTCGAATTCTCCGGCGAAGCGATCGTCGGCAAGCCGTCGAACGAGATCGTCGCCAAGGGCATCGCCATGGTGCCCGAAGGCCGGCGCCTGTTCCGCAGCCTGACAGTGGAAGAAAACCTGGTCATCGGCGCCTACTCGAAACGCCCGGGACCGTGGAACCTGAAACGCGTTTATGACCTGTTCCCGGTGCTGCACGAAAAGCGGAAAAACCCCGCCACCGCGCTGTCCGGCGGGCAGCAGCAGATGGTCGCCATCGGCCGCGCGCTGATGTCCAATCCGCACCTGCTGATCTGCGACGAAGTCTCGCTCGGCCTGGCGCCGATCGTCGTCAAGGATATTTACAAGGCGCTGCCGGAAATTACCGCCGACGGCCTGGCCGTGGTCATCGTCGAACAGGATATCGATACCGCGCAGCGCGTGTCGGACCGCCTGTACTGCCTGATGCACGGGCGCGTCGTACTCGAAGGCCGCTCGGCGGACGTCGCCAGGCAGCAGATCACGGACGCCTATTTCGGCATGCAGGAGGCACACCATGCTTGAATGGATCGATACCATCATCCAGGGCATGCTGACCGGCGGCCTGTACGCGCTGTTCGCGCTCGGCCTGTCGCTGACGTATGGCGTGATGCGGCTGGTGAACATCGCCCACGGCGACTTCATCATGCTGGCCGCCTATGTCGCGCTATTTGGCGTGACGACGGCCGGCGTGCATCCGCTGGTCGCATTACCCTTCGTCGTCGCCGCGATGTTCGCGCTCGGCTATCTGCTGCAGCGCGTGCTGCTCAACCGCACGCTCGGCACCGACATCTTGCCGCCGCTGCTGGTCACGTTCGGCATGTCGATCATCATCCAGAACGGTTTGTTGGAGGCGTTTTCGGCCGACGCGAAAGTGCTCAGTGTAGGCGAACTGGAAACGGCCAGCCTGGCGCTGGGCGGTGGCCTCGCCGTCGGCTGGCTGCCCTTGATCGCCTTCGCCAGCGCGGCGGGATTGACCGCCGGCCTGGCGTTGCTGTTCAACCGGACCTCGCTCGGTATGGCTTTTCGCGCCACCTCCGACGACCAGGAAACGGCGCAACTGATGGGCATCAGGAACCGCCACGTGTACGGCCTGGCGATGGGACTGGCGTTCGCGCTGATGGCCGTGGGCGGCGTCTTCCTCGGCATGAAAAGCAGTTTTACGCCCGACATGGGACCGAGCTTCCTGCTGTACGCGTTCGAATCGGTGGTGATGGGCGGACTCGGATCGTTCTGGGGCACCTTCGCCGGCGCCTTGCTGCTCGGCGTAGCGCAGGGCATCGGCTACAAACTCGATCCGGGCTGGGGCATCCTGGTCGGGCACCTCGCATTCCTGGCGGTCTTGATCTTCAAGCCGACCGGCCTATTCGCAAAGACGGCACCATGACAAGCTTACCTCACTACGACATCAAACGCGGCACCACCGCCAGCGGCCTCGGTTGGCTGTGCGGCGCGGCGCTTTGCGGCGCGCTCGTCTCCCTGCCGTTCTGGGCCGAATCGGGCACCTTGCGCCTGCTGGTCGAATTCATGTGCTACCTGGCGCTGGCGCAGATGTGGAACCTGCTGGCCGGTTACGGCGGCCTGGTCTCCATCGGCCAGCAAGCCTTCATCGGGATCGGAGGATACGGCCTGTTCGTGATGGCCAACCACGCGCAGATCAACCCGTTCATTTCGGTGCTGGCCGGCGGCATCATCGCGGCGCTGCTCGCGATCCCGACCGCGAAGATCGTGTTCCGCCTGCGCGGCGGATACTTTGCGATCGGCACCTGGGTCATGGCCGAAGTCTACCGGCTCTCTGTCTCCAACGTGCCGCTGGTGGGCGGCGGTTCCGGGCAAAGCCTGACGGCGCTGAGCGGCATCGCCAAGGGCACCCGTGAATCGGTCACGTTCTGGATAGCCAGCGCGCTGGCGATCGCCGCGATCGCAGGCACATACTGGCTGCTGCGCTCGCGCTTCGGCATCGCGCTGACGGCGATCCGCGACAGCGAAGCGGCGGCCGAGAGCCAGGGCGTCGATGTCGCGCGCGTAAAATTCACCGTGTATATCTTGTCGGCCTTCGGTTCCGGACTGGTCGGCGCGCTGTACTACCTGAACGTGCTGCGCATCTCTCCCAACTCCGCGTTCGACCTGAACTGGGGCGTGGCCGCGATTTTCATCGTCGTCATTGGCGGCATCGGCACCATCGAAGGGCCGATCGTCGGCGCATTGATCTTTTTTGCGATGCGCGAAATGCTGTCCGATTACGGCAGCTGGTACATGATGGCGATGGGCGTGGTCGCGATCGTCGTGATGCTGAAATGGCCGAAGGGGATATGGGGCACGCTCCAGCAGCATGTCGATTTCCGGCTGTTCCCGCTTCAGCGCCGCGTGACCGAAAGGCCATCCGTTGCGCCGCCCCGTCCAGGTTTTGACCTCGCCGCGAAAGGGATAGACGTCGCCGACGGCCCGGTCCAGCCTTGATCTTCATGGCTGGGATGCGGCAGCCCGGCTAGCGCGCTGCTGCGGCGACGATCTGGCCCAGCGTGGCCAGCGCCGCCTCGACTCGCGCATCCCACGCTTGCCCGTAGTTCAGGCGCAGGCAGTTACTGTAGGCCGGCTGCGGAGAAAAGATCGGTCCCGGCGCCACGCTGATGCCGCGCGCCAGCGCCTCGCGGTGCACGTGTAACGCATCGACGCCCGGCGGCAATTCCAGCCACAGGAAATAGCCGCCTTTCGGGCGCGTGGCCAGCGTGCCGGGCGGGAAATGGCGCGCCACCGCCTCCATGAATGCCGTCTGCTGCGTGGCCAGCGTGCGGCGCAACAGGCGCAGGTGGCGGTCATATCCCCCTTTTTCCAGGTACAGCGCGAGCGCCGCCTGGGCCGGCGCGCAGGTAGTCAGTGTCGTGGTCAGCTTGTGGCGCGCCACCTGGCGCGCATAGCGGCCGGCCGCCACCCAGCCGACGCGGTAGCCCGGCGCCAGGCATTTGGAGAACGACGAACAGTGCATCACCAGCCCCTCCGTGTCATAGGCCTTGGCCGGAGTGGGGCGCTTATCTCCGAAATACAGTTCGCCATACACGTCGTCCTCGATCAGCGGCACCTGGTAGCGCGTCAACAGCCGCACCAGGTCGCGCTTTTTTTCGTCCGGCATCAGGCTGCCGAGCGGATTCTGGAAATTCGTCATCAGCCAGCACGCCTTCGGCCGGTGCCGTTCCAGCGCGCGTTCAGCCGCGGCCAGGTCGATCCCCTCGCGCGGATGCGTCGGCACGGCGATCGCCTGCAAGCCGTTGCGCTCGATCGATTGCAGCGCCGCATAAAAGGTCGGCGATTCGATCATCACCGAATCGCCCGGGCGCGTGACCGACATCAGGCACAGATTCAAGGCCTCCAGCGCACCGTTGGTGATCACGATATCGTCGGTATGCACGTGCAGGCCGTCGATCAGGTAACGCAGCGCCAGTTGCCGTCGCAGCCGCGCATTGCCCGGCGCCAGGTCATCCACCGTCGCCCACGGATCGATGTTCTGCGCGCTACTCGCCATCATCCGCGCCAGCCTGCCCATCGGGAACAGCAGCGGACCCGGAAAGGCCGAGCCGAGCGGCACCACGTCGCGCCGCAGGCTCGCCTCCAGCACCTCGAACACTTTTTCGCTGACGTCCAGCGGCTGCGAATCCTCGTCCGGCACCGACGCCAGTTCCGGTTCCGGCGGCAGCGGTCTGGCACTGTTCGCGACAAAATAGCCGGAACGGGCGCGCGCCTGGACCAAGCCCTGGGCTTCGAGCATGTAATACGCCTGGAACACCGTCGCCGGGCTGACCTCCCGGCTGGCGCAAGCCTGGCGCACCGAAGGCAGCCTGTCGCCCGGGCGCAGCACGCCATCCAGTATCGATTGCGATATCTCGCGCGCCAGCGATTCGTACAGTTTCATGAGTGAAGGGAAAGCGGATCAGGGCTGCATGGTAATGCAAACCCGGCGTGGCTGCGCCCGAAATGGTGCTGGGGTCAGTTCCGGCAATCGCGATGTGGACCCCGATGTGCGCGCGATGTCACGATGTGCTGCCCCCGATGTGCAAATGCCGAAACTGCCCTCCCGATGAAGCATATAGCAGGCAACGGCGCCCTTGTGACAAAGAGTGCATTTTGGCAATCTGCAAACTGCTATCCTTGGTATCTTCCAGCATCTCGCTGGCGATGCAGTTTTTTGATAAAACCATGTTCGAAAAAATCTTGAAATTCAAACCGGAGTACTTCAGCGCCTGCATGGCGCTTGTTCTGGTGTCGCCAGCTACCCATGCCGGAATATACAAGTGGGTGGATGCGGATGGCAAAACACATTATTCCGACAACAAAGAAGCGGCAGGCCAGGCGCAAGTGGAAGAGTTGAAACTCAAATCTGCACCGCCAGCACCCCGAGCGATAGTCCAGTCCTGGCAAGAGAAAGAAAATGAGTTCAAGGTACGCCAGATACAAAAAAACAACCAAATACCACAGCAAACACCTGTGAGCGCGAAGGCCCGGCGTTCAAGCTATCCAGGCAACCAGCCGGAAACCGATAAATCACGATGCGACCTCGCACGTGAAGTCAAAAGTGGCGCAGTAAAGCATCGCAATGGAGCACGTACCGATAACAATGATCTGGAGATCGCGGATCGGGATATCCGTGCTTTTTGTCGTTAAAATTCAAGAGCTACGAATGTATGCATTAAAAGTCCGCATCAACGATGAGGAATCTATAGTAACAGGCGCCAACGACCTTTGCGTGTTGAATGCCATAGTCAATTGCGGAGGAAAACTCGGCACTGAAAGTGAGTAAATCAAAGAAGCACCTGAAATTGATTTGTTTCTCACGCTTGGCGGACTTACCTCTCGTCCTCCAGAATTTTCAGATGAAAATTTGCGTTACGTATGAAATAGATCACTGAACAAAAGCAGACGTAGTAAGTGAGGATTGAAATTAATGCATAATTTGCACATTAAATTTTCATTGAAAAATGAGGTAAATAGGTCTATTAAGGTTATTCCAGAACCGATATCTGAATATTTCATTATTTAGTTCGAGAGGAAAAGCATCGTTCATGGAATTTTTAACAAGGCACGCCTAAAAGTGGAAATAAATTCGAGTATTGAGAAATGAAAAAAATCATTGGTTATATAACTATCATTAACTTCTTTTCTTTTGTGACTGGCATCTTCTATTTCGGTGGTGATGCATTAAACGGAAAAAAAGAAAACGGAAAATTTTTTCTAGCTAATCATGGAAAATTTATTGAGGTAACTGAGAGGATCTTTAATTATAGTGCATGTCATGCTTTGTTGGTATTTTTCTCTATTTGCTTATTTTTGATAATTCATTATATGGGAAAATCTGATTAAATTCTCAATGCGGGGCGTCGACCGAATTCAGACAGAAGCGGTCATTAGATTTTTTAATAAAATTAAATAAATAGCAATGGATAAAGCGATGCGTAATTTTCTTTCTGTATGTACTCTCCTCTTTGTAGGCAACGTGTGTTTTGCTGGTGAGGTGAAGCAATACATACGGGATTCACCAAAGTCTGATGATCAATTAATTGTTGGACTGGAGTGCAACAGGAATAATAATAGTCTTCAGCTCGGTTTTTTTGATGCTTACCATTTGCCCGAAAAAAGAATGGACCTTTGGGACACCTTTTCCCTGAAAAAAAATAACGCGGATGGGGACAAGGTTGTTAAGGTGCTGAGTGTGGTGCGAATTTGTAATCTCGGCGGGCATCGTTACCAAATTAAGATAACTGGAGCGCCCGCAAATTGGAACCTAAATGGAGAGTGTGGCAGCTTGACTTACGCCACTGCTAAAGTGTGGAAAAATGGGAAGCTCATATTTGATGAAGCCATATCAGAGTGTGACGATAGGCATCAATTGAGGTCTATTACATTTTCTCCAGAGAACGATGCTCCAATTAAGAAGCAGGGGAGCAAATTGTCAGACCTCGACCCCTGAGAACGCCAAACCAAACGGTCGATTTTTGGCAACTTCAGTCTAGTTGACAAAGCATGAGCCTTTCGCATGGGTAAGATGTTATCCTGTTCACAGTCAGCCGATTTCGGCCACAAGCGGCCATTCGTAGATGGTTAACATTACACGTCAATTAAAAATTATGTATAACCGTATCAAACACATGTATGCGCGGACTGTAGTTGCATTAGTCGCAATATTGTTTGCATGTGATGCGAATGCTGTGGATGTACAGCGTGAGCCTATGACCGTGCTTAAATCGTTGGCTGACCGCATATACGTTTTGGGCGAAACGACTGGCAAAGTTGCAGATATGGTTACTGCTGAAGAAAGAGCTGCTGAAGAGGTGAGTAAGTATGTGGCAAGTGGTTCAATCGACGGACTTCTTGCAAATATAGATGGCGAACAGTCCCCTCTGGCAGTGGCCGCGTACATGGGCTACCCGAACGTTGTTGCGGCTCTGCTTACATCTAATATTGTAAGGGCCCATATCAATGATACCGATAAAATGGGACTGACTCCTTGGATTGCCGCGAATTTATCTATGAAACTGAGCTTATGGACCTGCAAGCCCGCAATATTCGACGACCCTTACACCTTTGTACCGATGTTTGTGACCCAACCGTACTACATAACCAATCCGACACCGCCGTATAGGAGAACGCGTGAAGTACTGGAAGCAGCAGGTGCATCTGCCGACATGCCTAAGGCAAAGGAAGTGTGGCTCACAAATTGTCTGAACCAATCAGATGAAGCAAAAATCAAGGTGCAGGCTACCACCGATTTGCAAAAAACTGTTCATGAGCTTGGCGTTGCTGATTTCGCTGCCCAAATAGTCAAACTAATGAAGAAGGCTTCAGAGATGGAAAAGAAGTAACGAACGGCATGGGGCTTGCGACTGAAATCGGCCAAAAACGGACGTCGATTAGTGGCAGAAATTATTAGGAATAATGATGGGCCAGCGTGCTCTAGTGGTGCGACTTGAAGCCCCGCTTGTAGCGTATAGCGGGGGCGTTGCCTCTATCCGCGATGCTCTGATGGTGGACGGTAGGCACCTATTTTAACTGGATAGACCTCTAAAAAAATATGAAAAATATAAAAATTCGCTCAAGAACCGAACTATGTGATTACATCAGTTCTGGTGGGAAAGTGAAAATTCTTATGTTTTGGGGGCATCGCCCCTCGAAGGATGGATTAATAACAAAAAGTTGCTTTAGCCAGTGGTTTGAAACCGAGTTCCATGTTGATGGAATTAGGTATTCGTCGGCCGAGCAGTACATGATGGCTGAAAAAGCACGACTTTTTTCTGACGAGACTGCATTGCATCGCATTCTAGAATCGACGAATCCCGGTGCGGTAAAAGCAATAGGACGGGAGATACTTGGTTTTGATGAAAATATCTGGTTGGATAAACGTTGGGATATTGTTGTGCAGGCTAATTTTGGAAAATTCTCCCAAAATTCTTCCTTGCAAGAATTTCTTTTGGCAACGAATGAGCGGATTCTTGTTGAGGCCAGTCCGGTGGATAAAATCTGGGGAGTCGGTCTCGCTGCCGATGATGCTCGGTCAGAAAACCCTTCCGAATGGGAAGGATTGAATTTACTTGGCTTTGCTTTAATGGAGGTGCGGTCGCGGTTGGCCAGGAAAGGCTGAATTCGGCCAGGGCCGGACGTTTTTAAGTACCTAACTTAACGGATTTTGCATGCCCGAATTTTCTTGGGAACCTCTAGATTTCTTAGAAGCGCTTGCTGTCGTACCTGTTGAGGAAGAGTATGGTATCTCGGCGGTTTCAAGAACCAACTGCAACACTGGATTAATGAACAGCGATGGCTGGATT
>JAZJZT010000088.1:0-73589 GCA_040389645.1 Pseudomonadota bacterium | reverse complement strand
CCACCTGTCAATTTATTTATCCCGGACGGTAGTGCGCCTGCGCGGGAATGACAGACAGGTTCCGCGCTGACTGAGCACTATTCCCTTCACCAGCCGCCCTGCTGCTGCAAGTGGTCCTTGAAACGCTCGGCCAGGAACTCGACGAAGGCGCTGACCTTGGCCGACAGGTTCAGGCGTTCGGGGTAGACGGCGAAGATATCGGCGTCCGGCAGCGACCAGCCGTCCAGCACTTCGCACAGGCGGCCCGAGCGCAGGTAGGGCGCCGCGTCCCATTGCGAGCGCATCAGGATGCCGTGTCCATCCAGCGCCCAGCCGACCGCCGTTTCGCCATCGTTCGTGCTCAGCGTGCCGCGCACCTTGACGGTTTCCTGGCGCCGCCCGTTGCTCAGGTGCCAGCTGCCATAGGCGGCGTCATTTTCCCGGATCACGATGCAGTCGTGCCGCTGCAGATCGTGCGGAGACATTGGCGCGCCGGCCCTGGTCAAATATAGCGGCGACGCGCACAGCAGGCGCCGGTTCGCCGCGATCCTGCGCGCGGTGATGCGTGCATCCGGCAACTCCCCGATGCGGATGCCGACATCGAAAGCCGAATCGGCCAGGTTCATCGGCCGCTCCGTCATCTGCAACTGCACTTCCACTTCCGGGTAACGCCTGGCGAAAGCCGACACGGCCGGCGCGATATGCTTGCGGCCGAAGCCGAACGTGGCGTTGACCCGCAACAGTCCCTTCGGCGCCGCGCGGCTGCGGGCCACCTGCAATTCCAGCTCCTCAATGTCGGCCAGGATGCGCGCGCCGTTGGTGACATACAGCTCGCCCTCGTGCGTCACGCTCATTCTTCTCGTGGTGCGGTTCAGCAGGCGCACGCCCAATCTCCTTTCCAGCGCCGACAGGCGCTTGGTCACCACCGGCGGCGTCACGCCCAGTTCGCGCGCCACCGCCGCCAGGCTGCCTTGCTTCAGTAACAGCGCAAAAAACGCCAGGTCCGAAATCGCATCCATTGTTAACCTCTGCGAAAGAATAGATTTAAGTATGGCGAATTATATGCGCGCTGGACAGCCCTACAATGGTTCCCAACCTGAGGAGGTGACAGATGTTTCCCAATTTTGAACAGCGCGCCATCGATGTCGATGGCATCCGTATCAACTTCGTCCAGGGCGGCAGCGGGCCGGCGCTGCTGCTGTTGCACGGCCACCCGCAAACCCATGCGATCTGGCACAAGGTCGCGGCCGAACTGGCGGCGCACTTCACCGTGGTGGCGGCGGACTTGCGCGGCTACGGCGACAGCGACAAGCCGGCCGGCCTGCCCGACCACAGCAATTACGCCAAGCGCGCGATGGCGCAAGACCAGCTCGGCCTGATGCGCCGGCTCGGCTTCGAGCGCTTCGCCGTGATGGCGCACGACCGCGGCGCGCGCGTCGCCTACCGCATGGCGCTCGACCATCCGGCCAGCGTGAGCAAACTCGTGACGCTCGACATCGCACCGACCCTGGCGATGTACGAAAAGACGACGATGGAATTCGCGATCGCGTATTACCACTGGTTCTTCCTGATCCGCCCGGCGCCGTTCCCGGAAACGCTGATCAACTCGCACCCGGCCGATTACCTGAAGCACACGATAGGCGGGCGCAGTGCCGGGCTGGCGCCGTTCACGCCGCAAGCTTACGCCGAATACCTGCGTTGCCTGCAAGACCCCGCCACCGTGCACGGCATTTGCGAGGATTACCGAGCCAGCGCCGGCATCGACCTGGATCACGAACGCGCCGACCTCGCCGCCGGCCGCAAGATCGCCTGCCCGATGCTGGCGATGTGGGGCGCGCACGGCGCGGTCGGCAAGTGTTTCGATCCGCTGGCCGAATGGCAGCAGCTTGCGCACGACGTGCGCGGCCTGGCGCTCGACTGCGGCCACTACATCCCGGAAGAAGCGCCGGACCAGTTGCTGGCGCAAGCCTTGCCCTTCCTTCTCTCCTGAAAGATCGCCATGTCTCTCCGTTCCCTGTACCGAAAACTGGTCGATTCGCACACCGTCGCGCGCATCGACGAACAGCATGTGCTGCTGTATGCGGACCTGCACATCATGAACGAGTACACCAGCCCGCAAGCGTTTACGGGTCTGCGCGAAAAACAGCGCAAGGTGTTGCGCCCGGCGCAGCAACTGGCGGTCGTCTCGCACATCATCCCGACGCACCCGGTGGCCGTGCCGCAGCGCGTGATCCGCGACCCGGCGTCGGCTTTGCAGGCGTCCAATCTCAAACGCAATTGCGAGGAATTCGGCATCCGCCTGTTCGACACGAACGATGATGCGCAAGGCATCGAGCACATCATCGCGCCGGAAAACGGCCTGATACGGCCCGGCATGGTGGTGCTGTGCGGCGACAGCCACACGACGACCTATGGCGCGCTCGGCGCGCTCGGTTTCGGCGTCGGCACCTCGGAAGTCGAACACATCCTGGCGACGCAGACGCTGGTCTACCGGCTGGCGCAAGACATGCGCATCTGTATCGATGGCCCACTGCCGCGCGGCACTTCCGTCAAGGACCTGATCCTGATGATCATCGGCCGCATCGGCGCGCAGGGCGCGCGCGGCTACGCGGTCGAATTCAGCGGTTCGACGCTGACCGGACTGTCGGCCGAAGCGCGCATGACCTTGTGCAATATGGCAGTCGAAGCCGGCGCGCGCGCCGCGCTGATCGCGCCGGACCGCATCACCTTTGATTACGTGGCGCCACGCGCCGGCCTGTCCGGCGCCGCGCTGGAACAGGCGCTGGCCGCATGGCGAACTTTGTATTCGGACGACGGCGCGCACTTCGATGTGCAATACGCATTCAATGCCGCCGACGTGGCGCCGTACGTCACCTGGGGCACGAGTCCCGACCAGGCGATGCCGGTGACGAGTTTGGTGCCGGACCCGGGCAGCGCCGCCGATGCGCACGGCCAGGAGACGATCGCGCGCGCGCTCGACTACATGGATTTGATGCCGGCGGCGCCGATCGTCGGCGTGCGCATCGACCGCGTCTTCATCGGTTCCTGCACCAACGGCCGCATCGAAGATTTGCGGCTGGCCGCGGCCGTCGTCCAGGGGCGCACGGTGGCGGCGCAAGTGCGGGCGATGGTGGTGCCCGGTTCCGGCGCCGTGCGCCGCCAGGCCGAAGAAGAGGGACTGGCGCAAATCTTCATCGATGCCGGCTTCGAGTGGCGCCAGCCGGGCTGCTCGATGTGCCTGGCGATGAACGACGACGTGCTGGAACCGGGCGAGCGCTGCGCTTCGACGACCAATCGCAATTTCGAAGGACGCCAGGGCAGGGGCGGCCGCACTCACCTGATGAGTCCAGCGATGGCGGCGGCCGCTGCCATCGCCGGCTGCATCACCGACGTACGCTATCCGGGAGCACACCATGCATGACACCCACATCATCGAAGGCATCGCCGCGCCGCTGCCGATCGCCAACCTCGACACCGACCAGATCATGCCCAAGCAATTCCTGCGCATCATCACGAAACAGGGCCTGGACCGCGGAGCATTGTACGACTTGCGCTTCACGCCGGACGGCACGCCCAGGCCGGATTTCATACTGAACCAGCCGGGCTACAGCGGCGCCAACATGCTGCTGGCCGGCCCCAATTTCGGTTGTGGCTCCAGCCGCGAACACGCGGTATGGGGCTTGCAGCAACTGGGCATCGAGGTCGTCATCGCGCCCAGCTACGGCGAAATCTTTTTTGGCAATGCCTTGAACAATCGGCTGCTGCTGATCGTGCTGGAACAGGATCACGTCGATGCGCTGGCGCGCGAAGCGGCGACGCCGGCCGGCAACCGCCTTGCTATCGACCTGGATGCGATGGTCGTGCGCAGCGCCGGCGGATTGTCCTTTCCCTTCGCGCTGGGCGAGCGCCACAAGCGGATGATCGTGCAGGGCCTGGATACGATAGGCGCAACGATGCAGCAATTGCCCGACATCGAAGCCTTCGAGCAAGGCCACTTTGCGCGCCATCCGTGGGCACGCGTCCAATAACAACAGAGTGAACTGGAGGAGACAAAATGAAACAGGCACCGTTGTACACCAAGCTGTATTTCCAGGTCATCGTCGGCATCGCCATCGGCGTGCTGCTCGGTTTTTATTACCCGGAACTGGGCGCGCAAATGAAGCCGCTCGGCGACTCGTTTATTAAACTGATCAAGATGATGATCGCGCCGATCATCTTCACCACGGTAGTAGTCGGCATCGCGAAGATGGGCAACCTGAAGGAAGTCGGGCGCGTCGGCGGCAAGGCGCTGCTGTATTTCGAAGTGGTGTCGACCATCGCCATGGTGATCGGCCTGATCGTCGTCAACCTGGTGCAGCCGGGCGCCGGCATGAATATCGACGCCAAGGCGCTCGACACGAAATCGATCGCCAATTACACGTCCAGCGCGCAGCACCATTCGACCATCGATTTTTTCATGAACATCATTCCGCACACGGTGTTCGACGCGTTTACAAGGGGTGACATCCTGCAGGTGCTGCTGTTTTCCATCCTGATGGGCGTCTCGTTGACGCATTTCGGAGAGAAGGGCAAGCCGCTGGTGAACCTGCTGGAAATGCTGTCGCACGGGCTGTTCGGCGCGATCGCCATCATCATGAAGCTGGCCCCGGTCGGCGCGTTCGGCGCGATGGCGTTCACGATCGGTAAATACGGCATCGGCACCTTGCAGCAACTGGGCTTGCTGATGCTGTGCATGTACGCCACCTGCGTGCTGTTCGTGTTCGTGATCCTCGGTGCGATCGCGAAATTCACCGGTTTCAGCTTGTGGAAATTCCTCAAGTACATCAAGGAAGAAATCCTGATCGTGCTCGGCACATCGACCAGCGAATCGGTGCTGCCGAGGATCATGGTCAAGCTCGAACAACTCGGTTGCGCGAAACCGGTAGTCGGGCTGGTGATCCCGACCGGCTATTCGTTCAACCTGGACGGCACCTCGATCTACCTGACGATGGCCGCCATCTTCATCGCGCAGGCGACCAATGTGCAATTGAGCCTGGGCGACCAGCTCGGCATCCTCGGCGTATTGCTGCTGACATCGAAAGGGGCGGGCGCCGTGGTCGGCGCCGGCTTCATCACGCTGGCCGCGACCCTGGCCACGATGGGCGGCAAGATCCCGGTCGAAGGGCTGGCGCTGCTGGTGGGTATCGACCGCTTCATGGCCGAAGCGAGATCGATCACTAACCTGATCGGCAACAGCGTGGCGACCGTCGTCATCGCCAAGTGGGAAGGCGCGCTGGATATCGACAGGGCGCACAAGGTGCTGAATGGCGAGATCCGCTTCGAAGACGACGCTGCCCTGGCCGGGGACGACGGCGCCCTGTCCGGGACGTTCGCCACGACGGGTGCTGCGGTTGCGCCGGGCCGCGGATAGTTCGCCATTGTCTAGCCTGGTCCGCGCGCACCCGCGTCCTGCCGGTGCGCGCGGACCAGGCAGTCGAGCAAGCCGGTGTAGCGCAACTTGACCGTGTCCGGCGCGTATTCCTGGGCGTAGCGCCAGGCCCTGGCGCTGAAATCGGCAAAGCTGCCGGGGCCACCCGCCTGCCAGGCGGGCGAATTTATTTCGCCGATGGTCTCGGCGATGGCCGCCGTCAGCGCCGCGATATCGCCGGTCGGCGCGAGCCTGGCAAGGCCGCCGCAGATGGCCGGTACGTTCGAATTGGCGTAGCTCACCACCTTGCAGCCGCTTGCCAGCGCTTCGACGATCGGCACGCAAAATCCCTCGTGATAAGTCGGCAGTACGAACAGGTCGGCTTCGGACAAGATGCGCTGTTTCAGCGTGTCGTCCGCATTGCCATGCAGGCGCAGTGTCACCCGGTTTCCGAACGTTGCGGGCAGCGCATCGATCGCATCGCGCAGGCGCGCCAGCACGGCTGCGTCCGAGAAGGCCAGGTTGGCGACGATATCGAGCGCGATGCGCAGCGCGCCGTCGCGCCGCAGCAAGTACCGCAAGGCGGCCAGCAGATCGTCCGGCCCCTTCGACGGCACCAGCCGTCCGATGAACGCCAGGCGGACGATGCCATCGCCGGCGCCGGGTTTGCGCACCACCGGCAGCGCGCCGCCGCGCACGGCCAGCGGCAGCACGGTGGCCGGTGTCGTGATGCGCGCGGCGCGTAGCACTTGCAGGTTGCTGTCGCTGTCGCAGATGACGTGGTCGGCAAACATGATGTTGCCAATCTGTTCGAAAGAGCGCGCGATCACCGCGTGCTGTCCGGGACCCGCCAATGCCTTTGGCGTGATGTTGTGGAATACGACGATACGCCGGGCGCGGCGCGGCGCGACCGGCAGCAGGTCGAACAGCGGATAGTAGATCCCGAAGTGAAAAATCACCAGGTCGCTGTGCTGGAAATGCGCGTCATAAACGATCTCCTTGATTGCCTGGGCCAGGATATGCGGCAATTGCGGGCGGTCGCAGTAACTGGTGTACAGGCGGACTTCGTGTCCCGCCTCGCGCAGCCAGCCGATTTCATCGGCGATGGCGTTCGAAATGGCATCGTACCGCACGCAGATGCCGTGGATGAACGAGACTTTCACGGCCGGGTTTCGGCAAATTGCTGCCGCGCCGTTTCGAACAAACCCTGGCTGGCCAGCGCCATCTGCCGCGCGGTGAATTGTTGCTGGAAGCGCGCGCGGCCCGCGCTACCCATGTCGGCGCGCAAGGTCGCCGATGCGAGCAATTGCAGTATCGCCTGTTCCAGCGCCAGCGCATCGCCCGGCGCGACCAGCAAGCCGTTGACGCCGTGCGCGACGACCTCCGGCATGCCGCCCGCATCGCAGCCGATCACCGGTTTGCCTTCCCGCATGGCTTCCAGGAACACCAGGCCAAACGATTCGAAGCGGCTCGGCGCCACGAACAGGTCGCAAGCGCGGTAAGCCGCGCCCAGCGTGGCGTCGTCGACGCGGCCTTCGAAGACCACGCGCCCGTGGCAGCGTTGCAGATGGCCGAGCCGGTGGAATTCTTCCTTGTAGCTGAACTGTTCGCCCGGCTTGGGCAGCGTGTCGTCGCCGATGATGCGGAAGCGGACGCCGGGATGGCGCGCCAACACCGCGGGAATCGCCGCCAGCAGGATATCGATCCCCTTGCGCGCTTCGAGCCGGCCGACGAACAGCACGGTCAGCCCGGCGTTTCCGTCATCGCCGCGCGCTGGCGCCGGCGGCATGTCCGGCACGTCCGGCATGCCGAGCGGCGCGATGCGCAAGCGCGCCGCGTCGAAGCGGAAATCATAGGCGCGCTCGATGTCGTGCCGGATGGCGGCGCTGATTGCGCGCACCGCGTGCGCCTGCCGCATCAATTCCTTTTCGAGCGCCAGCATCGGTGTGCCGAACGTCGCCATCCAGGCCGCGTCCCGCCGCAGCTCGGCATGGGTGTCGAGCCAGAAATGCAGCGTCGTTTGCAGACTGGTGACGAGCGGCCATTGGTCCGCCAGCAAAAAGGCGGCGCCTTCGCAATCCCAGACCGGCGCTTCCACCGCATCGATCGGCCGCTGCGTCGCGATGCGGCGCGTTTCCGCGAGTGCGCTGGCGGACCAGTCCCAGATGTGTTGAGGAATCGCGCGTGCGATGGCGGCGGCCGGCTGCGCATGGGGTTGCGTGACGATGTGGTGCAGCCACACCCCGTTCGCAAGTTCGACGCGATTGCCGTCTCGATTTTCGGTAATCACGTGCACCAGGTGGCCGGCCTCGGCGAGCGCCTCGGCCAGAGCCTGGATGAACGTGGCGATGCCGCCGCTGTGATGCGGCGGGAAGTCGCGCGACACCAGCACCAGCGTCAGCGCGGCGGCATGCCGGACCGGCTCGAACGGTTGAAAATCGCCATGCCAGGCATCGCGCTGGGCCGGCGTGATGCGGTGCCGCTGTCCTTCCAGGCCGCGCCGCATGCCGATCTCCCACGCGCGCGCATGTTCGCGCTCGAAGCGCTCGCGCTCTGCACTGTCGAATTTGCCGGAATCGATCAGGAATTCCACGTGCCTGCGATGCGATTGCGCCTTGGCGGTATTGACGGCGCGGATATGCTCGAGCGGAAAATAAGGCAGTCCGTGCTTGAGCGAAAAGTAAATCGTGTTTTTTAACACCGGGAAGATCGAGCGCGCCAGGTGGGCATGATCGCGCACGCTGTTTGGCGCCGTCTTGTGGTGCACATACGCATTCGGCAATTGCCGCAGCAGGAAGCCGGCGTCGACCAGGCGGCAGCAGACATCGGTCTCGTCCAGGAAATATTCGAACTCCTCGTCGAAGCCGCCGATCTCCAGCAATGCCGAACGCCGGAACGAGGCATTCGTGCCTTGCAAATACGGGAAGGTATAGGAGCCGGGAAAACACAGTTGCGGCGCGCCCTGCGTTGCGGCGCAGTCGGTGTCGGCCAGCCGCGTCGCCGTCGCGTATTCGTATTGATAGGTATAGCCGCTGGCGTCGCGCACGCGGCCGCCGGCGCCGCCCACTTCCGGGTCCATATACGCTTCGGCCAGGTCGGTCAGCCATTCCGGTTCCGGAATGGCGTCGTCGTCGATAAAGGCGATCACGTCGCCGCGCGCCATGCAAATGCCGATATTGCGCGATACCGACAGATTGGCAACCGGGCACAGGCCGGCGCGGATGCAAGGCAGCCACGACGCGATGACCTGCGCGGAATCGTCGGTCGACGGGCCGTTGACGACGATGACTTCGAATCGGCCGGCATACCTCAGGCGGCACAGGCTTTCCAGCGTGGCTTGCAGCAGCGCTGCGCGGTTGAGGGTATTGATGACGATCGAAAACGATATCATCGCTGCCGCTTCGCTTCGATGTGATCGAGCTGAAGACGCAGTTCCGCCAGTTCCCGGTTGATTTTTCTCAGCGTGACAGGCATCGACGCGACCAGGTTGTCCGGGTCGCGGTCGGCCGCCAGTTGACGGTGGTTTAACTCGGACAGTGTTTGCAGCAGGGCGGGCAATTGTTCGTCCGCGAACACGCGCTGGCGTTCATTGGTCTCCGGCAGGCGGATGACGGCGACCCCGATGCGGATGACGCGGCCGACCACCGGCCACCCGGCCATGCGCCGCACGATTTTTTTCAGCAGGGCTTTCATGCGCCATTCCCGGAGTGAGCAATGAAAACCGGATGCTGCCGCACGATTGCTAATTCGTCAAGTTTATTTGCGGCGCGCGCCGGCAGGCAGACGGGCCGCTGGCGCCGCGGCGGATGCCACGGTGCCAGCGCAGGACATCACATATTGCGGCGATACTGTCCGCCGACTTCGAACAGCGCGCTGGTGATCTGGCCCAGAGAGCAGACCCGCACCGCGTCCATCAGCCTGGCGAACACGTTGTCGTTGTCGATCGCCGCCTGCTGCAATGTCGCCAGCATGGCCGGCGCCTCGGCCGCGTGGCGCGCATGAAAATCTTCCAGTCGTGTTAACTGGGATTGCTTTTCATCGTCGGTCGACCGCGCCAGCTCGATCGTGGCCGGCGTCTCGCCAGCCTTCGGATTGCGGAAGGTGTTGACGCCGACGATAGGTAAAGTGCCGTCGTGCTTCTGGTGCTCGTACAGCATCGACTCTTCCTGGATCTTGCCGCGCTGGTAGCCGGTCTCCATCGCGCCGAGCACGCCGCCGCGCTCGGCGATGCGCTCGAATTCCTGCATCACCGCTTCTTCGACCATGTCCGTCAATTCATCGATGATGAAGGAGCCCTGGTTCGGATTTTCATTTTTGGCCAGGCCCCATTCGCGGTTGATGATCAACTGGATCGCCAGCGCGCGGCGCACCGATTCGTCGGTCGGCGTGGTGATTGCTTCATCGTAGGCGTTGGTGTGCAGCGAATTGCAATTGTCGTAGATTGCGATCAAGGCTTGCAAGGTGGTGCGGATATCGTTGAAGTCGATTTCCTGCGCGTGCAGCGAGCGGCCCGACGTTTGTACGTGGTATTTCAATTTCTGGCTGCGGTCATTGGCGCCGTATTTGTCGCGCATCGCGACGGCCCAGATGCGGCGCGCCACGCGGCCCAGCACCGTGTATTCCGGGTCCATGCCGTTGCTGAAGAAGAAGGATAGATTTGGCGCGAAATCGTCGATGTGCATGCCGCGCGCAAGATACGCTTCGACAAAGGTAAACCCGTTCGACAGCGTAAACGCCAGTTGCGAGATCGGGTTCGCGCCGGCTTCGGCGATGTGGTAGCCGGAGATCGATACCGAGTAAAAATTGCGGACCTGGTGGTGCACGAAATATTCCTGGATATCTCCCATGACCTTCAGCGAAAACTCGGTCGAGAAGATGCAGGTATTTTGTCCCTGGTCTTCTTTCAAAATATCGGCCTGCACGGTGCCGCGCACGTTCTGCAAGACCCAGTCCTTGATCTTGGCCGCTTCGTCGGCGCTCGGCTGGCGCTTGTTTTCTTCGACGAACCTGTCGATCTGCTGGTCGACGGCAGTGTTCATGAACATGGCCAGAATCGTCGGCGCCGGGCCGTTGATCGTCATCGACACCGACGTGCTCGGGCTGCACAGGTTAAAACCGTCGTACAGCACCTTCATGTCGTCCAAGGTCGCAATCGATACGCCGGAGTTGCCGACTTTACCGTAGATGTCGGGACGGATCGCCGGGTCGGCGCCATACAGCGTGACGGAATCGAAGGCGGTCGACAGGCGTTTCGCATCCATGCCTGTGGAGACCAGCTTGAAGCGGCGGTTGGTGCGGAAGGCGTCGCCCTCTCCGGCGAACATGCGGGTCGGATCTTCTCCTTCCCGCTTGAAGGCGAACACGCCGGCCGTGAACGGGAACGAACCGGGCACGTTTTCCAGCATCAGGAAACGCAGGATTTCACCATGGTCTTCATAGCGCGGCAGCGCCACCTTGCGGATTTTCGTGCCGGACAGCGTGTGCGCGACCAGGCGGGTGCGGATTTCCTTGTCCCGGATTTTCACCACGTAATCGTCGCCGGCATACGCGGCCTGCATGTCGGGCCAACTGGCCAGCAACTGGCGGGCGCCGCCTTCCATCGCCTGTTCGCGATCCGTAATCAGGCCGTCGAAATCGGCCACGCCCTTGCCGGCGCCAGCCAGCATGCGCTTCGCTTCCTGCAATTGCTGGCGTTCGCGCGCCAGTTTCACCTGCTTATTCGTGTTCTTGTGATAGCCGCGCACGGTATCGGCGATTTCAGCCAGGTAGCGTGCGCGCGCCGGCGGCACGATCACGTGCTTGCCGCTCGAATGGCGCGCATCGATCGCGGCCAGTTTGCCCGGTTTGACAGGCAGGCCGAATTGCGCCAGCTTCGGCAATAGCCCCTGGTACAGCGCGGTCACGCCATCGTCATTGAAACGCGAGGCCTGGGTGCCGTAGACCGGCATCTGTTCCGGGCGCGCACTCCACAATTCGCGGTTGCGCTGGTACTGCTTGGCGACGTCGCGCAGCGCGTCGAGCGCGCCCTTGCGGTCGAACTTGTTGATCGCGATGACATCGGCGAAATCGAGCATGTCGATCTTTTCCAGTTGTGACGCGGCGCCGAATTCCGGCGTCATCACGTACATCGACAGGTCGACGTGCGGCACGATGGCGGCATCTCCCTGGCCGATGCCGGATGTCTCGACGATGATCAGATCGAAACCGGTGACCTTGCAGGCGGCGATCACGTCCGGCAGCGCCTGCGAGATTTCGGAGCCGGCTTCGCGCGTCGCCAGCGAGCGCATGAACACGCGCGACTGCATCTTGCCGCCGGTGCTCCACGGGTTGATCGCGTTCATGCGGATGCGGTCGCCCAGCAGTGCGCCGCCGGACTTGCGGCGCGACGGGTCGATCGAGATCACGGCGATGTTCAATTCATCGCCCTGGTCGAGGCGGATGCGGCGTATCAGTTCATCCGTCAATGACGACTTGCCGGCGCCGCCGGTGCCGGTGATGCCCAGTGTCGGCACCGCCAGGTCTTTTGCGGCGGCCGTCAATTCGGCGCGCAGCGCGGGCGACGCCCTGTCGTTTTCCAGCGCTGTGATCAACTGCGCCAGCGGGCGGTGGCGTGCGCCGAAATCGGCTGCCGCATCGCCTTCGCGCAGCGATTGCAGCGAGGTCGGAGAATATTGCGACAGGTCGATGTCGCACTGCTGCACCATCCACTGGATCATGCCGACCAGTCCCATGCGCTGGCCGTCTTCCGGACTGAAGATGCGCGTCACGCCGTAATCGTGCAGGTCGGCGATTTCAGCGGGCACGATCACGCCGCCGCCGCCGCCGAACACCTTGATGTGGGCGCCGCCGCGCTGGCGCAGCAGGTCGATCATGTATTTGAAATACTCGACGTGGCCGCCCTGGTAGCTGGAGATGGCGATGCCCTGCACATCCTCCGCCAGCGCGGCGGTGACGACTTCGTCGACCGAGCGGTTATGGCCCAGGTGGACCACTTCGACGCCGTTCGATTGCAGGATACGGCGCATGATGTTGATCGAGGCATCGTGGCCGTCGAACAGCGAAGCGGCGGTGACGAAACGGACCTTGTTGGCCAGTTTCGGCTGCTCGGCCGCAGCGGCGATTTTAGGAGCGGAGAGGTCGTTCATGGTGTCCTTGTGGGTCTGGCGCGTAGCGTGCGTTCAATTATATTTAATGTCGATTCAAGCGAAAATCATTAAAACCAGAGGCGAAGGCCGGGGTCAGACCCTCGGGTCTGACCCCAGATTCTGCATCTGGTTTTGGCCAATCAAGCGGCGTGCTGGTGGCCGCCGTCCATCTGTGCCAGCAGGCGCGCCTTTTCGGCGTGGAATCCGACGACCGCTTTTTCTTTCACGTGGCCGAAGCCGCGCACCTTTTCCGGCAGCGCGGCCAGCGCAATCGCGGTGTCGTGGTTGTCGGCCGTCAGGCGCGCCAGCAGGGAAGTCACCAGTTCGCGGTATTCGACGATCAGCGCGCGTTCCATCTTGCGCTCGTCGGTATAGCCAAAAATGTCGAACGCGCCGCCGCGCAAACCCTTGCACCTGGCCAGCAGCTTGAACGCTTTCCACACCCATGAACCGTATTCGGCTTTCACCAGGTGGCCCTTGGCGTCCTTTTTGGATAACAGCGGCGGCGCCAGGTTGAATTTCAGCGAGAAATTGCCTTCGAACTGCTGCTGCAACTGCTCGACGAAACGGCCGTCCGTGTACAGGCGCGCCACTTCGTATTCATCCTTGTACGCCATCAGCTTGAACAGCGATTTCGCCACGGCGCCGGTCAGCTTGCCGCCCAGGCCGAGCGCCGTTTCCCGGCTGCGCACCTGCGCGACGAGTTCCGCGTACGCGGCCGCGTAGCCGGCGTCCTGGTATGCCGTCAGGAAGTCGATGCGCTTGTTGATCACGGTGTCGAGACTTTGCGGCATCTGCACGATCACCGATTGCACCGGCAGCGCGATCTTTTCCACGCGTTTCAGATCGACGGCGGCGCGGCGGCCCCACAGGAAACTTTTCTTGTTCGATTCTACGCCGACGCCATTGAGTTCGATCGCGCGCAGCAGCGCCGCTTCGGTCAAGGGAATACGGCCCTTTTGCCACGCGTAGCCGAGCATGAACAGGTTGGCGGCGATCGAATCGCCCATCAGCGCCGTGGCGAGCTTGGTGGCGTCGATGAAGTCAGCCTTGTCGCCGACCGATTCGTTGATCAGCGCGCGCACTTCGGCCACCGGGTATTGCCAGTCGGCGTTCTGGGCGAAGGTGCCGGGCGGCTGTTCGTGCAGGTTGACGATGGCCAAGGTGCGACCCGGGCGCATTTTTGACACGGCGTCGGCGGCGCCGGCGGTCAGCATGTCGCAGCCGAGGATCAAATCCGCCTCGCCGGTGGCGATGCGCTGCGCGCGCAGGTGGGCCGGCGATTTCGCGATTTTCACGTGCGAGGTGACGGAACCGTTTTTTTGCGACATGCCGGTCATGTCCAGCACCGACGCGCCTTTTCCTTCGATGTGCGCGGCCATGCCCATCAGCGCACCGACGGTGATCACGCCGGTGCCGCCGATGCCGTTGATCAGGATGTTGTACGGCTGTTCGCACGCCGGCAGCGCCGGCTCGGGCAGTACACCAAAGCCGTCGTCGGCCTTGTCTTTCGACACGCCCGTCTTCGATTTTTTCAAGGTGCCGCCTTCGACCGTGACGAAGCTTGGACAAAAGCCCTTGGCGCACGAATAATCCTTGTTGCACGAGGACTGGTCGATGGTGCGCTTGCGGCCGAATTCCGTTTCCTTCGGCAGGATCGATACGCAATTCGACTGGATGCCGCAATCGCCGCAGCCTTCGCAGACGGCTTCGTTGATCACCATGCGTTTATTCGGATCGGCGAATTCTCCCTTTTTCCGGCGGCGGCGTTTTTCGGCGGCGCAGGTCTGGTCGTAGATCAGCACGGAAACGCCTTCCACTTCGCGCAATTCCCGCTGCACCGCATCCATGTCCTTGCGGTCGTGCAGGCTGACGATGGAGGGTAGTGCTGAGCGGTCGGTGTAGCGCTGTAAATCTTCGGTGACCAGCGCGATGCGCTTGACGCCTTCGGCCGCCATCTGCTGCGCGATCATCGGCACCGACGTGATGCCGTCGACCGGCTGGCCGCCTGTCATCGCCACCGCGTCGTTATATAAAATTTTGTAGGTCATGTTGACCTTGGCCGCGACGGCGGCGCGGATCGCCAGGTAGCCGGAATGAAAATAGGTGCCGTCGCCGAGGTTCTGGAATACGTGCGGCAGTTTCGAAAACGCGGCCTGGCCGATCCACGGCGCGCCTTCGCCGCCCATGTGCGTGGTCAGCTTGTTGAATTCGGGGTAGATCGAGGTCGCCATCACGTGGCAGCCGATGCCGGCCAGCGCCAGGCTGCCTTCTGGCACCTTGGTCGACGTATTGTGGGGGCAGCCGGAGCAATAGAAGGCGGGACGGAACGGCGTGTTGATCGCCTTTTTCAATACCGCGTCTTTCGCATCGAGGAAAGTCAGGCGCGCCTTGATCAGGTCGCAGGTATGGGTGTCGGAAATCAGGCGCGCGACGCGGCTGGCGATCACGCGCGCCACTTGCGACACCGAGAAATCGGCCTTCGACGTCAGCAGCCATTCGCCGCGCGGGGCGACCCATTCTCCCTTTTCGTCGAACTTGCCGATCACGCGCGGGCGCACGTCGTCGCGCCAGTTATATAGTTGCTCTTTTAACTGGTATTCGACGATCTGCCGTTTTTCCTCGACCACCAGGATTTCATCGAGACCCTGCGCGAATTCGCGCACGCTGTCCGGTTCCAGCGGCCACGGCATCGCGACCTTGAACAGGCGCAGGCCGACCTTGGCCGCCATCGCTTCGTCGATGCCCAGTTCTTCCAGCGCTTCGAGCACGTCGAGATACGATTTGCCGGAAGCGATGATGCCGAGTTTCGCGTTCGGGCTGGTGATGGTCGTGTGGTTCAGCTTGTTTTCGCGCGCATAGGCCAGCGCCGCGTAGATTTTATAGTCCTGCATCAGCGCTTCCTGGTTGCGCGCCTGCTGGCCGAGCGGGATGCTCGACAAGCGCGCATTCAGGCCGCCTTCCGGCATGTGGAAGTCGTGCGGAATTTTGACTTTGACGCGGAACGGGTCGGCATCGACCGAGGCCGACGATTCGACCGTGTCGGCCAGTGCCTTGAACGCGACCGTGCAGCCGGAAAAGCGCGACATGGCCCAGCCGTGCACGCCGAGGTCCAGGTATTCCTGCACATTGCACGGGTACAGCACCGGGATCATCGACGCCGAAAACAGGTGGTCGGACTGGTGCGGCAGCGTCGACGAGTATGCGCCGTGGTCGTCGCCGGCCACCAGCAGCACGCCGCCGTGCTTGGATGTCCCCGCGTGGTTCATGTGTTTAAACACGTCGCCGCAGCGGTCCACGCCGGGACCCTTGCCGTACCACATCGCGAACACGCCGTCGTATTTCGCCTCTCCGATCAGGTCGACCTGCTGCGAACCCCAGACGGCTGTCGCGGCCAGGTCTTCGTTCACGCCCGGCACGAACTGCACGTGGTTCGCTTCCAGTTGCGGCTTTGCCTTCCACAGGTTTTCATCGAGGCCGCCCAGCGGCGAGCCGCGGTAGCCGGAAATGAAGCCGGCCGTGTTCAGGCCGGCGGCCAGGTCGCGCTGGCGCTGCATCATCGGCAGGCGGACAAGAGCCTGGATGCCGGACAGGAAGATGGTGCCGGAAGTGGCGGTGTATTTGTCGTCGAGGCTGACGGTGTGCAGGCGCGTGCCGCTGGCGGCCGTGGTGTCGGGCATGGTGGGGCTCCAAAATCGTATTCAGGATGGCGCCGGACTTGGGTTGCGCCGGGTAGGCGCGGGCAAGTTCGGCCGTGCTGCCGCTGGTTGGCGGCCTTGACGGATATTTTAAGCCTAAAAAATCCGTTCAGTCGGGCAGTTTAAGGCGTGCTTTACGTATACGGAAATAGCGATTCTCGATGGGGGTATAAGAAAAAATGATGGCTAGGGCGTCAGCATCAGCGCGCCTAACCAGTAACCGCTGGCGCACAGCTCGGCCGCGACGCTGTGGACCAGGCTGGCGACGGCGGCGGCGGCATTGGTCAGCGGGATGTTTTTCGAGCCGCACAGCACGACGGTGCGCGCGATGGCGGGACTGTGGATCGTCAGCGCGCGCATCGCGCCGCGCTCGATTTCGGCCAGCACCGGCGCCACCGGCAGGATGGTGGCGCCCATGTCGGCCAGGATCGCCGACTTCAGGATCGCGATCGAATTGATTTCGATGACGTTGGCGGTAGCCAGTCCCGCGCCGCGCGCCACGGCTTCGATGCGCGGGCGCACGCCGTGCCGCGGGCCGGGCAGGATCAACGGCAGCGCCAGCGCGTCGGCCAGGCTGACCCGCTCGCGCCCGCTGGCCCAGGCCGAGTCGGCGCGGCATATAAACCGCAACTCTTCCTCGACCAGCGGCATGCAAGTGAACGGCGATAATTGTCCGTCGTCGAACAGGATCGCCAGGTTGACGCGGCCCGATTTCAATTGTTCGGCCAGGTTGCCGGTCAATTCCTCGGTCAGTTGCAGCGTGATTTCCGGATAGCGCGCGCGCACCGCCGTCAACAGCGGCAAGGCCAGCGCGCCGGAAATGCTGTGCGGCAAACCTAAAGTCACCGCGCCCGACGGCCGCGTGGCCGATTGCGTGACGGCGGACTTGGCGTCGGCCACCTGTTTCAGGATCGCTTGCGCGTGTTCATAAAACACCGTGCCGGCATCCGTGCTGAGCACGCCCTGCGCCGAGCGGTGCAGCAGTTGGGCGCCGAGTTCCTCTTCCAGCTGGCGCAATTGCTGCGTCAATGCGGGTTGTGCTACATGCAACACCGTGGCCGCGCGCGACAGTGACCCATGGTCGACGATGGCGACAAAATAACGGAGTTGGCGTAATTCCATGTAAAGAGTGTGGCGCGAGTGTGGCGTAGTGAGCGAAACGGTGAATCCGGCTGGAAACTATTTGTTATACTGATTCTAGCGCGTTCCGCCTTCACCGCCCCACATCGGATCTTCGTATGCTCAAGAAAGTCGATTCTTCCCAGCTCAAGGTGGGCATGTACATCCATGATTTGAGTTGCGACTGGATGACCCATCCTTTTGTCCGCAACCGTTTCCTGCTGTCGAGCGGAGATGAAATCCGCAAGATCATCCAGGCCGGCATCCACGATGTCGTCATCGACAGCAGCAAGGGACTCGATGTGCAGGATGCGCCGACGCTGGCCGAGGCGCAGGCCGCCACCGAGCGAGAATTGACGGAGCTGGCTGCCAAGCCGGTCATCGTCACGCGCGTCTCGCTGGGCGAGGAACTGTCACGCGCGGCGCAGATCCGGCACCAGGCCTCGACCATGGTGCGCACCGTGATGCGCGATGCGCGACTGGGCAAGGCGATCGAGCTCGACCAGGTGCAACCGGTGGTGCAAAACATCACCGAATCGATCCTGCGCAATCCCGGCGCGCTGGTGGGCTTGCTGCGCATCAAGAGCAAGGATGACTACACGTTCCTGCATTCCGTCAGCGTCTGCGCGCTGCTGGTGGCGTTCTGCAATTCGCGCGGCATGGACCCGGAGATCACGCGCGAAGCCGGTCTCGGCGGCCTGCTGCACGATACCGGCAAGGCGCTGGTGCCGGACGAGGTGCTGAACAAGCCGGGGCCGCTGACGGACGAGGAATTCGCGATCATCCGCAAGCACCCGCAGGATGGCTACGATATCCTGCGCCAGTCGCCCGAGATCGGCCCGATTCCGCTCGACATCACGCTGCACCACCATGAGCGGCGCGACGGCAGCGGTTACCCGGACAAGCAGGGCGGCGATGGCATCAGCGAACTGGCGCAGATGGCGGCCATCGTCGATGTGTATGACGCGATCACGGCCGACCGCTGTTACCACAAGGGCATGTCGGCGGCGGCGGCGCTACGCAAGATTTATGAATGGAGCAAATTCCACTTCAATCCGCAATATGTGCAGGAATTCATGCGCTGCGTCGGCATTTATCCGGTCGGCACGATGGTGTTGCTGGAATCGGGACGCCTTGGCGTCGTGATCGAGCCGCACGAAAGCAACCTGCTCGCGCCCAAGGTCAATGTGTTTTTCCACACCAAGAGAAACGCGTACATCAAGCCGGAAACGATCGACCTGGCGCGCGGCAGCGGCGGCGGCGACAAGATCGTCGGCCATGAGTCGCCCGCCAAGTGGAATGTCGACCCGATGCGCTTCCTGACGCTGGCTTGACGGGCGGCGGCGCGAAAAAAATCAGATGCAAGGGCCGGGGTCAGACCCAAGGGTCTGACCCCAGGTTTTGCCGCTGATTTTTGCCAGCAAATCCGTTGAGCTCAGAAAAATTCGGCGGTATCGTTCGATTCGATGGTTTGCAGCAGGCCGCCGCTGACCAGCTCGTCGTAGTGGCAAGTCATGTTGCGGCCGTGGCTCTTGGCGTAGTACAGCGCCTGGTCGGCGCGGCCGAGGATGATCACCGGCGCTTCGTATGCGCTGATGCTGACGAAGCCGATGCTGACGGTGACGCGGCCGACTTGCGGGAATTCGTGCGCTTCGACATTCATGCGGAAGCGGTCGATGATGCGTTGCGCGTTGTCCAGGTTGGTCGAACGCAGCAGCACGACGAATTCTTCTCCACCGAAACGGAACACCCGGTCTTGCGCGCGGAACGACGATTGCAGCAGATTCGCGATCAGGATCAGCACTTCGTCGCCGTACAGGTGGCCGAAGCGGTCGTTGACATTTTTAAAATGGTCGACATCGACCACCGCCAGCCACTGTTTTTCCTGTTCCGAATGGTGGCGCCGCTCTTCTTCTCCCGGCAGCAGCGACATCGCATCCTGTTCGGCGCTGCTGGCCATCAGCATTTTGGATAGCTGGTCGTCGAAAGTCTTGCGGTTGAGCAGGCCGGTCAGCGAATCGCGTTCGCTGTAGTCGAGCAGGTTCTGGAAATTGCGGTAGACGCTGACGATGCCGCCGATGATATGGATGGTTTCGCTGGTGTACGGGGTCGGGTTGATGATTTCCAGGCAAGTATCAGCCTTGTCGCCCAGCCAGATCGGCAGCCACAGCGTGCGGTTGCCGTCGGCGTCGACCTGGTCGATGCTCGATTCATGGCGCGCCAGGCAGCCGGCCAGCGCCGGAAATTGCGACACCGGGTCGCCCGGGCTGCCCGGGTCGACGTGTTCTTCCATCCGAGCCGGACTGCCGGTCACGATGATCGCGCGCGGACGCACGAAGATCAGGCCGCGCACGGACGTCAACGTCAGCACGCGGCTTTGCGTCGCGCCGGCCAGTTCCTGTACCGCCGCAATCACCGAGATATCGAGCATCGTGTGATCTCGGTGGCCGGTCATGTCCACCATGTGTTTCAGTAGGGAATCCATCGTCGTTCTCTGATCACACACCCATTGCTTCAAGCTTCATACGAGAAAGCCCATCATAGCGGATTGTACTGCGGCTGCAAGGCGCAAAATGCTGCAAAGCATGAGGCCTTTCCAAAGGACAGCTAAGCAGGATAATAGCTTTTTGCATTCTAGGCAATTCTGGTGTGTGAAAAATCGAGGAAAACGCCACGATTCTACCTCCCAACGACGAGCCCGGGGCGCGCCACAGATAATTCCTTTGCCGCCCGCTGCCATCGCGGCAGTCGCCCGCCTGCCACACAGCCTCGCGCCATCATCGTCGAATGATTCTCTGCGGAAAATTTGTGCACTATCAACTTGCTTGCAAACACGACGACTATAGTCAATTCAATGGCGCCGAGTGTGTTGTGGGAAACAAGTTAAAGCTTGCCACGGCGGGTGCCAGGGATTGTCTTCCACTACTTTTTCAGGAGTACATCATGCATACATTGATTGCAGCAGCCCGGGAATTCGCCCGGGATGAGGACGGGATTACCGCCATCGAATACGGTTTGATCGCGGCGCTGATCGCGGTGGTCGCCGCAGTGGCTGCCGGTCCGGTCGGCACGCGCCTGGCCAACCTGTTCGACAACATCCGGGACCAGTTGCCCGCGTCATAAGCCTGTGCCGACGGACAACAGAGGCAGGCAGCGGCTCTCTGGCTAGCCGTAGCGCCAGAGAGTCGCTTTGCGGGAGGCCCCCTATGCTCAATGCTGTCGAAGCTGTGCTGATCTGCTTGGTGATGCAGGCCGCTGTAACGGATCTGACTCTACGCAAGATTCCCAACGTGCTGGTGCTATGCGGTTTGCCGCTGGCGCTGGTACTGCACATGGTGGTGCAGCCGGACTGGGCTGCGCTGTGGACCTGGCTGCTTGGGCTGCTGGTGGGTTTTCTGCTTTTCCTGCCCTTATACCTGCTGCGCGGCATGGCCGCCGGCGATGTCAAGCTGATGGCGATGGTCGGCGCGTTCGCCGGCCCGGCTGGCGCGCTGCAGATCGGTATGGCCACCTTCATCATCGGCGGTGTGATGGGGCTGGCGCTGATGGCTGTCAACGGCCGCCTGCGCCAGGGCCTGTACAACCTGCACGCGATGTTGTGGCCGCTGCTGCTGCGCCTGCTGGGCGTGCCGCTGCAACCGGTGCTCTTGGCACCCGGCGCCAGCGTCGGCGGCATGCCCTACGGCGTGGCGATCGCGTGCGGCACGCTGACCAGCATCGCCGCCGCCCATTACCCATTTTAGTTTTTGCTACTGATCAATGTCCCACAGGCAAGCAGTCGCTACTATCAATTCCTCACCGGAAAGCAAACCAGGAGATGCGCATGATGGACCTCGAAGCCATATTGCCCGCGAGCCGCGTTGACGACGACCCGCATTACGCCGTGCTGCCGCCCCAGCCGAGGAGCGTGCGCGACACGGGCCTGGAATTGCAACTGATCGTCGAGCTGATCGCCAAGGCGCTGTTCATCGCCGGCCGCACGCACCTGCCGATTCTCACCGGGCGGCTGCGCCTGTCGATCAATGTGCTGCGCGAAGCGCTCGATTTCATGGTGGTCGAACAATTGGCTGAAGTGGCCTGGCGCGGCGAATCCGACATCGACGTGCAATACCAGTTGACGTCGTCCGGCAAGCAGCGCGCCGCCACCTGGCTGGAGCGCTGCCCGTATCTCGGACCGGCGCCGGTCACGCTGGAAGCCTACCGCGCCATGGTAGCGCGCCAGTCGCGCCAGGCCGCGGTGGCCACGGCGGCCGAGGTGGCCGCGCTGCTGGACGGCGACGGTCTCGATCCTGCCGTGCGCGACCTGGTCGGCGCGGCCATGCATTCAGGCCGCTCGATGCTGTTGTACGGGCCGCCCGGCAGTGGAAAAAGCACGCTGGCGCGCAAGCTGGGCCGGCTGCAGCAAGGGCCTGTACTGGTGCCGTACGCGGTCGCGGTCGGCCAGGAAATCGTGCAAGTGTACGACGCCGCCGTGCACTTGCCGCCACCACCGCCGCCCGGCGCGGCGCGCACGCCGCTGGAACGGCGCAGCAGCGACCTGCGCTGGGCATTGTGCCAGCGCCCCGTGGTGCAACTGGGCGCCGAACTCGATGCCGACATGCTGGAATTGCGGCATGACGCCTTTGCCGGCTGTTACCAGGCGCCGCCGCACTTCCAGGCCAACCACGGCATTTTTATTGTCGACGACCTGGGGCGCCAGCGCGTCGCCGCCGACGCGCTGCTGAACCGCCTGATCCAGCCGCTCGACGCCGGCCAGGACCAGTTGTCGCTGCACGGCGGCTACAAGTTCACGGTGCCGTTCGACGTTGTACTCGTGTTCGCGACGAACCTGGTGCCGCAGACGCTGCTCGACGCGTCCGCGCTGCGCCGGGTCGGCTATAAAATCCATGTCGGCGCGCTCAGCGAAACCAATTACCGTGCACTGTTCCGCCAGCAGTGCCACGCCGCCGACGTGGCGCTCGACGAGGGCGGCCTGCATTACCTGATCGAAGAACTGCACCGCACCAGCGGCCAGCCTTTGCTGGCCAGTTATCCGCGCGAGATCGTCGGACGCATCACCGATTTCGCCGGTTATGCCGGCCAGCCGGCCTGCCTGTCGATGGCGGCGCTGGACCAGGCCTGGTCCAGCATGTTCACCGCCTGCGCGCCGCAACCGCTGCCGGACCAGGAAGCCGATGACGGCGGCCTGTTCGAGAGGATCCACTGATGAAGAATCGGCGTGCCTACCTGATGATGGCGCTGGCCGTGCTGCTCGGCCTGGGCGCGGTGCTGCTGGCATCGCGCTGGCTGTTGCGGCAAAACCCCGGCGCGGTCGGCATGATCGTCGTGGCCGGGGCCGACGTCAACCTGGGCCAGCGCCTGGTGCCGGATATGCTCAAGCTGACCGACTGGCCGGCGGACAACCTGCCGCAGGGGGCGTTGCGCGATCCTCAAAAATTGTATGGCCGCGTGCTGAAAACGAGCGTGCTGCGCGGTGAGCCGCTGTCCGAAGCCAAGCTGGCGCCGGCCGGCACGCTGGGCGGCCTGTCGGCCCTGATCGCGGAAGGAAAACGCGCGATCACCGTGCGCGTCAACGATGTCGTTGGCGTGGCCGGTTTTGCATTGCCGGGCAATTTTGTCGACATCATCGTCAATACCCAGGCCGAGGCGAAGACTGAAACGGCGGCGCAGCGGCCCGAGCACGCGATTTCCAAGATCGTGCTGGAACGGATCCTGGTGCTGGCGGTGGCGCAGGAAGTCAGCCGCGACGATACCAAGCCGCGCGTGGTGAACGCCGTCACGCTGGAAGTCACGCCCGAGCAGGCCGAACATCTCGACCTGGCGCGCAGCGTCGGCACGCTGTCGCTGGTGCTGCGCAACCAGGTCGATCCGAAACCGGGGGTGACCGAGGGCGCGACCAAGCTGACGCTGCTGGGCGAACACGCGCCGGCGCCTGTCGTCGCCCAGGCCGCCATCGCCGTCGCCGTGCCGCCAACGCGTCCGCGCCCGGTGCAGGTCGTTGCGCAGCAGGTGCCGCGCCACTGCATCAGCGTGATTGACGGTACGCGCAGCCGCCAGGAATGTTTTTAAGGGATGCGCCATGAAAATCGCCCTGACCGTGGTATCGATGGTCGCGCTGGCCCAACTGGCCGCGCCGGCCACCGGCGCGGCGCTTCCCGCGGCGGCGCCTGCCCCTGCGGGAAGCGCCGCGGCACGTGTGCCGGCCGCGGCACGGCAGGCCGGTGACGGACCGCACTGCAGCGGCGAGTCGGTCGTGCCCGGCAAGCTGGCGCTGGCGCTGGGCAAGTCGAGGCTGATGCGCCTGCCGGACACCGTCGTCAGCCGCAGCGTCGGCAATCCGGCCGTATTGCAGGCGATGTTGGTGGCGCCCGACACGCTGTACCTGGTCGGCGTCGATGTCGGCAGCACGAACATGATCGTGCAGGGCAAAAACGGCCTGTGCACCGTGTTCGATGTCACGGTCGGCATGGATGCGGCCGGCCTGCAGGCGACGCTGGCCGAATTGCTGCCGGACGAAAAGCAGGTGCGCGTCAGCGCGGCGGCCGATTCGCTGGTGCTGAGCGGCACGGTGGAAGATGGCGCCACCCTGCAGCGCGTGCTGGACCTGGCCAATGCCTACGTGCGCCGCCCGGCCCAGGCGCTGGCGATGCCGCGCGAGACCGACGGCGGCGCCGCTCACGCGGGTGGCGCGTCGTCGGCGGCCGGCGGCGCGGCAGGGCAGGGTGCGCCGCGCGTGATCAACCTGCTGGGCGTGAGCGCACCGCAGCAAGTCATGCTGGAAGTGAAAATCGCCGAAGTATCGAAAAGCCTGCTCGACAAGCTGGAAGCCGGTGCGACCTTGCGCCATGTCGGCGGCGGCTGGGCCACCACCTTGCTGTCGAATTTCCTCAGCGGGACGGCGCGCGGCCTGCTCGACATCAGCAAGGCGAACGGCAACCAGTTTACGCTGGAAGCGGACCGCAAGGATAGCCTGGTGCGCATCCTGGCCGAACCGACGGTGATGGCGATCAGCGGCCAGGAGGGCAGTTTTCTGGCTGGCGGCAAGATTTTCATTCCGGTCGCGCAGGACAACAACAAGGTCACGCTGGAAGAAAAGGAATTCGGCGTCGGCTTGCGCTTCACGCCGACCGTGCTGGCCGGCGGGCGCATCAACTTGAAGGTGGCGCCGGAAGTGTCGGAACTGTCGCGCGAAGGCGTCGGCATCAGCGCCGCCGGTTTCAGCGGCGGCGCCATCATGCCCCTGATCACGTCGCGCCGCGCCACCACGACGGTGCAATTGAACGATGGCCAGAGCTTCGCCATCGGCGGCCTGATACGCAACAACCAGACCAGCAACATCAAGGGACTGCCCTTGCTCGGCGAAGTGCCGGTGCTCGGCGCGCTGTTTCGCAGCACCGATTTCCAGCACGACCGCACCGAACTGCTGTTCGTGATCACCGCGCACCTGGTCAAGCCGCTGCCGCCGGACCACGCGCTGCCGACCGATGCATTGGTGCCGGCCGGGCGCGCCGAACTGTTCCTCGGTGGGCGGCTGGAAGCGCGGCCGTCACCGGCACCGGCTGCGCCGCCGCAGGCGCGCGGCGTCGAATTGAAATGAGGAGACTGGCATGAATCGATCCTGCTTGCGCCTGGCCTGCCTGTTCTGCGCGCTCTTGTTGACGGCCTGCGCCAGCAGCACGCCGCAGTGGGACAGCCGTTTCGGCGATGCCGCCCGCAGCGCGTTTGCGCAACAGGTCATCGATCCGCAGGCGGTGCGCAATGCCGACCCGGTGGCCGGCATCGATGGACGCGCCGCGCGCAATGCGCAGGAGCGCTACCAGAAAAGCTACAGCGAACCGGCGCAGCAACCGAGTTCGTTCGTGATCGGCGTGAGCGGCGGTAAATGATGCGACGTGCCATTCCTGCACCGTGGCCGCGCCAGCATGGCTCCTTATTGATCATGTTCGCCATGATGCTGGTGACGATCATCGGCTTTACCGGCATGGCGCTGGACCTGGCACAGCTTTACAACCGCAAGGCCGAGCTGCAAAACATCGCCGACAGCGCGGCGCTGGCGGCGGCGCAAGGCTTGAACGGCACGGCGGCGGGCGTGACGGCCGCCGTGGCGCAAGCCAGCGCCATCGTCCTGGCCAGCCGCTACCAATACCAGGGCGTGCCAAGCTGGAGCGATGCGGCCCTGAGCTTCAGCGCCGATGCGGCGGCGCCCGGCGCTGTCTGGGTCAACGCCGCCGCTGCGCAAGCTGCTCCGGCGGCACTGCATTACGCCAGGGTCGATACCGCCCAACTCGGCCCGGCGGCGCTCGGCAGCGTCGCCACCGTCTTTGCCGCCGTGCTGGGCAGCGAACTGGCCACTGCCACCGTGTCGGCGCGGGCGGTGGCGCGGCGCACCTCGGTGCCGGTGACGCCGCTGGCGATCTGTGCGATGAGTGCGACGGCAACGGGCGCGCGCACCAATGCAGGTATCCCGCAGACCGAGCTGGTGGAATACGGCTTCCGGCGCGGCGTCGGCTACAACTTGCTGAACCTGAATCCGAACGGTACGGCGCCAGCCTATTATCTGGTCGATCCCATCGATATTCCGGGTACGCCGGGAGCGGTCGCCAATACGGCCGACGCGGTGGTGGCACCCTTCATGTGCAGCGGCAGCCTGCCGCAGGCGCGTGTGACGGGCCAGGCCTTCACGCTGAGGCAACCCGCCGTCTTCAACCTGGCGCCGCAGCTCAATTCCCGCTTCAACAGCTACACTGCGCCGTCGAATTGCACGCCGGCAGGCGCACCGCCGGATCTCAATATCCAGGCCTATGCAGGCGCCCAGGCCGGCTGGATGACGCCGGTGCCGAGCCGCCAGACGGCGCTTGCCGTGATCGGCGCCAGCAGCTTGACCACGGTTGCGGACCGTACCAGTCCGGCCAGCGCCGCCGCCGATTATGGCGTGCTGTGGAGCTTTGCCCGGCCCGCTCCGAGTGCGCAGGGGACAGCTTTCACCAAGGCGCAATGGACATCGCTGTATACCGCGACAGGCGGCCCGCCGGTGGCCGGTGCCACATTATCGGCCAGTGGCATCCCTTCTCCCTATACCAGCACGTCCGGGGCGTACTTCGCGGCGCCGGCCCAGCCGGGCAGGAGAAACCGGCGCGTGCTCAACATCCCGCTGTTGCAATGCCCGGTGGCGGGGGGGCAGGCCACGGTGCTCGCGGTCGGCCAGTTCCTGCTGACGGCGCCGGCCAGCGCCGCCGGCGTCAGCGCCGAATTCGGCGGGATCGTGAACGAGCAGGCGCTGGGCGGCGTCGTGGAGCTGGTGCAATGAAGCCGCTGCCGCGGCGCGCCCGCCAGCACGGCATCGCCGCCATCGAACTGGCGCTGATACTGAGCCTGAGCCTGTTCCTGTTGCCGTATATCCTGCTGTTCGGCCGCGTCTTCTGGCATTACACGGCGCTGCAGAAGGCGGCGCACGATGCGGCCCGTTACATGTCGACGCTGCCGCAGCAAGAGATGGGCAATGTGGCCAGCGCCGCGGCCGCCGCCACGCTGGCGCGCACGATGGTGAGCGATGCGGCGCTCGGCGCCGGCCTGACCGAGCGGCCGGAAACGGCGCTGATCACCGTCAATTGCATCACTGCCACGAATGTCGTGCTGACTTGCGGCGGCGTCAATCTGCCGGCCATGGTGCAAGTGACTTTTGAAGTCAATATCCGGGATGACGTATGGAACATGTTTACGGCGGTCTATACCGGTCAGGACGGCATCCCGCTGACCTTGACGGCGACGCTGCGCTATGTGCCTTGAACCCCGTGTGCGAGGGCGCCGCATGCGCGGCGCGACGGCGATCGAATTCGCGCTGGCGATGCCGGTCTTCCTGCTGTTTGTGTTCGGCCTGCTGGAGTGCACGCGCATGCTGTACCTGTGGAATACCGCGCAGGAAGTGACAAGGCGCGCTGCGCGAGCGGCCACCGTCACTGATTTCACCGACGCGGCGGCGTTGGCGCGCTTGCGGCGGCAAGCCATTTTTCGCAATGACGATGGCGTGCTGGTGTTGGGCGGCGAGATCGGCCAGGACCATGTGCGCATCGATTACCTGTCGTTGAGTGCCGCCGGCGCGATGCAGCCGGTGGCGACGCTGCCGGCCAGCCCGGCGGCCAACCTCGCGGCCTGCACGCTGGACCCGCATGACCCGAACTGCATCCGTTTCGTGCGCGTCAGGTTGTGCACGCCGGACGCTTGCGCGCGCGTGCCGTATCAATCGATGGTGCCGGGATTGCTGCCGCTGCCGGACATGAGCTTGCCCTTGTCGACCACGGTGGTACGGGCCGAGTCGCTCGGCTACCGGCCATGACGTGCCGTCAATTCTTGACATGCTGCTGTTTTTTATAAAGGAAACGACATGAAAGCGCTGATGATCAGCCGGGACAATTTATTACATGCCGAGATCGCCGCGCAGGGTTCGGCGCGCATGCCGGCGGTGCAACTGGTCGCGTCACGCAAGGGCTTGCGCGACGCGATCGACCGCATTCTGCCGGAGGCGCCGGAACTGGTGATTTTCGACGCCAGCGACGTCGCGCCGGACGAGGGAGAGCTGGTCGAGCGGCTCGGCAAGCATTACCCGCGCGCCTCGTTCATGCTGCTCACGCGCGAGCCGCAGCAGGATTTACTGATCCGCGCGATGCGCGCCGGCATGCGCGAAGTGCTGCCGCTGCCGCTGGTGCACCGCGCCTTCCACGAAGCGATGGACCGCATCGAGATCGAGACCGGCGTCACCCACATGCGCGACGGCAAGGCGCTGGCATTCATCTCGTGCAAGGGCGGCAGCGGCGCGACGTTTTTATCGACCAATTTCGGCTACGCGCTGGCCGTGCTGGCCGAGCGCAAGGTCTTGCTGATCGACCTGCACGGCCAGTTCGGCGACGCTACCCTTTATGTGTCGGACCAGAAGCCAGCCATGACCTTGTCCGACATCTGCGCCCAGATCGGGCGCATGGACGGCGCCTTCCTCGATTCCTGCCTGGTGCACGTGACGCCCAATTTCGGCGTGCTGGCGGCGGCCGACGATCCGGTCAACGCGGTCGAGATGAAACCCGAGCACATGGATACGATCCTGCGCGTGGCGCGCCAGCACTACGATTTCATCCTGCTCGACGTGGGGCGCCAGATCGATGCCATCTCGCTGCGCGCGCTGGACAACGCCGACACCATCTACCCGGTGCTGCAACTGGCGCTGCCCGATATCCGCGACGGCCGCCGCCTGCTCGACATCTTCCGCTCGCTCGGCTACCCGGGCGAACGCATCCGCCTGATCGTCAACCGCTACGAAAAGGGCGGCAAGCTGCGCCTGGCCGACCTGGAGCATGCGCTGGGCGCGGAAGTGGTGCACACGGTGCCCAACGATTACATGGCCGCGACCAATTCCGTCAACCAGGGCGTGCCGCTGCTGCAACTGTCGCGCGGCAGTGCGCTGGCGCGCAGCCTGGCCGACCTGGTCGAACTGGTGACGGCGCGCCGCATCTCGGAAAGCAAGGGGCTGTTCGACCGCCTGTTTGGCCGCAGCGACACCGAACATTCACATTAAGGAGAGTGACATGAGCTTGCGCGAACGGCTGGCCGGGGGCGACGAGGGCCGCGGTGGCGGCAACCTGGCCGCGCTGCCGAATGCGGCATACCAGGCATTGAAGAAGACGATGCACCAGGCGATCCTGGACCGGATCGACCTGGAGCGGCTGAAGCGACTGACGCCGGAACAGTTCAAGCACGAACTGGCGCTGCTGGTGCAGCGCATCGTCGAGGACGAGCGCATCGTGCTGAACCAGAACGAGCGGCACCACCTGGTGCTCGACATCCAGTACGAGATGCTCGGCTTCGGACCGCTCGAACCCTTGCTGGCCGATCCCGGCGTGTCCGACATCCTGGTCAACACCTGCGCCAAGGTGTATGTCGAACGGGAAGGGCGGCTCGAGCTGACCGGCGTCACTTTCCACGACAATGCGCACCTGATGAAGATCATCGAAAAGATCGTTTCTCGCGTCGGGCGCCGGGTCGACGAATCGAGTCCGATGGTCGACGCGCGCCTGCCCGACGGTTCGCGCGTCAACGCCATCATTCCGCCGCTGGCGATCGACGGGCCGGTGCTGTCGATCCGCCGCTTTTCCGCCAATCCGCTGACGGTGGCCAATTTGCTGACCTATAAAAGCCTGACGCCGCCGATGGCGCAGGTGCTCGAAGCACTGGGCCAGGCCAAGATCAACATCCTGATCTCAGGCGGCACCGGCAGCGGCAAGACGACCTTGCTGAACGTGCTGTCGGGTTTCGTGCCGGGCGGCGAGCGCATCGTCACGATCGAGGACGCGGCCGAATTGCAGATGCGCCAGCCGCACGTGGTGCGGCTCGAAACGCGCCCGCCGAACATCGAGGGCAAAGGGGAAGTCACGCAGCGCGCGCTGGTGCGCAATGCGCTGCGGATGCGGCCCGACCGCATCATTCTCGGCGAGGTGCGCGGCGCCGAGGCGATCGACATGCTGCAGGCGATGAACACCGGCCACGAAGGCTCGCTGGCGACGATCCATTCGAACTCGCCGCGCGACGCCCTATCTCGCCTGGAAAACATGGTGGGCATGGCCGGCGTGCACCTGACGCCGCGCGCCACGCGCCAGCAGATCTGTTCGGCCATCACGGTGGTGATGCAGGTGTCGCGCCTGACCGACGGCGCGCGCAAGCTGGTCAGCCTGCAGGAAATCACGGGCATGGAAGGCGACATGATCGCGATGCACGAAATCTTCCGCTTCGAGCAGACCGGCGTCGATGTCAACGGCAAGGTGCTGGGACGCTTCTGCGCCACCGGCGTACGGCCGCGCTTTGCCGAGCGCTTGCGCATGTTCGGCGCGCCGGTGCCCGACAGCGCCTTCGATCCCGACAAATTCTACGAATAGGAGAGTGTCATGGACATGCTGCTGACGGCTTTTTCCGTGCTGCTGTTCGCGGCCGTGATCCTGCTGATCGAGGGCGCCTGGCTGTGGTGGTCAGGCACCCATGGCGGCGGCGCGCGCCGCATCGCGCGCCGCCTGCGCATGATGGCCATCCGCGGCGATGGCAGCGGCGAGCGCGTGACGATCCTCAAGCAGCGCCGCTACAGTGCGCAGCCCGGGCTGGAGCGCTGGCTGCGCATGGTGCCGCAACTGGCCGCGCTCGACCGCCTGCTGCTGCAGTCCGGCCTGCGCTGGTCGGTCGCGCAATTCCTGGCCGGCAGCGCGGCCTTGCTGCTGGCCGCGGCGCTGTTATTGCCGCTGCTGAAACTGCCGCCGCTGGCGGCGCTGGCGGTGGGCGCCGGAGCGCTGGCGCTGCCGTACGTGCTGCTGTTGAAGGCGCGCGGCGAACGCTTGCACAAGATCGAGCAGCAATTGCCGGAGGCGGCCGATTTCCTCGGCCGCGCGCTGCGCGCCGGCCACTCGTTCGCCAATGTGTTGCAGATGGTGGGCGATGAAATGCCGGAACCGATCAGCACCGAATTCAGGCTGGCCTATGAAGAAATCAACTATGGCGTGCCGATGAACGATGCCTTGCACAACCTGGCAGTGCGCGTCCCGCTGACCGATTTGCGCTACATGGTGATCGCCGTGCTGATCCAGCGCGAGTCCGGCGGCAACCTGGCCGAATTGCTGGCCAATATCAGCCGGATGGTGCGCGCGCGCCTGCACCTGCTGGCGCAGGTGCGCGTGCTGTCGGCCGAGGGGCGGATGTCGGCCTGGATACTGGGATTGCTGCCGGTCGGCGTGCTGTTGCTGATGTCGGTGGCCAATCCGAAGTACATCAGCGTGTTGTGGACCGATCCGGATGGCATACGTCTGCTGTGGTACGCGGCCGGCGCTATGGTGCTGGGCGTGCTGTGGATGCGTCACGTGATCAGGATACACGTATGAGCGCCACCCAATTGCTGTTTCTGCTGATCGTGTTCGTCGTGGTGGCCGGAGTCGCGTTGGTGGCGATGCTGGTTTTTGCGCCAGGCACGCTGCGCCAGCGTCTGGCATTGATGAAGCGACCGGGGGGCGCCGAGGTGCACGACAGCGATGGCTGGATTGAACGGGTGGCCAAGGTGGCGCAACCGTTTACCCGGCTGTCGCTGCCGGAAGACGGCTGGGAACGTTCGCCGTTGCGCACCCGTTTCATGACGGCCGGCTGGCGCCATGCGCGCGCGCCGACGCTGTATTTCGCGGCCAAGACCGTATTGGCGTTAGCCTTGCCGCTGCTGGCGGCGCTGCCGGGCAGCCAGTTGCGGCAGGGCTTTCTGGCGCTGCTGCTGCTCAGTGCCGCGCTGGGCTACTACTTGCCCAATATCGTGTTGGCGCATACCGCGAACCGCCGCCGGCGCGAGATTTTCGAGACGTTTCCCGATGCGCTGGACTTGCTCACCGTCTGTGTCGAAGCGGGTCTGAGCCTGGAACGCGCGCTGGCCAAGGTGGCGGGTGAGATCCATATCAAGAGCGTGGTGCTGGCTCAGGAACTGCAACTGGTACTGATGGAAATGCGCGCTGGCTTCAGCAAGGAAAAAGCCTTGCGCAACCTGGCGCTGCGCAGTGGCGTCGAGGATGTCGATACGCTGGTGGCGATGCTGATCCAGTCCGAGCGTTTCGGCACCAGCATGGGTGATTCGCTGCGCGTGCATGCGGAAAACCTGCGCGGCAAGCGCAGCCTGTTGGCTGAGGAAGCGGCGACGAAGATCGCACTGAAGCTGATGTTTCCCCTGATTTTTTGCTTTTTCCCGACCCTGATGTTGGTGCTGATGGGGCCGGCCGCGTTGCAGATTTCGAAGGTATTGTTGCCGGCTTTGGGCGGGAAATGAGATGCCGTGAACGCAGCACTGGCTTGTCCCCTGTGCAGGCCGCGCTGGCGCCGCATGCACCGCGCGCGCCAGCGTTGCGCATTGCATTAATTGGCGAGCGCGGCTTTTTCGGCTGCGCTCAACCGTTTAGCGGTAATCGTCACCACCTGCATGGGGCTGGCGTCGGCTTTGGCGATCAGCGGCGCTGGTGCCGGCGCGCGCTGCGCGGCAGGCACGGCGGCCGTGGCCAGGCTGGTGGCGCCGATCAGGACGACGGTGGCGACGAAGATGGCTTCCATGTTTTGTGCGATGTTCATGACGGGCTCCTTGGCGGTGAATTTCTTGTGTGAATGTCTTGCGTTGAGTGAACTATAGGCAAACCCCGCGCGCAGCCCCAGCGGGATGCGACGAAATGCATTTTTGGCGATATGGAATGCGTTTGCGCCAGATCAAGACGCTTGGCGCGAGGAGCTATACTGCAAACTTGACCACAAGAATTGTCTGAAATGAACCTGTTTCCCGTCGCGCCCATCCTGCTGTTGGCCTGCTCGCTGGGACACGCCGCCGCTCCGTGCGCGCCGCTGCGGGTCGGATACACCGACCAGGAGCGCGCGCCTTACTACATGGGGCAGGGCACGCTGGTGCCCGAGTTGCCCGGCGCCAGCGTGGAATTGATCCGCAAGGCCGCCGGTGCCGACTGCCCGGTCCAGTTCGTGCGCCTGCCCACGCTGCGCCTGCGCGGCGCGCTCGAAAGCGGCGCGATCGATGTGGTGCCGCTCGATCCCCGTGGGGATGACCTGGAACGCTTCATGTTTCCGCAGGGTGCCGATGGCGCGCCGGACAAGCGCAAGGCCGTGCACACGGTCAGCGTGGTGTTCGTGCGCGCCGGCGACGGCTTGCCGGCCGAGACGGAACCGTTGCGGTATTTCAGCAGCCATGTCTTGGGCGTGATCCACGGCGCGCCCATCGTCGGACAATTGCGCCAGGCCGGCTTGCGGCTCGACCAGGGCGCGCTGGACGCCGGCCGTAACCTCGACAAGCTCGCGGCCGGACGCATCGATGGCTTCGCGGTGGCGCTCAGCGCCGAGACGGACCTGGACGCGTTCGTGCGCGCCCGCCACGGCAAGCAACTCGTTCGCCTGGCCAGGCCGCTGGGCTATTCGCACGTCTGGCTCGCCGCCAACAAGGATTATTATGACGCCAACCGCGACCGGATGACGGCCGTGTGGCGCTGGATGGAAGCGCAGGGCCAGACGCAATTGACTGTATTGATGCGCAAATACAAGGTGCCGTAAGGTCAGCGGCAGCGCGCCGCAGCGTCAGGCCGCCTCTTCTTCCTCTTCAACCTTGGCGGAGCGCATCCACGTGACCAGCGGATACGCGTCCTTCAGGCCGTTGGCGATCAAGGGCAGCAGCAAGTCCGGCTTGTTCAGGTCGAGCTGCATTTCGGTCCAGACGAAAAAACTTTTCAGCTTGATGAATTCGATGTGCTCGTGGTCCGCATCAAAACCCTTGGGCGGACGCACCAGCTTGCCCTCGTCCTGGATGGTGCCGTAACGCGCCTTCAGCGCCTTGTTTTTCAGCGCCTTGCTGAACCCGGCAGCATCCTCGACCATGTGCTTGCGCAGCGCCCTGGTGCGTTCCGGCGGCGGCATGTATTCTCCGGCGCCGAACAGCAGGCGGCCGTCGCCGTCGAGCTGAAAATAATAGGTCGGCCCGCCCGCCTTGGACGGACGGCGCATGTCGTTCGGCGCGATCGCCGCCGAAAAGCGCGTTTTATACGGACTCTTGTCGTGCGCGAAGCGCACGTCGCGGTTGATGCGGAACATGGCCTTCTTCGGATTGCAGAATTTCACCGCCGGATCGAACTTGCCCAGTTCAACGATCAGCTGGGTCACCACGTCCAGGAATTCTTCGCGCAGGATGTCGTAGCGCGGCTTGTTCATGATGAACCAGGGACGGTTATTGTTGTCGGCCAGTTCGGTGAGATAGTTCTTCAGGTCGCGCAGGTGCATGTCGGGGCAGAATGGAGTTGGGGAGGGTTCGGCGAAGGATCAGCGGGTCAGCGGGCGCTTGCCCACGGTAATGGCAAGTTCCGTTTCCCGGCTCTTGCGCAAGATCCGCATTGTAGCCTTTCCGCCCGGCGGCAGCTGGGCAATCAGGTTCAGCATGTCGTTGGTATCGTTGACGGTTTTGCCCTCGACCGACAGCAGGATGTCGCCCGGCTTCATGCCGCCCTTGTCGGCCGGGCCGTTGCGCACGACGCCGGCGATGATGGCGCCGCTTTGCCGGTTCAGCCCGAAACTGTCGGCCAGTTCCGGCGTGATTTCCTGCGATTCGACGCCGATCCAGCCGCGCACCACGTGGCCGGACGCGATGATCGCTTCCATCACCGACTTCGCGGTCGAGACGGGAATGGCGAAACCGATGCCGACCGAACCGCCGGTCTGCGAATAGATCGCCGAATTGATGCCGAGCAGGTTGCCGCTGGTATCGATCAGCGCGCCGCCGGAATTGCCGAAATTGATCGCGGCATCGGTCTGGATGAAATTCTCGAAATTATTGATATGCAGATTGTTGCGCCCGAGCGCGGAAATGATGCCCATCGTGACCGTCTGGCCGACGCCGAACGGATTGCCGATGGCCAGCACGACATCGCCGACCTTGGCCTGTTCGGCATGGCCGAGCACGATCACGGGCAGCTTGTCGAGCGCGATTTTGATAACGGCGAGATCCGTTTCCGGGTCGGTGCCCACTACCTTGGCAGGACCCTTGCGCCCGTCCGCCAGCACCACCTGGATCTCGTCGGCGGCATCGACCACGTGGTTGTTGGTCAATATATAACCCTCGGTGCTGACGATGACGCCGGAACCCAGGCTCGATTGTTCGTCGTCCGGTTCCCCGTCGCGGTCGCGGTCCCGGTCGCCGAAGAATTTCTTGAAGAACGGATCGCGCATCAAGGGATGCTTGCGGTGCGGCGTCTTGCTGGTCAAGACATTGACGACGGCCGGCATCGCCAGCGCGGCCGCCGCGCGGTAAGAGCCGGGCGACGGCGCACCGGACGCTTCGAGCAGCGCGGCCGGGCGCGCGCCCTTGCCGAGCTGGCCGATGCGCGCCGGCAGCGCGCCCAGGTCGGGACGCATCGCCGTATAGACGAAATACAGTGCCAGGACCACGGTCACCGTTTGCGCAAACAATAACCAGAGTCGTCGCATAATGTTTCTATCGTTGAGGGCCGGGCACGGGGCCGGCACCCGCACCGCCTTACTTCTTCAGGGCGTCGCGTATCTCGCGCAGCAGCAGGATATCTTCGGACGGCGGCGCCGGCTCGGCGGCCGCCGCCGGCACGTCCGCGCGGCGCGCCTTTTGCAGCAGGCGCACCATCTGGAAGATGATGAAGGCGAGGATGATGAAGTTTAGCAGGATGGTGAGAAAGTTACCGTACGCGAGCACCGCGCCGAGCTTTTTCGCTTCCGCCAGGCTCAGCGCCGGACTCTGGCCGTTCAGCGGCACATAGTAATTGGCGAAGTCCAGCCCGCCGATCAGCTTGCCGATCGGCGGCATGATGATGTCCTGCACCAGCGAATCGACGATCTTGCTGAAGGCGGCGCCGACGATGACACCGACCGCCAGGTCGACGACATTGCCCTTCATCGCAAATTCCTTGAATTCGTGCATCATGCCCATGTATATGCTCCCGGCTATAGTGTGGTTTAAATCATACTGGCTTTTGTGCGGGAAACCAAACGCTGTTGCCAACAAATGCAGGCGGTTTGGGCGCAGGGCGGGCCTGATATGGGGCTAATTTAGGGAAAAGCAACGTTTCGCTTTAATTCGGGTTGCTGTTCACTTATAATTTAAGGTTGCTAGCAGCTATGTTAACTAAGAAGATTTCGCATCTTGACAGATTGGGGTTTGTATGAGTAACGAAAAGCAGCTCGATTCAGGCCGCCGCGGCTTGCTCGTCGCTACGTGCGCGGCGGGCAGTGTGGTTGGTTTGGCAACCGCAGGGGCCTTGGTAAGTACATTCCAGCCGTCGGAACGGGCGAAAGCCGCCGGCGCGCCGGTGGAAGTGGATATCGCAGCGCTCAATCCCGGTGAAATGAAAACCGTGGAATGGCGCGGCAAGCCGGTCTGGATCTTGAAGCGCACCCCGGAAATGGTGGCGTCGCTGAAACAGACCGACGGCAAGGTCGCCGATGCGGATTCGAAACGCAATCCGGAAGAATTCACCCCCGAGTATGCGCGCAACGAGCACCGCTCGCGCAAGCCGGAAATCCTGGTCGCCGTCGGCATCTGCACCCACCTCGGTTGCTCGCCCTCGTCGAAATTCACCCCCGGTCCGCAGCCATCGCTGCCGGACGACTGGGCCGGCGGCTTCCTGTGCCCGTGCCACGGTTCCACCTTCGACATGGCCGGCCGCGTCTACAAGAACAAGCCGGCGCCGGACAATCTGCAAGTGCCGCGCCACATGTTCCTGAGCGATACCAAACTGGTCATCGGTAAAGATGAGAAAGGCGAGGCATAACATGGCCGCTTTCAAAGAGACGAAATTCCCCGCCAACGCTCCGGCCGCGCAAAAAGCGCTGGGCTGGGTCGATGACCGCTTCCCGCTGACCAAGCTGTGGAACGACCAGTGGGGTAAATACTACGCTCCTAAAAACTTCAATTTCTGGTACATCTTCGGCTCGCTGGCGATGCTGGTGCTGGTGCTGCAGATCGTCACCGGTATCTTCCTGACGATGCACTACAAGCCGGACGCCAACCTGGCCTTCGGTTCCGTCGAATACATCATGCGCGAAGTGCCGTGGGGCTGGCTGGTGCGCTACATGCACTCGACCGGCGCCTCCGCCTTCTTCATCATCGTCTACCTGCACATGACGCGCGGGCTGCTGTACGGTTCGTACCGCAAGCCGCGCGAACTGATCTGGCTGTTCGGTTTCGCCATCTTCCTGTGCCTGATGGCCGAAGCGTTCTTCGGCTACCTGCTGCCATGGGGTCAAATGTCGTACTGGGGGGCGCAGGTGATCGTCAACCTGTTCGGCGCAATTCCCCTGATCGGTCCCGACCTGTCGCTGTGGATCCGCGGCGATTACGTCGTCTCCGACGCGACCCTGAACCGCTTCTTCGCCTTCCACGTGATCGCCATTCCGCTGGTCCTGCTGGGCCTGGTCGCCGCCCACCTGATCGCGCTGCACGAAGTCGGTTCGAGCAATCCGGACGGCATCGAAGTCAAGGACAACCTCGGCCCGGACGGCCACCCGCTCGATTCGATCCCGTCGCACCCGTACTACACGGTGCACGACCTGTTCGGCGTGTCGGTCTTCCTGCTGATCTTCAGCGCGGTCGTGTTCTTCGCGCCGGAAATGGGCGGTTATTTCCTGGAATACAATAACTTCCTGCCGGGCGATTCGCTGAAAACCCCGCTGCACATCGCGCCGACCTGGTACTTCACGCCGTTCTACTCGGTGCTGCGCGCCACCACGGCCGACTTCATGTGGGTCTTGATGGCCGCCGTGGCTGCCTATGTCGCCTTCCTGTGGCTGAAATCGCGCCTGTCGTTCCTGGTGAAAGCGGCGATCGCCGTGATCGCGCTGGTCGCCATCGTCGGCATGCTGCCGAGCGTGCTCGACGCGAAATTCTGGGGTGTCGTGTTCTTCGGCGGTTCCGTCGTGATCCTGGCCTTCCTGCCATGGCTCGACCATTCCCCGGTGAAATCGATCCGCTACCGTCCCGACTGGCACAAGTATGTGTATATCGTGTTCGGCCTGGCGTTCGTCGCCCTCGGTTACCTCGGTACGCAAGCGCCGAGCGTCGTCGGCACCATCGTGTCGCAGTGCTGCACGCTGTACTATTTCGCCTTCTTCCTGCTGATGCCATGGTGGAGCGCGATGGGTCAGTTCAAGAAAGTGCCGGCCCGCGTGACGTTCCACGCGCACTGATCGCCGACCCTACGCTTAAGCACAAAAGGACCCCTACATGAATCTTGCTAAGAAACTGCTCGCTATCCTGGCATTGCTGCCGGGCCTGGCACTGGCCAACGAAGGCGGCCATCCGCTGGACAAGGCGCCGGACCGTTCGACCAACATGGCGGCGCTGCAAAACGGCGCCAAGCTGTTCGTCAATTACTGCCTGAACTGCCATAATGCGTCGTCGATGCGTTACAACCGCCTGAAAGACCTGGGCTTGACCGAAGACCAGATCAAGGGCAACCTGCTGTTTACGGCCGACAAGGTGGGCGAGATGATGACGACGGCCATGCCGGCCAAGGATGCCAAGACCTGGTTCGGCGTGGTACCGCCGGACCTGTCGGTGATTTCGCGCGCCAAGGCCGGCCCCGGTGGCAGCGGCGGCGACTACCTGTATACTTACCTGCGCACGTTCTACAAGGACGAGACCCGTCCGACCGGCTGGAACAACATGGTCGTGCCGAACGTGGCGATGCCGCACGTGCTGTGGGAACTGCAGGGCGTGCAGAGCGCCAAGATGGTCGAGGAAAAAGATCCGCACGACGAAGCCAAGATGGTCCACAAGTTCGTCGGCTTCGAGCAGGTCAAGCCGGGTTCGATGACCAAGCTGGAATTCGACACCGCCGTGGCCGACCTGGTCGGTTACATGGAATGGATGGCCGAGCCGGCCCAGCAGACCCGCAAGCAGCTGGGCGTCTGGGTCTTGCTGTTTTTGACCGTGTTTGCATTGCTGGCATGGCGCCTGAACGCGTCGTACTGGAAAGAAGTTAAATAAGTGAGCGTGCCGGGCGACCGGCACGCGTTTTGCGTGGCCCGCCGTTGGCGGGTGCGTCCCGGGGTGGGCCGTTCGCGGCCACACCCCCTTTGTTTCTAAGGAACTATAAACCATGATGGTTCTATATTCGGGCACGACTTGCCCATTTTCCCAACGCTGCCGCCTGGTCCTGTTTGAAAAAGGCATGGACTTTGAAGTGCGCGATGTCGACCTGTTCAACAAGCCGGAAGACATTTCGACGATGAACCCGTACGGCCAGGTCCCGATCCTGGTCGAGCGCGAACTGATTCTGTACGAATCGAACATCATCAACGAATACATCGACGAACGCTTCCCGCATCCGCAACTGATGCCGGCCGATCCGCTGATGCGCGCGCGCGCGCGCCTGATGCTGTTCAATTTCGAAAAAGAATTGTTCGTGCACGTGCACGTGCTCGAAAGCGAGCGCGCCAAGGCCAACGACAAGAGCCACGACAAGGCGCGCGCGGAAATCCGCGACCGCCTGACGACGCTCGCGCCGCTGTTCCTGAAGAACAAGTACATGCTCGGCGACGAATTCTCGATGCTCGACGTGGCCGTCGCGCCGCTGCTGTGGCGCCTGGACCACTACGGCATCGAACTGTCGAAGACCGCCGCGCCGCTGATGAAATACGCCGAGCGCATCTTCTCGCGCCCGGCCTACATCGAAGCGCTGACGCCGTCGGAAAAGGTGATGCGCCGCTGATCGCGCATCGCCGTCTTGCTTGAAGTACAGCCGCGCATCGTCACGATGCGCGGCGTTTTGCAGTCTGCCTACTACCATGTCTGAAATCTCAACCAAGCCCTACATGCTGCGCGCCATCTACGAATGGTGCACCGACAGCGGTTACACCCCCTATCTGGCCGTCAAGGTCGACTCGTCGACGACGGTGCCGATGGAATATGTCAAGAAGGGGGAAATCGTCCTCAACATCAGCTTCGGCGCTACCTCCGGGCTGAAGATGGACAATGACAGCATCCGTTTCCACGCCCGCTTCGGCGGCGTGTCGCGCGAAATCTACGTGCCGGTCAATAACGTGATGGCGATCTACGCCAACGAAAACGGGCAGGGCATGGCATTCGAGCCGCAACTGGGCGGCGCGCCGGAAGCCGATGACGACGCGAGCGCCGCCACCGGGCCGACCTTGGCATCGGTGCCGAGTCCCCAGGCCGAGCCGCGCCCGACAGAATCGGGCGGCCCGGACGACGACAACGAGCCGCCTAAAAAAGGCGGCCGGCCAACCCTCACGCGTATCAAATAGCGTATAATTCGCGCTGTGCAAGTTTGCCGACTTAGCTCATTTGGTAGAGCAGTTGATTTGTAATCATCAGGTGGCCAGTTCGAAACCGGCAGTCGGCACCAGAATTCAGCAGGAACAAAAAAGGGTTACAGGCTTCGGTCTGTAACCCTTTTTTGCATCTGCGTCCAGATCATTCGCGTTTCCAGACTGCCCATATGCGCATTCGCAACTTCCTCAATCCATCGTATTGGCAGGACAAGTTTGATGCCGTTGTTTCAGGAAATGGCCGGTCCCGACGCCTCATCGCGCGGATCGCGTGCCAGCAGGCGCGCCACCATCGCTTGCGGCAAGTCGCCGTCGAACAGCACGCCGGCCACGGCGTTGGTGATCGGCATGTCGACCTGCAGGCTGCGTGCCAGGTCGCGCACCGCCTTTGAACATGGCACACCCTCGGCCACGTGTCCCAGTTCGGCGACGATGGTGGCCAGCGGCTTGCCCTGCGCCAGGCCGAGGCCGACGCGCCGGTTGCGCGACAAGTCTCCGGTGCACGTTAAAATCAAGTCGCCCATGCCGGTCAGCCCCATGAAGGTCTCGGTGCTGCCGCCGAGCGCCGTGCCGAGCCGCGTGATTTCGGCCAGGCCGCGCGTGATCAGCGCGGCGCGCGCGTTCAAACCGAGACCGAGGCCGTCGGCCACGCCGGTGGCGATGGCCAGCACGTTTTTCACCGCGCCGCCGACTTCGACGCCGACCAGGTCGGTGCTCGCATAGACGCGCATGTTGCCGCCGTGGACGGTGGCGACGACGCAGTCGCGCAGCGCGGCCGAACTCGACGCGATGGTCAGCGCGCACGGCAGTCCGCGCGCGACTTCCTGCGCGAACGACGGGCCGGACAGCGCGCCGCCGGCCACCGTGTCGCCCAGCACTTGCTGCACGATCTGGTGCGGCAGCAGGCCGGTGTCGTATTCAAAACCCTTGCACAGCCAGACCAGGTTCGGAATCAGCCGCCCCTTCAATTGTTCCAGCAGCGGGCGCAGGCCGGCCACCGGGCAGGCGGCGATCAGCAAGCCGTGCTGGCCGTCCGCGTTGGGAGACGCGTGGGTGACGGCGGCGTCGAAATCGCTGTCGATCGACAGGCGAGCTGGAAAGGGATGGCCGGGCAGGTAGGCGAGATTGTCGCGCGCGGCGGCCATTTGCTGCATCGCGCTGGTATTGCGGCCCCACAGCACGACATCGTGGCGGCCGGCCAGGGAAATGGCGACGGCAGTGCCCCAGGCGCCGGCGCCGAGCACGGTGATCTTGCGTGCGATGACGGGCGCGGCCGCAGGCGCGCCGCCAGGAATGTTCGCTTGTGCGTCTTGCATGCTAGCCTCGGTGAACGATGAAACAGGCGCGGGCGGCTGCATCGGCCGCCGCGGATTTTAGATGCCCCAGATATCGCTGCTTTTTACGTAGCCGACCAGGCCGTCGCGGTGGCGCACCTTGATCCAGCCGGCGCTGCCGATTTCCGTCAATTCCAGCAAGACGCCCTTGTCGGCGCTGAACACCGGCGCGGCGGCGTCGTCGGCGGCGGCGCGGATCTTGGCGTTGGCCACGCGCACGATCACGTTGCGCTTGGCGCTGAGCGCTTTCGCCTCGGTCCAGGCCAGGTCGCCGCTGAGGTCGCGCACCTTGACCCAGTCGCCGTAGCTGAGCACGACTTCGAGCGGCATGCCGCGCGGCGCTACGAACAGCTTGCCGCCCTTGGTGGACGGCGCGTCGTACAGGATCGCCGGCGCTGCGCCCACCGATTTGAAGTCGAGCGCCTGGCTGGCCGTTGCTGCCAGCATCAGCGTCGCGCCTGCGATCAATCGGAAGAGGGTCATTGCCTTGGCCTTGTACGAGTGGATGATAGGTAATAAAAACTCAAAGGCCGCTGCCGGCCTTTGAGGGTGTTGCTATTTTACTAGGACAACGCTTAGTGCGCTGCGCCTTCGGCTGGCGCGGCGGCGGCGCCTTGCTGCTCGGCCAGCGCTTGCAGGCGCTGCTGGTAGAACACTTCGAAGTTGATCTCGGCCAGGTGCACTGGCGGGAAGCCGGCACGGGTGATCACGTCGGCGATGTTGGCGCGCAGGTAAGGGTAGACGATGTTCGGGCAACCGATGCCCAGCAGCGGGTCGAGCTGTTCGGCGGGAATGTTGCGCGCCTCGAAGATGCCGGCTTGCTTGCCTTCGACCAGGAACGCCACTTTATCCTTGATCTTCGCCGTCACGGTGATGGTGACGGTCGACTCGTAGATGCCTTCGGCCAGCGGCTCGGCGCTGACGTCGAGCGCCACTTCGATGCTCGGCGCTTCCTGTTCCAGGAAAATGGCTGGGGAATTCGGTTGTTCCAGCGACATGTCTTTCAGGTAGACGCGTTGGATTTGGAAGACTGGTTGCAGGTTTTCGTCAGACATGGAAACGCTTTCGTTGTAGTGGAAAAGAGCGGCGGGGCCGCTCATAGTCGGGGTGTTCGCGCCCGGCGCAAGCCGGCTGGCATCGAACGCGCAGCAATTGTATCAAAACGGATTTGGTCGCAGCCAGTTTCTGTCCGCCATCTGCCATGCGCCGGCGCCGTGCCTCGCTATCTGGGGCTGCTTAACCTTTTAACAAGGGGTCGAGGCGGCCGGCCTGTTCCAGCGCGTACAGGTCGTCGAAGCCGCCGACGTGTGTGTCGCCGATATAAATTTGCGGCACGGTGCGGCGGCCGGTCTTTTGCATCATCAGCACGCGCTGCTCGGGATCGAGGTCGACCCGGATCTTTTCGATCCCGGTGACGCCTTTCGATTCCAGCAAGCGCTCGGCGCGCACGCAATAGGGGCAAACGGCGGTGCTGTAGAGGAGAACATGGGCGGTCATGGCGACTTCCTTCGAATGAATGAGACTTATTTGTTGATCGGCAAGCCGGCGGTCTGCCATGCCGCCTGGCCGCCTTCGAGGGCGACCACGTTGTCAAATCCAGCCTGCTGCAGCACTTTGGCGGCGGCGAACGCGCGCGTTCCCTTCTGACATACTACGACGATGGTGCGGTTCTTGAATTTATCCAGTTCGCCGCTGCGGCTGGCCAGGTCGGCCAGCGGGATATGCTTGGCATCGGGCAGGTGGCCGCCGGCAAACTCGGCCGCATCCCTGACATCCACTATGGTGGCCTTGGAGCGGTTTATCAACTGCGTCACCTCCAGTGCGGAAGCTTTTTTGCCGCGTTGCGTGAGCACCGGCCACAGCAGCGCGCCACCCGACAAGGCGACGATACCGATCAAGAAAATTTGGTCAATTAGGAATTTCACAGTGTTCTCATGGTTTAAGTTTATCCGCGCATTATAAAATAGAAGCTGGAACCGTACTATTTAGCTGCATTTTTCTGTCTGTAACCATCTTTTTGAAGATTACCTCATGTATAAAATCGTATTGATGCGTCATGGTGAGTCCACCTGGAACCTCGAAAACCGCTTTACCGGCTGGACCGATGTCGACCTGACCGACAAGGGCGAGTTGGAAGCCAAAGCCGCCGGCCGCTTGCTCAAGGCGTACGGTTTTTCCTTCGACCTGGCTTACACCTCGGTGCTCAAGCGCGCGATCCGCACGCTGTGGCTGACGCTCGATGAAATGAACATGATGTATTTGCCAATCAAACATGACTGGCGCCTGAACGAGCGCCATTATGGCGCACTGCAGGGCCTGGACAAGGCGGAAACGGCGGCCAAGTACGGCGATCAGCAAGTGTTGATATGGCGCCGCAGCTATGACACGCCGCCCGAGCCGCTGGGGCCGCACGATGGACGCGCCTCGTACAACGATCCGCGCTATGCCGGCGTGCCCAGGGCCAGCATTCCGCTCACCGAATGCCTGAAAGACACCGTGGAGCGCGTGATGCCGGCCTGGAATGAGGAAATCGCACCGGCCATCCGCGCCGGCAAGCGCATCATCATCTCGGCGCACGGCAACAGTCTGCGCGCCCTGATCAAGATGCTCGACGGCATCAGCGATACCGATATCGTCGGCTTGAACATCCCGAACGGACAGCCGCTGGTTTATGAGCTCGATGACGACCTGAAACCGATCCGTCATTACTACCTGGGCGATCCTGCCGTGATCGCCGCCGCCCAGGCCGCCGTCGCCAACCAGGGCAAGGCCAAGTAAGCAACTACATGTCCTGGTCTTCATTTACCCGCCGCGCGGGCGCGGGCTGCTGCCTGCTGCTCGCGCTGGCAGCGGCGACGGCCGCGCCGAAAGCCACCGAACGCAGCAAGCAGAAAGCGGCCGCCGAGGCGGAACGCGCCGGCTTGCAGCAAAAACTCAGTGCGCTCAAGCGCGACATCGGCCAGACGGAAAGCGCCAAGGATGACGCGGCCGATACGCTGGCCGCGTCGGAAGAGGCGATCTCTCACGCCAACCGCAGCCTGCGCGAGCTGGCCGAGGAGCAAACGCAAACCAACGTCAAGCTGCAAGAGCTGGGCGCGGCGCAGTTGCGCCTGCAGGCCAAGGTGACATTGCAAAAGAAGCAGCTGGCCAAGCTGCTGCGTGAGCAATACGTGGCCGGCAATGAAGACCGCATCAAATTACTATTGTCGGGCGACAACCCGAACCGCATCAACCGTGACCTGCAAATGATGGCCTATGTGTCGCAGGCGCAGGCGAAATTGCTCGAATCGCTGCGCGCCAACCTGGCGGCGGTCGAAGCGAACCAGGCCGAGGCGCAGAACGCCAAGGATGAACTGGAAGAAATCGCGCAGGAAGAACGCCAGCAAAAGGCCGTGCTGGAGCAGGAAAAGCTCAAGCGCGCCGCCGTGCTGGGCCAGCTGTCGCAGCGCCTGGTGGCGCAGCGCAAGGAAGCGGGCAACCTGGAACGCGACGAACAGCGCATGGCCGGCCTGGTCGATCGCCTGAATAAACTGGTCGAAGAACAGGCGCGCGCGGCCGAAGCCGAAAAACGCCGCCTGGAGCAGGTGGCCGCCGCCAAGGCGGCCAAGGCGAAGGCCGACGCGCTGGCCGCGGCGGAAGCGAAAGCGAAGGCAGAGGCCGAGGCGAAAGCGTTGGCGCGCGCCAAGGCTGAACGCGAGCGGCTGGCGAAGTTGCAGCCGAAACCAGGCAGCGCCAAGCCGCCGGTGGCGTCGACGCCAGTGCCGGCACCGGTGCCGGTGCCTGTGAAACCGCCGCCTGCGCCGGTGCCGGTGGCGCCGGTCGAGGCGGAAGAGCCGAAGCTGGCGCAAAAACCGCCGGTGATCAAGCCGGAACCGAAAGAAGTCAAGGAAGTCAAAGAGATCAGGGAAGCGCCGCCGGCCAAGGCGGCCGACGTCGCGCTGGCGCCATCGGCGCCGGAAGGCGCGTTCGCCGGCCTGAAAGGGCAGTTGCGCGCGCCGGTGTCGGGCAAGCTGGCGGCGCGTTTCGGCAGCAAGCGCGGCGACGGTCCAAGCTGGAAAGGTGTGTTCATCCGCGCCGCCGAAGGTGCCGAAATTCACGCGGTGGCCGGCGGGCGGGTCGTGTTCGCGCAGTGGCTGCGCGGTTTCGGCAACCTGATCATCGTCGACCATGGCGGCCAGTACATGAGCATTTATGGCAATAACCAGTCGCTGTTGCGGCGCGAAGGCGAAGTGGTGAAGGGTGGCGACGCCATCGCCTCGGCCGGAAACACCGGCGGTAACGAAGAATCGGGTTTATACTTTGAGCTTCGCCATAAAGGCAAGGAATTCGATCCCGCTGGCTGGGTCAGGTTTTAACAGAGCGTCGTAAAGCGGAAGAATCATGGGCAACAAGTTCAACAGTTTCAGCCTGGTAGGCCTGGGCATGGTGGCCGGCATCGCCGCTTCGATGCAGTTTTCCGCCGTCGCGCAAAAGCCGGGCGGCTTGCCGCTGCCGCTGGAGGAATTGCGCCAGTTGTCCGATGTATTCGGCCTGATCAAGAGCGATTACGTCGAAAACGTCGACGACAAAAAACTCGTCACGGAAGCCATTTCCGGCATGGTCGCCTCGCTCGACCCGCATTCGGTCTACCTCGACAAGAAAGCCTTCAAGGAAATGCGCGAGACCATGCTCGGCAAGTTTGTCGGCATCGGCATCGAAGTCGGGCTGGAAGACGGTTATGTCAAGGTCGTCTCGCCGATCGAGGATTCGCCCGCGTTCAAGGCCGGCATCAAGGCCGGCGACCTGATCACGCGGCTGGACAACACGCCGATCCGCGGCCTGTCGCTGGACGAGGCGATCAAGAAGATGCGCGGCGAGCCGCACTCGAAGGTGGTGCTGACGCTGTCGCGCAAGGGAGAAGACAAGCCGGTCATCGTGCCGATCGTGCGCGAGGAAATCCGCGTGCAGAGCGTCAAGGCGAAGATGATCGAGCCGGGTTACGCCTGGCTGCGCATCTCGCAATTCCAGGAACCGACGGTGGACGACCTGGCGCGCAAGCTCGGCGCGCTGTACGCGCAAAACCCGAACATCAAGGGCCTGGTGCTGGACTTGCGCAACGATCCGGGCGGCGTCGTGCCGGGCGCGATCGGCGTCTCGGCCGCCTTCCTGCCGAAGGATGCGGTGGTGGTCTCGACCAACGGCCAGCTGGCCGACTCGAAGCAGACTTTTTATGCGCGCGCCGAATATTATGCCGGCCGCCACGCGGGCGGCGATCCGCTGGCCAAGCTGCCGGCCGCGCTGAAAACGGTGCCGATGGTGGTGCTGGTCAATTCCGGTTCCGCCTCGGCGTCGGAAATCGTCGCCGGCGCGCTGCAGGATTACAAGCGCGCCATCGTCATGGGCAGCCAGACGTTCGGCAAGGGTTCGGTGCAGACGCTGCGCCAGTTGAGCGCCGACACGGCCGTCAAACTGACCACGGCGCGCTACTACACGCCGCACGGCCGCTCGATCCAGGCGCGCGGCATCGTGCCGGACATGCCGGTCGATGAAACGGCCGACGGCGACGGCTTGAACAGCCTGCGCGTGCGCGAGGCCGACCTGGTCAAGCACCTGGGCAATACCGACGACAAGGAATTGCCGTCCGTTCCTTTGAAAAACGATGAACTGGAAGAGGAGCAGCGCATCGCGGCGCTGGCCCGCTCGCGCAAGCCGGTCGAATTCGGCGGCAAGGACGACTTCCAGCTGAACCAGGCGCTGAACCATTTCAAGGGCTTGCCGGTCAAGCTGGCGAAAGTGGCGGCGGCGCCGGAAAAAAAATAAGACAAGACGCACATGGATGACAATCAGCTGCTGCGCTATTCGCGCCATATCCTGCTGGACGAAATCGGCATCGAAGGACAACAGAAACTGCTGGCCGCGCGCGCGCTGGTGATCGGCGCCGGCGGCCTCGGTTCGCCGGCCGCCCTGTACCTGGCGTCGGCAGGCGTCGGCCGCATCACGCTGGTCGACAACGACACCGTCGATCTGACCAATCTGCAGCGGCAAATTGCGCACAGCACCGAGCGCGTCGGCCAGCCCAAGGCGCTGTCGGCGCGCGCTTCTCTGCTGGCGATCAATCCCGGCATCGAGATCGTCGCGCTGGTCGAACGGGCCGATGACGCCCGCCTGGCCGAACTGGTGGCCGACGCCGACGTCGTGCTCGACTGCACGGATAACTTCGCCACGCGCCACGCCGTCAACCGTGCCTGCGTCGCGGCCAGGGTGCCGTTAGTGTCGGGCGCCGTGATCCGTTTCGACGGCCAGGTCAGCGTGTTCGATCCGCGCAGCGGAGAACAACCCTGTTATTCGTGCCTGTTCCCGCAAGACCAGGCGTTCGAGGACGTCGCCTGTTCCAGCATGGGCGTGTTCGCGCCGCTGGTGGGCGTGGTCGGCGCGACGCAGGCGGCCGAGGCTTTAAAGCTGTTGATGGGCATCGGCGAGCCGCTGTCCGGGCGCCTGCTGATGCTCGACGGCCTGCGCATGGAATGGACCAGCATCGGCATCGCGCGCAACGACGCCTGCCCGGTCTGCGCCGCCGGCGCCGACATTGCATAGCCGCACCCCCGAGGAGACGACCCAGATGCAGATGAAGCGCTTACCCGCCGTGATGGCGCTCGCGATGGCCGCCTTCGGCATCCAGGCGCAGGCGGCCACGCAAACCACCCGCTATGTCCTCATTTCCGAAAACGGCAAGCAGTCCGGCGAACAGGTGGTCGAGCGCGACGACGATGGTTTGACCAGGGTGCGTTTTATCTACAAGGACAACGGGCGCGGCCCGGAACTCTCCGAACAGTTGCGGTATGCGCCGGACGGCACCCTCGGCAGCTACGCGGTGCAGGGCAATTCGACCTTCGGCGCCGTGGTCAACGAGCAATTCGGACGCAACGGAGACAATGCGTGGTGGAAGTCGACCAGCGAGCAGGGTGAAAAAACCGTCGGCGGCGCGGCCATGTATGTGCCCTTGAACAGTTCCTTCGAAGTCGCGTCGGCCGCGATCACTGCGCTGGCCGGCGCGCCGGACGGCAAGCTGGCGCTGCTGCCGTCGGGCACGCTGAGCCAGCGCCAGCTCGACGAGGTGCAGGTGACGGCCGACGGCCGCAGCCAGAACGTGCAACTGCTGGCGCAGACGGGACTGGGCCTTTCTCCGCAATTTTACTGGGCCACCACGGCCACGCCGGAAGCCCGGCCGCGCCTGTTCGCGGCCGTGATTCCTGGCGCCTTCGTCGCCATCGAGCAGGGCTGGCAGGAGAATATCAAGGTGCTGGCGGCGCGCCAGAAAGCGGCCGAGAGCAAATTGCTGGCCGAAATGGCGGCGTCGCTGCAGCATCCCTTGACCGGCTTGACCGTGATTAAAAATGCGCGCGTGTTCGACAGCGACAAGGCGACGCTGGGCGCGCCGTCCGACGTCTACGTGCTGCGCGGGCGCATCAGCGCGGTGCTGCCGGCCGGCACGCCGGTGCGCGGCGCCGACCATGAACTCGACGCGGCCGGGCGCGTGCTGCTGCCCGGCCTGTTCGACATGCATGCCCATGTCGGCCGCTGGGAAGGTGGCCTGAACCTGGCGGCCGGCGTCACCACGGTGCGCGACATGGGCAATGAAAACGCGCAAGTGCAGCAGATGATCGATGAAATCGCCGCCGGCACGCTGCTGGCGCCGCACATCGTGCCGGCCGGCTTCCTCGAAGGAGACAGCCCGTATTCGTCGATCAGCGGTTTTGTCGTCAAGACGCTGCCGGAAGCGAAGAATGCGATCGACTGGTATGCCGAACGCGGTTATCCGCAATTAAAAATCTATAACTCGTTCCCGAAGGCGATCCTGAAGGATACCGTCGCCTATGCGCACCGGCGCGGCCTGCGCGTGTCCGGCCATATCCCGGCCGGCCTGCGCGCCTTCGAGGCGCTCGACGCCGGTTACGATGAAATCCAGCACATCAACCAGGTGATGCTCAATTTCCTGGCCACGCCGGCCACCGAAACGCGCACGCTGGAACGGTTTATTTTGCCGGCCGAAAAAGTGGCGACGCTGGACTTCGATTCAAAACCGGTCAGGGATTTTATTGGCCGCCTGGCGAAACAGCAAACCGTCATCGATCCGACGCTGGCCACGTTCGCCTTCCTGAAACAGAAGGATGGCGACATCAACGAGCCGTTCACGGCGATCGCCGGCCACATGCCGCCGGACGTGCAGCGCGGTTTCCACGTCGGCTCGATGAAGATCGCCGACGAGGCCACGCTGAAACGCTATCAGAAATCGTATGCGAAGATGGTCGACTTCGTCGGCCGCCTGTACCGCGCCGGCGTGCCGCTGGTGGCCGGCACCGACGACATCCCCGGTTTTACGTTGCAGGCGGAACTGGCATTCCTGGTGCAGGCCGGCCTGACGCCAGCCCAGGCGTTGCAGGTGGCGACGCGCAACGGCGCGCGCTATACCCGCACCGAGCATGAGCGCGGCAGCATCGTGACCGGCAAACTCGCCGACCTGGTGCTGGTGGACGGCGATCCGACCAAAAATATCGCCGATGTGCGCAAGGTGGCGGCGGTGATCACGCGCGGTTACCTGGTGTATCCGCACGAGGTGGACCGGGCGCTGGGCATCGCTCCCTTCGTCGCCGATGCGCCGCGCTTGAAAGCGCTCGAGCCGGTCTCGTCCAACATCGCCGGCGGCGGCAACGCCGGCGCGCTGCAACGCATCGGCATGGGGGCGCGCCAGCGCGATTGACATTTATCTGAATGCGGGATCGCCGGATTTTTGTTTGCGCGGCGATTCCGGCATATACTTCTGCACTCATTTCACCTAGATCCGTCTTCATTCTATGCAAAACGTTCCATTCCGTTCGACCCGCCGCGCACGCGGCTTCACGCTGATCGAAATCATGGTGGTGGTGGTCATCATGGGTGTGCTGGCGGCGCTGGTCGTGCCCAAGCTGCTGAGCCGCACCGGCGAATCGAAAGTGGCCGCGGCCAAGGTCGATATCTCGACCGTGATGCAGGCGTTGAAGTTATATAAGCTCGACAACCAGCGCTATCCGACCACCGAGCAGGGCTTGCAGGCCCTGCTGACCAAGCCGGAGTCCGGCCCGGCCGCGAATGGCTGGAAGGCTGGCGGCTACCTGGAAAAGATGCCGAAAGACCCGTGGGGCAACCCGTACCAGTACCTGTCGCCGGGCGTCAAGGGCGAGGTCGACGTGTTCTCGCTGGGCGCCGACGGCCAGCCGGGCGGTACCGGCGACGATGCCGATATCGGCTCGTGGGACATCTAGGCTGGCACTGGACTGCGATGCCTGCCGCGCCGCAACCGGGTGGCCAGCGCGGCTTCACGCTGATCGAGCTGCTGGTGGTGCTGGTCATCATCGGCCTCACGCTCGGGATGGTGACGCTGAGTTCCGCGCCGAGCCGGCGCCAGGGCATGCAGCAGGACGCCCAGCGCATCGCGCTGTTATTGCAACTGGCGCGCGACGAAGCCATCGTGCGCAATCGCCTGGTCGCGTTCGAGGCGGGACCGGACAGTTACCGTTTCCTGGTGCGCAGCGAACAGCGCGTGTGGGAAGCGGTGACGCAGGACGATCTGTTGCGCGAGCGTCCGTTCAAGCAAAGCCCGGTGACGCTGCTGCTCGATCCGCCGTCCACCGTGCCGGGCCAGACGCTGCGCATCGTGTTCGGCCGCGAACCGGTCGACAAGCCCTTCGTGCTGACGATGGTCAATGGCGATGCCAGCATCGCCATCCGCGCCGACGGCATCGGCCATTTCACGGTGGACTGACGTGAACACATTGTATTCATCGATGCGGCAGCATGGCCGCGAGCGCGGATTCACGCTGCTCGAAGTGCTCGTCGCGCTGGTCATCGTCGGCACCGCGCTGGGCGCTTCACTGCGCGCGGTCGGCAGCCTGACGCAAAACAGCGACGGCTTGCGCGCGGCGATGATGGCGACCTGGTCGGCCGAGAACCGGCTGGTGCAGGTGCGCCTGGCAAAACAATTCCCCGCGATCGGCAAGACGTCCACGGAATGTCCGCAGGGCGATTTAAAGCTGATTTGCCAGCAAGAGGTGATCGCCAGCCCGAATCCGCGCCTGCGCCGGGTCGAGGTCAGCGTGTTCGATGAACGGCAGCCGGATCGCCTGATCATCAAGCTGGTGCAACTGGTGCTGAACGAGGTATGACGGCGACTTCGCATTCGCGCGCGGCGCGCCGGCGCGGCTTCACGCTGGTCGAGCTGCTGGTGGCGATCGCCGTGCTGGCCATCGTCGCCGTGCTGGGCTGGCGCGGACTCGACGGCATCATCCGCTCGCGCAAGGCGCTGACGGAACAGATGGAGCAGACGCGCGGCATCCAGCTGGCCTTCGCGCAATTGCAGAGCGACCTGGAGCAACTGGCCGACAAGCGCATCCTGAACGGGCGTCAGAACATGCTGGCCGACGCCAACCGCGTGACTTTCATGCGCACCGCGTTCGCCGAGGGCGAGGCGACGCGCCTGCAAGTGGTGTCCTACCGTATCCGCGACGGCGTGCTGACGCGGCGCGAATCGCTCGGCACGCGCGATCTGGTGCAGCTCGACCTGCAATGGCAGGCCGCGCTGGACGACAGCGATCCGGCACCCGGCGTGGCGCTGCAGGCCGGCGTGACCGGCATGACGCTGCGCGTCTGGGACGGCAGCGGCACCTGGAAACCGGTGACCGCGCAGAGTACGGCTCCAATTGGCATGGAACTGGCGTTGCAATTGCAAAACCAGGCAAATAGTCTGGTCAAAATCTTCCTGCTGGGGGCACAATGACGGCGCTTCGCATGGACCGTTTGCGCCGCGCCGGCCGGCAGCGCGGCGTGGCCGTGATCACCGCGCTGTTGCTGACGGCGCTGGCGATTACCATCGTCGCCAGCCTGTTCTGGCAGCAGCAGGTGCAGGTGCGCTCGATGGAAAACCAGCGTTTGCACTTGCAGACCAAGTGGATCTTGCGCGGTGCGTTGGACTGGGTGCGGCTGATCCTGCACCAGGACGGCATCGATAATCAGAGGGCGACGGCGGAAAACGGCGTCTGGGCCACGCCGCTGGCGGAAACGCGGCTTGACGATTACGTCGAGCGCGAGCGGGTCGCCACGGAAAAGTATGACGCCACGCTGTCGGGTCAAATTACCGATGCCCAGGGGCGCTACAATCTTGGCAACCTGGCCAAACAGCGCCAAGTCAAACAGGGCGAATTGACGGTATTTCGCCGCCTGCTGGAGAATTTGCAGCTCAATCCGAGCCTGGCGCAAGCCGTTGCGGACCAGGTTGCAAGCGGTCAGAAGGTGACGCCGGCTGCCGGTGGCGGTGCTTCAAGTGGAACGGGCGGCGGGATCGTTGCCAGTGCTACCGGCAGTACTTCGGGGGCAGCGGGAGGCGGGACAAGTAGTGGGGCAATTGCCAGTACCAGCAGTGGCGGCGAGCCGATGGAAATAGTGCGGGTCGAGGATTTGCTGGCGGTGGCCGGTTTTACGCAGCAGGCGGTTGAGCGCTTGCGTGATTTTGTCATCGTGCTGCCGGAAGATGGCGTGACGGCGGTGAACGTGAACACGGCGCCGGCCGAATTGCTGGCGGCGCTGGTGCAGAATTATTCAGTGTCGGAAGCGTCGGCACTGGTGTTGGCGCGCAAGCGCACGCCGTTTGATCAGGGTACTTTCACTAGCGCGTTGAACAACCGACCAATGGTGCCAGACATCAGTATTGATATGAAGAGCAGTTATTTTCTGGTGCAGAGCCGCATACGTCTGGACCGCGCAGCGCTCGATGCGGAAGCGCTGATCAAGCGCGACCCGGCCAATGCTTATAAAACCACGCTGGTGTGGGTACGGGAAAACTAGGCAGTAAAAGAAAGCGAGACCCTTTGACGACTTTATACATCCGCTATCCGGCCAAGGCCGCCGCTGACAGCGGCGCGCTGCAGGCGTGCCAATTCGCGCTGGTCGGCGATGGCGGCAATGTGATGCAGCAGGGCGCGGCTGCGCTCGGCAACCTGGCCGACCTGGTGGCCGGCGCGCGCCGCGTGGTGCTGTTGCTGGCCGCGGCCGACGTGACGCTGCTGCGCGTAAAAGTGCCGCCGCTGTCCAGCGCGCGCCTGAAAGCGGCGCTGCCGGCGCTGGTGGAAGACCAGATCCTGGGCGACCCGGCCGACTGCGTGCTGGCGCTGACGCCGCTGGCGCCGGAGGACGAGGGCAGCCGCACGGTGGCCGTGGTGCAGCGCGCCTGGCTCGAAGTGCTGGTGAAAACGCTGGTGGCGCAGGGCGCGCACGGCATTTCCGCCTATCCTGCGCAACTGTGCCTGCCGCTGCAGCCGGGCGGCGTGTCGGCCGCGCTGGCGCTGGGCGACGCCGGACTGGAATTGACATTGCGCCGCGCGCAGTACGACGGCATCGGCCTGACGGTCGCGCCGCAGCCGCAGGCGGCGCTGCTGATGCTGCGCGCGCTGGCGGGAGAGGCGCCGCTGTCTGTCTACGTGCCGGCCGCGCTGGCGCCGCAATACCAGGAACTGGCCGCCGCCATGCCGGGCGTGGCGCTGGAAACGGACCACTGGGCGCACTGGGTGTCGGCCTCGAAAGGCGCGGCGCCGGATCTCGCCGCCGGCCTGGGCGCGACCGGAGCGCAGGCGCGCGCCTGGCAACGCTGGCGCTGGCCGCTGCGCCTGGCGCTGCTGGCCGTGCTGGTCAACATCGCCGGCCTGAATATCGAATGGTTCCGCATGAAGCGCGAAGCGGACGAAGTGCGCAAGGCGATGCTGCAAACCTTCCGCGCCGCCTATCCGAAGGAAATCGTGATCCTCGATCCGGCCGCGCAGATGCGCAAGAACATCTCCGTCGCGCAGGCCGGCAGCGGCCAGCTGGCGCCCGATGAATTCACGGCATTGGCCGCCGCCTTCGGCGAAGCCGTGGCCGGCCTGCCGCGGCGAGATATTGTCGCTTCGCTCGAATACCGCGAGCGCAGCCTGCTGGTGAAACTGAAACCGAACGCGGTCGAGCCCGGAGCGCTGGCGCAGGTGCAGGCCGCGCTGTCCGCGCGCAAGCTGGCGTTGTCCGAGACCGCGCCGGGCGTCTGGCAAATCCGCAGCGCGGGAGGAAAATCATGAGCAAGATCGGCGCAAGCATCGCGCATTACCGCGCCACGGCCAGCCTGTTCTGGCAGGCGCGCACTGAACAGGAGCGCACGTATCTCAGTGTCGGTGGCGCCGTGCTGGCGCTGGCGCTGGTCTACAGCATATTCATCGCCCCGGCCGTCGACGGCAGCGCGCAATTGCGCAAATCCCTGCCGCAGTTGCGCCAGGACGCCGCCGAACTGCAGGCGCTGGCGCGCACGGCGGCCGAACTGGCGGCCCGCCCGCCGGTGCAGGCGCCGCCGATGACGCGCGACAGCCTGACGGCGAGCCTGACCGCGCGCGGCCTGAAGGCGCAATCGGTGACGATGACGGGCGAATACGCGAAACTGGAATTGAAGGACGTGTCCTTCGCCGCGCTGGTGACCTGGCTCGACGCGCTGCGGCGCGAGCAGCGCGTGGCCGTGCAGGAAAGCGTGATCGGCGCGCAGGGCGCTCCGGGTTCCGTCGACGCCGCGCTGACATTGCGCCAGGTGACGGGCGGGACGCGATGAAGCGCAGCATATTGTGGCTGCTGGCGATCGCCGTCGGCGCGCTGGCGACCATCCTGCTGTTTTTTCCGGCCGCGTGGATGGCGGCGCTGGTGGAGCAGCAAACCGGCGGGCGTTTGACGCTGGGCGATGCGCAGGGTACGCTGTGGCGCGGCTCGGCCTTCATTGGCGGCGCGGCCAGCGGCAACGGCGCTGTCACGCCGCTGCTGCCGGGACGGTTTACATGGAAGCTGTCGCCGCTGGCGCTGGCCGGCATGGTCGACCTGGAACTGTCGAACGAGCAGGCGCTGTCGCAAGCGGTCAATTTCAGGGGCAGCTGGAAACAGTGGCAACTGAGTCCGGCTGCGCTACTGCTGCCGGCCGATGGCCTGGCCGGCCTGGGCGCGCCGCTCAACACGCTCGCGCCCAGCGGCAAGCTGCGCCTGTCGTGGACGGCGCTGGAACTGGCGCTGGTCGACCGTAACATCGCCGTCAACGGCCGCACCACGCTGGAGATGGCGGATATGTCGTCGCGCCTGTCGGCGATCAAGCCGCTGGGCAGCTACCAGCTGGCGCTGGACTGGCGCGGCCAGCAGGCCCAGCTCGACCTGCGCTCGCTGCAGGGGCCGTTGCTGCTCAGTGGTAAGGGCAGCCTCGATCAGGGCCGCTTCCAATTTTCCGGACAGGCCGAAGCGGCCGCCGGCCATGAACAATCGCTGGGCAATCTGTTGAATTTGCTGGGCCAGCGCCGCGCCACCAGTGGCGGCAAAAACATCACCGCGTTAGAGTTCAGACAATGAAAAATCAGCCAGTAAGCATCTCGAATCTTCCCCGCTTGCGCCGCATCGGCGCGGCCACCATGCTGTGCTGCGCGGTGCTGGCGGCGCCGTTGCCGGCCGCCGCCGCTCCCAGCGACCAGGCGGCGCTGAACTTCGTCGGCGCCGACATCGAATCGGTGATCAAGGCGGTGGGGCACTACACCAACATCACCTTCCTGATCGACCCGCGCGTAAAAGGGACATTGACGCTGGTGTCGGAAAGCGCGATCAGTAAATCTCAGGCTTTTAGTTTACTGACCTCGGCGCTGCGCCTGCAGGGTTACGCCATCGTCAGCGGCGACGGCTTCGCCAAGGTGGTGCCGGAAGCGGAGGCGAAATTGCAGGCGACGCCGACGCAGATCGGCGGTGGCGCGGCACTGAAGGGCGACCAGATCGCGACCCAGGTGTTCCACCTGAACTTCGAATCGTCGGCCAACCTGGTGACGGTATTACGCCCCTTGATCACGCCGAACAACACGATCAACGCCAACCCGGGCAACAATTCGCTGGTCATCACCGATTACGCGGATAACCTGAAACGCCTGGCCAAGATCATCGCTGCGCTCGACGCGCCGGCCTCCACCGACCTGGACGTGATCCCGGTGCGCTACGCGATCGCCAGCGACCTGGCCAGCATGGTCAACAAGCTGATGGAGCAGGGCACCGCCGGCGATGTCGGCCGGGTCAGCGTGCTGGCCGATCCGCGCACCAATTCGCTGGTGCTGCGCGCGCCGTCGGCCGCGCGCGCCAATCTCGCCAAGTCGCTGGTGGCCAAGCTGGACCAGCCGACCGCGCAACTGGGCAATGTGCACGTGGTCTACCTGAAAAACGCCGAGGCGACCAAGCTGGCGCAGACGCTGCGCGCCGTGGTCTCGGGCGACGCCTCCGTCACCGGCGCCAGCACGTCCGGCACAGGGACCGGGACCGGCGCGGGGCAGGGCGCCACCGGCCAGGGCAACACCGGCATGACGCAGGGCGGCGGCGCGACCGGCGCCGCCAGTTCGCTGCTCAATGCGAACAGCGGCAACCAGCTGGCGGCGGGCGGCTCGGCCGGCTTCATCCAGGCCGACGCTTCGACCAACACCCTGATCATTACCGCGCCGGAATCGGTCTACCGCAACCTGCGCGCCGTCATCGACCAGCTCGACGTACGCCGCGCCCAGGTCTACATCGAATCGCTGATCGTCGAAGTGACGTCGTCGAAGGCGTCCGAATTCGGCGTGCAGTGGGTCGGCGCCACCGGCGACGGCAGCAGCACCTACCGCCTGGGCGGCCTGCAATCGCTGGCCACCGGCACCGCCAACAATATCGGCACGCTGTACGCCGGCAACCTGGCCGGCAAGGTCGCCGCGCCCGGCGCCGGCCTGACGGTCGGCCTGTTCAAGCAGATCAACGGCGCGCTCGGCCTGGGCGCCGTGGCGCACTCGCTGGAGACGGACGGCAACGCCAACATCCTGTCGACGCCGAACATGATCACGCTCGACAACGAACTGGCCACGATCAAGGTCGGCCAGAACGTGCCGATCCTGACCGGCCAGTTCACCAGCTCCGCCGGCGCCGCCACCAACCCGTTCCAGACCATCGACCGCAAGGATGTCGGCCTGACCCTGAAGGTGCGCCCGCAGATTTCAGAAGGCGGCACCATCAAGATGGCGATCTACCACGAGACGTCCAGCGTCGATAAAAGCTCGCTGGCTGCCACCTCCGGCATCACGCTCAACACGCGCGTGATCGAAAACAATGTGATCGCCGACGATGGCCAGATCATCGTGCTCGGCGGCCTGATCGAGGACAGCACCGACGACAACGTCGAAAAGGTGCGCGGCCTGGGAGATATCCCGATCCTCGGCAACCTGTTCAAGTACCAGGGGCGCGGACGCAAGAAGACGAATCTGATGGTGTTCCTGCGCCCGGTCGTCATCCGCAGCAAGGAGCAAAGCACCAGCCTGGCGTCGGACCGCTACGATTACATGCGCGCCGCCGAAGGTGCGATCCAGCAGGACAATACGGTGCTGGTAAAGGACCTGGGCCAGCCGATGCTGCCGCCGCTGATCGATGGCCAGCCGGTCGGCATGCCGCAAATGGCGCGCCCGGTGCCGCCGGCGCCGCTGCCGCTGCGCGCTCCCGGCGCGGCCACCGGTCCGGAAACCCGGCAATGACAGGACATCCCGCATGAGCAACCTGCTGCCCTACGCCTTCGCGCGCGACTTCATCCTGCTGGCCAAACCCAGCGAAGTCGCCGAAAACACGGTCGACGTGTATATCTCCGGCGTCACCGCGCCGGCCGCCATCGCCGAAGTGTCGCGCCGCTTCGGCCGCATCAACCTGGTCAGCCTGGGCCGCGCCGACCTGGAAGAAGCGATCGCCGCGGCCTATGCCGGCGCCGGCGGCGACGCCTCGCAGGTGGCCGACGAATTCGACGCCGACCTCGACCTGACCAAGCTGCTGCAGGACGTGCCGGCGATCGAGGATTTATTGGAGTCGAGCGACGACGCGCCGGTGATCCGCATGATCAACGCGCTGCTGACGCAGGCGTTGCGCGAAGCGGCGTCCGACATCCACATCGAACCGTTCGAGCAGACCTCCGTCGTGCGCTTCCGCGTCGACGGCAGCCTGCGCGATGTCGTCAAGCCGAGAAAGGCGATCCACGGTTCGCTGATTTCGCGTATTAAAATCATGGCGCAGCTCGACATCGCCGAAAAGCGCCTGCCGCAGGATGGCCGCATCACCTTGCGCGTCGGCGGCAAGCCGGTCGACGTGCGCGTTTCGACGCTGCCGACCGGGCACGGCGAGCGCGCGGTATTGCGTCTGCTCGACAAGGAAGCGGGCAGGCTCGACCTGCAACACCTGGGAATGAGCGACGCCATGCTGCCGCAGTTCGACAATCTGTTGAACCAGCCGCACGGCATCGTGCTGGTGACCGGCCCGACCGGCTCGGGCAAGACCACGACCTTGTATGCCGCGCTGTCGCTGCTCAATTCCAGCACGACCAACATCCTGACGGTGGAAGACCCGATCGAGTACGACCTGGCCGGCGTCGGCCAGACGCAGGTCAACGCCCGCATCGACATGACGTTCGCCAAGGCGCTGCGCGCGATCCTGCGGCAAGACCCGGACGTCATCATGATCGGAGAAATCCGCGACCTGGAAACGGCGCAGATCGCCGTGCAGGCGTCGCTGACCGGCCACCTGGTGCTGGCGACCCTGCACACCAACGATGCCTCGGCCGCCGTGACGCGATTGCTCGACATGGGAATTGAACCGTTCCTGCTGTCGTCGTCCCTGCTCGGCGTGCTGGCGCAGCGCCTCGTACGAAAATTGTGCGCATCCTGCAAGACCTTCGATGGCAGCGCGTGGCAGGCGGTCGGCTGCGAACATTGCGGCCACACCGGCTACCAGGGCCGGGTCGGCATCTATGAATTGCTGCAGACGACCGAAGAGATCCGCGCGCAGATCCACAACCGCGCCTCCGAGGCCGACGTGCGCGCGGCGGCGCAGCGCGACGGCATGCAGACCATGCGCGAGGATGGCGAGCGCTGGCTGCAAAACGGCACCACCACGCGCGCCGAGCTGCTGCGCGTGAGCAAGGATTAACGATGCCCGCGTTCCGTTACGAAGCCGTCGACAAGATCGGCAACACCAGGAAGGGCGTGGTCAACGCCGACAGCCCGCGCTCGGCGCGCGCCGACCTGCGCACGCAGGGCTTGACGCCCTTGAAAGTCGATGCGATCAGCGCGCAGGTCGATGCCAGCGGCAAGGCCACGCGGCGCGGCTTCGGCGAACGGCTGTCGAGCACCGAGCTGTCCTTGTTTACGCGCCAGCTGGCCAGCCTGCTGGAAGCGGGACTGCCGCTGGAACAGGCTTTTTCGGCGCTGCTGGAACAGGCCGAGCGGCCATACGTGCGCGACCTGATCGCCTCGATCCGCTCCGAAGTGATCGGCGGCGCCGCGCTGTCCGACGTGCTGGGACGCCATCCGCGCGATTTCGCCGAAATCTACCGCGCGCTGGTCGCCTCCGGTGAACAGATCGGCCACCTGTCGCGCGTGCTGTCGCGCCTGGCCGACTATATCGAGCGGCGCAACGCGCTGGTGCAAAAGGTCAAGCTGGCGTTCACCTATCCGGCCATCGTGACGGTGGTCGCGTTTTCGATCGTCATCTTCCTGCTGACATATGTCGTGCCGCAGATCGTTTCCGTGTTCGCCAACACCAAGCAAAAGCTGCCGGTGCTGACGGTGATCATGCTGGCCGTGTCCGACTTCGTGCGCAACTACGGGCTGATCGTGCTGGTACTCTTGATCGGCGCCTGGTTCGCGTGGCGCCGCGCGCTGCAGAATCTCGCCCTGAAAACGCGCTGGCATACGTGGCTGCTGACGGCGCCCTTGTACGGCAAGTTCGAGCGCAGCCTGAACACGGCGCGCTTCGCCAGCACGCTGGCCATCACCACCGGGTCCGGCGTGCCGATTTTGCGCGCGCTGCAGACCAGCCGCGACACGCTGTCGAACGTCGCCATGCAACAGCTGGTCGAAGAAGCCAGCGACGCGGTGAAGGAAGGCGTCAGCCTGGCGCGCGCGCTGTCGGCGCAAAAGCATTTTCCGCCTATGCTGATCCACATGATCCGCGCCGGCGAGATCACCGGAGAGTTGCCGGCCATGCTGGACCGCGCGGCCGGCGCGCAGGAAGCGGACCTGGAGCGGCGCACGCTGACCATCGCCGGCCTGCTGGAACCGGCGCTGATCCTGGCCATGGGTGTCGTCGTGCTGCTGATCGTGCTGGCGGTGCTGATGCCTATTATTGAAATCAACCAGCTGGTGCGCTAGTCCAGAAAGAATGTTTATGAAGCGTTTGCCCGTATTTGCCGTGTTTATTGCCCTGGTCGCGCTGTCCGCCTCGTGCGCGTACTGGGGCCTGCAATTATTCAAGCCGCAGCAGCGCCCGCTGGCCGCCGTCGTCATGCAGGCCGCGCCGGAACCGGCGATCGCCGCCGCCAAGGGGCTATTTGGCGGCGATGTCGCGCTGGCCGTGGTCAGCAATTACCAGTTGCGCGGCGTCGTCGCGGCCCTCAATGGGCGCGGCAGCGTGGCCATCATCGCCGCCGAAGGCCAGCCGGCCAAGGCTTACCCGGTCGGTGCCGAAGTGGCGAGCGGCGTCAGGGTGCAGGAAGTGCAGGCGCGCCACGTGATGCTGTCCGAAGGCGGTGTGCCAAAACGGTTGGACTTGATGGCCGATGCCAAGACAGGAGAAGGGATGATCGCCGCGCCGTCGGCATCGCCGCCGCCCCAGCCGCAGGCGCCGATACAGCAGGAAGCGCCACCGCCGTCGATGCAGCCCGGCATGCCGCCGGTGATGCCGGCGCCGGTATCGGGCACGCGCTGACGCATTTGCCGCAAAGGGGAATTCGTGTCCAACGGGCCAGCCTGAAGCGGCGCCGACAGTTCCAGCGGGGTCTGACCCCGAAGCGGCGTCAGCAATTCCTCCGAAGTCTGGCCAGGAAGCGGCGCCGACAGTTCAGACGGGGTCTGACCCCAAAGCGGCGTCAGCATGAGTGGCGAGCGCCGCCTGCCTAGTCTTCCGATTTTTTCGGATCGATTTTCTTCAAGGCTTGCTTGGCCGCCTGGCGCTGGGCCGACAGGGGCTTGGCGTGCGGCCCGGCCGCGCGCTGCTTGGCCAAGGCCGCGATCGGGTTGCGCGGTTTCGGAGAGGGGGCGACGCGTATCTGCATCTTTTGCCGCGTCGCCAATGCCTTGTTCGCCATCGTTCCCCCTCCTGACTCGGTTACAGCACGTAGCGCGACAGGTCTTCGTTGACCGCCAGCGCATCGAGCCGCGCATTGACATAGGCGGCATCGATCGCCACCACCTGGCCGCCGCTTTCGCTGGCGCCGAACGACACTTCTTCCAGCAGCTTTTCCATCACCGTGTACAGCCGGCGCGCGCCGATGTTTTCGGTGCGCTCGTTGACCTGGTGCGCGATCTCGGCCAGGCGCGTGATGCCGTCCGGGGCGAATTCGATTTTCACGTCCTCGGTCGCCAGCAGCGCTTCGTACTGCTTGGTGAGACAGGCGTCGGTGCTGGTCAGAATGCGCTCGAAGTCGGCGATCGACAGCGATTCCAGTTCGACCCGGATCGGGAAGCGGCCTTGCAATTCCGGGATCAGGTCGGACGGCTTCGCCAGGTGAAACGCGCCGGACGCGATGAACAGGATGTGGTCGGTGCGGATCATGCCGTACTTGGTGTTGACGGTCGTGCCTTCGACCAGCGGCAGCAGGTCGCGCTGCACGCCGGCGCGCGAGACGTCGGCGCCACCGGTCTCCGAACGCGAGGCGATCTTGTCGATCTCGTCGAGGAACACGATGCCGTTCTGCTCGACGTTCTGGATCGCCTTCTGTTTCATTTCATCTTCGTTGACCAGCTTGGCCGCCTCTTCATCGAGCAGCAGCTTCATCGCTTCCTTGATCTTGACCTTGCGCGACTTCTTGCGCCCGCCGCCCATGCCGGAAAACATCGACTTGATCTGTTCCGTCATCTCTTCCATGCCGGGCGGCGCCATGATTTCCATCTGCGGCGTGCTGTCGGCCAGCTCGATCTCGATTTCCTTGTCGTCCAGCTCGCCCTGGCGCAGGCGCTTGCGGAAAGTCTGGCGCGTCGTGTCCGGCTTGTCCTCGGCGGCGGCGGCCGGCGTCGCGTGGAAGCCGAAGTCGCGCGCCGGCGGCAGCAGGATGTCGAGGACGCGGTCTTCTGCCGCGTCCTCGGCGCGCGCGCGCACCTTGACCATTTCGGCCGAACGGGTCTGCTTGATGCCGATGTCGATCAGGTCGCGGATGATGGTGTCGACGTCGCGCCCGACATAGCCGACTTCGGTGAACTTGGTCGCTTCGATCTTGATGAACGGCGCGTCGGCCAGCTTGGCCAGGCGGCGCGCGATTTCCGTCTTGCCGACGCCGGTCGGGCCGATCATCAAGATGTTTTTCGGCGTGATTTCATGGCGCAGCGGTTCTTCGACCTGCTGCCGGCGCCAGCGGTTGCGCAGCGCGATGGCGACCGCGCGCTTGGCCTTGCCCTGGCCGACCACGTGTTTGTCGAGTTCTCCGACGATTTCCTGAGGTGTCATGTTCATGCTGGGGTTCCGTCCAGGGTTTCGATGATGTGCGACATATTGGTATAGATGCACAGCTCGCCGGCGATGGTCAGCGATTTCTTGACGATCTCGGCCGGGCTCAAGTCCGTGTTTTCCTGCAGCGCCTTGGCGGCCGACTGCGCATAAGTGCCGCCCGAGCCGATCGCGCCGATGCCGTCTTCCGGTTCGAGCACGTCGCCGTTGCCGGTGATGACCAGGGTCGATTCGCTGTCGGCCACCAGCAGCATCGCTTCCAGGCGGCGCAGGATGCGGTCGGTGCGCCAATCCTTGGCCAGCTCGACCGAGGCGCGCAACAGGTTACCCTGGTGTTTTTCCAGTTTTGCTTCGAAGCGGTCCAGCAGCGTAAACGCGTCGGCCGTGCCGCCGGCGAAGCCGACCAGCACTTTACCTTGATACAGCTTGCGCACCTTGCGCGCCGTGCCCTTCATGACGATATTGCCCAGCGTGACCTGGCCGTCGCCGCCCAGTGCGACCTGCTTGCCGCGCCGCACACACAAGATGGTGGTGCCGTGAAATTGTTCCATAGTGACCTCGATAGTGATGCCGCGATTCCGCCGCCAAGCGCAGAAATGGGGACGGGATTGGATAATTGCAAGTAAACCCGACACGCAAACCGGTCCTCCGGCGTCGCCTTGGCCGGCCGCGATGGCATGGCGCGCAAGGCATGCTTGTGCATGCTACACCCGGCGCCATCGGCGCGGTCCTGGACGGCGGCGCCGCCGTCAATATTTGTGCGCGTAAATCCGGGCCACGGTGCCGTAGCCGAGCAGCCGCAACAGCGCGGCCACCAGGTGGTTTACGTCGCGCAATTCGACCTTGCGCGGCGTTTCCTGTTCCTGCCGCGCCAGCGCCTGCAGGCGCGTCAATAACTGGTTGGCGGCGCCGAAGTCGATGCGGGCCAGGCGCGAACAGTCGAAGACCAGCGCCGGATATTGATCAGCATAGGCGCAAATCGCGCCGAGTAAAGCGCCGATGTCTCCTTCGATCACGGGCGGCAGCATGAAGCGGTCGGGCGCGGCGGCCACGTGCTGGCGCGCGGCGGTGGCGACCTTGTGCGGCGCCACGAACGAGGGCGGCGACACTTCGAACGTGACGCAGTAATCCATGCCGATTTCTTCGAAATCCTTTTCGCGGTTCAGCAATTGCAGCAGTTCGAGCAGCAGCAGCCACGGCGCTTCTCCGTCGTCGCGGCGGCCGACGCACAGCGTCGAGCGCAGCAGGTCCGCCAGTTCCGGCGCGGCCACGACGATCAGTTCGCGCCGGCTCTTTTGTACCGCCTGCAGCGCGGCCAGCAGCAGCGCGCAGCCGGGCGCGTCCAGCGCCGTCACGCGGCTGAAGTCGAGCCGCAGCAGCGGCGCCGTGGCGGCCAGCGCATTTACCCGTTCCAGTTGCGGCGCGATGCCGGCGTCGAGCAGCGCGCCGAAGGCCACCGTCGGCGTCACGCCGCTGTAGGCCGGCGCGGCCGCCTCGGCTTGCGGCGCCGGTCCGCGCCATGCCGGCGGCGAAGTTTCGAAGGTGCTGGCGTAGTCGATCGACAGGTTGTCGAACTGTTCTTGCTGGCCGCTGACCTGGTACAGGTCGAACAGCATCCACCAGACGCCGCGGTCTTGCTGCGAGCCGGCGCCGGCCGTCTCGGCCAGCGTGGCGGCCAGCATCTGCCCGGCCACGCCGCTCTGGCCGTTGGCGTACAGGATCGCGATTTCCTCGACCACCGGCGCGGCCTGCGCGCTCGCGGCCGGCGCCGGCATGTCGTCGTCGCCCAGCAGTTCGGTGGTATGGGCGTCAAGCAGTGGCAGCGTGTCGGGATTGTCGTCCTGCGTCTGCGGGCGCGGCGGGCGCGCCGCCGGACGGCTGCCCCAGGCCGGTTCGGGCGTATTGAAAATGTCGAATTCCATCGCCGATTCGATCGCGTCGATCTTCATCGCGGTGGCGCGGGCGATATCGCGCTGCAACTGCGTCTGCGCATTCTGGCGTTCCAGCTCGCTGTTCGCGGCCAGGCGCACGGCGGCGTCGTCGTCCTCGACGGCATCCTTACCCTTCTTGAACAGAGAAAACAGGCCCACGGCATTCCTCGCTATGCAGGAGTGGTAGTGTAGCTCACAGGCAAGACTTTTCTGTGCGCTGTGTCACGCGGCAACAAAAAAAAGCATGCGGCGCCGGCCTGCATGCTTTTTTGTCGAGGACGAGGCGCCGCGCGGGGACCGCGCGCACTGTATTAATCGCCGTACAGCTTTTGCTTCAGTTCGCGGCGCTGTTGCGCTTCCAGCGACAAGGTCGCGGTCGGGCGCGCGATCAGGCGCGGAATGCCGATCGGTTCGCCGGTTTCCTCGCACCAGCCATATTCGCCGTTGTCGATGGCCACGATCGATTGCTGCACTTTTTTCAACAGCTTGCGCTCGCGGTCGCGGGTACGCAATTCCAGTGCGTGCTCTTCTTCGATGGTCGCGCGGTCGGCCGGGTCCGGCACCAGCACGGTTTCGCGCAAGTGTTCGGTTGTCTCGCCGGCATTTTTCAGCAATTCTTTTTCAAGCGCCTGCAGCTTGGCCTTGAAAAATGCCAGTTGCGCCGGATTCATGTAGTCGTCTTCACCCATCTTTACAATTTCTTCGTCGGTGAGCAGACGGCCTTCTGGGGCGGCGGGGGTCGATTTATTAATTTTAGTCATCACTTCGCTTACCTTCGATACGACAGAGTTTTCAAATTCAGTTGATGCCGTGTTGCCAACAACTGTTCCGGTTGGCTGTTCTCTCACCGGCACCCCACAAAACCCGGTTAGTTTATACCAAACATTGTTCCAATCCGCTAATAAAGATATCTTTCGGTAGATTTTTACCAATAAATACCATTTTGCTGCCGCGCGGCTCGTTTTCGCCCCATTTTGCGCCCAGATCGCTGCCCATCAACTGGTGCACGCCCTGGAATACCACCTTGCGTTCGGCGCCCTGCATCAACAATACGCCTTTGTAGCGCAACATGCGAGGACCGTACACATTGACCAGCCCGCCAAGGAATTCATCGAGCTTGGCGCTGTCGAACGGGCGCGTGCTTTTGAAGACGAAAGCGGCGATCTCGTCGCTGTGGTGGGCGTGGTGGTGGTTATGGCTCGGGTGGTCGCAATGCTCGCCATGCTCGTGGTCGTGCTCATGTTCATGCGCCGCGTGCCGGTGGTCGTCGTCGTGCACGTGTTCGCTTTCGGTGGCCAGGAAATCCGGGTCCAGTTCCAGCTTGGCGTTCAAATTGAAGCCCTTCAAATCCAGCACCTCGGTGATCGGCGCGCGGCCGAAGTCGGACGTCGACAGCGGCGCGCGCGGGTTGATCCGTTTGAGGCGCGGAATCAGGACGTCGAGCACGGCGGCGTCGACCAGGTCGGATTTCGACAACAGCAGCTTGTCGGCGAAACCGACCTGGCGCTGCGCTTCCTCGTGTTCGTCGAGTTGCTGCATCGCGTGGCGCGCGTCGACCACGGTGACGATGGCGTCGAGCATGTAGTGGCTGCCGACTTCCTCGTCGATAAAAAAGGTTTGCGCCACCGGGCCGGGATTGGCCAGGCCGGTGGTTTCGATGATGACGCGGTCGAACGCGATCTCGCCAGCGGCGCGCCGGGCGGCCAGCTTGCCGAGCGCGACGATCAGGTCGCCGCGCACGGTGCAGCAGATGCAGCCATTGTTCATTTCGACGATTTGCTCACTGCTGTCCTGCACCAGGATTTCATTGTCGATGTTTTCCTGGCCGAACTCGTTTTCGATGACGGCGATGCGCATGCCGTGCGGTTCCTGCAAGATCCGGTTGAGCAGGGTGGTTTTGCCGGCGCCGAGGAAGCCGGTCAGGATCGTGGTGGGTATCAATGCCATGTCAGCTAGCCGATCAGGTGGTTGGCCCGCCGCGGCGGGCGGGCAAGGAAGCTGGCAATTATGCCGGAATTTCGCGAAAACGGCCAAAAGGCGCGCCAAACGCCCGCGCGCGGCGCTTATTTGAGCTTGGCGCGCGGATGGGTCTGGTCATAGACTTGCGCCAGGTGCTGGAAATCGAGCGCCGTGTACACCTGGGTCGACGTGATGCTGGTGTGGCCCAGCATTTCCTGCACGGCGCGCAGGTCGCCGGACGATTGCAGCACGTGGGAAGCGAACGAATGGCGCAACATGTGCGGGTGCACGCCGACCGGCGCACCGGTGGCCACGCCGTGCGCGCGCAGGCGCAGTTGCACCACGCGCGGCGACATCCGGCTGCCGCGCGTGCTGATGAACAGTGCGTTGCTACCGTCGGCCGGCGCCGCGCGTACCGCCAGCCAGGACGCCAGCGCGTCCAGCGCGGCCGAGCCGACCGGCACCGTGCGTTTTTTATTCCCCTTGCCGGTGACCGTCACTTCGCCGCTGCCGAGGTCGAGCCAGCCCAGCGAAGCCGGGCCGTCCCGGTCGGCCTTGCGGTAGTGGACGTCGAGTCCGGCCAGTTCCGACACCCGCAGCCCGCTCGAATACAGCAGTTCGAACATGGCGCGGTTGCACAGGTCGGCCGGTTCCGGCGCGGCGTGCGGGTGCGCGGGCGTCGCCACCAGGTTTACGGCGTCGTCGACCGACAGCGCCTTCGGCAGCGATTTCGCCCGTTTCGGCGCGCGCACGCCGGCCACCGGGTTGGCCGCCAGCGGCGTGGCCTGTCCTAACCAGTCATAAAAGGTGCGGCAGCACGACAGTTTGCGGGCGATCGAGCGCGCAGCGAGTTCCTGGCTGCGCAGGCGCACGGCATAGCGGCGCAAGTCCGCCTGGCCGAGCTCGGTCCATGGCGTATCGGCGCTGAACGCGGCCAGTTCGGCCAGATCGCGCCGGTAAGCGGCAACCGTGTGCGGCGACAGTTTTCTCTGCGTGGTCAGCCAGGCGAGCCAGGCGTCGGCCCAATCGGCCTTGCTGCGCGCCGCGTCAACCATGCCGGCCTCAGCCTTGCAGCGGCGCCAGCGCGACGCTGGCCGTCTCGCCGATATGGACCAGGAAGTCGGTCGCCATCAGCGACGTAAACCGTTCGGAATCGGGAGAACCGAGGATCAGCAGGCCGAAGGCGCCGCTCTTGCTGCCGGGCTTGCGCAGCGGAATGATGACGGTCGACTGGATACCGGCGGCGTCGTCGAGCCAGCGCACCGCTTCGAAATCGTTATTGCTGCCGCAATACGGCGCCAGCAGGCTGTTGGCGAACAGGCGTGCATCGTCCGACACGCCCTGCACGAACCAGGCGTCGTCGTGGGCGGCGGCCGTGTTCCACAGGCGCAGCGTTGCCTGCGGCACATGAAAACTGCTTTTTAAACTGTCGCTCAACACGCGCGGCATCTCGGCCGCGTTGCGCACCTGCAGCAGGGCCTGGGTCCAGCCATGAAAACGGTTGGCGATGGACGCGTTTTCATTGGCGTGGCGCACCAGTTCCGACATGCGCAATTCGAGCGCCTTGTACTTGTCGCGCATCACTTCCATTTGCCGTTCCTGCAGCGAGACGGCGCGCCCCGTCAATGGGCTGGACAGTTTGATATCTCCCAGCAGGCTGGCATGCTCTTCAAAAAAGTGCGGGTGTTCGTGCAGGTATTGGGCGACGGCGGCGGAATCGAGAGTGGCGATCATTGAAATGTCAGCAAAGAAAAACAAGGCAATCCCCATTCTAACCGACGCGCAGCGCACGACATCCGCGCGGGCAACAAAAAAGACGCCCGCAGGCGTCTTTTAGAGAAGGGCGGTGTCGCTTAGAAGCGGTGACGCATGCCGATCTGGATACCTTTGCTGGACATGCCCGGGGCCGCCGTGAAGCCGCCCGAGGCGCTGGCCGCGCCGATCGCGTACTGGCCATCGTTTTCGTTCTTGATGTAGGCGGCGACGGTATAGATGTCGGTGCGCTTGGACAGGTTGTAATCGTAGCCGATCGCGTACTGGGTGGCGTCGCTGGCGTCGGCGCGCTTGTCATTCTGGTGCGCGATGGATGCCATGATGCGGCCGGCGCCGATGCGGTAGTGCAAACCGGCCTGGTAACTGACGGCGTCGAGTTCGAAATTGCGGCGCAGCGTATTGTGCAACTGGCCGGCCAGGATCGGGCCGAGCGCGGTGCCGAAGCTGGCGAAGGTCGCCGTCAGCGTCGGGTCGGCTTCGACGGCGCGGATGATGACGGAATTGTTGTTTTGCTGTTTGTGCACGCCGGCGAACACTTTCAACTGGTTGATCGTGTACGAACCGGCCAGCGTGGTCGTCACCAGGCCGCGCGCGCCGACCTGGTCGGTGCCGTGGTTGTAGCCCAGGCCGACATCGAAGCCGTTGGCCTTGTAGCGCAGGTTGGCGCCGTAGGAACGTTTATCCAGGCCGATGTAGCCGGATTTTTCGGTGCCGTACATCAGCGCCGCGCCGACGCCGCTCGGCGTTTCGATGCGGTACTGCAGCGATTTGTCGGAACGGATCGCCACGCCGGCCGTCAGCAGGCCGCCAGTGCCGCCGACGATGCCGCCCCAGCCGCCGGCCGTGCCGGTTTCGAACGCGTCGCCCATGGCCAGCACTTCGTAGCCCGGCGTGTACATGCGGCCCAGCAGGAAGGCGCCGACCGGCGTCACCAGGCCGACCATCGAGGTGCGGTCGAACAGCGCCTTGTTCGGATTGACGTTGACGGCCGGTTGCACCGCGGCGCGCACGCCGGCCAGCAGCTTGGCCGCGGTGGCGGCGCCACCGGCGGCGGCCGGCACGGTGAAGTTCAAGCCTTCGGTCAGTGCGAAGCCCTGGTTGCTGCTCAGATTACCCGTCGATTGCATGCCGGTGTCGAGTTCGACGCGGGCTTCCAGCGTGAAGATGGCCTTGAAGCCGCCGCCGATATCTTCGGTGCCCTTGAAACCGATGCGCGAGCCGTCGGCGATGCCGCTGACGAGCTTGGTCTTGGCATCACCGCCGCCATTGTTCACGTACATCAGGCCGCCATCGGCGATGCCATAAATCGTCACCGACGATTGCGCCATGGCCGGTGCTGCGAAGCAAGCGGCGATACCGGCTGCGAGTAATTTTGCTTTCATGAAGTCTCCAGTGTTGTTTCTTATTGAAATAGAACGTCCGTACTAATTCGGCGCCCATCGAATATGCCATCGTTCCTGCGCCTTGTACAGGAAGCCACGTGGCTCCCTGGGCCATGGTTGCGAAAATGACACATTCAGACCAATAAACCGGCTGTCAGCCGACGCCGCTCCCATGAAAAAAGCGGGCATGGTTGCCCATGCCCGCTTGCGCCTTGCCTTGTCTGGCCGATCCATGGATACGGCCAGCTTGCCGGGGCCTTAGAAATTGTGGTGCACGCCAACCGAATAGAAGTTGACGGTATTGTCGTTCTTGGCCGTGACGACCAATGGTTTTTTCTTGTTCGACAGGTCCAGGTAGACATAGGTGCGGGTCGACAGGCTGTATTCGTAGCCGATCGATGCCTGCTTGGTCTTGACGACATTGTCAGGCTGCTTCTGGCCATAGCCCAGCAGCAGTTTGCCAGGGCCCATCGTGTAGTTCACGCCCAGGATCCAGGCCTTGGTTTCCTGGCCAGGCGTGCTGGCCAGACCGACCGGCGTCAACAGCGGCACCGAGTGGCTCTGGTCTTGACGCTGGTAGGACGCCATCAGTTTCAGTTCCGGCATCGGCTTGATCGAGCCGGCGACCGACCAGAACTTGGTTTCCACGGCATTGCGTTCGTACGCGGCCATCGCGCCGAAGATGCCCTTGTTGAAGGTGGCGCTGACCGAGTACGGATTGGCCGAAGCCATCGCGTTGGCCGCGTATTGCGGGAAGGCCGCGTTGCCGTAACCGTTGATGGCCACGCCGCTGTTGGCTTCCTTGGAAGCGACCGCCACGTTCAGCTGGAAGCCGCCCATGTCAGGCGTGTTGTACCAGACCGCGTTCGAGAAGCGGTTGCCCGAATTGCCGGCAGGGCTCAGCGGATCGCTGGTGTAGCCGGCCACTTGCAGGTCGGTCTGGTAGCCGGCGACGGATGGAATGCCGCTCCACGGTTCAAACGCGGTGATCGATTCCTGGAACGGGGTCAGGCCGCGGCCGAGGCGCACGGTACCGAAGCCGCCTTGCAGGCCGACGCGGCTCTGTCCCTGGAACAGCGGACGCGTCGTGTTTTCGATGACGCCGGTGTCCGGCTCGTAGCGGATTTCCAGGTGGAACAGTGCCTTCAGGCCATTGCCGAGATCTTCGACGCCACGGAAACCGAGTTTGTTGTTGTCGCGCTTGCCGATGGCGGTCGCGGTGTTGACGTTGCCGGCGGCGCAGGCTGCGGCGGTGCCGTTGCAGCTCAGTTTGTTCACACCAGCGTCCAGCGTACCGTAAATAGTGACGGATGATTGCGCATGGGCGCCAGCGAAAGCGCCCATGAGTGCCAGGGCCACTAAAGATTTTTTCATTGGTTATTTCCTTGTAGAGAAAAATCGTTCAAAGATCCAAAAGCATGAAGTGCGTTGGTAGTCGGCACTCGGATGAACTGAACCATAGATGCTGCGGGCCGCCACCACGATGGATTGGTCGATTATGAGGTCTAGTATTGGTCAAAAGCTAAAGATTTATGGTTTATTGTTGTATTTTTGAAACGCTTGAGCAGCTGTCCATAATGCCGCCGATTCCATACGTATTAGCCACTAGTTGTCATATCGCCGCACTGCGCACGGCACGCGATATAAGGTATTAGTTGAGCGATATCAAGTACTTAGTGGAAATATTCGTTGTGATTGCAATATGATCACTACACTGTTCGTCACTATTTCGCGGGCCTTGCTTATTGAAGTGTGGCAAGATTGCTGAATCAACCGCGCGGCCCGCTGCGCACCGGCCGCACGGCGGCGGCGTTGGACTTGAATGAACCATATTAATAGTGGAACGATGGCAAATCGTGAGGAACTAGGGATTATCAGGGGCGCACGGGCCGGCGATGCCGAATGCCAATTGGCATTAGGTAAACTTTACCTGTTCGGCGGCGCCAGCCTGCCGCAAAGCCAGCCGACGGCCTTGCACTGGCTGCACCGCGCCGCGCTGCAGGGGCGCGACGAGGCATGGCGCCTGATCGGCAGCCATGTCGGCTTCGAACACGCGCAGCACAGCCGGGCCGCGGTCTTGCCGTGGTACGAACTGGCGTGGATTGCCGGCGCGCAGCCGGCCGGGCTGGTGCTGGCGCAACTGGTGTTGAGCGCACCGCAAGACAGCGACGCCCGCTTGCGCGGCAAGGCGCTGCAAGCGCTGGAAGATGCGGCCCGGGCCGGCTTGCCCGATGCGCTGTGGCTGCTGGCGCAGCAACGCCAGGCGCCGGCGCCGGCGCTCGACCAGGGCATCCCGGCGCCGGCCGAGCGCGGCGCGGCTTTCGACCTGGCCGAAGCGCATCATGCTGCGCTCGATCATGCCTGGTCCAGCCAGTCGCGCCAGTGTTTCCTGGACGGTGCGCTGCCGCTGGCGCGCCAACTGGCGCGCGCGGCGCCGCCCGATGCCGAGGCGGCGCGCGGCGCCGGCTGGCTCGTGACGCCGCAGCAAGTTTTATTGTTGTCGCGCTGCGCGCAGGCGCTGGCCGACGTGGGCGGCGCCGCGCAGCCGGACGCGGCCGAGCAGCAGCGCTACCGCGAACTGGCCGCGTATGGCGGCGACCGCGGCGCGCAACTGGCGCTGGGCCTGTGGTTCGCGCGCATGGACAGCGCCGGCGCGCGCACCGACGGCGGCATCGCGGCCGTCAATTTCAAGCGCGCGATCCGCTGGCTGACGCAGGCCGGAGAGCAGGGCTTGGCCGACGCCTGGTTCGCGCTGTCGCGCATTTATATCAAGCCGGAATTTTCCCAACGTAGCGTGATGGAAGCGCAAGCCTGCCTGGAGCGCGCGGCCGGCATGGGGCACAGCGCGGCCCAGCTCGAATGCGGGATCCACGCCTGGCGCAACCGGCGCGGCGACGAATATAACGATGTGCGCGCGGCCTACTGGCTGCAAAAGGCGGCCGCGCAAGGCAGCGCGGAAGCGCACGCGGCGCTGGAGCGCATCGCGCCGCAGGCGAGCGGCCCGAGCTGGACCGACACGTTGCAAGCGATGCTGACGCGCGAACTGCTGGGCAGCCAGCCGCTGCTGGCCGCGCGCATCGAACTGGCCGGCCTGTTCCGCCTGACGCGCGCCGAAGCGTTGTTACTGGATATAAAGACCGCCGACCAGGGACATTGCCTGGTGATCGATATCCGTGCCGGTTACGGCCGGAGCAAGCGCCGCCTGGCGCTGGTGCGCACGGCGCAGCAGAGACAGGCGCTGGACCGCATCGCGCGCCAGTTCGACAAGGTCGACAGCAGCCTGGCCGGGCCGGAAGGCAATTACCGCCAGCGCTTATATCGCCTGAAAACCTGGCTGCCCGGCAGCGCCGACGGCGATCACATGGTGCCGGCGTGAGGTTTTGGTAGAACGGCGCAGGTTCCGACGTTCAGTCGTTGACTTGAAACTGTCGTTCCCGCGCAGGCGCACTACCGTCCGGGATAAATAAATTGACAGGTGGC
>JAZJZT010000087.1:0-5961 GCA_040389645.1 Pseudomonadota bacterium | reverse complement strand
ATATAGAAAAACCCCACCAGTGATCTGGTGGGGTTTTTTTTCGTCCGCGTTTTGCGGGCTTTCAAATCAAGGGCAAAGGCCGGGGTCAGACCCTCGGGTCTGACCCCAGATTTTGCATCTGATTTGGTTTTTCATGCCTGCCCACGCTGCAAACTCAGCACAAAACTGACGCCACCGGGCCGGTTATGGGCCGTAATTGTCCCCCCCATTTTTGCCATATAGGTCTTCGCGACAAATAAACCCTGGCCGCGATTGCCATGTGCGCCGGCATCCTGCTGGTCTGATACGCCGTATTCAAATATCCGGTCGACCAGTTCCGCCGCAATATGCGGCCCGCTATTAAAAATGCTGATCTCCGCGCCGCTCTCGCCGGCGTCCAGCCGCATCACGATCGCGCTACCCGCATCGCGGTATCGGTCCGCGTTGCGCAACACGTGCGTGACCACATCTTCCAGCGAATATTCATCGGCCCGCACCATGACCGCCTGTTCGCGGCCATCGAACTGCACATTGTCGATTCCGACGCACGGTGCATTGGCCGCCACATTGACCAGGAAGGCGGCGATGTCGATTTCGCCGACTTGCAGCACCGTGGATTGAAATGCCTCGCTGGGTGAAGCGCTGCCGTATAGCACGCGGATGGCCTGCTGCATGCGCGTGATGTAGCGGTGGCTCTGGTCTTCCGGAGCGCCGTGCAGCACCATCAGCGACTGCAGTGGCGACATGATTTCGTGGCCGACCGCATGCCACATATCTCGCTCCTGTTCGGCGCGTATGCCTTCGCGCTCGACATCCTCGCGCACGCGCCGCAGCAGGTCGTGCAGGCAGCTGGCCAGCACGCCCAGTTCATCTTCCCCACGCAAATCCGATAAATCCAGTTGTGGCGGTCCGCCCGCCGCCTTGACTGTGCGCGCCACCGCATCGGCCCGGTCGATCAGCGCCTTGATCCTGCTGATGATGCCGATCTCGATCGCCAACCATGCCAGCAGCAGCGCCGCCAGCATGGCGCCGACAAACCACGCCAGACGGCTGGCGACGACACTCAAACTTTTGCTGACGCTGCGGGCGTCGCCTTGCAGCACGATATCGTAAGGCCCGAGCGGTGTCGTGATGCGCTGGGTCGACGCCAACGGCTGGTCGAATTCATCCACCGGCAGGCGGCGTATCAGCGCCGTCAGCAAATGCCATGGCGCTTCGTTCGCATCGGCCGCGCCGGTCAGGTTGGCGATCGGCTGCGCGCCGCTTCCCGTCACTTTATCGATGCGCAAGGTCTCGCCCGGCAGCAGCAGCGTCTTCAGGTCCGCCAGAGAAAACGCGGGAGAGGCATCGCCATGTTCGCTGTCGAGCAGCGGCGCACCATCGCCGGGTGGCAGCACGGCGACGCTGACCTGGATCTGCGCCAGGTCGGCCGGCGGCCAACTGGGCGGCCGGGTATCGAACAGCGCTTCCTGCAGCACACTGACCGGCAGGCGCAGTGAAAAGAAGGCATTGCGCATGCAAGCATCCGTCTGCTCGTCGCCTGGCGCCTGGTTGCAATGCGCGTTTTGCCAGATCCAGCCGCGAAAATCCTTCACCGGGCGGGTGTGCTTGCGGCCTTCATCGGCGGCATTGAATCCGGTCAGGCGACCGCGCACCGGGGCGTAGCGATTGTTCGACGGTTGCGCGCCACCCTGCTCCTCGAATGGCGCGATCCAGCGATACGTCTGGCCGCGCATCGTGACGCTGACCCTGAGCCGGTGCGACTGCTTCAGGATTTCGTCGCCGCTGCGGTGCGACACTAGGCGGGCGCTGTCGAAACTGCCGGCGACATAAATAAAACCGCCAGCCCAGGGATTGTTGCCGATGCCGGCGCACAGGCTGCCGCTGCTGCCGTACTGGAGCAGACAGCCGGACATGGCGACGGCTTGCTGTACTTTCTGCTGGTCGTCGAAATCGAGCGCGGGGAATGGCAGCAGCAGCGGGCGCAGCGCCGGTGATTGCACGCCGGCCTGGGCGGGATTCAACAGTGCGAGTTGGCCGGAAGGATGGCGCAGCGTCGCGGCAATCTGTTCGCCGGTCTTGCGGAAGCTGGCCTGGTAGTTTTTGTAGCTGAGCTGTTTTTCCTGTAGCAGCACCGACACGGCAAGGCCCAGCGTGGCCAGTGCCAGCAGCAGGAACGCGGCGCGCAACAGGATGCGCAGCCGGTACGGGACGATGCGCAGCAGTTTGAATCCCATGTCACGCGGTCCAGCGGAAGCCGCGCATCGGCACGTTTTCTATGCAGGCGAAGGCGGGATCGATTTCGCGGAAAGCGTCGCGGATGGTGCTGACGTGCTTGCGGATATTGTCGCGATTGCGCCCGCTCTTGACGACCTCGAACAGCTCTTCATAAGACACCACCTGGCCGCGCCGCGCGAACAGCGCCGCCAGGATGCGCTGCGCCGTCAGCGGCAAATTGATGCGCTGGCCGCGCCAGGTCGGAGAGCGCTGGCGCAGCGGGTCCATCGCCAGCTCGTCGGCGCTCACCGCCGGCTTGTCGCCGCCGTTGCGCTCCTTCACCGCGCGCAGGATTTCGAGGAAGGTGTCGATGAAGTCAGCTTCCTCGAAGGTGGCTTTTTGCAGGTAATCCCAGGCGTCGAGCGCCTTCATGATGCTGCGATAGATCGTGGCCGGCATCGCCGACACCACCAGCACCGGCGTCGCGTGTTTCTTGTTGATGGCATTGATGATGGCCACGCCCGCATGGCGTTCGCGTCCCAGTTCGATGTCGAGCACGACCAGGTCGTAGCGTTCGCGCGCGATGGCCGCTTCGGCCTCGTCGCGGCTGTACCACTGGTCGACCACGATGCCGGGTTTGGCCGCTTCGACCCAGCTGCGCAACTGCCTGCTGGTCGGGAGGTCGTCCTCGATGATGGCCACTCTGGGCATGGGCTGCTCCTGCTGATATTTGATAGGGCCAGTATCCCCGGTTTCGCGGGAAAAGTCATAAACCGGCTGTGAGCTTTTCTTCACGCGAGAGAGGGGAAGATCCGCCCGGTGAGCATACTGGCGCGCCCTGCGCATTGATACTTCCGGACCTGCGGCGGCACCATGCATGTCAGGGAATGCGGGCGCATCTCCCGTCAAAACTGGCGAAAAGGTGAGTCAAATGTCTGAACGGATCAAGAAGATGGTGCAGGCGGTGCGTGGCGCGCTGGCGAACGGAGCGGCCTGCGTGCGCTCGGTATTCCGTGCCGGCACGCAGGCCGCGCCGCGCATCGGCATGCGCAGTGCGCTGGCCCTCTGCGCGCTCGGTGGAATCGGCTACCTGGTGCTCAGCCATCCTCCGCTGCGCAAGGTGGAGCGCGGCAACGTGGGCATCCGCATCAACCAGTTGAGCGGCGCCGTCACGACAGCGCGCGATGGCGCCATGCTGGTGGTGCCCGGCCTGCATGAGTTGCGCCAGTTGCCGCTGCTCGACCAGTTATATAAACCGGCGCGCGCCGGCGAGGCGCCGTATCAGTCGATCGAGGGATTGGCGCTGGGCGTGGACCTGAGCGTGCGCTATGCCTTCGACCCGGCGCGCATCTCCGGCATTGCGCAAACCCTGCCGGACAATATCAGCGCGGCCGTGATCGACCCGGCGGTGCAGGGCGTGATCTACAAGGTTTTTACGCGCTACACGGTACGCGAAATTTTTTCCTCTAAGCGCGCCGAGATTCAGCAGGTGATCGAGGCCGAACTAAAACCCAAGCTGGCGGCCGACGGCATCCTGCTGCGCGGCGTCACCATCGGCAAGATCACCTTGCCGGCCGATTTCATGGCGGGCATGGAAAAACTGCTGGCCGAGGAACTTGAAACGGAAAAAATGCGCTACACGCTCGAACTCAAGGAAAAACAGGTCAGGCAGAGCGCGCTGGAAGCGGATGCCGACAAGATCCGGCGCGAGAAGGCGGCCGAGGCGGCGGGCAACGAGCAGATCATCGCGGCCAAGGCGCAGGAACAGGCGATGGCGCATGTGCTGCCGTTCAAGCAGAAACAGATCGAGCAGCGCAAGCTGGAAGCCGAGGCTGACAAGGCTTCGCGCATCAAGACGTCGGAAGGCAATGCCCAGGCGCGCGTGATCGAAGCGGCCGGCGAGGCCGATTCGCGCCGCAAGCTCGCCGACGCGGAAGCGTATCGGCAGGAGCTGGTCGGTAAAGTCGCGTCGGCGCAGATGGAGCGCGAGGGCGCGTTGATCAGCCGGCACCCGCTGCTGATCCAGAAGACGATGGCCGACAAACTTTCGGACAAGGTGTCGGTGATCATCGCGCCACCGCCTGCCGACGGCGGTTTTATCGGCTCGGCGCTGCTCGGCGCCGGCAAGCCGGTGCAGGCGTCCACGGTGCAAGTGTCGACGGCGGAAGGAGAGCAATAATCATGATCGCGACCATCGCCCTGGCGGCCACGCTCGCCATCGTCGCCCAGGATCAAGTCCAGTTGCGGGCCGCGCCCAAGGATTCCGCCACGGCGCAAGCTGTCCTGTGGCAGGGAGATACGCTGGAAATCCGCGGCGAAAAAACGGATTACCTGCAGGTCTACGATCATCGGCGCGAACGTGCTGGTTATATTCGCGCATCGCAGGTGCGCCGGGTCTCGCTCGAACCCGCAGCCGCGCCGGAACTGCTGTCGGTGCTGCGCTTCGTGCGCGATACGCCGGGCGCGGAAGCGCTGGGTATCGCTTATGCGGCGGCCTTTTTGAAAGCCGCGCCGGCAAACGCGATCGATGCGGAAGTCTTCGATGCGCTGGGCGGCATGGCCGAGCGGCTGGCGCGGCGCGCCTCGTCGCGGCTCGACAAGCAGGGCGAGGCGACGGTGGCGGCGCACCTGGAAGTGGCGGCCAATTACGGCATCGTCATCCGCAGTTACGAGCGCGAAGGACGCATGCAATTGTGTTATGACGGGGAGGCGTTCCGCCGCGTGCTGGTAATGGCCGCGACTCAACCCCAGCGGGCGCGCGCGGCGCTGGCCTTGACGCGCCCGGAATGCATCGACTCCGCTTTGCGGGTGGCCGATCGCAATGCGCTCGATGCGTGGCGCGCGGAAGTGCTGGACAAGGTGACGCTGCGCGACTTGCCGGAGCATTTGCGCAATCGGGTACGGATGCGCCGCGCCGCCGTTTGGTCGTCGATTGCTTTCGAGCGCGCCCGCAAGGACGAGCCGGCGCAGGAGAGTGCGGAGCGCGCGATGCTGGAACTGGCGGCGGTCAACAAGCTGGAACTGGCGGAAGAAGACGGTGCCGCCTACGCGGAGGCGGGCGTGCGCGCGGGCAGTGTGCGCTGGGCCGCCGAAATGCTTCCTGCTGCCGGCGGAACTGGCCTGCATGTGCTGACGCGTCCAGGGCAGTCCGGCGAAACCTGCGTGACGCTGGCGGACGCCCGGCAACTGCCGCTGGCAACGCGCTGTACATATGGCATCGTCTGGTCCGCATCGGCACGCGCCAATGCGCAGGGCAATGCGCTCGCCCTGGCGGTGCAGCCCATGGATGGCTGGCGCGAATTGTGGGTGTTTCATCGCAGTAGCGCCGGCTGGCGTGTCGATGTGATGCCGCCGGCGGCCATCGAACCCAGTCTGGGCTATGCGGAATTTGCCGGCTGGGTGCCGGGCACGGCGAAGTTGCTGGTTGCCCGCGAAGCCAAAGTGGAAGGCCGTTTTATGCGCAGTTTTGAACTGGTTGATATCGACACGCTGGCTGTCGACAAGCGCGCAGACCGGCCCGATTCGCTGAGCCTGTTCTATCGCTGGCAAGATCCCGCATGGAAGCGCCAGACCCTCAGCCTGCGTTAAACAAAAAAGCCTTGCCAGGTTTGCGCAGGCTTTGCTATAGTTCGCCTCCCCGCAGAAACGCACGCAGCAATGCAGCGAATGGCGGGGTAGGTAGAGAAAACGAAGTGCTTGACGAAACATCGAAAACGCTTCATACTCTTCCTTCTTCGCAACTGACAAACACAACGCTTTGTCAAT
>JAZJZT010000086.1:0-137092 GCA_040389645.1 Pseudomonadota bacterium | reverse complement strand
CCATCATCGGTTAATTCGACCACGCGCTCAATACGGTGCTGGGCGAACGCTTACCATTAATCCCCGCTGAATTGAACAGGATTACACACGTAATTACATACGGTAAAAATATGTATAGACAAATTACCGCATGGAGGTCGTACACCAAATACCCGGCAACTAACTAGGTGCAATCTTAATCTTACGCTGCCTCCACGCTGATTATTATCTTATATAGTCACACTACAGCTTTTGAAGAGGAGAGCTATGGGTCGGCACGTTTGATTCGAATGACGACCGCGGCAATTCGGGCCCGGACCGGTCGCCGACAACTCAGGACGGATGCGGAATTTTGAATGGAGAAACCGCCCCTGCAGGACTTGCCCGGGCGTCAGGTGAAATCTGGTCGGATTGTCCAGCGCGTCAACAGTGGCGTGAATCTTGGTGCTCAAGCCGCCGCGGCTGCGGCCAATGGCCTGCTCAGAAGGCCCCCTTTTTTTGCGCCTGCGCTATGTTGATGCGCACGCACAATCGTCGAATCAATCATGACATATTCGTTATCGGCATCCTCGGCCAACAATTTGAAGATGCGTTCCCAGACACCAGCTTTGCTCCAGCGTGAGTGACGGGTATGCACTACGCGAAAGTCGCCAAAGCGCTCTGGCAAATCCCGCCATGGAATGCCTGCCCGGTAGCGATACAACACCGCTTCGACGAAAAGACGGTTGTCCCGCGCCGTCCTGCCTACATGTCCTTCCCGCCCGGGAAGAAAATCCTTGATGCGCTCCCATTGATCGTCCCGCAATCCACGCTGACCGGCTGGGGTTCCGAGGAAGACCGCCGGCGCACCCGGGAGGCTGGATTCAACTGTCATCTGACCAAACCGATTCAGTTGGCGAGCATCGATATACTGCTCCAGTCGGCCTTCACCGGGCATCTGGCTTCAACCTTTGACATGGCGCGCACCGTCATGGTGCGCTTTCACGCAAATCGGATGCCGCTGCGCCGGAAAGACACGCTTTACCGCGTCAGCGGGTTCCGATTGTGCGCCACTTCGTTGCCGGCATAACCGCCGAGCAGGACACCGGCGACCGTCGCGATTTTTTTGCCGTTGCCACCGCCGACCTGGTTCCCCAGCAAACCGCCCACGACCGCGCCCAGACCGGTGCCAACGGGATTCATATCGCTCACGTAACTTTGTACTGGATGCTGCTGCGTCGCATAGGGCTGTTGATAGGTGCGCGTCGACTGACTATGCACATTTTGGGCATAGTGATGGTGATGCACCACCTGTTGACGCTTCACTGGCGCGGGCTGGTAAGCCTGCTCGACGCGGGTGGTACTGGTGCGGGACACGGGAGCCAGCACTTGTGTATTGGGCACCGCTTCCAGCACCTGGCCATCCGGCGTCAGATAGCGAACCGGCGCGCTGCCCGCAAGCGCTGGCAGCGGAGTATTGGCGTTAGGCAAGGCCGCAGCCGATGCGGGCAAGAGCGCTGCCGATGGCGCGATGGCGGCATGCGACGAGGGCAGTACGCCGGTGATGGAAGCAGCACCAAGCAGGCTCACGAGAATGACCGACGCTGCCGCACCGAGAATCAGTGGGTGGAGACGGGTGGTTGTTGCGGCGCTTTGGTTTTCCATGAAAATCTCCATCAATGTCGTGGTGAGATTGCATGGTAACGGCCGGGCCAGGCAGTTACAACGCTGAAACTGTATCAAATGTAAATACGGTTACATGTATGCAAGCGTCTGCGCGACGCCGGGCTGATCCGCCAGATCCGGTCTGGCAGGCGTTGGCCGCTACGACGAGCTCCTGCCGATGGTGAGCGTATTGACTATGGTGAGCATGTGAGCAACGTCGATTGGTTTTCCGACAAAGGCATCCATACCGGCAGCGCTACAGGATTCCCGCTCCTCCTCCATCACGCCAGCAGTCATCGCAATTACAGGAGTTGTCAATTTCAACTCATTGCGAATCAGCCTGGTTGCGGCGAACCCGTCCATTACCGGCATCTGTACATCCATCAGGATGACATCGAAATGCGCGCCGTCCCTGAGTCGATCAACGGCCTCCTGGCCGTTGCAGGCAATTTCCACAGTCGCCCCGGCATGTTCCAGAAAACTCTTCGCGATAAACTGGTTGATCAGGTTGTCCTCCACGAGCAGAATGCGGGCGTCCACTCGAATCGAGATTTCCTCCTCTGCCGCCGCGGGCAGCGTGATCACGCCGCGCACCGCCAGCACTTCCTGCACTGTATCGAACAGGCTGGAAGCTGTCACAGGCTTGATCAAGAGGGCTTCCGGCGCATCATGCTCGATTTCCGTGACCACGCGTTGGCGGCCATAGGCCGTGACCATAATTACGATGGGCATCACTGCCCTCTTGAACATGTTTCGCATGGCCTTCATGGTCGCGATGCCATCCATCCCCGGCATCTGCCAGTCGGCCAGAATGACATCGTACGGTGCGCCAGCCGCATGACACTCGCCAATTTTTCTGAGCGCCTCGACGCCGGAGCTCACCTCGTCGACCTCCCATTGCCATGATCGGATGGTGTCGCTGACGCATTTCAGACTGGTGGCGTTATCGTCAACCAGCAAGATTTTCAGCCCGGCAAGCTTGGCAGCGCAGGTGTCGTTGTGCCCTCGCACCTGCAACGGAATATCAAAATGAAAAGCGCTGCCTCTGCCCACTTGACTTTCCATCGTGATCTGGCCGCCCAGCAATTCAACCAGCCCTTTGGAAATGGTCAGGCCTAAACCGGTTCCCCCGTAGCGCCGGGTTGTAGATGAGTCCGCTTGAGAAAATGGTGAGAACAAGCGTGCTTGTTGTTCGACACTGATGCCGATGCCGGTGTCACTCACACGGAACTGCAGAGTAACCTGCGGATCGGCCCGCTCCTTGACAGAGACGCGTACCGACACTTCTCCCTGATCCGTGAATTTGATGGCGTTGGCGATCAAATTCACCAGAACTTGTTCAAGTCGATGTGCGTCTCCGATGAGTGCCTTCGGCACATCCAAATCCACGCCGATGGCTAATTCAATATTCTTCTCCGCAGCGTTGAGACTCATGATGGACGCCAGGTTGCGCAGGACCTGGTCGAGATGAAACGGCGCTGGGGACAGCTCCACTTTCCCGGCATCGATTTTCGAAAAATCGAGGATATTGTTGATGATGGCCAAGAGCGATTGTCCGGCCGACCGTATCATGCCGACGTCGCGCCGCTGCTCCGGGCTCAGTTCGCTACGGGCAAGTAACTCCGAGATTCCCAACACCGCGTTCATCGGCGTGCGCAGTTCATGACTCATGTTTGCCACAAACACGCTGCGCGCACTGGCCGCCTTTTGCGCCGCTTCCATCGCCATTTCCAGGTCATGCCGGGCACGGATTTGCTCTGCGATGTCGCGCACAATGCCGATGAATAAGCGCTCACCGCCCGTTTTAATGGCGCTCAGTGTCAACTCAAGCGGAAAAATTTCGCCCCCTTTACGCAAGCCTTGTAGCTGGACCCGCCCTTTGCCAATGACTGCCGGGTCTCCGCCGGCGAGATATCGACGCATGCCGGCGGCGTGCGCTGAGCGGAAAGGGACGGGCATCAGCATTTCGATCCGCTGCCCCACCACCTCGGCAGGTTCATAAGCAAAAATCCTGGACGCCGCCGTATTGAAGGTTTCAACTGTGCCGTCGGAGGTCATTGTAATGATCCCTTCATCCACACTTTGGAGCAGGGTTTGAATACGTTCTTCCCGCTCGCTTGCTGCGCGCTCGGAGACCATCAACCTGGATGTCAAGGGCGCGATCTGTGAGCGAAGTAATAACACCCCTGAAATTACCAGCGTCAAAAGAAGAGGGCCGGTCCACAGGACTTGCTCACGGATTGGCGTCAGCAACTCCTCGGTGTCCTGTTTGATCACCATGCCCAGCCCATTGGCCGAGACCGGACCATGCACAGCGATAACGTTTCGTCCGCGGTAATCGAGCCCCTGGAACATACCGCTCTTCCCTTCCACCGCGAGTGCCATCGGCGTGGGAGCGCCATGGGCGTTGATTTTTGAGGCGATATAAACCTTGGGGTTGCGATGTTGCGGGAAGCAACTTAACTGATCTTGAAAGCGCGGGTGGGTGAAACACATGCCTGATTCCCCCGTGCGTCCGAGTCCGCCCTTTTCCATCATGAATGCGTTGATCAATGGCAGCGGCTGTTCAACATGCAAGGTGCCAATCCTGCCAGCGGGACCCTGCAAAGGCAGCGCTATTTTCGCGAAAAATTGCCCGTCCCAAACTAAGGACGCATCGAAAGGCGCATTAAAAGCAAACGCTATCTTGTTTGGGTCGACGAAATGTCCTTGTTTCGATAGCACCTCGTTGTGTACGCCGATGACGCTGACGGCCGTGGACCCGGAGGCAAGCGCGCTTTGAGCGATGCTGTCCAAGGCCTGGCGCAGAGCCGGATTGTCGGGTTGCTTCGCAAGCTCGGCGGTAAGACGCAGCAGGTTGGGACGTCGGGCGATGCTATTCGCGTCAGCAAAACTGCGATCCAATGCCGCATTAAAAATGATGGTCTGGTGGCGCAATTCGGAGGGCAAGCGCTCCGCCAGGGCCTTCTCCAATCCGCTCTTCTGCCCGGCAAAACCGGCGATGCCCGCCGCCATTGCAATCACGACGAGCGAGACGACACTGACGATACCAATTTTTTCGTCGTCCCTAAAAAATTGGCGTGAAGTGTACCAATGCTCTGTCCTCCATCGACACCACAGCCCGAAGCCAAGCAATATAATGCCAACGGCCGTATGAAGTGCCATTTGGGTCAAGCTGGCCCATGAATACAGCAAGTTCAACTGCAGGGTATACCCGACGAAACCGGTCAATCCCAGCAACATGACCAGAAAGGTGAGCACCTGAATCACCACTGCGTTGGCTTTGGAGTCGACTCTGGGCGATAACAGCGTGACAATGCCCGCGCAAAGGAACGCTAGAGCGGTGTTGGGCGCCATCCTGCCTGGATGCGGGTTTTGATCCTTCAGCCACGCATGCCACTGCGGCCAATCGAGTCCCAGGGAAATAGAGAAAATGCTCTCAACGAGGACGCCGGAACTTAACACGACGACGATCGCGCCTGCCATGTTTCGCAGGACGCTGGCGCGACCGGTTCGAGACCAGCACAGCGACAGCCCAAGTAAGAGAAAGCAGAATGCTGTGTTGGCAACCATCCCGGTGAAGTCTTCTCTTACTCTGACCAACAGGGGAATTTTTAGCGCCCAGCCCGTGAGCACCAAGCCAGCAATGCCGGTGAGCGCGACGCCAATCACGCCAGCACCTGGCGAATTTTTTCTCATTTTTTTATTCTTTTAGCCAAGACTGCGCCATCGTCAATGTTCTTTTCAGCTCGGCGATCGCGCTGTCGAAGTGCACGGCGGTTTCGGATGAACCTTGCCGCAGCGCTTTTTCGAGGACAATTGTAGCGTCGGCAAAACGCTTCGCACCGAGCGTCCCCACCGCCCCCCTGAGCGTGTGCAAAATTTTCAAAGCTGGCTCCGTGTCGCCTTCCCCGCAGAGCGCCCTGGCCTGCGCGAGTTCGTCAGCGCTGCTTGCCACTAAGCCAGATACCAGCTGCAACAAGGCGGCCCTTTGCGCTGGATGATGTCGTGTGATGCTGTCCAGCGCTGAAATATCAAACACGCCCTTTTCATGTCCAGGTGAATCACTGCCCGCTGGCGTGGCATCCTTCCGCTGCTCGCTCATAGTGTCCTTATTTACTCACCACAGATTGCTGCACTGTACCGTGTCCTTGCCTGTTTTGGTTGCACGACCACAACAAAAGGAATGTCCGTTCCTGCGTGCCAATTTCGCCCATGCTCTTGTCCTGCATGTGTCCGGATAAACTATACGCTAACCTGATGTCAGGATGCCTTGCGTCACTCGTAAGAATAGAGTGGTGATGGGAATTTATTGACGACGTCGAGGTCGCGTTGCGCCATGCCATCCATGGCCACGTGCTGGTATCGTTCGCGGTTGCAGTCGATACACGACGCCAATAGGTTCTCCCAGGCGGCCGCCAGCCACCAATAGCCCCGGTGGGTATCGTCCTCCTGCACACCGCCCTTGGGGCGATGATGTTCGACGTCCACCGGCGACACCGCCTCGAAGTGACTCTCGCAGTAGGCGCACTTCTTCTTGAACAAGTCACGCAGCGCCGCCACCACATCGTCGCCCTTGTATGTCCTGAAGTCATAGCTGCCGGCATCGGACTGGGCGTAATGCAGCCTGACCCGGGCCAGTTCGGTCATGCCGGCGCCGCCGGTATCGGTCAGCGACTTGGGCGCGGCAACGGCATTGCGGTCGACATGCCTCATGGGCGCATGGCCCTTTCCAGAACGCCGACGATCTGATCGATCGCGTCTTCGCGCATTGCGGAGCGATCGCTCACCGCACCCGACGCCAAATTGCGCAGATGCCGCGTCATCGCCTCCGCGAGAACCTGGCGATCCGGGCTGCTACCAACCACCGGCACACCGCCGGCAGGGTTTCGCGGTCGAACAGAAAAAATCGGCGCGTCGATCATTTTTTCGTCAGCGTCAACATGCATGCTCTCAAGGTGCGTTTGCCGGGTGCGCAGCACCGGGCAGGACGTCGCGTCCGATGAGATTCAGTCGACGTGAAATAGATATTTTTTCTTCCTTGCTTATAAGTCAAGCTGCGTCGTCACCTTGTCGAGCCAGACGCCGGTAATCATGTAATACCATTCGCAGGCTGCAAACCCACTTGCGCCCTCCGCCCTCACCTTGCGAACACGTTTAATCGTAACGTTGTACTTCTGGGCCAAAGTGCGGATCGTCACACCGTGCTTTCGCATCAAGCGCCGTACCGTCGCACCACGGAGTTGTTAGTCAGGAATGGATGCCATTTTTTTCCGATCACGCGGCGATGGCCGCATCAGATTCATTGATGCAGGCAATACCACGCTGTGCCAGCGCCCAGAAAAATGTCCAGCGACCAGTGGCATCGATACGATCGCACCGGACTCATCTCCTATTGCACGCACCGGAAGACATGGTCTTGCGGCTTGATAGATTGCGGTTGACAACATGCCGATTTCCTTTCCAAGAAGTTGCTCGAAAGAGAAATTTAAAAACTGATCCTCTCGCTTGAACTTCCTCGCTCCCGCCCCGGGGCGGGCGGGGGTGGGGGGATTGGCGGAACGGGTGCCCCGCGGCCCGCGCTGCCATCCAAGGTGTGCCCACTGTGGCGGGCGCGGCCGGCTTCATAGCGCCAGCGGCGGCTCAAGCGGCGTGCCGGCGGGGGTATCGCCGGCGCGACGCTTGAAAGCGCCCGTCACACACTTCAGACCTTGATTTCTGCCGATCCATCGCATGGCCCTGCGAATCCTCGCTGTATGCGGGTTTGAAGGCCGAGGACCTGGATCGCGTCAATCGGCACCCTGGATCAAAAACTCATCGGCGTCAATACACGCAAGCATATGTATTGCAGATGCCCCAAAGGGATGCCATATTGCAGATGTTAGCCATATGCAGGAGTGACCTTATGCGTACTGTCTCAATTTTCAAGAATGGCAAGAATCAAGCAATTCGCCTCCCCACTGACATGTCTTACGAGGGTGTCGGGGAGCTGGAAATTACGCGCAGCGGTGACACCATCACCCTGCGCCCTGTTCGCCCGAGCTGGACATCGCTGGCTGAATTGCCCAAGGCTGACGCGGACTTTCTGCAAGAGCGTCAGAGCGTTATTAGTGATGAGGGCAGGTTCAATCTGTGACCACGAACATGCGGGATACCTGCATTTTCTCTTTCATCACGCGCGAGCACCCGGTGTCTGTTTTGCAGCGATTGGCCGAAGAGGTTGCGCAAAATAATCGGATCGTCATTTCTGCAATGACCTACGCCGAAATGCGTTATGGGCAGATCGGCAAGAAGCCATCGCCCAAGCACAAAACGCTGGCTGATGAATTCGTGAAGCGTCTGGATGAGGTCTTGCCGTGGGACCGGGCCGCCGTTGACGCGACGGTAGAGGTCAAGACTCAACTCACCAAGGCAGGGCTGGTCATTGGCGAGAACGACACTGCTATTGCCGGTCACGCTGTTGCTTCGGGTTGTGTGGTGGTCACAAACAATGTGCGTGAATTTAGCCGCGTTCCTGGCCTGTCTTACAAAGATTGGGTTCACCAAGGAAAATAGCATAAACGGTTTATAAGGAAATCCATTGGCAAACGATGCGGATGTGAGAATGCGAATTCTGCGCTGCGTGGCCGAGTGGAACACGATGACCTAGGCAGAACGTGCTGCGGCACATACAGCCGCCAACACGAATGTGGCCCCTCATGCGATTCGACACCTGGGCTGGGATGCGAAGATCGTGCGTGCGCATCAACAGTTACACTGCCTTCGTGATCAGGGCCAATTGGAGTGTATTCTTGGAGGCGACATCGAGTATGACTTTCTGCAGCCGCGCGACCTGGTCGCCACCGACGCCAGCACGGCCGGGCTGGCCAGCACCACCAGCGACAGGCCGGCGCCGCGCGCCGCGCGCGCAACTGGCCAACGCCAGCACCGCCGGCGACATTCCCGCGCCGCATGCGCGCCTAACTGGTGATTTTCCCGCAGCGACGCGACCTGGTTGCCGCCGGCAGCTACGGCGTCAACTGATCGGAACGGCTTGACGAAATAATTTTTGTAGATACAAAAACATATTGACGCATTTAATATTTGTATCCACAATTACTCATATGGACATCACATTCGACACCAATAAAAACACCGCCAACATCGAGAAACACGGCGTTTCGCTGGCGGCAGCTGCTTCGATCGAATGGGACACCGCCCTGACTTGGGAAGATGAGCGTAATAACTATGGCGAAGAGCGCATGTGCGCAATCGCTTACATCGGCGACCGCCTGCACTACATTGTGTATGTGGACCGTGAAGAAGTTCGCCGCATCATCAGCTTGCGTAAGGCCAACATGAGAGAGGTAAATCGATATGCCAAAGCTTAAACCGGGGACGGTTTTCCCCACGCCCGAAGAAGACGCCGCCATCACCAAGGCGGCAATGGAAGATCCGGACGCCATGCCTTACACGGACGCCGAGTGGGCTAAGGTAACGTTCAAACGCGGTCCTGGCCGGCCGGCAGGCAGCGGCGCGAAGGTGGCTACCAACATCCGCCTTGATCGTGACTTGGTGGAGGCGTTCAAAAGCACCGGCGATGGCTGGCAAACGCGTATGAACGACGCGCTGCGCGAGTGGGCCAGAAATCATCACATGGTAGCCGGTTAAGTCCAAAAAACCACGGTTTTTTGCCAGGCGATAAAAAAGGGCATTGTGCCCTTTTTTTGCGCAATCACTGTCATTTATTGCTGCCGACGAGAAATTGACCCAACTGCCGACGCTCGACTGACCCATCTTGAATCGGCATGAGAGCAATACCGGTAAAGGGACGAAGGGAGAGCGGGTGGTGCACCGACATGTCGGCGCCTGGGTCAATTTTGCGTCGGCATCAACAATTGAATCGCTGGCATGGCTGACCGATACTCTCACCAAACTGCCTACCTGCCCCAACAGTCAGATCGACTCCATGCTGCCGCTGGCTCAAACTAGGCAAGATTAAAGGGAACCTCGAATTACTGGAGATCCGGACCGTGACGCTAAAAAATAACGGCGCAGAAATCGATCGCGCCGTTTATTGAGCCATTTTTATGGCCATTTTTTCATCCGGATTCGCCTTTTTCGGCGCTCCAGACGGACTGCTGGCGTCAGAACGCCACCAACAATGGTGCGAAACTTCTCTTTGAAATAACTGTCTCAATCTCTCGTAAGCAGTTACGCCCTGTCCACGAGCGGACGGGGTTTCCGCGCAACACGGCGGACAGCGTAACAGAACCATGTGTTGCAGGCGAGGAATCCGGGGATGACCAAGCACCGTCTCAAACTGGTGATTGCGGTTTTATTCGAACCTGGCCGGATAGGAACGCACGCAATGACTGACGCCTACGCTCAGCTTGTGCCCACCCAAAGGCGACGTACCGGAAGCACCGTTGTCGTGCCCCCTGAAGATAAGACTGGGCCGGGCACATGGTTACTCAGGAGGGAAAAGCGATGAGTTCGATCCAATCCGCACTGTACGCGCGCGTATCGACGGATCAGCAAGGCAATGCTGAAACCATCGCCAGCCAGTTGGCCTCGTTGCGCGAACAGATGCGCATTGATGACTGCTTGCCGCCGGCGGAGCGGGAATTCATTGACGACGGCTGGAGTGGCGCGACACTGATGCGCCCAGCGCTGGAGCGTCTGCGTGACGCGGCCGCGTTGGGCGGTTTCGATCGTTTGTATGTACATTCGCCGGACCGACTGGCACGGAAGTATGCTTACCAGGTCGTGTTGATCGATGAGTTACAACGACATGGGATAGAGACCATCTTCCTCAACCGCTCCATTGGAAAAACCCCCGAGGATGATTTGTTGCTACAGGTGCAAGGGATGATGGCCGAATATGAGCGGGCCAAGATTCTTGAACGCTGCCGCCGGGGCAAACGGCACAAGGCGCAAACAGGGCAGGTCGGCGTATTGTCTGCGGCGCCGTATGGCTATCGTTATGTGACCTTGCATGAGGGCGGTGGTTGCGCCCGTTACGACATTATGGAAGAGCAGGCGCAAGTGGTGCGGCAAGTCTTCCATTGGGTGGGGCACGAGCGCTTGACAATTGGCGAGGTGTGCCGCCGGCTGGATGGGCAACGGATTCCGACCGCACGCGGCAAGGTCAAGTGGAACAGAAGCACGGTGTGGGGTATCTTGAAAAATCCAGCCTATTGCGGGCAGGCGGCATTCGGTAAGACGCGCAATGGCGTGTTTCACCCATGTTTGCGCCAGCAACTGCGGCAGCGGTTTCCGATGAGCCAAACCATTATCGCCATGCCGGTCGACCAGTGGCAGAGTATTCCGGTACCGGCTCTGGTCGACACCGACTTGTTCGCGGCTGTGCAGGCCCAGTTGGCGGAAAATCGCGCGTTGGCGCGTGCGCGCAAACTCGGTGCGCGCTATTTGCTGCAGGGGCTGGTCGTCTGCAAGCAGTGCGGGTACGCCTACTACGGCAAGCCGCACCACCAGACGATCGCTCGTGGAGCGCATTAATCGGCCCGCGTGCCGCAAATCGCGCCGAGGAAACACACGTTGTGGCAAAGTTGAACGCGGCGCCGCAAAGGCCGACAACTCAATGGTGCACTTTTGCCCGCTGTGGAGCGTGGTCATGGGTGACGTCATCGACATTGGTGAGGCGTATGTGGGGCGGATTGCCGCACGCGCGCCATCCCGTTTAAGAGAGTGAGCGAAGCGACGTACCCGACGTGGCGCCACATTCCCACCAGAATGATGGAGAACGCTATGGCCCAACGCAATCGCGACAATCCCGTCAAACCGGGCAAGACCCGGCAACAACCCTTGACGATTACCCATCCCAATGCCGCCGGTATCGATATCGGCAGCACCGCCCATTACGTGGCCGTCCCGCCGGACCGCGACGACAGACCGGTACGGGAATTTTCCAGCTTCACAGTCGATCTGCACGCCTTGGCCGACTGGCTCACGACCTGCGACGTCGACACGGTCGCCATGGAATCAACCGGCGTGTACTGGATACCCTTGTTTGAATTACTGGAGTCGCGTGGTTTTACCGTGCTGCTGGTCAATGCGCGCCACGTCAAGAATGTGTCGGGCCGCAAGTCCGATGTGCTGGACTGCCAATGGCTGCAGCAGCTCATGTCCTACGGTCTGCTCAGCGGAGCGTTTCGTCCAGTTGACGCGGTATGCGTGTTGCGTTCGCTGTGGCGCCAGCGCGGCATGCTTTTGCGCGGGCAGGCGCGACAGGTGCAGCACATGCAAAAAGCGCTCACCCAAATGAACATCCAACTGGCCAACGTGATCTCCGACGTGGTCGGCGAGACTGGCCAAAGAATTCTGCGCGCCATTGCCGCCGGTGAACGCGATGGACAGGTTCTGGCTGCAATGAAGGATGTGCGCATCCATGCCAGCAGCGATGAGATCGCCAAAAGCCTACAGGGCAATTGGCGGGCCGAGCATCTATTCGCCCTCAGGCAGGCACTGAGCATGTTCGATTTCATCGGCGCCCAGATCGATGAATGCGACAAGGAAATCGAACAACAGATGCGGGACATGCAAACCCATACTGGCGATCCCGCCAAAAGTAGGCGGCGCGGCCGCACGCGCAATGCACCGAAGTTCGATTTACGCACCCACCTGTACAAAATATGCGGCGTGGATCTGACGCGCATCGACGGCATCGACGTGACCACCGCCTTGACGGTAATTTCCGAGACGGGAGCGGACATGACGCGCTTTCCCACCGTGGGCCGCTTTACAAGTTGGCTAGGCCTATGCCCCGGCACAAAAATCACCGGTGGCAAGGTCATGAGCGGCAAGACCAAGCGCTGCACGAACCGCGCGGCGCAGGCCCTGCGAATGGCCGCGACGTCGCTGCGCACCAGCCACTCGGCACTCGGTGCGTACTTCAGACGCATGTGCGGGCGCATGGACAAGCCCAAGGCGATCTCCGCCGTCGCCCACAAACTTGCACGGCTGATCTACACCATGCTAACCAAGGGAGAGGAATATACTGACCGGGGACAGGACTACTACGAGGAGCGCTACCGCCAGAGTGTGCTTCGGAACCTGACAAAGCGTGCTGAGAACATGGGCATGAAGCTCGTCGCTGGAGATCAGCTTGGATAAAACCCTCTAAAAATCAGCCGTCTGCGCTGTGTTTCTTAAGAGAGGTGTGCCGTTATGCGTATTACCGTTGTACCGGCGGTGACGCCAATCGCTTTGACGGAAAACGCGTCTGTACAAACACCCAGATCAGAACGGATCGCCTGGAGCAGGCGGTGTGGCAGGAGGTGCGCAGTTTGCTCATGGAACCACACCGGTTGACGCAGGAATACGAGCGTCGCCTGCAAGCGCTGGCGCAGCCGATCGACGACGACGTCTCGCGATGCAGCTTGAGCAACCGGTTGCGCCAATGCCGTCAGGGCGTGGTTCGCATGATCGATGCCTATAGCGAAGGCTATCTGGAGAAGGATGAGTTCGAGTCGCGCATGACGCGTTTACGCGAACGGCAGAAGGGACTGGAGGATCAAATCGAACAGATACAGAATGAGGCAATCTCCAGGAATGAATTGCAATTGATTGTCGGGCGCCTGGAAGACTTTGCCGCGAAAGTGGCCGGCAGTATCGACAACATGGAATTTGCAGAAAAACGCGAGCTGATTCGCACCCTGGTCAAACGGATTGAGATCGATCTGGAACAAGTCAATGTTGTTTTCCGGACTGGGCCTTTGTCAATAAATGAGTTTGGCTCACCGGAAAATTTGCCAGATTGTTGGCGGCGTCAGAACGCCTCGATTCTGGCCTCCTTCAGGTAGACCAGACGCTGCAAGTTGTAGGCAGCGATCTTCCAATTCAAATGCAGCGTCGCGCGTGCCAAACCGATGCAACGCAGCGCCTTGCCGCCCATGTGTGCCAAACCGGCAAACACATGCTCAATGCGAGCGCGGGTCTTGGCAATGCGGTGGTTGCGCCGCTGCTGGGCCGCCGAAATCGGCTTGCCCTTGCTGCCCTTGCGCTGGATGTGCATGCGCCATCCCTGCTGACTCAGTCGCGCTTCGCGCTCGCCATCGACGTAGCCCTTATCGGCCAGGATGTTGCGATTCGTATTGGCTGGATCGAGCACGTCTTCGAAGTGCAGCGTGTCGTGCTCGCTGGCCGTGCGCACCTTGATCTCGCGCACCAGCTTGTAGCGCTTGTCGGCATTGGCCGACACCTTGTAACCGAAGTAGGACTTGTCGTGTTTCTTCGTCCAGTGCGCGTCAAGGTCCTTCTGGCGGCGTTTGGCCGGCTTCCATTGCACCGGCATCGCGCCTTCATCGACGATGGCTTTCTCGTCCTTGTTCAGCGATTGCTTTGGTGCCTGCACGATGCTCGCGTCGATCATCTGGCCGCCGCGCGCGATGTAGCCGTGCCTGGCCAACTGCTGGTTGACCGCGTCGAAGATGCTCTCGCTGGCACCAGCCTTGATCAGGCGCTCCCGGAAGGTCCAGATCGTCGTCCGGTCTGGAATCTGGCTGCTCGAACGCAGCCCGGCGAAACGCTGGAAGCTCAGGCGGTCGAGCAACTGGAATTCCAGTTGCTCGTCGCTCAAGTTGAACAATTGCTGGATCAGCAGGACACGAATCATCAATTCGGTCGGAAATGGTGGGCGGCCGCCGCGCTCGCGGCTCGGGCGTGGTGCCGCACGGTCGACCTCTTCGGCCAACGCCGCGAAGTTGACGTGCTGTTCCATCACCCGCAGCGCATCGCCCAACTTGTTCAGCTTCGCTTCGCGCTCCTGGTCGGCAAACAGACTTGTTTTGATCATGGGGACAAGGTCAGAATTAGTGCCCCAACATCATGCCATGACTGGCGGGGTTTTATATGGACGCCTCCCACTTGCCAAGGTTTTTTTGTGTGCTGACAGACAAGTAAGGCTGCAGTTTTATATCCGGCCTTTATGCAGATTAAATCCTGCTGGCCCCGATGGAATCCGCTGACCCACGCCTGAATTTTCGATCGGACTTTAAGTCCATAACCCCCCGCAGGTTTGGTGGGCCACGGTCTGACCTGTTCGCCATCACACTCACACCTTGCGCAACCTTTTATCTACTTGCGATTTTTTCGTCACCCGTCGCGTTGGCGATCAGGCGATGTTGATGCCAACGTATCTCGAATCATATTTTCGATCATAGGCAAGCAACGCCCAAATCGTCCGCGCCGTCTTGTTGGCAAGCGCCACCACCACCACGTTGGCAGGCCGACGTTTGCCAATTTCCTGCAACCACTTTCCCGGCTCCTTCACACTGGCCAGCACAGATCTGGCACCGTGTATCAGCAAGGTGCGCAAATAGGTGTCGCCACGTTTGCTGATGCCCATTAGACGCACCCGCCCGCCCGTGCCCACCTGTCTCGGCACTAGGCCCAGCCACGCTCCCGACTTGAAGGCGCTGGCTTTGCCCATCGTCGCCACTGCCGCCGTTGCCGTCAGCAGACCAACACCAGGGATGTCGACAATCGTCTTGCAGGCCTTATCTTGCTGCATCCACACCAGTAACCGTGCCTCAATCTGTGCGATTTGCCCATCAAGCTTGCCGAGCATGTCCCACTGTTCGCGTAATGTGTCAATCAGCACGGCCGGCAGACGTTCGTTCAATCTGGCCAGTACCTCAGGCATAGCCCGGTTTAGCCCCCCGCGGCCAACGGTCATCACTTCGCCGTACTCGGTCAACAAGCCGCGCAGGCCATTACTCTGCATCGTGCGAAACTTCACGAGCTGCTGTCGCATGCGGTGCAGAGCGAGCACGGCCTGCTGCGCCTCCGTCTTGATCGCCACCGACCTGAGTCCCGGTTGCTGCACTGCCGTCCAGATCGCCTGCGCGTCGGCGGCGTCGTTCTTGTTTCCGTTGACGAAAGCCTTGACCGACTTGCCCGGCATCAGCTTTACTTCATGTCCCATCTCCGTCAGACGTCTGGCCCAGTGATGCGATCCGCCACATGCCTCCATGCCAATTAGGCACGGAGAACGGTTCGCGAAATGCTCTAGGAACTTGGCCCGTTTGACTTGCTTGTTGAATATCTCACCAGTCTCTGACTCGACCCAGTGCAACTGGAATACGGCCTTGGCGGTATCTACTCCATATTTGGTGATATCCATGGTGGGTTCTCCTTCCCTCAAGTGGTTCGTTCCGACAACTCCACTTTGGCACATTGATGCCTCCGGGTTGTGCGAACCCTCATTCCATCATTGTGCTCATACGACGTTTCTTGTCGTCGCTCCTCTGCCTGGAGGAGGAAGGCGTCCATACCATTTTTCGAGGTCCCCATTGGGCTGCTCGTCCTGTTGCTGGAACAACAACTCGTATATGGCACCACTGCCCATGAAACAATGCCCCACCTTCCCACCTCTGCAGAACTATCTATATATCCCACATCCAATAATGATATCATTTACTCTTACCAAGTAGGATGCCTTATCGAGCAAACCATTACTAACTGGATCTGGCCATTTATAATATATCCACCCCGAACCTTTCTCACCCAATATTTCCTTCATCTCTGAACTCATCATTTTCCCCTCACCATCCTTGAATTTACTAAAATCCCTTCCAATAATTTTTTTATTGTTATGGGAAAGAATAATCATATTTTTATCCATAGAAAATATATACATATCCCTATCAATAAATTGACCGTTTTGATTATTAAATTCAGTAATAGCTTTATCTTTTCCGTTTTTTCTTATATATTCAGCTGCTCTATTAACAAGCACCACCGCCTCTTCTTTTGTTCCGCGATCAGCAGCAGATACGTTAAAAAATAAAAAAATAAAAAAATTTAAAATTAAAATTTTCAAAAAAATCTTCATAAATTATCCTGTTTAAATATTTTAATTGAAAAACTGCACTACCTAAAATTTAGAAAATGAGAAAATAATTGTCAAATAACTTTATCTACAACAAAATTACTCAGGATTCGGCACATAAAACGCTCCCTCCATTGGCGCAACTGACTCTGAAGAACTAGCAACTGCATCAATTACTGGTTCGTTCACCACACCGAGTATTTCTTCAGTAACCTGCCTAATTAATCTTGAAATCTCGCGCGTTGCCAAATCACCTGTTTTTTGCGCCGTAGTACTTAAATAGACGCGCCGTGAAATTTGCGGATTAATAAGCCGTGAAATACTCAGTATTTTCTGGTCGACTTCCTGCTGCACGGTAGTAGCGGACAACAATGCGTAACCAACACCGGCGGCGACCACTTCCTTCATGATTGCGACCGAGTCGATCTCGGCAACCACTTTAAAACTGACGCCATTGCGGCGGGCAATCTGTTCAAGGAACGAACGAAAGGTGCTGGGCTGAGAAGGCAACAAAATGGACTGCCCGGCGAGATGACAAAAATCGACCTCATCGTCTTCGGTCAAGGAATCGCCTATAGCGCCGACCAGACACAGTTGGGAATAGGCGAGTGGCTTGTCGGTCACACTATTGGCACTTGGACGCAATACGAAGCCAAGATCAACACGCCCGAGCGCCAGCCATTCCTCGATTTGTCCGCTGAATCCTTCGGTCACATGTATTATTACTTCGGGATAACGTTTACGCGCCTCAAGAATAATGCGTGCGACAAGCGGTGCTGTCATCGATGGCACCACCGCCAAACGCACCGTTCCGCGAGGGACGCCAGCACTACCCCTGATTTCATCCGACAGACACGCTGCATCGTGCAGTAATGCCTTTGCCTGTGGCAAAATTTTCTGCCCGAGTTCCGTCAAGACCAAGCCGCGGCCAGTACGCAGGAACAGCCTACCTTTGCACTCCAGCTCGAAAGCCGACATTTGCCGGCTCAGCGTCGATGGTCCCATATCATATTGCGCAGATGCTTTAGATAAACTACCCAGTTCCGCAATCTTCACAAACATTTGAAGTTTTGCCAAATCCATCGTGACTCCATTTCTTTCCATCCGTCTCAACGTAAACCAGCCAGGCACCCTGCTACGGCAAATCGGACAAATCAGCAGCCACTCCCGATGGTAGACCGATTTCAAAAACGTTTAGTGTCATGGCCACGAAAGTATAATAGCCAATGATACCAACCAGCTCAACGACTCCCTTTTCCCCAAGCAGATCAACTGCCTCGGCATAAATTTCCTCGCTGACCATATGGTTCAAGTGCAAACAATTACTGAGCTGGTAGACTACTCGCTCCTGCTGGTCAACAAATTCCGGCACAGTGCGTGCAGCGATACAGTCAATAATATACTCATCGAGCCCCGCCTTCAGAGCTTCTTTCTTGTGAGCGTACCACTCGTAGTGAGAGGTCCAATATCGGGCTGTGACCAAGATCGCAAGTTCCGACAGATTGGCGGACAAGGAAGTGGAATAACGTACAAATTCGCCGAGGTGCTGGGCCCGACTTGCCAGTTCCGGGCTGACGAGCCACGCTGCCAGCGGCGCCGGCGCCTTGCCACGCAATCCACTAACGGTGGCGTCAAAAACTTGCTGTTGGCGTTCGTTCATATCCTGCCGGGCAGGCATGCAAATCCGCGTCATATGAAAGCTCCATGCCGGTCGCTGCCTGCCATCAGAAAATGTGCCGCCTCGGCATTGAACGTGTCGCTACAGTCGATATTCGGCAAGTGGCCGGCATTGGCCACCTCGACATAGCCAGCGGTTGGTATTGCATCAGCCATCTGCCGCATGACCCCGGGTAGCGCGCCATCGTCCGCCCCGACCAAAAGCAGACAAGGCACACGAATGCCCGCGATTTCTTCACGCAGTTCATACGCTTGCAAGGCACGTGCGCATTGAATAAAACCCTGGGCCGGGGTCGATGCGATCATTTCGCGGACCTTTTCAAGAGCTGCCGATTGACCTGCAAGAAAAGCCGGGGAAAACCATCGCGCAAGGGTTGGATCGACCAATTCCGCCATACCAGACTCGCCCGCTGTGGCGATGCGCGCGGCCCATGCTTGCGCCGCCCCTGCTGGCGCCTGCCATTGTCCATCACAGGCAAGTACCCGTTCGACGCGCTGCGGATAACGCGCCGCCAGGCTCAAGACCGTGACTGCCCCCATTGAAACCCCCGCCAGCGCCGCTTGCTCAATGCCCAGATGATCCATCAGCGCAATCACATCGTCGGCAAGTTCGGCAAACGTGCAAGGGTGGTCCGGTATCGCGGAAGCGCCGTGACCACGCTGGTCATAGCGCAAAATGCGGAAAGATTGACCAAGATAGCTTACCTGGCCATCCCATAAAGACATGGTGGTGGCCAGTGAATTACTGAAAATCAGCCAGGGACGATCCAAAGCACCATCGATCCGGTAAGCGATTTTGCAACCTCCCGAGATAATGTTACCTGTCGAAAAATTTAAATTGGCAGACATGAAGCACTCCGTCGGTTGACGCTCAGGCCCGATGATACGGGGCGTAATAATTAAAGATGTCCGCTGCGCTGGACACCTGTTGCAAGGCGGTGCTCATTGCCGACGGCGCCGCAACGCGGTCAAATGCTGCCAGCGCATACAAGTTATTGTCAGCCTTATCTGTTTGCGAAAAATATCGTATCTGCAGCAAGCCGTTTTGCTGACCAAACATTGCGGAAATCTCTGCCATCAAACTTTCCTGGCCCTGTGCGCTGACGTGCGGGAAGCGCATCAGCAGCAGACGCGCCACCGCCCGGTCCTCGCCTATCACGCCGGAATGATCAGCGAGCTCCTGTAGCGTCACCCTGCTGCGCCCCACCGTGCGCGGCAAGATCCGTTTTGACCAAGGCGTGGAATTGGGCCCTGAAACCGCCGCATACTCAGGGGTTTCCAACACGGCACTCGATGCCAGGTCGTACATCGCCATCCAGCGCGGCCAGCCTTCGAGGCAGATCCAGCGGGCGCCACTCTCGACGCCTGGCAACGACCGTCTCTGCGGCAGATGCTCGCTGTCATACCAGTCATGAAACTCTTCTTCGAGCGCGGCGGGCGGCTCCATCATCACCAACAGCAGTGCTTTCTTGCTATTCATAATCACTCTCCAGATAAGTCATTGATGCCAGATTGGTGCGAAACGCCGGTGGGCGATCGCGCCTGGTCGGATGCAGTCCCAGCTTTGAAAAAAAGGCCCGCATCGCCGCAGCGACTGCGGCTGCATTCTGAACCGCCATCAGATGGCCAGAATCAATGCACTCCAATTGAGCATGCGGCAATTGCCTCCTGAGTTGCTCGATCTCAGGCAATGGACGCAAAACGTCATGCTTCCCGGCCAACAACAAACATGGCATCGAAATGGCAACCACAACCGAGTCAAGCGTAAAAGCCATCAACGCGTGGTTGGCATGGGCATAACCGAGTGGATCGTTGGCCAGAAAACGTCCGCGATATCGGCGATACACGGCTTCGTCATGGATCAAATGCGGCGGATAGGAGCGTGCCAAGGAATCCTCGGCAATGGACTGCATGCCATGTTCGATCGCGAGCGCTGCGCGCTGTGCAAGATAGGCGCGTCTTTGTTCGCTAACGCCGGTTGCCGGCGCACACAGGATCAGCGCCTCGACAGCGGCGGGATAACGCTGCGCAAATGCCAACGCGACAGTCGCTCCCGCCGCAAGGCTAACCAGCACGCAGGGTTGACGTAACCCGAGGAAAGCAAGCAGCGCCTGCAAGTCATTGGCATGATCGTCAGCAGAAAAAGCACTGCGAACTTTTTCGGACTCGCCGGCGCCCCTTTGATCGAAACGCAAACATCGAAAATCCCCATTGAACATTGTCACGAGTTCATCCCAACTATGCAGCGTCCCACCCAGCTCATGGATGAACACCAGGGTCCGCTCACCCTGTCCAGCAAGGTCGTAATGAATGCTGACGCCGGAATCGCTGCACCAGTCCATCGTCACAGCTCGATCGCGGTGCGCTCTGGCTGCAAGAGCACCTCCTCGCGCCGCATTGCCGGCCTGTCTGCCGGAGTCCCCAGGATCATGTCGGCTGCCTTTTCAGCGATCATGATGATCGGCGCATTCAGGTTGCCGCCGACAATACGCGGCATGATGGAAGCGTCTACGACCCGCAGCCCGCCGATGCCATGCACGCGCAGTTGCGGATCGACGACCGCGTCCAGGCCGACGCCCATTGCGCAGGTACCGCTGGGATGGCACGATGGACGGGCGTTTTCACGCACGAATTTTTCCAGATCCACATCACTCAGCGCAGATGGTCCCGGACTCAGCTCACGCTCCAGCAAGGGCGCCAGTTGCGCAGTCGCCATCAATTCCCGTGTCTGCCGGATTGCGCGCATCAGGGTCGCCACATCTTCCGGTTCGCTCAACAAATTATTTTTCACCACAGGCGCGTCCGAGGCCAGCTTCGAGCGCAGCGTGACCGTCCCGCGACTGGACGGATAACGCACGGCATTGCGCGCGGTCACGATATGCCCTGTCCCTTTGCGTACGCCAGGAAACCAGATTTGGGCGTTCAACGCCACTGGACTGAAGAAAAATTGCACGTCAGCTTTTTTCATTTCCGGCTGGGTCTTGCGGAAAGCCCAGCAAGTCAGTGGCAGTTGTGATAGCGGCCCGCTGCCAAAAAACTGCCAGCGCAATGCCGACAACGCGACCTTATCAAAACGTAATTCCCTGTGAAAGCTGATGTTTCCCTTCGCTTGGTAAGACATCGCAACTACCGCATGGTCTTGCAGATTTTGTCCAACGCCATGCAAATTCAGATAAGGTGAAATGCCCAATCGCGCCAGTTCATCAGCAGGTCCGATCCCGGACAACATCAGCAATTGGGGAGAGTTATAGGCGCCGCCGCACAGGATCACCTCGCGACTGGCGTGGGCCTGGATGAGTTTGCCACCCTGCAGATACTCCACCCCCACCGCGCGATGATCTTTCAAGAGAATACGCTGTGCCAATGAGCGTACCTCCAGTGTCAGGTTCTTGCGTTTCAACGCTGGATGCAGGTAAGCGCGCGCGGAACTGGCACGGCGTCCCTTTTTCGAAATGGAAAACTCGACCTGGGCAAAACCTTCCGAACTTGGACCGCAGATGTCGTCATTGATCGGGCAACCCAAACTCCGGGCAGCGCCGATCATCGCCGGATAGAACGGGTCATGAGCGGTTTTCGATCGCACTACGCTCATCGGGCCGGCGCCGCCATGATAGGTGGTTTCGCCGCGCCAGTTCGACTCGGCCCGTTTAAAGTAGGGCAGCACATCCTCGTACGCCCAGCCATCGCAGCCCAGTGCATGCCATTCATCATAATCGGAGGCATCGCCACGAGAATAGGTCATGCCATTCACCGTGCCCGTCCCCCCCACCACCTTGCCACGCTGCAAGGGAAAGGTACGCTCGGCGGCGTTGGCTTCCGGTTCGCTCATGTACTGCCAGCTGACCGATGGATCCTTAAGCAATGCATAAAACGCGGCCGGCATCGGTACCGTGAATTGATTATCCATGCCGCCCGCCTCGAGTAGTAAAACCCGGTTGCATGGGTCTGCGCTAAGGCGATTGGCCAGTACCGATCCGGCCGAGCCGCTCCCAACGATAATAAAATCGAACATGGCTGACATGATGTGCCTACAAGGTAGTGGCTTCGAAGGCCGGTTTTGGCCGCTGGACAAATTCGATCAGGTTGCCGGCGTTGTCGCGAATGAACATGTTCGAACCAAATGGAAATTTCTTGACCCAGACGATATCGGCACCGCGTGCCCCCATTTCCTCGGACAGGGCGACAACGTCCTCGACTGCGAAACTGATGTGTTTGTTACCATAGGTGCAGACGTCCTGGTTCGGCTGGGAGCGGTCTTCGGAAGCCGCTTTCGCGCCAGGCACTTCGAACAATTCGACCCGCAAATTTCCGTTTTTCATGATGGCGATGGTCGCGGGAATCGCTTCGATCACATTACGTCGTTCCAGCGTAAAACCCAGGATGCGCTCCCACCAGTCAATTGCCTCGGCCAGATCGGGGACGCTGACGCCGACATGGTCATACCAAAATTCAAATTTGCTCATTATGTGTCCCTCTACGTGATTTCTTCATTACGGCCGTGATATTGCTTGGAACCATTACCATAGCCGCTCCAGGGCTCAAGAGCATTCCGTCGTGCACAAAGCTGCTATGCAAAAAAGGGAAAATGCTCCTGTGGTACGTGCTTGTTAAGACAAATGGTCGCTGCCCGACAGACTGCCAACCGCCTACTGGGCCATTCAGCGAAGCACTGCCGAGACTTCGTCCAGAAGCGCCATCAACTCTGCAACGCCAGCGGCCGTGCCGAACACATAATGATCTGGCCGGACCAGTGCCGCCACACAGTGGTGCCGGTCGAACCAGGCCGCCATCACACCTTCCAGCTCGACTACCTCGATTTCCTGCGTATGAGGCTGAACGGCAGCGGTACCCGCCGCCGTGGACAAACAGATCAGGGTCGCAAAGCCGGCAATGGCATTCCTGACAACAACCGGAACATTGGACAGTGGCATCTGAATCACTACCCGCCATTCGCAACCGCTGATTTCATCGAGTAGCACGTCATGTCCACCATATGCCACTTTAGGCTGGGGAAACAGGCTGCCCGTCGCACTACCGCCCTTCAAGGACAGCAAGCCCGCATCCAGGCGTGGAATGATGTCCTGACGGGCGGTAGTTTTGATCTGGCCGCCGGCTTCTGCCAGCAATTCGGCATCACGCAGGCGCGCAGCGTCCAGATTGCGCTCACAGATGACACGACCAATCTCCTTGATCCTGCCTGTTAGCTGACGCACATGACAACCGCGCTCCTGAGCATAAGTGTCGAGTAATCTTCCATCAGCCCGACCGCTCAGGACGGCGCGTAACTTCCAGCTCAGATTGGCGACATCCCGTATGCCTTGACACATGCCCTGTCCCAGAAAAGGCGGCTGCTGATGGGCGGCATCGCCTGCGATGAATACCCGGCCACGATGCCAATCGCGTGCCACCAATGCATGAAATCGATAACATGCCTGGCGCCACAGGCTCGCATCGTCCGGTGTGATCCAGCGCCGCAGCAGGCTCCAGGCGCCCTCCTCCGTAGCGATGTAGGCCGGGTCTTCGCCAGGGAGCAATGAAATCTCCCAGCGCCGGTGATTGCCCGGTCCGATCACATACGTGCATGGTCGCTCAGGCTCGCAATATTGGACGCTGGTCTGCGGCAATTTATCCAGTGCACTCTCATTCACCAGCACGTCAACCACCAGCCATGGCTCGTCGAATTCGAGATCTTCCAGCTCTATGCCCAAAGCGCCACGCACCGTGCTCGACGCGCCATCGCAGGCCAGTACATAACGCGAAGTCACCTTACGCATCACGCTGTCGTCACCAAGGATGCTGAGCGAAACGCGCTCGGCGTCTTGCGTCAACGAGACAAACTCCTGGCCCAAGGCGACCTGCACGTTGGGCATGGAAGCGACCCGCAGGCGCAAGGCTTTTTCCACTGGTGGTTGCGTAAAGACCATCGATGGCGTATAGCCCAGAGGGTACGGTGGCGCGACGGTCGCCAAGCGCTTGATCAGTTGCCCATCGGCGCCATAATACTCGGACGGCGTGAATGGAGCGCTCCACCGCACAACCTCATCGGCAACGCCAATTTGCTGGAAAACACGCATGATCTCGTGGTCCAGCGCAATCGCCCTGGGCTTTTCATAGACCGCTGGCTGACGCTCAATGACCAGCGTATTCAAGCCTGCCTGTCCCAGCAAGGCGCTGGCCACCGCGCCCGATGGCCCGAAGCCGATGACCACAACGTCCACACTGCTGCCGTCAAAATCATCGTTCATGATTACAAGACCTCGTCTTCCACGGTGTTGACCAGCAAACCGATGCCTTCGATCTCGACCTCGAAGCGATCGCCATGCTTCATCCATACAGGCGGTGTACGCGCCTGTCCAACGCCAGCCGGCGTCCCCATCGCAATCACGTCGCCAGGTTCGAGTGTCATGCATTGCGTGAGCAGCACGATCGTTTCGGCGACATTCCAGATCATGTCGCTGGTGTTCGCATCCTGCATGATCTCGCCATTCAGGCGGCCTTGAATGCGCAGGCCTGCGGCGCCCGGCGCCAAGGCATCGGCGCTCACCAGTACGGGACCGAAGCCACCGGTACGATCAAAATTTTTGCCGATGGTCCACTGGGGAGTGCGCTTCTGGTAGTCACGCACGGAGATATCGTTAAAGCAGGTGTAACCGAACACGTAGTCGAGTGCCTGCTCCTGCGTGACATGGCGGGCACGTTTGCCGATCACCACCGCCAGTTCGGCTTCGTAATCGAATTTTTCCGACACGGATGGGCGTAGCGCTGCCTCGCCATGAGCCAGCAGCGAGGTCGTACCGCGGTAGAAAAACCAGGGATAATCCGGTTTTTCACGTCCGCTTTCCTTGGCATGGTCGTAATAGTTGAGACCCAGGCAAATGGTTTTTCCCGGTTCCGGCACCACCGGTGCCAGCGTCAAGCTATCCAGTGACAGGCGCTGTTCGGGCGTCGCCAGTTCGATCACCTTTTTGGCACTGCCAACCAAATCCACGCCAGCGCGCAGCGCGGCGCGCAGATCGGATGGAATATCCGGCTGCACGTGGTTGACATCGATCACGGCATCATGATCGAGTACTCCCAGGCGCACCTCGGAGCCAGAGCGGTAGGTAACGAATTTCATTGTGCTTCCTTTTGGATTGGTTAAAAAAACTGCTGCTGGCGCCGAAGTGCCTGGTCGCATGTTCAGTACTCGGCGAATTTTATTTTGCGCTGCGCCTGCTTGATGCGGTCTGACGGCGGCGCCGATATGCCCCACTGGTCGAACCGACCCGGCGGCCATTTCCAGTCATCCGGACCGCCGGCGACATAGGTGTCGTCCACCTGCTGCACATCCGCGGTGTATTCGATGACAAAATCGGCAGGACCGACAAAATAGGCAAAGGCATTGTTGCCGGGACCGTGACGGCCGACACCCCATTCGATGTGATAGCCGGCGTCGTTCATGCGGCCGCCGCCACGCATGACCGAATCGAGGTCTGGCATCAGGAAGGCTATGTGGTTCAGCGTGTTGCTGTCTGCATCGGCCAACGCAATGCTATGGTGGTCGCTGCCGCATCGCATAAATGCCATGACGCGCGTGCGGTCCGAGAGCGTGAAGCCGAGAGCCTGTTCGTAAAAGCGCTGGGCGCTTGCCACATCACTGCTATTGAACACCACGTGCGTGATCTTGATCGGATGATCAGCCTTCTGTGCGACATCGGCGTGGCTTTCGGCGCCGTGGACAAACCGCAGCAGGCGGGCCTGTGGATCCCGGATCAAAATCGCCGTGCCGCCACCGGGCTCGTCGACCAGGCAGGGTGCATGCACGACACTGCCGCCATGCTCCACGACGCGGGTGGCGATCGTCGTCAAATCCGGCTCGGCTTCAACGGCAAACGTGACATGACGCACTTCGGCGACCTTACTGCGATGCAATGAGAGGATGTGGTGCGCCGCCCCTGTGCCCCGCAGGTAGACCGCGTCGGTGCTGCGCGCGGCGACGGAAAGATTCCAAGTAAAAACATAGAATTGCTCGGCTTCGGCGAGATCGGTGACACCGATGGCAATGCTGCGCAGAGAACCGGCTAGAGAGGGAGAGCGCATAAGATTCCTGGTTGAAAAGAGGGAGGAAGGTCAAGAAAGCGCGCGGCATTTTCTGCCACTAATTTTTGGCGAAGTCCGGGGTCGGCAATGGCTTCATAGATCTGCGCCAGCGGCGCCTGGTCGTGAAACGCAAATGGATAGTCGGTGCCGATCATGATCTGGCCCGCGCCAAAAGACGTCACCAGATGGTTCAGCGTAGCGGCGTCGAATACCAGGGAGTCATAGAAAAGCTTGCGCGCCTGTTGCGTTGGCGACGTCGGCATTTGCTCTGCCAAGGCTGGAAAAACGCGGCGTGCCTGCTCAAGCCGGGGCAACAACATGGCCAGCGTACCGCCACCGTGACTGAAAGCGATGCGCAGGCCAGGATGCCGTTCGAGCAGATTCGAGGTGATCACCGAGGCGGCCGCCAGACCGACATCGCTGGGATAGGCCAACGCCTGCTGTAATTGCCCCGGCCCAACCAGGCGCTCCATGCCGACAGGACGCAATGCATGCACGAATACCGCGACGCCCTTGGCTTCGGCTGCGGCAAAGAACGGCAGAAATTCTGGAGCGCCGATCGGCTTGCCGTTGACATTGCTGCCCAATTCGACCCCTGCAAAGCCCAGTTTATCGACAACATAGTCGAGCTCGGCGATCGCCATATCCATATCCTGCAGCGGAATGGCAGCCAAACCGCACAGGCGTTGCGCTGACAGGCCGACCATTTCAGCGATCTGTTCGTTAATGTAGCGTAACAGCTGCGCCGCGTCTTTCGCCTCCATCCAGTACGACAGCAACTCAGGCATCGGCGAGATCGCCTGCAAGTCCAGCCCCATGCCGTCCATATCCTCGATGCGCTTCGACGGACTCCAGCAACGGTCCGAGACGGTTCGGTAAACTTTCCCGGAAATCATGACATGGCGGTGGCAGGCTTGCGCCGGCGCCATCGATGGCCAGTCAGCCGGTACGCGGCTGCCCAGGTAGCTTGGAAAATGTTCCGGAATGACATGCGCATGGATGTCGATGCCACAACCGCAGGAAAGTATATTCATGTTGAGCTCGTCATCGAATCAGGCTGCGACCAGGCCGGCCGCCTCGATACCCTGGATGCAGATCGACTCGTCCTCGTCGCCACTACCGCCACTGGCGCCGACCGCACCGAGGATCTGGCCGTTCGCATCCTTGATCAGTACAGCGCCGGTCTGCGGAATGAATTTACCCTGGCTGGTGGCGGCCAGAGCGGCAAAGAAATTCGGATTATCCGCTGCGCGCTGCACCAGCGCCCGGCTTGAGACCCCCATGGCGACAGCGGCCCAGGCCTTGCCGCAAGCGATATCGATGCGGAACATGCTGGCACCATCTTCACGTTGCATCGCTTTCAGGTTCCCGGCGGAATCAACGACAACGACAGCCATGGGCCGCAACGCTCGCGCTTGCGAATTTCCGAGCGCCGCGGCGATGATGGCATTGGCTTGTGTCAGGCTAGGTTGAGTCATGTACGTTCCAAGAATAAGAATGAATCCAAGCCCGGCCCTATCTGAAAATTCGGGTGCAGCCGGGCCAGCGCTATTAAAAAGCCGTGCGGATGCCCACGATCAGGGAGCGTGTATTGCCGCCGTTATAGGCCGTCGCATAGCCGGTACTGACACCGGTCGGCGAGGTGAACACCGGATAGGATCCCGAAGCACCCATCGGCTGGTAATAGGCATTCGCCTGGTTCCACACCTGAGCGATACCGGCATACACGAAAGTTCTTTTACTCAGGTTGTAGTCGTAGCGCACACTCGCGGCGTGCGCATTCGCGTCCTTCAGGCTGCGGTTTCGCAAGATGCCGTAATCCAGCCAAAGCGAATGCTGCTGCAGCGGCACCGTGGCGGACAAGGCAAGCGAATACTTGTTCGTTTCATTGACGACGGCGTTGCGTGTGCGGGTATCCTGGTAAAGGATGGATGGCACGGCAAAACCGAAGTCGTACGACGTGCCCAGCGTGCCGATGTGCACCGATGATCCCGGCTCAACGAACTCATGATTGCGGGACACGTAATACGCGCCATTCACCTTCCATTTATCGTAGGCATATCGGGCCTGTCCCTCGATCACGCTGCCGACCCCGTTATGTTCGTCGACCGCGTACTGGAACGACAGCACAGCGCCCTTGAGACTCGGTGTTTCGTAACGAATCGCATTGCTGATCAGCTGGGTCGTATTGCCGTAATAAAGGAAATAGTTGGTCGAAGCACCCCAGCGTAAGGCCCAGAAGCTGGCAATGGTTTCGTCGGACAGCGCCTGCATACGGCCGACCTTCAGGTTGCCCAGTGTCGCGCTGGTCAAACCAACGGTGGCAGTTCGGCTGAAGAGTCCATTCGAAGAGCCTGCGCCGGTATCCGGACTGAACGGCATTTGAAGATCGAACACGGCAGCATTACCATCCCCCAGCTCCTCGGTACCTTGAAAGGTCAGGCGGCTTTGATTGAGTTGGCCACTGCTTTGGCGCGTCAGCGAGCCCCGACCGGTATCGATACGTTCCATCGAGAGATCGACGAATCCGCCGATTCTGACGTTCGACTGCGCATGTGCGGCGAGAGCCACGAATGCCAGGCAAATTGGCGTCAGGCTGACAAACTGTTTTTTCATTACTATCTCCATTATTGATTTCCTGCTCGTGTCAGGATCGTTTGCACCGTTTTCGATGTAGGTCGGCTACAAAAGCCATGATCAGAATATCGGTTTCTGCCTGGTTTGCATTTAGCCGGGGCCGCAAACCTGTCATGCATTCCTTGCACACGACATCCGGCTGTACGGCACGACGCAATCCAGGCAAGTGGGAATGGTTATGCATGTTGCCGGGAACGGGGGAGCAGCGGCACTCCGGATTGGCGTGCCGTTTTGATTACGGGTGTTTTGAATGCCGGCCGCATGCAAGCTGGTTCCGGCGAATACGGGCTGGCTGGACGCGATCAGCAAGTAAGGCTGAACCAATCGACAAAAAAACGCAGCGCGGCTTCATTGACGGGTCGCCCCGCCACAATCTCGCGGTCAAGCAATAGCGTATTGGCGCCGGCCGCATCGAATCGCGGCCAATGTGGTAGACCTTCAACAGCCGGATCGCCATTGCTGGCAAAATTGATCCAATAGCTCGACATTGCATCGGCCAATCGGTGGTCGCTGTCGCTCCAATCCCAATCTTTGGACGCCAGATTGTTAAACGCGTACCAGAGCTCGGCGCCGTGATAGGCACCAAAACCGGTGGGCGGAGTGGGTTCATGAAAATGGCAATCTTCCGGAAGCGGCGGCGCACACATGAAATTAAACAAATAGACAGGCATGCCCGCCGTTTGCATCTGCAATTGAGCAAAACGAAATGCCTGAAACGCAAATCCCATATCACGGCGTAGCAGATAGCTCGATGCCTTGGCCAACGCATCGTCCTGATGCGGGTACAGGGCAAGAAATTGCTTGGCCTTGTCCTTGAAAGTAGCCGTTGCGAATGCAATAAACCCGGCACTATTCTGTAACTCCGGCGTCGGATAGGGCGCGGCTTCATTTGCGGTGTAGCCGGCCAGCAGCGGAACCCTCATTTGCGCGCCGCTGGTAAATACGTCATCCACGGCGTGTGTCAAGACCTTGCCATCAACGATGGGTCCCCAAATTCCGCGGGCGCCTCCGAGCAGTTCAGCGGCCGGCACGGCGCGCAACTGCGCCAGGCTATTGGCCCCCATCGGCGCCAGCGTTGCCACACCGATGGCTTCCGCCTCAGCCAGTGTTTTCATCGGCGCCCCCATCGGTCCGCCGTTAAAGCGCCCAGAACTATGCACGATTGCGCGCTGAAACAAACCGTGTGCCTGCTGCGACGCCATTAATACGCTCACATGGGCTGCGCCGGCAGACTGTCCGAACAAGGTCACGCAACCCGGATCGCCGCCAAACGCTGCGATATTGTTCTGTACCCATCGGAGTGCCGCGATCACGTCCATGCTGGCGTAATTCCCCGACGCGCCACTCTCCGCGCTTAAGGCCGGATGTGCCAGATAACCCAATGCACCGACCCTGTAATTGAAACTGACGACAATGGCGCCCTTGCGCGCCAGGTTTTCGCCATCGGACACGGGATGCGAGCCGCTGCCGAATCGATGTCCTCCGCCAAAAACCCAGACGATGACCGGCAACGATTGCCGTCCGCATTCGGCTGGCGCCCACACATTCAGGTACAGGCAGTCCTCCGCCAAACCGCATTCCGCCGGCGTGGCGAAAGAGAACTGACGCATGATAGAGTCCTCCGGGACGGTCTGCTGCAGGCATGCGGCTCCATAGCGATCGGCCTGCAACACTCCTTCCCAAGGTAAAATCGCTTGTGGCGGCCGCCACCGCAGGGCGCCGACCGGAGCAGCCGCGAACGGAATGCCTTTGTAGGACCGACAGGCACCATCGCTGGACAACACGCCGGAGACGGCCCCGCCGTCAATATGGATGGGATCGATGAACGCTGTGGGGATGGATTGAACTGGCATGGCTGATCTTTCAGAATCGGAATCAATGGACAGCTGCCGCAGTCTTGGGCACTGCAGTTGGCCAGGCCTGTACCAACGCTGACATTTCCTTCTGATAGAACCTCATGCCATAGACCGTTAATACAAGTCCGAGCAGCATGGCAGGCAATGGCGTGATCGAGATTGCATAGATCAGCCCCTGGTCACTCTTGAAAATCCTGTCCGTCACCAGTGCGGTCGCAGTAGGTCCCAGCCCCATGCCGAAGATCGATACCAGCAGCAAGTGCACCGCTGTAATTTTTCCACGCATCTGATTGCGTGTCACATCCTGCAGCACGCTTGGCATCGACGCCACCGCCATTGCGTTGGCGAATCCGAACAGGCCGCTAGCGACCAGGGCCATCTGATAGGTGCCCAGGAATGGCAATGCAGCAATGCACGGGATGGTGACAAACCACGACAAGACGAAGATCAGCATCCGGGAACCATAGGTGCCGCGCGCCTTCAACCAGTCGCTGAGCACACCGCTCGCCAAGCACCCCAAAATCCCGCACGGCATGACGACCGATCCGATCAAGACGCCAGCGCTGGCCGGTGGAAGACCATATTTGCGCGCGAAGAAAGTCGGCAACCAGGAAAGCACCGCATAGGATGAAAATGCGCACAGGCTGAATGTCCCAAAAATCGCCAGCCACAGTTTGCGGCGCTCCTTCAGATACGACAGCAACGATTCCTTTGCCTGTGGCGCGTCCGCGTCACTTGTTTTGATGAGCAACTGCTGGCGCGCCGGTTCTTTGATGGTCAAGACCAGCAGTGCGACCAACAAGCCAGGCAAACCAACCGCAATGAACGCACTTTTCCACGGAGGCAACATACCCAGCAGCGGCCAGTCGAAATCGGCGCCATGAAAAGACTTCAAGACCAGGCCGCCAATAATGAAGGCACCCTGCCCGCCTGCAAAAGTACTGATCGTAAAAATCCCATTCGCGCGGCCACGTTGAGCGCTTGGAAAAAAATCCGCCAGCATGGAAAACACTGCCGGCATCAAAATCGCTTCGCCGACACCAACGCCAACGCGCGCCAAAAACAATTCGGCAAAAGTATTGGCGGAACCACATAACATCGTCATGACGCTCCATAGCGCGATGCCTGCGGCCAGCAATTTTCGGCGCTGCATGCGATCAACCAGATATCCGCTAGGAATACCCATGACGCTGTAGAGCAGTACAAAGGATAGCCCTTGCAGCAGGCTGATTTGGGTATCTGAAACACCCAGCGACTGGCGGATCGGCGCAACGAGCAATGTAATGATGGATTTATCTACAAATGCCAATGTTGCGGCAATGATGAATACGAACAGTGCATACCAAGCGAGCGATGCTCGCGGATATTGGCTGGCTGATTGAGGAAAGTGCTGCATTTTTGTCTCCTGATTTGTATTGTTACTTGATGTCTGATGCCGCTGGCTCCAGTTGAAGTATCGTTTTTTATTTTTCCCTCACCTCACCTCGCCCGTCATCGTGCGAATGCAAGGTCGCCACTGGCTCTTTATGAAATTTTCCATCCTGCATAATTGCCAGCAGATTTTCGCGTTTTTGTAAAATGCCGATATCGGTCAGGGGATTACCATCAATCAGCAGCAAGTCAGCCAGAAAGCCTTCCGCCACCTGTCCCAGTTCGTTTTCCATTCCCATCAGTTGCGCGCCCAGCCTGGTGGCTGCCACCAATGTTTCTTCCTCCGTATAATTAAAAATTTTTACAAACAGTGCCAGATCACGCGCATTTTCACCAATCGGGTTCCATGGGAAGCCATAGTCCCCACCTGGCAAAACGCGGATGCCGCGCCGTCGCATCGCCGCATAGACTTCTTGATTGCGCTCGATTTGCTGGATAAAACCGGAGCGCTCGACCACTTCACGGCTGAAGCCAAACGCCTCGCCAAGATAGGCTTTGGCATAGACGATGCCAATGGCTGGTGCGACGAAGATTCTATCCTTGCTGGCTTCCAGCATGTCCAAGGCTTCCTCGTCGGCGTAAGTGCAGTGATACACGATGCGGAAGCCGTGCCGAACTGCCATTTTGACGCTTTCGCGTGCCTGCGCATGCGCTGCCAGCCAGATCCCGGCTGTTTTTGCCTCATCTGCAGCGGCGGCAACTTCCTCTTCCGAATAGTAGACCTGTTGCGAGCCACCTGAGCCGAAAGCATCATCTCCCGACAGTAGAAGCTTGATCGAGCCGACCCCCTCTTTCGCCATGCTCTTCACAAAGGCCCGGATACCCTCAGGGCCATCGCGCTCCTTGTCCGCGCCGGCCGGGCGCTCGAAAGTTGAACTCACGAGCCGGGGTCCAGCCAAATAGCCTGCTTTCAATTCTTTTTGCAGAGCGATCTCGAAGCGCGGCCCCTTCGAGCCGGCAGAATAGGCCGATGTATAGCCTGCATCCAACAAAACGCGCGCATTGTAGGCAGTGACTAACAGATGCTCTTCGGGCGGCAGCACCTTTTCCCTGAAAATCCGGTTAACCGACGACAAGAAGGACAGATGCGCATGGGGTTCGATCAATCCTGGCATCAAAGTCGCCCCATGGCCATCAATGAATCGGGCGCCCGGCGCCGAGATGCCCCTTAAGCCACGAGCGACACGTTTGATCCGTTGCCCCTCGACTAATACTTCACCGCGGAACAGTCCTTCACCTGTCCCGTCAAAAATATTGACGTTGGAAAAAAGCACTGATGACATGAAAACTTCCTTTCTTATGGGCGATGGCAAGCTGAGTATTTTCTCAATCAGCGACGTAAACACTCAGTAGCGGAGTGTCACGCATTGGCCTTGCTCACAAGAATATGCGACCCCGTTCTTTTCACCTATATCAGCTCATGCAAAGCAGCCGTGCACTTAATGCAAGAGGCTGTTTTAGCGACTATTCCGCCGCTGCGCGCCTGATTGATTGGGACGCAGGCAAAGGCTGCGATTCAGTTAGGTGGTGCCACCCACCATGAGCAGGATAATTTGCTGAAATTGCAAGACTGCTTTGCAGCTTGCGAGCTTCGCTCAGGCTGCGGGCCGCCTTAGAATCACCGAATAAATTCACATTAATTATTGAGGAGATTGTTTGTATGAATACACATCGATTATTGCGAAAATTGCTTGTATTGGGTGGCATAACGATTGCCTTGCTGGTCGGCGGCTGTGGCGGCGGTGGAGATATGGCAAGCGATAGTCTGCATGCGATCGTGACCTTCCAACAAACATCGACAGCCGCCAACGCCGAATGTGCCCGCACACTCGCCCATTCTGCGCGTCTCCTGGTTTCAGTTACGGCGCCCGCCAAACCGGACAGCATGCTCCCCCCGAATGTTGCCATCTGCGCCATTCAGGGTAAGTTGGTGCCGGGACGAGAAGCTGTTGCAATTCCCGCGAGTAACGGCGGGGTTACCCTAGCAGCCCGTCGGTCTTGTTGATGTGAGCGAATCTTGGTGAGCATGCGAAGATGATGGCTGTCGCCCTGCGCAACGGGAGTTCGCCATGTCCAGATTCATCACCATGGACCGCAAGACCGCCTACCTGATGCCGCCGTCGTTGGAGGACTGGCTCAACGAGGATCATCTGGCGCGCTTCATCGTCGAAGTCATCGATCAACTCGATCTGTCGAATCTGACCCGGCAGTATGCTGGACGCGGCTCGAAGGCGTCTCATCCGGCCACGCTGCTGGCGATCCTGGTGTACGGCTACGCCACCGGGGTGTTCTCCAGCCGTCGGCTGGAACGGGCGACCTACGATTCGGTCGCCTTTCGTTATCTGGCAGTGGGCAGCCATCCCGACCATGACACGCTGGCCACGTTTCGGCGGCGCTTTTTGCGCGAAGTGACGCCATTGTTCATGCAGGTGCTGGAACTGGCCAGGGAAATGAAGTTGCTCAAGCTGGGCACGGTCACTCTGGACGGCACCAAAGTCCACGCCAACGCCTCGCGCCATCATGCGCTGTCGTATGGCCACATCGAGAAACTGGAAGCGCAACTGCAGGCGGAAGTACGGGAGCTGTTGGCGTTGGCCGAGCGGAGCGATCAAGTCGATGTCCCGGATGGCGTGATCCTGCCGGCGGAAATCAGGCGCAGACAGGATCGGCTGGCGGCCATGGCCGAGGCCAAGCGCAAGATTGCCGCGCGCGCCGATGAGCGCTATCGCAACGAGCAAGCGCAGTACGAGGAGAAGATGGCACGGCGCGCCGCCAAGGAGGCAGAGCGTGGCAGGAAGCTCGGCGGCACACCCAAGGCGCCCGAGCCAGGGCCGAAAGCGGGCGACCAGATCAATCTGACGGACGAACAGTCGCGCATCATGCCAGTGGCCGGCGGCGGTTTCGAGCAATCCTATAACGCCCAGGCGGCGGTCGATGTCCCGACGATGCTGGTGATGGTGCCTCATGTCGCGCAGGAACCCAACGACGCGCAACAGGTATTCCGATGCTGGCGGCAATGCAGACGTCGCCAGCACTATCGGGGCACATCGAGCAACTCATCGCCGACACCGGTTTCTACAGCGACAAGAACGTGCGTGCCTGCGAGGATGCGGGGGTGACGCCGCTGATCGCCGTGGCGCGCGGCCAGCACCACCCCGGTTGGCGCGAGCGCCACAGCGAGCCGGCCCCGTTGGCCGATGATGCCACGCCGATGCAGGCCATGGCGCATCGCCTGCAGACCAAGGCCGGACGCGCACTGTACGCATTGCGCAAGCAGACGGTCGAACCCGTATTTGGCATCATCAAGTCGGTCATGGGGTTTCGCCAGTTCTCGCTGCGCGGTTTGCAACTGGTCCATGGCGAATGGACGCTGGTCTGCCTGGCCTGGAATTTGAAACGCATGGCCGTATTGCGTCAAAAAATCGAATAAACCAGGAAATAACCGGAAACCATCACAAAAATCACCAAAATTTCGCTCGAACGGCATGTTTTGAACCAATTTCAACCGTCTGCGACGTCGCGCAGGGTTAAGCCCGACGGGCTGCTAGTGAATCGACTCCCAAGTCTGCTTCCAGCTCCAAGGCGTCAGCCCAAGGCAACGGTGGTAAGCCTCCACGCCCGCGCCGAATCAGACTGATCCGGAATACATGAAGTCCGACACGAAGCGGCGCAGCAGTACAGTATGACGGCACCAGTTGGCTGGATATTGGTCCTGTTGCCGGTCTGGGAGCCTCATGGGTGTTTGCAAAGCGTATTGTTGAAGCTGCTTCAATGGAAACCTTCGAACGACACTTTCAGCATATGGCGCACAATATCGTCTGCAGCCATTTTGCTGTACTTCTGTAAATACTCGACAGCAGGATCGCAGGTCCGCGCGTAGTAGCTGAACAGGATAACGTCGGTGGGCAGGTCGCGGCTCAGCTGCCCCTGTTGCTGTGCCTGCTTCACCAGTGCTTCCAACTGCCTGTTCAGTTTTACGATGCGCAGCATGTACTTCACGTTGCGCATCAACATGTCGCGCACGTGGGGGCTAGTGGACGGCAGGAATGGCAAGCCTCCGTCAAGGCGTACCCGCAGCGCCCATTCCAATAGCGCCGACAATTTCTGCAACGCGCTCAGCACGGGATCCAACGCCGCGACGTAATCCAGCGCCCCATCCAGCAAGCGTATCAGCGCCTCGCCCACCAGCTCCTCCTTCGACTTGAAGTGCTTGTACAGACTGGGTTTGGAGATGCCCACCGCGCCGGCGACATCATCCATGGTCATCAAGTCATAGCCTTTTTGGCTCAGCACGGCGGTCGCGGCATCGAGGATCGCATTTTCGCGCAGCTTAAATGCCTGATTTTTAAAGCTTAATCTGGGAAGGATACTCATTGGTAAATTTTAGCTACTAATCAGTAGCTTTTGTTGTTCGGTGGTAGTAATATTAGCACGCCGGTACAAAAGGCGGTCAAAATAACCATCCAAACGACATGAATCTGCCACGCAAACGTATCGCCATCATTGGTTCAGGCATCTCCGGCCTGGCCAGCGCCTATTTCCTCAGCCGCAAGCACGACGTCGTGCTGTTCGAGGCGGCGGGCTATCTCGGCGGCCATACCAACACCGTCGACGTCACGCTGGAGGGACACACCCACGGCGTCGACACCGGTTTCCTGGTGTACAACGAGCGCACCTACCCCAACCTGGTGGCCCTGTTCGACGAACTGGACGTGGCCAGCAACGGCAGCGACATGTCGTTTGCCGTGTCGATGGACGGCGGCGCACTGGAGTGGGCGGGCACCAGCCTGGCCACCGTGTTCGCGCAGCTCGCCAACATCGGCTCGCCGTCCTTCCTGCGCATGTTGTGGGATATCCTGCATTTCAACCGCAACGCCGAGCGCTTCCTGCAATTGTCTAGCCGGGACGACCTGACGCTGCGACAGCTGCTGCAGCAGCAGCGCTACGGCGCGCGCTTCCGCGACGCCTACCTGCTGCCGATGGCCGCGGCCATCTGGTCCAGTTCGCCGAACGACATCCTGAAATTCCCGGCGGCGACCTTCCTGCGCTTTTGCCTGAACCATGCGCTGCTGCAGGTCAACAACCGGCCGCAATGGCGCACGGTGGCGGGCGGCGCGCGCCATTACGTCGAGAAGATCGCCGCCGTGCTGCCGGACTGCCGCCTGAACACGCCCGTGCGCGCGGTGCTGCGCGAGGGCGGCAAGCTGATGGTCTCCACCGACGCCGGTACCGAAGCCTTCGACGACGTGGTGTTTGCCACCCACGCACCGACCACGCTGTCGCTGCTGCCCGGCGCCGGCGAGGCCGAGCGCACCATCCTCGGCGGCGTACGCTACCAGCCCAACACCGCTTATCTGCACACGGACGCGAACCTGATGCCGCGCCGGCGCAAAGTTTGGGCCGCCTGGAACTACCTGGCTGGCGCGCAGTCGGCAGGACAGCGTCCCGTATGCGTCAGCTACTGGCTGAACCAGTTGCAGGCGCTGCCGTTCGCGACGCCGGTCATCGTCACGCTCAATCCCTACACGCCGCCCGCCGTCGGCACGCTGCTGGCCAGGTTCGAATACGACCATCCGATCGTGGACCAGGCCACCGTCCGCGCACAGCAGCAACTGGCGCAGATACAGGGCAAGGACGGCGTCTGGTACGCCGGCGCCTGGACCGGCTACGGCTTCCACGAGGATGGCTTGAAATCGGCGCTGCGCATCGCGGCGGCCTTCGACGCCGCGCCCGCATGGACCACGCTGCCATGAAGCCGCCCGCCGCCCAGCTGGTGCACGGCCAGGTGATGCACGCGCGCCTGCGCCCGACGCCGCACCGTTTCGTCTACCCGCTGTTTTATGTGCGCCTGAACCTGGCCCAGCTGGACGCCTGCAATTCGCGCTGGTTCGGCGTGGACCGCTGGCGGCCGCTGTCGATCCGCCGCCGCGACTACGGCCCGCGCGACGGCTCCAGCCTGGAACTGTGGATGCGCGCGCTGCTGCGCGAACACCATATCGCCGCCGATGGCGAGATCTGGCTGCAAACTTTTCCCCGCGTTGCTGGTTACGCCTTCAACCCCGTCAGCTTCTGGCACTGCCACGACGCCGACGGCCGGCTGTGCGCCGTACTGGCCGAGGTCAACAACACCTTCGGCGAAAGCCACCGCTACCTGATGCGCGTCGCCCCGACGGCCGCCGCCGGTACCGGCTGCTCCGGCACAGCCCGCGCCGACAAGCAGATGCACGTGTCGCCGTTCTGCGAGGTGGCAGGGCATTACCGCTTCCGCTTCCGCCTCGGCGGCGCCAGCCACTGCACCGGCCTCGATTATTACGACAGCGATGGCCTGCTGTTGCGCACCGCGCTCAGCGGCCGTCCCGTGCCCATGACCGACCGCGCCCTGGCCGGCGCGCTGCTGCGCTATCCGCTGCTTGGGCTCGGCATCGTGTTCCGCATCCACTGGCAGGCATTCAGGCTCTGGCTGAAGCGCGTCCCGTTCTTCAGCAAGCCACCCGCCCCCGCCCATCCCACCACCGCGCACCAGGAAACTGCCCGATGAACCGCACTTTATCCACCGCCACGTTGTCGCCCCCCGTCGGCGCGCGCATGTTCCTGGCTCTGCTCAACAATATCCGCCACGGCCACCTGGAGCTGATCACGCCCTGCAATACCCGCATGGTGTTCGGCGACGCCCACGCGCCCACCGGCGCCACGCTGCAACTGCACGACTGGCGCGCCTGCCAGCGGATCCTGCGCGCGGGCGACATCGGCTTTGCCGAGGCCTACGCAGCCGGATGGGTAGCCACGCCGGACCTGACCGCGCTGCTGCGCCTGGCGTTGCGCAACGAAGCGTCGCTGGACCAGCTGGTGTTTGGGGGCGCGCTGGCGCGTTGCTGGTACCGGCTGCGGCACTGGCTGCGGCCTAATACCCGCAAGGGCAGCCAGCGCAACATCCACGCCCACTACGACATCGGCAACGACTTCTACCAGCTGTGGCTCGATCCCAGCTGGACCTATTCCAGCGCGCTGTTCGACGGCGACTACAGCCTGTCGCTGCAGGACGCGCAGCAGCGCAAATACCAGCGCATCATCGACACGCTGCAATTGCAGCCTGGCCAGCGCGTGCTGGAAATCGGCTGCGGCTGGGGCGGCTTCGCCGAGCAGGCCGCGCAGCAGGGCATCCACGTGCACGGCGTGACGATTTCGCCGTCGCAGCTGGAGGTGGCGCAGCGCCGCGTGCAGGCGCAGGGCTTGCAGGACCGGGTCCGGCTGGAGCTGTGCGACTACCGCGACCTGAACGGCGAATACGACGCCGTGGTGTCGATCGAAATGTTCGAGGCCGTGGGCGAGCAGTACTGGCAGCAGTATTTCCGCACCGTCGCGGCCCGTCTGAAAGCTGGCGGGCAGGCGCTGGTGCAGTCGATCACCATCGGCGAACAGTATTTCCCGCGCTACCGCAGCAGCGCCGACTTTATCCAGCAGTACATTTTCCCCGGCGGCATGCTGCCCAGCGTCGAACGCTTCGAACGGCAGGCGGCCCGCTGCGGACTGCAACCGGTGGAGCGCCACGCTTTCGGCCGCGACTATGCGGAAACGCTGCGCCGCTGGGATGCACAGTGCCGCAACGTCCACCACCAGATCGCCGGCCAGGGCTTCGATGAGCACTTCATGCGCATCTGGCATATGTACTTCGCCTACTGCGAGGCCGCCTTTGACGAGGGACGCACCGATGTTGTCCAATTCCTGCTTCAAAAAGCCTGACCCCGCCTGGCTACGGCTAGCCCGGCGAGGCGTGCTGCTGGGCTGTCTGCTGGGCTGCGCGGTGGCGAGCAGCGCCGCCAGCTGGCGCGACGAGCTGCCCCGCGCCGAGGCGCTGGGCGACGGCGAACTGCGCTGGCTGGGTTTCCGCATCTACCGCGCCACGCTGTGGGCGGAGCAGCGGCCGTTCCAGCCCGAGCGCGGGTTCGCGCTGCAACTGCACTACTACCGCAGCATCAGCCGCCAGCGCCTGGTGCAGACCAGCCTGGACGAAATCCAGCGCCTGAACGGCGCCGCCATCGACGCCGCCACGCTGACGCAATGGGACAAGTCGCTGAACCGCGCCTTCACCGATGTCGCGCCCGGCGAAGAGTTGACCGGCGTGTATGTGCCCGGCCACGGCATGCGCTTCTACAACCAGCAGCGCCTGCTGGCGGACATCGACGATCCTCGTCTGGCGCGCGCCTTCTTCGGCATCTGGCTCGACGAGCGGACCCGCGATCAAGACCTGCGCCGCAAACTGATGGGGGCAGCGCCGTGACGCCCGCCGGCCAGCCGCGCTGGTGGCGCCTGGCCGCCTACGGCCTGCTCGGCCTGCCGCTGGCCATGGCCGCGCTGCCCGTGTACGTGCAGGTGGGGGCGTACTACAGCATGCTGCGCGGCGTGCCGCTGGCGCAGCTGGGCTGGGTGCTGTTTGCCGCGCGCCTGCTCGACACCTTGCAAGACCCGCTGCAAGGCCACGTCATCGACCGCCTGCGCAACGGCATCGGGCGCTGGCTGGCGCTGGGCGGTACCGTGCTGGCGCTGGCCTTCGCGGGTTTGTGGCAGCCGCCCGCCAACGAAGTGGTCGCGGCCGCGTGGCTGGGCGCCATGCTGGTGCTGGCCTACAGCGCCCACAGCATGTTGAACATCGCCTACCTGACGTGGGGCGCGCGCCTGAGCGGCGGCGCCCTGCTGTCCGCTTCGGCCTGGCGCGAAGGCGCGGGACTGGCCGGCATGATCGTCGCCAGCGTGATCCCCGCCACCATCATGAGCGGCGACGCCGAACGCATCCCCGCCCGCATGGCGCTGTACAGCCTGGCATTTGCCGCGCTGCTGCTGGCCGCCCTGCTGGCGCTGCTGAAACTGGCGCCCGCGTGGCCAGCCGTCCCCGAACGGGCCGGCGGCTGGCGCAGCGCGCTGCGGCGCATGGCGTCGAACCGCGCCTTCCTGCGCCTGCTGGCGCCGTATTTTCTCAATGCCTGCTCGGTGTCGTTGCCGGCGACGCTGGCGCTGTTTTTCATCCGCGACCGGCTGCACGCAGCGCCGCTGGCCGGCGCCTTCCTCGGCTGCTATTTCATCGCCGCCGCCTGCGGCCTGCCGCTCTGGACCGCGCTGGCGCGCCGCATCGGCGTGCTGCCGTGCTGGCGTATCGGCATGGTGCTGGCCATCGCCAGCTTTGCCGGCGCCGGACTGCTGGGCGAGGGCGACGTGCTGCCTTACTTTGCTGTCTGCATCGCGGCCGGCGCGGCGCTGGGCGCCGACCTGGCGATGCCGCCGGTGCTGCTGGCCGAGCTGATCGGAGCCGGCGAAGCGGCCGGCGCCTACTACGGCGTGCTGACGTTGCTGGGCAAGCTGGCGCTGGCCTTGTCCGGTCTGGCGTTGCCGCTGCTGGCCGCGCTCGGATACCAGCCCGGCGTGGCCGGCGGCGCCGCACTGGCGCTGGTTTACGCCGCTGTCCCTTGCCTGCTCAAACTGCTGGCGATGGCGGCGCTGTGGCGCTTCCAGTCAGCATCCATGCCCCTCGTACGCTACTGGAGTTCACCATGAAAACACTGTTCTGCGGCCTGCTGCTGGCCTTGCTCGCCGGCTGCGCCGGCCCCGACGTCCAGCAATACAAGGCGCAACAGCCCGCGCTCGACCTGGCCACCTACTTCACCGGCACCACCGATGCCTGGGGCATGTTCCAGCGTCGTGGCGGCGCGGTGCAAAAACGCTTCCACGTCGTCATCACCGGCACCAGCAGCGATGGCGTGCTGACGCTCGACGAACAGTTTAGCTACGACGACGGCAGCACCCAGCGCCGCGTATGGCGCCTGACGCGCGCCGCCGACGGCCGCTGGCGCGGACGCGCCGACGACGTCAAGGGAGAAGCGCAGGGCGAACTGGCCGGCAATGCGCTGCGCTGGCAATACACGCTGCTGCTGCCGGTTGACGGCAGCACCTACGAGATGGCCTTCGACGACTGGATGTTCCTGATCGACGACTGCACGATGATCAACCGCGCCAGCATGGCCAAGTTCGGCATCGAGCTGGGGCAGGTTACGCTGATGTTCCGGAGGCGCGCATGCGGCCCCTGAACCGGACGATCACGGCATGGGCCGGGCGGCGCGTCTGGCTGGTCGGCGCCTCCAGCGGCATCGGCGCCGCGCTGGCCGAGGAACTGCTGCTGGCGGGGGCGCGGGTGGCGCTGTCGGCCCGCCGCGCCGAGCTGCTGCAAGGCGTCGCCGCCGGGCATGCGCAAGCCATCGTCGCGCCCTTCGACATCCTGGACCAGGATGCATGGGCCGAACGCTACCAGTACATCTGCGATCAGACCGGCGGCGTCGACCTGATCGTGTTCTGCGCCGCCGCCTACCACCCCGAGCGCAGCTGGGATGTCAGCCCGGACGGCGCTGCCCACACGCTGGCCGTGAACCTGGGCAGCGTCTACACGGGATTGGCCACGGTGCTGCCCGCCATGCTGGCGCGTGGCAGCGGCGGCATCGCCGTCGTCGCCAGCGTGGCGGGGTATGTCGGCCTGCCCAATGCCAGCGTGTACGGACCGAGCAAAGCCGCGTTGATCAACTTGGCGGAACTGCTGTACACCGACCTGCGGCCGCGCGGGCTGGACGTCTATCTGATCAATCCCGGCTTTGTGCAGACGCCGCTGACCGCGCAGAACCAGTTCGCCATGCCGGCGCTGCAGACACCGCAGGCGGCGGCCAAGGCCATACGGCGCGGCTTTGCCGCCGGGAGGTTCGAAATCCATTTTCCGAAGCGCTTCACGCTGATGCTCAAACTGCTACGCTGGCTGCCGTACCGCTGGCGCTTTGCCCTGATCACCCACTTCCTGATACCGCAATGACCGATCCCGAACCCCTGTTGGCCTGGTATGCCGGGCTGACGCCGCACACCGTTGCGCGGGCCGGCGAATTCTACGCAGCCGATGCGCAGTTTCGCGACCCGTTCAACGACGTGCGCGGCGTCGCCGCCATCAAGGCGATTTTCCGCCACATGTTTGCCCACACCGAGGAGCCGCGCTTCGTCATCGGCGAGCGCATCGTGCAGGGCGACCAGGCGTTTGTCACCTGGCTGTTTGTGTTCCGGCTGCACGGCGTGCCGTATCAGATCGCCGGCGGCAGCCACCTGCGCTTCAACCCAGCCGGCCTGGTGGTGATGCACCGTGATTACTGGGACGCGGCCGAGGAGCTGCTGGCAAAGCTGCCCTTGATCGGGGCTCCTATCCGCTGGTTGCGCGCTCGCTTTCGCGTCCCCATGTCCGCTACCGCGACGAACGGGAGCCAAAAATGAACGCCGCGAAGACAACGCAATCGGCAGGGGACGCGCTGCTTCAGTTGACGAGAGTGTGTGAAGGTGCGTCCAGACGGCAAAGAACAGCGGCGAATCGATCCCGGATTGATCAGTTGCGCGACACACCGATGATGTTGCCAAATGCCGCAAGCCGCCTAAAGCCACCCGTTATACACAACGCATGCACCTCCCTCACGAAATGCCTGCAATGCCTGAACTAGGGTCATGACCTGGTCCAATCCACGCCAAATCGTCTTGACGCCAGGTTCGCCATCGCCCTTGCCGCCGAGAAAGCCGCCACTCTGAACAATCAAATTGGATATTCTTAAAAATTATCAATATGTACATATTAAGCATTGATAGGATCATACGAAACCTGAAACCAGGCTGAACAATTAACGAGGAAAGTGCGCTGTCGGAGTACCTGACCGTATTTCTTTCAGCCTTGCTGATGGCTCGCTGCCGTGGAAACGATGCGCCATCTCCCTCGCGGTGGACACGAGACATGCCAGGCAACTGCCGCTGCTGGGTGTCGCGGGAACGCAGGCGGCCAATTACCGGACCGTCGTGCAGAAACTGTACGTCGCCTTCTCAAACGTCTTGCACATCGCTCCTAACGGGAAGATGTGCAGCAACGACAACCCGAAAGGTAGGATCGCGTATGAAATTGATCAAACTCTCGATGGCGGTGGCGGCAATCTCCGCTTTAAGCGCCTGTGGCGGCGGTGGCGACGAAGTCGCGAGCAGTCAGCCGACGCGCCTGCTTGCGCAAGCAAGCGTAGCCCCGGCCCTTGCTCCCAACAGTGCGAGCAGCTATGGCACGGTGGTGCAGCAACTGTATGTGGCCTATTTCGGCCGGCCCGCCGATAGTGGCGGCCTGGCCAATTTCGAGGCGGCATTGGTCGCGGCAGGCGCCCCCACCGATGTGGCGCAGCTGGCGTCGGTGTACGGTACCAACGCGGCGGTACGAAATCTGATCGACGGCTTTGGCACCAGCGAAGAATCGAACCGTCTGTATGGCGGCGACACAGCGGCCTTTGTCAATGCGGTCTACTTGAGCGTGTTTAACCGGCCACCGCTGGCGCCGGGCCTGAAATTCTGGACCGACGCGATCGACAATGGCACTTTGACCAAGGGCAACGCGGCGCTCTCCATCATGGCTGGTGCGATGAGTAATCAGAGCGCGCAAGGCGTGAAAGACGCGAACGCAGTGCGCAACAAGGTCGCTGTGAGCGTCGACTTCACGGCCGCGCTGGCGTTACCCGCCAACATGAACAGGTATAAGGGTCCCGCTGCGGCAGGTGCTGCGCGAGCCTTGCTGGCCGCAGTGGATGGGGGAACCGATATTGTGCAGTATAAGAATGCGGTGAACAAGACTTTGGCCAATCTCTCGGCGGGAGGGGCATCGCCGATGGTCGAGGCCAGCGTCGGCAGCTGTTACAAGGTAAATAGTAATACGGTTAAATATCATATGGGATTAATTTATCCAGATGGAAAGATATTAGTGACCCATCATTTTGACATCATCCCCCTATCGGGATTTGGACAAACCGGAACCTATCGCGCAAGTTTTTATATTGAGGGCGCAGCGGACCCTACCTTAATCGTAGATGAAGAGGTTTTTGGCAACGGCCTCAAGCCTTTGGTAACAATAGGTGGCATAAATACACCTGCCCAGACAACAATCACAACCATTGACGGTTACAGGCCATTCGATTTGACATTGAATGTAGAACGCATTTACACCCTTATCAAACACGGTAAAACTCCGCTTTCCGAATCGACGACATCGGAAGTCTGGGGTAGCACATTATTGGAAATTGGTCCATTGCAAACAGCTGGAAAATATTTCCCTCTTACCTGCAAAATAAAAGAACGCATCATTTCTTCAAACAACAGGACTAACCCCACTGAAATCTACAGTATTATATGGTTCGCCCCTGGCTATGGCATTGTTCGCTTGGACTTATTTGATAGAGCCGGCGTTCTGAGCCATGAAGTAGTTTCCGTGGAAATTGAACCAAACTAGAGGTGCAACGCGCCTTGTCGTGGCTCTATGCCGTTTCGTGTGGCTAATAGGACTGATCCGATCTCAATAGCTTGGAATTGAAGCACATGGCTGTCATAAAAAAATTTTGCGCCGTAAAATCCGCTCGATCAGTACACGCGCGATGACCCGATCCGGTACACCGACACTGGCCAGAAATTTTACGGCCGCCGCGCGCCCCTCCTGGCGCTCGATCTGAATGCCTTGATCGACCACTGCTGCCATGGCAAGATTGGGTCGGTCATGAGCGGCATTTTCGTCCATCGCACGCTCCTCAACAAAAACTGCAATATGCGCCGAAAAATCCGGCAGGGACTTGAAAAGGCACAAGCCACTGCAATTGTCTGCGCATATTTTCCTTCGACATTCCAGCACCTCATTTAGTCAGCAAAAGCGAATAGCGCATCGTAAAAAGACACAGACGGTGCGGCTGCTAATCGCCGACCTCGACCAGTTCAAGCAGGTCAACGACATCCATGCCCATTGGTCTACAACTTGACGCTTAGCGAGGTGCGCATAGGCTACAGCACCGTCTGCGCGCGACGGACAGACAGATGCTTAGGCCGCCCTTGCGCGTTGGACATGCGCCATTTCATCCGACGATTCCCTAGCAAACTCTTCAGTTCTTTAATGCTCATGCCTGTGACCTCGTGCATCCGGATAATAACCGCCGAGCTGATGGGTATCCGATAATGCCGCACTTTGCTGATGATCGGTGAATCGATTTCCAAGGCCCGTGAAAGTTCGGCATCACTCTTCAAATTCAGATGCTTCAGCAATGCATCGAGCAGAGTATTGGGTGTGTAATCTGGGTTCATGGCAGTCACCGAAAGATAAGAGGAATAAAGTGTCATGTTTTTGACTCATGGAATTTTTATTATCCGCATCAATTGTGGATTGGCATTGAACCGCATCAACCCCTCCTCGCGTTACGCTCGTGCAATTGCAGAACCTTTGCCGCCGGCTGATCGCCGGAGGTGCTACCTGTATCGTTTGATATAAACAGCCCAATTTGAGTTCAGAAATTCCAGTACTTCGGCTGCCTAACAGGCCAGACTGCCGCCACCATGACAAACCACCTGGAGCTGCTGTAGATGCCACTCGATAACTTGCACGCGATCAAGACGATAGCTCTATCCCCAGCACTCAGCCTGTGTACTCATAATTTCAATCTCATCAAGTTACTGTGAACCCCTTAAAAATAAGGGGTTCACAGTAACTAATTCTTTACCCTTCCAATGCAAGGGGCTACACTAAGTAGTCCAAAATCCCTTAAATATGTTGGTTTTAAGGCAACTTATGAAAAGAATGGAACTCATCCAAAAACTCGCGGAGCTTGATCGACGGGGAGTGCATGTGCTGGCCAGACGCGACATCGAGAAGCTGTTTCCTGAGGAAGGGATCAAGTCGATGGAGCAGTCATTGAAACGCATGGTGGACGACTGCCTGCTGCAGCGTGTCGCGCGCGGCCTGTATGTGAACCCGATCGCGACCAGCAAGAACCGCTGGATCGCCGAGGAGATCGCCAAGGCACTGCGTCCCGGTAAATTGTCCTATGTCAGCCTGGAGTCGATCCTGTCGGAGTATGGTGTCATCTCGCAGATCCTGATCGACCGTATGACGGTCATGACCACCGGGGCCAGCGGGCTGGTCGAGACGCCCTACGGGACCATCGAATTCACCCACACCAAGCGCGGCGTGGCCGAGATCGTCAAGCACACCCTGGTGGCCAAAGGCCGGCCGCTGAGGATTGCCACCAGGCGGGCGGCGATTCGCGACCTCTTGCGCGTTGGCCGCAACATCAACATGATGGAACAAAGCGCACTCAAGGAAGAATCGGAATTGGAAGAAGCATGAGCGAGGACCAAAAAGACTTCAGCAAGTTAGTCGACCTGGTTATGTCCAACCCGACGCTGTCGGTCATGCGGCCGGTGGTCGAGAAAGAGCTGCTGCACTACGAAATCTTTCAGGCGCTCGACGCAGACGGGCTGCTCAAGGACATTGTGTTTCAAGGAGGAACCTCGCTCCGGCTATGCCGCGGGTCAGACCGCTTCAGCGAGGATCTCGACTTTGCCGGCGGAACTGACTTCTCGGCCGAAAGCATGCGTCCCATCAAGGAATGCCTGGAAAAGCGTATCGGCGAACGCTTCGGATTAAATGTCGATGTCAGCAACAAACCCGCCAAGGTGGGTGAGGATGGCATTCCCCACGTGCGGGTGGACAAGTGGTGGATCTCGATCGAAACCATGCCCGAGAACCGGGCGATGCCGCGCCAACGAATCAAGCTGGAGATCGCCAATATCCCGGCGCACACGCGCGAACTGATTCCGATTCGCACCAACTATGATGTCCTCGCAGGCATGCCTACGGTGCTAGTCAATGCCGAGTCCATGGACGAGATCATGGCCGACAAGGTATTGGCTTTCCCGACCTCGCTGCTGGACAACCAGGGCCGGCCGGTGCCACCCGATTCCGCCAAGATCCGGCACCGCGACATCTGGGATTTGGCGTGGATGTCCACGCGCGGCGCCAGGCTCGATCCGCAGATGGTGGTAGCCAAGATCGGCGATTACGGATTGGTGCATTATCCGAACCTGGCGGACCGTGCGATCGAGCAGATTCCCCATATCGTCAAAAGCCGGGAATTCAAGGCTCAGATGACGCGCTTCATCGACTCGGCCACGGTGGCCAGGACCGTGGCCATTGAGGCCTACGTCGACTACCTGGCCATGTCCGTCACAGGTCTCTTCACGCAGATGAAGACGGCGTTGGCTGACATGCAGCAAGCCGCGCAGCCATTTGCCCCAACGGCGACGTTCGCCCCAGCCGCTCCAGACAAGGCAACAGCCAAGTCCACGCGCAAGCAGCATCCACCACGCTCGCGCTGACCAATGAGGAGTGGCTGGATAATGTGTGCGTGCTCGAATTACCGCGCGGGCAACTCAACCCCGTGAGCGGTCACGGCAAGGTCGCCGACTACTGGGTAGCTGCTGCCAGCGTTCAAGCGCAAATCCAGCGCTCTGGCGCGCTCCGTGCTGCAGCACATCGCTCAGCTTTTTCAACTTGGCTTCGTGCTCCTGGTCGGCAAACAGAACAGACTGGTTTTGATCATGGCGGAATAAGGCATCCGATTATACAAAACGTGTACACTACCCTCGTAGTGACGGATTCGGTGTAAGTAGCTAACGCCCAGACCATTTGCGACAAATTCCGTCATGATCGTAAGCGTGCTTCGAGCGCGTCAAACCTGGGCACCGACCTATTCAAAATAGCCTCTCCCCGAGAGGCTATTTTTTGAGGTTTCATCAGTTGGCACCGATCATTTATCGACGCCGACGAAAAAATGACCCGCGCGCCGATTTCTGATGCCCCATCGCGGAAACCGTCAAAGCTCCACTGTATGATGGGTTGATGGTCGCAAACGTGGATCACTTAAAAATTGGCGCCCTGGGGCAAAAACTCATCAGCATCAGCTTCGATCGTTTGCAACAGTTTCCTGGCAGCGCGGTGATGCAAATATTGCGCATCTTGAAGTTCGGCCACGAAGGCTTCGCGCGCTTGCACGGCCAATGAAAATGCCTGCTCATCCCCATACTTGGCAATAGAAAACTTCCTGGTACGCCCGGGGCGTCCTTTTTCTTTGGGACTGTGCGCCACCCAATATTCCAGAGCGGGACTAACGTGCCGTTCCCGCGAGCGATGGACGCCGGCAACACCGCTGGTGTTGGTGGTATTGATCCGCGTCGCCTTCTGCGCTTTGCTGTGCGCGGGTAGCGTCAAAAAGAGTTGGTCGCGCCACGCTTTCGCGGCCAGCAGGGCCGGGCCGGCGCCGCCGTAGACCGAATCGGAAAATGTTTTTCGATGTCTCGTGCCTTGGCGAATGAGACTAACCCGCCAGTTACCATTATTTTCCGAGGTCATATAACGCCCGATGTAGGGTTCGCCGCTACGGTTGGTGGCCTCCTTGAGCGTTGCCTGCTCCTCAGCCTGCGACTGCGCCAGACGGTCGGCGGCGCGCTGCGCCGTGATCTGCGCGGTGAGCTGCCGCTTGGTGCTGCGCAGTTCGGCGCCCAGGGTAGCCTGCGCGCTTCGTTTGGCAAGCCTCTCCGCGCGTTCGCTCAACGCGGCCTCGAGCAGTTCAATATCCTCCTGGCTGCTGACGGGTTTCGGCTGCATGTCTATCCTGAACACGAGCGCATCGAGGTCGCGCAAACCCTGCAGGCGCGCGGCGATAGCAAGCCGTTTCGCCTCTTCTTCCCCAAAGGTGTTGACTGAAAAATTCTGATAACGGTATTTGCCGCCACCGAGCGGAATTCTGGCGTGCCAGTAAATGCGTGGGACCGGTTTACCCTTTGAGCTGCGCTTATCATTTCGGATCACGCCGGGTACGCCGCTGGTGTTGTTGCTGCGTACGATGGCGCAAAACTGCGCTACCGTCATCGCCGGATGCGCGTCGATGATGCTGTCGCGCCATGCCTGCGCCAACTGCAATGTCCGCTGTTCACCGCCGCAACGCTTTTCAAAAAATTCTTTATTGAATGTCTTGCCGTTACGCCGCAGCACGACATGCAAATAGTCGCCACCACGCTTTAGGTCGCAAAGCCGATAAATACCGATGCGATCGGCTGTGTGACGCATGTATGGTTGCCGGAGCGAAGTTTTAGATGTATCCATATAGACAACTAGAAGATCTTTCAAGGACCGATTCGATTGAACAGGCATTGCAAAAAAAATATTAAAAATATGATAGCATTATCAACTATGCCATGCAGAAACTGTCTCGCGAATCCAGAGCGGATCGATTGCCAGGCTGCGGTCGCTCAGCACCATACCAGCTTCACGCTGCCTGGGGCGCCATCGATATCCCCGTCATGAAACCCGAACGCAAGGAAGCGCATGAATCTGAAGGACCTGATTGGCGAGCGCCAGCATAACCGGCTGTTGCGCCTGTCGTTCCCCGGCGGCGGCCCGTCCGCGCACTTGCTGGTCAACAGCATCGAAGCCTATGAAAGCCTGTCGCGCCCGTTCGAATTCACCGTCGAACTGCTGGCCAACGATCCGAATATCGCCCTGGAAGAGTTACAAGGCAAGCTGATGTGCGTCGAGATGGTGCGCAGGGACGGCACCCTGCGCTACTTCACCGGATACGTGTTCAGCTTCGGCTTGAAAACCGTCGACGGCGGCGTATCGTTCTACGAAGCGAAATTAGGTCCCTGGTACAAGTACCTGAGCATGCGCAAGGATAATTACCTGTTTCACTACACCACGCTGTATGACCAGACGTCGAGTATTTTCGGCGATTACGGCGGCCTGGCCGACTGGGACTGGCGCGTGCGCGGCGCGGACGAGGTGATGACCGACTGTTGCCAGTTCGATGAGAGCGACCGCAATTTCCTGGAGCGGCGCTGGGTTTCGTCAGGCATCATCTACTGGTTCGAGCACACGGCGGCCGGCCATAAACTCATCCTGTCCGACGATTCGACCAGCGCCGCGCCGATCGACGGCAATGTGGAAATTCCATTCCAGCGCCACGCCGGTTCCGCGGAAGAGGACGGTATCGGCGAATGGTCGCCGGCGCGTCATTTCGCGATCGGCAGCGTCGCCATCGCCTCGTTCGATTTCAAGTCGCCGCGCCCTCTCGTCAGCACGCTGCCGACCTTGAATCAGCAAGGCAACGTTCCCAACATCGAGTCGTACGAGTACACCGGCGCGCTCGGTTTTAAAGGCGGCGACGGCGGCCGCGCGCTGTCCCAGTTGCGGATGGAGGAAGTGGAAGGCGGCGGCAAGCAGTTCGGCGGCAGCGGCAACAACCGCCAGGCGATGCCGGGGCGCTGGTTTCGCCTGAGCGGCCATTTCGGCTCTGGCCAAAGCAGGAGCGACGCGCAGGCGGACGCATTCCTGATCACGGAGGTGCGGCACAGCGCCTCCAACAATTACCACGTCAGCGCGACGGCGCAATCGCACTACGAAAACCAGTTGTCCTGCATGCCCAAGGCGATTCCTTACCGCGCCGGGCGCGATCACAACAGCGTCGAAACGAAGATCCACGGCATTCAGACCGCCACCGTCGTCGGCCCGAAGGGCGAGGAAATCCACACCGATGAATACGGCCGCGTACGGGTGCAATTCCACTGGGATAGGGTCGGCGGCAATGACGAAAAAAGCTCGGCCTGGATACGCGTCGCCACGCCGTGGGCTGGCTCGAATTTCGGCATGACCGCCATTCCCCGTGTCGGTTCGGAAGTGCTCGTACAGTTTCTGGACGGAAACCCAACTCGGCCGCTGATCACCGGCATGGTGCCGAACGCGAACACGATGCCGCCTTGGACGCTGCCTGCGAACAAGACCCAGAGCGGTGTCTTGACGCGCTCGACGCCGGGCGGGCGCTACGACAACGCGAACGCGCTGCGCTTCGAAGACAAGAAGGGCCAGGAGCAGCTGTGGCTGCACGCCGAAAAAGACCAGCTCACGGAAGTCGAGCACGACGAAGACAAGTGGGTCGGCAACGACAGGCGCAAAACTATTGACCGGGACGAAATCAACCACATCAAACGCGACCGGACGGAAATCGTGGATCACAATGAAACGATCACGGTCCACAACGACCGCAAGGAACGGGTCGACCACAATGAAGCCATCGATATCGGAGATAACCAGAACGTCACGGTCGGGCAAAACCAGACGTTCAAGGTTCGCGCCAACCGCACCAAGTCGGTCGAAAAAAACGAGAAGGACACGATCGGCAAGAACTGGTCGATCAACGTCGCCCGGATGAAAACGGAAACCGTCGGCATGGCCTACATGCAGAACGTCGGCATGGGCCGGATGGAAAACGTGGGACTCGGCTACAACCTGAATGTCGGCATGATCATGGCGACCGTGGTCGGCCTGAACAAGATGACCAAGGTCGGCGTGGACTATTCCAGTTCGGCCGGCACCAGCTACAGCGTCGAAGTCGGCGGCGAAGGCGGCAGCGTGCTCAAGATGGATGGCGAGAGCATCACGCTGTCCATCGGCAAGTCGACGATCGTCATGAAAAAATCGGGAGAAATCGAGATCTCCGGCGACAAGTTGACGATCGCCGGCACCGATAACGTCTCGGTGATCAGCCCGAACAACCATAACAATTAAGAAGGCGCTTCCATGTTGACAGACACCGGCATGCGCCGCCGCGGCGGCGAAACCCGCCGATGACATGCCTTCTCAATAACCAGACCCCGCTGCCGGCGCTTTTGCTCCCTTACCGCGATCACCTGCTGCGATCGCACGTGCTGGTGATCGCCAAGGGTTCGTGGCGCCTCAGCACCGGGCGCCTTGCGCCAGCCGAGCAACAGGTCGGCCTGCACATGCAGCAGTTGTCTCTGTGCCTGGGCGACCTGGAGCTGGACCCGGTGCAGGAACAAACCTTGAGGCCGCGCCTGGCCGAGCAGATCGTCTGGCTGGACCACGACCTGGCGCCGCCAAAACCGGCGTTCGACGTGATCGTCGCCGGTTATGTCACGGCGCCGCCGGACCACTCGCATCCGTTCATCGAGGCCGGGGTGCGCATCGGCACGCAGGTCGGCAGCATGCGCGCGCACGCGCCGCGCTACTGGCACCGCCGCTGGATCGGTTACGAAGCCAGGTCTCTGGCGCCTCAGGTGCGCCGCGTCCCGGTGAGCTATGCGCTGGCCGACTGGGATGCCGGTTTTTCAATCAAAAAATCGGACGATCCCGCCGACACGCCGGCCTGCCTGCCGTGGATCGAAGCCCTGAACGCGCCCAGCGCGCGCCGCAGCCACGCGCGCGTGCCCGCAGGTCTCGGCTTCTGGCCGGAAAACGCCGCGCACCGGTCGATCCACACCGGCACCTACGACGACGCATGGCAAAAGGAACGCGCGCCCGACCTGCCGCCGGATTTCAATCCGCGCTTCTACAACGCCGCGCACCAGGATCTGCAACTGGCGCAGGCGCCCGCCGCCGGCACACCGATCCGGCTGGTGCACCTGGCCGAGCAGGCCATCGTCGACTGCGCCTTTCCCGCGCTTGCGCTGTCGGTGCAGGCGCGCACCGCATCGGGCGACACCCATGCTCCGCTGGCGATGCGGCCAGACACGTTGGTGATCGAACCGGAACACGACCGGCTGTCCGTCGTGTGGCGCGTTTTGATACCCGCTGGCACGCAGGCGCACTCCGTGCGCACGGTACGCCTGTTCAAGGCCGGCAGTCCGGGCGGCTGACGTCGCCGCCAATCTTTCACGCCCCATTCCCTTCAATCAGACACCGGAAACCGCGCATGCACAACAACAGCAATTCCCTTCCCCGGCCAGCCGCCTCGCAGGCGATGAGCCATATCGCGGCGACCGTCAGGTCCGTTTCCGGTGCGACCTGTGATATCGACATCGGCGGCGCGCCTTACAGATCCGCCATCGCCACCCACATCCTGTCCGTAGTGCCCGGCCAGCGCGTCGCGGTGCTGGACGGTGGACCCGGTGCCGGTTACCTCGTCATCGCAGCCTGGCCGCTCGACAACCAGGCGGCCGACACCCCGCTGAATTTCGATGCCGCGACCGGCACGCTGCACATCCAGGCGGCCCGGCTGAACCTGGCGGCGCTGGCCGGCATCGAACTGCAATGCGGCGAAGCGCGGATCAGGATGACGCTCGACGGCAAGGTGCAGATCGAGGGCAATGAAGTGCTGTCGGCGGCGATCGGATCGAACCGGATCGAAGGAGCCAGCATTGACCTCAACTGAAACGGATATTGCCCGCATCAGCCGGCGCCTGCCGCCGCTGGCCGGGCTGCTGGACAATAGCCTCGATGAAGCCGTGCGCACGCGCCGGCGCCGCCTGATGATCGCCGACAATCCGGCGCTGACGCTGAACGCGCTGCGCAGGACCGACAGCACGCTGGACAGGTTGATCCAAACGGCGGCCATGTACGGTCAGGAAGCAACGCAACAGCTCGACGCGCGCATCGCCGCATCGACCGGTGCCGTCAAGGAAGCTGTCGTATTCCTGCGCATTGCCGTCGCGGTGCAGATGCGCGAGACAACGCTGGGGGAACTGGCCGCACACCATGTCGAAGCATTCCCCCGCGCCGTGCGCGACGCCTGCCGGTTTTATCCTGTGCCGAACGGGCCGCTCAGCGACAACGCCAGCCACGTTATCGACCTGTTCGAACACAGCGCCCTATTTCCTTCGCTGCGCCTGATGGCAATCGAACTGGCGGGCATGCGCGGCGAGCAAAGCCTGGTTACCCAGCTAAAGGAACTGCTGGACGATCCACTGTATGCGGCACCGGCCTGCATCGCGCTGGCGCGCATGGGAGAAGCGACGGATGCGACACGGTCTTACGCCATCGAGTGCCTGTCCTCGGACCAACCCGAACGGCGTGACGTGGCGATGGACCTCATCGCCTGTGACCCGCGCATCTCCGACGACGCCCTGCTCCAGCTTGCATTGGCGGCCGACCCGGCGACGGTCGATGCCGCGTGGGCGATCGCCACCTGCAGCGACCCGCGCGGCGTGATCGACCATGCCGCCGCGCGCGACGATCTGCCGGCCGCGCTGCGCGCACGCATCGCCGCCCTGGCCGGCTATCCGGATGCGATCGTCAACGCCTGCGCCGCGATGGCCGACGCCGACGGCGCCATTACGGCGAATCAGGCCGGCCTGCTGGAATTGACGCTGGGCGCTGTGCCCGTCGAAGCGCGCTGCGAACCGAACGACAAGGAAAAGAAATCGCGCGCACTGCGCACCCTGCTGCTGCGGGTATTGCGCGCAGCGCACATCGGCCTGTGCAACGACGCCGATGTCGACGCCTGGGACGTCAACGCCATCCTTGCCAATCCGGCGCAGGCCGCCACGGTGCGCCTGCGCGACGGTCTCATTTTCCCGGTGGGCGTGCCGCCGGCGCTGGGACGCGCCTTGCCCGAAGTCCCGCACGCCTTGCGCGGCTGGCTGTATATCGAACGCGCCTGTCTTGCCCATCACGCCTTTGCGCTGTCCCCGTTCGACACCGCACGCAGACAGGACGCGGCCCTGATGATCGGCGAATTCGTCGATGCGATGCGCGCCGCCTGATCATTTTTAAGCAGATATAGTCCCTATGCCCAAACTTCCTTCTCCTGTCCTGGCCTTGCAGTCGCACGGCATGGTCACCGCCATCGGCAATTCTGCGCCGCAGACCATCGCGTCCTGGCTGGCCGAAACCCGGCGCACGCGCCACATTCGTCTCGATGGCTTTGCCGACCCGTTCACCATCGCCGACTGCCACAGCGTCACTGCCGATCTCACCGGGGCCGAACGCCTGGCGTCCATGCTCGCCTCCGCAGTGTTGGAAGCGCTCGACGGCGCCGATCACCTGGAAGCCAGGGCCGGCGAGGAATGCCTGGAAATCCTGCTGGTGCCGGCCTGGCTCGACGACGATGGCTGCGAACGGCTCGGCGCCCTGCTGTCGACCTGGATACTGCCGTATGAGGCATGGTCGCAACGCGCGCGCACGCGCCTGCTGGTCCGGGCCGGCGCGACCGGCGCATGGATCGCGCTGGAACACGCATACCGGGCGCTGGCCGCCAACCCGAAACTGCGCCACGTGATGATCGCCGCGGTCGACAGCGCCTGCGAGCCGGCCATCCTGCAACAGGCCGCGCGCGCCGACCTGCTGTTCAAGACGGGCAGCACGCAAGGCTACGTGGCCGGAGAGGCAGCGGCGTGCCTGCTGCTGCAGCGCGTGCGCGATATCGACGACGTGCTGGCCGACGGCTTCGCGCTGCACCGGCCGGCATTGGTCCAGGCATCGTCGCCGTTCTGGCCCGGCGTCGACGATCCCGACGCCGGCCCGTTGAGCCAGGCCCTGGCTTCAGCCCTGGCATCGAGCGGGATGCAGGCCACGCACATCAGCCACCTGCAAAGCGACATGGATGGCTCGGAGTGGCGCGCGCAACTCGAATCCACCGCGCTGAACCGGGTGGTCTTCAGCGCCACGACGGCATTGCCGCACTGGCTGCCGGCATCCCTGTTCGGCCAGACCGGCAACCCGCACGGCATCATCTGCTGGCTGTTGCTGGCGGTGCTGCACCGGCAAAAGATCGAGCGCGTCAACACGGTCTTGAACTGGTCGGTCGAGCCGACCGGCGAAGTCGCCGCCTGCGTGCTCGAACGCTCCCCCCGCTGACACCCAGGACCAGACTAGATGCCGACCAATGTACACACCGATAGCAAGGACCTGGTGACCCAGTGTGCGTCGGGCACCGTTTTTCAGCCGGTCGACCCGGTGTTCCTGAAACCGAAGGGCGATCCCGGCGTGGCGCCGCATTTCAATATCAGCACCACGATCAACAACGCGGCCGGCACGGTATTCAACAAGAACACCAAGGTAGCGACAAAGGACAGCTACATGGGCGCCGGCCGGCACCCGATATACGTCATCGCCGGGCGCAATACGGGGCAGGTACACGGCGACAACGGTTTCACCACCTGGGCGAAGAACCTCTACATCGAGGGACGCAACGCCGTCATGCACGGCGTGCAGACCAGCGTCAATGCCGTCTGGAACATGCTGCCGCCCGGGATCAAGACCGCCGTGCAGAACGGCACCGAAATCGCGCAAGGGATGACGGTCGAGGATTTCGGCGACGCGCTCAAGGATGACGCGGAAGCGATGATCGATGCGCTGATGTCCACCGACACACTGATCGCGCTGGCGCAAACGGCGGCGCTGATGGCCGTCTCCGTGGTGCCTGTGGTCGGGCAGCTTGCCGGCGGCGCGGCAGCAGTACAACGCTTGACGTCCGCAGTTAAGCAGGCCCAAGGCGCCGCTACAGAACTCACGGAAATGATGGAACGCTGGAGCCAGCCGATGAGCCCTGCGCAGATCGCAGCCGAGCGCAAGAAACTGGCGTCGTTCCTGATCCGCGTCGGTGTCTCGGCGGTACTCGCTGCGCTGGGCATGGCGTCGGGAAAATTGTCCGGAAAATCGAAGGGCCGGGAAAATTCGAGCAAAGAGGTGAAAGTCGGCCAGAAGGAGGCGCCCAGGCAGACCAGTTGCGCCTGCGCGATCGGCCAGCCGGTCATCATCGCCACCGGCGAAAAAAGCCTCATCGACAGCGATTTCAGCCTGCCCGGCCTGATCCCGCTGGACTGGCGCCGCAGCTACCGCTCGGGCGACGTCCATTCCAGCTGGTTCGGCCAGGGCTGGACCACGCCGCTGTCGGTGCAGTTATCGCTGGCGGCCGACGGCTTGACCTACCACGACGCCGGCGGGCGCGGCGTTCCTCTGCCCGCGCTGGCAGTCGGCACCGAACACTTCGACGCCTACGAGCAGTTTACCTTGCGCCATCCGGAACAGGACCGGTGGGAACTGGTTTTCAAGGATGGGCAAACCCAGCACTTCGAGCGCGTGCGCGAAGACCTGTTTACCTTACCGCTGGCCGCCATCGCCGACCGCAATAACAACCGCATCGCTTTCGAATATCCCGCGCCGCCGGAGGACCCGTTCGATCCGTGGCGGCCGCGCGTGATCGTCGATTCGGCCGGTCGGCGTCTGCGCCTGGAATGGAACCGGCGCGGCCTGCTGATGGCGGTCGATTGCCAGGTCGATCCGGTTGCGCCATCGCTGACGCTGGCCAGCTATATTTACAGCGACGACGGCGATCTGGTCGCGCACACCGATACCGGCGGCGCGCGGCGCACTTACGAATGGCGCAATCAAGTGCTGGTCGCCTACAGCAAGGCCGACGGCGCTCGTTATTGCGCCGAATACGACGAATATTCTCCTTTCGGGCGCGTGCTCCGTTCGTACGCCGCCGCCGACGGACGCGGTTTGACGTTTGACTACAGCGACCGGGCGCGCACCACCAGCATTACCGATGTGCTGGGGCGAACCACCCGCTACGAATACGACGAACGCAAGGACATCATCGCCACCACCGGCCCCGATGGGGTTCGCGTCGCAACGCCATCCGATGCCAATGGCAACCCGCGTGGCGCTACCGATCAACTGGGAAGACAGACAATGCTCCGTTTTGACCAACATGGCAATCTGGTCGAACTAGTCGATGCCGCTGGCGCACGCACGGCCATCGAATACAACACATTGGATTTGCCGGTGAAGCTTACAGACGCGCTCAATCACGCTTGGTTACACGGCTATGACGAGCGAGGCAACCTGGACTCCGATGTCGACCCACTGGGACGAACCACCCGCTATGAAAATGACGCCCATGGACAGCCTGTCGCAATTACCGATGCACGCGGTGGTGTCAAGCGACTGCGATGGGACGAAGCCGGCAATCTGACTGGTCACACCGATTGTTCTGGACAACACACACGGTTCTCCTATGATGGGCTTGGCCGCCTGGTGGCGCGCACCGACGCACTGGACAAGAGCACCAAGTATCAATGGAGTTCTGCCGGTCGACTGCAAAGCATGACCGAACCTGGCGGCGCGACGCACTACTACGAATGGAACCGGGATGGAAGATTACTTGCCTATACCGACCCGCTGGGCGCAGTGACTCGCTATCGCTACAATAGTCATGGCGAACCCATCGAGCGAATCGATGCAAACGGCCATGCGTTGTGCTACACGTTTGATCCTATCGGGCGACTCGTTAGCCTGACTAATGAAAATGGCGATGTGACTCGCTTCGATTACGACCTTGCCGACCAGTTGATCGACGAAATAGGCTTTGACGGTCGCCATCAACGCTACTGCTACAACGCGGTGGGCGAACTGACGCACTTGGTCGAAGTGGGCGGCAGCGATTTCGGGCCAGGAAAGGTCACGCATTTCGAACGCGACGCGTTGGGTCGCTTGGTGGCTAAGGTGGCTGAGGACGACCCCGATTGTCATTTCAAATATGCCTACGACGTACTGGGACAACTGACCAAAGCCGACAATCCGGCCGCCAAAATTGCATTTGCCTATGATCCCGTCGGTCAGTTGCTGAACGAAACCCAAGTCTTGTCTGGCGGAGCGTCACGCGTGCTGGCACATACCTACGATGTGCTGGGCAATCGTATCGAGACGATCTTGCCCAATGCGCGCAGCTTGCACTGGCTGTTTTACGGGTCGGGACATTTACACCAGATTAACCTGGAAGAAGATGGCCAGCACCGCATCATTTCCGACATGGAACGCGATGCGCTGCACCGCGAGGTTGCACGCACTCAAGGGTCACTGGAGAGTCGATACGACTATGACCCCATGGGACGCTTGACGCGTCATCGCGCCATTCACCCAGGTAACTCCTGTAACATCCAGGCAGGGAATCGGGCGAGCATCGGCATCGACCGTAGCTATTGCTACGACGCCGCCGGTAACCTGACTGCTACACTCGATGCGCGGCGTGGCGATCAATCTTATCGCTACGATCCGACCGGGCGTATTCTTGCCGCTACAGGACGCCAAGATGAGTTCTTTGTCTTCGATCCGGCCAGCAACCTGCAGATGGACCAACCGGCGCGCTCGTCGAGCAAGTTAGGCGGCAACCGGCTTCGCGTCTATCAAGACCTGCGCTACGATTACGACATCCATGGCAATATAATAACGCGTCATAAGGGCGCGCATGAGCACGCCAAGTACACTTGGAATGCCTTTCATCAATTAAAACAGACTACGATAATGCGTCATGGCGTGACGCAAACCACGCGCTACGAATATGACGCGTTAAATCGGCGTACCCAAAAAATTGACGTCTTTGGCGCGACTGAGTATTTATGGGATGGTGATTTGATGATCGAGAGTCTACGCGGCAAGAAGGTATCGCTATTCATTTTTGAGACAGATAGTTTCATACCTCTGGCTACGATACAGGATGACAATATCTACTGGTATCAATGCGACCAGATCGGGACACCGCTGGAATTGACTGATGCTGAAGGCAACTTGGCTTGGGCGGCAGACTATAAAGTGTGGGGACAGGCAACATTACGCAAAACTTTAATAAATGGTTGGACAAGCAGAAGCGGATCAGAGTCCATAACTCCCCTGGTGTTAGAACAACCGTTTCGATTCCAAGGGCAGCAGTTTGATGAAGAGAGTGGGCTACATTACAATAGATTTCGATATTATGATCCCGAGATTGGACGTTATATTTCCCAAGACCCTATTGGATTAGCTGGAGATATTAACAATTTTACTTACGTATCCAATCCGCTGACATGGAGCGATCCATTTGGATTAGCCCCTAAGCCCCCGTCAAAATTTGCACTCAGAGACGGGGCTGGTGCTTCACCAAAGGATATTGCTGCTAGCAAATTAGGCGGAGGAACGCGTAAAGGCCAAGATGCATGCCGAGAAAAAACATTCGAAAAAACCTCCAAAAAAAATAATGGAATCTACAAATGTTGGCGTTGCGGTCACACTAGTACAAATCCGAACGATATGCATCTCGGCCATAAAAATGTTCCAACCTCAAAAGGTGGAAATTTGGCTGATATTAATGTTGACACAGAGGGTGCATCTTGCAATTTAAGTGCAGGAAGCAGTGGCTATGTAAAAGAAGGAATGTCTTGTGTAGAAAGGGGAAGCTGTGGAGCACCATATGGAAGATAAAAAAAACGTTTTAATAAATGTTTACGCCGGAAAATATGAAAATTCACCCATATTTGAGGAACTGCCTGCAAATCAATTAACTGAAAATACTTACGAACTACTTTCCTCACCTGGATTAGCATTAAATTTGGCAAAAGGTGATATTGTCGAAATAGTAAACAAAGAGCAGCCTGCAAAAATATTACGGCGCGGTGGAAATTTCTGCATACAAATATATTCAGAAGACATTCCCACTCAAGATATAGATAATCTTGAGAAAAATATCGTCCGAGAACTGCATGGAACTCTTGATGGAATTCATGATGGCAACTTAGCTCTATCTGTTCCCGCATCTGCAGGGGTTGATAAAATAAAAGAATTTTTTGATTCATTCACAGAAAAAACAGGAATTCAGTGGTATTTTTGCAATATTTACGAAAATTTTGAAGATGTAAATGATGAAACTCTTTTAGATTGGTGGCTATAAAAGATGAAGTAGATCTAATTTCTCACAATTCCTTTCAAAATAAAGTTCGCATAAATGTGGATTTTAGAGTATTTCAATTCCTCCCTGGTTATCGTTAAGACTGATCGCGCATCACCGCTGGATGAGTCAGATGAGGCCAATATTTGACCTCATCTGACTTTAAAATAAAAAGCTTACCACCTTTAGATAAAAAATAGTTCCCCTGACCGGTTCGCGTTGATAATAAAAATCAGACCAGTCTGCTGTTCATCATACTGATTGAATACAAATATCTGCTCGCCTGCGGTTTGAAGGCAACGGTATTTATTTGACCGTTGCCATGATGGCCCAACCATGGCTGGATCCTGGCAATTGATTCGCACCAAGGCTAAAGCGCCGTATACAACTGCACGTGAGTATTCCGATGACACCCCATAGATCAGAATGCTGGTTTGGTGCTATTGATTTTATTAAGATAGTCAATGACCGCATGCTGATATGACGGATCCTCCAAATCAAGCGTCACACCAGAGATTTTTAATGTCGCCCCCCGAAACTCTCCGCAACCAATGCCCAAGTTTTTATCGGGCTGCAAACACCAGTCGCTCCTTGCACTGATCAGCCCATTGGAAGGTTGGCCATATTTCTCAAGTGCGCTCGCCTTCATGGAACGGGCATTGTCCGGAGTCCATGGCATTTCATACCTCACATGGCCGACGAGTATTGGCTGCGACTGGGACGGTGGAACTCTTGGAATCAAATGGACAGTGATGGTTCCCGACCCGTTGGTGGCAGTGAAATATTGTGGCTGCCGAGAGTTTGTTATTTGGTTCACTGCCGGGTATGGATCGAACTTCACAGAACGCTTGTCAATTCTTAGTTTGCTAGACACTGCCGCAACGGCTTCAGCGGGCGACATGCCAAGCTTGATACCTGCTACCTCGAACTGACTGGCATCGACAGAGCGGGCAACTTCATCAGCAAACGCATAGGTTGTCAGCGTCATCACACAGAAAACAGCAAAGTGGCGCATTATTCTTCTCCTTAATCCAAATATTTTAGGTAGGTGCAAAGATCAAGATTTTTCTATCTCAGCCTGTAATCGACGAATCAGCTCATCGTTATTCATGAACGCCGACACAGGAAACGCGTTCATCCCAACTTGGCGCAGCATTTGAAAATACTCGATGTGTTCCTCCGAGAATCCCATCACACGCAGCCGCTCCTCATGTCCGCCCTTCAATGCACCATTCGCGCGGTGCATCAAGCGCTGGGCATGGCGGATCCGGGCAATCTCCCATTTGAACCGCTCAATCCTTCGCACAAGCTCTGACCGCTGATCTGCTTTCATGGCATAGACCTCTATATCAGCTAATCCGCTGCGTGCATTCATCACGCCCATGCGCGCCGCTTCAATTCAAGGATAAATCAAAATTACCAATTAGACAACTGTTTAAATGAATGTTATCCGAAAGGAACCAACCCTACTTATTGCAAATCAAACAATTATATTTTCCTCTCGAAAATTAATTACCTTGCAAATAAGAAGGAATACGCCGCCATTCCATTATGCAACGTTGATGAATATCAGCTCCTATTCATCCACCAATTCAAAAATTCCGCACTGTGCATATTATGCGAAATACAAAGTCTATCCAGCCTCGCATCGATTTCTAATCGTAGAGAGAGAAAACCATGAACAAACCCGCCGACGGCGCCACTCCCTTGAGCATCAGTGAGCTCGACAGCATGCCAGTCCGGCCAGATGCGACGGACACGGTGCTGCAGCACATCATGGGCAAATTGCATCAGACGCAGAATGCCATCGACCCGGCCGCACGGATGGAGAAGCAGCGTCGCCACGTGCAATTCATCGCCGGCTCATCCATCAAAATGAACTTCATCCTGTGCGGCGTGCTTGTCGCATCCACACTGCTTAACTTCTACTTCGGCTGGAAGGCAACGCACCCGGTCCGTGAATACTTTGCGACTGATAACGGTCGCCTGTTTCCTCTGGTTCCGATGTCCCAGCCCTATCGCAAGACCTCCGACGTGATCCAGTTTGCGCGCGACAACATCACCCGTTCCTTCACGCTCGACTTCCTGAACTGGCGCCAGCAGCTGGAAGACGTCCGGCATGGCTACACCCGCAACGGTTTTAAACAGTTCATCGAGAACCTTGAACAGATGGGTATTCTCGACACCGTCAAGGAAAAGCGCATGAACCTGTCCGTTTCGGCCGGCACTGGCGTGCTGACCAAGGAAGGTGTCGAAGACGGCGTGTTTTTCTGGCTGGTCGAGCTTCCGATCGAGGTACGGCTCGAAGGTCAAACGCAGCGGCTTCCGCCCCAGCATTTCCGCGCGCTGGCACGCATTGAACGCATTTCGACACTCGATTCCATCCAGGGAATCGGCACAGCCAGTCTCGTCACCGATCCAATGTAAGGGGACTTCAAGATGAAAACCAAGTGGATCTGTACCGCGCTGATGATGGCCAGTCTGTCACGCGCGCAAACGCCGTCAGTTCCCGTGCAAAACGCGAACACGCCTTCTCGTCCAGGCATGCCCGCCGCCACGCAGACGAACACCAACGCCTCCCAATGGGTACGCCCTGCCGATACATTTCCCCCACCGCCTGGCCCAACACCCGCAGCAAGCAAAACGCCGAGCCGGACGCCGGTGCCCAACACCGCTTATGGCAGTGGCAGCGCCAACACCGCGCCGTCCACCGAGGCACCGCCTGTCAGCCCAAACGGCATGGCGCCATTGCCGCCGTTGGCGCCGCCGTCCAACATCAAGCAGGCCGAAATGGCTATCGCACCGCTGGCGCCGGATGAAATCATCAAATTGCGCCGCACCCTGGACAACACCCGCAAAGCCAAGGCATACCGGCCAGTGCGCACCGTTCCAAGAATCAGCAGTATCACGGTGGATCTGTCTCCGGGTGCGGCGCTACCCATCGCAAGAATGCTGCCTGGGGAGATGGCGACCCTCGTGTTTGTCGATATGGCGGGCAATCCGTGGCCGCTGGCCGGGGCGCCCCGCGTGTCGGACAACAGGTCGTTCGACGTGGAATGGCTGCAGGATTCTTCATCCGTGATCATTTCACCGCTGTCCTCCTACGAGGACGGCAATCTCGCCGTCATGCTGCGCGGCTTTGCGACACCGGTCATGATCAAGTTGGTCACTGGCGAGACTGATTCGACAGAAAAAAACCGCATTGTCGACTACCGGCTCGACCTGCGCGTGCCAGGGCGCGCACCGGGCGCTCCCGCGCCGACAGTCGGCGCCGAAAAAATCTCGCTGTACGACCACGTATTGCAGGGTTTCCTCGACGGCCTTCCGCCCAAGGAAGCAACGGCGGTGACGCTGCACGGCGACGTGCCGAGCCGCACCCGTGCATGGCAATTCGAAGGCGCCCTGTTTGTCCGCACCAGCGTCGACATCCGGTCCGCTTTTGAGCAGACCATGGCCTCGAGCGATGGAACGCGGGTATATCGCCTTCCTCCGACACCGTACGTGACCCTGTCGGATGGCGATCGTTCGATCATCGTCCAACTCGATATCGATTAAGGGGACTGCGATGAGCACATTCCAGGTTGACGTTGGCCGCCAATTCAAGATCGTCGTGGTGGCCGGCACCACGCTTGTCATTGCGCTTGGCTATATCGGATACGGCTATCTCAACGCTCCGCACGCGCATGTGACAGAGATCAGCCCGATCCAGGCCGGACACGGCGTATCGGCCGATGAGAGCGAGCGTTACAGCGAGGTGCTGCGCAACTACAACCGGGCGAACGCCGCGTCGGCGATCAGCACAGGAGACACGTATTTATCGGCGATGTCGTCGCGCGCCGAACACGTGCCGCCGGCACCCGCCCATCCGGCAGCTTATGCGCCACAACAACAAGCGCCCTCGCCCGCCGCCGCGCCTGCGGCGTTCCCTGTCAATTCTCCTGCCGCGCCGGCAGATCCGAAACAAAGCGAGCGCTTCGGCGAACAGGTCCTGGCCTTTGTCGGCGACTGGACACCGGTCATGCACGCAACAGCCCGACTGGGCGAAATGCCGCAGCAAGGCAAGGACACATCAAAAGCCGGTACGGCGCCAACCTCGTTGGACGAACTGGCCAATGCAAACATGTCTCATAAAATTGTCCCGGCCTTCACCATTGCGCCGGCGATCCTGGGCACCGATATCGACACGGATGAGAATTCCTGGGTCAGGGCAAGCATACCAAGTGGAGAATTCGCTGGCGCTATCCTGCACGCTCCCGGATACCGGCGCCTCAACAATAGCGTCGATGTCTCGTTCACCTTCATGGAATGGCGCAGCCACCTTTACCGCGTCAATGCAAAAGGCATGGACAAGGACACGATGCGCACCAGCCTGTCCGGCGATGTCAACAACCGGTATCTTGCCCGCATCCTGGTGCCGGCGCTCGCGCTGGGGATTGGCAAGGCCGGGCAGCTCTTCGAACAGGCCGATACCCAGACCACCGTCACCCCGCTCGGCGGCGTTGTCCAAACACGAAATGGCACACCGAGCGGGAGAGCGGTCAGCGGCACGATCGTCGGCGGCATAGCGACCGAAGCGGGCCGCGTGCTGCAAGCCGATGCCAGCCAACTACCGCAAAAGCAGGTGCTGATCGCGCGGCAGGAAACGATCGGTATCCAGTTCATCGATGCAGTCTTCACAAGCGATGACGTGGATCTGCGGGCAAAGGCGACGTCCACAAATCAGCCGGCGCAAGCGCCGTTCGAGGACACATCGTCGCCACGCCAGCCGCGCCTTCCATACCAGGCGAATCCTCAACCCAACCGGATTGCGCCGGATGCCATTGACCGCATGCAGTCCAACTGACACACCAGTCCACGAGGTGAAGAAAATGGAACAGTCCAGCGTCAAATCAGAACCGACTATCCCGGCCGACATCTTCGACATGGAACATCGGGTCGAGCCTCCGGGCGGGCCGGAAGAACAGCAAGCTGCAACCCCGGGAATATCATCCGGGCGCACAGGATCAACCTTGGGCGAACGCATTTCGAAACTCACTGCAGTGCACCTGGGCGGCCTCACCGTAATCGTCCTCATTGCCGGCTTGACCTGGTCGCATTTATCTCATCGCCAGCGCGCCCAGCCAGCGGCAGGCAGCGAGCTACTTGCCCCAGGCATGGTCCTGCTCCCCGATCCCACATCATCGGGCGGCACTATCAAGCCACCCGCGACGCCGGTCTCGCAGGCACACGCTTCCCGGCCCGGCGATGCAATACCTGCGGCCGCGCAGCCACAGGTGGCCGTGGATGATCCCGAGCGCATTATCATCAAGGCCGCGCTGGAAGACCTCAATACCAGGCTGACGCTGCTCGAAGCCCATGCCAACACCGCCTCCTCGTCCAGCCCTGTGCATGGCGTGACTGCCGCCAGGGCGGCAGTACCAGTCACCCGGACTGTCACCTCGTCACCGAGGATGAAACAGGCTTCCAAGGCTACCGCACATGATGGCCCACCGCTCGATGGCTATACGCTCAATACGATTTACCAGGGTCAGGCCTGGATCGAACATGCGGGCGTCACCTACGCAGTGCAAGTCGGCGACAAGATCGGAGAGTTATCGATCGTTCGCATCGATCCCCGCACCCGGCATGTGACTACGTCACGCGGCCTGATCCACTGAGAGAATAACCGTGGACATTTCCGCCATGCTGATCAATCTCGCCAGGGATGTGCCCGAGGCGATGTGGAAATTGCTGTGGGCGCTCGGCATGCTGGTCGGGACGCTTTACTGCGGCAATGCGCTGCTGCGCATGTCACGCGCGTCCCGGCTGCCAGGCCAGTCGCCCGTGACCATGGGTGAGATCCTGCCGGTGATGATCATTGGCGGCCTGATGTTCAACCTAAATAACTTTATCAATGCGACCTGGAATTCCATGGGCACAGGGACGGTTTCGTATGACGCGATCTCCTATGCGACCAGCGCGGATTTTGGGAAATTCGCCGACGCCATCAACGCAGTACTGACGCTGGCAAGCGTCGCCGGCGGCTGCTACTTCTTCAAGGGCGTCCTCCTGCTCAAGCGCGCCACAGCGGATGGCCAATCGTCGCACGGCGCCGAAGACCTCGTCTGGCGCGCCATTACGCACATGCTGGGCGGCTCACTGCTGGTCCAGATTCCCGACACCATCGAACGGTTCAGGCAATCGCTGCATCTTTTCTGGTAATCGAAAGGAGGAAAACTCGCTTCCACCTGAAATCCCGGCACATGCCGGCATCCCGCCCAGATACGGGCTTCACGAACAGCGGTGCGCTGGTCCCAGCCGATCCGGATGTCCAGGTAAGCACCGGTTTGACAACGAAAGGAGCACTGAAGATGAAGATCATCAACTTTCGCGCCAAGGCCGGCGACGCATGCCGGCGCGCGCATAACTACCTGCTGTCCAAGCAGCATGAGATCGCCGCTTCTCCACCCCAGCGGCGCCTGATGCTCACCAGTGCGCTGCTGACCTTCGGCGGGCTCACCCTGGTCGGCTCCGCGCACGCGGCGCCATCCACCGGCATCGCCAGCCTGGTCCATACGGGGACGGACCAGGCTGCATCGATCAAGACAGACCTGGGGATCGTCTTCGCGGCGCTGGGCTTTGGCGGCGCCGGTTACGGCGGCATCAACTGGATCAAGAAAGGCCGGGAGGGAGAGCACAGCCAGATCAAGGCTTCGCAGATTTTTATTCCGATCCTGGCTGGCGCGGCACTGGGCTCCATCGGATTCGTCATGGCGACTGCCGGTGAATCGGTGGGCATCAACCACACCACGCACGGCTCCGTACCGACCGCTTGATTTGACAACCTGAACGCAGGCGTGCGCAAGCACGCCTCTTTACCATGAAACAAGAAAACGCCATCGTTCAAGGCAGCTCGACGGACAAGGACCTGCCGACCATTGGAGAGTACGAGCCGGCGGGCGACTGTGTTGCGCCGCCGCTTCTCCTGTCGTCAAAAAGCCAGGTATGGGGCACCAGCACTGATAGCTCACTGGAGCCGAAGTTCACACCCGAATCGACAGCACCACGGCACGTGCACGCACGGTCGAAAGGTGAATGCATGTTCTGCGGCTTCGCCAGCACACACAACGAGATACACAATATCAACGACAACCATCTGGATATCGGGCCGGCGAACCTGGGCACCATATGCGCGCTGTGCCATCGCTGGCAGCACCTCGGCCAATTGCAGGCAGGCGATGCGTACCTGTGCTTCCTGCCTGGCTTGGCGCCATCGGATATCAACCATCTCCAGCGTACCTTGCTGGTCGCGCTCGAATCGAACGATCCCGCGGCAAGCGCCGATGCCCTGGCCCTGCTGAACTGGATGGCGTCCCACCGCAATTACGTTCAAAAGGCCTGGGGTACCTATGAACCCGCCACATTCGCGGTGGCCATGCTGCGCCAGCCGGGTAGCGAAAAAGAGTTGCGCGAGATTGTATTCGGTGACATGGGGCTAGTCTTTCGTCCGGCCTGCCTTGCCGGCGCGGTGGCCAACTGGTCGCGCGACGCATATCGGGATCGACCGGTGAAGGACTGGGCGAATATCCACCACGGGGTCATGAACGCCCCGATCTGAACAAGCAATGCTGGAGCCAACATGAGCGTACTTGAAAGCGGTGTCTCGGCGTTAGAAGATGTGCTGGCCTACCTGGCCAGGTACATGATCGGTCGCGACCTTGCCAGCTATTGCGAGCTGGCCACGGCCATCGGGCTGACCGACGAAGATATCCGCGAGCATCCCGAACTGACGGATGCCTACACGCTGGTCAGCAACGACAACGACCTGCTGTCGGTGTTCGAACTGCAAGGCACCTACCAGATCCTGTCACCGGCCGAATTCGGTGTGCTGATCGAGAACCTCTGTGCCCGCATGAATGGCTACCTGCGCCGCTACGGCCATTCGCTGACGATCTCGTTCGAGCGCGATCCGGACCGAGCCACCGATGAACTGATGCGGCTGGCCGAGCCGCAGATCAATGCCGCGCGCCGGATCGGCTTGCGCACCGAGGACATCATCCTGGACCGGGTGCAGCGCAATGCGCCCCTGGTCGCATGGGAGCAGAACCTGCTCGTGGTCTACACGCACATGAATGTCATGGCAAAGGACGAGTGCAAGGAAGAACTCAAACAGCGCGCGCTGGAGGCCAACAGGCACAAGTTGCCGAACCTCGCCTATGCGCAAAGCCCCGCCTCCATCATCATGGCGATGAAATACCGGCACGATACGATGCTCGAACGCCTCAAGTTCGACGTCGAGCACTGCGGCCCCGAGGGCCGGCACGGCATCATGCTGCGCCAACTCAGTGTGCGCGACGCAGTACGCGCGGTACGCATCATGGTCAACCGCGAGCGCACGTCGCAAAAATTCCGGCCGGTCCTGCTGGGTGACAAGGTGGTTCCGCATGGCCGGCAGGACGAACACGATGCGTCGGATCTGTCGGCGCCGCTGCTGAGCTACCAGATCTGCGCCAACGACGTCACGACCAAACGTGAATTGGTGCGCACCGACGCGCTGCTGCATGGCACGCTGTCGATGGAACTGGGCCCTCAGGATCCGATGACTTTTACCTCCCTGCTCGAAGCGGTGGACCGCGGCATCCCATGGCGTATCCGGTTCGATCTGAATCCAGGAGGATTGGACGAGATGCGCGGCCGCCGGATGCTGACGGCCTTTGTCGGCATGATGCCGGCCAACCGGGACATTCGCCAATCCCTGCTCGATCTTGAGCAACGCAGCAAGACCGATTCGGTTTTGTCGATGAAGGTTGCCGCATCCACCTGGGCCGCCACGGAACTCGACACCAAGCGGCGTATGGCTTCGCTGGAAAAAGCCATGCAGGCGTGGGGAGCGTGCCAGGTAACATCGGTGCACGGCGATCCGGTCGCCGCATGGTGCTCCACCATTCCAGCCTTCACGACAAAAAATGTGGCGAACCGCCTGGTGCCGCCATTGCCCGATGCACTGACCATGCTGCCTCTGCAGCGGCCCGCAACGCCCTTCAGCGAGGGTGGCAACCTGATTGTACGCACGCCCGACGGCAAGATCTATCCAATCCAGTTGGGCAGCCGGCTGCAGGATACCTGGATCGAACTTCTATCCGGTACGCCAGGTTCGGGTAAATCTGCCCAACTCAACGCCATGGCGATGGCCACCGTGCACGCGGCCGGCACCATGCGCCTGCCGCTGTACACCACGGTCGAAGTCGGCGCGTCGGCGATCGGCCTGATCCAACTGATCAAAGATTCCCTGCCCGCGACTCGGAAGTCGGAAGCGGTCTATCTGCAGCTGGAAAACTCATCGGAGTACATGGTCAATCTGTTTGACACGCAACTGGGGGCACGCTCTCCCACCCGGCAGGAAAAGGATTTTCAGACGGATTTTCTCAACTTGCTGTGCTCCGATCCGTCGACGCGCACCGTGCCGGCCGACTGTGCCCGTGCCAATGAAATGCTAATCGACATCGCCTACAGGGACAGGAGCAACAACTCGCCGCACCTGTACGAGCGGCACGTCTGCGTCGAAGTCGATCGCGTGCTCGATGATACCGGTCTGCTTGCGTCGTGTAGTACGGAATGGTGGGACACCGCCACCTGGTGGGAAGTCACCGACATGCTGTACACGGCTGGCCAGGTGCGCACCGCGTCGATCGCCCAGCGCTACGCGGTTCCGGTCCTGCCCGACTTCAACGCCTACCTGCATCACGAAACCATCCGGCACCTGTTCGGCAACGCGAAAATCAACGGTAACGGTGAACTTGTCCTCAGCTACATGGACCGCTGCTTTGCCGTTGCGAACAGCACCTATGCGCTTTTTCAGGGACGCACGCGCTTCGAACTGGACAGCAGCACGCGCGTGATCGGCATCAACCTGAACAATGTCATCGGCAGCAAGTCGGCCGAAGGCGAACTGCGCACCGCCATCATGTTCATGTTTGGCCGCTTCCTCGCCGCAAAAAATTATTTTATCCGCGAGAACAGCCTGCTGCCGGTCGTGCCGCCGATGTACCACGACTATCACCTGAAGCGCATTGCCGACGTCAAGCAGGAGCAGAAGAGCATTGTCTACGACGAAACCCACAATGCCGGCGGATACGAACCGTTCGTCGAAACGATGATCAAGGATGGCCGGGAGGGCCGTAAATGGGGCATCCGGGTGGTCTCATCGTCCCAGTATCTATCTGATCATCCGCAGCGGCTGCGCGCCGCGGCAACATCCCTGTACCTGATGCGTGGCGGGAATACGGAAGATGAAAAAATCCTGCGCGACGAGTTCCCGGTGTCCGAGGAAGCGATTCAGCGCCTGCAACGGGAAGCCGTCGGCCCGGGGCCGGGTGGCGTGAATTATCTAGCGCTGTTCAAAACGAAGATCGGCTTCGTGGTGCAAATGCTGACCAACACGGCGGGACCAATCGAACTGTGGGCATTCTCTACCACGCTGCAGGACGTCGCGCTGCGGGATTTGCTGGCCAGCCGCATCGGCATTTGCGACGCGCGCACCGCCCTCGCCCGTCGCTTTCCAATGGGGTCCGCGATGGCGGCCATCGAACGCATGCGGGCCAATGCCGGCGAAAACGACGAGACGTCAGCGATTGAGCAGTTGGCAGAAGCGTTGGTCAGTGAGCACCTGAATGCCGCAGCACCTTCATCAAGGAGCAATCCATGAAACCGATCAAGCTCTCTCGCCAATCAGGCACCGCCCTCGTGATCGGCGTTATCACGGTAGCACCGGCATACGCCATGCTGCCAGTGGTCGACGCTGCGGTGGCGACTGCGGTGGGTACCGTTACCCTGTCCGTCAATGCGCTCAATAGTAGCGTGACCAATATGCTGTACCAGATTGGCCTGGCCATCAATCAGAACGGGCAAAAAACCGCCAGCACGATTGAGGCTTCTTCCAAGGCGCAGCGCGATTTCAGCACGGTGCAGGAAACCAGCCGCCGGTTTGAAGACGCGCGCCAGCGCTACGACGTCCCGTCCAGCATTTGCTCGGAATCGGCGGCCGGCGGTGCCAGCGAGGTCGTACAAACCGCCGGCAGCGCGCATGCCGGCATGCGCCCTGGCGGCAGTGCCACCATCGCCAACCGCTCGGTCGCGGCGGTCATCAACCAGCCACCAGTGCCCCAGGCCGCCGACGCGGCCCGCGTGGCGCAAATCCACGCGCAATACTGCGACGCGGACGATTACGCCGCCTATGGCGGCGCGAAGACCTGCCCCAGCGTCTCGGCCAACATGCCAGGGGCCGACAAGCGCTTCGACTCGATCCTGAACGGCGCGGGCGCCGACGGTAAGAAACCGGACCTCACCTTCAATCAGGAGCAGACGGATGCCGCCAGGATGTATGTCCAGAACGCGATCCGCCGCTCGATCGGCCCCCAGCTTCGCAAGGCCGAAGCCGACACGCAGGCGGGAACGCAATATCTCGGCCTGATGAACCAGTACAACGCCATCATTTCGGCAGCCGCCGAACCGCAAGAGCAGCTCATCGCCGACAGCCAACCCAACCCGGCGACAAGAACGCTGCTCACGGAGGCCCTGACGGCGCCGGCGGCGAATGCCTATTTCAGGCTGATGGCATCACCAAGAGCGAAGGCGAGCGGCATGATGTCGCTGCGTGAATTTGAGGCCTTCGAGGTGGGCCGCCGCTACGCGAACACCGACTACCAGACCGACCTGCAGGCCATGGGCGGCGACAACCTGGTGCGCGAACTGATTCGCGTGATGACGCTCGGGAACTGGATGACCTTTTCTCTAAAAAATGAAATCCAGAAGGCCAACATGATCAACGGCATGGTGCTGGCCAGCACGGCGCGCCATGAATACGAACCCATCCTGGCTCAAAAATACCAATCGGTTCCAGGACGTGCTGGTAGGTAAATCGGGGCTCATTTCGCGGAGCATAAAATGAAACTTCGTCATGCAATCCGGGCACTGGGACGCGGTATGGGCTACATCGCGTGGCCATGGTCCAGCATCAAGCGGACACTGACACATGTACGGGCGGCGAAGGACGATCACGTACGCAACATTGTCTACATGCGCGACCTTTTTGGGCGCTCGCGTTCTGGCATCAAGCGGAAATCCGATGGTGCACGCGCCGACCATGGGTTTCACGAAACGATGGGCAACCGTCCCGCCACCGCGCCGAGCATTACCGAACTCAAGCGTCGCTACCTGTTCCAGAAACGCTTGGCCCTGGGCACCGGCGCGGCGATCAGCATTGTCTCGATTTGCGCCATCGCAAGCGGTCACTGGCTGGCGATGGCCACAATATTGTCGAGTATTCCCCTACTGTTCATGGCCTGCCTTTCCGCGCATTTCCGACTCTGGCAATTGCGGCACAGCCGCCTGTCGAAAGAGGAGCACGGCGGGCTGGATGATTTCTTTCAAGAGAATCGCAATTGGATCCGACAAGTCTTGAATCCTGAGTTGCATACCAAGTCGGGGGAATAGCCATGAATGCACAGAAACTGCACGTCGTCGTCATGACGTTGTTGGCGACCCTGCCGGCCGCCGCCCAGGAAGGAACGTCTCTCTCCACGATTGCCAATGCGGCCAGGAAGCCCGGCGACAAGAGCCGGCAAGCACTGGTTTCCATTTTTGGAGACGTGGTCAACAATCCATTGGCGGCCGCCGGTTCGGGCAGCGACACTATCCTCGCTTCGCTGTTCCAGACGGTCAATGGCGCCCTGCTGGTGGTCGGCGCCATGTTCGCGACCTATGTCTGGTACCGTAATCTTACCAAAATAGCCCATGACGGAACGGTGTTCGACCGCGACCAGCATACGCTCTGGTCGCCGATCCGGCTGGTCTGGGGCATTGCGTCACTTGTTCCCACCGTGAACGGCTGGGCGTTATCGCAGTTGCTGATGCTGTGGGCAGCATCCCTGATAGGCGTCGGCATTGCCAACCTGAGCACGTCGGCATCGATCACGGCGTTCCGGGATGGCACCGGCATGGTGGTGCAACCGGCCATGCCCAGCACCATCTCAATGGCACGTTCCATTTACGAAGTCAACCTGTGCATGCACAGCATCAACGCCGGACTGACGCTGATCGCGCGCAACGGTGGGTTCGACTTCCCGAACGAATATGTGCAGGAATTCGGCATTCCCAACGGTTTTATTCTCAAGAATCCCGACAACACCAAGGTGTGCGGCGGCGCCAGCATCGATCCGGAACTGCTGACAGCTAACCCTGTCTCGACTTCCTGGTTTGGTCCGACGATCGATGCCAGCCCGATCTATAAAGCGCATCAAACCGCGCTCACGACCATGCAGACCACGCTGAGGAATGACTCGCTTCAATTCGTCAATGCCGTTGTCGCCCAGATGGACGGCTCGACCGCGGCGGTGCCGGACTCCGGTCTGGCCATCGAACATGCGGCGCTCGAATACGAGCGCACCGTCAACCTCGCGGCGCATACGCAGATGGACAATATAGCGCCGCTGGCCGCAGAACTGAGCAACAAAATCAATGATGCCGGCTGGTGGAGCCTCGGCGCCTGGTACCAGACTTTCGCCATGGCGAACAGCAAGCTGTCCGACGCCGTGGCCGGCAAAGCGCAAATGTACGGCGAGAGTTACGTCGGCGATTCCGGGGTAGCGACTGTGCGCGATGAAGTAGCGAAGGCATACCGCACGCAACAGGCAACGGTCACCAACACCTCCGCCCTTGGCCAAACCTCCAGCAACGGCACCAACGATACGGGAAAATTCATCGGTTCGATTTTTTCCAGCCCTGGACAAAAACTGCTGTATTACATGACGAGCGCCGACTTCGGCAGCGCCGGCGGCGGCACGACCAACCCGCTCATCAAGATGAAGAACATCGGCGACTACACGCTCATGACGGCGGAAATTGCGGCAGGTGGTTACATCGCGGTGAGCGCCGCATCTGAAGCGGCAGAAGGCAACCTCCTGGGTAAATTGTTTAACTACTCGACAGGACTGGCCTCCTTCTTGAAGGGCGGATTGAATGCCATTCGCCCCTTCTTTCTGATGATCGTCATTCCGATGTTTTTGATCGGTGCAGCCCTGTCGCTCTATCTGCCACTCGTGCCATTCGTCATCTGGTTCGGAGCGATCATCAACTGGCTGGTCGTTGTGCTGGAAGGGATCATCGCGGCCCCGCTGTGGGCTATCGCGCACCTGGATGGCCATGGCGAGGGGATGGGAGACAAATCCGCGCATGGCTATTTGTTTCTGCTCAACCTGATTGCCCGCCCCTTCCTGATGGTCGTCGGCTTCATGGGCGGCGGCGCATGCCTGGTGGTCGGAGGTACATTCCTCAACGAGATTTTCGGCATCGCTGTCGCGAACGTGCAGTTCAGTTCGATCACAGGATTGATCAGCCTGCTGGGTTTTCTCTACATCTATTTCACCATGTGCGTGACGCTGGTGCACAGCTGCTTCGGGCTCATCTTCATAGTTCCCGACCAGGTCATCAACTGGGTCGGCGGAGCTGTCGCGAGCCGCCTGGGGCGTGATGACAACGATGCCGTGCGCGGTGGTTTCAATGTCCTGCTCAACCGATTGGAGCACATGCATAAAGCTCCAGAGTTGCCCGGATCCGGCAACAGAACCAAGCCCGGTAACGGCATTAAACGATAGGGAGTTCATCATGCAGCGACTGATCAAGCGGCTGTACAAGTTCAATAATATTTTTGCCGGCTTAGTCCTGCTCGCTGCCCTGGTATGCATTCCACGGTTCACATGGGCACTCTTGGGATACCTCGCCCACGATTCCGCTCAAAATTACTACCGGCGGGAAGTAGGAGCATGGGGAATATTTATGCTGCCCGCCATGGCATACGGGATTTATTGGGGTATTTTTGACAAGAGGCGCACTGATGAAAAAATCCGCGCAGCAAAACCATTCGGATTTATAACTGGTTACGAAATCCGCCAAGGGGATAAATACTTCGCCATTTCCAGCGACCGAACAACCATCGTCATAGTCGATATGGCACGCGAGTTCGCGGAGCATAAATCGATCGAATTTCTCCAGAGTTTTATCATTCAAGAGGCAAATATCCAGTCAACGCTGACCCTCAAGTTCAACAGTTTTGAATTCTCCAGTATGCATTTTTCTGTCCGAACAAATGCCTCGGCCGACATCGCAGCAAAACTCAACTATGCGGCATGGTCATAGCCTGGCGGTTCAATTCGTCAGGATTTTATAAGAGGAGCTCGACGATCATGGAAGCGTCGTTTGACCGCAATGAAAAAGAATGCCTGACACCGCTGGCAATGGAATTTGCCGACCATATTAGCGCACAGTATTTGCAAGCATCCGCCATCCCGCGCGGACACACGTCGTCGGCCGCGCAATTGCATGCCGCGGAAGATGCGATTGCCAACCGCTCCGAGCTGCATCACATTGTCAGGCAGGCGGCCATGCGCGACACCAGCCAGACCAACGCCGGAGCATTCCTTGAGGTGGTGGTGCCCGCCGTCGCCCTTCAATGGGCGGTGCTCGATGGGGCCGACTTCCAGCTGCTCAACGGCGCCAATCCGGACCGATATGAGCATGTGGCCACGATCATCGACAGCAACAACTCAGCCCGCTATCGGAGCGCGATGAGGAAGGTGGCGCCCGACGTGATGAACATGACCGAAGCGACGCGGCGATTCAGCCCAGAGCATCGACGACAACTGCGCGCCATTTCGCCAGCCACATTAACTGCAGGGCAAGGCTCGCTAGCGCTGGAAAGCGCCCCGTCCACACCGATGCCGGCCAAGTCCTGGATAACCGCGGCCATTTCTCGTCAGCGCTAAATTTTGTATTATATATACAATACAAATATAGAGGTCCCCATGGCTTCTTTGACTCCCCCGCCAGCGCCAGCGCCGGACAATGCGCTGCCAACCGACGCCCTGACATTTTCTTCCAGCGAAGCAGCAGATCGTTTGTCGCGGGCGTCGCATGTATTCGCGGTTGTTTTGGGTACCCTGCGTCCGGGTCCGGGCGTATCGCCGGCACAGATGCGCCAGCATTTTGCGGAACAGATCCTCGATCCCGAGCGCTACCATGAAATCGGCGAACTACCGAACCTGAAAGGCCTTCGAATAGGCGACCAGGTTCTTCGAGGTGCCGACAGCGACGATATCCACTACGTCACCAGCATTGTTCGCGAGCGCAGAGACGACGAGGAAATCGTACGCGTTCACACCATCTCCGCTGGGTCGTACGGTGGATGGTGCGACTTGGCCGCCGTCAGAAGGCCGAGCGAAGCGATGCACCAGCCGCAAGAAGCTGAAACGGCTCCCGAGGTGACGCAAGGTCCGCCGACACCGGTTGAACCGCTCGCTCAAGAAGTGACGCCGGCTGCCGAAGGCACGACAAAAGCGGCGACTATAACCGCCACCAATGCGGCGCGCCGCTCCCGCCAGGCAGCCAGGAACGAACGAGCCATGGTTGCGGCCGAAAAATGGGGTTTTACTCGCGACTCGCTTCAGGTCGGACCAGATGGTGTGCTGACGCCCCAGTTCGACCGCACCGAGACATTTATCCAAATGAGCGAGGCCGGCTGCAATGTGCGCATCGACGTCGCCCAGGCACCCAACGGGACGTGGGCCAACGCAGTCCACGCCTCGGACAAACAAAACACGTTCGAGACCGAGCTGCTGCCGACAGGCTCGGGCGTTCCCTACCCGACGCTGGAAGCGGCTGTGCACGCTGCGCTGCGCCAGCTCAACCGCCGGCTCAACCACCATGTCTTCGGTCTGCTCAAGCAAACCGCGCTTACTAAACTGCGCTTCCTGGCGCGCTCCAGCCTGGCGACTCGCGCTCCCGACGTTGTGGAAAAGGCGCGCCTGCTCGCACTGAACCATATCAACGCTTCCGGCGACCTGTTCGGCACCGCCGGCATCCATTTGCTCAGTGGCCAGGGCTACCGTGCTCAGCGCATGGAGCTGCTGCGGCTGCTCGATGAAGATACCGAGCTCACCGACCGCGCAGCCACCGTTGAAGCGCTGTGTGACGCGTTTTGCGAAGTCGCCGGAATCGACGACGCCTCACCGCATGGCCGTGCACTGCGCCTGGAACAATGGCTGCGGGGACAACCGACGCAAGCGCAAAACGGAATATCGACATCCGCGCAGAACAATGACACGCCCAGGGCGCACGAAATAGCGGGCGCGCCGCCGACGGCAAGGACCTCGGCGGCGCCCGAGCGGCAGGAGAATTTTAAGGACATAGCACAGCTCCCGGCACCGGAAAGTCAATCCTTTCAGGGCGCGAAAACGATTTCCGAATGGGTCCGTTTGCGCCTTGCATCCGAGCGTTCATTCAACGCAGGCGAACTGTTTACCACCGCCGACAAGGCGTTCGGAGGATCGATTTTCAGCGGCCGATACAGCTCGAAAGATGCCTATGACGCAATGGAAGCCGGCGTGAACCAGGCCATCATCGACGCGCGCCTCTCGCCTGACGGGTCGGCGGAAACGGCATGGGCCAAGTTGCAGAAAATTGAACGGTTGCTCGCGTGCTTGCCAACCCAGAATCGGCGAACGGCCGAGACGGAAGCGTTCGATCAGTTCTCGACGGTACCCACGCTGGCGTTCGTCGCCGCATGGGCAGCTAACATCCAGCGCGACGAACTCGTGCTGGAACCCTCCGCTGGAACCGGCGCCCATGCCATCCATGGCCTATTGGCCGGCGCCCGCGTCATCGTCAACGAACTGTCTACGCGCCGCGCGGAAATCCTGCGCCAGCATTGGCCGCAATGGGATGTCCGCAGTGAAAATGCGGAGCAGCTGCACAACGTGCTGCCGCCAGAGCTACAACCATCGGTGATCCTGATGAATCCACCGTTTAGCGCCACGGGCGGGCGCACCGGCGACATGCGCAGCCATCTCGTCATCGAGCAACACCTCAAGCAGGCGGTATTGCGCCTGGCGCCCGGCGGCAGGCTGGTGGCGGTGGTCAGCGAAAACATGTCGCCCGATCGGACACGGCATGCCCAGTGCTGGAGCGAGATCATGCAAAGCTGCCGTCTGCGGGCCAACATTGCCGTCGACGGTCACAATTACGCGAAGTACGGCACTGTTGTCGATGTGCGCCTGCTCGTCTTGGACAAGACCGGGCCGCATGATGGCGTGCCGGTCGCGGCCTCGGTGCGCAATCTGGCCGATGCCGTGACACTACTGGAGGAAATCCGAAATGACCGCATCGTTCCCACGCAGGCCGAACGCGCCGACACATCCCCTGAACCAGGCAGCCGCAGCGCTGCTCCCATCCAGTCACCGGTACACCAGCGAAGCCGCAGTGGTGTCACTGATGCGCTGGGGTCTGGAGAACGAGCTGCTGATTTATCCGACATCGCCGGACAGTCCGGACCAGGACCAGATGTTGGCGATGATCGAGCACCTGGCGACGGCCGAACCCAGCGCAGTGATCGACTTCCTGATCCGGAACAGCTGACGGACGACGAGACTTACCTCGACCCGCAATCGCTGGCGATGGTGCAGACGGCGGAGGAAGCGGCGATCGTGCTGCTGGAGGCCCTGCACAACAGCATGGTGGTGACCCGGCGCTAGAGCGAATCAAAATCTCGGCATCGCAATCCGCCGGCAACGTTGGCAACGCGGCGCTGACCGACGCGGTCTATGAGCACTACCTGCCGCAGCGCCTGGTAATTCCCGGAGCCCGGTCGCATCCTGGCAAGCTGGTGCAATCAGCCGCCATGGCGGCGGTACTGCCTCCGCCTCCGTCATACCAGCCCAACCTGCCGGCGGCCGTCATTGAGCACGGCAAGCTGTCGTTGGCTCAGCTTGAAGCCATTGTGTACGCAGGCCAGGCACACCAGCAGCAATTGCCGGCGGGGGAACGCCGTGGATTTTTTATCGGCGACGGCACCGGCGTTGGCAAGGGCCGGGAAATCGCCGGGATCATGCTCGACAATTTTCGCTCGGGACGGGCCAAGGCTGTCTGGATATCGGAAAAAGGTGGCCTGATGCGTGACGCGCGGCGCGATTACGACGGCATCGGCGGTGATGGCGCCCTGCTCTTCTCTCAATCAAAAACCAAGCCGGCCGACAAGATTGGGGCAACGCGAGGCATCCTGTTCACGTCTTATTCTCTGCTAGCATCGAGCCAAAAGAAAAAGGGAGTTTCAAGCGCTGCGCAAGGCGCTACCAAAACGCGCCTGCAGCAGGTGGTCGACTGGCTGGGACAAGATTTCGATGGGGTCATCGCCTTCGACGAGAGCCACAACATGTCGAATGTCGTCGAAAAGCGCGGCGCCCGCGGCATGGCGCCGCCGGCCGCGAAGGCACTGGCGGGGGTGGCACTGCAAGCCGCCCTGCCCCATGCGCGCATCGTGTATGTCTCGGCAACGGGTGCGACGGAGGTCAGCAACCTGGCATACGCAACCAGGCTCGGCTTGTGGGGTGAAGGCACGCCATTCAACAACGCGTCCGACTTTACGAAATCCATCAACGCTGGCGGCGTGGCCGCGATGGAGCTGATCAGCCGTGACATGAAGGCGATGGGAGTCTACATCGCCCGCTCGCTCAGTTTCGACGGCGTTACCTATGAACGACTGGAGCATGCGCTGACACCGCTGCAAATCGACGTTTACAATGAATTGGCCGGGGCATGGCAGACAGTGCTGAGCAACGTGAACGCCGCGCTCTCCGACACGGGACAAGGCAAGAATGGCACTGCCAAGAGCGCCGCCCTGTCCCGCTTCTGGGGAGCGCACCAGCGTTTCTTCAACCAGGTGATCACGGCGATGCAAATGCCCACCGTGATCGAGAACGCGCAAATTGCGCTCGACGCTGGCCATGCCGTCGTCATGCAACTGGTCAACACCAATGAGGCGGCGCAAGAACGGCAGGTGTCGGAACTGGCGCGCACGGGAGCCGAAATCGATGAACTCGACTTTACGCCGCGCCAGAACCTGATTGACTATATCAAGACCGGTTTTCCTATCCAGCAGTATGAAGAATTCAAGGACGATGCAGGAAATATTCGTAGCCGGCCGGCCCTCGACAGTGAGGGACGCGCCATCACCAACCGCGAAATGGAAGCGCGGCGCGACGCCCTGATCGACACCCTCAATACGATCCGCATTCCCGACAATCCGATCGACATGATCTTGAATACGTTCGGTCCCGAGCGCGTCGCCGAGGTGACCGGGCGCGGTCGTCGTTTCGTGCTGCAGCGCGATGGGGAGGGAAATCTGAAAACGATCGAGCAAAAGCGCCCCGCCACCGCCGCAGCAGCCGATGCCGACGCATTCATGGCCGACAAGAAGCAGGTGCTCGTCTTTTCCGACGCGGGTGGCACCGGCTACTCTTTCCACGCCGATCTCTCCGGCGCGAACCAGCGCAAGCGCATCCATTACGTCGTCCAGCCAGGATGGCGCGCCGACAAGGCGGTCCAGGGCATGGGACGCACGCATCGCACCAACGAAGCGAGCCAGCCGCACTACATCCTGCCGACGACCAACCTGGAAGCGCAGCGGCGCTTCATCTCCTCGATCGCCCGGCGCCTGGATCAGTTGGGCGCCCTCACGAAGGGGCAGCGCCAGACTGGATCGCTGGGACTGTTCAGCGCGGACGACAACCTCGAATCCGAATACGCGCGCCGCGCGCTGAAAATCCTGTTCGATGACATGTATCACCACCGGTCCCCACTCGATTTTAAAGAGACGATCGAATCGATGGGCCTGAACGGCCTGGTCGACCAGCGCACCGGCGCGTTTAATGAAACCAAGCTGCCCACGATTCCCCAATTCCTCAACCGGCTGCTGTCGCTCAGGACGCACGAGCAGGACCGGGTATTCAACGAGTTTTCCAGGACGATGGGCCATGTCATCGACATCGCCAAGCAACAGGGTACCTACGATCTCGGCGTCGAAACCGTGCGCGCGGATTCCATCGAGAAGATGCGCGATGAGCTGGTGCATACGGACCAGCGCACCGGCGCCGAAACCCACTATGTCGAACTGGCCATGCACCATCCTACCCACTACACGGCATTTGCCGAACTGCCCCTGTTTCACGACGATGGCACACCCCAGGATGGGTTCGAGGGATTCTTCCGCAACGAGCGATCCAGTAAAATATTTGCGCTGCTCAAAACCGGCCAGGGCATCAACGAAAAAGGACAATCGCTCACGCGCGGCCGGCAATACCAGCCAACCGGGCCAATACGGTACGTCGACAATGTCGAACAGGTCATTTCCGCCGCGCGTGGCCGCATCACCATCAAGCGCATGGAGCTGGCGCCCGCCTATGCCGGAGCGCCGTTCATCGAACACTGGACCCGCAACGGAAACACCTTCGAGGAACACAGCGACGCGGCCGTGGCGGCACTGCGCACCGGTGGCATCAAGAGCTTGGAGTATATGCAGTACATGCGCGGCATCGCGCCGGAGCGGCGCTCCGCCCTTTCCAACATGGTCAGCCGTATCAAGGACAATTTGAAGTACGAGGAAGTCGAACGCGAAGTAAATGCGTACACGCGGCTGGAACGCAGCGAAGCCGAGCAGGCATGGGCAAGCGAAATCGCCGCGGCGCCAACCACCCACGTGCAGCGGGTGCACATGATCACCGGCGCGCTGCTGCCGATCTGGGACCGCATTCCGGGAACGCCACGCGTGATACGAACCCAGACCGATGCGGGCGAGCGGCTGCTGGGGCGCGTCGTCGCGCCCGCCCTGCTCAAACAGACACTGTCCAACCTATGCATCGCCCCCGACGTCGAGGCCCTGTCGATCGCGCAAGTCATTGAACAAGTCAAGGCCGGGGCCAAGGGTGTGCTGGCCAACGGCTGGGAGCTGCGCATGTCCAAAATGGGCGGCAGCAGCCGGCTGGAAATCGTGGTGCCGTCCATGACCGGCAGCGATTGGCGCTGGCTTGAGAACCAGGGGATGTTGGTGGAACGGATCCGCTGGCAGTCGCGCGCCTTCATTCCAACCGGAGAATTGGAACCGGTGGTCCTGCAGCGCCTGTTCGACGTCAAGCCGCTCGCCGAACTATTCCAGAAAAATGCCGAGCAGGACGATGGTCCAGCCTACTCGCGTGCACGCGGCGCGCCGGATGCGGCCGATCGCGCCGAGTCAAGCGCGCAAGGCGGGATGTCACTGGCATCCGTTACAAGGCTTGCACAATCCATCGGCAAGAAATGGGCCGCCGCGCCGGAGGTTATTTGCGTCCAATCCGTCGAGGAACTTCCATTCGACGCTGACGACGATGCGCGCGGCGCGTATTACCGCGACCGGGTCTACCTGGTTGCCGATAACCTGCACGATGACGCCGAAGTCGAATTCGTCCTGGCGCACGAGGTGATCGGCCATCTTGGCCTGCGCACGGTGCTTGGCATCGACCGTCTCGCGACGGAGCTGGAACGCCTTCGCAGGGTCAATCCAAACCTTGCAAGTCTCGCGGCACACCTGTCGGCTGCGTGCGGCATCCCGATTGCGCAGGCAACGGAAGAAGCGATGGCGGACCTTGCCGCGAGCGGCGCCAGGATCAACGGCTTTCAGCAGTTCGCGCAGTTGGTACAGCGCGGCCTGCGCAAGATCGGGTTAAAGCGGGTCGCCGATTGGTTCGAAGGCAAGACGCAAGCCGAAACATTTAGCCTTATCGCGCGTGCGCGCACCGCGATGCAAGGCGAATGCGCTGACCAAACGGCCGCCCCGAACGACAAGAATTATTGTGGCCCTTCACCAGGGGTGATCCGCAGGCCAGGCTCGATCCAGCGCTCGAACACGCGCGGCCTCGCGTAGCATGCCGCCGAAGATCAGGATGCCGCTTCACGCACCAGTTCCAGGCGATAGCGCTGATGCAGGAAGGTCATCAGCTGTTCACCCGCTTCCACACTGCTGCATTGAAACAGCGTCACCGCACTGGCGAAGGACAACGCCCGGCGTAATAAATCGTGGTGTGCGGCCAGGTCGCTGTTGTCCTTGATGTTCACGGTCACCAGGCCGATCGCGCCGACGATATCCACGACCCGGTCGACTGCGGCCTCAACGGCAGGCACAAGACGCGGCCGGCCTCTGCGGTCACACATGGCCAGGGACACAATGAAAGGCGCTGATCGCCAGCTTTCGTCGCATGCAATGTAGGCCGGCACGGCCACCAGTTGTCTGAACGCTTCCATGGTCCCTCCCAATTCAATATCTGCCCTTTGATTATGGCTATCCATTTGGAAAATTTTTCAGAAGAACAAGTCGGCATGATCGACCTCAACAGTGGCCGCGTTTTGCGCTTAAAAATTTCGCACTCTACCTATACTGCAGAATAATCAAGACCATCCGGAGGACGACATGATGCCAGCAGCAATCCCGCCATCGGTACCTGCATGCGTCGTCCAGGCTGCCACCGATTACTCGCTCCCCTTGCGCGCCCTGCTGGCGGTAGGGCTGACGGAAGGTGGTCATGCCGGTACGGTCAGCCGCAACCGCAACGGCACATCCGATCACGGTCCCTTCCAGATCAACACGACCTGGGTGACGCTGCTGCAAGCGCAATTTGGCGTCACGGCCGAGCAATTAACTCATGACCTGTGCTGGTCGGCACGCGCGGCCGCCTATATCCTGCGCTACGAAATCAACGCGGCCAACGGCAGCTTCTGGGACGGCATCGGTCACTACCATTCGCACACGCCATCCATCAAAGCCGGATACATCGAGCGTGTCTATAAAAACTCCCTTCTGTTCTGAGCGTGCGCCATGGCAAACGCCACCACAACCACGGACGACATGGGTCTGGTCCACCTTGGCATGGCGCTATTGCTCGTCATCGGCCTCAGCGCCGCATGGCATGCCTATCATGCCGAGATCGCATACTGGATGCTGCACTGGGCCTGGCTACAGCTCAAATGCATCGATTTTATTTATTCGAGTGGCCGAGTGCTGGCCCTCAAACAGTCCGCGCTGGACGCTGCGCTCGATCCCGGTCGTGTGACAGCGGCGCAGCTGTTCGCGACGCTGAACGACGTCGGCAAATTATTCGTCTGGTTCCCCATCGCGCTATCGGTATATGGCCTGCGGTGCGCGCACCGCCATCCCGCCAACCGCACAAGGCGCAGCATCACGGTCGATACGCTACCAAAAATCATGTCGAGCCATTCACCCGCGGTGATTCCGACGCTGTATTACGGCGACTTGCTGAACACCGATCCAGAGGAACATCGCCGGGCGCTCAATCCGGAAGAATGGGTTGAACAGCACGGCCTGGTGATCAACCGGCAGTTCCAGCGCGATCAGTGCGCGGCCATACTGGCTAGTGAGCTCGGCGCCAGGATAACTTCACCGGCCGAACTTTCGCCGACGGAAAAAGCGATGTTCGCCATCATGGGGGCGCTCTTGTTTTCCGATGCGGGGCAAGCCACAAAGTCGCAAGTCCTGCTCGACGCATTGAACCGCTCGTGCCACCAGGGACGCTGGCAAAATAAACCTGGCTACCCGGACCTTTCATTATGCGATGCCCAATTCGCGCTGTATGCCGCCCATGCCGGCGTGGCCGACTGGATCGCGCGCCATCCCTATCCGCGCACTTTACTGCACGCGATGCACAAGGAAGCGCTACGGTTCGGCAAACTCCCGAGCGCCCACTTCCGCTGGTTGAAGGGGATGGACCGGCCGCTCTGGTATGCCTTGAACACGACCGGACGCAAAGCACCGTTTATCGAATCGGCGGCCGTCTTCACGCAAACCCTGTGGGAAGTCTTCGCTTTCGATAACGGCTATCGATTGAATGGCCCCTGCATTGATGACGCCGTCGACGGCATCGAGTCCTATCTCGTCAAGATTGGCGTCATCAAGATCCCGTAAAAGAAAGGAAGCGCAATGAATAACCAAGACAGAATTGAACTGTTCGATGACTCGTTGCTGATCCATTTCGTCGTGACCGGCACGACGAACAGCATATCGCTGGTCAAGCTCAATAACGGTGCCGCCTTTGGCCGCGACGGGACCATGATCCGCGTCCATACCCCGGGTCTCGCCGGCGCCACGATTATCGAAACGTTTGCCACCGAGGCGCTGACGACGTTAGCCTTTCATCACCTGTTGGCCGCCATGCGTCGCTATGCTCGAACAAGGCGCATCAAGCGCCTGGGTAGCGGCATCGCACTGTGGATCGGAGCGCCGTTGCTGGTGCTGCTGCTCCTGTCGATACTGAACCTCGCGATAACGCGCGCCCCCACGAGCGACATTCAACATCCGTTGACGGCAGGGCCGGCCACGACACTCAACGCACCAGAAAACGCAGCGCGCGTTCCCGCGCTCCCTGCGGCCCCCGCTTCGGCCGACCTGGCGCGCGCAATGGCCGATGGCGCAAAGACCGGAAAATTTTCCATCCAACTGTCGTCCGGTACGAAAGGAACGCTCTACGTCTTTTCCGATCCATCGTGCATGCATTGCCGGCGCATCGAACCCGAACTCGATCAACTGGCGAAAGAATTCACGATCCATATTTTCCCAGTCTCCGCGATCGGCGGCAACGTATCGCGTGCCCGCATCAGCAAGTTGATGTGTTCGAATGTCGAGAAACGGGCGGCGCGATGGAAAGCCATCGTCGATGGACAGGAAATCAATGGCTTGGATTGCAGCAGCGGGCACATGGCTGTCGATGGTAACAACCAGGTATTCGCTTCGATGCGTTTCAGCGGAACACCGACGATCATCAATGGCGCCGGCGCACTGTTCCCGGACGAACTACCCAATACCGCTGACGCTATTGGAAAGTGGATGCAGCAAAACGGCGTTGGCCCACAACGCTAACGCGACACCGCGCGTGACCCGACATGGCACACAATCCCGAACACGAGATTGACCAGTCCAAGCTGACCCGCGACCTCCGCCCGGCGTCAGCCCGTTTCAGCGCCGCCCTGTTTCGCCCAGGTACATTCAGCCTGGTCATGGTTGCGCTCATTGCCGTGCAACTGGTGACTCCGTGCCTGTGGCCGATTTGGACGCTCATCGTCGGCCACATGGTTGCGACGTTCAAGGAGCGCACCTTTTCGATGCCGCTGCGCATACCGAAGGATCTCGGCGGCAAAGACCCAAGCGACTATACCGAGCAGGTCGCCGCGACGAGCTGGCTGTTCGGCCTGATCCCGGAAACGCGCACGGTGCGCACCTTGATGATGGCTGGCGGCATATTCTATGCGGGCTACCTGCGCTCGCAGGCTCCGTACGAACGAGGACGGGAACTGTGGCTGACCAACGCGGATTGCCGCACCCATCTTTTCCTGGCCGGGACCACCGGCGGAGGCAAGTCCGACACGCTGATGGGCATCGCCTACAACAGCTTGTGCTGGGGTTCGGGCACGATCTACGGCGATGGTAAAGCCAGCGCAACGGTGCCATTCTGCCTGTGGTCCCTCGCCCGCCGGCTTGGCCGCGAAGATGACTTCCTGGTATTGAATTATCTGACTGGAGGTGAGGATCCATTCAAGGCGATGGTGGAGCGCGAGCACGCTGACCAGACCGGGCGCCTGCATCTAGCGCAGTCCAATTCGATGAATCCGTTTGCCGACGGCGCCGCCGACTTCCTCCTGCAGCTGACGGCATCGATCATTCCAAGAGCCACGGGCGAGAACGTCAAATGGCAGCAAAAGGCCGTCAACATGATCGACGCGCTGTTTCGTGCGCTGTGCTACAAACGCGCACGCGGCGAATTGGAAATTTCCGTTGCGATCATTCGGCACTATCTTGGCCTGCAAAACCTCGTAACGCTCTACCTCGAAGGGCGCGCCGGAAAACTGCCGGAGCTGGCGTACCTGCCGATCAAGGCCTATTTCGAGACAGGCCTGCCCGGCTTCAGGCCCGAGCTGGCTGAGGCACCCGACAAATGGGACAGTGAAGTCTACAACCAGCACGGCTACATGACCGGTGAATTCGCACGCATTCTCTCCTTGCTGACCGACACCTATGGCTACATTTTCCAGGACCGGTATCCGGACGTCGACATCCCTGACGTGCTGCAGAATAACCGGATTCTCGTCGTAATGATCCCTCCACTGGAGAAGTCGGCGTCGGAAGCGGCGGCGCTCGGCAAACTGTACGCATCCCAGGTTCGTTTGAGCATGGCGCAAGACCTCGGGCACCAGCTCGAAGGTACGAAAGCCGAGGTACTCGACACCAATCCCACCAACGCGCCGAATCCCTACATCATTATCAATGACGAACTCGCAACCTATTTCGCCGAGGGCATGGCCACGATGTTCGCGCAGGCCCGCGAACTGAACTACATGATGGTGGCGAGCGTGCAGGATGTGCAAGGGCTGAAACGCAGCGATGCCGGCGCCGAAAGCGCGTCCGTGATCGCCAACACCAAAATCAAGTGGACGCTCGCGCTTGAAGACCCGGAAGACACGTTCGAGCTATTTCGCAAGGTCGGCGGCGACGCCTATGTGAGCGTGTTGTCCAGGCATGAAGCCGTCAACGGCAGTTTTTCGACGTCCTTCAAGCCGCAGGGACAATCGGAAATCGAGAAGCGAAACCGCATCACGCTGTCCGAGCTCAAGAAGCTAAATCCTGGTGAAGGCTTCCTGATATTCAAGGACAGGGTCGCTCCCTGCGCTTCCTTTTACATTCCAGATGCCGACAAAAAAAGCGAAAAATTACCTCTGCACATAAACCGGTTCATCCAGGTGGCGCGGCCGCGCATGGCCAATATGCCGCGGGACGCGCAACGCATTCGCGGCTCGGAGAACCGCTTCGCTGACTATATCCTTGCGCAGTTGCGTCGCTGCGAGGCGCCGTTCTATCCAACACTCGACGACCCGATCCTCACCGCAGTCAAGTCGGCGGCGTCGCACATGAACGAAATCGAGCGCTTCAGCGTTGATCCGGTTGAACGTGGGATCGTGCTGTTTCAGGCGGCGCGCCACGCGCTGCACAGCGCCCGCCAATCCGGTCGATCTGGACATCTACACCAAGTCGCGCCTTTGGAGATCGATGATGATGACGACGACTGATCGCACATGCTGTCCAGCCGAGGCCACCAGCTATTCCGGCTTCCTCCGGTTCCTCGACCAGTTCGGCAACAGTCGATTCACCTTGCACATCGGACCAGACATACTGGTTGCGCGCCGCTGCCAGCACGAAGTGCAGATCCTGCTGTTCCAGCCAGATCCGCAGGCGCCGATCGTCGCCGTAGACTTCATCGCCAGTCACTCAGGCAAACGGCATCTTCGCTGCCACAGCGCGCTCGATCATGCGCCGTGCCAGTTGCGGCTTGGTCGCAAATGTCACCGACTCAGGCACCTTCGCTGCAGCGCGTCGTGGCATGTCATCGGCCCAACTGCGCGGCAAGTACAGTTCCCGGCCCATCAGCGCGCGTGCGTGCCTGTTGGCATACGAGAGGAACACACCAATCTGGCAGTTCTCGACCTTTCCAGCGGTGCCGCTATATTGACGTTGCACACCCGCCGAATGCTGGCCCTTCTTGATAAACCCCGTTTCGTCAACGACCAGGATGCCGTCTTCATCGCCCAGTTCATAGGCCAGGTAATCGACCAGATCGTCCCGCACCGCCTCGCAATCCCAGTGTGCCCGGTCCAGCAGGTGCTGCACACTGTAGGGAGACCTATAGGCTGCCGCCTCGGCAAGTTGCCAGCCGTTTTTGCGTTCGACAGCACTGAGCAGCCCAACCAGGTAGTCGAGCGCGCGTTCCCGCATCTCGCGCCGACCGAAGCGGTACCCTACATACCCAAACAGCTCTTCCAGCTCAGCTACCCACGTTTCCCGATACTTCCTGTATTCCTTGGTGAACCTGTCCATGATGAACTCCCGTTGCCTATCTTAGACAAGATGCGGCACCAAAGTTTCAATCATCTACAACTGTAGTACTAGCCAATCGAGCATTGATTTGTCGTCCCGCCAAACTGCACGTTTGGAGAGTACCTCCGAACGATTCGATGTGATCGGTGGTTCGCAGATCTGCATGGCAGCGTGCTTCATGCACAAACTGATTTCAGCGTATCGATTGGTCGTTTCCGCACTGGTGTGCCCCAGCCACGCTCGGATGACATTGATTTCCACCCCGGATTCGAGCAGGCTGACGGCGGTCGCGTGTCGAAATACGTGTGGTGAAATATGACGCTCGTGACCATTTATACCATGCAAGCAGACACGCATACCCAGCGTCTCATCGATCTGGCACTATGGATGACGAAGCGGCGTCTCGCGCATTACCCTCTTGTCCCCGCTCTCTTTTGAATATTTCTCCTCCTTTCGCGCGCTGATCTCGTTCACTCTTCGGGACAACGCCTCGTTCAGTACCACGATCTTGTCTCGCTTTTGCCCGGCATCGAGCAAAGGATCGAGGATGATTTCAAGGCGCGCCAGCGCGGCCGTCTCGGCGGCGTCATCGAGACCGAACAAATCTTGCGCTTCCGTGCGGGTAAAATATTTCGCCCGCGTCTGCCGCACCGTATCCTGCCGCGCGCGCGCCGCCGTGAGCGGCGTGGCTGCAGGCTCCGGCGCATTCATTTCCGCCATCAACACCGTCTTCCTGTAGTCCGTGTAGCGCGCCAGCAGCCGCCTGGCCTCCGCCGCATCGACCGCTGCAAAACGCCGATCGATTTCCAGCTCCATTTCCGCGCGCAGCGCGTTCTCCGTTTTTTCACCCGCGCCGGACAGCAGGGAATCGAACCAGTAGCGCAATTCCAGGTTGACGACCAGCGATTCGCCTCCCGCGGCTTGGGAGATGACCTGGGTAGTGGAGCCGAAGCGCATGATGGCCATCGGGCGCACAAACGAAAACAGGTCGGGTTCGGCCGCCGCGGTCCGTTCCGGGGCAGCATCTTCGCCATGCCAGGTGCACACAGCAAAAAAACCCAGCGCGACAACGGCTGTCGCCGTCCCCTTCCAGCCAAACCGTTCTTTTATTCTCATCATGCTCTCGCAGGGTAAAGGTTCGCGAAGGTCATGGTCCGGCGGGGTGAACATGCACACCGCGCCGGACCATGGCTAGCCGGGGATCAGTAGATCATCACCGGCGCCAGCGGCCGCGCGATCGGCATCAAGGTGTCGAGCAATGCGCATCCATGCGTGTCGTCGAAATCGTAGTCCAGCAGGTTGATCGGCGTCTTGTAGCGGGTCGCGATGCCGCCGGCGTTCGACGGCGACAGCTTCTGGAACAGTTCGAGCCTGTTTTCATACGGGATCAGATTCACGTAAGCGTCGCTGACCTTCGGCCAGTTCGGCAAACCGGAACCGTTCGGATTGCCGGTCCTGACGAAGTTGCCCCAGTACTTGCGCATCTTGCCGGCCAGATCCTGCTGCGATGCGCTCAGCGCCGGCATGGCTTCCCCGTTCATGACGTTCTTGCCGTTGTTGAACAGGAATTGCAGTTCGTCGGCGTGGGCCGAACCCGTCAGCCCGGCGCGGGTAGCATGCAACGGCGGCGAATTCGGGTCCTCGAATTCGTAGCCGTAGACCGCGGTCTGGGGCGCCAGGCGGCGGCGGAACACCGCCGCCGGGCAAGCGAAGTCAAAACCGGTCGACGCTTCCGCCAATACCCGGCCGTAGTCGTTGCCAAGGGTGATCGGCGGGAACAGGCTGTAGACCATCGCTTCCACGGAAAAATCCACCAGGCCGTCCAGCGCATAGCCATGGACGAAGTCGTTCAGGGCCTGGTCGACATCGGCCTTCACGAGTTGCGCGCCTTTAGCGCGCTCCATCGTTGCGGAAACCGCATTGCCTTCCTTGCGGTTGCTGCCGATGAGCATCGGCACCTTGGCAATCTGGCCGGTCGTGATGGCGTCCATCGGGTTGACCGGGAACACCACGCCGTCGACCACCGGCGCATGTTTCAGCCCCTTGTTGGCCAGCGTGCTACCGAGCGAGAACACGCCGGTGCTGGTGATGTCATCGGCGCTCTTGGCGCGCAGGCAGGCCAGCTTGGCGGCATCGCCGCTGGCCGGGCAAGCCATCGCAGCCGTCATCTCGTTGGCGCGCTGCACGGCGATGTAACCCGGCAGGATCGAGCCGATCGTCAGTTGCGTCGAGCTTTGGGCCACGGCCTTGTGGAACAGGCCGCGCGACATGGGTGAAGCCAGGTGCGCCATCACGCTGACACCGCCGGCCGATTCTCCGGCGATGGTGACGTTGGCGGGATTGCCGCCGAAGGCCGCGATGTTGTTCTTGACCCATTTGAGCGCTTCGACCTGGTCGAGAAAACCGTAATTGCCGGTCGAGTGGTTGGCCGCTTCGCGCCCCAGTTCCGGCAGCGCGGTGAAACCCAGCGGGCCGAGACGGTAGTTGATGGTGACGACCACCATGTTGTTATCGGTGGGCAGCGTGGAACCTTCGTACAGGCCGCCGGTGCCGATGGCGAAGCCGCCGCCATGGATCCAGAAAAATACCGGCAGGTTGGAACTGGCGGTGGCGCCGGCGGGCCGCGTCACTGTCAGGTACAGGCAATCCTCGGCGCCGACGGTGATCTCGGCGGTGCCGCCGGCGGGCATGGCTTTCTGCTTGCACATCTTGAGGGTGGGATCGGTGCCATTGTGCGTGCCGCCGACGAACGCGCCGGCGGGCACCGGGGCTTTCCAGCGCAGATTGCCGACTGGCGGCAGGGCATAGGGGATGTTGCGGAACGATTGGTAGCCAGGGCCGTCGATGCCCGACACCTGACCCTGCGGGGCGTTGACCGTGGCCGCGCCGGCGGCGCCGAGCAGCGACAGGCTGGTCAGCGAGGCGACGGCCAGCGTATGTACAAGGCGGGGTGCCGCGACCAGCGTTGTTGCGGCGAACAAGGTTTCTAGCGATTTCTTCATATCTGTCTCTTTCTATTTTTTGGTCGTGCCAATGAAGTGTCGTGCTGCGAATTGTTGAATGTCCAGCCAGTCGGTCACCTCCTTTTCCGTATCGATACCTGTCATTCGTAGGCCGGCAGGCGCTTTTGCTCATCCGGGCTGAAACGGCTTTGCCGCAATTGCTGCAGGTCTGCCTCGCGCTGCGCAGGCGGCAGCCTGGCGCCGGACTGCGATTGCCGGTCTCGTTCGGCGAGATAGGCTGCGATCCGCTTTTTCCACGCCGCGTCCTCGAGATCGACTTCGGCCAGACGCCCCGCCGCTTCCGGATTCAGCGCCGCCGCCCGCATGCGATACACGTCATCGTCGCTGGCGCCCTGCGATCGCATCCTGTCCACCGACTCTTCCACTCGCAGGATGCGCGTCGGCGCTTCCCGCGCTTCGCGCATGGCCGGCGGCAAGGCGGCATCGAGCGCCGCCAGCTTTTTTTTCCGTTGTTCCCCTGAGAGCGACCTGTCCTGGTTGATTTCGGCGCGTTCCAGCATGTCGGCGTCGTAGCTGTCGTCGGCGCCGAACAGGCCCGCCGCTTCGGCGGTGCTGAAAAACCGTTCGCGTTCGCGCCGCATCGCGTCCAGGCGCTCCCGCATCGCCGTGGTCGAAAAGCCACCCAGTTGCGCGTTTTTTTCCAGTTCCGCCAGCGCGCGCCTGTAATCCAGGTAGCGCGCCAGCAGACGCTTCGCTTCGGCCGCCGGTCCCGGCTTCAAGCGATTGTCGATTTCGCGTTCCGTTTTCAATTGAATCTCGGCGACGCTTTTTTCATTGACGGCGGCCAGGTAGTAATCGAACAACAGCCGCAAGTCGTGGTCGACGACCAGCGTGCTGTCCGGGTTCTCTCTGGCCGCGCCATCGGGCCGCGTACCGTCCATCGACCGCACGAATGAAAACAGGTCGGGTTCGCGCGCCGACGCCGGCATCGCGTCGCCCTGCCGCGCGGGCGTCGCGAAAAAAGCCACGGCGGCCAGCACGGCCGCCATCCCGGCATAGACTGCTTTCACAGGCCGGCGTTCTTCAGACGGTTGGCATGCTGGCGGTAGACCGTGAGCGGGTTGGTTTCTAGCAGGCTGACCAGGCCGACCGTCTGGTTGATTTCATCGAGGTGGTTCATGCCGTAGTTGTCGCGGATGACTTGGCCCAGGTGCGAGGAACAGCGGCCGATCGCGCCGTCGTTCTGCTCCCCGTTGAAGGCCAGCCCGGTCGCCGCCAGGATCGGGTCGGACGCATCGAGCGCGTTACTCAGGTGCTGCACACCGCTCCACGAGTAATAGTTGACACCATTAACCTGGTGGGCACCCTCGCCGCAGGCGGTGGTCGGCACGCCTTGCGGATGGCGCGCATTGAATGCCAGGATGCCGTCGCCGGTGGTCGATGCGACGAAGGCGTTCATATCCTGCGGCATGCCGGGTTCGCCCGAAATCAGGCTGACCAGTTGCGCAACGGCCTGGCTGAGCGTATTCGAGACAGGATTGCTTAACGCCGCCACCGCCTCCGTTCCCTTGTTCGGTCCGCCGACCGACGTCACCGAAGCCACCAGGTCTGGCCGCACCGAGGCGACGTAGCGGGCCGTGAGCGCGCCATGGCTATGGCCGATCAGGTTGACCTTGCCCGCGCCGGTGGCGGCGGCGATTTGCCGCACTTGCGCGAGCAACTGTTCGCCGCGCACTTCGGTGCTGTTGGCAGCCGAAATCTGCGCCGTGTAGACCCGGGCCCCGTCGTAGGATTGCAGCGATTCCGAAATGCCGTAAAAATAGGGATAGATGCCGATATGATCGAAGCCGAGAAAGCCGTGCACCAGCACGATCGGGTACTTGGTCTTGGTATAGCCGCACGCGCCGGTGAGGCTGATGCACAGGGCATGCGCCGACAGCGGCAGCGCGGCGGCGACAACGAGTGCCGTCGCGGAAAACAGTTTGCCGAAAATTTTGTTCATTGTGGTCTCCTGATAGTTGGTTGAGTGGTGGTGGTTCACAATTCACGCCTGACGGGACGGCCCGTCGTCGCTTGCCTGCTGGCCGGGCTGGCCGGGTTGACCGCTTATGCCTGCATGAGCCGGCTGTAGGATTTCAGGTGATGGTCGTCGTCGCCAAATTGATGACTGATCATCATCAGGTGCTTGGCGTGGTGCGACAGCACGTATTCCCACGTCAGCCCGATGCCGCCGTGCAGCTGGATGGCGTTCTCCGCGATGAAGCGGGCGGCGCGCGTGACGATGTACTTGGCCGCGGCGAGCTTGCGGTTGCGTTCTTCGCTGTCCGGCCGGTCGGCCACGCAGGCGGCAAGCACGGTCATCGAGGTCGCCTGGTCCAGTTCGATGCGCATGTCGACCATCCGGTGCTGCAAGACCTGGAAGCGGCCGATCGGCTGACCGAACTGCCTGCGCGTCTTGAGGTAATCGAGTGTCAGATCGCAGGCCGCTTCCATGCTGCCCACCGCTTCCGCGCACTGGGCGGCAATGGCGCGCCCCTGCTGGTAGCGCAGCGCTCCCAGCGCCTGTCCCGGCGCGCCGAGCAGCGCCGCGTCGGGCACGAAAACGTCTTCGAGGTAAAGCTCGCAAGCCTTGCGGCCGTCGATGGTGGGATAGGCGCGGCGGCGCACGCCGGCGCTGTGCGGGTCGACGAGAAAAAGACCGATGCCGTCTTCGTCGCACTGCGCACCGCCGCTGCGGGCGGACACAAGAATCGCGTCCGCCCCCTGCCCGCCAAGCACCGCCGCCTTGCGGCCGCTCAGCTTCCAGCCGCCCCGCACCGGCTCGGCGCGCGTGCGCACGTCGTGCAACTGGTAATGGCTTTGCGCTTCGTCCAGCGCCACCGCGAATTGCAGGCGCGCGTGGGCGATCTGTGGCAGCCACTCCTTTTTTTGTCCTTCATTGCCCAACTGGTTTATCAGGCCGCCGGCGAAAATCACCGAGTGCAGGTAGGGTTCCAGGCACAGGGCGCGCCCCAGTTCCGTGGCGATCACCATCGTTTCCACGCTGCCGCCGTCCATGCCGCCGAATTGCTCCGTAAAAGGCACGGCGGTCAGACCCAGCTCGCCGAACTGCCGCCACAGCGCCACGCTGTATCCCGGTTCGCTCTTGCGAAATTGCTCGCGCTGTTCGAAGCCGTAGCTGTCCCGTACCAGCCGCGCGATGGTCTCTTGCAGCATGCGCTGTTCTTCAGTGAGTTGAAAATCCATGTCTTAAACCCCTTACAGTTCGAGAATCATCTTGGAGACGATATTCTTTTGAATTTCGTTGGAGCCGCCGTAGACGGAAGCCTTGCGCAGGTCCAGGTACTGGCTGGCCGGCGCCGCGCTGTAGTCGGTGTACATCGGTTCGCGTTTTTCGCCATAGCCCAGTTCCTCCTCGAGGAAAGGCAGCGCGTAGGGGCCGAGCGCCTTGCGCAGCAAGTGGGAGATGCCCTGGCGGATTTCCGTGCCGCGGATTTTCAGATAGGAGCTTTCGGCGCCCGGCACGCCGCCATCGCGCGCGGCGGTGAGCGCGCGCAGGTTGCTCATTTCGGCGGCCATCAGCTGCATTTCGATATCGGCCACCTGGGCGCGGAACAGGGGGTCGTCCAGCAGCGGCTTGCCGTCGACGCTTTCCGTGCCGGCCACCCGTTTGAGGCGGCGTAGCAGCGCCTTGGACCAGCCGATGCCGGCGATGCCCGTCCTCTCGTGCGTGAGCAGGTACTTGGCGCAGGTCCAGCCCTCATTCTCGCGGCCGACCAGGTTTTCCACCGGCACGCGCACGTTGTCAAGGAAGACTTCGTTAACTTCGTGTTCTCCGTCCAGCGTGACGATCGGGCGCACCGTGATGCCGGGCGTCTTCATGTCGATCAGCAGGAAGGAGATGCCGCGCTGCTGCTGCGCCTCCGGGTCGGTGCGCACCAGGCAGAACATCCAGTCGGCATAATGGGCCGTGGTGGTCCATGTCTTCTGGCCGTTGACGATGTAGTGATCGCCTTCGCGCACGGCGCGCGTCTTCAGCGACGCGAGGTCGGAACCGGCCCCCGGTTCCGAGTAACCCTGGCACCACCATTCGCTGCTGTCCAGGATGCGCGGCAGGAAGCGCGCTCGCTGCTCCGGCGTGCCGAATTTGATGAGCACCGGGCCGCACATCAGCATGCCGAAACCGAAGGTCTTCGGCGCGTCGGCGGCGGCGCATTCCTCGGAAAAGATATGTTTTTGCACGACGCTCCAGCCCGGGCCGCCGAACTCCGACGGCCAGCCCGGCGCCAGCCAGCCGCGCTGGTTCAGAATGCGCAGCCAGCGCACTTGATCCTCCTTGTTCAGCCGTTTTCCCTCCCTGGCGCGTGCGGCGAGGTCGGCCGGCATCTTGTCGCGCAGGAAGGCGCGCACTTCTTCGCGGAATGCCAGTTCTTCTGGCGTGAAATCGATATTCATCTGGGGACTCCTGAAACGTTGTTCTGTGTCGGCACGGGTGATCGAGGACGGGCGGGCAATATGAAGGTGCCGCTGGAGCGCAGCACCAGCTTGTCGCCGACCTTGAGCAGGCAGCTCGCGTTCGCCAGGCGCGCTCCCACCTTGTGCACGTCCACCTGCGCCTCCAGCCAGTCGCCCTCGCGCACCGCGCTGATGTAGTCGAGGTTCAGACTGACCGTGAGCGGCATGCCGGAATAATCGAGGCGGCGCTTGATGAAGGTGCCGAAGGCGGCATCGGCCAGCGTCGCCAGGAAACCGCCGTGCGCGACGCTGGCTGAATTGAGGTGCTCGGGCAGCACGCGCATGGCCAATACCGGCCGTTCGGCGTGGACGTAAAAGCCGCCGCACTGGGCCACGAAACCTTGCGAGATGCCGAGCGGTGCGTATCCGTCGGGAATGATCCTCATCACTGGCTCACCCACTAAAGGACGGCGTGCGTTTTTCGAGGAACGCGGACACCGCTTCGCGGTGGTCCGCGCTCTGGTGCGACAGGACCTGGTAGGCGGCCGACATTTCCAGCAGCGTGTCGAGGCGGGTGTGCATGGCTTCGCGCAGCAGGCGCTTGGCGAGCCGCACGGCGTGCGGTGGATTGGCGGCGATCGCCTCGGCGATCTCGCGCGCACCGGCCAGCAGTTGCGCATGCGGCAGCACGCGCGACACCAGGTTCCACTCCAGGGCCTGGCGCGCATCGATCATCTGGCCGGTCAGCGTGAGTTCGCTGGCGCGCGACAGGCCGATGATGCGCGGCAGCAGCCATGCGCCGCCATCGCCGGGAATGATGCCGAGCTTGACGAAACTCTCGGCGAAGCGGGCCTGCTCGGAGGCGACGCGGATGTCGCACATGCAGGCCAGGTCGAGGCCGGCGCCGATGGCCGGCCCGTTGACCGCCGCGATCACCGGCACCTCCAGGTTCAGCAGCGCGGGCGGCAGTTTCTGGATGCCCAGCCTGTATTCCTGGCGCAGCCGCATGCCGTCCATCTCTTGATAGAGTGCCATGTCGCGCACATTGCCGCCGGAGGAAAAGCAGCTGCCTTCCCCGGTGAGGATGACGGCGCGCACCGTGTCGTCGCGCTGGATGCGGTCGATCGCCGCGAGCAATTCCGGCACCGCCGTGTTGCCCGTCAGGGGATTGCGGCGCTCCGGGTCGTTCATGGTGAGGGTGACGATATGGCCGTCCTGCCCGTACTTCAGAAATTCGCTCATTGGGCCTGCTCCTGTGCGGGTTGATGATTGAGTGCGGCGCGCACGAAGTCGATGGTCGACGCGACGGGAGATACCGTGGCCGGCGCCTGCGCGAGCACGGCTTCGCCGACGATGCCGTTCCAGTAGGTTTCGGAACCCTCCGCCATGCGCCATTCGTGCAGGCGGCGGCTGTAAAGCTGGAGGTCGAATTCCTCGGTGACGCCGATGGCGCCGTGCAGCGCGTGCGCGGTGGCGGCCACCAGAGACACGGCCATGCTGGCGCGCGCCTTGGCGATGGCCGCCGGCAGCAGCGCCGGAATATTGGCAGCGCCGGTGAACGTACCATCGGGCGTCCCGGCGAAACCGCCGGAAAACGCCAGTTCGGCGGAAATGCCGGCGACGGCGACCTGCTCCGCCATCACGCTCAACTGGTGCTGGACCGCCTGGAACTTGCCGATCGCCTTGCCGAACTGCGCGCGGTCGTTGCAGTACTCCAGCGTTTTACCGAACATCCATTCCATCGCGCCGGCGATGGCCGCCGCGTGAATGGCGGCGCTGAACCGGCGCACCTGCTCGCCGCGCCGCGCCAGCGGCGCGGGCAGCGCCGCCTTCGGCCAGCGCAGCGTCGCGCACAGACTGTGATGCACGCCGGTGCCGATGCGCTCCGCCTTGGCGCAATCGAGCAGCAGCATGTCGCCGTCCAGGTTGACGAGCGCGAAATCGGCGAGCATGCCGAACGCGGTCAACGGCGCGCCGAGCGTGCCATTTTCTTCGCGGCGGCCGGCGCCCGACAGGGTGATCATCCCGGCAGGCGGCGTGGCGCAGCCGTCCAGCAGCGCGCGCGCCGCGATGCTCTGTGCGGCGGGGACCGGCACCGCATGTCGGCCGAAGGCCACGCAGATCGGGAACAGCGCGTCGAGCGCGAGGCTCGCTCCGCCTTTCGCCTCGGGTGTCATCAATTCCAGAAATCCGGCTTCGGCCAGCGCGTTCCAGAGCGCGGTCGGGGAACCGCCGCCCTCGATCGTCCTGATCGCGGCCGGCGTGCACTGGTCGGCCAAGATGTTTTCAATAGCTTCTGTGAACATGTGGTTCGCTTCCTGTTCGTTGTCCATGGCGCCGCTCAGCGCAAGCCGAGGCCGCGCGCGATCATGCCGCGCAGGATCTCCCGCGTGCCGCCGCGCAGTGAAAAGGTCGGCGCCACCTGGTTCAAGTAGGCCACGGCGCGGTACAGCTCCGGGTCCACCGGACCGCCCGGATTGGCAGCAATGGCCGCTTCGAGGATGGCGGGAATCGACTGCTCGAATTCGGTGCCGAGGTCCTTGACCAGCGCCGCCTCGACCACCGGGCTTTCGCCGCGCGCCAGCTTGGCGGTCACCGCGACCGACAGGCTGCGCAGCGCGGCAAGCTGGGTCACGAAGCCGCCAGCCAGCGCGGCGTCGGCCTGGGTGTGGCCGGAACGGCGCAGGCAGTCGAGCCAGAGATCGAGCAGCACCACGCTGGAATACAGCCGTTCCGGGCCGCTGCGTTCGAACGCCAGCTCGGCGTTGACCTGCTTCCAGCCGCTGCCCTCCTCGCCCACCAGCGCGTCGTCGGGCAACAGCACATCGTCGAAGCTGACCTCCGAAAAATGCGCGTCGCCGGCCAGGTCGCCGATGGGGCGCACGTGCACGCCGGGCAGCGCCAGATCGACGATCACTTGCGACAGGCCGCTTTGCCGGTCCTCGGGCGTGCCGGACGTGCGCACCAGCGCGATCATGTAGTGCGCGTGCTGCGCGTTGGTGGTCCAGATCTTGCGCCCGCTCAGGCGCCAGCCGCCATCGACTTTGGTCGCGCGGCTGCGCACGCTGGCCAGGTCGGAGCCGGCATTCGGCTCGCTCATGCCGATGCAAAAAAACGCCTGCGCGGCGCAAATGCGCGGCAAATAAAAATCCTTCTGCGCCGGCGTGCCGAATTTCAGGATCAGCGGGCCGCTCTGGCGGTCGGCGATCCAGTGCGCCGCCACCGGCGCGCCGGCCGCGAGCAATTCCTCGACCAGCACAAAACGGCTGAACGCGTCCAGTCCGGCGCCGCCGTATTCTTTCGGCAGCGTCAGTCCGACCCAGCCGCGCCGGGCGAGCCTGCGGCTGAACTGCGCATCGAAGCCGGTCCAGCTGCGCGCGCGGATATCCGCCGCGGCAGGTTCCAGCGCGGTGGCCAGAAAGTCCCTCACCTCCGCGCGGAACGCCTCGGCGTGCGCAGGCACGGCCGCGAGGCGGAAGGCGTCAAGCAGCTTGCTCACATCGCACCTCCGGCGGCACTGTTCCTGCCGTAGAGCGTGATGACGCAGGCGCCGCCCAGGCCCAGGTTGTGCTGCAGCGCCAGTTTCGCGCCGTCGACCTGGCGTTCTCCCGCGCTGCCGCGAATCTGGTGCGTCAGTTCGTAGCATTGCGCGAGACCGGTGGCGCCAAGCGGGTGGCCCTTCGACAGCAGGCCACCGGACGAATTGACGACCACCTTGCCGCCGTAGGTGTTATCTCCATCCATGACGAATTTTTCGGCGCCGCCCTCGGGGCAGAAACCCAGCGATTCATAGCAGATCACCTCGTTCTGTGCGAAGCAGTCGTGCAGTTCGCACACGTCGATGTCTTCGGGGCCGACGCCGGCCTTTTCATAAACCTGCGCGACGGCGGCGCGCGTCATGTGTGTGCCGACCCAGTTCAGCATCGACGGCTGTTCGAAATCGAAGGACGCTGGCGTGTCGGTGGTGAGCGCCTGCGCGAGAATTTGCACGTCGGTGCGCAGGCCGTGTTTTTTGGCGAAACGTTCCGACACCAGCACCGCCGCCGCGCCGCCGCAGGTCGGGGGACAGGCCATCAGACGGGTCAGCACGCCCGGCAACAGCACCTTGTCCGCCATGACATCTTCCGTCGTCAGCACATTGCGGAACACCGCCAGCGGATTGCGCGCTGCGTGACGACTCGCCTTGGCGCGCACGGCGGCGAAGGTTTCCATCCGGGTGCCATACCTTTGCATGTGTTCGCGCCCGGCGCCGCCGAAGGTGCGCAGCGCCTGCGGCATGCCCTCCATATCTTCGGTCAGGCCGCGCAGGATCGGCATGAAGCGCTCGCGCGTGACCGGCCGGTCGTCCCAGTGCGATTTCAGCGCGCCGGCCTGCATCTGCTCGAAGCCCAGCGCCAGCACGCAATCGGCCGAGCCGGACTCGATGGCCTTGCGCGCCAGGTACAGCGCGGTCGATCCGCTGGAACAGTTGTTGTTGACGTTGACGACCGGGATGCCGGTCATGCCGACTTCGTACAGCGCGGTCTGGCCGCAGGTGGAATCGCCGTAGACGTAGCCGGCGTAGGCTTCCTGTATCAGCTCGTAGCCGATGCCGGCGTCGGCCAGCGCGCGGCGGGTCGCGTCGGCGCCCATTTGCGTGTAGCTCGGGCTGGCGCCGGGTTTGCTGAACTGAATCATGCCGACGCCGGCAACCAGTACTTTTTCACTCATGATGTCTCCGGGATGTGGAATAAACGGGGGTCAAAGCTGGCGCGCGATCAGCTCGCGCAGCACTTCACTGGTGCCGCCGAAGATGCGGGTCACGCGCATGTCGACGAAGGCGCGTGCGATCGGGTATTCGAGCATGTAGCCGTAGCCGCCGTGCAGCTGCACCATCTCGTCGATGCACTTCCACAGCGTCTCGGTGGCGAACAGCTTGGCGATGGCCGCTTCCTGCACCGTCAGCCGGCGGCGCATGTGCTCGCCGATGTAGTGGTCCACCAAGGTACGCACGGCGGTCGCCTGAGCCTTGACGTCGGCCAGCTTGAACTTGGTGTTCTGAAAATCCCACACAGTCTGGTTGAACGCCTTGCGTTCCTTGACGTATTCGATGGTCTGTTCCAGCAGGCGTTCCAGTTTCGCGGCGCTGTAGACGGCGATCACCAGGCGCTCCTGCGGCAATTCCTCCATCAGGTGGAAGAAGCCGTGGTTTTCCTTGCCCAGCAGGTTATCCGCCGGCACGCGGACGTTATCGAAAAACAGTTCGGAAGTGTCGGCGGCGGGCTGCCCTACTTTTTGCAGCTTGCGGCCACGGCGGAAGCCGGCGCGGTGTCCCTCGACCATGATCAGGCTCACGCCCTTGGCGCCCGCGGCCGGGTCGGTCTTGCAGACCACCACCACCATGTCGCCGTGGATGCCGTTGCTGATGAAGGTCTTGCTGCCGTTGATCACCCACTCGTCGCCGTCGCGCACGGCGGTGGTGCGGATGTTTTTCAGGTCGGAGCCGGTGCCCGGTTCCGTCATCGCGACCGCCAGCACGGTTTCGCCGCGGCAGATGGCGGGCAGCCACCTGCGCTTCTGCTCCTCGGTGCCGAGGCGCACGATATAAGGCGCCACGATGTCGGAGTGCACACCCAGGCTCCAGCCGGAGATGCCGGCGCGGTGCAGTTCCTCCATCAGCACGGCCGAGTGGCCGAAGTCGCCGCCGCCGCCGCCGTACTCGGTCGGCACGGTCAGGCACAGCAAGCCTTCGCGGCCGGCCTTGAGCCAGGTTTCGCGGTCGACATGGCCGGCTTCATCCCACGCGGCCTGGCGCGGCGCGCACTCGCGCTCGAAAAAGCGCCGCGCGCTCTCGCGCAGCATTTCATGGTCGTCACGGTAAACGGTACGTTGTATTTGCATCGGGATCTCCTGTCTTGTATGGGGTCCAGTGTCGGTTCGCGCGGCGAAATAGAGGACACCCGAGTCGGGTGGGTGGCAGGGCCTGCGGCCTTCCCCCCCCCAACGGCGAAAGGCCGGGGTCAGCGCCCGATGCCGTCAAGTTAAGCCGCAGGCCGTAGAGCTGTCATTCCCGCGCAGGCGGGAATCCCATTGCACGTCCCGAACGGCGCAGAAAAATGGGGTTCCCGCCTGCGCGAGAACGACAGATTCGGCGCTAACTTAACGGCATCAGGGAGTGCCCCCGGATGTTGCCGGTGTTTCGGTGGCGTTGCCTTCGGCCCACGAGGAAACTAGTTCACCGCCCGCGCCTCCCCCGACCAGTACGGCTCCCGCAAGTCGCGCTTGAGGATCTTGCCGGCGCCCGACAGCGGCAGCTCGTCGCGGAACTCGACCGTCTTCGGGCACTTGTAGCCGGCGATGAATTGCCGGCAATGCGCGCGCACTTCCTCTTCGCCCAGCTGCGCGCCGGGCTTGCCGACGATGACCGCGTGCACCGCCTCTCCCCACTGCGGGTGCGGGATGCCGATCACCGCGCACATCGCCACCGCCGGGTGGCGGGCGATCACGTGCTCGACTTCGGCCGAATACACGTTCTCGCCGCCGCTGACGATCATGTCCTTAATGCGGTCGACGATGAAGATGTGGCCCTGCTCGTCCATGTAGGCGCCGTCGCCGGTCCACAACCAGCCGCCGCGCAGGGCCTTGGCGGTTTCCTCGGGCTTGTTCCAGTAACCGCGCATGACGCTCGGGCCGCGTATGATGATTTCTCCCACCGTGCCGCGCGGCACCTCGATCCCGTCGGCATCGACGATTTTCACCAGCACGCCGACCACGCTGCGTCCGACCGAACGCGAAAGGCCGCTCTTGCGCGCAGCCTCGCCGTGGTTCTCGGGCAGGTTGCTGGAGACGGGCGGACAGGCTTCGGTCAACGCATACGAATGAATCAATTCGATACCGGGCAGCGCGGCGAGCACCTGTTCCACCATCGCGCCGGCGCTGGGAGAAGCGCCGTAAGACAGGCGCTTGAGGCTGCGCAGGTCGTGCATCGCGAAACCGGGATGCGCGAGCAGGCTCAATAACATGGTCGGCACCAGCAGCGTCTCGGTCACGGCTTCGCGCGCGATCGTCTGCAGCACTTCGAGCGGCTCGAAGGCGGGAACGATGGCGTGGCGTTCGCCCGCGATAAATTGCAGCATCGCGCTGGACATACCCGCGGTGTGGAAGAACGGCGCCACGTGCAGCAAGGTGCCGCCGCGTATCGGCGGCAGCATCGCCATGCGCTGCATGCAGCCGGACCACAGGTTCAGGTGCGACTGCATCACGCCCTTCGGAAAACCCGTGGTACCGCCGGTGTACATCACGCAAGCCAGGTCGTCGCCGCCGCGCCCGGCGTCGTCGACCGGGGCCGCTTCTTCGATCAGGCGCTCGAACGACAGCATGCCTTCGGGCGTCTCTCCGTCGCCGGCATAAATAAAACGCGGCGCGCGCCTGGCCGTGGCGCGGATGCTGTCGACCAGGCGCAGGAAGTGGTCGTCGACGATCAGGATGCCGGTGTCGCAGTCGTCGAGCGAATAGACGATTTCCGGCGCGCTCCAGCGCGTATTAACGGGATTGAGCACGCCGCCGCCCCACCACACGCCCATCACGTATTCGAGGTAGCGGTCGGAATTGAGCGCCAGCATGCCGACCCGGTCGCCGGTGGCCATGCCGAGTCCGCGCAAGGCGCCGGCCAGGCGCGCGACGCGCCCGGCGAATTCCCGGTAACTGCGGCGGCGTGCGCGAAAGACGGTGGCCGTCCGGTCCGGGGTCTGTTGCAGCGAACGCTGCAAGGCTTGAGTCAAATACATCGTCGTTTCCTTGATTGGTGATTTCAGATAAGGGCCAGCAGGCGGCCGCGCTGCGCGGGGCCTTCTTCCGCCGGCGCGCCGTCCGGCGGGTTCAGACGGAAAATGCTGACCGCGCGCGCCAGCATCGCCGCTTCCTCGCGCATCCGGTCCGCCGCCGCGGCGGCCTCCTCGACCAGCGCGGCGTTGCGGGTGGTGGCTTCGTCGATTTGCGAGAATTCCTGGTTGATCCGTTCGATGCCCGTGCTTTGTTCGATGCTGGCCGCCGAGATTTCGGCCATGATGTCGGTGACGCGCTTGACGCTGGCCACGACTTCCGTCATCGTCGCGCCGGCCTGGCTCACCAGCTTGCTGCCGGTGTTGACGCGGTCGACCGAGTCGCCGATCAGCGCCTTGATTTCCTTGGCCGCCGCCGCGCTGCGCTGCGCCAGGTTGCGCACCTCGGCAGCGACGACGGCAAAACCCCGGCCCTGCTCCCCCGCCCGCGCCGCCTCCACGGCGGCGTTCAATGCCAGGATATTGGTCTGGAAGGCGATGCCGTCGATGACGCTGATGATGTCGACGATCCTGCGCGCCGACTGGTTGATCGCCTGCATCGTGTCGACCACCTGCCCGACCACGGCGCCGCCCTTGATCGCCACGTCGGACGCCGTCGCCGCCAGGTGGTTCGCCTGGCGCGCGTTGTCGGCGTTCTGCCGGACGGTCGATGTCAGGGCGTCCATCGACGTCAACGTGCGTTCGACCGAACCGGCCTGCTGCTCGGTGCGCGATGCCAGGTCCAGGTTGCCGTTGGCGATCTCGGTGGAAGCGGTGCCGATGGCGTCGATGCCGGTGCGCACCTCCGCCACGATGCACCCCAGGCTGTCGTTCATCTCCTTCAGCGAGCGCACCAGCATGCCGGTTTCATCCTGCCCCGTGACGTCGATGGTGGCGGTCAGGTCGCCGCCGGCCACGCGCCTGGCCAGGCCCACCGCCTGCCTCAACGGCCGCGTGATGCCGCGCGTGACCAGCACGCCGATCGTCACCGCCAGCAAGCAGGCGCCGCCGGCCAGCGCCAGCATGATCAGCGCCGCGCCCCGGGCTTCGCCGATGGCGGCCTCGCTGCTTTGCACCATCGCGTCGGCATTGCTGCGCACCACCTGGTTCAGCGTCTGAAAATAAACCGCTTGCGCCGACTGCGCCGACGTGAACAGGACATCCCTGGCCTGGTCTCGCTCCCCCGCCTTCACCAGCTTCTTGAAGCGTTCCAATTCGGTCTTGAACTGGCCGGCCGTGTCGTCCATGTTTTTCTTCAACTCGACTTCCTCGGCCGACGTGGACGGCATTTTGTTCAACTCTCCGGTGCTCTTTTCCACGAATGCCATCGACTGTTCGATCAGTTCGACGCGCCCCTGGACCTGGCCCGGATCTGTTTCGAACAGCACGTCGCGCATGCCCTGCACCACGTCGAACAGGTCGGACTTGATGTTGTTCGCCAGCGCCGTCTTTGGATAGCGGTCGTTGACCATCACCTCGACGATCTGGTTGATGCTCACCAGCCTGGACGCGCCGAACAGGATCACGGCGACCATGACGGCGATCGCCATGCCAAAGCCCATGGCTAGGCGCTGCCCGATTTTCAATGCGCCCAGTTTCAGGCCGATGGCGGGACGCCAGGCGAACTTCAGTCGTGTCAGTTTCATTTTGTCTCCCTTTTTTTATGCTCAAATCAAGTGCAAAATCTGGAGTCAGACGGGGACGCCGAGTCCCTTGGGTCTGTCCCCTGCCTTTGCATCTGATTTTTGCTTGCGTTCCCCACAACGACATGCGCACCTAGGCGCACCGGCCCCGCGCTTCCTGCTCCTCCACCGGCGCCGGCGCCGGCGCATCCTGCACAGCGGCGTCACCGACACCGCGCAACAGAAAATGCGACAGCGCCGGAATCAGCACCAGCGCGCCCAACATGTTCCAGACGAACATGAAGGTCAGCAGGATGCCCATGTCGGCCTGGAACTTGATCGGCGACCAGGCCCAGGTCACCACGCCGGCCGCCAAGGTCACGCCGACCAGCGCCACCACCTTGCCGGTGAAACGCAAGGCGTGCCGGTATGCTTCGGCCAGCGTCGCGCCGGCGCGCTGCCGCGCCAGCTGGATGCTCAGCATGTACAGCGCGTAATCGACGCCGATGCCGACGCCGAGCGCGATCACCGGTAATGTTGCGACCTTGACGCCCATGCCCAGCGCCACCATCAGCGCCTCGCACAGGACCGACGTCAACACCAGCGGCAGCACCGCCACCAGCACCGCGCGCCAGCTGCGGAAGGTGATGAAGCACAGCAGGATCACGGCCGCGTAGACATACAGCAGCATCGTCACGTTGGCCTGTTTGACGACGATATTGGTCGCCGCCTCGATGCCGGCGCTGCCGGCGGCCAGCAGGAACTGGCGCTGCGGCGTGCCGTGTTCATGCGCGAAGGTTTGCGCGGCGTTTACCACCCGGTCCAGCGTCTCGGCCTTGTGGTCGGCCAGGTAGGCGACTACCGGCATGACGGAACACTCGTTGTTGAACAGGTCGGGATTGCTGACGCTGGCGGTGCGCGCGGCGTAGTTGAGCACATCCTGGTTCGGAGAGATCGCCAGCCACTTGCCGCTGCCCTCGAACGAGCCGGCGGTGATCTTGCGCACCGCGTCCGGCAGAGAAACGGTGCTCTGCACGCCGGGAATCTGCTGCAAGGCCCAGCCCAGGCGGTCGGCCTCGACCAGCGTCGCGTATTCCAGGCAGCCTTCCGGCGCGGTCTTGACGATCACCGCGAACTGGTCGCTGGAAAGCGCATACTTTGCGGTGATGTAGGCGTTGTCCAGGTTGTAGCGCGAAGTCGGACGCAGTTCCGCCGCGCCGGCATCGAGGTCGCCTATTTTCAAATGCAGGCTGGCGGCGAAGCCGGCGGCCCCGATCAGCGCCGCGCATCCGATGGCGACGATGGCCCAGCGCCGCTGCGTGAACATCTCCAGAGTGCGCCAGACCTTGCCCGGTTCGGCCTGTTCCGCGCGCAGGCTGCGCGCGGCGGCTTCGGGACTGACGCCGGTATAGGACAGCAGCACCGGCAGCAGCACCAGGTTCGTAAAAATCAGCAGCGCCACGCCGATGCTGGCGGTGACGGCCAGCTCCTGGATCACGGGAATGTCGATCAGCATCAGTACTGCAAAGCCGACCACGTCGGCGCCGAGCGCGGTGAGTCCCGCCAGGAACAGGCGGCGGAAGGTGTAGCGCGCCGCGACCAGGCGGTGCGTGCCGCGCCCGACGTCCTGCATGATGCCGTTCATCTTTTGCGCGCCGTGCGACACGCCGATGGCGAACACCAGGAAGGGGACGAGGATGGAATATGGATCGAGTTCGTAGCCGAGCGCCGTGACCAGCCCCAGTTGCCAGACCACGGCGATCAGCGAACAGGCCAGCACCAGCCCGGTGCTGCGGGTGCAGCGCGTCCACCAATAGATGATCAGCGTGGCGACCAACGCGGCCACGACAAAATAAATCATCATCTGATTCAGACCGTCGAGCAGGTCGCCGACCACCTTGGCGAAACCGACGATGTGAATCTCGACCGCCGCGCCAGGCGCGTTGCCGTACCTGGCGCGAATGGTTTCCAGTCGCCGCGACAGTTCCCGGTAATCGAGTGCGGCGCCGCTAACCGCGTCCGTCTCGCGCAGCGGCACGAAGATCATGCTGGACTTGTAGTCGTTGCCCACCAGGTTGCCAAGTATCTGCGCACGGGCGATATTCTGCCGCAGTTGCTCGGTATGCTGCGGCGTGCCGGTGTAATTGTCCGGCATGACGGGGCCGCCGACAAAACCCTCCTCGGTGACTTCGTTCCAGCGCACCACCGGCATCCACAGCGACTTGACGCCGGCGCGGTCGACGCCCGGGGTCAGGAACAGCTCGTCGTTGATCTGCTTGAGCGTTTGCAGATACGCCGGATCGAAAATGTCGCCCTTCCTGTTTTCCACCACGACGCGCAAGGCGTTACCGAGTCCGCGCAACTCGTGCCGGTTGTCGAGAAAATTCTTGATGTAGGGCTGGTTGTGCGGGATGGTCTTTTCGAATGCCGCGTTCAGGGTCAGGCCGGTCGCCTGCCATGCCAGCACCAGCGTGACCAGCGCGCAGGCAAGGACGACCAGCATCCGGTGGTTGAATATGAGCCGTTCAAAGCGGCTGCCGGACTGGCGGTCGAAGTCTTTCAACTCGCGGATCGCCGGCATGTCTCCCGTGTTATTCGTGTTCATTGCTGCCCTTAACCGTTGAGTCCCAGTTTCATGTCACAGTTTCATTTCACGTTTTCCAGCCGCACGCCGCCCATGCCGGCCAGCGCCACCGTCCCCTTGCTGACATCGGCCATCGCGAACGCCGGCGCGGCCGCCGCGAGCTTGACGCGCTGGAAAGTGGCGCCGCCGTCCGCGCTCAGCAGCAACTGGCCGGCCTGGCTGGCCAGGGCCACCGAGCCGTCGGCGCGCACCATGCCGCTGGACAGGCCCGCCTGCACGCCGGTAGCGACCTTGACCCAGCTCGCGCCGCCGTCGGTGCTGCGCCAGGCGTTGCCGCGCAGGCCATACACCAGCGCCATGCCCGGCGTGCCGGCGACGCCGAACAGCGTGCCCTGGTATGGCAGCGCGACGGCCTTGAAACGCTGCGTTTTACGATCGAGTTTCAAGACCAGGCCCTGCTCGCCGACGATGAAGACGGATCCGCCGGCCGGGCGGATGCCGTACAGGTGGAACGATTTCGGGTTGTCGACGCGGTCGATCCACGGCGTCCAGTTGCGACCGCCGTCCTCCGTGCGCAGGATCAGGTTGAAGGCGCCGACCGCGTAACCCTTGTCGTCGTCCTCGAACCAGACGTCGAGCAAGGGCTTGTCCGCGCCCTGCGCGGCGAACGCTTCCGCTTCCCGCCGCAGGCGCTGCGCCACCGCGTCGCTGGCCGATGCCGGCTTGGGATAATGCGTCAGCAGCAGTTCGGCGGCCTGTTTGCCGTCGAGCTGTTTGGTCCAGCTGGCGCCGCCGTCGGCGGTGTGCAGGATCATGCCCTCGTGGCCGACCGCCCAACCTTGCCGCGCGCCGGTAAAATACAAGGCCGTCAGATCGGAACTGACCGGCACGTCCGCCTGCGTCCAGCGCCTGCCGTCGTCCGAATACAGGATATGCCCGCGTTGCCCGGCCGCGACCAGTCGCTTGCCGGCCATCGCCAGCGCATTGAGCGGCGCGCGCAGCGCGCGCTCGCTCTTGAGCGCCGCTACGTCCAGCGGCGATCGAAACGATTGCTGCGCCCCGGCCGCACCCGCCAACGTTGCGATCCACAGCGCGGCCAGGACCTTTAAAGTTTTATATGACACGTCCGCTCCAGAAAATTGCCTGTTCGTTTCACGCTTGCAGCCCGAGAGCCCGGAGCAGCCCGGCCGCTGCCGGCCCGGGGCTGCCCATATCGAAAGCCGTGCCGCGCTAGCGCACGCCCGCCCCGGCCAGGCTGTCGGCCGTCCAGGCGGAATCCGGCTGGCGCGTGTCCAGCAGTTTTACGCCGTTGGCGCCGGGCCACAGGTTGATGTAATAGGTGCCGGCGATCAGGTCGTAGTGGCCGGTGGTGTGCGTGGTCGGAATCGACGCGTCGTAGGATTGCGTCAGGTAGCCGAAGCCGGCGCGCCACAGCTGGCCGCGCCCGTCATACTGGTCGCTGGCCAGCGCCGCCCAGCTATCCTCGTCGACATAGAAGGTGCGCCGCGCGTAAATGTGACGCTGCCCCTCCTTCAGCTTCGCCTCCACCACCCACATGCGGTGCAGTTCCCAGCGCAGCACCGACGGGTTCACCGTCTTCGCCTGGAACACCGTTTCGGCGCTGGGGTTGTAGGTGAAGCGGTAGGTGTTATATGGGATATAGATTTCCTTCTTGCCGACCAGCTTGAAGTCAAAACGGTCCATCTTGCCGTTGAACAGATTCACGTCGTCATAGGTCGACATGCCGGCCGTACTGCCGTTCGGCGTGTCGTAAGCCAGGTCCGGCGCCAGCCGCACGCGGCGCTGTCCCGGCAGGTACTGCCAGGCGCGCCGTCCCTTGTCGCCGTATTCGAGCGGGTCTTGCGACATGATGGCTTCGCCGGCGCGGCGCGCCGGCCCGGTGTAGTTGACGCGCACCCGGTTGAGCAGGGTCGCTTCCTTCGATTCGTCGTAGAACACGCCCTCCTGCTGGTAGCTGCCCTGCGACGACAGCACCAGCTTGCCGGAACTGTCGACGTTATAGGCGCTGAACTTGGGGAACAGCAGCGTATGGCCATTGAAGCGCGCCAGGAAATTCTGCATCACCTCGGCGCCGGACTTCGGAATCGGGAATGGAATGCCGGCGTGCGCGCCCTGCATGGTGACGCCGTCGTCGCCCATCTTCGCCCGGGTCGCGTTTTTTACCGTATTCTCCAGAACGACTTTCGGATAGGCCGCCGTGCGGTGCGTCTGGTACACGTCGACGCGATAAGCCGGGTTGGCCTTCATCAGCGCCCTGGTCCCTTCCGTCAGCTTGTCCGTATACTTGTCCATGTTCTTCGCATCGATCGAGAACAGCGGCTTTTCGCTGGCGAACGGATCGGGGCGCACCGCGCTGCCCTTTTCAAAACCGGCCGGCGCGCTGGTCAGGCCGCCCGTGTATTCGGGAATCGTTCCATCCTTGTTGCCCGCCTTTTCCGCGCCGACCAGGGTCAGCGTCGCGCCCAGTTTTTTTGCCTCGTCCGGTGTCGCCGTCGCATGGGCGGTACCCGCGCACGCGGACAGCAGCCCCGCGCCGATTAATGTCTTCATTATTTTTTTCATATTATGTCTCCTCCTAGAATGTGGTCTTGAATGTGAGGTAGATGGCGCCGCGGTCTTCCAGCAGCGCCTGGGTGCCGTTCGGTACGGTCAGCGCGCCGGTCACCGGGTTGGAGGCATACCTGCCGAAGTAATCGACATAGCGCAGGTCGAAGCGGTACTTCTGGTACAGGTCCAGGCCAAGGCCGATCGCGTAACTGCCGGCGCCCTTGTTGCCGCCGGAAGTCACCGCCGAATTGCCGGACAGGCCGCGCGAATAACTGGCCGGCATCGACAGGTCGGCGCCCGGGAACACCTGGTACCAGGTCGGCGTGAAGTTGAGTGCAATGCCCAGGTAATCCTTGCTGACCTTGTCCATCGCCGTGTAGCTGGCGCGGCCCTTGAAGAATTGCGCGCCCTGCGTCACCGACGTGTAGCGGTTCCACGTCAGTTCGGCGGCCCACGAGGCGCTGTGGAACACGGGCGTGGCGCCGGCCGCGCCGATCGCGTTGAGCACGCCGTGCAGCGTGTTGCCACGCGCGCCGATCGAATCGCCCTGGGCCGGCAGCGCCGCCAGCGACGTGATCGTGATCGTCGAGTCGCTGATCAAGGGCATGTTGCGGCGGTAGTTCAGGTCGGCGCCGAAGCTGATGCCGGCGATCTGCTTGGCCAGACTGATGCCGTACAAATCGATGTCGTCGGCATAGTTCAGGTAATAGCGCAGCGGCGGCGCGGCTTTTAATATCACCTGCGGCAGCTTGTCTGAAAAATTACGCACGTAGAATCCCAGCGTGCCGTCCAGCCACTCCGGGCTCCAGCGCGCCGCCAGGCCCCAGTCGCCGCGTTCCTTCGGTTCGATGTTGGGTCCGCGCAGCGCGCGCACGCCCGGCCCGGCGATCAATGCTTCGCCGCCGTTCAGCAAATGGTCGGCGTAACCCAGGTAGGTGCCTGCTTCCGGCGCGCGAGTGGCATCCCACCGGAGGAAATACTGGCCGGCGAAAGACAGTTCATTCGTCGCCTGCAACTGCGCCGACAGCTGCGTCTGCGGGCGGTACAGTTCCTTGGCCTCGATGCCGGGCAGTGCCAGCGCCTTGGCCAGGTCCAGCGGCGCCTGCGCATAACCGTTGCCGTGGATGGCGCCGCCGGACAGCAAGCCCTCTCCCCAGTTCACCGTGTGGCGGCCGGCGCGCACGGTCAGCGGCATATCTCCCAGGTCGAGCGCGCCGAACACGAAGGCGTCGAGCCATTCGCCGGAACCGCCGCGCGCATAGCGGGTGGCGTAGGGACTCAGTCCCAGCGCGGGTACGCCGTTGACGACGTGATTGGAAGTGGCAAGGCTGGCGTTGTCGAACCGGCCGGCATAGGCGCGGTCGTACCAGGATGCCGCGCTGACGCGGGCGCCGAATTTCTTCAGATAGATGACGTCGAATTCGGTCAGCAGGTCGACACGGTTGCTGACCGTGGCGCCCTTGCCGAAATTCCGATCTCCGTCGTCGACGTTCGCATTGGCGAGAATGGCCGGATTTTGCGCCTCGACGCGGCGGCCGAAGTTGTAACGCACCGTGTTGTCGAAGCGTACCTGCAACTCGTCGTTGCCGGTATCGACATCGATCGCGGCGGCGCCGCCGCAGATGCCGGCGCACAGGGCGAATGCCGCCGCGCCGATTGCCGTGCGCCGAACGCCGCGGTGTTTTGTTTCGTGCTTATTCATCGTTTCCCAGTCTCCTTATTGTCGTTATTGAAAATCCGTTTTTTTGTCAAAAATGCAAGCTTGTCGTCACTCCCAACCCAGTCCCTGCGCGCGCAGGCGTTCGACCGCCGCGCCATCAAAACCCCAGTCGCGCAGCGCTGCGGCGCCGTGCTGGCCGCGCCGCGGCGCGGGCTGCGGTATCGCCGACGGCGTGCCAAGAAAGCGCGGCGCCGGCGCCGGCTGCACCACGCCGTCCACTTCGATAAAACTGCCGCGCTCGCGGTGATGCGGGTGGCCGGGCGCCTCGGCAAAACCGAGCACCGGCGCGACGCAGGCGTCGCTGCCGTCAAACACGGCGCACCATTCGTCGCGGGTGCGTTCAAGGAAGGCCGCGATGAACGCTTCGCGCAGACGCGGCCAGCCGTCGCGGTCGTGTTGATCGGGCAGATCGGCGCCGGCCAGGCCCAGCCTGTCCAGCAGTTCGGCATAAAAGCGCGATTCGACCGGGCCGATCGCCATGTAGTGGCCGTCGAGCGTGCGGTAGGTGTCGTACCAGGGCGCGCCGCCGTCGAGCAGGTTGCTGCCGCGCTGTTCGTGCCAGTTACCGCTGGCCAGCAAGCCCCAGAAGACGGAACCCAGTTGCGCCGCGCCTTCCGTCATGGCGGCGTCGACCACCTGCCCGGCGCCGCCCCGTTGCACATTCAGCAAGGCCGCCAGCACGCCGACGGCCAGCAGCATGCCGCCGCCGCCGTAATCTCCGACCAGGTTCAGCGGCGGCACGGGCCGTCCGCCGGCCGGGCCAATGCCGGACAGCACGCCGGACAGCGCGATGTAATTCAGGTCGTGGCCGGCGCGCTCGGCCAGCGGGCCGGTCTGGCCCCATCCCGTCATGCGGGCGTAGACCAGGCGCGGGTTGCGCGCCAGCGCCACTTCCGGCCCCAGTCCCATACGTTCCATGGTGCCGGGACGGAATCCCTCGATCAGCACGTCGGCGCGTTCGATCATTTCCAGCGCCGTTCTCACCGCTTCGGGGCGCTTCAGGTCGAGCGTCACCGAGCGCCTGCCGCGTCCCGTGATGTCGATGCGCGGACCGCTCATCCTGGGGCCGAGGTCGGTGTGCGCCTCCGGCCGGTCGATGCGCACCACGTCGGCGCCCATGTCGGCCAGCAGCATCGTGCCGAACGGACCCGGACCGATCGCCGCGAATTCCAGTACCCGAATGCCATTCAATACGCCCATTTGCTGCCCCCCTTAAAAGCCGGTTTGACAGGCGCCGCCTGGCGCCCTGACAATGTGTATCGGCGGTCCGTCATCAGTTGCCGGCGCCGAGTGCCATTGCGAGCCAGTATAGGAATGCAAGCTTGCGGGGCCGCCACCCGCGTCGGGGGGCTACCCGTGCTGCCCATGCTCAGGTACTTTGCTGGTTTAAACATCGCCCGCGAGAGTGGAACGATGTGATTTTTTTCAACCTGGCACGGACCGCGCGTACACTGCTTTATGGACAAAAAACACAAGGCCAAGGCGCCCGCCCCGGCCGCCACTCCAGGCACGGCCCCGGCGCAGGACATCGCCCCGAGTCCGATCGACCACACCAAGCTGGTGCCGCCGCGCGGCGCCGGCCGCATCATCGTGCGCGAGCGCTTGCAGGGGCAATTGCTGGAAGCACGGCGCCGCCGTTGCGTGGTGCTGAAAGGACCGACCGGCTGCGGCAAGACGACGGCGCTGGTCGCATGGCGACAGCAGATCCTGCCGCTGGGCTTCGACGTGGCGTGGCTGGTGCTGGCGGCCGACGACAACGAGCCGACGCGCTTCCTCGATTACCTGCTGGCCAGCCTGGCGCAGGTCGATCCCGCCATCGCGCGCAAGGCGGCCGAACTGGAAGGGCGCGGCATCGATGGCGAAGCGGTCGAACGCACGGTGATCGCGCTGGTGCGCGGCATCGCCAGCCATCCGCGCGAACTGATGCTGGTGATCGACGACCTGCACCACCTGGCCGACACCGATATCCACGCCGCGCTGCAATGGCTGATCGATTACGCGCCGGCCAACCTGCACCTGGCGCTGGCGTCGCGCGGCACGGTCCCGCTCTCTCTGGCGCGGCTGCGCAGCCAGGAGCAGGTGCTGGAACTGGACTTGCGCGACCTGCGCTTCACGCCGGCTGAATCGGAGCAATTCCTGACGGCGCAACTGGGCGCCATCACCGCGCGCGACGCGCAATTGATGTACGAGATGACCGACGGCTGGGCCGCCGGCCTGCAATTGCTGTCGGTCAGCCGGAAAAAGAACCGGCAAGCCTTGCGCGCGCCGGCGGACGGCGGCAGCGCCGCGCAGCACGTGCTCGACACGCAGGCGTTCGAGAAGTTTTTCGAGAGCGAGGTACTGTCGCTGCTGTCGCCGCCGGACCTGGAATTGCTGCTCCATATGGCGGTGTGCAACAGCTTTTGCGCCTCGCTGTGCGCGACGCTGACCGGGCGCCCGGCTGCGGTCGCAGAGGCGGCATCGCTGCTGACCCGGCTGGAGAGCGACAACCTGTTCTTGGTCCGCCTCGACGAGCGGGAAGACGAACCCTGGTATCGGCTGCACCCGCTGCTGCGCGAAACGCTGTTAAAACATGTCGGCGCGCGCGATGAGAATGAACGGCGCGCCGTGCATGCGCGCGCCTGGACCTGGTTCCGCGACCGGGACGACCTGAGCGAAGCGGTGCGCCACGCCGTGCTCGGCGGCGAGGCGGCCGCCGCCGCGCAACTGGTGGAACAGCATGCGGACGCGCTGTACGCCCGTGGCGAACTGCGCCTGCTGGTCGAGCTGGCCCGGCGCCTGCCCGCCGAACAGGTGGAAGCGAGCATCAAGCTGCGCATCTTGATGGCGCGCATGCAACTATATGCGCGCGATTTCGCGGCCTGCGCCGCCAGCCTGGACCGGTTGCAACGCGATACGCCGGACGGCGACGACGACGGCCAATTCATGCTGGCCCTGCTGCGCGCCACGCTCGCCGTGCAGCGCGACGATACCGACAGCGCGATGGGCGCCCTGCCGCATTTGCTGCATCCGCCGTCATCGGCCGACGCGGCCTTGATCGGTTCTTGCAGCAACCTCCTGTCCTGGCTGTACATCCGCCGCGGCGAATACGAACGCGCGCGCCGAATCCAGCTCGACCGGCCGGCGCTGCTGATCAACGGCGCGCCGCTGCTGGGCACCGCCGGCGGCAGCCTGCTGGGCCGCTGCCTGATCGGCCTGAGTTTTGCGCAGGAGGGCTTGATGGCTCAGGCCGAGCGCGTCTACCGCGAAGTGCTGTACGAAGCGCAGCGCTGCGGCAAGGCTTGCGCGGACGCCATGTATCTCGCCACCGCGCTGTTGGGCGACGCGCTGTATGAAACCAACGAGGTGGAGGCGGCGCAAAAATTGTTGTCCAGCCAGGTCGACATCCTCGAACGGGTCTCGATACCGGACTCGGTGCTGCGCGTACTGCTGGTGTTGGCGAAATCGCAATGGCTGGAGGGGAACCACCAGGAGGCGTTCGCCTGGCTCGATCGGCTCGACGAGTACGCGGCCAAGCTGGGCCTGGATCGCCTGCTGAGCTACAGCCTGACCTGGCGCATTTCGTGGCAGCTCGCGCTGGGCGAATTCGGCGGCGTCGAAGCCAGGCTGGCGAACTTGGCGGCCATCGATGCCCGCCATCCGCACATGGAACAGGGGGCGCCGAAGGAAATCCGGATACTGGCGGAATATGCGCGGATACGCTGGCAGGTGGCGCAGGGGGACCTGGACGGCGCCTTGCAAAGACTGGATCGCCTGGTCGTGCTGTGCCGGGCGCACGGCCGGCAACTCGCGGTGGTGCGCGTGCTGATGTACGGCGCGGTGCTCCACGCGCAGCGCGGGCAGACCGGTATCGCGCACGAAAAAGTGCTGGCGGCCTTGCGGCTCGGGCACCGGCTCGGGCTGGTGCGCAGTTTGATGGATCCGCATCCGGAGACGCTGGAACTGATCCGCAAAGTCACGTCCAGCGACGCGATCGATCCCGTGCTGACCTTCTATGCCGAGCGCCTGCAGACCAATCCCCGGCTGCCGGTCAAGCCCGCGGCCAGCGTCGCCGCGCCCGCCGGCGCGCGGCGCGCGCTCGCAACCGGCATGGCGGCGTTGAGCGAGAGGGAAATCGAGGTGGTGCGGCTGCTGGCCCAGGCCCTGCCCAACAAGAAGATCGCGCGCGCCCTGAACCTGTCTCCCGAAACGGTGAAATGGCACCTGAGCCACATCTACACCAAGCTCGCCGTCAATAGCCGCGACGAAGCCGTTGCGCGCGTGCGCGATCTCGAATCGCGGCCGGACTAGCGCCCCGCAAACCCATATTTACGCCACCCGCCACCCGGCGCGGGTGGCGGCCCGCGCGCCCTCCTCCCCTACCATCGAAACGACAGGCCGATAGCGGCCGTGCGCTTCCGCGCCACGCCCGCTTTCCCATCCTTAACCGATTTCAGGAGTGATTCGTGCAGCTTACCCGTACCGTCTTTCGCGACGACCATGAAATGTTCCGCGCCAGCGCGCGCCGCTTTTTCGAGCGCGAATGCCTGCCGCGCCAGGCCGCCTGGGACGAGGCCGGCCAGGTCGATTGCGAAACCTGGCTCAAGGCCGGCCGCGAGGGCCTGCTCGGCATCACCATCCCCTCCGAATACGGCGGCGGCGGCGGGGATTTCGGCCATTGCGCCGTATTTAACGAGGAATTCGCCCGCGCCGGGGTCTCCGGCGCCTATTTCGGCATGCACTCGGACGTCATCGCGCCCTACATCCTGCGCTGCGGCAGCGAGGAGCAAAAGCGCAAGTGGCTACCCGGCGCCTGCTCGGGCGAGATCATCCTCGCCATCGCGATGACCGAACCGGGCACCGGCAGCGACCTGAAGGCGGTGCGCACCACCGCCGTGCGCGACGGCGACGAATACGTCATCAACGGCAGCAAGACCTTCATCAGCAACGGCCTGATTTCCGACCTGGTCATCGTGGTCTGCAAGACCGATCCGGCCGCTGGCGCCAGGGGCATCAGCCTGATCGCGGTGGAAGCGGGCCGCGCCGGCTTTCGGCGCGGCCGCAAGCTGCAAAAGGTCGGCCAGCCGGCGGCCGACACGGCCGAACTTTTCTTCGACAACGTGCGCGTTCCCGTCGCCAACCGCCTCGGCGAAGAGGGGCAAGGCTTCGCCTACCTGATGGGAGAACTGCCGCAGGAACGTTTTTCCATCGCCGTCAGCGCCGCTGCCCGCCTGGAACGCCTGCTGGAACAGACCATCGAGTATGTCAAGCAGCGCCAGGCGTTCAACCAAACCGTATGGGACTTCCAGAACACCAAGTTCAAGCTGGCCGACATCAAGGCGCAGGCGATCGCCGTGCGCACCTTGATCGACCACTACCTGTCCGAGCACATGCGCCGCCTGACGCTGGAGGAAGCGGCCATCGCCAAGCTGTACGCGACCGAGGCGCTGGGCAAGTCGACCGACGACATGCTGCAACTGCACGGCGGCTACGGCTACATGCTCGAATACCCGATCGCGCGCGCCTTCGTCGACATGCGCGTGAACCGCATCTACGGCGGCACCAGCGAAGTGATGCGCGAACTGATCGCGCGCAAGCTCTGAACACCATTGATTGACACGACACTAAAGGAAGAAAAATGAGCAATAAAGTATTCGTCGCCGGCGTCGGCATGATCCCGTTCAAGAAACCCGGCACCAGTGACTCCTACGACGTCATGGGAGAACAGGCGATCCGCCTGGCGCTGGCCGATTCCGGCCTGGATTACGCCGACATCCAGCAAGCCTACGCCGGCTATGTGTACGGCGATTCGACCTGCGGCCAGAAGGCGTTGTACCGGGTCGGCATGACCGGCATCCCGGTCGTCAACGTCAACAACAATTGCGCCACCGGCTCGTCGGCGCTGTTCCTGGCCCGGCAGGCGGTGCAAAGCGGCGCGGTCGATTGCGCGCTGGCGTTCGGTTTCGAGCAGATGAATCCGGGCGCATTAAAGTCCGCGTGGAGCGACCGTGCGCCGGCCACCGAGCGCGCCCTGCAACTGACCAACGACCTGGTCGGCATGCCCGACCTGCCCACCGCCATCCGCCAGTTCGCCGGCGCCGGCTACGCCCACATGGAAAAATACGGCACCCGGCTTGACACCTTCGCCAGGATCCGCGCCAAGGCCAGCCGCCACGCCGCCAACAACCAGCTGGCGCTGTTCCGCAACGTGCTGAGCACCGAGGAAGTGATGGCCGCGCCGATGCTGTGGGAAGGCGTGCTCACGCGTCTGATGGCATGTCCTCCGACCTGCGGCGGCGCGGCCGCGATCGTCGTCTCGGAAGCCTTCGCCAAAAAGCGCGGCCTGCGCACCGACGTGTTCATCGCCGGCCAGGCGATGGCCACCGACTTGCCCAGCACCTATGACGCGCGCGACATGATCCGCGTGGTCGGTTTCGACATGACGCGCCACGCGGCGCAACAGGCTTATGAACAGGCCGGCGTCGGTCCCGAGGACATCCAGGTGATCGAGCTGCACGACTGCTTCGCGCAAAACGAGCTGCTGACCTACGAGGGCCTGGGCCTGTGTCCCGAGGGCGGCGCCGAGAAATTCGTGCTCGACGGCGACAACACCTATGGCGGCAAGTGGGTGACCAACCCCTCCGGCGGCCTGCTGTCCAAGGGCCACCCGCTGGGCGCAACCGGGCTGGCGCAGTGCTACGAACTGACGCACCAGTTGCGCGGCAGCGCCGGCCAGCGCCAGGTCGACGGCGCGCGCGTCGCGTTGCAGCACAACCTGGGCCTGGGCGGCGCCGGCGTGGTCACCATCTACCAGAAGGCCGCCTGAGCGCGCCCTTATCAATGGAGCATTCGACATGATCGACAAAAAACACATCGGCATGGTGCTGCCGGCGTTCCAGGTCACGGCGGAGGCGGGCCAGTTGCGCCTGTTCGCCAAGGCGATCGGCGAGACCAATCCAGTCTACACCAGCGAGGCGGCCGCGCGCGACGCCGGCCATCCGGGCCTGCCGCTGCCGCCGACCTTTCTGTTTTCGCTGGAATTCATGATCCCCTCGAACGCCTGGCGCGACGAACTGGGCATCGTCACCGCGCGCATCCTGCATGGCGAGGAGTCTTTTACTTATCACCGCATGGCCTATGCCGGCGACACGCTGCGCTTCGAAGTCCGCATCGCGGACATCTACGACAAAAAGGGCGGCGCGCTGGAATTCGTGGTGCGCGAGACGCGCGTCAGCAACCAGCGCGGCGAGCACGTGGCCGACCTGCGCAGCGTGCTGGTGCAACGCAACGTCTAATCCTGGAGAACACCTATGAACGCACTCAGCTTCGACACCATCCAGGTCGGCGACCGCCTGCCGCCGCTGGCGCTGGCGCCGATCAACCGCACCACGCTGGCGCTGTTCGCCGGCGCCTCGAACGACCACAATCAGATCCACATCGACACCGACTATGCGCGCAAGGCCGGCATGACGGACGTGTTCGCGCACGGCATGCTGTCGATGGCCTACCTGGGCCGCCTGCTGACGCAGTGGGCCGACCAGCGCCAGCTGCGCCGCTTCGGCGTGCGCTTCCTCGGCATCACACACCTCGGCCACCAGGTCACATGCACCGGCGAAGTCGTCGAAAAATTCGAGGCCGGCGGCGAACGGTTGATCAGGCTGGAAATCCGCACCGCCAACCAGTACGGCGAAACCAAGATCGTCGGCGACGCCGTGATCGCACTGTAAACACATCACTTTTTTTATCACATCAGGAGTAACAACATGGGAAAACTCGACGGCAAAGTGGCACTGGTCACCGGTTCGGGGCGCGGCATCGGCAACGCCATCGCAATGAAACTCGCCAGCGAAGGCGCGCGCATCGTCGTCAACGACCTCGATGCCGACCCGGCCCAGGAGACGGTCGAGCAGATCAGGAAGATGGGCGGCGAAGCCGTGGCCTGCCACGGCAACGTCAGCGCGCCCGACTTCGCCGAGCGCTACATCAAGACCGCGATGGACAGTTTCCAAGGCATCGACATCATCGTCAACAACGCCGGCTACACCTGGGACGACGTGATCCAGAAGATGACGGACGAGCAGTGGTACGCGATCCTCGACTGCCACCTGACGGCGCCGTTCCGCATCCTGCGCCAGGCTTACCCGATAATCAAGGCACAAGCCCAGGCCGAAGCGGCCGAAGGCCGCGAAGTGTTCCGCAAGGTCGTCAACATCTCGTCGGTGTCGGCGCTGAACGGCAATGCCGGCCAGATGAACTACGCGTCGGCCAAGGCCGGCGTGCTCGGCATGACGCGCGCGCTGGCGCGCGAGTGGGGCCGCTTCAAGGTCAACGTCAACGCGGTGGCCTTCGGCTACATCGAGACCCGCATGACCCGCGCCGACGCGCACGCCGGCGCCACCGTCAACATCGAGGGGCGCGAAATCCGCGTCGGCATCAACCCGGAGGCGGCGAAATCGCACGCGCAGCGCAATCCGCTGGGCCGCGCCGGCACCACAGAGGAAGCCGCCGGCGCCGTCTACCTGTTCTGCGCGCCGGAATCGAATTACATCACCGCGCAGACCATCGCGGTGGCGGGCAACCTGCAGTAAGCGGCGCGGCGGGTGCGGCCATGGACCAAGTTATCCGATGCGGCGAGATGATGAACAAGAGCGCCCGCACCCGCGCGGCGATCCTGGAACAGGCGCTGCGCGTGGCCTGCGCCCAGGGCCTGCAGGAAATCACGCTGGGCGGCATCGCCGACCGGATGGGCATGAGCAAGAGCGGCGTGATGACCCGCTTCGGATCGATCGACCAGCTCCAGCTCGAAGTGGTGAAAGCCTATGTTCACCGCTTCGAACGGGAAGTGTTCGTTCCCGCGCTGGCCATGCCGCCCGGCTTGCCGCGCCTGCAGGCCGCATTCGCATACTGGTGCCGGCATGTCGCCGCGGCCATGGGGCGCGACGCCTTGTATGCCTATTTTGCGCGCGCGTGCGGCGAGCCATGCTCGCCCGCCTGCCACGCGCTGACGCATGCCGTGCTGGCATGGCGCACGGAGCTTGAACACTGCGTCCGGCAGGCGGTCGAATCGGGCCAGCTGGACGCGGCCACCGATTCCGGGCAACTGGCGTATGAAATCTACGGCGCCATCCTGCTGCTGCACCACGACATGCGTTTTCACGGCAACGAGCGCGCCGAGGCGCAGGCGACGCGGACGTTCCAGTCGCTGATCACAAGACAACAAGGAGACAGTTCATGGATTTCGACAAGAGTTACACAATGACCATCAATGGCGCCGGCGTTGCCGGTGCGGGCACCTACCCGGTGCTCAATCCCGCCACGGAAGAAATCATCGCGCAGGCGCCCGACTGCTCGGCGGCGCAACTCGACGAGGCGATCGCCGCCGCGCGCCGGGCCTTCCCGGCGTGGAAGGCCACGCCCATCGAGCAGCGTCAGAAACTGGTGCTGGCGATCGCAGGCAGCTTTATCGAACATGCCACCGCGCTGGGCGCCCTGCTCACGCGCGAACAGGGCAAGCCGCTGGCCGAAGCGCGCGCCGAAGCGATGGCGCCGGCCCTGTGGGCGCAGGCACTGGCCGCGATGCAGCTGCCGGTGACCGTCAACGAGGATTCGGCCGAGCTGCGCAGCGAAACGCACCACGTGCCGCTCGGCGTGGTGGGCGCGATCTCGCCGTGGAATTTTCCAGTGCTGCTGACGATGTGGAAAGTGCTGCCGGCGCTGGTCGCCGGCAATACCGTGGTATTGAAACCCTCTCCCCACACGCCGCTGACCGTATTGAAAATCGGCGAGATGCTGCGCGGCGTGCTGCCGCCGGGCGTACTGAACGTGGTGACCGGCGGAGATGAGCTGGGGCCGTGGATGACGGCGCACGAGGATATCGACAAGATCACCTTCACCGGCTCTACGCCGACCGGCAAGAAAGTGTTGCAGAGCGCGGCCGGCAACCTCAAAAGGGTCACGCTGGAACTGGGCGGCAACGACCCCGCCATCGTCCTGCCGGACGTGAACGTCGACGAAATCGCGCCCAGGCTGTTCTGGTCCGCGTTCAAGAACAGCGGCCAGGTCTGCATCGCGACCAAGCGCATGTACGTGCACAAGGATATTTACGATGATGTCGCGCGCGCGCTGGTCGCCTACGCGCGCACCGTAAAAGTCGGCAACGGCGCCGACGAAGGCACGCAACTGGGGCCGGTCCAGAACCGGCCCCAGTACGAACGCGTGAAAAACCTGATCGAAGATGCGCACGCGCACGGCCTGCGTTTCCTCGCCGGCGGAGAGGTACCCGTGGGTCCGGGTTACTTCCTGCCGATTTCCATCGTCGACAACCCACCCGAGGATGCGCGCGTGGTGAGCGAGGAAGCGTTCGGCCCCGTGCTGCCCCTGCTGCGCTACGACGATATCGACGAGGCGGTGCGCCGCGCCAACGATTCCCCGTACGGCCTGGGCGCATCCGTGTGGTCGGCCGACACGGACCGGGCGCTATCGGTCGCCGTGCGCCTCGAATGCGGCAATGTCTGGATCAACGATTGCCAGTACCTGCGGCCGAACGCGATGTTCGCCGGCCACAAGCAATCCGGCATCGGCGTCGAAAACGGCGTGGAAGGCTTACTGGAATATACCAACCCGCAAACCATCGTCATGCGCAAGAGCGCGGCGGCACGCTGATCCCCCAGGAAGACAACATGAAACAAGCAATCACCTTAACGATGGCGCTGGCCGCACTGACCGCACTGACTACAGGCGGCGCCGCCATCGCAGCCGCCCCCGCCAAGGCGCCGGCCCCCGCCAGCGTGAACGCCGCGCGCATGGCCAGCGCGGACAAGGAAGCGGGCAACTGGATGAGCCACGGCCGCACCTACGACGAACAGCGCTTCAGCCCATTAAAACGCATCAACGACGGCAACGTCGGCCAGCTCGGCCTGGCATGGACCGCCAAACTCGACGTCGACCGCGGCGTCGAGGCGACGCCCATCGTCGTCGACGGCGTGATGTACACCACCGGCCCCTTCAGCATCGTCTATGCCTACGACGCCAGGAACGGCAAGCTGCTGTGGAAATACGACCCGCAAGTGCCGCGCGAGCGCGCCGGTGACGGTTGCTGCGACGTGGTCAATCGCGGCGTCGCGGTCTGGGAAGGCAAAGTGTATCTCGGTTCCTTCGACGGCCGCCTGATCGCGATCGACGCGCGCACCGGCCGCAAGGCGTGGGAAACCGACACCGTCATCGACCGCAAGCGCAGCTACACCATCACCGGCGCGCCGCGCGTGGTCAAGGGCAAGGTCTTGATCGGCAACGGCGGCGCCGAATATGGCGTGCGCGGCTACGTCAGCGCCTTCGACGCCAAAAGCGGCAAGCTGGCGTGGCGCTTCTTTACAGTGCCGGGCGATCCGAACCTGCCGCCGGAAGACAAGGCCATGGCCATCGCTCGCCCGACCTGGTTCGGCGACCAGTACGCCGAACAGGGCGGCGGCGGCACCGTCTGGGACGCCATGGCCTACGACCCGAAACTGAATTTGCTGTATATCGGCGTCGGCAACGGCAGCGTGTGGAACCGCAAGATGCGCAGCGAGGGCAAGGGCGACAACCTGTTCATCGCCTCGATCGTCGCCCTCAACCCGGACGACGGCAGCTATGTCTGGCATTACCAGCAGACGCCGGGCGACATGTGGGATTACACCTCGACCCAGCACATCATCCTGGCCGACCTGCCGATCAACGGCCGCACGCGCAAGGTGCTGATGCAGGCGCCGAAGAACGGCTTTTTCTATGTGCTGGACCGCGCCACCGGCGAACTGCTGTCGGCCGAAAAATATTTTCCGGGCGCGAACTGGGCCACCCACATCGACATGAAGACCGGCCGCCCGGTGATCGACGAGGCGAAGGCCGACTGGACGCAGGGTCCGAAGCGCGTCGCGCCGGGACCGTTCGGCGCGCACAACTGGCACCCGATGTCCTTCAATCCGCAAACGGGCCTGGTGTACATCCCGATGCAGGAAAACATGTCGCTGTACGCGCCGGACAACGAGGCGAAATTCAACCCGCGCAAGGGCACGTTCAACCTGGGCGCGGCGGCACCTAAATTCCCGGAAGACCCGAAGACGCTGCAAATGATCGGCGCCTCCTACAAGGGCAAGCTGCTGGCGTGGGACCCGGTGCGGCAAAAGGCGGCGTGGAGCCAGGATTACCGCACGATGAGCAACGGCGGCACGTTGTCCACCGCCGGCAACCTAGTGTTCCAGGGTTCGGCCGACGGCCGCGTGCTGGCCTACGCGGCCGACAGCGGCAAAAAACTGTGGGAATCGCCCGCCAACACCGGCGTCATGGCCGGACCGGTCACCTATGAAGTCGAAGGCGAACAATACGTCACCTTCATGGCCGGCTGGGGCGGCTCCTTCCCGCTGATGGTGGGCCTGGCGTCGCAGAACGCCAGGGTGCGCCCGGAAGCGCGCGTGCTGACCTACAAGCTGGGCGGCACGGCTACGCTGCCGGCGCCGCGCAACGACGTGGCGCCGGTGCCGCAGCCGCCCGCGCTCACTGCCGACGCGCAGACGATCGACCAGGGGCGTGGCCTGTTCAACGCCACCTGCGCCAACTGCCACGGCATGGCGGCCGTCGGCGGCGGCGTGATCCCGGACCTGCGCTACCTGTCGGCCGAGAAACACGGGATCTTCGCTGGCATCGTCGCCGGCGCGCTGGCCTACCGCGGCATGCCGGCCTTCGCCGACATGTACACGCCCGACGAGGTGAGCGCGATCCACCAGTACATCGTCAAGCGGGCACATGACTTGAAGCAGGAACTGAAGCCCGAAGCGGAAGCCAGGCAATGACACCGGCGCATGCCGTGCCGACGACAAATAAGTAATGGAGAAGCAGCAATGAAACAACAGGAATTTCACCAAGCGGCCGCCAGGCCGGTACGAGTGGCCATGCTGGCGATCGCCGCCGCGATCGGCATGGCGTTCGGCGCGCACGCGGCGGACGATGCGGCGGCGCAAACCGCGCCGGCCGCCGGCAAACCCGCCAGCGCGCTGACCGCCGCAAAAAACGCCGCCGTGCTGAAGCAGTTGCCCTTTACCGACCGTGACGATTTCGAAGCGGTCACGCGCGGCCTGGTCGCTTCCTTCAAGGGACAGGTCAGGAACGCCAGCGGCGAGGTGGTCTGGGATACGCAATCCTACGATTTCCTGCTGAAGGACCAGACGCCCGATTCCGTCAATCCCAGCCTGTGGCGCCTGGCGCAATTGAACGCCAACGCCGGTCTGTTCAAGGTCGGAGAACGGATCTACCAGGTGCGCGGCGCGGACGTGTCGAACATGACAATCGTCGAAGGAGAAACGGGCCTGTTCATCATCGATCCGCTGACCGCCGCCGAGACCGCACGCGCCGCGCTCGACCTGTATTACAGACACCGGCCGAGAAAACCGGTGCTGGCGGTGGCTTATTCGCACAGCCACGCCGACCACTTCGGCGGCGTGCGCGGCGTGGTGGACGAAGCGGCAGTAAAAGCAGGCAAGGTGCAGATCTATGCGCCGTCCGGCTTCGTCGAACACGCGATCAGCGAAAACGTCTTTGCCGGCAACGCGATGGGCCGCCGCGCCCAGTACCAGTTCGCCGCGCAGATCCCGAAAGGGGAACATGGACAGGTCGACACCGGCATGGGCAAGACCATCCCGACCGGCGGCACGATCACACTGCTCGAACCGACCCGGCTGATCGAAAATCCCTACGAGACCATCCGCATCGACGGCATCGAAGTGGAATTCCAGCTCACGCCCGGCACCGAGGCGCCGGCCGAAATGAATTTTTATTTTCCGCAACTGCGCGCCCTGTGCATGTCGGAAAACGCCACGCAGATGATGCACAACGTCCTCACGCCGCGCGGCGCGCTGGTACGCGATGCCAAGGCCTGGGGCAAGTATATCGACGAGGGCTTGGCGCGCTACGGCGACAGGGCCGACGTGATGTTCGCCTCGCACAACTGGCCGACCTGGGGCGGCGAGCGTATCCGCACATTGCTGGCCGACCAGCGCGACATGTACACCTTCATCAACGACCGCACCTTGCACCTGGCGAACCAGGGCTGGACTCCGATGGAGATCGCCGAGGCGGTACAAAAACTGCCGGGCGAACTGGAAAACAAGTGGTATACGCGCGGCTACTACGGCTCGCTCAGCCACAATTCGCGCGCCGTCTACCAGCGCTATCTCGGTTTTTACGACGGCAATCCGGCCAACCTGAACCCGCTCGCGCCGGTCGATGCAGGCAAACATTACGTCGCAGCGCTGGGCGGCGCCGGCACCGTGCTTGAGCGCATGCGCGCCGCGATGGAGCAAGGGGAATACCGCTGGGCCGCGCAACTGGGCAACCACCTGGTGTTTGCCGAGCCGGGCAACCAGGCGGCGCGCGAGGCACAGGCCGACGCGCTGGAACAGCTTGGCTACCAGAGCGAGAACGCTCTGTGGCGCAATATGTACCTGACGGGCGCCCACGAATTGCGCCACGGCGTGCCCGCCGCCGGCCGCAATGCCACGGCGGACTTGGTCAAGGCCATGTCGCCGGCGCTGTTCTTCGACTTCATGGCGATCCGCGTCGATTCGGACAAGGCGCAGGGCCATGATATGAGCTTGAACTGGACCTTCGAAGACCTGGGCAAGACCTTCGCGCTGACGATGCGCAACGGCGTGCTGACCTGGCGCGAAGGCATGAAGAACCGCCAGGCCGATGTCTCGGTCACGATGAGCAAGGCCACGCTGGACCGCATCAGCCTGCGCCAGCTCGACTTCCCGAGCGCGCTGCGGCAAGGCGATGTCAAGCTCGGCGGCGACGGCAAAAAACTCGGCGAACTGCTCGGCATGCTGGCCAGTTTCGATCCGGCGTTCAACATTGTTACGCCATAAACTGGGTACCTTACTTTTAAAACCCGGAACCGGATAGTCCGATGTGAAATAGCGCATGGTGAGCAGGCAGAAGCAGCCGACGAAGGAGCAGATTCGGCAATACCTGAACGAACGCAAAGCCGAGCGCACACCACCGCCGGCGCTGGAGGAAATCCGCAAGCGGCTGGGATGGACAGGTCGGCGGCAACTGCTCTTCCCACCGACTGAAACCGGAATCGACGATCCCGACTCTGCAACTGGCGCTGTTCAGTTGAACTGCGCCAGTTTGCGTTGACCTCGATTATCCATTGGATGGCTGGAACGTTGAATACGCGCACAATTATCTGCAACAGCACGCGCTCTCGTGCCATATAGGCCACAGCATATTCTCTCCCGATCTTAGCCCTGTGATGCAATGATGGAACCCACGCGTCACGCCATAGAAAAAACAAGCAATGATTTTTCTAACCTGCAGGCCGTAGGTGAGGTGAGGGTTGATCGGAAGCCTTCGCGTTGGGACTCTGGTTATCGAGCGGACTTTCAAGTGTGATGTGCGTCGTCGGATTCAGGCGGCAAGTAGCCATCTCTATAGCCGCCCAGTGCCGATGTGGGACAACTCCAATCGTCAACGTCTGCGTGCACATCGCTGGACGGCTATCGAACGCCACGACGCGCAGATGCTGGTATTCAGGGGTATCGGTAAACCTCGAAATCAAGCTTGGGCTGTCAAGCAACAGCATCTTCCCGTCCACCTCTTCATTGCTGCGCGCGCTGCCCTGCTCGCTTTCATCCTCGATCGCAAATGTGATCGGCTCCCACAATTGACGCCGCACCTGGTTTAACGATAAAAAATCGTGATCGGGCACATTCTCAGTTTTCATTTTCGACGGATTGATCGGGCAGTTGAGCCGCACCAGGAAATCGATGACTGTGAACTCCAGGCGGTTGCGCTCCGCGTAAGCATGGGCCGCCATAAACCCGTCCTGCTTGCTCTGCCTGCCGTACAGCCCACAGATCAACCCCGGCATGGGCTGGCACATCTCCAGGCCGCAATCCTTCAAGGCCAGGGTCCTGGGCACGCTACCACTGTAAAAATACACGGTCGACAATTCGATGATCGGTCCGGCTTTTTCCTTTTCACTACTCATTTTGGTTTTTCCATCCATTAGCCAGCACATCCGGGCAACCTTGCCGTTCTCCGACCTGCCCCGCCACGTCGGTCATCAGGGAAAGCGTCGCCTCTGCTGGTAAACCCAGTTTGCGAACCGCCACGACCAGCCGCGTCAACGGCCTGCCGGGTTTGCCGCCGTGCAGCAGCAGCCTGTATGCCGACGGTGCCGACCGCCCTATCAGCGCAGCGAATTTTTCGCGGTCGCGCGGATTATCGACCAGCCCCAGAAACTCATAAAACGCGCTCATATCCACGGCCTCCGACACCGGAGAGGATTCAGGGTGGGTCTGGTACAGCTGTAGGAGCATCGCGACGGTCGGGTCAGCAATGGCTTGCGCTGAGTTACGCGGATCGGTGAGCTCATCCCATTTTACGATCTGCAAGCCAAATGCATCGGCGGCGGTCGCCTTGGTCAGGCCGTTGGCCAGCCTCCAGCGCTCCAGGTCCGCCCCACATAGCGGATTTCGTTTATTCATCATGAGCAAAGTTTCAATAGTGAATGAAGAATCGATGCGGCAGTTGATGTGCCTCAACTGCTTCACGCTCACTGCTGGCAGCGCTAAAAATTTTGTATAGCATTGATTATACAAAACTAGGGGCCCTGAAAATTTAACTATACGCGAAATCCGATTGGCGGCGGCAACCTGCCTCAAAAGACTCAAGAGTATTCCCTAGTCATTTGCACGAGGTGCACATATGAATACCGTAACAGAGCATTCGTTCAGTTCAGCGGATCTCATCCTGCTCGAACTACAGGCCCGCTCCATAGAGGAAGTCGATGCTGTTGCGGCCCAAGCTGAAGCCGGCCCGATCCTTCCTGGACCGGATGCGCAGGTGGGAAACTGGGTCACCGCAGATATTGCCGCCGTGCGCCAGCTCGACGACCAGCATCGGCAGGCCGTGCTGATGCTCGTGGCGGCAAACACGCTGGCGTCCCGCCCCTATCAGCAAAAACTCGCTCAACTGGCTCCGGAAATTGCCGACAGCGTTCGCCCGCTGGCGCAGGCCACGCAAATAGCGTACATCGTCGCCGGTCATCTCAGCCTGGCTCCCGGAGATCTACAGGAACGCGTTCGTGACTGGACGGAACTTGCCGTCGAATTCTTCAGCAAACCAGACCATTTCCCGCTCGTCCAAGCACACGTTGAACAACTGCTCGGCGGGATCAGCCCGGACAGTATCAACGCATTCCTCACTTCGGCCCGTGACGCGATCGCCAAAAAACGCCAAGAGGCTGACCGCTCCAGCACAGCCAGCCCCACTGCACAAAGCGCGCCGTGGCTCATTCCAGACGAGGAACAGGCTCACGAGATTGCCAGGGTGATTCGGGCAAACGCGAACATGATGCCGTGGAAAATCGAAGCGAATCTGCGCCGGGAGCACCCCGCCACCATCACTCTGCTCGCTGACACGGCGCGGATGCGTGCCCTGGACAATGCTGTTGCAAATCACCTGTCGTCGATTTCCCATACAGAGGTGGCATCAGTTCATGCGGTCATTGCGCGTGCGCTGCACCGCTCCGATGCGCAGGAACGGGCGCGGGCTGCGGCGGACGCGGCGCACGTACCTTCGCAACAGCTGGAGACATCCAAGCAGGACCAAGACTATGCGCTCAGCCTGGTAGCCGATTTCATCGCATCCACCCACAACCTCACACGTGAAGCGATGATCGCGCGCGCGGAGAATGCACCGCCGATGCTGCGCGACATCCTCTCCGATACCCGCATCATGGGACAGCTCGACGAGGCAATCAACGAGCGGTTTTCCTTTCTTTCACCTACTCGCATTGCGGATGTGCAAGCCGCTATCGCAGCGGCGTTCGACCGCTCCGATGCCGAGCACCGCGAACAATTAGCGCAAAGCCTTCGCGATCCAAAGCCGACGGAACGTCCAATCGACGAGCCGTCCGCAGAATTGGTTCAGCGTGTCGTCGACTTCTTCGCCACCGCCGTCAATTTACGTCGCGAGAAAATCGCGCAGCATCTTGCAGATGCACCTTCCGACCTGCAAGCACTGCTGGCAAATGCCGATCAGGTAAAAAAACTCGACAGTGTTATCGATACTCGCCTGACTCACATTCCCGCCGTGCGCCTGGCCACCGTGCATGCGGTGATCGCTTCCACTCTAGGGCGGCCCGACGCGTCAGAATGGCGGGACGCCGAACGGCAATTAAAGAAACAAGCACGACCATCTCGGAGTGCCAGAGCCGAAGCTGCACTCAAAGCGGAAGGCGATGCTCGTGCCGTCGCCGATTTCATCGCCACTAATCTGGCATCCCAGGCGTGGAAGGTCGAAGCCAGCCTGGATCGCGCCTCACCGGCCCTGCGTGCCATCCTTGCGGATGCCGATCGCATGCGGACGCTGGCGCCTCACATAGAAGAACTTCTGTACGGCCTCGATGCCCTGCATGTGCTGGAAACCCAGGCCACCATTGCAGGTGCGCTGCACAGACCCGATTACGGCGAGATCTACACAAAGATGACGGACCTGCGGCGCGCATCGGCTATCACCGCCGTCCCGGACTTGCAATCACCAAGCGCCGCGATTGCTTTTTCGACGCCCACGCCTGCACCATCCCAAGCTGAAAAACCTGCACGTCCGGCCGATACCAAGCCCGCGAGCAAAGCGGCATCGAGCACGCGCAACGGCATTGTCCCTTCTTCCGGTACGTTGGCCGACACTTCCCCCATCATCAAGAAGCTGCTGGAGGACATGAGCTATAAAGTGCGCGCCGACGGAAGCGTGCTCTATCAGGTACAAGGCAAGGATGCATTCGTCGACCATGGCGACCAGCTGTTGATGGTCAAGGGCGCGGACACGGAAGAGCGCGCGCTCCTCGGCGCCTTAATGCTTGCTAAGGAAAAATACGGCGGTGCCTTCGAACTGACGGGAGACGAAGCATTCAAGCGCTTCGCCATCGAAGTCATGATCAAGTACAAGCTCGACGTCCACCTGAAAAACCCTGAACAGGATGCCATGCGGCGTGACATGGTGTCCAAGCCCATGCCGCAGCAATTCCCGGCAGCCACGCCACAACGTCCGGCCGTGCCGATTGATTTAAGCGCGGCGCTTTCGACCGGCATACCGCCAGCAGCACAGCAAGGTAAGACCCCCGATACCGAAATCTCGTCGGTCCCTGTCCCGGCTCCGCCAGTCACGCAGGAGTCAACAACGGCATCCAGTTCAGGTGGCCAGGATTCGATCTCGGGGACTATTATCCGCCATGGACAGGCTCCCTACCTTCATATCCCTGATAACAAAACAAGCTACTTCGTTGAACTGAAAGACGCTACCGGGCAAACGCGCTCTGCCTGGGGTATGGAATTACGAGATGCCTTGCGCAATGCTGGCGCAGCTGCCGGCGATGACGTCCATCTACAGTTTGGCAGTGTGGCTCCAGCAGTTGGTGCCAATAGCCAATCCCCGCAGACGAAACGGCCCCACCGAGAACAAGGTAACGTCTGGACGCTGGCAATGGTCGCGAGATCGCAATCTCAATCTACGCCGGGCGACGTCACGGCCGAAGTTTCCGCTAGTGTCACACCGGCGTCCCCACCAACACCACGGCCTGCTACGCGCAGCACTTTCACGGCCAAGCCGGCAAGGCCGCAAGAGGAAAGCCAGACACATCAAACGCCCAGCGTCGACCGTCTATCGGGCAAGCTGCTGCGCCATGGCCACGCGCCATATCAGCATATTCACGACAACAACGAAAACTACTTTGTCGAACTCGAAAACAGTGATGGGCAAGTGCATACGCAGTGGGGTAAAGAGCTGCAGCATGCGTTATGCGCTGTGGATGCGCGCGTCGGCGACGAAATATCGATGAAAAATCCAGGCAAAAAACCTGTGACCGTCGATGAAATCGTGCGCGACAAGACGGGCAAGGCGATCGGGGTGCAACCGCTGGAGACATACCGAAACAAATGGGAAATCACCATCCGTGACAGGTCTGCGCCGGAGGCGCCAAGTGATGACCAGCAAGTTGAAGTAACCGAGAAAATTGCAGTGCCCACCGAAAAACTGATCAATCGCTTGGAAGGCCGTTTGCTCCGGCATGGGCCGGCGCCGCTGAAAAATGCGGCGAATGGAAAGCCCAGCTATTTCGTGGAAATCGAAAATGCTGACGGGCGATCTAAAGTGTCGTGGGGTATCGATCTGGCCCGAGCACTGGAACTCTCTGGGGCTCGCTCCGGCGACCATGTCGTACTCCAGAATTTGGGACGCAAGCCGATCCAGGTCGATATGCCGGCGCGCGACAGCGCCGGAAACATCACGGGGCTAAGAAAAGGCGTCTCGCACCGCAACCAGTGGGAGGTCGAAGTGATCCAGCAAACAAATTTACCGAAGGCGCGCTCCGACACCACACCGGCGCCGGTCGCTGTGGAACGATTGGTTCCAGTGCGAGAGGCGGCATGGTGGGAGCGGCAGATTGCCTTCACGAGGGAATACGTGGAGCACGCACCCGAGCTGCTCAACCTGATTGCCAAACTGGGTGCCCGGCCTCCGCTCGACAACGTCGCCTGGATCGACATCTCCGGCCAGCGCCAGGTCGTTGTCGGCGACACGACCTATGCCGCCTTGCGGGACAGGATGCCCAACCTGTCGGCTGCATCCAGGTTTATGCCGGTCATCCAGGGCGGATCGCTGGACAGCCAGCAGGACACGCCAGCACTGTCGCTGGTTCGTGCCGGAGATGGCTACCTGCAAGGTATCGCGCTGGTGGGACAACAGCTGCGGCACGTCGTCGCGCTCCTGAACTGCGACAAGGATGGCCAAGGAGGTGAAGGAAATAGCATTGTGCCGCTCATGGCAGCGACACCGACCAACACGGGTCTGACCTGGTCGATGGTCGGATATGGCCGCGTTGCCGATGTAGCACATCAGGCTGACAGCGTTCATGCTCCGTCGATGGTTTTTGAAATTGGTCAGCGCGTTATTGAAGCGCGTGTCGACCTTCCTGTCGATGACCCGCTACGCCAGCGATTGGGATTGCGGCCATCAGATCACCACAGCCACACGACGACCAGCGACGCTCTTCATAACCTGCAAGCACCTCCTGGCACCGTGCCAACAAGCCGTCGACCAAGCCAGAATCGCCCAATCGAAAAATACGCTTGATGCGTACCACATGAAAGGATAATCCATGCAAGCCAAGATACTCGTGTTGGTCGCATCCCTCGCCTTCAGTACAACAATATCGGCGGCGACTTGTCGCAGCCAGACGGCAGCCGACGCCGGCAGCCAGGCTGGATACGCGCGGGACAAGGCTGCTGCGGAAGAAGTGGAGAAAAAGGTAAGCCAGTCTTCCATCATTCTCGGCAAATGCGTCAGCGGGATCAGCACCGTGACCGTGGCGCCGGCGTTTCCTTCATTGGCTGAGATATTCGCCAAAGTGGTGGAAAAGGTCTGTAAAGTTCCAATCGACCAGATTCGCGCCGCGATTCCCTCCGGTTTACTAGAGAACCCGGCGCCTGGCATACCGCCAATGCCAGCATGGCCCGGCAGTCCCGAAGCAAATGGTTCACCAATAGCATTGTCTGCAGTGCGGAGTAGCGCGGCGCCGAACACAGGGAATAATGCATCGGCATCAACGAAAAAGGCGCTGCCGTCGGATTTCTGGAAAAAGATCTGGCATTAGAGCAGTTTCATCCTGACTGGCCATAGCCAGCATGGCTAAATGTAGCATTCGCATTCGGGGAACACGTGACAGGCTCGTGAACACCAGTGTATCCCCTTTGGTCAGCTTAGCGAGTACTTTAGCGAACTCCACTCGGTCGGCCATCTTCACGCTGCTGATTTGCTCTTTGAAAATCGTTTGATCGCTGCATCCTGCTTGCTTGAGCTTTTCGATTTGGTCTGCAAGGCCGGCAACTTGTTCTACGGTGGACGTGCGTGCGTAACCATACGCGATAGGCATGGCGACTCCTTTCTATCAATGAGATTTAGATACTGCGAAATTATCAATAGCCCCTAAAGCTAGGAGCCGGTTTGATCGATTTTTGGGGAAGTGGGCGACAGAATCAATTGACCCTGCTCTAGTGATACAGTGTTGCTGGAAAATTTACACACGCTGGCGAACATGCCCTGCCTCTTCTTTGTTAACGCGTATTACTTCAAACTTCATTGCGGATCGATGACAGACAGCCCACTAAATGCAGCACTGAAGCAGCCGCTACAGCTGCGGCAGAGGTGTCTCTTAGTGTCGAATATCCCCCGGTGATACAAAAGAGAACCGAAAAAATGCTTTCAATGTACCCACTTCCATCTCTGTTACGCCGCCTTTGCAATGCACTCCTGACGATTTCACTTTGCATTGTCGCCGACGGCGCCCATAGCGCGGGAGAATCTGGTCTTCGACTGATGTCACCTCAAGCGCACAGCCTTGGCGTAAGCGCGATCGCAATCGACGGGCGCGCCGAGCTTGTGGCCACAGGTGGTTCGGACCAGCGCATCTTGCTGTGGCACCTTCCCAGCGCGCGCCAATGGCGTAGCCTCGCTGGTCATGGTGCAGCGATTACTAATCTTGCTTTCAGTCCCGATGGCAGCCTGCTCGCCAGCGGCGATGAACAGGGCGGAGTGCGTGTCTGGCGTATAGCCGACGGAGCTAGCCTATGCCAATGGAAAAACTCCGACCTTAGCTACGCAAGTCTCCCTTATCCTCAAGCCGCCGTGAGCGTTGGTTGGGTGGGACATGACGAAGTGTGGTCGGTCGGGGATCGTGGCTATGCTCGCCAATGGAGCTTGGCCGAGTGTGCAGAAACCTCACGTATCGCGTTGCATAGTGGCGCCGTTCGGGGCTCCTTGCGCGATCGTGACGGTTGGATTCTTGCAGCGCCTGATGCAGTACTGCGGCTTAACGCTCAGGGAATAATGCAATGGCGCATCCCAATTGATTCCGATCCGTTGCGCTTAATCCGCCGCACCGGAGGCGGCGCAGTGTCGCTCTCAGATGGTCGCGTACTTGAATTCGATCGGCAGGGACGTCTCGACCGAACGTCGTCGATCCAGTTCGACGGCGGACACAACCTGTCGATCGCTGCGCTTTCTGATGGCTGGGTGCGCTGGTCAAGTAAATTCGGACACAACAATAGGTTCTTGCGTTGCCATTTTCC
>JAZJZT010000085.1:0-56217 GCA_040389645.1 Pseudomonadota bacterium | reverse complement strand
AATCCAGCCATCGCTGTTCATTAATCCAGTGTTGCAGTTGGTTCTTGAAACCGCCATCTATATGAAAATACAATCGCTGTTTTCCGTGTTAAAAAATATACTGGCTAAAGAGGAAATAACTCAGATTTCTCTTGAAGAAAAAATGATGAGATCGCTCTCCTCTGCCGAAGTCGTGGCAGTGGCTGGTGGCCCCGAGCTCGAGAACGATCCGCCTTCGGCTTAAGAAAGGAACAGAACAAAGGGTCATCTACTTTATTTACTCGTTAGTTTTTCATATTATCCTCGTGAAAGCGAGGATAATTATTCCCCAAAGGAAACCACATGAAAATACAGTCTTTCTTTTCTAATTTGGCAAATGTGCTAGTTAAAGATAAAGTAGCTCAGGTCGTTTTTCAAGCAGAAATAATGCGACCACTTTCCTCTGATGAGATTGCGGTAATTTCTGGCGGGCCTGATGTCGAAAATGATCCGCTACCAAACTAAGGAATTAATGTAAAAGTACAGTCACTACTTTCCGTACTGGGAAGCGTACTAGCTAAAGATGAAGTAGTTCAAGTCCCTCATCAGGAAAAAATGATGAGACTGTTTTACTCCGATGAGATCGCTGTAGTTGCAGGCGGACCAGAGGTTGATAAAGATCCACCACCAGTTTAAGGATGTAAAGTGAAAATACAATCGCTGTTTTCCCTACTGACAAACGTATTGACTAAAAACGAAGTGGCTCAGGTTCCAGGTCAAGGAAAAATGATGAGGCCACTTTCTTCTGCTGAGCTCGCAGCAATTGCCGGCGGTCCAGATGTCGAAAATGACCCTCCACCATTTTAAGAGTGGAAAATAAAAATACAGTCACTATTTTCCATATTAAATAATTCTTTACTTAAAGACGAATTAGCTCAAATTTCTTCTCAAGAGAAATTAATGAGGCTACTTTCTTCTGATGAGATCGCGGTAGTTGCTGGTGGACCAGATATCGAAAATGAGCCTCCGCCGGCCTAAGTCTGCGTCAGTAAGAAAAGTAAGAAAAGTAACAAAAGGACATCCACTTTGCTTTCAAAAATTGGGCATTTTTTCAAAAAGGAATCCCATGAAAATTCAAGCGCTTTTTTCCTTGGTGCCAAACATGCTGGCTAAAGAGGAAGCAACTCCGACTCCTCTTCAAGAAAAAATGATGAGGCCGCTTTCCTCTGCTGAGATCACGGTAGTTGCTGGCGGCCCTGAACTTGAAAACGACCCGCCTCCTCATTAAATCTATCAAAATGAAATAGTGGAAGCAAAGAAGCAAAGAAGCAAAGAAGAAGCAGAGGGACATCCACCTTGTTTATAAAGGACTCGCATGAAAATACAACTACTTTCTTCTGCACTAGCAAGCGTGCTGGCTAAAGATGAACTACCTCAGACTCTCCCTCAAGAAAAAATAATGAGGCTAATTTCCTCAACTGAGATAGCGCTAGTTGCCGGCGGTCCAGAAGTCGATAATGAGCCTCCTCCTCGTTAATAAAATTCAAAAGAAAATATATCAATCAAAGGGATATCCACTTTGTTTTTGAGATTATAGTAGTTGCCGATGGATCAGAATTCGACAACGATCCGCCACTAAGTTAAGGGATTAATATGAAAATACAATCACTGTTTTCTATTTTGGCAATTCTGGCAGAGAAAGATGAGATCACTCAAATTTCTCTTCAAGAAAAAAGAATGAGACCGCTTTCCTCTGATGAGATCATTGCAGTTGCCGGCGGACCAGATGTAGAAAATGATCCGCCTCCTCGCTAAAAGGGAATTTCATGAAAATACAATCTCTATATTTCAAACTAGAAAATGCACTAGTTAAAGATGAATTAACTGTAGATCCTCCTCAAGAGAAATTGATGAGGCCACTTTCGAAAATTGAGGTTGAAACAGTCGCTGGTGGCCCAGAAGTCGAAAACGAGCCTCCTCCTAATTAAGCCTTCTTCATTATTTTTCATATTGAAAAATGCATTAACAAAATATTAAAAAAGGACATCCATTTTTATTTTAGGAATGGGTGAAGACATGGTAGGGAATCGGACGCAAGCCGTACTGGACGCTTCTGGGAGGGGCGTTTTAAAAGCCAGGCTTTACTCGATGAACCGGCACTGTTGGCGGCGATGGCGTATGTCGATTTGAATCCGGTGCGGGCCGGCATGGCTGAGACACCGGAAACCTCGGATTACACGTCGATTCAGGAACGCCTGGAAATGTCTCCAGCGCTGCCTGCCGTAGTGGAAGACGCGCCCGAAGCGCCGCTGCCGCAAGCGCCGTTGATGCCGTTCGACGCCACCGGACGCACCGCATGGGCGATTCCGTTTGCCTTCGACGAGCACCTGGAACTGGTCGACTGGACAGGGCGTGCGGTACATCCTGGTAAAAAAGGCTATATCGCCGCTGGCCTGCCGAAAATCCTCACTCGCATCCGCGATGGCGCGGCGTTTATTGCCATAGCGGGCCGTTTATTACGGGAATTCGGCAGCGCCGTGCGCGCGGCGCCAGATTAAATATTTGCGCGGGATGGACGCGGCCCGTAGGATATTTGGACGAAAGGAAGCGGAACTGGCGATTTGATTGGCTACCAGCTAGCGCCAGCCTTTCATATCTTTAATCAAACGCCAACAATGCCAAACGCCTTTGCCGCAGTTGCAAATCCTGGCGTGGCAACAAGCACCGTTGACGATGCCATTGCTATCTTCGACCTTGCGCGATCGAACAGGATGACAGCTTTTTCGGTATTCAGATGGCGCGACATGTAGATGAAGCCGTCGTAATTGGCCGGGTTGCGATGCACGGCGAGCGACCATTGTTGAGAGACCGTGTAATCGGACGTACCGCTCAAATCCGCGTTTCCGTCCAGGCGTTTAAGATTGACGCCGGCAAGCAGCAGAAGGCGCAAATTAGCTCCCTGAAAACGAAGCACGTGCTTGCTGGTGAGTGTGGTTTCGGCGATCCTGAATTTGCCGTTCACAGGTATCTCATCGTGCAGAATGGATTCGGCAATTGCGACAGAAAGGGAGAAGCCGAGATAGCAGGATGAAAATTCGGGCGTCCCCGCAGCGCAGCCCGGTGCGTCAAACCGGTTGGCGCCCGACTGCCCGAAGAACGGTTCTCCACTGGTGTAGCCTGAAACTCTGACCAATTTTTCCGGTGCTACATAGCTCACCGGGAGCTTGTCAGTTGCGAGATTTGATGGCGGCAATCCAAGTGCTTTCGCCACCAAATCAACGCTCCCTGAAACCGGCTGCGGCCACCAGGACGGAGTCGGTCTCTCCATTGGCAAGGGCTTCGATCGGCGTCCGGCCGCGCAGTGACGCTTTTGGCGTGGTAAAGAACTGCCACTTGCTGGGGCCAGGCAAATCGCCCAGTGCCTGCGACACGCGCTCAAGGTCGCGGCGATTCGCGGCGGGATTGGCGAAGAAGGCTGGATACAGCAACGTTCCCGATGGGCCGTCGAGCGAAAACAGCCTGAATTCCTTGATGGCTTTGCTCACCGCCTGCCTGGTGATCTGGAGACGCTGGCAAAACTCCCTGGAGGTCAGCAGCAGACCTGCCTGGACATTCTTTTGCCTGTCAGCCATCGCCTCGGTGGCTAGATTGGCCATGAATGCCTCGTTTTCAGCCAGCAGCGCTTTTCGTGCGGAAGACGTAGCCGCTGGTTTTGTGGGGGCAGTGAACTTCTTCAGCAGGATCTTGACCTGGTCGTCTGAAATCGTGGGGATGGACGGGTCGAGCAGCGCCAGCGGCTCATCCTGCAGTGGCTTTCCGGCGCTTTTTTCCGCTCGGCGGTCGCGTACCTGGAGGATGACATAGCCGTCGCCCAAGTCGACTGCGCGTTCCACGTCTGCCAGCGAGAGGAGAGACTGGGCCGCACTTGGCTTTCTCTCATCCGATTTCCGGGGGAGCCGGGCGTGCCTTGTTACTGCGTCTGGACGAGGCGTTGGCGGGATTTTCTTCGCGGTTAAGGATGACATGAGGGACTCCTATCTATTGGGGCCAGTTTACACCAAAAAATTTCGACGTCAACCATGTCAACCAAAATCAAAAAAATCCCAGTTTCATAAGGAGTAGCTTGCATGAAAAAATTGGGATTTCCCCCTGCTAAGCGTGCAGCGCTTGAAGTGCGACTTGCGGCTCCTTCGAGACTATCTTTAAAAGCGCTTCAGCAGGGCCGGTCGGTTCTCTGCGGTGCTGCTCCCAGTTTCGGATTGTCGCTACGCTGACGTTCATTACAACGGCAAAATCTTGCTGAGACAAGCCGGTTTTTTCCCTGACTGATTTCGCATCCACCTTGTATTTTGTCGTCTTGCCAGGTCGATCGGATAAGCTCTCCGCATTTGATGATTTTTCCGGGCTTTCCGTTGCTTCGATTTGACCTTGTGTTTTTTTGGAAAATACAACCTTGGCAGGCGGCAATTCGCCGCTGGTGATGGCGGCTGCTTCCTTCAGGCTTTTTACCAAATTCTTGAATAAAGATTCGTCCATGATTTGTTATCTCTTATCGATTGAAGCAATTTCAATGCGGCTATTTATTTTAATGCCTTGACCAGGGTTTTTAGAAATTTCGTCTGATCGGCAGTCAAATTTTCTTGGCCTGATTTTGGGTAAGCCAACAACATCAGAATTTGATCTTTCGCCATTCTGTGAAAATAAATAACACGCGCACTGCCACTCTTTCCCTTATTGCCCGTTGCCATACGGATTTTGCGTATGCCGCCGCCGCCGCGTACCAAGTCGCCAGCCTCAGGGTTGACAATGAGCTCGTTCTGCAATGCCCTGTACTCTTCCTCAGTTGCCAAATCACTGATCAGATCGGCAAATGTCGGGGTCTCAATGAACACCATGACATCTCGCGTAGCTTGTACGCCATTGGCGCAGTGGCATCAGTTTATGCGCCATGGGCGTACATTGCAATGCTGATCGATCTAGCGTCCCGAAAGAGAGGCGATCGGACGGCTGCATGTGCAAGGAGGGGTTGCCAAGTCATCGAGCGCAACAGGCGATGCCTTGCTCATTGCCTGGCCAGTCCAGGCTGAGCTGGTCTGCATACAAAATGGGGTTCCCGCTTTCGCGGGAACGACAGGGTGCGGCTTACTTGAGGATCGTAGTGGCAAATGCATTAATGCCTGTCGGCATGATGATGTAGCCCTGATATACTTGCTCTTTCAAATTTGGCATGACTATTTAAAATATCACGATGAGCGATCTGTTCCGGGAAGAAGCGATAGCTCACAAGTCCCAGCGCTTTCATGGCGCCGTCATCCTGACCCGCACTTGGTCGTATCCCGCGCTGACTGCATTCTTTTGCGCCATCATGCTGGCCGTGATCACTTTTGCGCTGACGTTCGGTTTTACGCGCAAGGAGACTGTCAGCGGCATGGTGGTGCCGGATCATGGCTTGATCCGGCTGGCTGCGCCGCAGTCGGGGCTGGTCACGCGTATCCATGTCGCGGAAGGTCAGGCGGTGCGCGCCGGCGATGCGCTGTTTGTCCTGTCCAGCGAACGCACCAGCGTGCAGGGCGACACGCAGGCGGCCGTCAATGACACGCTGGCGTCGCGCATCGAACACTTGCGCCGGGAGCTGGATCAGCAGGGTCTGCAAACCGGTAACAAACAGCTGGAACTGGGCCAGCGCCTGGATAACTTAGGCGCGAGTTTAAGGCAGCTGGACGGCGAACTGGTACTGCAACGCCGGAAGGTGCAGATCGTGCGCGACCTGTCGAGCCGTTTCACGGAACTGGCGGCGGAGGGTGGCGTGACGCAGAATGCGGCGAGCCAGAAAGCGGCTGAATTGATCGAGCAGGAAGCCAGGCTGTCGGCGCTGGAACTCCAGCGCCTGGGTTTGCAGCGCGAACTTGCCGTGCTGGTGGCATCCCGCACCGACCTGCCCTTGCAGACTGGCCGCGAAGCGTCGCAACTGAGGCGTGGCATCGAGGAATTGAAGCAGCAGGCCACAGAGAGCGAGGCCAAGCGCCAGCTGGTAGTGCGGGCCGATCAGACCGGGCGCGTGGCGGGCATCGTGGTCGACCAGGGACAGGCTGTGACGGCGGAACAGCGCATCGCCACGCTGCTGCCGGACGGCAGCAAGCTGGAGGCGGAATTATATGTCCCTACCCGCGCGGCCGGCTTTGTCCACGCCGGGACGGAAGTCTTGCTGCGCTATGACGCTTATCCTTACCAGAAATTCGGGCAGTTCCGCGGCCGCGTGCGCGAGATATCGCTGACCACGATTCCGCTGGGAGAGTTGCAGCGCAATGGCGCGTCGCCGCAGCTTGCAGGTTCGTCCGAGCCGGTGTACCGGGTGCGGGTGCAACTGGATGCGCAGGATGTGATGGCGGCCGGCCGTGCGCACGCGCTTAAGCCGGGCATGCAATTATCCGCCACGCTGGTGCTGGAGCACCGTACGCTGGCGGAATGGGCGCTGGAGCCATTGCTTGGCATGTCGGGACGTTTATGAAGAAAGTGTACTGAATGGATCGAATCGGATTGCGCCGCAAGGTGCCCATATTCCTGCAGACCGAGGCGACCGAGTGCGGCTTGTGCAGTATCGCGATGGTGGCCGATTATCTTGGCTACCGCACCAACCTGGCGACCTTGCGTTTGCGCTTTTCGATTTCGCGCAAGGGCGCGACGCTGGACAGCCTGATGCGCATCGCGCGTGCCTTGAAACTGGAAACCCGGCCGCTGCGGCTGGATCTGCACAACCTGCCGGAATTGCGCCTGCCCTGCATCCTGCACTGGGACATGGATCATTTCGTCGTGCTGACGTCGGTGTCGTCGCGGCGCGCGGTGATTCACGATCCGGCCGTCGGCGTGCGCACGTTTACGATGGCGGAATTCAGCAAGCATTTTACGGGCGTGGCGCTGGAATTGAATCCGGCCAGCGATTTCGCGCCCTCTTCTCCGAAATTGCAGTTTACCTTGCGCGGCCTGATGGGGCGCATCACGGGATTAAAACGCGGCCTGAGCCAGATATTGCTGCTGACGCTGGGCCTGGAATTCGTCGCGATCGCGCTGCCCTTCTTCCTGCAATGGGTGGTCGACCATGCACTGGTGTCGGCCGACCGCGATTTGTTGACGACCTTGGCGCTGGGTTTTGGCTTGCTGGTCGTGATCCAGGCGGCGATCGGCGCGGTGCGCGGCTGGTTTGTCGTCGCGCTGAGCACCCGGCTCAATTTCCAGTGGCTCGGAAATGTGTTCGCGCACATGGTGAAATTGCCTCTTGAGTATTACGAGAAGCGCCATATCGGCAGCATCCTGTCGAGCTTTGGTTCGATTTCGACGATCCAGAAAACCCTGACCACCGGCTTCGTGCAGGCGGTGGTCGATGGCGTCATGGTGGCCGGTACGTTTGCGATGATGCTGATGTACAGCCACGACCTGGCCAGTGTCGCGCTGGTGGCGGTACTGCTTTATGGACTGATGCGCTGGAGCCTGTTCCACGGACTGCGCGTGGCGACGGCGGAACAGATCATCCACGCGTCCAAACAAACCACGCATTTCTTTGAAACGGCCAGCGGCATCCAGAGCGTGCGCCTGTTCGGCAAGGGAGATCAGCGCCGGGCCGGCTGGCTCAATATCCTGGCCGAGCAGTTCAATGCGGATTTGCGCATCCAGCGCATCCGCATCAGTTACGAGACGGCGCAGACGGTGCTGTTCGGTGTCGAGCGCATCGTCGTCGTGTGGCTGGCGGCGCGCGCGGTGCTCGATCACGCGTTCACGGTCGGCATGCTGTTCGCGTTCGTCGCCTATAAAGAACAGTTTTCGACGCGGCTGGCCGCGCTGATCGACAAGGTCGTGGAATTCAAGATGCTGCGCCTGCATGGCGAACGGGTGGCCGATATCGTGCTGTCGGAAACGGAGCCGGAAGGCGCGCACGATGGGGATGAAGTGGACCTGTCTCAGGTCGCGCCGAGCATCGAGTTGCGCGCGGTGTCGTTCCGCTATTCTCCCACGGAGCCGTTTGTGTTCGAGAATATCGACCTGACGATCCGCGCCGGAGAGTGTGTCGCCGTGACCGGCATTTCCGGCAGCGGCAAGACCAGCCTCGTCAAAGTCATGTTGGGATTGCTGGCGCCGACGCATGGCGAAGTGCTGGTCGGCGGCGTGCCGATCAAGAGATTGGGGTTGACGGCGTACCGGCAGATGATCGGCACGGTGATGCAGGAAGACCGGATGTTTTCGGGGTCTGTCGCCGACAACATCAGCTTTTTCGATCCGGTGCCGGACTGGCCGCGCATCCGCGAGTGCGCGCGGCTGGCCGCCGTCGACAAGGAAATCGAGGCCATGCCGATGGCCTATAACACGCTGACCGGAGATAGTGGCATCGGCATCAGCGGCGGCCAGAAGCAGCGCATCCTGCTGGCGCGCGCCTTGTACCGCAAGCCGCGCATCCTGGTGCTAGACGAGGCGACCAGCGAACTCGATGTCGCCAATGAAAAAAGTGTCAACGCGACGATCAAGGCGATGGGTTTAACGCGCGTCGTGGTGGCGCACCGGCCGGAAACGATTTCGATGGCGGACCGGATCGTGGTGATCAAGGCGGGCAGGATGGTCTCCGATGAACATGTCGAGCCTCGCCGCGCAGTCATCCCCGCGTAGGCACGCTGTCATTCCTCCCACTGGGAGAAATGACTTCCCGCGAAAGCGGGAATGACAAAATTCGAGCGGGAATGACAAATTCACTTCGCGGGTCTGGCTCAGGCTGCCGCTGGCGGTTCCGGATCGGCCGCGGCCAGGGCTGCGCTGCGCTCGGGTTGCGGCGGGTAGATCCACATGGTGTTGATCTTGCGTTTTAACTCTTTGGCGTCGGCGCCAGTCATTTTGACTTGGCGATCCCATCCTTCCGTGTAGACGGCGCCCCAGCCGCCCAGGTCCAGGCAAGTCGCATAAAACGGTTGTTTGTAGTCCAGCAGCGGCAGGCCGAGCAGGTCGGCGGCGACGTTGTGGCCGGCGTAGCGCCCCATCGTGAGCGCGTGCTGGCACGACATCAATGCGTGGTTGCCGATATCGTCGGTGGCGGCCAGCGCGACGTCGCCGGCGGCGAAGATGGTCGATGTGTCGAGCACGCGCAGGTCGCGTGACACCAGCACGCGGCCGACGCCGTCGCGCTGGGTCGACACTTGCTTCGTCAGCGCGCTGGCGCGCAGGCCGCCGGTCCAGATGACGGTGCTGGCTTCGATGCGCTGGCCGTTGGCGGTTTGAACACCGTCCGCGTCGAGCGCCACCACGGCCGAACCGGTCAGGCTTTGCACGCCGAGTTCGGCCAGCGCCTGGCTGATGACGGGACGCGGGCCGGGGCCGAGATCCGGGCCGATGTCATCCGCCTGCTCGATCACGATCACGTTCAATTTGGCTGCTTGTCCCAGCACCTTGCGCAGGCGGCCCGGCAATTCGCACGCCAGTTCGATGCCGGTGAAGCCGCCGCCAACCACCACGACGGTGTTGCGTGCGGCCGTTTCCGGCTGCTCGGCCAGCGCGGCCAGGTGCCGGTCCAGTTTAACGGCGTCATCGAGCTGGTCGATGCTGAACGCGTGTTGCAGGCCGGGCACTTGCGGACGGTGCATCTTGCTGCCGCTGGTCAGCACCAGGCGGTCGTATTCCAGCGTAAAAGGTTCGCCAGTCGCGTCGAGCGCGACCACGTAGCGGTCCTGCTTGTGGATGCGCGCCACGCTGCCCTGGATGTAGCGCACGCCGGCCGCTTCGAGCAGCGGCAGCAAGGGATAGGCCATGCCGCCCGGTTCGCTTTCATGCAGGCGTGGCCGCATGTGCAACAGCGGTTCCGGGGAAATCAGCGCGATCTCGACGGCGGCACTCTTGCCGGCCTGGTCGAGCAACCGCGCCGCGCCGAGCGCGCTCCATATGCCTGCGAAGCCGGCGCCGATGACGAGAATTTTTTTGGTCATGTTCTGACTTTCTAGTTATATTGTTGCGTTTTATTAACTACGATTCATTGTATCGTAGTTAAAGCGGCGCACGCAACCCTTGTCATTCCCGCGCAGGCGGGAATCCCATTCCGCATCCTCGGCCAATGTCGTCTGCGCTCAATCTCAATGGGATTCCCGCCTGCGCGGGAATGACACAAGATGCTTTGCAGGAATGGCAGATGGCTAGCGCCTGCCTTGTGCTGGACGCCAAAACTCTCTATCCTTGACAACTGCGATTCACGAGGTCGGGGTTTTCCATGTCACATATCAGTACCGGCGTTGAATACGCTTTACATTGCTTGCTGTTCCTGGCCAGCGCGTCGTCGGGCGCGCGGGAAGCAGGCGCCAAGGATCTGGCCGAATTGCAGGGCATTCCGGCCGAGTACGTGGCCAAGCTGTTTACCAAGTTGAGCAAGGCTGGCCTGGTCAACGCAGTCGAGGGCGTGCGCGGGGGCTTTTCGCTGGCCTTGCCCGCTGCCGAAATCAGCGTGCTGGACGTGATCGACGCCATCGATGGCGACAAGCGCTTGTTCGAATGCCGCGAAGTCCGCCAGCGCTGCGCCGTGTTGCAGGACAATCCGCCGGACTGGTCCACCGTCAGCCCCTGTTCCATCCAGGAAGTGATGCTGTCGGCCGAGGCGCGCATGCGCGAGGAACTGGCACGCCATACGCTGGCCGACCTGGCGCAGCGCGTCGACGACAAGACGCCGGACTCGTATGGCGTCGCCGTCGTGCAATGGCTGGGCCACCGCTCATCGAGCCGGCGCGCCGGCCGCGCCTGAACTGGCTGCGGTAGCCCCTTCACCTCGGCCCTCTCGATCTCGGACGCCCGAATCTTACCGGTCGTGCCTGACGCTGGCCGCAGCCACCAGGGCCGGACACGCGCTGCGCCCGGTCTTGCCATCGCACCAGGCACCACAGGATTTGCTGCCGTCAATCAATGTTGATACACTGGTTCGCCGGCTCGGAAATATCAATAAGCAGCTTGCCATCGACGCGCTGCCGGGCATGTCCGCGTGCGGTATCGCATGCGCGGCACCGGCGCAACGCCCCTGGTCGCACGACCGACATTTATCAACAATGAGCTGGTCCACGGAGAATGCATGGCAGGTCTGTTTATGCGCATGGCGCTGTTTTGGCTGTTGTGCGCCATGCCGGCGGCGGCGGCGGCCGGGCCGGGCGACGGTGATACAAGCCTCGCCCCGAAAGCGGTGGCGATGGTCAAGAAGGCCGCGGCATATTACCAGCGCCATGGCGCCGCGCAGGCGTTTGCACAATTCATGAACCCGCGCGGCGAATTCATCGATGGCGAACTGTATATCGCCGTGCATGACGCCCGCAGCGGCGTGGCGCTGGCGCACGGCGGAGAGCCGAAGGTGGTTGGGCAGTCGCTGCTGGAATTGCGCGACAGCGACGGCGTCTATGTAATCAAAGCCATCATCGAGGTCGGCAACCGCCCCAGCCACAGCGGCTGGACCGAATATAAATGGCCGCACCCGGTCAGCCGCAAATGGGTGCTCAAGCGCGCCTATACGGAACGGGTCGGCGATGTGTTGATCACTTGCGGCTATTACCCCGCTGCCTCCGATGCGCGCCCGTGACGATGGGGCGCCCGATGCGCAATCGTCGGCATTCCGCGACGATGCGCGGCGCGCCAGGAGTACGCTGCTGGTCTTCGTCGGCTTGACGATCGCCGCCGTGGCCGGGCAAACCTGGTGGGATGTCACGCAAGACCGGCGCCAGACGCTCGCGTCGACCCATGCGTCCGGCCTGACGGCGGTGCGCCTGCTCGATGAACACGCGGCGCAAACGCTGGCCGACGCCGAGCGCAATCTCGACGAGGTGGTGGAGGCGGTGCACGCGGCCGGCAAGGGCAAGCAACTGGACGACAATGCGCTCAGCCAGGTCGTCACCGGCGGCCAGAAGGACAGCCGCTTCCTGAATGCGCTGCAATTCGTCAGCCTGGACGGCAAGCCGTATGTCAATTCGTCCGAGTACCCCGCCTTCCAGTTCGATATCGACGACCGCGCTTACGTGAAAACGCTGCTGGCCAATCCGTCCCAGCACGCTTCGCGGCTGGGACGCCCTTTCCAGCGCTTTTATGACAAGGAAACCGTGCTGCCGCTGGCGCGCAACCTGTACGACCGCAACGGCCGCCACCGCGGCATCATTTCGATCGATATCAACGTCGCCTATTTCAGCACGGTGTACGCGCGCGTGGCGAAGGATAGCGGCGCGCTGGTGGCGCTGTATTCGGACGACGGTTTTGTCATCGTGCGCTCGCCGTTCGACATCAGCTATCTTGGCCTGACGGTCGGCGCTTCCGGCATCGCGGCCCGCCTGCGCGGCAGCCCGTCCGAGGGCGTGTTCGAGGACGACCGCTTCCTCGATTTGCAGGGGCCGCTGGCGCGCCAGTACACCTATCGCAAGCTGCCGGCCTACAACATCAACATCGTCTATGCGCGCAGCCTGGACAGCATCCTGGGCAACTGGCACGCGCGCACGGTCAACCGCCTGATGCTGGCGGTGGTTTCCATCGTGTTCATCTGCATCCTGACGGCCTTCCTGTGGGAACACATCGCGCGCCTGGACCGCTCGGAAAATGCGTTGCGCCTGAGCGAGGCGGAAATCCGCGCACTCAATACGGGCCTGGAACAGCGCGTGGCGCTGCGCACGGAAAACCTGGAAGACGCGAACCGGGAATTGCAGCGCGCGCTCGAAGCGCTGAAAGCGACCCAGCGCGAGCTGCTGCGCTCGGAAAAAATGGCGGCGCTCGGTTCGCTGGTGGCCGGCGTCGCGCACGAATTGAACACGCCGCTCGGCAACAGCCTGACGATCGCCACCGCGCTGCAGGAGTTCGCCGACAACAGCCTGGACGAATTGCGTCACGGCCACCTGCGCCGCTCGGCGCTGGAAGCGACGCTGGCGTCGTATGTGCAAGCCTCGGGCGTGCTGACGCGCAATCTGAAACGCGCGGCCGAGCTGGTGCAAAGTTTTAAACAGGTCGCGGTCGACCAGTCAGCCAACCAGCGCCGCATTTTCGATCTGGCCGTGGTGCTGGAAGAAATCATCGCCACGCTGGAGCCGACCTATAAGCATTCGCCGTACCGGCTGGAAACCGAGCTGGAACCGCAAATCGCGATGGATGGCTATCCGGGCGCGCTGACGCAGATCGTCACTAACCTGGTCAGCAATGCGCTGGCGCACGCATTCGAAGGACGAGACAGCGGCATCATGCGGCTGCAAACGCGCCGCGCCGGCGCGCGCGGCATCGAATTGGTGTTTTCGGACGATGGTACCGGCATCGCGCACGATATCATCGAGCGCGTCTTCGACCCCTTCTTTACGACCAAGATGGGACGCGGCGGCACCGGCCTGGGCATGCACATCGTCTACAACCTGGTCACGTCGCTGCTGGGCGGCACGGTCGAGCTGTCCAGCAGCGAGGATGGCGGCACCCGGGTCTGCGTCATGCTCCCGCTGGTTGCCCCGCCGGCGCAGGGGGCGCAAACGAAGCAGCAATTTGACGAATTGGCATAAGCGGCGCGATACACCGACATTCAGGAATCACCCCCTTTTCAGCGCATGAGGTTGATATACTCCATTCATGAAAGCTTCAAAATGGACCGTTTCGGTCTACGAAACTGGCGTTGCACTGAGTACTGGAACCTGCCATGAGGCATAGCATGACGCCCCCTCTTCGATTGATTGTCCTGTTGCTGTGCTGTCCTCTGGCCCAGGCCGAGACGCCGCTGCGTTTTCTGACGGTGGAAGGCCATGCGCTGCCGCTGGCGCAGATCCGCAGGATGTCCAATGGCCAGTCGGAATTAACCGACGGCATCATCAAGGATTGGCAGGATGCGCTGGCAAGGGAACTGGGGCGGCGCCCGGTCGACGTGGTGTTGCCGCGCAAGCGGCAAGACCTGGCCGTGACCACCAAGCAGGTCGACCTGCGCTGTTTCGTCAGCCCGGAGTGGCTGACCGGAGACGCCATCGCGCAATACGACTGGCCGGCGCCCTTTCTCGAGGTCGAGGAACGGGTGGTCGGCGCGTCCGGCGCGGAGCGGGTCAACGGGCTGGACGATCTGGACAAGAAAACCATCGGCACGGTGCACGGTTATCAATACCGCAAGCTCGATCCGCTGTTCGCGGCCGGCCGCGCCAAGCGCGAAGATGCGCCAAGCGAATCGGCGCTGATGCTCAAGCAGCTGGCCGGGCGCACCGATGTGGCGGTGATGCGCACGCTGGATTTTTATTATTTGCAGCGCAACGACCCGCGCCTGGCGCAACTGGCGCTGTCGCCGCTGGTGGTCAGCCGCTTCGGCATGTATTGCGCGCGCCCGAAATACAGCAGCGTCACCTTGCAGGATTTGAACGCGGCGCAGGAACGGATGGTCAAGGCCGGGACCATGGATAAGATTCTGTTGAAGTATCGCTAGGGACGAGAGCCAATGCCTTAAGTTGGCGCCCAACCTTGTCGTTCCCGCGCAGGCGGGAACCCATAGCACGTCCGCAGGTAAGCGAAATTTATAGAAAATGCATACATGGTATGGGTTCCCGCCTTCGCGGGAACGACAGATAATCACCGAAGCGCCGGAATACGTCCCCGTCCCACACTACAGTCCCTTATTGCAGCGCCTGCGCCGGGCCGAAGAACTCGTAATAAGTCTGCGCTTCCGGCACGCCCAGTTCGCGCAACTGCGATTTGATCGCTTTCATGAACGGCGCCGGTCCGAGGAAATAGGCGTCGACATCGCGCGATTCCGGTAACCACTGTTCCAGTTGCGCGCGGCCGATATGGCCGGTCGCATCCGGCTTGTGCGCGTCGCCGTCGTGCTGCTCGTAGCAATAAAAGCGGCGCAGTTGCGGGTGACTGGCGGCCAACTGGTCGACATGGTCGCGGAAAGCGTGTACGCCAGCATGGCGCGCGGCGTGGATAAAATGCACCGGGCGGCGGGTTTTTAGCGCGGCGTCCAGCATCGCCAGCGTTGGCGTGATGCCGACGCCGCCGCTGATCAGCACCACCGGCCTGTCTCCTCCGGCCAGCGTGAAGCCGCCGGCTGGCGGGAACAGGGATAGCGTGTCGCCGACCTCAAGCGCATCATGCAGGTGGCTGGAAACCTTGCCGCCCGCTTCGCGCTTGACGCTGATGCGGTAGTCAAGCCCGTTGCTGCCGGCCGACAGCGAATACTGGCGGCGCAGTTCTTCCCCCTCCACGTCGACCAGCACGCCGATGTACTGGCCCGGCTGGAATGCCAGCACCGGCTTATCGTCGACCGGCGCGAAGACGAACGACGTGATTTCCTCGCTTTCCACCGTTTTATGCGTCAGCCTGAACTGGCGCGCGCCGTGCCAGCCGCCCTGCGCCTGCGCGTTGTCCTGGTAAATTTTTTCTTCGGCGCCGGCAAGGATGTCGGCCAGTTGGCCGTAGGCGGCGCCCCATGCCGCTAGCACGGCGCCGGTCGCGACCTGCGCGCCGAGCACTTCGCGGATCGCGCCGAGCAGCGCCGCGCCGACCATCGGATAGTGTTCGCGCCGGATTTGCAGCGACACGTGCTTGTTGACGATGGTCGAGACCAGCGGTCCCAGTTGCTCCAGGCGGTCGATGTTCGACGCGTACATCAAGATCGCATTGGCCAGCGCGCGCTGCTGGGCGCCATCCTGCTGGTGGGCCTGGTTAAAGAAGGGCAAAACTTGCGGGTAGTCGTTGAACAGTTTCAGGTAAAAATGCCGGGTCAGGGCTTCGCCGCCCTCTTTCAGGATCGGGACGGTGGCGCTGATGATGGCGCGTTGTTCGGTGCTAAGCATGGTGACGGCCTTTGCTGGTGGTGAATGAATGGTTTTCTCTGTGAAGTGCGGCCAGTGTAAGCGAATATTTTTAAACATGCAAATTAAATGAATGTTTAAAGATAAAAAAAGCCGGCTCGCAAGAGCCGGCAAACAAGGAAGCTGAATCAGGTGATCACTGTCATTCCCGCGCAGGCGGGAATCCCATCTTTTTGCGCCACCCGGGACACAAAATGGGATTCCCGCCTTCGCGGGAATGACACAGCGGTGTCAGGAACGTGCGTAGCTGTCCGACACCGTTTCAGCTGGCGCCTGGGCCGGTGCGCTGCTGCGCGCGGCCGGGTACAGCCAGCTGAATACTACGGTGGCGGCGGCGGCGCCGGCCAGTTGCGCCAAAATAAAGCCGGGTGCGTCGGTCATGCGGATGCCGGCCGGCGTATTGCCGATGGTGCGCGCCAGCGTGACGGCAGGATTGACGAAGGCGGACGAAGACGTGAACCAGTACGACGCCATCACATAGGCCGAGACGGCGAACGGCGCGATGCCGGGTCGGTTGCGCAGGCAGCCGATGTAGACGGCCAGCAAGCCGAAGGTGGCGACGAATTCGCTCCACCACAGCGCGGCGCCGGTGCGCGCCTGTTCGGAGGCGACCAGCAGCGGCAGGTCGAACATGCCGTGCATGGCCAGCACGCCGAGCAGGCAGCCGGCCAGTTGCGCGGCGATGTAGGGCGCCACTTCGGTCACGGGCATGTTTTTTTGCCACGCTTCGGACAGCGTCAGCACCGGGTTGAAATGGGCGCCGGAGATGGGGCCGAACAACAGGATCAGCGCCAGCAGGCCGCCGCCGGTGGCCAGCGAATTGGCGAGCAGGGCCAGCGCCGCGTTGCCGCCGGCCAGCCGCTCGGCCATGATGCCGGCGCCGCCGGCGATGGCCAGCAGGAATGCCGTTCCCAGGATTTCGGCGGCCAGGCGTCTTGCCATGCTCACTGTGCTCATATCGCTGTGTTCCCGATCGATGATGGATAGGGCTGGACTATATGCAACACCGGGGCCTGGCCGATCACGCCGCGGCAATAGCAATTATTTGCCTGGACTGATCGGAAGCTCGCTGGCGCGGCCGGATCCGCTGAAACGGGCGCGCGGCAGGCGCCGCGGGACGATGACGGAAAATGACAGATCACTGCCAGAAAATGACAAGCGCCGCCGCCGGCAACACGACAAAATGCAGTCCAGGGGCAGTGGCTCCGTTTTTGCAACCCGTCCAGAACCAGTAAAGACCGCCATGGCACTCAGCTTGACTCCTACTCCCCTGCCCGCCGAAAAAGGTTTTCCGGTCGGCGCCCTGTCCGAACTGCCGCAATTGCTGCGCGATTTCGGCCACGATCCGTGGGAATTGCTGGAAACCCACGGCGTGCGGCGCGACATGATGCAAAAGCCGCTGACGCCGCTGCCGGTGATGCAGCATGGCCGCATCCTGGAGGCGGCCGTGGAAGTGACCAGTTGCGAGCACCTGGGCTTGCTGCTCGGCCAGCGCGCCACGCTGGAAAACGCCGGACCGCTGCGCAGCCTGGTGTTCAATGCGCCGACCAGCCGCGAGGCGATCGATGCGCTGGTGCGCTTCGGCAAGCTGTGGTATCCGGCATTGCAGATCGATTTTTCGCAGCAGGATGGCTACGCCTGCCTGTCGCTGAGCATGGAAGGCCGTTTTCCCGGCCACGTGCAGTTGATGACGGCCTACCTGACGGGCCTGGTAAAGCACCTGGAAGGCATTTTCGACCGGTCGTGGCGGCCGGCGCAGGTGCAACTGTCATGCCAGTGCCCGGAAACGGCGGATGCGTTCCGGCGCTTTTTCCGCGCGCCCGTGCTGTTCGACCAGCCACGCCATGCGCTGCTGTTCGCCATCGACGGACTCGACGCGCCGCGCGCCGGCTTGCAGTTCGATGTTTTTCTGCAACAGCACTTGATCGAACTGGAATCGAAGAGCGCACCGGATTTTTGTGCGCGGGTACGGCACGTGATCGAAAACCTGCTGCCCAGCGGCGATTGCAATGTCGAGCGGGTCGCCGAACTGTTCGCGATGCACCGTTTTACCTTGTACCGCTACCTGCAGGAGAGCGGCACCACGTTCGAAGCGCTGCTCAGCGAAACCCGCGCCGAGCTGGCCGTCAGCATGCTCGAACACACGGCGATGCCGATCGGCGGTATCGCGCTGGCGCTCGGCTACAGCACGTCGACCAGTTTCGGCCGCGCTTTTACGCGCTGGTTCGGCCTGCCGCCGAAGGATTGGCGCAAGGGCAAACTCGGCATCGGACACGGCGTCGCACCGGCGGCAGCATGATCGCCGCGGCCGGGTACGGTCCCAGGCCGAAACTGACGTCGCCCAGTTCATGGCCCTTGATCGCCGAAAACGCGACGCAGATGATGCACAACCTCCTGACGCCGCGCGGCGCTCTGGTGCGCGACGCGAAAGCCTGGTTTCATCCGACGTTCAATATCGTTACGCCATAGGGAGACGCGGGCGACGGCGCTCGCCTGTACCCTTGTCATTCCCGCGCAGGCGGGAATCCCATTTTGCGTCCAAGACGATGCAGCGGAATGAGATTCCCGCCTGCGCGGGAATGACAGATCACCCGGCGGCTACTTCGACATCAACCTTGACAATTGGCAAATATTTTTGCTTTAATTGCACGATGCACGCCACCTATGTCTTGTCTGTCCTCACCCATGTGGTGCTGCTTCCCCCATTCAGCTTGTTCCTGGCCTTGGGCGCGGGTCTGCTCGTGCGGCGCTGGCGGCCGCGCCTGGGCAATGGCATCGCCATCTTCGCGTTGATACTGCTGTTCGTGCTGTGTACCAATGCCGGCGCGCGCCTGCTGGTGCGTCCGCTGGAAGATTTGACGACCCCGCTGAAACCCGGCGCGGCCACGGCGGCGGGTGCGCAAGCGATCGTCGTGCTGGCTGCGGGGGCGATGGAACATGCGCCCGAATATGGCGGCGCCGACATCCCCGACAATATCGCGCTGGCGCGCTTGCGCTACGGCGCCAGGCTGCAACATGAAACCGGATTGCCCCTGCTGGTCAGTGGCGGCAATGCCCGGCCCGAGGACGGCGTCGAAGCGAAGGCGCTTGCGATGGCGCGCGCGCTGCGCGACGATTTTCGCACGCCGGTCAAATGGATCGAACCGCGCTCGGAAACCACGGCGGAAAACGCGACGTATTCCGCCGCAATGCTGAAGGCGGACGGCGTGCGGCGCGTGCTGCTGGTGACCGACGCGATGCACATGGCGCGCGCGCAGCGCGCCTTCGAACAGGCCGGCCTCGATGTCATTGCCGCGCCGACGATGTTCTATGCCTACGGCCGCCTGATGCCGATGCACTTCCTGCCCAGCGCGGGCGGCCTGCAATCGTCATACTATGCCGTCTACGAATGGACAGGCCTGGCCTGGTACCGCCTGCGCGAATAAGCGCCTTCCCCTTTTTTCGAATCGAATCATGTCCGCCATTTCTTCCCGCTTCGTCCGGCGCACCTCCCTGGCCGCCCTGTTCACATTGGGCGCGTCCGCCGCCCTGGCTAGCTATATCCTGGAATACGTCGGTGTGCTGCCGCGCCAGTTGGCGCCGTATGTCGAGCGCCGCGCCGCCGGCCACAACCCTTTCATCAACGAAATCGGACGCAATATGGCGTCGACCTTGCAGGCGCTCGACCGTGGCGCTGGCGCGCCGGCATCTGCGCCGGCATGGCGCATCGGCGCCCAGGATACTTCTCCGGCGCACGGGGCCGGCGGCCATGTCGTGCCGGTCGCGTCGACCGAGGCCGTGTTGCGCGCGCTGGCCGAAGCCAATCCCGGCGATGTCATCACGCTGCAACCGGGCACTTACCGTTTTCAGGGGCGTTATATCGCCGTCACCCGCGCCGGCAGCGCCGGCGCGCCGATCACGCTGCGCGCCGAGCGGCCCGGCACGGTCTCTCTCGATTTCGCGCTGGGCGAAGGGTTTCACGTGACGGCGCCATATTGGACTTTCGAAAACCTGCACATCCGCGGCGCCTGCGAACGGCAGGCCGATTGCAACCACGCCTTTCACGTGACCGGCAAGGCGGCCGGTTTTATCGCCCGCAACAACACGCTGCTTGATTTCAACGCCCACCTTAAAATCAATTCGGAAGATGGGGATAATCCCGATCGCGGCCTGATCGAAGGCAATACTCTCAGCAACACCAGCGTGCGCCAGACCGGCGAGCCGGTCACGCCGATCGACCTGGTCGGTGCCGGCGGCTGGATCATCCGTGCCAATTTGATCAGCGATTTCGTCAAGGGCGGCGGCAACCAGGTCAGTTACGGCGCGTTTGCCAAGGGGGCTGGCAGCGGCAATGTCTTCGAGCGCAATATCGTGCTGTGCGAGCAGCGCCTGCGCGGCCAGCCGGGCCAGCGCATCGGCCTGTCGCTGGGCGGCGGCGGCACCGGCGCGGCATCGTGCCGCGACAAGCGCTGCATCACCGAACAGGATGGCGGCGTGATCCAGTCGAACCTGATCGCGTCCTGTTCCGACGAAGGCATTTATTTGAACCGCGCCGCCGCCAGCAAGGTGTTGCACAACACGCTGCTCGACACGGCCGGCATCATGGTGCGCTTCGCCGAAAGCAGCGCCGACGTGCAAGGGAATATCGTCGACGGGCGCATCCGCGCGCGCAACGGCGCGCTGCTGCGCGCGCAGGATAACCTGGACAGCAATCTGACCAGTTTATATCTCGGCCGGCATGCGCAGCGCGCGTTGTTCCGCGCCCCGGCCGCGCTCGATTTCGGTTTCGCCAGCACGCCGGCGCACAGCCGCAGCGAAGCCGGCGTGCCTGACCTGTGCGGGCCGGCGCGCGCGGCGCAGCCCCTGTATGGCGCGTTCGACGATTTTGCCGCCTGCCTGCGTCATTAATGGTGCACACGGGGCGAAAGACGCGCACCGCGATGGGGCATTTATATATTATCTCGCTGGCATGGTTCTTGATAGATAATCTCCATAACAGGAGGGAATCTCAAGATGTCAAAATTTTTCAACGAACTGAGTGTAGACGGCCTCCCACCTGAAGCAGGCGGAGAAATACGGGAACATTACCGGGAGTTTTGCCGCTGGCTCGGCCAGCAAGCCCCGGAAACAATAGAACGCAAGCGCGCCGAAGCGGATCTGATGTTCCGCCGCGTCGGCATCACCTTCGCCGTCTATGGCGACGATGCCGGCACCGAAAGACTGATCCCGTTCGACATCATCCCGCGCATCATCCCTGCCGCCGAGTGGAGTCACTTGCAAACCGGACTGGTACAGCGCGTCAAGGCGCTGAACATGTTCGTCCATGATATCTACCATGGCCAGAACATCATCAAGGCAGGCATCATCCCCGCGGAGCAGATCTACCGCAATGCCCAGTACCGCCCCGAAATGCAGGGGATTTCCGTCGCCTCCGACATCTATGCCCACATCGCCGGCGTCGACATCGTACGCGCCGGCAAGGGCGAATTCTACGTGCTCGAAGATAACCTGCGGGTGCCGTCCGGCGTGTCCTACATGCTGGAAGACCGCAAGATGATGATGCGGCTATTCCCCGAACTGTTCGCGCGCAACAAGATCGCGCCGGTCGACCATTACCCGGATCTGCTGCTCGACAACCTGCGCTCGGTCGCGCCGGTCGGCATCGACGATCCAACCATCGTCGTCATGACGCCGGGCATGTACAACTCGGCATACTTCGAACACGCCTTCCTGGCGCAGCAGATGGGCGTCGAACTGGTCGAAGGCAAGGACTTGTTTGTCAGCGACAATTCCGTGTACATGCGCACCACGCACGGCCCGAAACGGGTCGACGTGATCTATCGCCGCCTCGACGACGATTTCCTCGACCCGCTCGCCTTCCGCGCCGATTCCGCGCTCGGCGTGCCTGGCTTGCTGTCCGTCTACCGCGCCGGCCGCGTCACGCTGGCCAACGCGATCGGCACCGGCGTGGCCGACGACAAGTCGATCTACCCGTACGTGCCGGACATGATCCGTTTCTACCTGTCCGAAGAACCGGTCTTGAACAACGTGCCGACCTACCAGTGCCGCCGCAAGGAAGACCTGGCCTATACGCTGGCCAATCTCCCCGACCTGGTGGTCAAGGAAGTGCACGGCGCCGGCGGCTACGGCATGCTGGTCGGGCCTGCGTCGACGCGGCAGCAGATCGAGGATTTCCGCCAGCGCCTGCTGGCGCGGCCGGAGGGATACATCGCGCAGCCGACGCTGGCGCTGTCGTCGTGCCCGACCTATGTCGAGAGCGGCGTGGCGCCGCGCCATATCGACCTGCGCCCGTTCGTCCTGTCCGGCAAGTCGATCTCGATGGTGCCGGGCGGACTGACCCGCGTGGCGCTGCAGGATGGCTCGCTGGTGGTGAACTCGTCGCAGGGCGGCGGTACCAAAGATACCTGGGTGCTGGAAAAATAAGGAGAAATCATCATGCTGAGCCGAACCGCCGACCATTTATTCTGGATGGCGCGCTATACCGAGCGCGCCGAAAACACCGCCCGCATGCTCGACGTCAATGTGCAGACGGCGATGCTGCCGCAATCGGAGCAGGACGCCGCGCAAGGCTGGCGCGCCATGCTCGGCATTTCCGAACTGCAGTCCGCCTACGACCAGACCCACGACTCGGTGCAGGCGCGCGAAGTGATCGACTTCATGGTGCGCGACCCGTCGAACCCGTCGTCGATCGCCGCCTGCCTGACGGAAGCGCGTGAAAATGCGCGCGCCGTGCGCGGCACGCTCACCACCGAAGTCTGGGAAACGCAAAACCAGACCTGGCTCGACATGCAAAAACGCTTGAAAAGCGGCTTGCTGGAAAACGACCCAAGCCTGTTCTTCGAATGGGTGAAATATCGCTCCCACCTGTCGCGCGGCGTCACGCTGGGGACAATGCTGAAAGACGACGCGGTGCACTTCATCCGCCTCGGCACCTTCCTGGAGCGGGCCGACAACACGGCGCGCATCCTCGACGTCAAGTTCCACGGCGCGCGCGACAGCAGCCAGGGAGACGAGACGGCGCAGCGCGATTTTTATTACTGGGCCGCGCTGCTGCGCTCCGTGTCCGGCTTCGAAATCTACCGCAAGGTTTATCGGGACGTCATCACGCCGGCCCGCATCGCTGAACTGCTGATGCTGCGCAGCGACATGCCGCGCTCGCTGCTGGCCTGCATGGATGAAGTGGTCAGCAACCTGGGCCAGGTACGCAACGACGTATCGAAAGATACCGAGCGCTTCGCCGGCCGGCTGCACGCGGAATTGCAGTTCGGCCGCATCGACGACATCCTGCACGCCGGCCTGCACGACACGCTGACCGCCTTCCTGCAACGTATCAATGAACTGGGCAATCGCATCAGCCGCGATTTCCTGGTGCCGCTTGCCGCTTAAGGAGCCTCCATGCAGCTTTCGATCCGCCATAAAACAAGTTATTCCTATACGGCGCCACTGGCCTACACGATCCAGCAGCTGCACCTGACCCCGCGCGCCGAGGCGCACCAGCACGTGCTGTCCTGGCACCTGGCCGCGGCCGGGCAAATCCACGGCTACCAGGATGCCTACGGCAACCTGTCGCACATGCTCACCATCAATGCGCCGCACGCCAGCCTGTCGATCGTGGCCAAGGGCGTGGTCGAGACCAGCTGCCCCTACCAGGGCCGCATCCAGAACGGCGACAGCCTGTCGCCGCTGATCTACACGGTGTCGACCCGGCTGACCGAGCCGACGCCGGCCATCGTCGACCTGGCCGGCCGCTGCCTGACGGAGGGCAAGGCGCAGACTTCGCAACTGATGGACCTGGCCGAGCGCATCTTTGGTGCGGTCGCGTATCAAAGCGGTGCGACCGAGGTCGGCACCTCGGCCGGCGCCGCGCTCGAACAGGGCACCGGCGTGTGCCAGGACCATGCGCATATCTTCCTGGCGGCCTGCCATGCGCGCGGCATCCCGGCGCGCTACGTGTCCGGCTACATCGATCCCGGCAACAGCGGCCACGCGGCCAGCCACGCCTGGGTCGACGCCTGGGCCGAGGACGACGATTACAGCGGCTGGGTCAGCATCGACGTCACCCATGCGCGCATGATGACGGACGCCTACTGCCGGCTGGCGATCGGGCGCGATTACGAGGCGGCGGCGCCGGTGCGCGGCGTGCGGCGCGGCGGCGGCGAAGAGTCGATGAGCGTCGATGTGATAATCGTTCCCCAGTAAACCGGGGTGTTAAAATAGCCGACTTTCACTTAACTACTGGCCTTCCCCGATGACTTATTGTGTAGCGATGCGCCTCGATGCAGGCCTGGTATTCCTGTCCGATTCACGCACCAACGCGGGCGTGGACCAGGTCAGCACGGCGCGCAAGCTCAATGTGTTCGAGAACCCGGGCGAACGCATGATGGTCTTGATGACGGCCGGTAATCTGTCGATTTCGCAATCGATCCGCGAACTGCTGTCGGAACACGTCGGCGCGGCCGGCCACACGATCTGGAACGCGCCGAACCTGTACGAGGCGACCCGCATCGTCGGTGAAGTCGTGCGCCTGGTGCACGACCGCGAAGCGCGCGCGCTGGCCGATTGCGGCATCGATTTCAATGTCAGCCTGATCTTCGGCGGCCAGATCGGCGGCGAGCGCTGCCGCCTGTTCCAGGTGTATTCGGCCGGCAATTTCATCGAGTCGCACAATGAAAACACGTATTTCCAGATCGGAGAAGCGAAGTACGGCAAGCCGATCATCGACCGCGTGGTGACATCGGGCACGCCGCTCGACGAGGCAGCCAAGTGCGCGCTGATCTCGATGGATTCGACCCTGCGCTCGAACATCTCGGTCGGCCTGCCGCTCGACCTGCTGGTCTACGACAACAACAGCCTGGCCGTGACCCGCTTCGTGACGATCGACGATAAAAACCAGTATTTCCAGATGATCCGCAGCACCTGGGGCGAACAGTTAAAACATATTTTCGAGGGCATCGCCGCGCCGGTATGGGATGCCGCGCCCGAAGTCACGGGCAACGTGCTGTCGTCGACCAATATGAACAGCCGGCCGGTACGCATGCCGCTGCCGGCCGGCGTCGCCCCGGCCGAACAGCCGGTCGCGCCGCTGCAATCGCTGGCGCAACAGTTCGGCGACAAGCAGCAATAGCAGGAGCGCCGGCGCCAGTTCCCAATGCCGTTAAATTAAGGCCACAGCCCCTGTCATTCCCGCGAAAGCGGGAATCCCATTTTTTTGCACCGTTCGGGACGTAAAATGGGATTCCCGCCTACGCGGGAATGACAGATTTGACGCTAACTGAAAAGCATTCGCGCCAGTTCCAGCTGGTGCGTGCCGCGACAAGTCACGGTTCATCGAGGCCGGAGCCGCGGCGCTGGCGCGGCCTATCGGCTATTCGTCGCCCGGCAGCGTCAGAATAAAACGGGTGCCGGCACCGAGCGTGCTGTCGACATCGATCTTCCCGTCCAGCACACCATAGACGATGTTGTAGACGATGTTCAGGCCGAGTCCCGAACCGCCGCGTCCGAGCCGGGTCGTAAAAAACGGATCGTAGATGCGGCTGATGTTTTCCGGCGCGATGCCGCTGCCGTTGTCGCACACGCACACTTCCACCATGGCGCCGTCGCGCCGCGCGGTGATCCAGACTTCACCGTCGCTGCGGCCTTCGAAGCCGTGCGACAGCGCGTTGGTGATCAGGTTGATCAAGACCTGGCCGAACGGTCCCGGATAACTGGTCATCGCAATCGTCGGCGGCACTTCCTGGCGCACCTTGATGCCGGATTTTTTAAAACTCGGCAGCAGCACCAGCAGGATTTCGTTGGTCAGATCGGCCAGTAAAAACTGGCGGCGCTGCGAGGTCGCGCGGTCGACGGCGACCTGCTTGAAGCTCGACACCAGGTCGACCGCGCGGTGCAGGTTGCGCAGCACGATTTCTCCGCCATTGTCGATATCGTCGATGAAGGTTTGCAGCGTAGAGCGTTTCAAGCCCTGCTCGGCGCGCTTGCGGAAATCGCGCGCCTGGTCGATCAGCGTACTGACGGCCAGCAGGCTGTTGCCGATCGGCGTATTGAGTTCGTGCGCGACGCCGGCCACCAGCGAGCCGAGCGCGGCGAGCTTTTCGCTGCGCACCAGTTCATCCTGCGCACGATGCAGCGTTTCCAGCGAATCGGCCAGGCCCTGGTTCGCGTCGACCAGTTGCGCGGTGCGCAGCGCGACCTGCTCTTCGAGCCGGTCGCGGTAGTGCAGCATTTCGATTTCGCCGCGCTTGCGCTCGCTGATGTCGGTCGAGATGCCGCCCACCGCCCAGGTGTGACCGAGTTCGTCGATCAGCGGGAATTTTTCGGACAAATAGGTGCGCGGCACGCCGGCGCCGTCCGGCACGCATTCCTCGTAACTGTTGGCGTGGCCGGAGGCGACCACCTGGCGGTCGTTTTCGCGCACTGCGCGCGCCACGTCCGGCGCGAACACGGCGGTATCGTCGCGCCCGAGCGGATCGGGTGTGCCGGGCGGCAGGATCTGGCGGAAGCGTTCATTGATCAACACATAGCGGCCGTCGAGATCCTTGATATAAATGACGGCCGACGATTTCTCGACGATGTTGTGCAATAGCGACTGGCTGCGGCGCAAGGCGGCGTCGCGCGCGGCGATGGTGCCAAGCATGGTGTTGATCGCCTCGGCCAGGCGGCCGACCTCGTCGCGCGTTTCGACCGGCGCGCGCAGGTCGTAGCGCTGTTCCTGCGTGACGCGCCCGGCCACGCGCGACAGCGCCAGCAGCGGTTGCGTCACCAGGCGGCGCACGCTGAGCGCGTGCAGCAGGCCGCCGACGAGCAGCGTCAGCATCACCACGGCCAGCACCAGCCCATATTGGCGCAGGCGCGCGCCCGGCGGCGGCAGCGCGTAATCGACTTCCAGGTAGCCCACCACTTCGCGCTCGAAGCGTACCGGCACCAGCATCGCCAGGAAGTCGCCGAGGAAGCGGTGGCCGGGCGCGGCGATGCCGGCCGGCCAGTCGCAACTGGGGGCGCCGTCGCGCGCATAGCGCGCGAACAGCTGGCGCTGCGTGTCGTACAGGCAGGCGCTGTGGATGTCCGGACTGCCGCGCAAGGCCGCCAGCGTGCGCGCGGCGGCCGGGCGGTCGCCGAAGTTCAGGTCGACGTCCAGGTTCAGCGAGACCAGGTCGATGCGGCTGGCGAGGTCCGACACCATGCGCGGGCGCGCGACCATGACGTCATAGGACGCCAGCGCCAGCAGCGCGGCCAGCAGCGCAGCGCCGGACGTCAGCAGAGAAACCAGCAGCAGCTTGCGCGGCAGCGCCAGGTTGCGCGCGAAGGCGCGCATGGCCATCATTTCGTTACTCCGCCGACGACCCGCTCGGCCAACGCCAGCACGCGCGGATTGAGGCTCATGCCCGACTGCTTGGTGGCGGCCAGGTTGACTTCGAAACGGATGCTGCCTTCGACCAGCACCAGGTTGATCATGCCGCCGTCGGCCAGGAAAGACGCGGAATCGCCGATGGTCAGTATCGCCTGGTCGCGCAGGCGCGCCAGCAGCGCGGCCTGGCGTGGCTGTTCGGACGGGCCGATGTACAGCGCGTGGCAGGTGGCCGTTTCGTCGCCGCGCGTCAGGGTGCGCAATTCGAGCGGGTGGCTGCCGGCGGCGCGGCTTTGTAACTGGCGCGCAATATCTCCGCTGCCCTGCCCTATCATGCACACCACCAGCGGCGCGCGCGCATCGGCCAGCACGGCGGCGGGCCAACTGGCGTAACGCGTGAAGTTGAGGATATAGGCGGCCTTGACCTGCTGTTCGGGAATGGCGTCGTCGGCGCCGGCGCACGCCAGGCAGGCCAGCAGGCAGGCGGCCAGGCCCGGACCGCGCCAGCGTGCGTGCGCGCCGGACGTCATGCCCGGCGGTCTTCGAACATGGCGGATTGCGGGGCCAGGCTGTCCATCTTGTGCTTCCTTTCAAGGAAATCTGCTTGATTCTAACGCAAGCAAAGCTGCCGGGCGAGGATTTCGAAAAGCGTATATTGCCGCTTGTGATGCGCCCGGAGTTCAGCAATACTGCATGACATGCGCTGGTATTTATAAAGGGGACGCCTTTGTTGAACGGCAAAGCATGGTGTATGACAGCGCTCTGCCTCGGCCTGGCCGACGGCGCCCGGGCCGAGGAGGAAGACGCGGTATTCGACCTGAGCCTGGAACAGTTACGCAACGTAAAAGTGCTGACCGCGACCAAGACCGCGACGCCGCTGCATGCGACGCCGGCCGTGGTGACGCTGGTGACGGCCGACGACATCGCCCGCTACGGTTATCGCACGGTGGCCGAAGCGCTGTCGCACGTGGCCGGCTTCATCGAAAGCGACGACCGCCTGAACCATCATTTCGGCGTGCGCGGCATCAACGCCGGCGCGCAGTCGGCCAGCCGCGCGATCAAGATCCTGCTCGACGGCCAGCCGGTCGCCTTCCGCAGCACGCAGCAGCAATGGACCGGCCTGGAATTTCTGCCGGTGAGCATGATCGAGCGCATCGAGATTGTGCGCGGTCCCGTCTCCGTGCTGTACGGCGCCGACGCGCTGCTCGGCGCCGTCAACGTCATCACGCGGCGCGACGGCACGGAGCAGCGCTTCGCGCTCGAGCGCGAACAGGCGAATGGACGCGACAGCACCGTGCTGGCCGCCAGCGGCAGCGTGCGCTCCGAGCGCCACTGGCTGGCCTGGGGCGCGCAGGCGGCGCGCGAAGACCGCGGCGGCTTGCCTCTGCCGCGCATCTCTCCCGACTATGCGCGCTATGCGAAGACGCCGTCGGCGCCGGCGGACGACGCCGCGCCGCGCAATGTCTACCTGCGCGGCGGCTGGCAGGGCGAGCGCGATGAACTGGGCGCGAGCCTGTACTGGCAAAAGCAGGATAGCGACAACGTGTTCGCCAGCCCGAACCCGCTGCTGCAGCCGCCCACGCACGTCGCGCTGGAACAGGGTTTTATACGCTTCCACGCCGAACACCGCTTCGACCAGCACAACAGCCTGCGCGCCAACGTCGGCTACAGCGAAGGCAAGCCGGCCGCCGCCGACCGCGTGCAGACCGGCGCCCCCGATTATTATCTGTTGCGCGACTTCGGCTACCGGGCGCTCGACGGCGGCGCCGAATGGCTGTGGCAGAGCGGCGAGCGTTCCAGCCTGCTGGTCGGCGCCGACCTCCTGCGCGACCAGGAAACACTGCTGTCGTTCCGGCGCCGCAGCGTGGCCGACGGCAGCGACTTCCAGCTCAGCGCGCCGGGCCGGCAGACGCTGCGCAACACGGCGCTGTATCTGCAATGGCAATTCCCGCTGGGCGCCAACTGGCAGGCGATCGCCGGCGGCCGGCACGATAGCCATTCGGTGTACGGCGGCCAGCAATCGTACCGCGCCGGCGTGGTCGGCACGCTGGCCGGAGATTGGGGCGTCAAGCTGCTCGGCGGCACGGCCTTCGCCGCGCCGTCGGCCGAACTGCTGTATCGCACAGCGGTGCAGCCGGGCGATGTGCGCGGCAATCCCGAACTGGCGCCGCAAAAATCGCGCACCATCGAAGTTCAATTGAGCACGCCACCGCGGCCGCACTGGAATGGCGCGCTGACCTTGTACCACACCAGCGTGCGCGACCTGGTCACGCTGGAGCAGGCGTTTTTCAACCTGGTCGCGCGCAACAGCAGCGACAGCACGGTGCAAGGACTGGAGCTGGAATTGCGCTACCAGCGCGACTGGCTCAACGCCTATGCCAACCTCAGCCACGCATCCACCGCGCGCGGCGTCAACCGCTATACGCTGGCGCCGCTGGCGCAGCGTCCCGACGGTGAACTGTTCCCGCCCGACAGCGCGAACTTCGGCGCCAGCGCCAGCCTGCCCGGCCAGCGCTGGGTAGTCAGCATCGACAACCGCTATGTCGGACGACGCCCGGCGGCCACGGCGAATGTCTTGCTGGCGAACCAGGAGTACCGGCTGGCCAGCTATCTCGACACCACGCTGACGCTGCGCTGGACCATCGACAGCCGTTCGCAGTTGCGCCTGCAAGTGCGCGACCTGGGCAACAGCCGCTACGTCGATCCCGGCGTCGGCGGCATCGATTATCCTTCGCCGGGGCGGCGTTATGGAGTGCATTATGATTACCGCTACTGAACGCGCGGCGGCGCTGCTGCGGCGCGGCGCCGCCCTGATGGTGCTGGGCGTACTCGGTTCGTGCGGCGGCGGTGGTGGCGACGCCGTCACGCCGCTGCCGGCCAATCCGCTGCGCGCCATGCTCGATCCGGATGCGATCAATATCGGCTCGGTCGGCTGGCGCACGTCGACGCGCGATGCCTTCCTGCTGGCTGCCAAGCAGATCAACGATGCCGGCGGCGTGCTCGGCAAGCGCCTGAACGCGATCGCGCTGGTCGCGCGCGACAATGCCGAGGCGCAGGACATGGGCCGGCAATTGCTCGACGCCGGCGTCGTCATCCTGAATGTATCCACCTCGACGCGCGTGCTGAATTTGCTGCCGCTGGCGCAGCAGAAGAATGTCGCGATCCTGACGGAGTCAAGTTCGTCGCCGCTACTGACGACAGTCGCCGACAGCGACCTGGTATTTCGCATCGGCGTGTCCGACGTCGACGCGACACCGGTGCTGGCCAGGCTCGCCTATGACGCGGGCAAGCGCCGCGCGGTGGTGCTGGTCAACGAGGCGGACGCATTTGGCAGCGGCTTGAACAGCCTGTTTACGCCGGCGTTCCAGGCGCTGGGCGGCAGCGTCGTGCGCACGGTGATGATCCCGTTCGGCATAAAAAGCGGCTTCGCGCCGTATCTGAAACAGGTGTTCGACGCGCAGCCGGACGTGATCCTGAACGGCATCCTGGCGGCCGACATTTCAGCCAATGTGCTCAACGAAGCGCAATCAAATAACTATGCCGGCCTGTGGCTGCTGCCGGGCACGGCGGCCGGCAACCAGACCTTCATCGACAACCTGGCCGATCCGGGCCGCATCATCGGCGGCGCCAGCGGCTCGGCCGCCACCATCGGCGCTTACGGCAATGCCTCGTACCAGCATTTCCGCGCCAGTTATATCGCACAATACGCCAGCGAACCGCAGGATTTTACGGCGCCGACCTACGATATCGCGATGGTGATGGCCCTGGCGATCGAACGCGCGGGGCTGGTCAACGCCAATAAAAATCCGGACGGCGCGATGATACGCGACAGCCTGCGCGCGGTGATGAACGCGCCGGGCGTGCCGGTGCGCCCGGAAGCGATCGGCGCCGCGCTGGCGCTGGTGCGCCAGGGCAGCGATGTCGATTACAGCGGCGCCTATGCCGCCGTCGACTGGGATGTCCATGGCGACATCGTCGGGCAAGTGCCGTTCACCGTGTTCCGGCTCGATGCCCAGGCACGTCGCTGGGATGCCTCGCAACAGGTCGTCATCGGTGTGCCGCGGTAAAGCCCGTGTTTGCCGCCATCTGCGCCATGAAATTTACATTATTTTACTTATTCGATTAACATCACATCCAACATTCATAAATAATGAATAATGGATGGAAATTGCTTGTGTGTGCGGCAATTTCTCACGAATGGTTACAATTCTTACCTTGAAGCGCTACAACGCATGCCTTTTCAGCAAGATGAACATGCTAATATCGCCTGCTTTGACTGTGGCGGGTCTCTTGCACCGCACTGCAGCAAATATCAAAAAAGCAGCAAAATAGTTGGCTTTAGGAATTAAGTGGTATGATCGGCATCCGTGCCGTTATGGCTACGTGTTAAAGATAAGGCATATTGAAGATGGAATTATTCAACAAGTCCGGCGTTTTGGTCGCTGCGGTACTGGTTACCGTCGGCGTACTGATCGGCGTACAGGCCAAGGAAGACATGGTTCCTCCTGCGCCGGTCATCGAAGCGACGGCATTGCAACTGAATCAGACCGGTAGTTTTGCTGCGGAGCGGCGATTGCGCGAATGGGCCGATCAAGGGTCCGCCGTGGCGCGCCGCGAACTGGCCTTGCTGTACCAGGGTAACGCCGCCCGCCGCGCCGAAGCCATCCAGTTATTTGAAGAAGCGGCGCGCGCCGGCGACAGCGCCGCCGCCGCCCACCTGGCGGCACTGCACCGCGCGGCGCACAGCGCCGACTTGAGCAGCCTGAAGGAAACCATCGCCGCCAGCAACCGATACTGACGCTGGCCGTCAATCCCGCCATAGCCCGCCGACGCGGGCTTTTTTATGCGTATATAATTTATAGTATTGTGAATATCTGGCTTATTTTATAAGTTTTATTCACTAATTATGAATCAGGATAGCCATGGACCGCCTGCGTGCACTGGAAATGTTTGTCGAAGTGGTCAAGCGCGAAGGCTTCGCCCGCGCCGCCGATGCGCTTGATACGTCACCGGCCAACGTCACCCGCTACATCAGCGACCTCGAAGCGCACCTGCAGACGCGCCTGTTGAACCGCAGCTCGCGCAAGATGTCGCTGACGTCGAGCGGGGAAGCGCTGTTCGAACGGGCCAAGAGCATCCTCGAGGAAGTGGCCGAAGCGGAAGCGATCGTCTCGTCGGCCGCGATGCAGCCGCGCGGGCTGTTGCGCATCAACGCCCCGCTCAGCTTTGGCGTGCTGCACCTGGCGCCGCTGTGGCCGCGCTTCATGCGGCAATACCCGGATGTGCAACTCGATATCGCGCTGATCGACCGCGTCGTCGATATCGTCGACGAAGGCTATGACATGGCGATCCGCATTTCGCGTGCCGGCTCCACCACGCACGTGGCGCGCAAGCTGGCCACCTCGCACAACGTGGTGTGCGCCGCGCCGGATTACCTGGAAAAACACGGCGCGCCGGTGGTGCCGGACGACCTGCTGCGCCACCAGTGCATCGGCTACAGCTACAGCGCCACCGACGACTGGATTTTATATGACGCCGAGAACAAGGCGCACGCGGTCAAGCCGGCGTTTGCCATGCTCAGCAACAATGGCGACACGGCGCGCGCGGCCGCGCTGGGCGGTCAGGGCATCATCTGGCAACCGAGCTTCCTGGTCGGCGCCGACCTGCGCGCCGGCCGGCTGGTGCCGGTGCTGCCGGACTACCACCTACCCGCCATCGATATCCAGGCCGTCTACCCCAGCCGCCGCCACCTGAGCGCCAAGGTGCGCGTGATGATCGATTTCCTGGTCGACGCATTCAAGGACACGCCGCCGTGGGACCGCGCGGATGGCGTTTAAAACATAGCTTATTTTTTGGCCGAAATCAGAGGCTACATAGCTTATTTTTTGCGGCTTTTTTTACCAAAATCAGATGCAAAGGCCGGGGTCAGACCCACGGGTCTGACCCCAGATTCTGCCGTTGATTTTCGGCGGCGTTCCCGGCAATCCGTGTAAAACCTTATTTATAGACGCCGCAACCAATCAGCACATCATCAACCCGCTCGACATAAGTGCGCTTGGCGTCGATCGAGCCGGTGACGGGGTTGGGCCACTTGTAGTCGACCCAGCCCTGCCCCTTGCCGGTGCCGACCGCCAGGATATCCTTGATCAGAAACTTGCCGTCGGCATCCTTCATGTCGGACACGTTCTTGCCGACCAGCTTGGGGTTGGCGCCGTTGGCGCGCTCGATGCCGTCGCCGTTGGCAAGAAACGTGAAGATGTACAGGTCGCGGTCGACAAACTGTCCTTTCGGATTATTGAACTCGGCGAAAGCCTTTTCTTTCCCATTCTTCTTCAGGAATTCTCCCGCCTTCTTGACCATCGCCACAGCCTCGTCGGCCGTACCCTTGTCGGCCGCGATGGCCAACGGTCCCAGTCCCAGCATGGCCAATCCGACTATCGCGCTCTTGATTGCGTGGTGCATTTGCCGTCTCCTTAGAATAGATGCCGCAGGCCCAGGTCGATGGCCCGGTTTCCGGTGCCGCCTTCGATGGCACTGCCGACAGTATAGCCAGCGCCGCGCCGGTTGTGGATGTGCGCCCAGGCTGTATATAAATCGGTACGGCGCGACAGCGCATAACGGTAACCCAGCGCGACCTGCACGGCGTCCTGGTCGAACGCGGTTTTGTCATCCTTGCGGATGTACGACGCGAGCCAGGTATGCGCGCCGCGCGGCACGGACACCCCCAGCAGCAGGTCGGCGCTGTCGGTCGACGCGACCGGCGCCTGCGCATAGGCATAGGGATTGGCGGCGTTGCGCAGCGGCGCGCTGTTCAGGCCGCGGTCGGTGCCGTAAGCCAGGTGCGCCTTCGCCACGCCGAAATCGTAAGTCGCCGTCAATACCGCATTCTTCGCGCTGCTCGTGTTTTTCAGCGCCGCCGTATCGTTGTTGCGGTGGTGGTACGCCAGACGCAGGTTCAATGCCCCGGCGGCATAGGCCAGCGCGCCGCCGAACTGCCGGCCGGCCGCGTTATCACCGGCCGTCTCTCCGGCGCCGATCACCAGTTCGGCGCTGGCTCCGCCCAGCACCGGCGTCGCATATTTAAGCGCATTGTCCATCCGGCTGGCGCCGTTGCCGGTGGCCGCCATCAGGTTCTTGGTGTCGCCCGCCAGGCCCGAGCCGAACGGATCGACCGCCGCCACGGCGAGATATTGCGGCGTGTACTGGCGGCCCAGCGTCAGCGCGCCGAAGCGGCCCTGCAAGCCGACATACGCCTGGCGCCCGAACAGCAGGCCGCCCTGTCCCATCGCGCCGGTGTCGATCTGGTAGCCGCTTTCGAGCAGGAAGATGGCGGCCATGCCGCCGCCCAGGTCTTCCGTCCCTTTAAAACCGAGGCGCGAACCGGATTCGACGCCGCTGGTGAGTTTCGTCGTGGCGCCGGCCGCCGCGCCGCTTTCATGAACCAGGCCGGCATCGACGATGCCGTACACGGTCACTGCCGATTGGGCCGCAGCCATCCCTGCCGATGCGCCCAGTGCGAGCGCAAGCATCGTTCTTTTCATTTTGTTGTGTCCCCAGGTAGGTAAGCGCTTGTGGTGAATGGGCGGACCGGCGCGCTCCTGCCGCTCCGCCTCGGTGCTGCAAAATCCTTATTCGCCGAAACCGCCGCCGCCCGGCGTCTCGATGGCGAACACGTCGCCGGTCCGCATCTCGGCCGTGTGCGTGGCGCCGAAATGTTCGACGGTGCCGTCGCCGCGTTCGATCCAGTTGCGTCCCAGCGCGCCCGGCTGCCCGCCCTGCAATCCGAACGGCGCGATGCGGCGGTGGCCGGCCAAAATGTTCGCCGTCATCGGCTGCAGGAAGCGGATGCGGCGCAGCGCGCCGTCGCCGCCGTGCTGCTGGCCGGTCCCGCCGCTGTTTCTCCGGATCGCGTGGGTTTCGACCAGCACCGGGAAGCGCCATTCCAGCACTTCCGGATCGGTCATGCGCGAATTGGTCATGTGGGTCTGCACCGCGGCCGTGCCGTTAAAACCGGGACCGGCGCCGGAACCGCCGGCGATGGTTTCGTAATACTGGTGCTGCTCGTTACCGAACGTGAAATTGTTCATCGTCCCCTGCGACGCCGACATCACGCCCAGCGCGCCGTACAACGCATCGGTAACGTACTGCGACACTTCGACATTACCCGCCACCACGGCCGCCGGATAGCGCGGATTGAGCATCGAGCCTTCCGGGATAATCAATGTCAAAGGTTTGAGCACGCCCTCGTTCATCGGGATATCGCTGTCGAGCAGCGTGCGGAACACATACAGGACGGCCGCCTTGCACACGGACAGCGGAGCATTGAAATTGGTGGGGCGCTGTTCGCTGGTGCCCGTAAAATCGACCGTCGCGCCGCCGCTGGCGTGATCGATCGTCAGGCTCACGCGCAGCAGCGCGCCGTCATCCATTTCATAACTAAAACTGGCGTCGCGCAGCTTGCGGATGGCCTGGCGCACGGCCGCCTCGGCGTTGTCCTGAACATGCTGCATATACGCCAGCACGACATCCTCGCCATGGCAGGCGACCGCCTTCAGCAATTCGTTGGCGCCGGTCTCGCAGGCGCCGAGTTGCGCGATCAGGTCGGCGATGTTCTGGTCGATATTGCGGCTCGGCCAGGGGCCGGCCGCGAACAGGCTGCGCACCAGCGGTTCCAGGAACACGCCGCGGTCGACGATCTTGATGTTATCGAGCAGCACGCCCTCCTCCAGGATGCTGGTGCTGTTGGGCGGCATCGAGCCGGGCGTGATGCCGCCGACGTCGCCGTGATGGCCGCGCGCGGCGACATAAAACAGTGGCGCACTGCCCACCGCGAATGGCGGCGCGCCGCTGTCGGCACCAAACACCGGGCTGACGACAGTGATGTCGGGCAGATGGGTGCCGCCGTTGTAGGGCACGTTCAACACATAGGCGTCGCCCGGCGCCATGCTTGCGCCATGCTGGCGGATCACGCATTGCACGCTGTCGCTCATCGAACCGAGGTGCACGGGGATGTGCGGCGCGTTGGCGATCAAGTTGCCGTGGCGGTCGAAGATCGCGCACGAAAAATCGAGCCTTTCCTTCATGTTGACCGAATACGCGGTGTTTTCCAGCGTCGTCCCCATCTGCTTGGCGATCGCCATGAACAGGTTATTGAAAATCTCCAGGTGAATCGGGTGCACCGCCGTCGTCATCCGGTGCGCGCTGCCGGCCGGCACCGTGCGCTCCAGCAGCAGCGTATGGTCCGGCAGCACCTTGGCCGACCAGCCGGCATCGACCACGGTGGTCGCGATTTCTTCTCGTATCAGCGCCGGACCGGCGATACGGCTGCCGACCGCCAGAGATGCCCGCACGTACAGCGCGATCGGCACGGTCTGGCCATCGACATAACTGGCCACGGTATCCGAGATGCGCAGACGATCGCCCGCGTCGCCGGACTGCGCCGGCACTTCGATCTCGAAACCTGCGCCATCGCCGGCGCCGATCGCCTCGGCCGAAATCGATTCGATCACCAGCGCCTGTCCCTCCATGACGAAGCCGAAGCGGGCGCGGTACAGGTTAGCGAAAGCTTCAGCCATGTCGGCGTGGCTGCCGAGCGGAATGACGAAGGCGGAATCGCTGTCCTGGTATTTGACGCGCGCGCACAGTTCGACCGTGATGTCGTTTACTGCCACCTGCTGCGCCAGCAGTTCGGCGCTGGCCTGGCGCGCCAGCGCGTCGAGCTGCGGTTGCAACGCCGTCAGCGCAGCATCGGACAAGACTTGTTCGACGGCCGCTTCCCGCATCGCGCGGATATCGGCCAGGCCCATGCCGAAGGCGGACAGCACGCCGGCGAACGGGTGGATGACGATCCGCGTCATGCCGAGTACATCGGCCACGCGGCAGGCATGCTGGCCGCCGGCGCCGCCGAAGCAGCACATCGCATAACGGCTGACATCGTAACCGCGTTCGACCGAAATCGACTTGATCGCCTGCGCCATGTTGTCGACCGCCACCGCCAGGAAGCCGTCGGCCACGGCGGACGGTGACAGGCGGGTGCCGGTATCGGCCGCGATCCTGTCGGCCAGTTCGGCGAAACGTCTCTCGACGACGTCGCGGTCCAGCGGCAAGTCGCCGTTCGGACCGAATACGCGCGGAAAGTGATCTGGCTGGATGCGGCCCAGCATGACGTTGCAGTCGGTGACTGTCAGTGGGCCGCCCTTGCGGTAGCTGGCCGGGCCGGGATTGGCACCGGCCGATTCCGGTCCCACCTTGAAGCGGCCATGTTCAAAACTGCAGATCGAGCCGCCGCCGGCAGCGACGGTATGGATATGCATCATCGGCGCGCGCACCCGCACGCCGGCGACGACGGTTTCGAACACCCGTTCATAGGCGCCGTCGTAATGGGCGACGTCGGTCGACGTGCCGCCCATGTCAAAACCGATCACCTGGCGCAGGCCGATCGCTTCGCAACTCTTGACGGCGCCGACGATGCCGCCGGCCGGGCCGGACAGGATCGCATCCTTGCCCTGGAAGCGGCCGGCATCGGTCAGTCCGCCGTTCGATTGCATGAACATCAGCCGCACCGGTCCCGTTTCGGACGAAACTCGCGAGACGTAATCGCGCAGCACTGGAGACAGATAGGCATCGACCACGGTGGTGTCGCCGCGTCCGACGATTTTCATCAAGGGGCTGACCTGGTGGCTGACCGAAATCTGCGTGAAGCCGGCGGTTTTTGCCAACGCCTGCAAGCGCAGTTCGTGTTGCGGGTAGCGGTAGGCGTGCATCAGCACGATCGCGATCGCGTCGATGCCCCGGCTGCGCAACTGCCTGAATTGCCGCAGCAATTGGACTTCGTCCGGCGCCGCCAGCACTTCACCGTGCGCGCCGATGCGTTCGTCGACTTCGATCACTTCCTCGTAGATCAGGTCCGGCAGCGCGATGCGCATGGCGAAAATGTCCGGCCGATCCTGGTAGCCGATGCGCAACTGATCGGCGAAGCCGCGCGTGATCGCCAGCGCCGTGCGCGCGCCCTTGCGTTCCAGCAGTGCGTTGGTCGCAACCGTCGTGCCCATCTTGACGACTTCGATCTGCTCCACCGGCAGCGCTTCGCCGGCGCGCAGGCCGAGCAAGTCGCGCATGCCCTGCACCACGGCGTCGTCGTAACGCTCGGGATATTCGGACAGCAGTTTATGGGTGACCAGCTTGCCGTCCGGGCGGCGCGCGACGATGTCGGTAAAAGTGCCGCCGCGGTCGACCCAGAATTGCCAGCGCAGTGGATGATGGGAAGTGTCGTTTTTCATGATAGGTCTCTTATGTTGGTTCTGGATGCGATGTCACAGGGCTCTGCATGGGAGGAGGAATGTCATTCCCGCGAAGGCGGGAATCCATACCAGGCATGATTCATCAGGCAATCAAGCTTGGCCACATGCCCTCGGGTCCCGGTACGAATCAGGCTTCAAGTTTTTTGCCGGCCGTTTCGGGCAGCGTCAGCGCCGCCACGATCATCACGCCGTAGGCGCAGGCGGCATACAGGCCGATGGCCGCGCCCAGTTCCATGTAGTGACTGGACATGCCGATCAGCAGCGGGAACAGCGAACCAATCGCGCGCCCCATGTTGTAGCTGAAGCCCTGGCCCGAACCGCGGATGCGGGTCGGGAAAAGCTCGGTCAAAAACGCGCCCATGCCGCTGAATACGCCGGAGACGAAAAAGCCGAGCGGGAAGCCGAGGAACAGCATCATCGTATCGGTGACCGGCAGGCGGGTGTAAGCCAGTGCGATGCACAGCGAGCCGACGGCGAACAGGATGAAGTTCTTCTTGCGTCCCAACAGGTCCGTCAAAAAGGCGCTGACGATGTAGCCGACATACGAGCCGACGATGACCATCGCCAGGTAACCGCCGGTGCCGAGCACCGTCAGGTGGCGTTCGGTTTTAAGGAAGGTCGGCAGCCAGGTGGTGATCGCATAATATCCGCCCTGGGCACCGGTGGTCAGCAGCACGGCGCGCACGGTGATGCTGAGCAGCTTGGGCGAGAAGATTTCGGCGAACGAGGCGCGTTCTTCGCTATCCTCCAGCTTTTTCTGCTGCGCGACAAACACTTCCGGTTCATCGACGAAGCGGCGGATAAAAATCACGAACAGCGCCGGCAATATCCCGAGCAGGAACAGTGAACGCCAGGCCCATTCCGGCGGCAGCAGCGAAAACATCAGCGCGTACAGCAAGGCCGACACGCCCCAGCCGATCGCCCACCCGGCCTGCACCATGCCGACCGCCTTGCCGCGGTCCTTGGCGCGGATCACCTCCCCGATCAGGATGGCGCCGGCGGTCCATTCGCCGCCCATGCCAAAGCCCATCAGGCCGCGCGCCAACAATAACTGGTTGAAGTTCTGCGCCAGGCCGCACAGCACGGTGAAGAAGGCGAACCATAAAATCGTCAGTTGCAGCGTTTTAACGCGGCCGATGCGGTCCGACAGGATGCCGGCCAGCCAGCCGCCGGCGGCCGACGTCAGCAAGGTGATGGTGCCGATCAGACCGGCGTCGCCCTTGGACAGGCCCCAGCTGGCGATCAGGGTAGGAATAACGAAACTGAGAAATTGCGTATCCATCGCGTCGAGCGCGTAGCCGATTTTACAGCTCCAGAAAGTGCGGCGTTCCTTGCCCGTCAGCGCATGGAACCAGGCGAAATATCCTTCCGGCTGCGCCTCGGTGATTGTTCTTGTATTCATGATTTGTCTCCTCTTGTGGTAATTCGGGCGGCACGCTGCCGCCGGTCGCACGACGCGTCCGGAACAGGCACCGCTTTGGTTTTAATTTGTAAAGACTAGAGCGCGGCCAAGGTGGCGTTCGGAATATCCGTCACCAGCATGTAGCCCGGCTGGTGGGTGATGACCAGCGGCAGCTGCGCGCTGCGCAGCGCTTCCTGTGGCGTGACGCCGCACGCCCAGAACACTGGCAATTCATCGGCGGCGACGGCGACCGCGTCGCCGTAATGCGGTTGCGCCAGGTCGTCGATGCCGATCAGCGACGGATCGCCGATGTGGACCGGAGCGCCGTGCACGGCCGGGAAGCGGCTCGTGATCTGGATCGCGCGCACCGCGTCGGCCGCCTTCATCGGCCGCATCGACACCACCATGTGGCCGCCGAACGGGCCGGCCGGGCGGTTGCGGATATTGGTGCGGTACATCGCGACATTGCGGCGCTGCTCGATGTGGCGCAGCGGGATGCCGGCTTCGATCAGCATCTGCTCGAACGAGAACGAACAGCCGATCGCGAAGGCGACCAGGTCGTCGCGCCAGACATCGTGCAAAGAATATGTTTGCGACGCCAGCTGGCCGCCGCGATAGATGTTGTAGCCGGGGACATCGCTGCGCAGGTCGATATCGGCGCCGATGTCGGCCAGGTTCCACTGCCCGGGTTCTCCGACCGCCAGCAAGGGGCAGGCTTTCGGGTTACGCTGGCAAAAACGCAGAAAGTCGTCGGCATGCGCCTGCGGCAGGATCACCAGGTTCGCCTGCGCAAAGGCGCCGCAATAGCCGGCGGTCGGAAGGCGGAACTGGCCGCTGCGTACTTGGTGGCGTAATTCTAGAGGGGTCATGGAAGCACTCGCTGGTCGGGTCGTCAATGCAATGAGGTAAGAATAGACGTGAATAAAGCGACAAGCTATCTAGTTTTTTTAGCCGTGGCTGGATAGTTTTTCTTACCACCCTTTTCGTTACGGGCGCTCCAGGTTAAGGTATTCTTGCCTACCCCTTTCACCGGCGCCGCCATGAATACCCGTTTCCTGGAAACTTTCGTCACCCTGGCCCAGTTGCGCAGCTTCCGCGCCACCGCCCGCGCGCTGCACGCCACCCCAGCCGCGATCTCGCTGCGCATCAAGACGCTGGAAGAAGAATTGCAGACCGAACTGATCGACCGCAGTTCGAAGGAATTCCGGCTCACCGCCAACGCCGAATACCTGCTCAGCCACGCCAAGGCCGTGGTCGACGCCACGCGCCGGCTGCAAAACGCCGCGCGCAAGGATAGCGCGGTGCGCGGCCGGCTCAGGCTGGGCGTGATCGAATCGGTCGTGCACAGCTGGCTGGCCCAATATATCCGGGAATTGAACGCCAGCTACCCGGAACTGGAAATCGAACTGACGGTGGACATCAGCCATGTGCTGGAAAAGAGATTACGGGCGCGCGAGCTGGATTTGATCGTGCAGGTCGAAGGCATCGACAGCAGCGAAATCGTCTCCGAAGCGCTGGCCGTCTACCCGGTGCACTGGATCGCCCGCAAGGGCCTGTTGGAAACGCGCAAGGAAGGCTTGCACCAGCGCCTGCTGCAACTGCCGATCCTCACCTTCGGGCGCGGCACCGCGCCGCAGCGCATGCTCGAAGAAATCGTGACGAAAATGGCGAACCTGGCCGCATTTCCGCTGGAGCAGACGCGCATCACCTGTTCGCCATCGGTGGCCGCGATCGTGCAACTGGTCAAGGATGGCTACGGCGTGGCCGCGATCCCGAGCCTGTTCGTCAGCAGTTACCTGGATAACGGGGATTTCGTCGAACTGCCGGTGCAGCCGCAGCCGCCCGCCATCATCGTCTCGATGTGCCTGCACGCGAATGCCGAGATGCTGGTGCACGCGGCGGCCAACGCGGCGCGGCTGGCCTGCGCCGGCTATTGCGCGCAGGTCGATGCGCGGTATATCGAAGCGCTCTGCTAGATCTAGATCGTCAGTCTCGGCACGTTGGCGGTGACATTGAAGCCGGTTGCCTGGCGAGCGCCATTGAAAGCGATGGTGCCGCCGCAACCCAGTCTCACCGTCACTTCGGCCGGATTGGCCGCGTTGTTACCCTTGTAAAATACCTCCAGCTGGTTGCCGATCACGTGGTCGATGGTATAGCGATTGCCGCCGCCCAGTCCCATCAGCGCCAGCTGCTGCGGCCGGGCGCCGGGCACCGCCCCGGTGTAAAGATAAAAGGACGCCCCTACCCGCAGCTTGTGCCCCAGTTGCTGAAAATTGTGGATTTCGATCGAAGTCATCGCCGCAAAATTGGCGCCGCTCCAGTGCGCCAGGGTCCAGCCCGGCTGCATGATGACCCTGGCACCACTGATCGTTTCCATCTGCCCCTGGACGAGTTCAGCGGGCCGTGCCACGGATTGGTTGCAGGTAGGACAAGTACAATATTGCGTCATTAATCACCTTTCATAAAAATGTCATCGATGCTCCGCGCGCAGGAAGGCCGCTTTGACCATGCGGACCGCCCGGCGCGGAATGTTTCCATTTTGCCTCCAAAATGTGGCGAAATAATGGAGGAAAGTAATTATTTCGTCAAGATTGGACGGGTGGACCGGGGTCAGTTCCGGCATTTGCACGGGATTGGCAAATGCCGGAACTGACCCCGAGTTGCAAATTATTCACTATCGTATATCGACTTTAAAACATGAACGAAATATCGATGAGCGCCCATTGGCCCCAAAATCGTTACAAACTTATCTATGTGAGGCCCGTCGTATGCCAAAATGACGACTTTGTTTTTTAATTTCTCATTGGCAGTTCCATCCAGTACGGAATTGAACGAAACGCTTTGAGTGAATTGCGATGAAATCAATCTTGCTGTCGCTTGATTTTTGCTGTCAAGCTTGATGACGTGTGTGCCAACTTGTATTTGACTGCCTTCATAGAAAACGGCTTTCCTCTTCGCCGCCAATTCAATTGCGCAGAGAACCAGGGATTTGACAAAGTGCGATTGATATTGCTCTACCATGGGCACCAGTGTGGAATTGAAGTCGACAAATCCAATATCCGCAGCATTATTTGCGAACAGGGGTAGCGGAATCCAACCGCTTGAACCAGCCGTGGCAACATTGAAAGAAAATGAAAGAGTGAACCTGTCGGCAAGTGGATTCGGGTTGTTTTTGGTGTTGTCCAGCCGAGCTTGCAGAACGGTGGGGATCAGTGAAAATGAGTTGGCCAAGCGCTTGTCACCCTTCTCTTCTTTCGATTGATCCAGAAAAAATTTTACCACCAATCCTTTGGCGCCAGCATTGACGATGGCATCGACTCCATTTGCCAGAACATCCCGATTCAGCGGTATGACACCGAACTTCGCTTCGGTTTTTTCGTCGATGAAAACAATCGCAAAATCCTGTTCGAACGATCCTGACCATGCCTTCGCAGGAGTGATAAGCACGATAAAAACAGAGCAGGTCAAACGCATTAAAAATCCGAAGTTTGCCATGGAAATGCTTTATAAAAGTTATTGGATAGGCACTGGAACAGTGATGCATGCTGCTTGCTGGCAAGAATAACAGTTTGCAGATTGATAAAATGCACTCTTTGTCACAAGGGCGGAATGGTCTGGTCTGGATCAGTTTCCGAGTCAGCGTACGTTCTGCAACAGGAACGATTCCTGTCCGCAACTGGTACGAGAACGCTTGACTTCCCCTGGGCTGCAACTCATCGAAGTACCGGCCTTGTCGTAACAGGCGTGGATCTCTTGCAGGAAACGCCCCGCGCCGCTGCAAAACGGCAGCACGCCGTTTTCCGCCAATGAGGAATTGGCCGCCTTGAAGGCTTGCATGAACTCGCCGTTGGTCACCCTGACAGGACTGGTCGGGCGCAGATAGGCTGCCGGTATCGCCAGCCCTTTTTTCAGGCGGGACGTCAACTCGAAATAATCGGCGGGTTGCAGCCCGGAGCAGGTGCCGTGCTTGGGCCATTCATGCCGGATCAGGCCGGGAGAGGGAAACATCGGCCCGTATCTGGCCGTCAGCTCTGGGGTAATTTTCTGCGTCGAACAGCTTTGCGGATACCCCTTCAGATACTGTGGCCACAAGCCGTGCAGCACAAAACCGTACTGCCTGCCGGTGGCGCATTCGTGCGGATCGGTGTGGGATGCGCAGAAATTGGGCGCCCAACTGAGCGCCAGCGCATAGTAATCGAAAACGCCGGGCTGCCCCTCGGCATTGGTCTTGGGTCCCTTGGCCTGGGCAACTCCACCAAGCAACAGCAGGATTCCGATGGCGATCTGGCGTGAAGGTTTCAATTTTTTCTCCTCTAATGGGAACAGTCTGAAGACATTGCATTGTCGATCATTTAAGATTGCATATCCAATCATTCAGAGGTATCGTCAGCCATCTCAATTTACTTCAAGGCCGACACGATGACCATATTGATACTGGGTTTGATCATTTTCCTGGGCGCGCATTCGGTCCGCATCGTCGCCGACGACTGGCGCACGGCGATGCGCGCGCGCCTTGGCGAAATGACGTGGAAGGGACTGTATTCGGTGGTGTCGATCGCAGGTTTCGCGCTGATCGTCTGGGGTTTTGGCCTGGCGCGGCAAGCTCCCACTTTCCTCTGGCACCCGCCGACGGCCATGCGTCACCTGGCCGCGCTGCTGACCTTGATTTCCTTTATCTTGCTGGCGGCGGCTTATGTGCCGCGCAACGGCATCAAGGCAAGATTACACCACCCGATGGTGTTGGCCGTAAAAGTCTGGGCGCTGGCCCACCTGCTGGCCAACGGTACGCTGGCCGACGTGATCCTGTTCGGCAGTTTCCTGGTATGGGCCGTCTTGTGCTTCCGCGCGTCGCGCCGGCGCGACCGCCGGTTGGGCACGACTTATCCGGCCGGCACGACGGGCGGCACGCTGGCGACGATCGCCGTCGGCGGCGCAGCCTGGGTGCTGTTTGCATTCTGGCTGCATGGCTTGTTGATCGGCGTGCGCCCCTTCGGCTAACACAGGGCGCATAGTCCCGGCTAGAGGATTCCTGCCAAAAATACAATACAAATCATGCTAATCTGACCATTTTATTCGGGAGGAAAGTATTATGAATTCGTCCAATATGTCGCGCCAGCCGGTGCCGCCGCGGCCATGAGGATATTGTGCATCCTGCCCGAAGAAGGGCACGACCCGACCGAAAGCGCGGTGATCTGGCAAGCGCTGACGGCCGCCGGCGCCGATGTGCGCTTCGCCACGCCGGCCGGCGCGCCCGGCCACGCCGACCGCCGCCTGACCGACCTGGGTTTTGGCTTGCTGAACCCGCTGCTGATGACGCGCCCGGCCGACCTGGAATGCTACCGCGCCATGGCGCGCTCGCCGCAATTCAATGCGCCGCTGTCGTATGCCAACGTGGTGCCGGAACTGTTCGACGGCCTGGTCATCCCCGGCGGCCACGCGGCCGGCGTCAAGACCATGCTGGAATCGCCCTTGGCCCAGTGCATCTGCCTCGATTTTTTCACGGCCGACAAGCCGGTGGCGGCGGTCTGCCACGGCGTGCTGCTGGCGGCGCGCAGCATCGATCCGCGCACCGGCAAGTCGGTGCTGCACGGCCGCAAGACCACCGCCCTGCCCGCCAGCATGGAGTTGACCGCCTGGCTGCTGACGGTGTCCTGGCTGGGGGATTATTACCGCACCTATCTGCAAACCGTGGCCGACGAGGTGCGCCAGGCGCTGGCCGATCCGGCCGATTTCGATCCCGGCCCGCTGTTTTCGCGGCGCGGCACGGCAACGGCGAAGCCGTCCGGTTTCATCGTCACCGACGGCAATTACCTGTCGGGACGCTGGCCCGGCGATTGCCACCGGCTGGCGCGCGCCTATGTCCGGCTGCTGTCGGCGCACCGCGCCAGAAACGGCAACCTTGTGACGGTGTGAGCCCCGCTGGCTTGCCAGGCGTGCCGATTGGCTCGCCGGATCAGTATTTTATTGTCTAAGTTGCATGGTTTTCTGCTTTAATTGGCCTACCGATAACCAACAAGACAGCAGAAAGACATGCAAAAACTGATAGCAAGCCTGGCACTGGCATGCGGCGCCGCCGCGCTGCCATCCCAGGCGATCGAGCCGCTGGCGCCGGAAGCGCTGGAAGGAACCCACGTGTTCAAGGTCGAAGTATTGCAGGTGACCGACATCGAACCGTTCCAGGAAGCCTTGGCCGGCTTTCTCGATACACTGCGCAGCAACGATATCGTCGATGGCAAGAACCTCAGCGTACACCGGGTCAAGATCGATTTTGACATCGAGCACGGCGGTTTCTGGAGCCGCATGGGCGTGCTGATGCGGATACGCCAGGAAGCGGTGCGTATCGCCGCCGCCAAGCCGGACCTGGTGCTGACCATCGGCACGCCGGCCACCCGCTATGCGCGCCCCATCCTGGAAGACGCCAGGATACCGGTGGTGTTTACTGCCGTCGCCAATCCCGAGGATGCCGGCTGCGTTTCCCTGGTCGACGCCGGCCCCGGCGCGACCGGTTCCACGCTGTACACGGACATGAACGAATCGATGCGCATCGTGCGCCGCATCTTCCCGCATGTCAGCCGGATCGGCATGATCCATACCGACGACGAGAATGGCGTGAGCAATGTGGCGGCGGCCACGGCCAGCGCACGTCAACTCGGCATGGCGGTGACGGCGCGCCAGGTCGCCAAGACCGACAGCATCGTGCCGTCGCTCAAGGCCATGTATGCGCAGGGCCAGGGCGCGCAAATGTTCGCCGTGCCGCTGGACGCCTATTATGGTTTGCGACGTTACGAACCGGCGACCGACCTCGGCGATTTCGGGGCGGCGAACCAGGTGCCGGTCGTCACGCTGGCGATGGTGCAAGTGCCCGGAGCGGTGCTGTACCTGGGCGCTGATTTTGCGCAGGTCGGCAGCCTGGCCGGCATGCAGGCCGCCAAGATCCTGAAGTATCACGTAAAACCGGACGTGCTGCCTATCCTGCGCCAGCAAACACCGAACGTGCTGGTCGACCCGGCGCGGCTGGCCGAATTGCACATGACGCTGCAACCGGCGCTGCTGGCGAACAAGAGCAACGGCAAGAACGGTTTCTGGCAGATCGCATGGGGCCAGTTGCAGCAGGAGTGACGGTTGACCAGGGGGCTTGCGGGCAGTGTTAGTTGCCGTACCTACAGGAAGTCGACAGAGGCCTATGCTGGAGACATGGGTGCGCTTCCGTGCCTTGCTCATTTTATTCATACAAGGAATCCCATCATGAAAACCAAACTTGTCTCCCTGGCCTTGCTGCTGTCGCTGGCGTCCGTGAGCGGCGTCTCCAACGCCGGCTGTATAAAAGGCGCGCTGGTCGGCGGGGTGGCGGGACATGTCGCCGGCCACCATGGCCTGGCCGGCGCTGCCGCGGGTTGCGCGGTGGGTCACCACATGAGCAAAAAGAAGGCGCGCGAGCAGGCCGCGCGTGATCAGCAGGTCGCGCAAGCTCAAGCTGCGCAAGCAAAAGCGCAGCCGCAACCCGCCGCGGTGAGGAAGTAATCCACGGCGGGAGCGGCAAGCCGATGGCCGCTCCCGCCAGTCGATCGCTTGAAACGGCTGTGCGCGGGAATGTGACTTGCATGAGGCATAATAGGGCTCCACCTTGAGCCGGGCTTATGACCTCGTCGATCGACTCCACCACCATGCACAACGATGGCCGCGAACCTGTTCCGGCCGAGTCCGATGCGCGCTTCAAGACCCTGTTCGACCAGGCTCCCTTCAGCGTCCAGTTGCTGGACATGCGCGGGAAAACCGTGCAAGTCAACAAGGCTTGGGAAAAGCTCTGGGGCGCCGAACATATCCCGGCCCTGAAGCATCACGTGCTGCACGGCGGTTACAACATTCTCACCGATCCCCAACTGGAAGCAAAAGGCATCACGCCTTATCTGCGCCGGGCCTTTGCCGGCGAGTCGGTGACCTTGCCGGCGATTTGCTACGATCCGGCCGAAATCAAGCTGCCGGGCCGGGCGCGCTGGCTGACGGCGTCGGCCCACCCGATCATGGATGCGGCGGGACAGGTGCAGGAAGTGATGCTGGTGCACGAGGATGTCACCGAGCAGATGCAGGCGGACACGGCCTTGCGTGCCAGCGAGCTGCGCCTGAAACAGTTGGCCAATACCATCCCGCAACTGGCGTGGATGGCCGACGCCAGCGGCGCCATCCACTGGTATAACGAGCGCTGGTACGAGTACACCGGCACCACCCCAGCCGACATGGAAGGATGGGGCTGGCAAGCGGTGCACGATCCCGAGATACTGCCCAGTGTGATGGAAAAATGGCTGCAGTCGCTCAGCGACGGCACGCCGTTCGAAATGATTTTCCCTCTGCGCGGCAAGGATGGCCGCTACCGCCCGTTCTTTACACTGGTGGCCCCGCTCAGGGACGAGAACGGCGTACTGCAATGGTTCGGCACCAATACCGACGTTTCCGCCATTGAGCAGGCGCAGCAGGAATTGCACGCCGCCGAGGAGCGGCTGCGGCTGGCCACCGAAGCCGGCGATATCGGCATCTGGGAATGGGACATCGCCGACAACCATATCATCTGGTCCGACCGCGTGTTTGCGCTGCACGGCGTCGACCCGGCCCGCTTCACGCTCGATACCGACAGCTTTTCGGCGCTGATCCATCCCGACGACCGCGCGCCGCTGTGGGACAAGGTCGACGCGGCGATCCGCGACAAGAGCGGCTACTCGGCGGAATTCCGTGCGCTGCTGCCCGGTGGCGCGATCAGGTGGCTGTCGACGTGGGCAAAAATCGAGGTCGATGCGCAGGGCCGCGCCCAACGCCTGATCGGCGCGACCATCAATATCGACGCCCACAAGCGGGCCGAGGATGCGCTGCTGGAAAACAACCGCCGCAAGGATGAATTCCTGGCGATGCTGGCGCACGAATTGCGCAACCCGCTCGCGCCCATCAGCGCCGCGGCGGAAATCCTGAAACTGCCCGCCATCGATGCGCGGCGCATCAGCCAGACCAGCGAAGTCATTTCGCGCCAGGTCGGGCACATGGCCAAGCTGATCGACGAACTGATGGACGTGTCGCGCGTCACGCGCGGCCTGGTGCAGCTCGACCTGGAAGACCTGGACGTGAAGGCGCTCGTGCTGCACGCGGTCGAACAGGTGCGCCCGCTGATCGAGGCGCGCCGGCACCTGCTGCTGATGCAGATCGATGCGCGGCCGGTACACGTGCGGGGCGACCGCACGCGCCTGGTGCAGATCCTGTCGAACCTGCTCAACAACGCCGCCAAATACTCCCCCGCTTCCGGCGAGATCAGCCTGAGTGTCAGCGTCGACGGCGGCGCGGTGCGCATCACTGTCGCCGATCGCGGCCAGGGCATCGAGGAGGAATTGCTGCCCCACGTGTTCGAACTGTTCACCCAGGGCCGGCGCGCGCCCGACCGCGCGCAAGGCGGTCTCGGTATCGGCCTGGCGCTGGTCAAAAGCATCGTCGTGCTGCATGGCGGCCAGGTCGAAGCGCACAGCGCGGGCGCCGGCCGCGGCAGCGCGTTTACCGTGACGCTGCCGCTGGCCGCCAGCGACGCGCCGCCGCCGGCCGCGCCGCACGAACAGGCGCCGGGCAAGGCGGCAGCCAGGCGCATCCTGATCGTCGACGACAACCAGGATGCCGCGAACTCGCTCGCCATCCTGCTCGAAGCGGCGGGACACCGCGTGGCGGTGCTGGACAACGCCGCGCGCGTCGCCGAGGTCGTGCGCGACATCGCGCCCGACGTGTTCATTCTCGATATCGGCCTGCCCGACATCACCGGCTACGAACTGGCGCGGCAATTGCGGCAAGACCCGCGCGCCGGCCAGGCGATGTTCATCGCGCTGAGCGGATATGGACAGGCGCATGACCGCGAACTGTCGCGCGCGGCCGGTTTTGATCACCACATGGTCAAGCCGGTCGAGACGCGCCGCCTGACCGAATTGCTCGATTCGGCGCTGGCGCGGCAGGGCTGAACGTTGACTCCTATTCTGCGAACAGTTGCGCGATCAACCCGCGCAGCCACTGGTTGCCGTCGTCCTGGTTATAGCGACGATGCCAGAAGATATTCGTCTGCAGCGCAGGCAGCCGCAGCGGCGGTTTTAGATAGCGCAGATTAAACGGCGCCGCCGCGCGCTCGGCCAGTTTTTGCGGTACCGTGACGACCAGGTCGGTGCTGCTGACGATGTAGGGCACGGCCGTGAAATGCGGCACCCGAAAACCGGCGGCGGCCAGCACGCCAGCCTTTTCCAGCAGCTGGTTGATGCGATCATAGGGGCTTTCCAGCGACGCCACGATCAGGTGCCGCGCCGCCAAAAACTGTTTCAAGGTCGGCGGCTGCTTGCGGTCCAGCGCGTGGCCGGCGCGGAACATGCTGACATAGGGCTGGCTGAACAGGCGGCGCTGATACAGCGCTTCCGAGACGTCGTCGAAGGCGCCGATGGCCAGGTCGACCCGCCCCGCTTCCATTTCGGTCTTGAGATCGACGCTGCCGGCGCGCACCGTGGCGATCTCGACATGCGGCGCCAGCGCGCCGCAGCGCTCGACCAGCACCGGCATGAAATACACTTCGCCGACATCGGTCATCGCCAGCGTGAACTTGCGCCGGCTGGCGGCCGGATCGAACGGTTCCGGCCGGTGCAGCGCCAGCGCGACCTGGGCCAGGGCCGCGGCGACCGGTTCCGACAAGTGTTCGGCCAGCGGCGTCGGCTGCATGCCGGCGGCGGTACGTACGAACAGTTCGTCGCCGAAGCTGCGCCGCAGCCGCGCCAGCGCATTGCTGACGGCCGACTGCGTCAACTTCAGCCGCTTCGCCGCGGCCGAGATCTGGCGCTCCCGGTAAACCTCCTGGAACACCACCAGCAAATTCAGATCCAGCTCGCGCAATTCCGTCATCTTTACCCTTTATTTACACAATCAATACGCTACATTTTTGTATTTATATCGTAAAAATGACGGGGCTGCACTACAGTATTGCTTCCGCAGCGACGTTTCGCCGCACGACAATCCAACGGGAGAACAGCGTGAACCCACCCACCGCATTCCACACCGCCGATAGCCGCTACCAGAGCGGCTTCGCCAACGAATTCGCCACCGAAGCCCTGCCCGGCGCCCTGCCCGCGCACCAGAACTCTCCGCAGCGCGCCGCCTACGGCCTGTACGCCGAACAATTGTCCGGCACCGCCTTCACTGCGCCGCGCAGCCACAACCGACGTTCCTGGCTGTACCGCATCCGCCCGGCCGCCATGCACCAGCCGTTCGAGCCGATGGAGAACGGCCGCATCGTCAGCCGCTTCGACCAGGTCGCGGCGCCGCCGAACCAGTTGCGCTGGGACCCGCTGCCGCTGCCCGATGCCGCCACCGATTTCATCGAAGGCTGGGTGACGATGGCCGGTAATGGTTCGCCCGAGGCGCAAAGCGGTTGCGCAATTCACCTGTACGCGGCCAATAGCGACATGCGGGACCGATACTTTTATTCGGCCGACGGAGAATTATTGATCGTGCCGCAGCAGGGCCGGTTGCGCATCGCCACCGAACTGGGGGTGATCGACCTGGAACCGCAGGAAATCGCCGTGATTCCGCGCGGCGTGCGTTTCCAGGTGACGCTGCCGGACGGCGCGGCGCGCGGCTATATCTGCGAAAACTTCGGCGCCCTGTTGCGCCTGCCGGACCTTGGACCGATCGGCTCCAACGGCCTGGCCAATCCGCGCGACTTTTTGACGCCGCACGCGGCGTATGAAGACCGCGAAGGAGACTTCGAACTGGTGTCCAAATTCTGCGGCAACCTGTGGCGCGCGAAGATCGGCCATTCCCCGCTCGACGTCGTGGCCTGGCACGGCAATTACGCGCCCTACAAATATGACCTGCGCCATTTCAATGCGATCGGCTCGATCAGCACCGACCACCCGGACCCGTCGATCTTCCTGGTGTTGCAGGCGCCGAGCGACACGCCCGGCGTCGACACGCTGGACTTCGTGATCTTCCCGCCGCGCTGGCTGGTGGCCGAGAACACCTTCAGGCCGCCCTGGTTCCACCGCAACGTCGCCAGCGAATTCATGGGACTGATCCACGGCCAGTACGACGCCAAGTCCGAAGGATTCCGGCCCGGCGGCGCCAGCCTGCACAACTGCATGAGCGGGCACGGGCCGGACGCGCCGACTTTTGACAAGGCGAGCAGCATCGATACCAGCGTGCCGCACAAGGTCGACGCGACGATGGCCTTCATGTTCGAGACCCGCGACGTAATCTGCCCAACCGCGTACGCGCTCGCCTCGCCGCAGCTGCAACCCGATTACTACCAGTGCTGGATGGGTTTCAAAAAGAACTTCAACCCCGGACAGCGATAAGCGGCCGGCGCAAAAGTTAAGTCCACAGGCCGTAGCTCTGTCATTCCCGCGAAGGCGGGAATCCCATTTTGTATCCCGGACGGCGCAGCGGAATGGGATTCCCGCCTGCGCGGGAATGACAATAATGCCGCATCCGCGCACGTGATTGACACCTCTCCTTGCCAGACCGGCAAGATATACGCTACCCTGCACGCTCGTTACGAAGACAGAAAATTCAACCTTCTTGCCAGGATGCGCCGTGCCCAATGACCGACAGACCGATCCCGACCAGCTGCGCACATGGCTGACGGCCGCCGCCAGGCGCGATGCGGGTGCGTTTCGTTTGCTGTATGACGCAACTTCGCCGAAACTGTTCGGCTTCGCCTTACGTATACTGTTCAAGAGGGAACTGGCTGAAGAAGCCTTGCAGGAAGGATTCGTGGCGATCTGGCATGCAGCCGGCAGCTACCAGTCCCACCTTGCCTCCCCGATGACGTGGATGGCGACCATCGTGCGCAACAAGGCGCTGGATTTACTGCGCCGCAGCGATACGGCGGTCGAAATCGATGCCGAACAATTCGACAAGGCAGTCATGGAGGCTCTAATGGACCCGCAAGCAACGCCGATCGAAGCGCTGCAAATGAGCAGCGACGCGAAGGCGCTGGCCTATTGCATGTCCACGCTGGAAGGATTGCATAGGCAAGTGATCGGCATGGCGTTTTATCACGACCTGTCGCACAGCGAAGTGGCGCAGCAGATGGCGCTGCCGATCGGCACCGTCAAGACCTGGATACGGCGCGGACTGGAACGCCTGAAAACCTGCCTGACCAAGCGGGAGCGCCAATGAATATCCGGGATAACGCGCCGCTGCGCGAAAAGCTGGCGGCCGAATATGCGCTCGGCACCTTGAAGGGCGGCGCGCGGCGCCGCTTCGAAGGGTGGCTGCATAACGACGCGGCGCTGCGCCGCATCACGGCCGAATGGCAGGAGCGTCTTGGGCCGCTGGGCGAATTCGCGCCCGCGCAGACGCCGCGCCCGCAAGTCTGGCGCGGCATTGAGCGGCGCCTGAATCTGGAAGCGCCGGTCAAACCGTGGCAGTTCTGGCGCGGAGATCTAGGCTTGTGGCGTTCGCTGAGCCTGGCTTCGGGCGCGCTGGCGGTGCTGCTGGCAACCGTGCTTGTCAGCGGCCGGCTGGACACGCCCGTCATCGACCGCATCGCCACGCTGACGGACGACAAGGCGCAAACTGCCCTGCTGCTGACGGCGGACAGCCGCCACCGCACGCTCGATGTGCGCGTGCTCAACGACGTGCCGGTGGCCAGCGACAAGACGCTGCAATTGTGGGCGATCGCGAAACAGGGCAATCCCCGTTCGCTCGGCATCCTGGCCGACAACCGCGGCGCCAGGCTGACGCTGAACGAGCGCGCGATCGGCGACGATGTCGTGCTGCTGGCGATCAGCCTGGAGCCGAAAGGCGGTTCGCCGGACCCGAACGGACCGACCGGGCCGATACTCTACAAGGGTAGCTGGGTAAGAATGTAATGCCGTTAAGTTAAGCCACCGACCGTAGAATTGTCATTCCGCATCGGCGGACCGCCGCGCAGGCGGGAATCCCATTTTTTGAGACTCCGCGCCAGGATTCAGCGCGCCGCCATGTTGAACGCCGCCTGGCCGCTGCCAAAGGCGGCCAGCCGCACGTCGAACGCGCGCTCGCTGAGCCAGATGGCGGCGATCAGCACGATCACGGCCGATCCGCCCAGCATCAGCACGCGGCGGTAAACCCAGCTGGCGCGCATGGCGAAGGCCAGCGGCAGGAACACGGCGACGATGGCGAGTTGCCCCAGTTCGACGCCGACATTGAATCCGATCAGCGCCATCAGCAACGCGCCTTGCGGCAATCCCAGGTCCGCCAGCACGCTGGCGAAACCGAAGCCGTGGATCAGGCCGAAGCCGAAGGCGGCGACCCAGCGCCGCTCCCGCACCACCGGCGCCAGGTTGTTCAAGGCCGCGACGACGACGGAGGCTGCGATCGCCGATTCCACCCAGCGCGACGGCAGCGCGACCACCTGCAAGGCGGCCAGGCTGAGCGTGATCGAGTGCGCCAGCGTGAACGCGCTGACGATTTTCAGGACATCGATGGCGGCGCTGCGGAAGTCCGGCGCCTCGCTCCAGCCATGTTCGCGCCACACCAGCACGGCCGGCAGCAGCAGCGAGACCAGGAATAATATGTGATCGAAGCCGATCCAGATATGCCAGACGCCGTGCTTGACGTAGGCGCCGAATTCCTTCAGGCGGTCCGGCTGGCGCAGCGTCAGCACTTGCCCCGCCTGTTCCGCGCCAAAAATGGCGGTGGTCGTGTTGCCGCCGTCTTCGACCCGTACCAGTCCCTTGTGCTGCGGGTCGGTATCGGCGAACAGGCGGTACGTGATGCCGAGATGCGCGAGCGGCGCCGGGCAGGCGGCGCGGAAGTACAGCACGGTATAGGCGCCGTCGGTATGGCGGTCGACCAGTTGTTCGCCCGCCGTGACGGTGCAAGCCTGTCCCTCGGCCGACAATTGCAGCCGCGCCAGCGCATAGGCGGCGATATCGGCGTGCCGCACGCGGATTTCATTCCAGGTCAGTTCGCCGTCGCCATCGCTGTCGAGGCCAATCGCGAAATCGAGGTCGCGCAGCGCAATGTCCCACTGGCCGGCAATCTGCGTGCCGTCGGTGCGCAGCGTCAGATAACTGTCGCTCGGCTTGTGCGCGAAGGCGCTGCCGGTGGCGCACAGCAGAAATAACATGATGAAAAGACGGCGCATCACAATTCCCTCCCCGCCTGGCGCGCCAGCGCGGCGAGCGCCGCGTCTTCCAGCGACACTTTTCCGGTCCAGTCCAGCACCATGTTAACAGTCGACTTGTCTTTCGCGGCCAACGCCGCTTCGAGCAGGATGCGCACGTCGGCCGGCTCCTTTTGCACTTGCCAGTTCTGCTTTGCCAGTGCCAGCGCCGCGCCGGCATCGTAGCGCAGGTGCAGCGCGTAACGCGCTTCCTCTCTGCGGTGCACGCTGTCGCCGCGCTGCGCGGCCGCGTCGAAACGCGCTTTCAACTCCTGGTTGGCGGCGGCCAGTTCACGCGGCATGCCGCCAAGCTGCGCCAGCGCCAGCGCGTAGCGCAGCAACAAGGCATCGATGCGGCCCTGGTCTTTCAGCAGGCGGACGACATCGGCCGGTCGGCGCTGGTCGAGCAGGAAATCGGCATAGGCGCCGAGCAGGTAGCTGTCGCGCGGGCTGACCGACAGCGCGCGCCGGAAACGCGCCTCGGCCAGGGCGGCGTCTCCGCGCCTGGTCGCCATTTCCGCCAGCAGCGTCAAGACCCACGATTGCAATTCCGGCGCTACTTCACCGCTGCGTTCAAGCGTGGCGTCGAGCAGGCGTTCGCTGCCGGCCAGGCGGCCGGTGATGCCGGCGACATTGCTCAGGCAGGCGATGCTGACCAGTTGATTGGCCAGGTTGGACAGGCGCGCGCAACTGGCGGTGGCGCCGGTGTAGTCGCCCTGCACCGTCTGCACGGTGGCGCGCGTCAGCCAGGCTTGCGCATTATTCGGGTCGGCGCGCGTGACCGCGTCCAGGTCCGCCAGCGCGAGCTCGAAACGGTGGCTGTTCTGCAGCAGCGTAGCGCGCAGCAGGCGCACCTCTGGTGGCGGCGCCGGCTGGCTCCACCAGGGCGACAGCGCCGCCTGCGCATAACCGAAATAGCGCGGATCGGTTTCGCTGCGTCCGAGCGCGATATAGCGCTGCGCCAGATCGGCGGCGAGCTTGATGTCGTCCGGCGCGGCGCTAAGCCGGCCGCGCATGCGCTGCAATTCCTGCTGCGCGGGCGCGCTTCGGCGCGGCAGGGTTTCGATCACCTGGCTGCCCGTTTGCGGCAAAAACGGCGCCGCGTGAGCAGTCAGCGACAGCAGGCCGGCGACCAGTAATAATGATTTGTTCATGGCGTCACTGAAAAACAGGATTTATGGCGGAATGACTCATTGACGGGACGCGTAAATCTGTCGTTCCCGCGCAGGCGCACTACCGTCCGGGATAAATAAATTGACAGG
>JAZJZT010000084.1:0-31128 GCA_040389645.1 Pseudomonadota bacterium | reverse complement strand
CAGAATTGGTGCCACAACATCATGCCATGACTGGCGGGGTTTTTCGAGGTCCCCTCTATTTGAGTGTAAATACAATGTGCATTACTTAATCAAAAACTCAACCTACCTCAAACTCGATTGGCATGACTTTGCTTATAGTTTTGTAGTAACCGTGTGGCTGCTACATTTGGCGGCTAAATCCTTTGCATCTATAAGTCCAGGTTGCTGTGTACAATCAAATTTTTTTTACCAATGTCTTGCGCCTGCTCGACGAGCAAGGTATCACCAAAAACCAGTTGGCCGATCACGCTGGCATTTCCGTTTCATTTCTTTCCGATCTCACCAACGGTAAAGCGAACCCCTCGCTGAAGATCATGGAAGCGATTGCCCTAGCCCTGGACACCCCATTGCCAGCGCTACTTGAAATGACGGACCTCGACCAGGAATCGTTTGCCATGCTGGTTGGCCATAAAATTCAGCGCAGCCTGCCTGATGGCCTCGTGCGCGTATCGGCAATTTTGACGGAATTCCAGGCATATACGGTCGAGCAGTGGGACGAAGCCAACAAGAAACTTCTCGACCGGCCGAAACCAGCTTGATTTATGTTGCGTGCAACATTAGCAAGTCGCTCAGAGATAAAAAATACTTGCCGTCCCCAACATGTATTGATTCAGTGATTCCCCTCTTATGCAGTGCACCCAACCTTTGTGCCATATCCAATTGCTTGATTAGATTCGCTATAACCTTTGCATATATGGCAATGACATAAATACAATAAAGGTGCGGCGATCATGGCGGATGCTGAAGACTTTTCAACGCTCAAGGAACGAGCCAAGAAGAAGCTGGAGCGCGATATGGGGCCACTTCTGATGGCGGCACTGTACGATCCAAGGACCGTCGAAGTCATGCTGAATGCCGACGGCAAACTATGGCAGGAGCGACTCGGCGAACGAATGATATGCATTGGCACCTTGCGCGTGGCGCAAGCCGAAGCCATCATCAAGACCATCGCCGGCTACCATGGCAAAGAGGTCACGCGTAGCAAACCCACGCTAGAAGGTGAATTGCCGCTCGATGGGTCACGCTTTGCAGGCCAATTGCCGCCGGTCGTCCCGTTCCCCACTTTCGCAATCCGCAAGAAGGCGATCGCCATCTTCACGCTTGACCAATACGTAGCCAACGGCATCATGACTGCCGCACACTGCGCCGTCATCAAAAGCGCGGTGGCTACGCACCGTAACATCCTGGTCATTGGCGGCACCGGTTCCGGCAAGACCACGCTCGTCAACGCCATCATCAATGAAATGGTGGACTGGGATCCCGCTGAGCGCATCTTCATCATCGAAGATACCGGAGAAATCCAGTGCGCCGCCGAGAACTTCGTCCAATATCACACGTCCTTCGATGTGCCAATGACGGCACTGCTCAAGACGACCTTGCGCATGCGCCCGGACCGCATCCTGGTGGGCGAAGTGCGCGGACCAGAAGCACTGGACCTGCTTGACGCATGGAACACCGGCCACGAAGGCGGCGCCGCCACATTGCATGCAAACAATCCGGCAGCCGGCTTGATCCGCCTGAAATCCCTGATTTCCCGCAACGAATCGGCGCCAGCCGAAATTGAACCACTGATCGGCGAGGTGGTTCATATGGTCGTACACATCGCCCGCACCCTGGAAGGCCGGGTCGTCCAGGAAATTCTTGAAGTCTCCGGCTATGCAAATGGCCGGTATATCAGCAGGAATCTTTAAGGAGCCTTTAAATGGATACAAGTGCGCACTATCACATCGCCACCCCAGACGCCCGAACACTGACTTATACCGTACTCCTGGGCATGCTGATATTGACGTTGCTGATGCCTCAAACCGCATCTGCCAGTGCCGGTACGGGCGGATCGCTTCCCTACGAAACCTGGCTGGAAAACCTGCGCAACTCCGCCACCGGCCCGGTCGCATTCGCCTTGTCGATCATCGGTATTGTCATCGCCGGCGGTGTGCTTATCTTCGGCGGCGATTTAAATGGATTCTTCCGCACCATGGTGTTTCTTGTGCTCGTCATGGCGCTGCTGGTAGGCGCGCAAAACGTCATGAGTACATTCTTCGGCCGCGGTGCCGAGGTGGCGACGCTAGGCCATGATTTACAGGAATCAATACGTTTCGGCACAGAGAAGAGCACAGGCAGCAGGATTGCATAGCCATGACGCTGCGCACCATTCCTATCAGGAGGGCTGGCAACCGCCACAACCTGTTCATGGGCGGCGACCGCGAACTGGTGATGTTCTCCGGTCTGCTGGCCTTTGCACTGATTTTCAGCGCACAGGAATTGCGCGCCACGGCGATTGGATTGTTGCTGTGGTTCGGAACACTCTTCGCATGCCGCCTGATGGCAAAACACGATCCGAAACTGCGCAATGTCTACCTGCGTCATCGGCGCTACAAGCGTTACTACCCACCGCGCAGCACGCCGTTCCGCATCAATCCTGGCAGTCAGGGGAGGCAATACAAATGATCGAGGCAATCGCAATCGGCATGTCCACCCTTGGCAGCGCGATGCTGGCCATCCTGTATGGCCGCATCCGCGCGGTGGACGCCGAATCGAGGCTACAAAAACATCGCTCGAAAGATGCCGCGCTGGCCGACCTGCTGGTCTACGCAGCAATGGTCGATGACGGTGTTATCGTCGGCAAGAACGGCTCCTTCATCGCCGCCTGGCTATACCAGGGTGACGACAACGCCAGCAGCACCGACGAGCAGCGTGAAATGGTGTCGTTCCGGATCAATCAGGCCCTGTCCGGCCTGGGCAACGGCTGGATGGTACATGTGGACGCCGTACGCCGTCCGGCGCCGAACTATATGGAAGCAGGCCTGTCCCATTTTTCCGACCCGGTTTCGGCCGCCGTCGATGAAGAAAGACGGCGTCTCTTTCAGGGTTTGGGGACCATGTACGAAGGTTATTTCGTGCTGACGCTGACCTACTTTCCGCCGTTGCTTGCGCAAAGCCGCTTCGTCGAAATGATGTTCGACGACGATGCGAAAGCGCCGGACCATAAGGCACGCACGCATGGCCTGATCGACTACTTCAAGCGCGAATGCGCCAGCATCGAGTCGCGCCTGTCATCCGCTGTCAAGCTGGAACGCCTTTGCGCAAGCAAGATCGTCAATGAAGACGGCTCCACCGTCACGCACGACGGTCTGCTGCGATGGCTGCAATTCTGTATTACAGGCGTTAACCACCCGGTGCAGTTGCCAAGCAACCCGATGTACCTCGATGCAATACTCGGCGGGCAGGAACTGTTTGGCGGTGTAGTCCCGAAAATCGGCCGCAAGTTCATCCAGGTGGTGGCAATCGAAGGCTTTCCGCTTGAATCGACGCCAGGCATCCTGACCGTGCTCGGCGAGCTGGGATGCGAATACCGCTGGTCTTCCCGTTTTATTTTCATGGACACGCATGAAGCGGTGCAGCACCTCGACAAGTTCCGCAAGAAGTGGAAGCAAAAGATTCGCGGCTTCTTCGATCAGGTATTCAACACCAATACCGGATCCATCGACCAGGATGCCGTGTCGATGGTGGCCGATGCGGAATCAGCCATTGCGGAAGTCAATAGCGGCATGGTCGCGCAAGGCTATTACACCAGCGTCGTGATCGTCATGGACGACGATCGCGACAAGCTGGCCGCATCCGCCCGCCTGATCGAGAAAACCATCAATCGCCTGGGTTTTGCGGCGCGCATCGAATCGATCAATACCATGGATGCATATCTGGGCAGTCTGCCTGGCCACGGCGTCGAAAATGTGCGCCGCCCGCTGATCAATACGATGAACCTGGCGGACCTGCTGCCGACCAGCACCATCTGGACCGGGGTCAACCAGGCTCCCTGCCCGCTCTATCCTCCGTTGGCGCCCGCACTGATGCATTGCGTGACGCACGGTGCCACACCTTTTCGCCTGAACCTGCACGTGCGCGACCTCGGACACACCTTCATGTTCGGTCCGACGCGCAGCGGCAAGTCCACCCATCTGGGCTTGATCGCCGCCCAGTTGCGCCGCTATCGCGACATGACCATCTATGTCTTTGACAAGGGGATGTCGATGTATCCGCTGACCAAGGCGATCGGCGGCAACCATTTCATCGTCGCGGGTGACGACGACAAACTGGCATTCTGTCCGTTGCAATTCCTGGAGACGAAAAGCGACCGTGCCTGGGCAATGGAATGGATCGATACCATGCTGGCCTTGAACAACGTGGAGACGACACCTGCTCAACGCAACGAGATCGGCAACGCCGTCATGAGCATGCACGCCAGCGGCGCCAGGACCCTGTCGGAATTCTCGGTCACGATCCAGGACGAAGCGGTGCGCGAAGCCATCCAGCAGTACACGGTCGACGGCAGCATGGGGCACCTGCTCGACGCCGAGCAGGACGGCCTGTCCCTGAGCGACTTTACGGTATTCGAGATTGAAGAGTTGATGAACCTGGGAGAAAAATACGCGCTGCCAGTCCTGCTTTACCTGTTCCGCCGCATCGAACGCAACCTGAAAGGCCAGCCGGCCGTCATCATCCTGGACGAGGCCTGGCTGATGCTGGGCCACCCCGTTTTCCGCGCCAGGATCAGGGTATGGCTCAAGACACTGGCCAAGGCAAACTGCCTGGTGCTGATGGCGACCCAGAACATGTCCGATGCCGCGAATTCCGGCATCCTGGACGTGATCGTCGAGTCGACCGCGACCAAGATCTTCCTGCCGAATATCTATGCACGCGATGAAGATACGGCGGCGCTCTACAGGCGCATGGGACTGAACAACCGCCAGATCGACATCCTGGCGACAGCGGTGCCGAAACGGCAGTACTACTACATGTCCGAATATGGCCGACGCCTGTACGACCTGGCGCTTGGACCGCTGGCGCTGTCTTTCATCGGCGCCACGGACAAGGAGTCGGTCGCCACGATCCAAGCGCTGGAAGCGAAATGCGGTCCCAACTGGATCCGCGAGTGGCTGACCGGACGCGGTCTCGATCTCAAAGACTATCGGGTGACGACATGAAATCCTTTTTTTCCAAGCTCAAGCGACTGATGCGCAAAAACCCTGCCGATGCCGGTGCGCCCGGGCCAGCCATGGATGGAGGGCGCCGTAAGGGAGAAAATGAAAATCCCTATCTCTCGGCACGCCGCACCTGGAACGACCATATGGGCAGCGTGATCGCCGCGCGCCGCAATTGGCAACTGTTCGGCATCCTGTCGTTGCTGATCGCTCTGGCCGGCATCGGCGGCGTGATCCATATCGGCAGCCAGTCCAAATTCGTCCCCTACATTGTCGAAGTCGACAAATTGGGCCAGCCGGTCGCGGTCGCCCCTGCCCAGGTGGCTGCCGCTGCCGATCAACGCGTGATTCATGCTGCCGTGGCCGCCTTCGTCAACGATGCGCGCCTGGTCACGCCGGATATTGCCCTGCAGCGCAAAGCGGTATTTCGTCTCTACGCGATGTTGTCCGCGAACGATTCCGCCACGGCGAAGACCAACGAATGGCTGAACGGCACAGAGGATAGCAGTCCATTCCGGCGAGCGGCCAAGGAAACGGTGAGTACGGAAATCGAATCCGCCATCCCGCAAACCCCCGACACCTGGCAGGTCGACTGGATTGAAACAGTGCGCGACCGCCAGGGCACGCTGAAAGGCAAGCCATTCAGGATGCGTGCGCTGATCACGGTGTATACGGTGCCGACAACGCCTCAAACCACCGAGGAACAGATACGCAACAATCCGCTGGGCATCTATATCCGCGACTTCTCCTGGTCGAAACAACAATGAGAGGGCAACCCCATGAAACCATTCCAGATATTGCTTGCCGGCTGCATCACAACCACTGCCGCGATGGCCGCAGCACCTCCTGACAAGAAACTGACTGACCTATACTTCGCGGGAAAAAACCTGCCATTGACACAGCAGGAGCGTGAGGCGCTGGCCCTCACCCAGAAGTGGCGCGGAACGCAGCCCACGGTAATGCGTCCCGCCGCAGGCGCGGACGGCACGATCCGGTTCCTTTATGGCGCTCAGCAACCGAGCCTTGTCTGCGCGGTCCTGCAGGTATGCGACGTCGAATTGCAGCCCGGAGAACAGGTCAATTCGATCCACCTAGGCGACACGGCGCGCTGGATCGTCGAACCGGCCATTACCGGAAACGGCGCCGGTGAAGTCCAGCATCTCATCATCAAACCGATGGATGTCGGCCTGGAGACATCCCTGATCGTCACCACCAACCGCAGAACGTACCATTTCCGCTTGCGCTCGCACCGCACCGAGTTCATGGCCCGTGTCGCGTTTACTTATACCGAAGACGCCACGGCCAAGTGGGAGGCGGTCAAGTACCGCGAAACAAAGGACCGGCAGGAGCGCACGCTGCCGCAAACCGGCGAATACCTGGGAGACCTGAACTTCTCGTACGATATTTCCGGCTCGGCTACCTGGAAGCCGGTGCGCGTCTACAACAATGGAACCAAAACCATCATCCAAATGCCCGCCGCCATGGCCCAGACCGAGGCTCCGACCTTGCTGGTCGTACGCAAGGATGGCGGCTTGTTCAACGATCCGGAAATGGTCATGGTGAACTACCGTGTGCAAGGCGATCGCTACATTGTCGACACCGTTTTCGACAAAGCCATTCTGATAGCCGGCGTGGGAGGCAATCAGGATCGCGTGACCATTACCAGGGAGAAGTGATCATGCGCCAACTCATTCTGACCGTCCTGTTCCCGTCCTGTCTCGCCGGTTGCGCGACAACGAACTCCGACAACACCTATGGCAATTTTATTCCGCAGCCACTGGCGCTGTATGACCGGGAACTGGCCGAAGACGCCGTCAAGCGATTGAGTGCCGTATATCCGCCAGCCATCACGCGCTTTGACCTGAATCAGGCGACACCGGACATCTTCGGCAAGGCTCTGGTCGAATCCCTGCGTAACAAGGGCTATGCACTGCTGGAGCTGTCTCCTTCAACAACCTCCAGCAAGATCGGCTCGACAGACAATGCCGCACCCAACCCAGGGGAAAACCTCGCCGGCCAGCCTGGCAAAGGCATTTCGATAACTTACGTGCTGGACATGCCCATCAATCCGGGCTGGTACCGCGTCACGCTTTTTGTCGGCCAGCAGTCCTTCACCCGCGCCTACCTGGCACAGGACGGATCGCTGCACCCTGCCGGCGCATGGGTACGCAAGGAGTAAGGGTCATGAGCGAAGCTGCGCCAATGTCGCCAGACGAATCGCCAAATATGGCAAGCAAAAAATCCGGCGTGCGCCGGGTGAACAACCTGCCGGTCTATATCATCGGTGGGCTGATGGGCGTTTTTTTGTTGATCATGGCCCTGGTCGCAGCCGACCGCGCCGAGCGGCAAAGCCGTCCGCAGAGTGGCAGGGATGCCAAGACCACCAGCACCAGCATGTTCGCCAATGAATTGGCCGGCCAGGCTAGGGATGGCATCATCCCCGCCGCGAAAGCCGCTCCATTGGTCGCACCAGATATGCCCTCATCCCTCGCACCGATCACCATCGTTCGTCCGGACAACCTGGAAATGCCGCCGCTGCCGCCGGGAACATCAATGCCGGTTGCCAATCAGAGGGAAATCGACCAACGTACGCGTATTGAACAGGAAAAAATCCACCAGCTCGAAGAAGCGATCAAGGCACGTACCGGTGTACAAATTAGCGCGCCGCGCAGCGCTGGCTCACCGCCAAGTGGCGTAACCAAACTCGGGATGTCCCTCTCGCGTGAAGAAGCGATCGCCCGCATTGCGGCGGTCCAGCAACAGATTGAAGCCCAGACCCACGACGATCCTACGGCGGCCTATCAAGCTCGCCTGCGTCAATTGCAGGAGGCCGGTATCACGACGAATTCTGCCCCGAATGCCGCCGGACAGGCCGGTGCGCCGACCACGCCACCGGCGGCGCCATCGATATCCTCGGGCAAGGATTATGGCCAGTTCGGCGGTGCAGGCCAGCAAGACCGCTGGCAACTCGATTCACAGGTTCAGGCACCCCGCTCACCATACGAATTGCGTGCTGGCTTCGTCGTACCGGCGACGCTGATTTCTGGCATCAATTCTGACCTGCCCGGACAAGTGATCGGCCAAGTCAGCCAGGATGTATTCGATACGGCCACCGGCAAATGGAAATTGATACCACAAGGTTCGCGCCTGGTTGGCCAATACTCAAGCGACGTCGCCTACGGACAGGCGCGCATATTGATCGCCTGGCAGCGCATCGTCTTCCCTGACGGGAAAGCGCTGGATATTGGAGCCATGCCTGGCGCAGACAGCGCTGGCTATGGCGGATTCAAGGATCAGGTCAACAACCATTACCTGCGCATCTTCGGATCGGCATTGCTGATGTCGGGCGTAACAGCCGGTATCGCGCAGAGCCAATCTGACTCCTACTCTATCAATTCGACTCGTCCAAGTGCACGTAGTGCTTTGAGTGAAGCACTCGGCCAGCAACTGGGTATGGTCGCGGCACAGATGATCGCCAAAAACATGAGTATTGCGCCGACGCTAGAAATCAGGCCAGGCTACCGCTTCAACGTCGTGGTAACGAAGGATATGACTTTTTCCAAGCCATACCAGGCTTTCGATTACTAGCCCAAGGAGGATCATTCATGAGAATTCTGTATAAAAAATTAATTCCAATACAGGTCGCTTTGATTTTTATCATAACCGCTCCTGCCGTTATAGCTCCCGCGCAGGCAACAGGTTTTCCGGTGATCGACATAGCTAGTATTGCCGAAACCGTCAAAGTTCTGGAAGAAAGCGAGAAGCAAACAAAAAAGCAGATTGAGCAGTATAGGACACAACTAGATCAATATCAAAATATGCTGCAAAATACGCGAGCACCGGCCAGTTACATCTGGGATAAGGCAAGCCAAACCATGAACAACCTGCGTGGCGCTATCGACACACTGCAATATTATAAGACTAACTTGGGTAGCATCGATCGATATCTCAGTAAATTCAAGGATGTTGCCGGCTATCGCAACTCCCCCTGCTTTTCCCCAAGCGGTTGCTCCAATACAGAATGGGATGCACTACGCGAATCTCAAAATATCGGTTCCGAAGCACAAAAGAAATCGACTGATGCATTACTAAAAGGGCTGGATAAGCAACAGGATGCGATGGAAGCAGACGCCCGTCAACTTGAGCAGCTACAAAATGCAGCGCAAGGCGCAGATGGGCAGATGAAAGCAATCGGTTTTGCCAATCAGCTTGCAAGCCAACAAGCCAATCAACTACTTCAAATTCGGGCACTATTGATCGCTCAGCAAAATGTCATTGCCACGCGGACCAAAGTATTGGCCGACTTGGAAGCGAAACAACAAGCTGCGCATGAAGCGGCAAGCAAACATAGAGGCCCAGAAAATATTCCGCTTTCTCCCATATTAAACTGGTAAGGATAAACCGCCATGAGGAAAAAAATCATATTTGCATGTGGATTGATGTCAATTATCTTTTTTCTCGGATGTACCAATCAAGAAACAAACTGCTCAAATCCTAGCAGTTTTCAAAAAAAGAAAATTTGTAATAAATCGCAAGAATCAAGAAAAATACACGGCCCAATTGAACTTCCAAAAAATCCTAGAAATTTAGAATTTTAACAAAACAAAAAAATAATTTATTTAATATATTTTTAATAAATTTAAAATGGTGATTTCATGCTTCAAAAAAAATCAATCTTTTTGCTGATTTTTCTTTTATTTTTCACTGCAACTGCGACAGCCGAATTAGAGTTCTACGATACAGAAACACATATAGGAGTTTTAGATAAGGTATTTGATGAATTTAAAACTAAAGCGTCCACTTGGGAATCTATTATCACCAACGCAGCTGCTTGGATTTTTTGGACATTGGGCACAATAAGCCTCGCTTGGACTATGGGAATATTAGCATTGAAAAAATCCGATATTTCAGATTTTTTTTCTGAATTTATTCGATTTATTTTATTTTTTGGATTTTTTTACTGGTTATTGAGAAATGGACCAGAAATAGCAAAATCGATAATTTTTTCACTTCATACACTTGGCAAAACCACCTCAGGAAAACCTGGCCTATCTCCATCCAGCATGGTAAATATTGGCTTTATAATTTGGCGGCATGCAGTTGACAATATCACAGTTTGGACTCCAGTTGATACATTTATAGGCATGACTCTCAGTGCTGCAATTCTTATTCTATTAACAGTAATTGCAACAAACATGATTTTATTATTTATATCTGCTTGGATACTTATGTATGCTGGAATTTTTTTCTTGGGTTTTGGGGGTAGTCGATGGACATCAGATATGGCATTAAACTACTTCAAAACGGTTTTTGGTATAGCAATACAGATATTTACTATGATATTAATCGCTGGCATTGGACTAGACTTATTAACAACTTTTTATGTAAAAATGTCAAACGGTACGCCAAATTTTGAAGAGCTAGGTGTAATGTTAGTATTTTGTGTAGCTCTCTTATTGTTGGTTTCAAAAATTCCTCAACTTCTGGCAAGCATAATTACTGGGGGAGGTATAGGTTCGGCTTCCGGTATCGGCAATTTTACTGCAAGCGACATTGCAGCTGCAGTGACCTCGGCAAGATCGACTGCAAGTGCAGCTATGTCTGTTGGTGCAACTTTTTTTGGCGGCAGTACACAATCGTTAATGGCTGCTTTCTCGAAAGCAGCCAACACGGAAAGTACTGGCGGCATGCAAGATTTTTTAAAACAAACAAACGACATTAATTCCAAAAAAAATAACGATTCGATAGCATCGGCAATGGGCGACATAGTCGAAAAAAGCGGATTCACTAACACTTCTAGCTCAAATGATAAAACAGGATTTAATGACGATAACAAAGCCAATTCCATGCGAGAAAGCAATCAGGAAAAACAAGAGTTTTCAAAAAATAATATCTCCGAAAATTTACAAGAAAATAATAATACCAAAAAAATCAACCCACCAGGCGCTAGCAAAGAAAATTCTCTCTTTCTGAAAAATAACAAAAAAGAATCAACTAATAAAAACCACTCTACTAAAAATAGTAGTGGTATCGACATTACCAAGGAGATCGCCGCATTTCGCGATCGCCATCAGTATCCGTTCTCAGAATCAGAAGACTAACTTCGGCAGCACATGGAAAATTACATGGATACCTCCACTATTCCGTCCACATTACATGAACGCGTTGTATGTTCTATTTCGGCAGCAGCGAAGTACAATATTCCAACCAATCTGCTGCTGGCGGTTGCTCAAAAAGAAGCTGGCCGGCCCGGCCAATGGGTGCGTAACAGGAATGGAACCAGCGATGTTGGCACGATGCAGTTTAACACTGCCTATCTGGCAACCTTGGACCGCTATCACATCACAGCCGCAGATGTTGCCAGCGCAGGCTGCTATCCGTATGACTTGGCTGCCTGGCGCTTGCGACAGCACATCCTGCACGATGTCGGAGATCTTTGGACCAGAGCTTCCAATTATCATTCGCGCACACCTCGCTATAACGCTCCATATCGCCTGGATTTGATGGCAAAGGCAAATTGGTGGGCCGATTGGCTGCATCACCAGTTTATTACCACAGCACAGGCTCCAAGACCACCTCCAAGGCCGGCATCTCTGGTGTCCGCGTCAGGCGATGATAACCGCCATAGCGACAGCAGCGTAGTACTGGCACGCGGTACGATGCAATCGTCGAATCGCTACGTTCCCAGAATCATCACTGCAACAGTTCAACCATGAAAGAACATCATGTCCGGCATACTTAAAATTCACTCGAATCCCGCTGGAGATTGGTCATTTGGTCACAGCTGGATTGAGTACCAGTCAGCTGAGGGCAAGACCAGAACTTTTGGAACCTGGGGCAATAACCCCACAGGTAAGGGCAATGGCATGTTTGAAAATCTTGAACTTGGGCGTTCATCGGAGGCTACGCGTACCAGTTTTATCAACAATAAACAAGAACAGAAAATGTTTGAAAAAATCGCCGACTACCAGAAACTGGGCGAACAGGCATGGACGCTCCGCTCACCATGCTCTACCTTCGCAGCCGACGTATGGCAGCATACAACCGGCGAGCAACTTCCGTTCAAAAGCAGCCTCGTGAGTAATCCCAGTACTCTGGCAAGTTCCATCAAAGAAGCAAACGAGCACGATATGCAACTCAAATCTGGCGTTAATCTCACGCCACAATCGCCGCTCAATGCCATAGAACAAGATGAAAAAAATGTCCGCAATATGGCTAACACTCAAGCACGAAAACATACGCCAGGATTTTGATGGTAATTTGAAACGAAAATAAATAGGAGATTATCATGCAGGATTTTCATATAGCTGAAGCAAAGGATGTCAAGTTTTTCGCGATTGAAGAAGTGAATATCGAAGGCAGCACATCTCTCCACATAAAAGGACTGGTTTTCCATAGCGCCATTTCAGTCGAAAACGTCCAGGTGCAGAAAAATCAAGATAGCGCAGCCGTGCTGGTCGCAATGACTCAAGCGATGCCCGGACTGAGCGGTGCCTTCGAAGTGTCGGTCCCGCTGGCCGGCAATATCAAAACAGTCCTATTTGGTAACGCGAGCACCCCGATATGGCGCAGGGAAGCAGCCGGCATGCGTTCCGCTGTGCTGATGCCCAGCTGATCTGGCCGAGTTGTTTGAGCCAAATATTTTAGGTGAAAATTCTGGCGGCTACGGCAATAGCCGCCAAAACAAGGACTTGACCACCCAGCGCTTGCGCTCCGTTCCCGGCCGGCAGCCGAAAATTGAGAGAACATATGAAAAACTATTTAATTGTGCTGAGCGCAGCATTGCTGGCCGCCTGTGGCAATGCAGATATCAGCAAATGGATGGGCAGCAACTCTCCGAAACAAGACTTGGCCGTTGAACGCATCGACGATAATTCGCGAACCAAGGTGCCTCCTCTGTCCAATATACAATTGGTCGCAAACTCCACAAAAGAGCAGCATATCGCTGAAGCACAAGACGTGAAATTCTTCGCTATCGAGGAAAAAAATATGGACGGTAGTCCGGTCCTCCGCATCAAGGGTTTGATCTTTCATAGCGCAATCTCTGTGAAGAAGGTCCACATTCAGAAAAATGGCGATACCACATCCGTACTGATCGCAATGACCCCTGCAATGCCTGGGCTCAGCGGAGCTTTTGACATCTCGATTCCGCTGGCCGGCAATGTCAACACCGTCTTGTTTGGTAAGGCGGGCGCGCCGATATGGCGCAAGGAGATGGCAGGCAAGGGCGCCGGCGTTTGATATCGGTACCTGACATTTCGTCAATTCAAGCTAGCCTCTTGAACAACATTCCTGGCGGCGATAAATGCTGCCAGGACAATGATTCGAATCCAGTCGATTACGCTGCGATTAAGGATGCGGATGCATCGGCATGTTGCCGCTGCCGTCCCAAACGAGCACCGGTTTGATGACCTCCCTGACTTGCATGCGTTGCACTGGTCCGAAATAACGAGCATCGAACGATTTGGGATTGATGTCCGACATCAGCAGCAACTGGTACTCGCTCAAGACATAGCTGTCGGCTTGAAAACGCGGCAACAGGCGGCCATTGCCATCTGCATGCAACGGTATGCTGAGCGGCAGCAATTTGCCGTTTACGCGTACGCCATCGCCCGCGACCGTGACCAGGTCACCGGTCGCGGCCAGCACTTTCTTCATGACGTAGCCATAGCCACCAGGACAGAAACCTGCACCGATATAACCACGACGCCTGGCATCGTCGAAAATACTCACCTGTGGTGGACAAAACATCACGTATGCCCCTTTTTCGATTGGCGCATCAATTTTCCAGTACAAACCAAGCGGAATGCTTGCGCTGCTATTGATACGCGCACCAATCCAGCGCAGGAAAGCGCCCAACAGAATGAGCGCCAGAGCACTAATGGCAATAGCAATGCTTACCTTTCTGAATAGGGATTTCATAGCTTGACCCGGACGGTATCATAGCTGTTGCGCAACTGATCGCTGGCTTCCGGAGCTGGAATGGCCGCGCGGGCCTGGAACGTCGGATCCTTGAAATACAGCGGTTGCTTGCCATAGATCGCCGGATAGCCTGCCACATAAATGACCATGTCTCCTGCTTCCCTGATATCCCCGCTTTCGTTTTTTAAGGGACCAGGCATGCGCAGGCATTCGTCAGGCGTCAGCAATGGGCGCTGCGTTTCCTGTATCGTACGCGACACTTGGCCCAGCAGGGCGCTGGTACGACGGCCACTGGTTGTAATCTGTTCTTTCGCCACAGTAGTCTGTCCGGTCAATTTGGACAGGTGCTCTGCAGTCTCAACCCGGTTCGGCGGGTAGGCATTCTGAATGTGGCAGCTGGATGTGATACTCTCATCGTGACCATAGCCGGTTTCCCGGCTCTTGAGCTGATTGATATCCTGGCAAATCAGGTAGCACTTAATGCCGTAACCAGCCAGGAAACCCAGTGATTCCTGCATGATATCGAGCTTACCCAGACTAGGGAATTCATCGAGCATCAGCAGCAGCCTGTGCTTGTAATGAGCCACTGCTCTTCCATTCTTGAAATTCATGCGATCAGCAAGCTGGCGCACGATCATGTTCACCATCACCCGTACCAGCGGGCGCAGGCGCGCCTTGTCATTGGGCTGGGTGACGATGTACAGGCTGACCGGACTGTCATGGTGCATCAAATCTCTGATATGGAATTCAGACTTGCTGACATTGTACGCAACGATGGGATCGCGATACAGTGCCAGATATGACTTGGCAGTGGAGAGTACCGAACCCGCCTCCTCGTCCGGCCGGTCCATCATGTCACGTGCGGCAGAACCAATGACGGGATGATTCTTGCCTTCCACGTGGCTGTAGGTAACCATTTCCATCCACAATTCGCCTATGCCGCGCTGCGGATCCGACATCATCGCATCAACCGAAGGCAATGTTGCCGGTATCCCTTCCATTTTGGATTTATACAATGCGTGCAGTATGACGCCAACGATCAGAGCCTGACTGGTTTTTTGCCAATGGGTTTCCAATCCCTTTCCATCTGGATCGACGATAAGTGTAGCGAGATTCTGCACGTCACCAACTTCGTTTTCCGTACCCAGGCGCACTTCGTCCAACGGATTCCAGCACACGCTGCCGCTGGACGTAGCGGGTTCAAAACGCAATACCTTGTTCTTGCCGTATTTCTGACGCCATCCCGAAGTCAGCGCCCACAACTCCCCCTTCAAGTCGGTGATGACGGCGCTGCGGCCCCACGACAGCAATGTAGGTACCACCAGTCCAACCCCTTTGCCAGAACGGGTAGGCGCATAGGTCAGCACATGTTCCGGCCCATCGTGGCGCAGGTAATGCACTTGCCCCTTGCGGTCCATCCAGGCACCGACGTAGACACCGGTATTGTTGATCACTGTCTTGCCCAGGAGTTTTTGTAGTACGGTCGTCTGCTTTGGCAACAGGCCAGCTGCGCGGATATCCCTGGCGTTGGCCCAACGGGCAGACCCGTGCAGATATTTGCTGGCCTTCACAGAATTGACTGACACCATCCTGACCACCATTAGTCCGATCAAGCCCAAACCGGCTATGCTGACGCCGATACTGCCGGCGTGCAGAAAGGCATCCGGATATTTCTCATACCACTTTCCCGCCCAGTATAAAATATTCCAAGGTGGATAAATCAAATTAAAATTTTTACCCAGCGCAGGCTGATACTGGAAAGAACGTGCAAAAAACTGGGTGGCCCCTTGCAGACCGGCAGCTAACGATAACAAGGCAAACAAGGGAATTGCTATATTCCGGCGATTTTTTGCGGCACGTACTTGTGGCCCGGCTGCGTTATTGAAACGGTCCTTCATCACCGCACTCCTTTTCTCGTGCTGCATCCCTGGCGAGCGTCACCACACTATCGTGCGTCAAATATTTAAGATGATGCACATTGCTCCAGCCCATCATAGACAAGGCATTTCGGTATATTCGGAAAAATAAGCCTTATTTATTTCCGATCAAATACTCTGCAATTTTCCTTGACGAAAATATGCTGTCCTCAAGCTCCCCAGTTGAGTTCGCTCAAAATGCCACTAAGACAACGGTAGAAAATGCTTGCAGGGCTACTTTTTAACCAAATCGGTAATGCCAGGGTGCTCAAATGCCTGACCAGATTGAAGAACTCATCCAGAAAATTGCCGCCAAGCACGGAATTTCTGTCGAACGAGAAAATCCTATGGTGATCCTGCAGACTATCAACCAGCACTTACTGCAGGAAAGTGCCAGCACACAGCAAGCTCAACTTGAACAATTCAAGGAAGAATTGGAAGTTTTGCTGCTCAGGTGGAGAACGGATGCCAAGGAAAATGCCGAGCGAATCGTAAATGCCGCGCTAGCGGCCGGCAAGGAAGCGGCTAACCATGTCATGCAAGAAGGAGCAAAGACGGCCACTACAGCCATGAAAACCGAGATCGATAACTCTCTTGATCGCCTTGCCAGACAAACGCGGAATGCGCACCGGAGTGCCATGCTCAATCTCGTTGCCGCCTGTATCACCATACTGGCGGCAGCGCTTGCACTCTGGGGCGCGATGCGATTGTAAATCAGCGCCGTATACCACGACTAGGCAGGACTACTGAATTTGTAATCAATGCATGATCGCCGTCATACCGAATGGCGGTATTGCTACCTGTCTCGGGCACTTTGGAAAAATTTCGGACCTCATGCTTAATTAATGTCTTGCCTACCTGCTGAAATACATGCTCGCGGTCTGCATGCAATACTGGACCGTCGTAGTCTTTCATCTTGTCCGCTGAAGCGGCCTGAGCTAGATTATAGATCCCTGGCTTAATGAATCCGGCCCGGTCGACCTTGCTTGTAATCCACTCCCCGCCCCGTTCGCTTTGCAAAAGTCGCTGTCCGTTCATTACGAGTAAACGCTGCGTCATCCGTGACCTCCATTCATGCCTCGCGTGATTTCCCGGCTGTCGTCGGCAAGCCAGCTAACCACCCCGCACGGATCGCTTTTGATGTAGTCAGCAGCGTATTGGTCACTATAACCACTCTGACACGCACTGAATTGAAGACTCAATCCTGCATTTCTGTCATCATCTCGCGCCGCACCGCGTACGCGTGTTGATTCAGCTTAAATGCGCGTCATCAAATAAGCCAAAATTCAGAAATAGTATAAAAATCACGCGGACACCGCCATTGTTCTAGCCGCCATTTCCTTTAAAGGCGATGCCCGCGATTAACGAAACCGCATGACAGCCCCCACCTTGGCGCCGCTCGCTGGCGGTGCTTCGCAAGACGGCTAGGATTTGACTTGCCGCTGGCGCGGCAGCGAATGTTCCCAGCCGGCCAGGATGGCGCGCAGCGCCGCCAGGAAGGCCAGCGGCTGGTCGACCATCAGGTGGTGGCCGGCTTGCGGAATTTCCACCAGCGGTGCGCTGCGTTCGAGCAGCTCATACATGTAGTCTCCGATCTCCGGCGGCACGATGGCGCTCAATTCGCCGCGCATCATCGCCACCCGGCAGCGCATCGCCGCCAAGTCACGGTCGAGCGAGACGGGCATTACGCGCGCCATGATGCGCGGATCGAATTTCCAGCTCCAGCCGGCGGCGTGCCGGCGCAGCGAGTGGCGCGCGATATGGTCGAGAAAAAAGCCGTTCTCGCATGGCTGCTCGGGAATCAGGCGGAAGCGCGCCATGCCGCTGGCCAGGTCCGGGTAGCTGTGCAGCGGCGCCACCCTTTGAGACGGGCGGCTTTCCGGGTCCGGCTTGCTGACCGGGGCATCGACGATCACCACGCCGGCCAGTTGCGCGCCGTAACGCGCGCCGGCGACGATGCCGATCTGCCCGCCCAGGCTGTGCCCCACCAGCACCGGCGCGGCGCCAAGATCGGCGTCGGCGCAGACGGCCATGACGTCATCGGCCCAGGATTCCAGCGAATAGGGTTCGCGGCGGCCGCTGTCGCCATGGCCACTCAGGTCGGGGGCGATAATAAAATAGTCGCGCGCCAGCTGCGGCGCCAGCGCGCTCCACCACATCGCGTGGGCCAGGCCGCCGTGCACCAGCAGCAGCGGCGGCCTGGCGGCGTCGCCCCACGACAGGTAGTTGATCGGGCAGTCCCGGACCAGCACCGTGCGCTGGCGCGGCGTGACCGCCAGCGCCTGGCTGAACCAGGCGGGAATGCCGCATGCGGATACGCCGCCGTCGCTCATGACGCTTTCCTTATTTTTTGACCAGGACCGGAGCCTTGGCCGCCTTGGCAGGCGCTTTGACCGAAGCCTTGGCAGGCGCCTTGCGCTTCGGCTCCGCGGCGGCGGCCACCGGCATCGCGGCCGGCGGTGCGATCTGCGTCAAGCCATACAGGAAGGTGTCGAGCATCTTTTGCGCGATCACTTCCGGCGCGGGGCTGACGCCCGGCACGTACCACTGGTAAGCCCAGTTGACCTGGCCGAGCAGGAACAGCGCGGACAGGTTCACGTCGTCGGTGTGGTAAGTCCCCTCGGCCACGCCCTCCTCGATCAGGTCGGTCATGTAGCGGAAATATTGCTGGCGCTTGCCGCTGATCTGCTTGCGGATCTCGGGAGCTAGTTCGCGGTAATGCTCGACGAAGGCGCGCACATAGCCGCGATGGTCGGCGATGGCGCGCATGATGTCGGTGACGATGCCCAGCAACAGCGCTTCGCGCACCTGGCCGCCGGCCACGCGCGCCAGATGCTTACCATCGAGGTCGTCGATCAGCGTCTGGTGGATGCGCAGCAGGATTTCTTCCTTGCTCTTGATATAGTGGTATAACGTCGGCTTGCGCAGATTGCTCGCCTTGGCCACCATCTCCATGTTGGCATTGTGGTAGCCTACCTGGTCGAACAGCTTGGCCGCCTCGTTGACGATCAGGCGGATGCGCTGCTCGCCGGCGACCGTTGGGCCGCGCTCGCCGCCGATATCCGCCTCTGGCGCGATGACCGTTTTCATATGCTTCCCTTATCCATATCCGAAATACGGATAGCATAGCCCAATTTAGCTCGACCGTCCAGACGGTAGATTTTTCAGGCGCACCGCCAGGCGCGCCCGTGGCTCACACCATTAGAACTTCGCTTCGAGTTGCAACAGCACCGTCCTCGGTTCGCCGGCGACCGCGAACACTTCACCCTTCCCGCCCGGCTTGTCGACACCGAGCGTGGCGTAGATCCGGTTACTCAGGTTGCGGCCGATCAGGGCGACCGACCATTTGTCGTCGGCGCTGGTGAAACGCAGGCCGGCGCCGAGGGTGGTGTACGCGGGCTGGTACGAGGCAGGATTCAGGTTCAGTCCCGCGTAATATGCGGCCGAATAGCGCAGGTCGGCGTTGGCGTTGAGCTTCCAGCCCGACTCCAGCCGCGTTTCATACGCGGCGCCCGCGGTCAACAGCCAGTCCGGCGATCGATATACCTTCATACCCGACATGTCCTGGCTGGACGCCTTCGTCACCGGGTCGGTCGTGCAGCCGGTGGCGGCCGTTTGCCCGGTATAGCACTGGGCCTTGGCGAAATCGACGAAATAAGCATCGTTGTAGCTGGCCGAGCCGCGCAAGGTCAAGGCCCGCACCGGCCGGTAGCTCACTTCCAGCTCCACGCCCTGGGCGATCGTGGTCGCGGCATTTTGCGTCACGAACGTCATGTGGGTCGCATCGAGCGCGATCAGGGAAGTCAGCGGCAAACCCTCGTAATTGTAGCGGTAGGCGGTGATGGAACCGGTCAGCCGGTGGTTCAGCGCGGTCATCTTTCCGCCCAATTCGTACCCGGTCACTTTCTCGGCGCTGAACGATAGCGTGGCCGGCGTCGTCACGGACGACAGCGTGCCCGGATTGGAATAGCCGCCGGACAGGAAACCGGTCTTGTAGGCGGCGTACACCATGCTGTCCTTCGATGGATGCCAGCTCAGCGTCGCTTCCGGCGAAAAATTCGATTCCGATTTTTTGCCGGCCACGACCTGGCCCTGCGCCAGCAAGCCGGCCGCCTTCGGATGGACGAAATAATTGAAGGAATTGAGTTCCTTGCTTTCCTTCGTGTAGCGCCCGCCCGCCGCCAATTCCCAGGCGCTGTTGAAGCGCGCCGTCACCTGGCCAAACACCGAGTAGGCATGGCTCTTGTTGTCCTGCTCGTTATCGTACAGATTGTAGCGGCCGGTGGCCGGGTCTTGCGGCAGCGGTCCGTTCGCCCCGCCCACGTACAGCGTGCGCTTGTTGTTTTCGTAGTGGCCGCCCATCGCGAAATTGAGCATGCTGTTGAACGACGATACCGCGCGCAATTCCTGGTACAGGCTCTTGTTCTTCTCGTTGCTGTAGGTCCAGTAGTAAGAATAGGCGGTCGCGTCGGCGTTGCCCTGGCTGACATAATCGTAGTCATAGTAGCCGGTCACCGAGGTGAACTTGATCGCCCCGGCGTTATAGTTCAGCGTCAGCGAAGGCATCACCGTATCGTTCTTCGAGTAGGGCCGGCCATCGCCATTGGCTTTCACTTGCGGCCACGCATCGACGATGGTGCGCGACAGCCAGCCCTGCGAAGACTTGTTGTCGAGCCGGCAGTCGCCGGTCGGGTCCGCGATACCTCCGACGGTGGTCGGCTTGCTCACACCGGCCGGGCAACCCATCACTTCGCTGAAGCTTTGCAAGCCCTGGCCGCGATACTTGCTGAGCAAGAGCTTGAAGCTGGCGTCGAAATCGTCATGGTTGTCGTAGGCCAGCGTGGCGCGCACGGCCTTCTTGTCCTCGGCGCCGAGGCGCGACGGCGCGGCGGGCACGAAGATGCTGCCGCTGGCGGCGCTGCGCACCGCGTCGGCCACGCCGGGATTCTGGTTCTCGATATAGCCCTTGCTGCTGCTGTCGAGCAAGGCGAAGCGGAAACCGAGATTGTCCGTCAGCGGGCCGGCGATGGCCGCTTCGAGCGATGGCGTGCGGCCCGTCTTTTCGTAGCCCAGGCGCGCATAGCCGCTCAATGTGGAAGTCGGTCCGGCGGACTTGATCGAGACCACGCCGCCCGGTGAATTCTTGCCGAAGAAGACGGTCTGCGGACCTTTCAGGACGTCGATTTCTTCGATGTCGAACATCGCGTCATTGAGGACGCGGCCGCGGCTGATGGCCATGCCGTCGAAGTCCAGCAAGACCGATTGTTCCAGCCCCGCGTCCAGGCTGGAAGAACTGACGCCGCGCATCGAGATCGATGCGCCGCCGCCGGTGAAGCCGCGGTCGAACGAGACTTGCGGCGCGACCATCTTGATGTTGGCGATCGACGTCAGCGCCAGCTGGCGGATTTCGTGGGCGCCCACCGCGATCGCCGCGACCGGCACATCGATCATCCGCTCCGACCTGCGGCGGGCGCTGATGACGATTTTTTGCGCATCCTGCTCGCCATTGGCGCTGGTCGCCGCCACCGGTGCGGCCGGTGCGGCCGCGGCCTGCTCGGCGGCGCCGGCAAGATCCGCCGCCACCGGTTCTTCGGCGAACGCATTCGCCATCGGAAACGCGACAGCCATGCCCAGGTTCGCGAACAGCATGCTCTTCGCCCCCAGTTGCCGCCCTTTTGCCTTCACCTTTTTCATCTTGTGCATCATATCTCCTGATTTTCTCATTGGTTATTTTTTTGTTTGAATCGGACTTTGCTCTTCATTTCATTAGCCGACCGTCCAGTCGGTCCATATTCAATATATCGACCGACCAGTCGGCTGTCAACGCGTTTTTTGGCGCTCGCGCGCGGGCTATGCGGGCCGCAAGGACGCCCCGGCGGCGCCGGGTTGCGGCAGCATGTTCCAGCCAAGCCGGCGCCGCACTTCCGCAGGCGCAGGAGGCTCCGTGCGCTCGGCGCGCCGCTGCGCCATGTACTGCCGCACCTGTTCCTTGGTGGGTTGAGAAACGTTATGCATGACTTTCTCCTGTCGCCGCGCCGACGCTCAGCGGGTGTCGGCCTGCCAATCCGACACCCGCGCGCCCTGCCGCGCCAGCTCCGCCAGCAAGGGCGCCGGCGTCCAGTAGCCGAATGCATTGCCGCGCCGCGCGCCGTAATGTTCCAGGCGCGCCACGATGCGCTCCAGGCCGACCTGGTCGGCCATGAACATCGGTCCGCCGCGGTGGTCCGGGAAACCATAGCCGGCGGTCCAGATCACATCGATATCGCCGGAGCGGTAGGCGATTCCTTCCTGCAGGATCCGGCAGCCTTCGCTGATCAGCGGGTATAACAACCGTTCGACGATTTCATCGCGGCCGATATCGCCGCGCCGCGCGACGCCGCGCTCGCGCGCAATCTCCTCGCACAGCGCCGTCACGGCGGGCGAGTCCAGGGCCGTGCGCCCGTCGTAATCGTAAAAGCCGGCCGCGCTTTTCTGCCCCAGCCGGCCGCAAGCGGCCAGCGCGCCCACCACCACGCGGTAGGCAGGATCGGGCGGCAGCAGGCCTGCCAGCCGCTGCTCGTCCACCACCCGCGCAGCGACATCGACGCCGGCCATGTCGAGCATGCGGCACGGCCCCATCGCCATGCCCAGCATTTCCCACGACTCCACGGCAGTGTCGATCTGGCGCGGCGTGGCGCCTTCGAGCAGCAGCATCTCAGTCTCGCGCAGATAGTCGGCCAGCATGCGGTTGCCGATAAAGCCGTAGCACACGCCCGACACCACCGCCACCTTGCCGATGGCGCCGGCCAGCCGCATGACGGTGGCCAGCACCTCGGGCGCGGTGTGTTTTCCGCGCACCACTTCCAGCAGGCGCATCACGTTGGCCGGACTGAAGAAATGCATGCCCACGAAATCGGCTGGCCGCCCCGATGCCGCCGCCAGCGCGTCGACATCGAGCGTCGAGGTATTGGTGGCGATGATCGCGCCGGGCTTGCACACGGCGCCGAGACGGGCGCAGACTTGCCGCTTCAGCGCCAGGTCCTCGAACACGGCTTCGATCACCAGGTCGCAATCGGCCAGGGCCTGGTCGTCGAGCGAGGATGTCAGCAAGGCCAGGCGCTGCGCGCATTGCTGCGGCGTCAGCTTGCCGCGCGCGACGCTGGTCTCGAAATGTTTATGTATCATGCCGACGCCCCGTTCCAGCGCGGCGCCGGACGCCTCCACCAATACGGTGGCGATGCCGGCCTGCAGGAAACTGATGGCGATCCCGCTGCCCATGGTGCCGGCGCCCAGCACGCCCACGCGCGCGACCGGGCGCAACGACTGGCGCGCGAGACCCGGTATCTTGCCGGCCTGGCGTTCGGCAAAAAACAGGTGACGCAGCGCGCGCGACTGCGGCGTATGCACGGCTTGCAGGAACACGCTTGCCTCCAGCGCGGCGCCCTCGGCGAAAGGCAAAGTCGCCGCCGCCTCCAGCGCCTGCACGATGGCGCGCTGCGCCGGATAGGCCGGCTTGCGCGCGGCCACGGCCGCATAGGTCTGCTTAAAAAAATCCGGCGCCAATTGGCCGGTATCGACCTCAAGCTCGCACAGGCGGCGCACGGGCGCGGCGCGCTCGAGCAGCGCGCCGGTGTAGGCCAGGCCGGCGGCCAGCGGATCGCCTTCGACGATATCGTCGACGATGCCGGCAGCCAGGGCCTTGCCGCCATCGATCATGCGGCCGCCCTGTATCATGTCGAGGGCAAACTCGATTCCGCACAGGCGCGGCAGGCGCTGGGTGCCGCACGCGCCAGGCAGCAGGCCCAGTGTCACTTCCGGAAAACCGACCCGCAGGCCGGCGATGGCGACGCGGTAGTGGCAGGCCAGCGCCACTTCCAGGCCGCCGCCCAGCGCCGTGCCATGCAGCACCGCCACCACCGGCCGGTCCGACGCTTCCATGTCGTTGAGGAGGGCGTTGAAGGGCGCGGCGCTGTAGGCAGGGTCGTCGAATACGGTGATGTCCGCGCCGGCGATGAAGGTGCGGCCGTCGCAATGGACCAGCAGCGCGTGGAAGGAGCGGTCCTGTTCGAAACAGGCCAGGGCTTCGCGCATGCCGGCCAGCACGGCGTCCGACAGCGCATTGACGGGAGGGTTGGCGATGCGCAGCACCGCGACGCGGCCATGCCGCTCAAGGGTTACGAGCTTGGTCATCTTCTGCTTTCAAGGTGTACTGCAAGTTGGCGACTGGAAGTCCGGTTCACTCGACGAAGCCGGGGTTCTGCAGCAGCAGGCCGCCGTCGACCAGCAAGTCCTGGCCGGTGACGAAGCCCGATTCGGCGCAGGCGAAGAACAGCACCGCGTTGGCGATGTCGGCCACTTGGGCGGCGCCCGGCAGCGGCACGCGCCGGGCGCGGCGCGCGAAACCTTCCGGGTCGCGCTCGCGCAGGGCCAGGCCCATGCGCGTTTCCACCCCGGTCGGACTGACGGTGTTGACGCGGATATTGCGCGGCCCCCACTCGACCGCCAGCACGCGGCTCAAGGCCAGCACGGCCGCCTTGCTGACGGAATAGGCGGCCGTGCCGGCCACGCTGGCATGCGCCGCCACGGAGGCGATATTGACGATGCTGCCACCCTGCGGCCCCATGCGCCGCGCCGCTTCCTGGCAGCCGAACAGCACGCCCTTCAGGTTGACGTCGAGCACCTGCTGGAATTGTTCTTCCGTCAGTTCGATGGCGGCGGTCTTGCTGATGATGCCGGCGTTGTTGACGACGATGTCAATCCTGCCCAGCCGCGCCAGCGCCATGTCGAACATTGCCGCCACGGCGGCCTGGCTGGCCACGTCGACCTGCGCGCCCAGCGCCTGGCGCAGGCGGTCCGCCGGCGCCGCCGCGTCCAGCGTATCCATCAGCGCGGCGGCCGCCGCGTGCGCCATCTGCCCATCGATATCGGCCAGCACCACGCTGGCGCCGCGCGCGAACAGCGCCGCGGCGATGCCCTCGCCCAAGCCCTGACCGGCGCCGGTGACGATGGCAACCTTGCCGGACAGCGTACGCGCCGGCTCCTGTATCTGATTCATGGTTCGCTCCTGTGCGGGCCGCCGCACCCCATGCACGGCGACCCGTATCCTGCAAACGGCCAGCGCGCGATGGCGGTGCTGACCCTGTCTCTACCAGGCGAAAGCCGGCTCAGACCAGTATCGCACCACCGTCGATCACCAGGGTCTGGCCGGTGACATAGGCCGATGCTCGCGAGGCAAGAAAGGCCACCGCGCCGGCCAGGTCGATGGGCGCGCCCAGGCGCGCCATCGGCACGCGCGCGCGCAGGCTGTCGCGCACGCCCTCGTCGATGCCCAGCAACAGGCCGGACTCGAAGGAGCCGGGCGCGATCGCGTTGACCCGCACGCCCCCTTCCGCCCACTGCGCCGCCAGATCGGCGGTCAGGTGGATCACCGCCGCCTTGCTGGTGGTGTAGGGCACGATCTGCCCCATCGCCGGCACAAAGGACATCATGCCGCCAGTGGAGGCGATATTGATGATGCTGCCGCTACCGCGTTCGAGCATGTGGCGCGCCGCTTCGCGGCTGGCGGCGAAGGTGCCGGTCAGGTTCACCTTGAACACCTTTTCCCAGCCGCTCAGCGGAATATCCTGCGGCGCCCCGCTCCATGAAGCGCCGGCATTGTTGATCAGGATGTCGAGCCGGCCGAAGCGGGCGATGGCCGCCGCCACGGTCTCTTGCACCTGCTCTTCGTTGCCGACATCGCAGGCGCAGGCCAGCGTGTCGACGCCGAATCCGGCCTGGATGCGCGCCGCCAGCGCGGCGCACTGGTCCAGCTTGCGCGCCGCCAGCACCACGTTGGCGCCCAGGTCGGCCAGCGTGGCGGCCATCGCCGCCGCGATCTCGCCGTGGCCGCCGATGATCAAAGCGCACTGGCCGCGCAAGTCCATCAGCCCGGCCGTGAAGCCGGGAGACAGGCCGGGCGCCGGCGCTGCGCCGCCGGCTTTGGCGGCCGTGCTCAGCTCCCGGTCCATTTTGGCGCGCGCTTGCCGAGGAAGGCTTCCACGCCTTCCTTCGCATCGGCCGACTGGTGCACCACGTTGCAGGCCAGCGTTTCGAGCGTGATCAGGCTCTGGGTGTCGGCGTCCAGGCCACGGTTGATCGACATCTTGGTGATCTTCATGCAGAACGGGCTTTTATCGATCAGCGGCGCGCAGAATTTTTCGATCAGCGCGTCGAAATCTTCCGGCTCGCTGACTTCGTTGACCAGGCCCCACTCGGCGGCCTGGGTGCCGCTCAGCAGCTTGCCGGTCAACATCAGTTCTTTCGAACGGCGGATGCCGATGTAGCGCGGCAGGCGGTAGATCGGGCCGGCGCCGCCGAACAGCGCGCGGCGGATATGGAAGTCGCCGATCTGCGCGGTGGTGGTGGCCAGCGCGAAGTCGCACGAAATCATCAGCTCGAAACCGCCGGCCACCGCGTAGCCTTCGACGGCGGCGATGGTCGGTTTGCTGCAAGAATAAAAGCGGTCATAGGTTTCAGCCGACACCATGGCCAGGTTGATCGAGTCATTGGTGGTGGCAAGGCGCGGGCCGACCAGTTCGCCCAGGTCGGCGCCGGAGCAAAAGGTATTGCCGCGGCCACGCACCACCACGGCCAGTACTTCCACATCCTTCTCGGCGCGGTCGATCGCCACGCGGATCTCGGACAGCACGGCAGGGCTGACGCAATTGCGCTTGTGCGGACGGTTCAGCCAGATGGTGGCGACGTGGTTCTTGACTTCGTATTGAATAACTTCGGACATGGATCCTCCAGAGAGTGAACGGTTGAACGGCCGGCGCCGGGGGCGTTTGCGGCCGATATACGACCGACCAGACGGTCGGGTGAAATGAAGCTTAGTTGAGATCTAAAGCATTGTCAACACGCCGCGCGACGAAATTTTTTCATCTCGCGGGCCGCCGCAATAAATTATTCGAAGCCCGACCGTCCAGTCGGTTGACATCCGTATTCAGGCTCTGTTAAGGTTGCTCCACGTACCCGGCGCGGCGCCGGCGGCCAGCAGCGCCGCCGGCAAACGCGCCGCCCTCCCCCCCAACATTCAATGCTGAAGGACCTATATGAATTTCGACTATTCGCCGAAAGTGCAAGAGCTCAGGACACGCCTGCTGGCGTTCATGGACGAGCACATCTACCCGGCCGACAAGGCTTTCAAGGCCGAGGTGCAGCGCAACCGCGCGGCCGGCACGCCGTGGAAACCGGTCAGCCTGCTGGCCGAACTCAAACCCAAGGCGAGAGAAGCCGGCCTGTGGAACCTGTTCCTGCCCCACTCCGAGCGGGTGCCGGAAGGCTTGTCCAACCTGGAATACGCGCCGCTGTGCGAAATCATGGGCCGCGTGCTGTGGTGCGGCGAGGTGTTCAACTGCTCTGCGCCCGACACCGGCAACGCCGAAATCCTCGAACGCTACGGTTCCGAAGAAATCAAGCGGCGCTGGCTGGACCCGCTGCTGAGCGGCGAGCTGCGCTCGGCCTTCTCGATGACCGAGCCGACCGTGGCGTCGTCGGACGCGGCCAATATCGAGACCCGCATTACGCGCGACGGCGACCATTACGTGATCAACGGCCGCAAGTGGTTCACCTCCGGCGCGGCCGACCCGCGCTGCGCCTTCCTGATCGTGATGGGCAAGACCGACCCGGACGCGGAGCGCCATGCGCAGCAATCGATGATGGTGGTGCCGATCGACGCGCCGGGCGTCAACATCATCCGCAGCGTGCCGGTGTTCGGCTATGACGACGCGCCGCACGGCCACATGGAAATCGTCTACGACAATGTGCGCGTGCCGGCAGGCAATATGCTGCTGGGCGAGGGGCGAGGTTTCGAGATCGCCCAGGCGCGCCTGGGTCCGGGCCGCATCCACCACTGCATGCGCACCATCGGCGCGGCCGAGGTGGCGCTCGAATACATGTGCCGCCGCCTGCAGTCGCGCGTGGCCTTCGGCAAGGTGCTGTCCTCGCAATCGGTGTGGCATGAACGCATCGCCCAGTCGCGCTGCCTGATCGACCAGGCGCGCCTGCTCACGCTCAACGCCGCGCACATGATGGACACGGTCGGCAACAAGGCCGCCCGCGCCGAGATCGCCATGATCAAGGTGATCGCGCCCAACATGGCTTGCCAGGTGCTGGACTGGGCGATCCAGGCGCACGGCGGCGCCGGCGTTTCCGAAGACTTCCCGCTGGCCTATATGTTCGCCCACCAGCGCGCCGTGCGCCTGATGGATGGTCCGGACGAGGTGCACCGCGTCACCATCGCCAAGCTGGAGCTGGCCAAACATGCGCACTGAAGGAGCCACCATGCAACAGCCATCCGGGACCATCGTCCCCGCCACCGCACCGGCGCCCGCCGCCATGCGCGATCCGATCGACACGGCGCGCCTGGAACAGTACCTGCAGGGACGCATCGCGCCGTTCCGGGGGCCGCTGACCATCGCCCAGTTCCCGGTCGGCCAGTCCAACCCGACCTACCGGGTCAACACCGCCGACGGCCGCAGCTACGCGCTGCGCAAGAAGCCGTCCGGTACGCTGCTGCCCTCGGCCCACGCGATCGACCGCGAGTTCCGCGTCATCACCGCGCTGGACAAGGCAGGCTTCCCGGTCGCCACGCCCGTGCTGTACTGCGAGGACGCCTCCATCATCGGCACCGCCTTTTACCTGATGGACTTCGTCGAAGGCCGCAGCTACTGGGACCAGGCCCTGCCCGGCATGAGCCGCGCCCAGCGCTACGCGATCTGGGATGAACTCAATCGCGTGATGGCGCGCCTGCACGCGGTCGACTTTGGCGCCATCGGCCTGCAAGACTATGGCAAGACCGGCGACTACCTGGGGCGCCAGATCCGCCGCTGGTCGAGCCAGTACCGCGCCTCGGAGACCGAGCGGATCGACGCGATGGACAAGCTGATCGAATGGCTGCCGCACAACATCCCGCCCGGCGACGAGACCAGCATCGTGCACGGCGACTTCCGCCTCGACAATGTGATCTTCCACCCGACCGAAGACCGCATCATCGCCGTGCTGGACTGGGAACTGTCCACGCTGGGCCACCCGCTGGCCGATTTCGCCTACCTGGCGGTCAGCTACCACATGCCGGTGACGGTCTTCCCCAGCATCGCCGGCCTCGACCTGGAAGCGCTGGGCATCCCCAGCGAAAGCGAGTTCGCGCGCATCTATTGCGCCCGCACCGGCCGCGCGGCGCTCGACCCGGCTGCATGGAATTACTATATTGCCTACAATCTGTTCCGCATCGCCGCCATTTCGCAAGGCGTGGGCAAGCGCGCGCTGGACGGCAACGCATCCAGCGCCGATGGCGCCGAAGTCGGCAAGAAGGCGCGCCCGATCGCCGAACTGGCATGGAGCCTGGTGGCCCACCTGGCCGGCGATGCCTGAACAAGGGCGCGCGACAGCGCCCGGCATGGTTACAATTCCCGATAGACCCAGCGAGGAGACACAGCATGACAGCACGGCAAACGCAGGCGGCCCGGCCGCCCATCCTGCCCGGACGGCGGAAAGGCGCCTGATGGAAGCAGCCACCCTGACAGAGCGCTACTACGCGCAAGGCTACTGGCGCCACGACACGCTGTGGGACACGCTGTCCCGTGTCGCGCTGGCGCGGCCCGAGGCGATCGCCTTCATCGACGGCGATCGCAGCATCAGCTACGGCGCGCTGCTGGCCGAGGCGGGCCGCTTCGCCGGCGCACTGCGCGCACAAGGCATCCACCCCGGCGAGGCGGTGATCATCCACGGCCGCAACGCGCTCGAAACCGTGATCGCCCTGCTCGGCTGCTGGCGCCAGGGCTACGTCGCCATCCCGGTGCCGCCGATGTTTTCGGCCGCCCAGCTGGTCGCCATCATCGGCAATGCGCAAGCCCGCGTGATGATCAACTGCACCGGGTCCGACGCGCTGGAGCAAGCCGCGAGCGCGGCCAGCGCCTGCGCGCTACCCTGCCTGGTCACGATGGCGCTGCGCGACGGCGCCATCGGCTGGAACGATTTTCTCGCCAGCGGCAACGCCGCGCCGGCCGCCGCGCCGGCTGGCGCCGACGCGCTGGCCATGCTGATCTATTCGTCCGGCACCACCGGCGCGCCCAAGGGCGTGATGCATTCGTCGAACACGATACGCTACACCGCCGAGCAAATCGCCAGGCTGCACGAGATCGGCCCGCAGGATACCGTCATGGTGGCCTGCCAGTTCGGCTTCATCGGCAGCGCCGCGTTCGGCCTGCTGCTGACGCTGGTGAGCGGCGCCACCGGCGTGCTGGTGGGACGCTGGAGCGCCGAACTGGGACTGGAACTGATCGAGCGCCACCGGGTGAGCTACAGCCTGTTCATGCCGACCCACGTGATCGACCTGCTGGCCGCGCCGGCGCTGCGCAGCACCGATTGCAGCAGCTTCCGGCGCGGCATCCTGGCCGGCATCACGGCGCAGCAGCGCGAAATGGCGGCGCAATTACTGTGCGCGCAGCCGTATGCGATGTTCGGCATGTCCGAATGCGCCGGCCAGACCACCGGCGCCCCGGGCGACGCGCCCGACAAGCGCGCGCAGACCGACGGCCATACCCTGCCCGGCGCCGACACCATCATCGTCGACGACCAGGACCGGCCGCTGCCGGCCGGCAGTTGCGGCAATGTGCTGGTGCGCGGCCCGAGCCGCTGCCTGGGATATTATGGCGCGCCCGAACTGACCGGCGCGGCGATCAGCAAGGATGGTTATTTCCGCACCGGCGACCTGGGCGTGGTCGATGCCGAGGGTTACTTTACCTTTGCATCGCGCGCGCGCGACGTGCTGCGGCGCGGCGGCGTGACCATCGTTCCGGCCGAAATCGAGGACAGCCTGCGCAAGAATCCGCAAGTGCGCGAGGCGGCCATCATCGGCCTGCCCGACGCCCGCCTGGGCGAACGCGCCTGCGCTTGCGTCATCGCCGCCAGCGGACACCAGCCCACGCTGGAATCGCTCAACGCCGGACTGGAACGCGACGGTGTGGCGCAGTACCTGTGGCCGGAAGTCCTGATCCTGTTCGAAGACATGCCGCGCACGGCGTCGCTGAAAGTCAAAAAGGCCGAACTGCGCACGATGGTGCTGGCGCAAATGGCCGCCGGCGACAACGCTGCGGCCTGAGCGTATCGCTTTCAAGTTGGCGTCAGCTTTGTCATTCCCGCGTAGGCGGGAATCCAATTTTGCGTCCCGAACGGCACAGAAAAATGGGATTCCCGCCTACGCGCACTACCGTCCGGGATAAATAAATTGACAGGTGGCTCAAAATAGACACCCT
>JAZJZT010000083.1:0-128614 GCA_040389645.1 Pseudomonadota bacterium | reverse complement strand
GTATTGTCGAGCGTCGGCACACTATGCCGATTCTGGCCAATATCCTCATCCGCAAGGAAGGCGAAAGCGTGTCGTTCCTGTCGACCGACACCGAAGTGCAGATCACGACGCTGGCCAACATCGGTTCCGGCAGCGACGTCACCGGCACCACCGTGGCCGCGCGCAAGCTGCTCGACATCCTGCGCGCGCTGCCCGAAGCGGGCGACGTGACGATGACGCTGGTGAATAAACGCTTGACGGTGCAGACCGGCAAATCGCGCTTCGCGCTGCAAACGCTGGCGGCCGAGGAATTCCCGACCGTGCAGCAGGCCGACAGCTACAACGCTTCGTTCACCCTGCCGCAAAAAACGCTGAAGCACCTGTTCAACATGGTGCACTTCTCGATGGCGCAACAGGATATCCGCTACTACCTGAACGGCCTGCTGCTGGTGCTCGACGGTAAAAACGTGATCGCCGTGGCCACCGACGGCCACCGCCTGGCGTTCTGCCAGGTCGAGACCGAACAGGCCTTCGAGCGCCAGGAAGTCATTATTCCGCGCAAGACGATCATCGAACTGCAACGCCTGCTCGAAGAAAACGACGAGCCGGTGCAGCTCGACATCGCCGGCAACCAGGTGAAATTGAGCTTCGCCGACATCGAACTGATTTCGAAACTGGTCGAGGGTAAATTCCCCGACTACACGCGCGTGATCCCTAAGGGTTACAGCAACGATTTCACGATCGGCCGCGACGAACTGCTGCGCTCTCTGCAGCGCGCCGCCATCATGACCAGCGACAAGTTCAAGGGCGTGCGCTGCATCATCACGCCCGGCAGCCTGAAAATCAGTTCGACCAACGCGGACCAGGAAGAAGCGGTCGAAGAACTGGAAATCGACTACGGTGGCGTCAGCGTCGACATCGGTTTCAATGTCACGTATCTGCTCGACGTGCTGAACAACCTGAAGTGCGACCAGGTCAACATCGCGCTGGGCGACTCCAATTCGTCGGCGCTGATCTCGATCCCGGACAACGCCGACTTCAAGTACGTCGTCATGCCGATGCGGATTTAAGTCAGCTGAAAAACGGTAGTTGGCGCCAAGGCTGTCGTCCCCGCGAAAGCGGGGACCCCATTTCGTATCCGATTCAGCAAATGGGATTCCCGCCTGCGCGGGAATGACAGGGCAGCGGTCAACATGCCAAAGCAGTCCCCGAAACAATCAGTAATCGTTATTTGAGAAAGCAGTCCATGTCCGATAGCCCAAACGAACAAGCAATCCAGGCCGCCAAGGTGGAAGAATACGGCGCCGCATCCATTCAGATCCTGGAAGGCCTGGAAGCCGTGCGTAAACGGCCAGGCATGTACATCGGCGACACATCGGACGGCACCGGCCTGCACCACCTGGTGTTCGAGGTGCTGGACAACTCGATCGACGAATCGCTGGCCGGTCACTGCACCGAAATCCACGTCACGATCCACTCGGACAACTCGATCTCGATCACGGATAATGGCCGCGGCGTGCCGACCGGCCTGAAAATGGACGACAAGCACGACCCGAAACGCTCGGCCGCCGAAATCGTCATGACGGAACTGCACGCCGGCGGCAAGTTCGACCAGAACTCCTATAAAGTCTCCGGCGGCCTGCACGGCGTCGGCGTCTCCTGCGTCAACGCGCTGTCGAAACTGCTGAAACTGACCATTCGCCGCGACGGCAAAGTGCACTACATGGAATTCGTGCGCGGCGTGCCGCAAAACCGCGAAATCGCCGAAAAGGATGGCTTTGCCGTCTCCCCGATCAAGGTCATCGGCGAAACCGACAAGCGCGGCACCGACGTGCACTTCTGGGCCGACGAAGAAATCTTCAACCACGTCGAATTCCACTACGAAATCCTGGCCAAGCGCATCCGCGAACTGTCGTTCCTGAACAATGGCGTCAACATCAAGCTGACCGACCAGCGCAACGGCAAAGAAGAAGTGTTCGCCTTCGAAGGCGGCACGCGCGGCTTCGTCGAATACATCAACAAGGCCAAGACGGTGCTGCATCCGACCATCTTCCAGGCCACCGGCGAACGCATGTCGGACCAGAACACGAACATCAGCGTCGACGTCTCGATGCAGTGGAACGACGCCTACAACGAACAGGTGCTGTGCTTCACCAACAACATCCCGCAGCGCGACGGCGGCACCCACTTGACCGGCCTGCGCGCGGCGATGACGCGCGTGATCAATAAATATATCGACGAAAACGACTTCGCCAAGAAGGCCAAGGTCGAAGTCAGCGGCGACGACATGCGCGAAGGCTTGACCTGCGTGCTGTCCGTGAAGGTGCCGGAACCGAAATTCTCGTCGCAGACCAAGGACAAGCTGGTATCAAGCGAAGTGCGCGGCCCGGTCGAAGAGATCGTCGCCAAGACGCTGACCGACTTCCTGGCCGAAAAGCCGAACGACGCGAAAATCATCTGCGGCAAGATCGTCGAAGCGGCGCGCGCGCGCGAAGCGGCCCGCAAGGCGCGAGATTTAACCCGCCGCAAAGGCGTGATGGACGGCCTGGGCCTGTCCGCCAAGCTGGCCGACTGCCAGGAAAAAGACCCGGCGCTGTGCGAACTGTACATCGTCGAGGGTGACTCCGCGGGCGGCTCCGCCAAGCAGGGCCGCGACCGCAAGTTCCAGGCGATCCTGCCGCTGCGCGGCAAGGTGCTGAACGTGGAAAAGGCGCGCTTCGAAAAAATGCTGTCGTCGGAACAGATCACGACCTTGATCGCCACGCTCGGCACGTCGATCGGCCCGGACGAATTCAACGCCGACAAATTGCGCTACCACCGCATCATCATCATGACCGATGCGGACGTCGACGGCGCCCACATCCGCACCCTGCTCTTGACGCTGTTCTACCGCCAGATGCCGCAACTGGTCGAGCGCGGCCACATCTATATCGCGCAACCGCCGCTGTACAAGGTGAAATCCGGGCGCGACGAGCGCTACCTGAAGGATGACGCCGAGGAAGCGACCTACATGATGACCGTGGCGCTGAACACCGCCGCGCTGACGCCGCGCGAAGGCGCCGAGATCATCCAGGGCGAAGCGCTGGGCGAACTGGCGCGCCAGTACAACCTGGCCAACGCCATCATGATGCGCCTGACGCGCGTGATCGACCGCGCCGCGCTGACCGCCATCATGACCGGCGTGACGCTGGAACTGGACACCACCGAGCACGCCGCCATCTCCGCCAAGGCGATGGAAGCGACCATCAACGACCCGGCCGTGACAGTCACCGTGCGCTCGGACGAACTGTCCGAAAAACACATGCTGCGGATTGAGCGCATGCATCACGGCAACATCAAGGTCAGCTCGATTGACGCCGATTTCGTCCAGGGCGCCGACTACGCCGTGCTGGCCAATGCGGCGGCGACGTTCAAAGGTCTGATCGGCGAAGGCGCGTTGATCCGCCGCGGCGAAGGCGAACGCACCAAGGAATCGGCCGTGGTCGACTTCCACCACGCGATGCAATGGCTGCGCGACGAAGCCGAACGCGTGGTCTCGAAGCAGCGCTATAAAGGGCTGGGCGAGATGAACCCGAGCCAGTTGTGGGAAACCACGATGGACCCGACTGTGCGCCGCCTGTTAAAAGTGCAGATCGACGACGCGATCGCCGCGGACCAGATCTTCACCACGCTGATGGGGGATGATGTTGAACCACGCCGCAACTTCATCGAGACCAATGCGCTGCGGGCGGGGAATATTGACGTTTAATAGTTTCGGGAGCGCAAACGCTTGAGCCAGGAAGGGCAACTGCTCGACAAAAAGTCTTTACGGTCTGTCACCGGCAAGACTGCCAACTGGAGCGAATTGGCGAAGGATTGCATTGCCTTCGCCAACGCAAGCGGCGGGCGTTTGCTGATCGGAATAGAAGACACGGAAGACCTGCCACCGGCAGGTCAACGCATCCCTGCCGATTTGCCCGATATCATTCGGCGTACATTGGCCGAGCGCACCGTCAACGTCACCGTTTTACCAAATGTCATTACTTCATCAAGTGGCGACGAGTACATCGAACTTGGCATTCTGCGATCGATAGCGGTAGCATCAACCCTGGACGGGCGCTACTTTCTGCGCATTGCCGATCAAAGCAAACCGGTCACCGGTGACGATGTCATGCGACTCGCTGGCGAGCGCTCGGCGCTACCTTGGGAAACCCTCACATCTCTTCAGATTATCCGCACAACGTGTGATCCGGCCAAGCAGGAAAAACTCATCAACGCCTTGCGCGCGTCCGATCGTGTCAAGTCGTCCGTCAAAGAAAAATCTGCCGATGAGTTGCTCGACCATTACCAGTTGACGCGCGGCCCCTATCTGACCAACCTTGGTGTCCTATGCGTAGGGCAGCAACAGCACCGAGCACAACTGGCAAGTGCCCCGGTCATCCAGTTCATCAAGTTCGATGACCGCGAACAGAAGGTCAACAAGCTGGTCTGGGATGACCAGATGGCCAGCCCCATGGAATTGATCGAGGCCGTGTGGCACGAAATTCCTGACTTTCGTGAGCGTTACGAACTGCCAGATGGACTGTACCGCCAGCATATTCCAGCCTTTGATGAAATCGTGGTCCGGGAATTGCTGGTCAATGCCCTGGTACACCGGCCGTATACCCAGCGTGGCGATATCTTTCTCAATTTGCATCCGGATCGGCTTGAAGTAGTCAATCCCGGTCCCTTGCCCTTGGGAGTGACACCGCAAAATGTGCTGCACACGACGGTGCGGCGCAACGAACACCTGGCCCGCCTGTTCCATGACCTCAAGCTGATGGAGCGTGAGGGAAGCGGCTTCGACAAGATGTATGAAGTACTGCTGTCGCAAGGACGTCCTGCGCCTGAGCTGATTGAAAGTCACGACCGGGTCCAGGTCACGGTACAACGGCGTATCCTCAAGCCCGACGTCATCGACTTCATCGCCAAGGCCGATCAAACCTACCAGCTCACCCAGCGCGAACGGATCGCGCTTGGTCTGCTGGCGCAACATGATGCGCTGACTGCCAGAGAATTGGCTTCGTCGCTGGAATTGTCGTCAGTCGATGCGCTCAGGTCATGGCTGGCACGCCTGCTCGACTGGGGCATCATCAAGAACACAGGCCGCACACAAGCGACCCACTATTTTATCGACCCGGCCTTACTCACAGGACTAGACTTCGCAGGGGTCACTACACTCAAGCGCATTGAACCGCACCGCCTCACAGCATTGATATTGGAAGATATACGTCGCTATCCACATACGAAGATGGGCGAGATTCACCAGCGGATTGGAATGGAAATCCCCCGCTCGCGCATTCGGCGCGCTATCGCACAACTTGTTGCCTCGGGGAATTTACACTCTATTGGAGTACGCAATGGTACCCGTTACACGGTGGCAGGATAATTTGGCTCAAAACGACACCTATCGGCGCCGATTGAGCCAAACAGAGTACCAATATATTCAACAAGTCCATGATTTTATTGATATTTCTTATTGGTTCAAAAAATTTTGATGAACCAAATAATCTGGTCGCAGGGCGGTATCCTCATATTCCAGACGCACAAATCTGCTGAGGCAACTAGACTCGAATACAATCTTAGCCAATAAAACACAAACAGGCTAAAACAATGGTAGAGCATCGCACGGCATCCGATCTGCTCCCACATGGCCTGTATGAGCGCCTGGTCTGCGAGGACGAAGCCGCTGAACTCGATGTGATGGACGCGGCCCACCGTGCATTAATCACCCAGCCGTCCCAGGCTCAGCGCCGTGAACACCTGATCGATGCATTGACGTCGCGTCTGCCGGAGTTACTCGACACCATATCGGGCGCATCAAGCGGCAATGTTGAACAGTCCAGCGCCGAGCTCAAATTAATTGCCCACCTGCTGCGCGAAGCGCGCCTGGGCAAAGATCCGGGCATTGCACCGTCGCTACCTGCCGAACCCTTACGCCTTTTACGCGCAGTACACGCGCCAAATACCGCCCCCACGCTTCCTCAAACAGGGCTGCGCCAGCCCGCAATATTTACATCCGCCCGTAACGACCCGCCCTTGCTGAACGAGCTGCGCGCCGAACTGGCCTGCGTCGACCGCGTCGATATCCTGGTCAGCTTCATCACCTGGAGCGGCGTACGCAAGCTGCTCGATGTGCTGAAAGCGGCGACCGCGCTCGATGCAAACGGTATCCCGCAAACCCGCCTGCGCATTTTGACGACCACGTATATCGGCGCCACCGAAGCGCGCGCAGTCGATGCGCTCGCCGAGCTGCCCGGTGTCGAGCTTCGCATATCGCTCGATGGCAGACGCAACCGGCTACACGCCAAGGCCTGGCTATTCCACCGGCTGACTGGATTCGGCACTGCCTTCGTCGGCAGCGCCAACCTGTCGGAGGCAGCGCTGATCGGCGGCATCGAATGGACTGTGAAATTCACGCAGGCCGGCGATCCGGACCTGTACATGGCCGCCTGTGCTAATTTCGAGACGCTGTGGAATGACGGCGAATTCCAGCCTTACGATCCGCACGACGAAAAGCAGCGCGAAGCCTTGAGCATTGCATTGCGCGAACAGCGGCGGCACCCATCTCATGGCGGCCAAAATGCCGAACCGATTGCGCTGCACACCTGGTTTGAGTTGCGCCCAAAACCCTACCAGGCGCAGATGCTGGAACGTCTCACCGCAGAACGCAAGCTTGGCCGCTCACGTAACCTGGTCGTCGCTGCGACAGGTACTGGCAAGACCGTGGTGGCGGCCTTCGATTACGAACGCCTTGCGCGCGAAGCCGGCAGTCCGCCGCGCTTGCTGTTCATCGCGCATCGCATCCAGATTCTGAAGCAGGCCCTGGCGACCTTCCGCCAGGTGCTGCGCGACCCGAGTTTCGGCGATCTGCTCGATGGAGACAACGAACCGTCGCAACATGGGCACCTGTTTGCGACCATCACCACCATCCACCGCCGCGGCCTGGCGAATGAACTGGGCGCCGATTACTGGCGCATGGTCATCGTCGATGAAGCCCATCACTTGCCTGCGGCAACCTTCGACCAGTTCATCAATACGGTCACGCCGGGTATCTTGCTGGGATTGACCGCGACGCCTGAACGCGCCGATGGCAAGAGCCTGAATGCCTACTTTGATTGCCGTCCCGATGGTTCACCGGCCGTGTCACTGCGATTATGGGATGCGCTGGACCAGCAGTTGCTGGCGCCGTTCGAATATTATGCGACGGCTGATGAAACGGACCTCAGTGACATCAAGTGGAACCGTCCGGAAGAACTGGCGCAACTCGATGCCGTCATTTCCAGCAACACGGTGCGCAGCCGGCTGGTGATCAATGCGCTGCGCCAGTATGTATCGGACCTGAACCAGCTCAAGGGCGTGGTCTTTTGCGTCAGCGTGGCGCACGCGCAGTTCATGGCGGCCTGGTTTGAAAAAGCTGGACTGCCTTCCTGTAGCCTGACCGGGGCAAACAGTAGCGAGCAGCGGGAGCAGGCGATTCGCGATCTGCGCTCCGGCAAGCTCAAACTGATCTGCACCTGCGACCTGTTCAACGAGGGCGTCGATATCCCGGAAATCAACACGCTGTTGCTGCTGCGCCCGACGCAAAGCCCGGTCGTTTTCCAGCAGCAGATCGGCCGCGGACTACGCCTGGCCGATGGCAAGGAAAGCTGCCTGGTGCTCGATTTTGTCGGATTGTATGGTGAAGAATTCCGCTTCGATACGCTGCTGCGCGCCATCACAGGGCAGACCCGCGCGCAACTGAAGAATTCCGTCGAGAGCGGATTTGGGTCTTTGCCCACCGGCTGCCACATCCAGTTCGACCGCGTTGCGCGCGAACGGGTGTTGCTGAGTTTACGGAAAGCGCTGCAGTTGAACGCGGTCCGCCTGCGCCAGGAGTTGGCGGCGTGGGCCGCGCAGCGCGGCGACCGGCCACTGAGCCTGAGCAGCTTCTTGCGCGACAATGAACTCGATATCAGCGATGTGTATGCAAACAAGCGCTCTTGGACCAGCTACAAGCGCGACATCAACTTGTCGGTGCCGGCACCCGGGCCGCGCGAGGATGAACTGACTCGGCGCATGGGAGCTATCCTGCATGCGAATGATCCCGGTGCGCTCGATGCCTGGACGACGGTGTTGCGTACCGGCGAGATCGATGCGCCACGCGTGCAGATGCTGGCGTACCAGTTGCTGCACGATGCAAAGGAGGTGATGGAACCGGCCGGCTTCGTCAGCCTGATGAATGCACATCCGGCGCTGCGCAATGAACTGCTGGAGATCATCGAATGGCTGAAAGATGAAACCGTGGTCGATGGCCGGCAATTGCCTGGCGTACCGTCAAGCTGGCCGCTGGCACTGCATGCGCGCTATGAGCGGCGCGAGATTCAGACGGCCGTCGGCCACCTGACGTCCGGCATTCGCCCGCAATTCCGCGAGGGTTGCCTGCCATTGGTCGCGGAAAAAATTGAGCTGATGTTTGTCACGCTGGACAAGCGCGAAGGCTTTGGCGACCGGGTGCAGTACCACGATTATGCGATGAGTCCAGAGCGCTTCCATTGGCAGACGCAGAATAAGGCCAGCGCCAGCAATGCCACCGGCCAGCGCTATCTGGACAGCGGCACGAACGGCTGGACCTTTCAGTTGTTCGTCAGGGAAGATGCCGACAATGCCTTCATCGCGCTCGGGCCAGTCACACTGGAAAGCCACGAGGGCGACCGGCCGATGTCGATCGTCTGGAAACTGCTGGCGCCGATGCCGACCGAGGTGTTCCGGCGTTTCAGCGTGCTGAGGGGAGTTTGATGCTTCGGCACCATGTCATAGAATCTTTGGTTAAAAATTCTTGTGTCATCGTATCCCAATTGATACATTTCTATTCCACTGATATTACTGGATTTTTTAGTGATATCCCGATAATTTCCCGACACAATTTTGCCGACTTTTTTGCCATCCATGATGGCCAGGCTTATATTGGCCTGGTCGGCTTGGCGGCAATGCGCCGCCGCAAGCAGAAATAAGCGGGAAGTCACAAACCACAGCGCTGCTGGTGTCTTGCCGGCAGCGCTGCGTACCGGGCAATTGCCGCAGTCGCAACCCTGGTCGTGCAGCGTGTCGCGCTCGACCGGCATCAAGGCACGGTGCGATCAAATCGCGTCCGGCAACCAGGTTTCGGTCAGGACCTCATCCTGAACCGCCCAAGGACATTCGTCCGGAAAGCAATCCAGCCCTGTTTCATTGACAGCTTGCGCAACAGCGCGAGCCCACACCATATCCAGCCAACGGGGTTCCTGAAGTTTCGGCCTCAGGCTTGGCGACTCTTCCAGGCCGTAGCTGATTTCCTTGCGCTGTGCCTTGATGGTTTTTTCCCAGCTCGCACCTCGCCGTTCAGGCTGATACTTCCACTTGAGCAGATGCGCCAGCAACACCGCCATGCGGCTGGCCAGTTCACGTTGCTCGCTTTTACCGACATCTTCAATCTCCCCGGCAATGTGCTCGACATCCAGCAGGTCAAAGCGCCCGGCCCGCAACAGGCGCGCCTGCTCGTTGGCCCAGGCATTGATGTCTTTTTCATAGCTCTGCACGGTCAACTCCTTATCTAACCCCTATCCAGTGGCATGTTAGCACTTGCACAGCAGGACATTTCATCAATCGCTGCCATCGTCACGCCGGCATGCCGTACCCCACCTGGCGCGCCGCCTTGCGGAATCTGGCTTCATGTTCCTGCTGCACCACCAGGTGCCGCTCGCCGGCGCGCAAGCATAGTCCGGCTGTTTCCTTGTGGCCGGCGATCAGGTCGGCGGTCTGCGCATCGATGCATTCGATCAGCAGGCTGGCGGCCAGTACTTTGAGCGCCCGTCCCTGCTTCTGGCAAGTGCGCAAAAAGCTGTCCACCTGCACCGGCAGCGGCTGGCTGTCGCGCGCTTGCAAGAACGCAGCCAGTTGCGCGCTGTCGTGGCCGCGTTCGATGGCCGCCACCGCCTTCTCGCGATTCAGGCGCCATACCAGTTCAGATTCCTGCAACGCCCAATCGTCGAGCAGCAGCGCCTCGTCGGCCGACAGCGTGCCTTCGGCCACGCTCACTTGCAGGTTGCCGCCGACCTGCAGGCGGCAGGTCGACGCCGGCGCGGCCGGCGTGTAACTGTTGCTCACGCCCAGGCAATACGCACCCAGCGCGGTCAGGCGGAAGTACACCAGGCCATCGTAGCGCGACAGGAATACCAGGTCGTCGGCGCCCCAGTGGCCGCAGTAATCGTCGCGCGCCCCTTCCGGCGTGCGGTAGGCGACATCGATCATGCCCAGCGTGGCGCAATATTCGAACAGCAGACATAGCAGGTAACGCAGTTGCAGCATCTCCCACCCCGCTGTGCCGCTATAGCCCAGGTGGCCGTAATTGGGATCGGAAATGTAGAGCCGGGAGTAATCGTGGCAGACATCGAACCAGCACCCTTCGGCCTGCATGAAGCGGGACAGTTCATCGATGGCGATCCATTTCCCGGGCGGACAGCGCTGCAACAGCGCACCGATGACGGCGCGGCGCGGCGCCGGCGCGCTCATCACGCGCCCCTTGCCCTTCTGGCCCTTGATCTCGTCGATCCGGCTGAATTCATCGAGCAGGCTGGTGTTGCGCCATTCGCGCCAGATGGCGCGCAACGTGTCGGCCGGCGCCGCGCTCATCGCCTTCACGCCCGCCGGACTCAGCGCCAGCTTGCTGCCGTTCAGTTGGGCCAGCCCGGCGCCTTGCAACAACAGCGGCCAGGCCAGCGCCTTGATCGGGCCGATCACTTGCTCCCATTTATCCTTGGGCGGGACGATCGCGTAAAAATCGCCGCCGGCCAGCTTGTCGCCCACCAAGCGCAACGCGGCAGCGCCCGGCAGGCGGGTCTTGTCGCTGACGGCGATCTGGCCTTGATCGACCATGCGCAACATCACCGCCAGGTCTTGCAGCGCATCGCGTTCGGTCGTGCGCAGCGTCAGCGGCTCATCGTCGACGTCGAGCGCCGGTGGCGCCTCGACAGTGCCCAGCGCGTTCGGCGCCGGCACCGCGACAAACTGCCTCAATTGCGCCCGCAGGTCGGAAGGCAGCATCCAGACGCCATCGACCCAGTACAAAAACAGGCATAGCACCGTCATCTTGCCCTCGGATGCAAACTGGCCGGGAGCCGGATAGTGAAACGCCGGTTCCTGGCCATATTTCGCCTCGAAACGCCAGCGATGGAAGACGCCCCGCGCGTCATGCGCCGCTTCGCCGACCGCCAGGCGCTGGCAGGCATCGAGTTGCTCCCACATGCGTGGCAAGCCGGCGCCGGACATTCCGTGCACGATCGCATCGACCAGCACGTCCTTGCGCCCGACCGGGCTGGCACCGGGCACATAGGCCAGCAGCGCCTTGAGCGTGTTCATATTGTGCCCGTTGAGCAGTTCGCGCAGAGTAGCCATGGGATATCGATATCGTCAAAAAATAACAGTGGGTTGGGTTTGCCAGCACAGCATGCACTGATCTGTCAGAACCAGCCGTCGCCGTAAAAATCATCCCGCTCGGGAATCCGGTACGTCTTCAGCCACGCCTTCAGCGCCTTGGGGTCTTGGAAGTCGGCGAGATCGCGCACAGTGTTGTCGATCTGCACCCGCGTCTCGACGATATCTGTGCGCGCGGCGTGCAGCACCCTTTGCGGTGACGGGCGACCGGGGCCGTCCATTTCCCGCATCATCATGTATTCGATCTGGATGTTTTCCGCTTCCAGCTCGCGCACCTGGTCGGTCAGTATCTTGTTGTACTGCTTGATGCGCCCTTCGTCCAGGCTGTCGAGGCCGGCCTGGCTGATCTGTTCAATTTCCAGCTGCAATTCCAGTAGCGCCAGCACATCGTTGGCGGCGTACGCCGCGTTTACGCGCTGCATCAGCGCTGTCTTGCGTTCGCGCTCGGCGGCGTCCGGTTCCTTGTCGGGGTGCAGCGCGCTGGCCAGCTTGCGGTAGATTTCACGCACCGATTGTTGCAGGCGCTGTTCCTCGGCGTGCTGGCGCGCTTCCTTTTCGAGGGTCTTGGCGGACTTGGGACGCTTGGCGGCGCGCTCCTGCCGGGCCTGCTCTTGCTTTTCTGCCTCTGCTTCCATCTCTGCCATTTTTTCCGACAGCACGGCCGCCAGCGCTTCGGGCGAGCGCCAATCGACGTCCTCGCCCAGCGGCATGCCGGTCATGGTTTCCATGATGTTTTTGAACATCGCCGTCTCGTCCTCATCGGCGTCAAAGTCGACATCATATTTGGCGCAGACTGCCTTCAATTCCGCGTCGTCGCCAAAATCGAGCAAATCCAGTCCGATCGAACAAATCAGGTCGGCCAGCTTTTCCTTGTCCTTCTTGCCGAAGATCTTGTCCGGATATGCGCGATCGAACAGCAGCACCAGTTCCCTGCGATGCGTATCGAGCGTCTCTTCCAGCGGCGCGAGTTCGTGCTCGACCAGGTTTTGCAGCACCGGCAGCGCCTCGTGCCAGGCGGCCAGCCGTGCGCGTTCGGCTTCGAGCTTTTTGATCAGGGTATTGAACTGCTTGCGCACGCGCGACTGCGGCGCCGTGGCGCCAGCTTCGGCGATACGTACGCTGTTGGATGGGGGGTTTTTCATGACAGAAACAAAGGCGGCATGGATGTCGAACTGTCCATTTTAGCGAAACCGCCATCAAACATCGATGATTTTGCGTAGCAGGCCGCGCGAGACCCGCCATTGTTCGCCGTCGCACAGCAGCGAGCACGACTTGGCGTTGATGCGCGTGACGGTGCCGATACGCTCGCGTAAATGTTTTACGGGTTTTAAGGGCGACGTTTTATCCGGCCGGTGCCGGGGGCAGCGCCGCCAGCGCATCCTGCAGCCATGCATAAGCGATGTGCTCCTGTTCCAGCCGCAGCCCGGGCCGGATACGGTTGTCGCGTAATAAATCGTAGACTTGCCGCTCGGCGGCATCGAGCCGGGGCAGTTCATGCACCACCTGGTCCGCCTCTTCTCCCCACGACGCTTCGTGCGCCAACAGCGTGGCGCTGTCCATCAGGAACGATTCAACGTGGCCGAAACGCGTGCGCAACTGGTCGAGGATGGCGTAACCATGGGTGTCGATATCGCCCCAGTAGCGCAGCGTGCAGCGCTGGAGCCAGGCGGACTGCGCCAGCGCGTCCCAGCCGTAGCCGGCGCCAAAGACGACGATGCTACCTGCCAGCGGCGGAAAGGCCAGGAAATTGATCTCGTTTTCGGTAATAAAAACGTTGCGTACCGGCGCAGCGAGCGCGGCGAAGCTGGCGGCGTCGAGCGCGATATCGGCGTGGCGCGTGCCGGGTAGAATCGCGAGGCTGTCGTCGAGCACGCGGAAACGGATGCGCGCCGGCTTGTCCCGAAAACCGTAGCGCGCCGCGAATTGGGCCGCGCCGCTGCACGTCATGTCGATGGCATCCGGCGGCAGCGCCAGGTCCAGCAGTTCGGCCAGCACGCCGCGCTGGCTTTCGATGAATTTGCTGTGCACGCCGGGAATGTCGACCTGGCGCAGGTAGACGCCGGGCCGGGGGTGACTTTGCAGCCAGGCGACGATATCGAGCAAACGCTCCCACTGATTGACCAGTTCCAGCGCGCGCAGCGGGCGCCTGGCAAGCCAGGCCAGCAGCTCCGGCGATCGCTGCCGCGTGCGCGCCAATAAGATCTGAAATTGCGCCGCGTCCCGTTTTTTCCCGATCCAGGCCAGCGCGTCGTCCAGGCTGTCGATCCAGGCCGCGTGCGGCATGGCGTTGCTGCCGAACACGCGGTGCGCGACCGTGCGCAGCTCGATGCGGCAATGTGGCATCGCCTGCAACTCCGTGCTCCAGGCGCGCACGCTGTCGAAATGCTGCGTCATTTCAGCCGACGTCGGCCCCTTCAATACCAGCCGGCGCGGGAAGTCCGCCTCGGCGCCGGCCAGCATCGCCAGCAATTCGCCGCGCTGCCACATTTTATCTACCTGGGCGCGCAGGTCGGCGGGCCGGGTCCAGTTCATGTACCCTGCCTCGCCTTTTCTTCGCGATAGGCTTCGATCGTCAGGTTGCGCAATTTGGAGGCACGTCCCTGTTCGTTATGTACAAAGCCGACGCTGGACACATGTGGTTCGATGATGTGGATCTTTTGCAGCGGCGTGACGATCAGCAGTTGCAGATTCAATTGCTCGAACAGGCGCAGCCCGTATTGCGCCGACTCGTCCGAACCGCGCCCGAAAGCTTCGTCGATGACGACAAAGCGGAACGAGCGCGAACGCACGGCGCCCCACTCCAGGCCGAACTGGTAAGCCAGGCTGGCGGCCAGGATCGTGTAGGCCAGCTTTTCCTTCTGGCCGCCGGACTTGCCACCGGAATCCGAATAATGTTCGTGCTCGCTGTCGTCGTGGCGCCAGCGCTCGCTGGCGGCGAACACGAACCAGCTGCGTACATCGCTCACTTTGGACGTCCAGCGCCTATCCACTTCCGTCAGGCCGTCGCGGCCGCGGAAGCGGTCGATGATCGCTTTCACTTGCAGGAATTTCGCTTCCGAATATTGGGTATCGTCCGAGCCGGTCAGCGCGCCTTCGGTACAGGCGCGCAATTCTCCCTGGAAGTCTCGGATCTCGGCGTCCGGGCTCGGTTGCGATTCGAGCACGATGTAGCGCCCGGCGTTGTAATCGATCTGCGTCAGCGATTCATTGATGCGGGCGATGCGTTCCTTGATCGTTTCGCGCTCGCGCGCCAGTTGCGCATTGAAATTGGCGATCTCGTTGATGGTGTTGACGTTCAATAATTCCTTGAAGCGCAGTTCGAAGCGCGGCAAGTCGTCGCGGCCCAGCTGTTCCAGCAAATTCCGGTATTCGAAATCGGCGTCGATGCTGGCGTCGAATTCGCTCGTTTCGAGCTTGAATTCGTTATTAAAATTCATCATCGCGGCGATGATCTTTTCGCGCAACCGCTTCAGCGTTTTTTCTTCGGCGTCGATCGCCGCCTGCAGCCAGGCGCGCGCATCCTGCTCGCGGTTGTCGCACGATTCCACCGTCAACTGGTGTTCGCCGAGCGCCTTGGCGCGGATATCGTCCAATCTTTTGGCGGCCTGCTCCAGCTGCGCGGCGGGAATGGCGCCGTGACTGGCCCGGGTTTGCGCATATAGCTCTTCGGCCGCTTCGTGCCTGCTTTGCACGGCGCCCAGCTCCTTGTTGCGCGCGCCCAGGCCCGTTTCCGTCGCGGCCAGTTCCCGCTGCAATTGCTGCAACTGCTCGTTCAACTGTTTCAGCACGTCGGACGCGGCTTCGAGCTTGCGGTATTCGTCCGTCATTCGCGCCACTTCGGCCACCAGTTCAGCCCAGGCCAGTTCGCGGAAATCGCGGAATTCCTCCAGCCGCAGCAGCGTGTCGAGGCGGGCCTTGATGACGCCGCGCTCGGCTTGCAGCTTGGCGATCAGGCCGCCGATCTCGCCCAGCTGCATTTCCAGCTGGCGCGCCTTCGCTTGCAGCGCGGCGACCTTGCCCGCATTCGACCAGCCCAATACGTACTGGCTGCGGTCGTCGATGCGGCGCCGGTCGTCCTTTTCGTGGCGCCCGCTCGGGTCCTTCAACTGGCCGGCGCGGGTGATCGCGCGCGGCTCGCGCCTGAACTGTTCCTGCGTGGCGCAACAGGCGACATCGAAACGGTGCGCCAGTTCACGCTCGACCCAGTCATAAAAGGGAGAGTCGGACTTGACGGACAGCTTGCGCACCAGGGAGTCGCGGTGCAGTTCCGGCAAGGCACCGGAGCGCGGCGCGCGCACGTGGAAATACACCAGGCGGCCACGCAACTGGCTGCGGTCTACCCATTCGGCCACGTCTTTGTAGTATGCGTCCGGCACCAGCAGCGCCAGCGCGAAACCGCGCAGCAGGCGTTCGGCCGCGCCCTCCCACGCCGCTTCCTGTTCGCGCACCTGGATCAATTCGCCGGCGAAGGGCATGTCGTCCTCGTCCAGGCCGAGCGCTTCGCACAGCGCGCTCCGGATGCGCACCTGCGGTTCGTCGATGTTGCTGCGGCGCGCTTTCAGGCTGGCGATCTCCAGTTCCAGCGCATGGTGCGTTTCCCTGGCCTGGCGGAACGCATATTCGTGTTCGCGTTCGCCGTTTTCCCGGTCGGCGGCTCGCTCGGCGGCCTGCGCCGACAGGTCCGCGAACTGGCGGCGCTGCTGCATGAAACCTTCCTCATCCTCGGCCGGCTGCACGCCGAGCTGGCCGGCCAGCGCGGCGTAGCGCTGCGCCTTGTCCTGGCGCGCCACGCGCTCGTGGTCCTTCAACTTGATCTCGGCCGCCAGCCGCTCCAGCCGGTCGCCGCCATTGTCGGCCACGGCCCGTTTCAATTCGTCGGCCTCGATGCGCTGCGCGTCGCGCCGCTCGGCCAGCCTGGCCACCTGCGCTTCGAGCTTGTCCCATTCATCGCGCAGCCGGGCCAGGCGCGAGTCCAGCAATTTCAGTTTCAAACCGGCGAAATAGGGGCGCAGCAGTTCGCGGCTGTCGCGCAAGGCATCGGCCTGCGCGGCCAGCACGCCGTGCCGGTCGCAATCGGCCACCAATGGCGCCAGCAGGTCCACCTGCCGCTTGGCTTTCAACACCGCTTCGTGCGCGCGGTTCAAATCGTCGAAGTGGGCGATCAGCGCGGCGATGCGCGGCGCCACGTCGAACGGTTCGAGCATGTGGCTGCGCACGAAATCCGTCAGGTTGCCGACCGATTTCATCGACACGGTCTGGTGGAACAGTTCCAGCGCCTGCTCGTTCTCGATGCCGAAGCGGCGCCGGAACCAGGCGCCGTATTTCGGAAAACTGTCTTCGATTTCCGCGCCGGCGCCCCGTAATTTCTTGCGCAACTGGGTAATATCGGTGCCGAATTTCGAGAAATCGGCGGCGATCGACAAGTCCTTTTCGGCGCCGACATAAAAACGCGCCGGCTGGCCGTGAGGGTCCTTCATCCAGAATACTTGCGCCAGCGTCACGGTCTGGTCGTAGCCGGCGTTGTGGAATACGCCGAGAATGACGGCATAGCTGTTGTGGTCGCGCAGGCTGACCGGCTTGGCCGCGCCGGTCGCCTCGTTGCGCTCGGACTTGTAGTGGCCCAGCACGTAGGAACGCAGCGAACGTTCCTTGCTGTCGGCGCCGGCCGCCTTGTTGTAGGCCACGCGGTTCGCAGGCACCAGCAAGGTCGTCACGGCGTCGACCAGCGTCGACTTGCCGGAACCGATATCTCCGGTCAGCAGCGCGTTGCGGCCGTCCAGTTGCAAGGTCCAGACGCGGCCGTCGAAGGTGCCCCAGTTGAACACTTCCAGGCGCATCAGGCGGAATCCGGACAGGGTGTCGTCGCCGATGAAATCGAATCCGGCGGTGGCGCTGTCAGACATCGCCCGCTCCTGCCTTGCCGGCCGCGAGCTGGGCCTGGTAGGCGCCCAGGCGGGCGTCGAATTCGGACAGCCACTGCGCATCGACGAACGCTTTCAAAATGCGCCGCACTTCATAGCTGGGCGGGCTGCCCGGGCTTTTCAAAGCGCGCATAAAACCCAGTTCGACGATCTTGTTGGCATGGGTTTCGATCTGGTCGATCAGGCGGGTTTCATTGCTGCTGGACGGCAGGAACACGCGCATCAGTTCGGCCAGTTCGTCGCGCGACAGCACCAGGCGCGTGCCGCCGGCGCTGGCGTCGAATTCGGCCAGCTTCTTGCGCAGCAGCGCCAGCAACAGGCTGACCGGGAACGACAGCGGCCGGCGCACCACCAGGCGCGGCAGCTTGGGCGCGGCATCGTCCTCGTCGACCGCCTTGGCGCGCAGGAAGGCGTAACCCTCGGCCTCGTCCAGCACCAGGTCCAGGTTCAATACCGCCATGTAATCGCGCACGCGCGCCTGCAACTTGAGCAAAGAACTCCACAAACGCTCGTCGCCTTCGCGGTACAGCACGCCCTTGAGCAGCGTGACCGCCAGCGCCGGCAAATCGCCGTTGCCCGCGGCCGGCGCCGCATCGTGTACTTCCTGTTCCATCATGCCCTCACAAAAATCACGCGCGGCACGCGTGCGCGCCGCGTCACTGTCGAGCCGTCCGGCTGTACCGCCTGCCAGGAGATCAGTTCCGGCGTATCCTCGTCGACCACGCTGTGGAAGGTCTCGCTGCCCAGTTGCAGGTAGGCGACCAGTTCGGCCAGGCCGTGCCTGAGCGGCTGGCGCTCGACCAGTTCGCGCAGCGTCACCTGCGCACGCTCCTGCAACGCTTGGCGGATGTGCCGCACGATCTGCCCCTGGTCGATCACCACTTGCGCATACAGCGCGCTCGCGTCCGCATCCTCGTCGCCGGCCACCAGTTCGACGTTGGCGATCGCCGGCCTGGAAGGCGGCGTGTGCAGCGGGCGCTCCATCGGCAATTCGATCTCGGCGCCGGTATCGTCAATGCCCATCAGTGCGCCGGCCGGCGGTGTGTCGCGCAAGGCCAGCGCTTTCGCTTCGATGCCGTGCAGGATATCCATGATACGGCGGTTTTCCAGCCAGGCCTGGTCGTCCAGGAATCGCCGCAACTGCTGCGACAGTTGCGCCACCGTGCGCTGCGTATGCTCGCCCGCCTCCAGCCAGTCATAGTGTACCCGCCGGGTGCGCGCATCGGGTTTCAGTTCGGCCACCGGCGGCAGCGCCAGCACGCGCGCCAGCAGCGCCGACAGTTCATCCTGCCTGCGGCTCGACATCAGAAAATCCCAGAAGGCGCGGAAACTGCGGCCCTGGTCGGAATCGGCGATGGCGTCGCGCTCGCCCATGATCTGTTCCAGCAGCGCACCCTTGGCGCCGTCCCACAAGGCGATGCGCTCGCGCACGCGACGGTCCAGCAGGCGGAAATTGTGCTCGACTTCGCGGAAGTCCGTCAGAAGTTCGCGCGCGATCTGCATGAATTGCTGGAAGCGCTCCTTCAGCGCCGTATCGTCCAGCATCGGCGCCACGCCGGCCAGCACTTGCGCGATCTCGGCATCGATCGCGGCGCGCTTTTTTTGCAGTTCGGCGATGCGGGCGTCGGGATTCGACTCGCTGCCCTCGCTCATCTGCTTGAGCAGGTCGAACAGCGTCAGCAGGCGAGACTCGGTGCCGACGAAGCTGCGCTCGGTCAGCGTGCCGAGCCAGGCGATCGCCTTTTCAGTCGCCGGCGTCAAGTCGAACTGCGGCTCGTCCGATCCTTGCCGGTAGAATTTGCGCAACCAGCCCTTGTCCGGCGCGGCCCAGTCGTTCAGATAATCGAGCGCCGCCTTCGGAAAGGCATCCTGGCCCAGGCGTTCGCGCAGGCCGAACAGCTCATCGTCGAGCGCTTCGGCCAGGTCGGCCGCCGCGATCACGCGCGCATTCGGCGCCACGAACACGCGGTGCAGAAAGCTCGCCACCAGGGAGGCGTGGTCCGAGCGCAGCAGCCGCCAGGCCGGGTGGTGGGTGCGCAACGCTTCCAGCGTCGCATGGTCGAGGTTCATGCCAGCCGCTCCCGGGATTGGTGAAGCCGGCGATCAGGCAACGGTGCGTGCATGGGGTCGGATGGGCTGAAAAGCGGGAATGATACAGCAATGCCAACAATACCAAATATGCGCTGGCGACAATGCACTGGACGACCTGCCGATCCTGTTCAAGCTGGACGTCCTGCATTTCGAGGAAGTCACCAACCTTGCGCTCAGGCGCAATATCTTGGCTGAAGGCGTGGCGATGTATCCATCGGACGCGCCTGGCAGCGCGCCAGCGTAACGGTTTTTCAGACCACAGACCGCAAAACTGTCATTCCCGCGCAGGCGGGAATCCCATTTTTTTGCGCCGTTTGGGACGCGAAATGGGATTCCCGCCTGAGCGGCGGTCCGGCGATCCGGAACGATAAATTTGGCGCTAACTATAATGGCATTACCGTCAGCCCCAGGAAATGGTCGAGGATGTGGAAGTGGTCGTCGAAGAACTGGTCTTCCATTGCGGCCAGCCGGTCGATCGCGATCCACTTGGCCGCAGCCGCGTCGTCGGCACCTTTGACTTGCGGCAGGTGGTCCGTGCGCAGATCGAAATGGTGGGCGTGGGTGATGGTGCGGCCGCGCTGGCTGCGGTCGGGGTGGTCGAACACGCAGACGTCGACCAGCGTTTCTTCCAGCGATGAGGTCAACAGGGCCAGCCCGGTTTCTTCCTGCAATTCCCGGATCGCGCCTTGCAGCACGCGCTCGCGCTGTTCCAGGAAACCGCCCGGCAGCGCCCACAACCCTTTACCCGGATGCGCGCCGCGCTGGATCAGCAGCACGTGGCCTGCCGTCTGCACCACCGCGTCCACCGTCGAAAAAATCGGCGGATAGGGCGCGCCGCTCCAGGCGGCCTTCTCTTTCGCCAGTTGCGCATGCTCCGCCACCAGGCGCGGGTAGTGCGGCAGCATGGTCCACGCCTTCACGTACTGGCGCACGGCCAGCGGCAACCGGGCGGCGATGGCATCGAGCGAAATATCGATGTCTTCGGCTTCGAACAGCACGCGGCGCAGGCTGGTGGCGTCGATGTCTTCGTCGCGCTCGACGGTGACCAGTTGCCATTGCGGGAAGCGGTTCAGGTAATAGCTGGACGCGTCCTTGAAGTGGCCGATCAGGGCGATGCCGGTTTCGCTGCCGGCGGCGCGCTCGACGCCTGCACGCACGGCGGCGGACCAGCGCTGGTCGTCGTAATAGTCGCGCATGGGGACGAAGGTGACGCGTCCGCGTTCATCTTCCGCCAGCGTGGCCGAGATCATCGCGGCGCGCTCTTCCCATGTAAACGGGTTCTTGTCGCTGCGCGCGTGAAAGGAGGAGCCGAGCACGATGACCACCTTGCGGGCCGTGTCCAGGGCCTTGCGCAGCAGCGTTGCATGGCCCTTGTGGTAGGGCTGGAAGCGGCCGATCAGGACTGCTGCGCGGGTGTTCGATTCTGTGATGCTCATGTTGTCTCCTGTTGCTGTCGTAACGCTCATTCTATGTTCCCGGCATTGCATTGCAATCAGTATTTTGCCGCAATCGGCATCTGCCGCCCACTGCCGAAAGCGCGCGAGCGCACGCGGATGATGGGCGGCGCCTGGCGCCGCTTGTATTCGTTGCGCGCGACCATCGCAAGGATACGCTGTATCGTTTTGGCGCCGTCGCCCGTTAGGCGCAAATTCTGCACGAATGCGCTGGCGGCAGTCCATTCCTGCGCCGGCAATCTCTCTCCTTCGATGTGCCATTTCAGGATTTCATCGAGCACGTCATAGGGCGGCAGGCTGTCGGTGTCACGCTGGCCGGGCGCCAGTTCGGCCGACGGCGGTTTGTCCAGCACCGCCGCCGGGATGATCTCGCGCCCGGCCCGCTCGTTGAGGTGACGCGACAGCGCGTAGACTTCGGTCTTGTAGAGGTCACCTATCAGGCCGAGTCCTCCGTTGGTGTCGCCGTACAGCGTGCAGTAGCCGACCGATATCTCGCTCTTGTTGCCGGTGGTGAGCAGCAGCGCGCTGCAGTTATTCGAGTATTCCATCAGGATCGTGCCGCGCACGCGCGCCTGCAGATTTTCCAGCGGCAGGCCGCGCAGCGGCGCGCCGAACGCCTCCTCGAAACCGGCGCCGTACTGCTGCACCAGCGTGCGGATCGGGTGCGTGTGCAGTTGCACGCCCAGGTTGTCACACAGCGCTACTGAATCCGATACCGAACCCTCGCTGGACCAGGCCGACGGCATCGTGATCGCGACCACGTTATCCGCACCCAGCGCTTCCACCGCCAGCGCGATCGTCAGCGCCGAGTCGATGCCGCCGGACGAACCGACCACGACCCGATTAAAACCGCAGCGGCGCGCGTAATCCCGCAGGCCAAGGATGATCTGGCGGCGATACAGTTCCACCGGCGCGAGCGCGCTGTCGATACGAGCGGGCAGCGCTTCGCTGCCGGCGCCGAGGAAGCGGCCATCGTCAAAGCCGATCACGCGGAAATCCTCATCGAAGCGCGCGGCCTCGAAAGCCACGCCCTGCCCCGGCGCGGTGGCGAACGAGGCGCCGTCGAACACCAGCTGGTCCTGGCCGCCGACCTGATTCACGTACAACAGCGGCAGCCCGGCCGCGCCGAACAGTTCATGCCGCTGCCGCGCCTTGCCGACATCGGACGGGCTGGCGTTGATGCTGACCACCAGTTCGGCCTGCGCCTGGCGCAGCGCCGCGAAGGGATTAATGCGGTAATCCTTGCCGCTGTCGTTCCAGCCGTCTTCGCAGATCATGAAGCCGACCTTGTGGCCGCGCACTTCCAGCACGCAGGCGCGTTCCGGGCCGGGTTCGAAGTGGCGGCCCTCGTCGAAGATGCCGTAGGTCGGCAATAGCTGCTTGTAATATTCAGCGACGATGGCGCCGTCCCGTATCGCGAGCAGCGCGTTATGCAGCGGCTTGCCGGGACCGGCGTTGCGGCGCGGCGCGCCGATCACGGCAATCAGTCCGGGCAGCGCGCGCGATGCGGCTATTACCTGTTCCAGCGCGCTGTCCAGACGCGCAAGGAAGCCGCCGTCTTCGAGCAGGTCGCCGGGGTAGTAGCCGCACAGCGACAGTTCGGAGAAGACGACGATATCCGCCTGCTGCGCATGCGCCTGCTGCATGCGGGCGAAGATGGCGGCGGCGTTCGATGCGAAATCGCCGACTGTGTAATTGAGCTGGGCGATGGCTAGTTTCAGCATGATGCGTTTTCCTTTTTAGTACAGCCAAGGGCAAAAATCGCGAAAAGCCGGGGTCAGACCCCTGGGTCTGACCCCAGATTCTGCTGTGGATGTTGAAATACCTGCCGCAGGTAGGCCAGGAAAGTCTCGTCCTTGCACAGCGTCTTGCCGGCCGAATCGGACAGCTTGGCGACCGGCTGCCCATTGCAGCTCATCAGCTTCATGACGATGTTCAGCGGCGTGAGGCCGACATCGTTGCTCAGATTGGTGCCAATACCAAAACCCGTCATCGTGCGATCGGCGAAGTGGCGGTACAGCGCGAACGCGGCCTGTAAATCCAGCCCGTCCGAAAACACCAGGCGCTTGGTGTTGGCGTCCAGCCGCAGCCTGGCGTAGTGCTCCAGCGCCTTTTCTCCCCAGACGTACGGGTCGCCGGAATCGTGGCGCAGGCCGTCGAACAGCTTGGCAAAGTACAGGTCGAAGTCGGTCAGGAAGGCGTCCATGCCGACGACGTCGGTCAGCGCGATACCGAGGTCGCCGCGGAATTCCTGCACCCAGCCTTCCAGCGCCGCCTTCTGGAAATCGCGCAGGCGCACGCCGAACGATTGGTACGATTGCAGGTATTCGTGCGCCATCGTCCCGATCGGCACCAGGCCGTACCGTTTCGCCAGCCAGACATTGGACGTGCCCTTGAAATAGCGCGGCACTTCGCGCGCCAGCGTCGCCACCACTTCCTCGTGCCAGGCGCCGGCATAACGGCGTCGCAGGCCGAAGTCAAAAAATTCGAACGGATGCCTGCATGGCGCTTCGTCGCCGAACGCGCACAATTGCCCGATCTTCGCGGCGAGGCGGCGGCGGCCCTCTTCCAGCACTGCCACCCGGTCCTGCTCAAGACGGCGGAAATACAGTTCGTTGACGATGTAGAGAACGTAGATCTCGAATGCCATCACGTGCACCTGCGGACCGGAAGCGATGATTGTCAATTCGTCTCCATCTGTGCCGACCCGGATGAACTTGCGCTGGAAGCGGAATACCGTCAAAAAATCGACGAAATCGCTTTTGATGTAACGCAGGCCGCGCAGGTAATCGAGTTCGTCGTCGGCAAAGGTGAGCGTGCACAAATGATCCAGTTCGCGCTCGACATCGGCCCGCAGTTCGGCCAGCGGATAAGCAGGCGTATTACGGCAGTGGAAGGCGTATTCGGTCTGCGCGCCGGGATGGCTGTGCAGTAGCGCCTGCCACATCGTGAATTTATATAAATCGTTTTCCAGCAGGCTGCGGACGACGGGTTGCATAGTGTGACCTCGTATGGTTGTTCAGCGGCGGGCGTTGGCCAGCAGTTCGGGCAGCACGTCGGCGGCAACGGCGAGACGCGCGCCGCGCGCCGCCATGCCACGGATGAAATCGGCCTGCTGCGCTTCGAAACCGGCCACGGGACTCATGCAGTCGGTCAACAGCACCAGCCGGGACAACTGGTCTTGCCCGAGGTTGTCGGCAATATGTTCGGTGGTCGCCCGCACGCAGTGGCTGCCCGCTTCGCCGGCGATATATAACAGGTCGGCCTGCGCCAGTCGGGCGATCAGGCGGCGGTTCAGTTGCGTGTCCTCGTCCTGCGGGTCGGGCACTTCGGCCATGATCGCTGAATAATGTTCGGTCCACGGATTGTCTCCCTTGCCGATCTTGGCGACGGTGCCGAGCGTCGCTTCTTCCCATCCGTTGTAGGCGGCGCGCACGTCGCGGTGCACGTTCTGGCCCCAGCTGCCGATTTCACAGTGGACCGGCCACACCATCAGCCGGTAGCGCTGTGCCGACTCCAGCGCGTCGAGGTAGGCCAGCACGCGCGGCAGCGCAGCACTTTGGCGCGGCAGGTAGCGGCCGGCACGCACGTCCTGCGCCAGGATCTGCGTGAACGGCGCCACGGGTTCGCCATCGGCACCGGTCCAGAAGGTCGGGTGGGCGATGTCGATGCGGTGGTGGGAGTCGAGCGTCACAGTGATGTCGCTCAGGCCGGATGCGCCGCGCCGGATCAGGTCCGCCACGCGCAGCATGTCGGCGTGGGCGCCGGCTACCGGCAGCGCCGGGGCGCAGCGTTCGCCGCTGACGGGATCGATCGGCCGGTAGGCGGGCGGCAGGTCGCAGAAGTCGTTTTGCGGGTCGATCAGCAACAGGTGCAGCTTGCGTTTCATGATGTTCCTCCGTTGGGCTATGGTTTAATATTAGACCACTTAGTTTATTAATGCAACTAAGTATTTACATGCGTGAAAATGACCACTCACAATCAAGGAGAAAAGCGTGAGCTGTCATTCCCGCGAAGGCGGGAATCCCATTTTCCTGCACCGTCGTGGACACACAATGGGATTCCCGCCTTCGCGGGAATGACAGAATTCCACGACCTTCGTGCCGTGACTGGAATAGCAAGCTGCGCGGTTTCCATAACCGGCGCGATGAGTTAAGATAATCCTGATACGAAGATCAACATGGAGATGCAAGTGGCAAGTCCGATTATCTGCACTGTCGATGTGGTGCTGCTGACCTTGCAGGACGATGGCTTGAAGGTGGCCTTATTAAAACGCGACCGCGAGCCGTTCAAGGGCGTCTTCGCGCTGCCCGGCGGTTATGTCAAGGTGGAGCAGGACCAGGATACGCGCGACGCGGCCATGCGGGTGCTGGACAACAAGGCCGGCATTTGCGCCCCTTACCTCGAACAACTGGCGTCGTTTTCCGGCCCGGCGCGCGATCCGCGCGGCTGGTCGCTGTCGGTCGCCTACTATGCGCTGGTGGCGTCGGACGTGATCATGCAGGCCGGGCGCGACGGCGTGCTGCTGGCCAGCGTGGACCGCGCGCCGCAACTGCCGTTCGACCACCGGCGCATCGTCGACGCGGCGGTGGCGCGGCTGCGCAGCAAGAGCCAGTATTCGTCGCTGCCGTGCTACCTGGCCGGCGACAGTTTTACCTTGCCCCAGCTGCAAAAAGTGTATGAAGAACTGATGGGCGAAGCGCTCAACAAGGTGAGCTTCCGCCGCAAGATGACGGAAATGGACATGCTCGACGCGATCGACGGCGAATTCGCCACCGCCGGCGCGCACCGTCCCGCGCAGTTGTACCGATTAAAACCGGCGTTCCGCCAGCAGTTGCAGTTGCTGCAGCGGGGGCTGTAGCGAATACCGTCAAGTTAGCGCCAATCCTGTCATTCCTCCCATTGGGAGAAATGACTTCCCGCGAAGGCGGGAATCCCATTTAGAGTCGCAAACGGTGCAGAAAAATGGGATTCCCGCTTTCGCGGGAATGACAGATCTACGGTCTGTGGATTAACTTAATGGTACATCGCCGCATAAGTAAAACCTACTGCACACCACGCCCTTCCCACTCCCTTTTCCAGCGTATCAACTCGGCCGCCGGCATCGGTTTCGCCACGTAATATCCCTGCACCTGGTCGCAACCGGAGGCGGCGATCAAGTCCCAGTCGTCGCGCGTTTCCACGCCTTCGGCCACCAGCGTCAAATGAAACACCTTGCCGAGCCGGATCGACGATTCCAGGATCGTGCGCGCGGCCGGGTCGGTGCTGGCGCCGTCGACGAAGGCGCGGTCGATTTTCAGTTCGTTGAACGGCATGCGTTTTAAATTTTCCATCGTCGAAAAACCGGTACCGAAATCGTCGATCGACAGCCCGAACCCTTTTAAACGCAGCCGCGTCAGGATTTCCAGGCTCAGCATCAGGTTGTCCATCAGCCGCGTTTCCGTCATTTCCAATACCACGTTCGACGGCGCCACGCCGGCATGCTGGACGATTTCCTGGAACATTTCCGGCAATTCCAGCCGGTTCAGGTTATCCATCGAGACGTTGACCGCGATCTTGAAATCGTGCCCGTCGCGCAGCCATTTCCCCATTTGCGCGGCGGCCTTCCTCAGCACGACCAAGGTGAATTCGTCGATCAATTCGTACTGTTCGATCAGGTGGATAAAAGCGGCCGGCGGCAGCACGCCGCGCGTCGGGTGGTGCCAGCGCGCCAGGCATTCGACGCCGAGCATCGCGCGCCGGCTGACCGATACCTTCGGCTGAAAATACACTTCGACCCGGTCGGCCGCGATGCCTTCCCGCAGTTCTTCGATCGTCAATCCCGCCAACGGCAGGCGCACCGGCAGCATGCGGCGCACCTGTCCCAGCCGCTCGAACGCGCCGAGCACGTCGTCGCGCTCGATAATTTTCTGGAATGCGCCGAGGATGTGCAGGCCGTGCGCCTTGCCCAGGCTTTCGGCGGCCCGCCGCACGGCGGCGTCCATGCTCGAATGCAGCAGCACGCCGCCCTTGAAAGACACGGCCGCCGCGTGGCGCAGGAATTCGACGCCATCCATGCCCGGCATCGACAGGTCGCAAATCAGCAAGTCCGGCCGCCAACTGGCCAGCGTCTGCAAGGCGTGCCGGCCGTCCGACTCGGTGCGCACCTCGAACATGCCGGCGTCTTCCAGCATGTCGCGCACCAGGTCGAGCATGAACTGATCGTCGTCGAGCACCAGGATGCGGCGCGACAGTTGGTTCGCATGCGCGTGCCGGCCGGTGCCATGAACCATGCGCGGCCCCTAAAACGCGACGAATTGCGCTTCGTCCGGGACCGCGTGCAAGGCGGCGGGCGCGGTGCTGCTGACCAGCTTGACCGGCGGCGCTTCGGGCGCCTTGGCCGCCGGCGCCGGCGCCGGTGGCACGGATGCTGCGGCGGCCCGCGCCGCGGCACTGATGAAGAAGGCCATGGTACGGCGCAGCGTTTCGGCCTGGCTGTTCATCTCTTCGGACGTCGCGGCCAGTTGTTCCGAGCTGGCGGCGTTCTGCTGCGTGGTCGAATTCAGCTGGCCGACGGCGCTGTTGATCTGCGCCACGCCCTGCGACTGTTCTTCGGAGGCAGCGGCGATTTCCTGCACCAGGTCCGACGTCTTTTTGATCTTCGGCACCATCTCGTCGAGCAGGCGGCCGGCCTTCTCGGCCAGGTCCACGCTGTTGGTGGCGACCACCGCGATTTCGCGTGCGGCCACCTGGCTGCGCTCGGCCAGCCGGCGCACTTCGGCCGCCACCACCATGAATCCCTTGCCGTGTTCTCCGGCGCGCGCCGCTTCGATCGCCGCGTTCAAGGCCAGCAAATTGGTTTGATAGGCGATGTCGTCGATGATCGTAATCTGGCTGGCGATCTGGTTCATCGCCGAGACGGTCGCGCGCACCGCTTCGCCGCCCTCCTGCGCCTCGGCCGCCGCGCCGCTGGCCATGCCGTCGGTGACTTTCGCGTTTTCCGTGTTCTGCATGATCGACGCCGTCATCTGTTCGACCGAGGCGCTGGTCTGCTCGACGCCGGCGGCCTGCTCGGAAGCGGCTTGCGACAGCGACATCGCGGTCGCGCTGACCTGCTGCGAGGCCGACGCGATCGCTTCGGCCGCCAGCGTTACTTCGGATACGACCCGGCTCAACTTGCCGACGGTATTGTTGGTGTGATCTTTCAGTTCGCCGAAGGCGCCCTCGTAGGGCTGGCTGATGGTCTGGTTCAAGTCGCCCGCCGCCATCGCGCCCATCACGCGGCTGACGTCGGCGATGCTGCCGCGCAGCTTGTCGAGCATATTGCCCAGCGCCTGTTGCAGCATGCCGATTTCGTCGCCGCGGTCGCTGACCGGCTGCGCCCGCAAGTCTCCGGCGGCGATCGCGGTCGACACGCGCACGGTCTGCTGCAAGGGACGCGTGATCGATACCGTGATCAGGTAGCCGATCCAGGCAGCCAGCAGAGATATAGCGCCGACCGCCGCCATCAGTGTGGTGACGGCGCGCGTCAGGTTGGCCGCGCGCGCCAGCAGCAGCGTGTCCAGTTCGGCCATCGCCACGTCGAGCAGTTTGAACTGGTTGTCGATCGCCTTGGTGAACTGGCTCACGTATTCGGCCGGCGGGAAGCCGGGCTTGTCGGCCTTGATCACGTGCAGCTCGGCCAATTGCATCGCCAGTTGCGCTTCGGCCAGGCTGTCGTCGGTGATGCGGGCCAGTTTTTCCTTCAGCAGCGGATTGGCGGCGGCAGCCTTGCTGAAGGCGGCGCTCATGCTGGCGTGGTGTTCGGTCGCCTTTTCCAGCAGGTTCGACAGGGCGATGCGCTCCTCGGGCAAGACCTTCTGCTGGCTCAGCAGATTGACGCCGCGCGCGCGCAGGCGGCCCAGGTCTTCGGTCAGCCCCGGCAGGTGGTACAGTGCGCCGAAGATCAGGTAATAACTGTCGACGTCGGGATCGAGCGTCAACAGGAAATGGTCGGCCACCATGTCGAGCACCGCCATCACCTGCGCCACCAGCGTGCTATAACTTTCGGTGCTGACCTTGCCGCTGACGGCGCCACTCTGCACCTGCGCGCTCACTTCCTTCCAGTGCGCCTGCGCTTCGGCCCAGGCGGCCAGGATGGCCGGGTCTTGCACCGAATCGCGCAGCAGCGCGGACACGTTCTGGTAGGCGCGTTCGCCTTCCTTTTGCTTGACGCGCAATTCGCTCGCCTTTTCCTGCTTGCCGCCCAGGACCAGCGCGGCCAGGCCGCGGTTTTGTTGCGTCAGTTGCACCACGCGCAGCAGGGCGCGCGTCGGCACGGTGCCGCGCGTTTCGGTGCGCGCCGCTTCCAGCGTTTTATAGGAATCGCGCACATACAGGTAAGAAGGAACGCTGACCAGCACCAGGCCCATGACTGCGAGAATGGCAAATTTTTTCCACAGCAGCAGCTGGTTCAGGAAACGCGTCATCTTGAGCTCCGTATAGTCGAACGCAGGCAAGGGCCTCGCCTGGCAATCCAGTCTGGGCAAACAGTTTTGTTCAGCAGTGACGAGAGAAAGAGCGGCCCGGAAGATGGCAAACGTTACAGGTGCCGGGCCGTGATTTATAACAAATAGTACATCTAAAACCAGCTTGCGAAAACGAAAATTGTGCTGATGCAATTGCTGGCTCCTGCACACAACATCGTGCATATTGGAGAGAATTGACGCTAAAATTTATGCTAGCCACTGCGCCATGCAGCGCATGCATGGTGCCTTCGTCACCCCAGCGTATCGGCCCAGATGTTGGCGGCCCAGCTCATCGCGTAAGCCCCTTCGACCGCGTTCGGGCTGGCCGACAGGCCGCCGGAACCGGGCACCACCAGCAAGGTTTTTTTGGCCGCGTCATAGGCATGCACCGAGGCGACATGGATCACGTCCAGGTCGGAAATAAAACTGTAGCAGGTGTTGGTCAGCACCGGCAGCTCCTCCGGCGCGCGCTCCGCCAGCAAATCCACCACGGCGGCGGCGCAGACCTTGGCGTGCTGGTTCGCCATGTGTGCCGATTTCGGCATCAGCGGCGCGACCTGGATGGCGTCGCCCAGCACGTGGATATATCTGGCTTGCGTCGATTCGAAGGTCCGGAAGTCGACTTCGCACCAGCGCCCGTTGGCGCTGGCCAGGCCGCTTTGCACGGCGATGGCGCCGGCGCGCTGCGGCGGAATGACGTTCAGCACCGCCGCGCTCACCCGTTCTCCCAGTTCCGAGATCGCCGTGCCGGTGGCGGCATCGATGTCGGCGGTGCGAAAGCCCGGGCGGTATTCGACGATGCCGCCATACCGCTCTTGCCAGACGCGCTTGAACAGCGCGCCTTTCGATACAACGTCCTCATTCGCGTCGAGCAGCAGCACCTTCGATTTCGGTTTATGACGGCTGAAATAATGGGCTACCTGGCAGGCGCGCTCGTACGGCCCGGGCGGACAGCGGTACGGTGCCGGCGGGACCGTCAATGCATATACGCCGCCGTCGGGCATCGCTTCGAGCCGGGCGCGCAAGGCCGTGGTCTGCGCGCCCGCCTTCCATGCGTGCAGGATGCGCTGCTGCGCGTCCGGCTGCCGCATGCCCGGCAATTCGTCCCAGATGAATTCGATGCCGGGCGACAGGATCAAGCGGTCGTATGCGAGCTTGCCACCACTCTCCAGCCGGACCGTGCGCGATACCGCGTCGATCGCCGCCACCTTGTCGCGCACGATGCGCACGCCGTGCCGCTGCGCCAGCCTGTCGTAACCCATCGTCAGGTCGGCCAACTGCCTGGAGCCGCCCAGCACGAGATTCGACAATGGGCAGGAAATGAAGCTGGCGTTCGGTTCGACCAGCGTCACGTCGATGGCGCCGCCGCTCCAGAGGCGCAGATACCTGGCGGCCGTGGCGCCGCCGTAACCGCCGCCGACCACCACGACATGCGCCCTGCCGGCGCCGCCGATGCTGGCGCAACCGAGGCTCGACGCCATCACCGCGCCGGCGCCCGCGGCGTTCAGGAACTGGCGGCGCTTCATGGCCGCTCCCCTGCGTTGGGGGCCTTCTGAGTCGAAAAATAAGCGGCAAGCTGGGACAGTTGTTCGTCGCTGTATCCCTTCGTTATCTGCGCCATGATGGTGGCCGGGCGCGCGCCGCTTTTAAAGGCTTGCAGGCTGGCCAGCAGATTCTCCCGCGTCTGCCCGGCCAGGCTGGGCAAGGCCGTGCCGGCGGTGACGCCGTTGCTGCCGTGGCAGCCGGTGCAGGTGGCCGCCAGGCGCGCGCCGGCGGGGATGGTTTGAATCGTGTCGGCGGCGCACGCCTGGCCGGCGGCCAGCGCCAGCAAGGCCAGCGCGATCGGGATCGGATGCATGGCGGATTTCCTCATGGTCGTACTGCGGGGGTTTCGAGCGGCATGCCCGCGGCGCGGGCGGCAAGGTATGCTTCCAGGTCCACCAGGTCTTGCGCGCCGTACGGCGGCACGATGGCGCGCACGCCGCTCATGCAGTTGCGCAGGCGGCGCTGCAACGATCCCATCGCCTGCCATTCGAGCCGGTAGATCGGATACGCGTTGGCGTGGCCCTGCGGGATGGTGGCGCCGGCCAGCTTGCGGCCCCAGTTGTCGTCGTGGCACTGGGCGCAGGACAGGTTCAACTGGCCGATGCGCTGCGTATATAACTGGCGCCCGCGTTCGGCGCCGGCGCGCGTGCCTGCATCCTGCGGCGGCCGGCCGGGCATGCCGCGCGACTGCAGCGAGATATAGGTTTCCAGGCTCAACAAATCTTCGCTTTCCGGCGCCAGCGCCGCGGCCTGCTGCGCGCCCTGGCGGCACATGTTGATGCGCTGGCCGAGATTGACAACGCGGCCGGCGCCCTGGTCGAAGGCGGGGTAGCGCGCAGCCACGCCGCGCATGCCGGTGCGCGCGTCGCCATGGCAGGCGGCGCAGGATTTGTCGCTTTTGCCCGCCTTCGCATTCCACAGCGCGGCGCCGCCGCCGGCCCACAACATGGCGGGGTTTTGCGTATCGTCGCGCTGCATCGCCCGCGTCGATTCGCCGACGAATTCGGCGCCGGATTTGCGGTTGTCCTGCGCGCCGGCGATGGCGGTCGCGGCGCACACGGCCAGCAGTGCGCGCCGCTTCATGGCGCGCTCACCGCCAGCGGCATGCGCTCGGCGTGCGTAAAACCGTTGTCACCTTCCCAGGTGAATTCCAGCGTGCCGCTGTCGGTGGCGACCGTGTAAAACGCGAGGTACGGATTGGCGGAGATGGCCGGATGCAGTTCGGCGCTGAACACGAGCACGCCGTTGTAGCGGCAACTGAACTGGCGGATGATGTCGCGCGCGAGCAGCCTGCCGTCGGCGCCGGGACGGTAACCGGTCTCCATCGGGTGGCCGATCAGCGCGCGGATTTCGATGACATCTCCTTTGGCGGCGGCGGACGGCATGTGGATCAGGGCGCGCGCCATCACATCGCCTCCCCTTCGATGCAGGCGGCCAGCGTGACGATGACGTCGGCGCTTTGCTGCCAGTAGCTGCCGTCGCTCAGGCGCGCCACGGCCACCAGCTTTTGCGAAGTGGCCAGGCGGATGCGAGTCGACACTTGTGCCTTGCCGCTGCGCGCGCCGAGCGTGAACGTGGCGATATCGGCCTGCGGATTTTTCTCGTTGAAGAGGGCGATCGCGCTGACGTGTTCCAGCGCCGTCATCGGGCTGTCGACGCGCACGGTGACGGGGACGGCATTGCCGTTGTCGATCAGTTGCGCGATCTCGATCGTCACCTTGCCGGTGCGCGGCGCGGCGCCGCCGGTGAATGCATTGATCGCGGCGCGCAATTCCTCTGGCGTGGCCAGCGCCGGGCGCACCAGCGCCAGCAGCGTGAAGCCGGCCGTGGCTTTTATTAACTGCCGCCGCGTGCTCACCGCGCACGCTCCGCATCAAGCGGCGCGCGCAGCGTCTGCAAATAGGCGACGACATCCTCGATCTGCTGCGCGCTGAGGATGGTCTTACCCTGCTGCGCGGCGGAAACGCGCTGCAAACCTTCGGTCTTGTAATAGGCGGGCATGATGGTGTCCGGATTCAGGCTGGCGGGATCGACCAGGCGCTGGCGCAACTGCGCGGCGCTGGAACGGTCGCCCGCGCCGGCCAGGTCTGGCGCCAGGTTGCCCTGGAACGCTTCTTCGGGAATCGGCGCCGCATGGCACAGCAGGCACAGGCCGACCTGCCGGCTGGCGACGATGGCGCGCCCGCGCACGGGATCACCGGCACCGGCGCCAGGCAACGTGTCGGCAAACGCGCCGGCCGCACTGCCGGCGCCTGCGGCAAGGAAGAACAGCATGGCGGCGGTGCGCAAAACGGTCATGATCCTGCCCCGTTCACGCCTTTTTTAGCTGATTTTTCAAAGGCAGATCCCGTATGCGCTTGCCGGTGGCGGCGAAGATCGCGTTCAGCACCGCCGGCGCGGCCACGGCAATCGTCGGTTCGCCGACGCCGCCCCAGAAGCCGCCGGACGGCATCGTGATCGTTTCCACCTTCGGCATCTCGTCCATCTTCAATGGCGGATAAGTATCGAAATTGGCCTGCTCGATGCGGCCATCCTTCAAGGTGCAGGCGCCGTACAGCGCAGCCGACAGGCCGTAGACGAACGAGCCCTCGACCTGCGCCTCGATCTGCTGCGGATTGACGGCGTGGCCCGGATCGGTGGCGGCGACGATGCGCAGGATCTTCAGTTTTCCATCCTTGTTGACGGATACCTCGGCGCAGGCGGCGACGTAACTGCCGAAACCCATCGTCTGCGCCAGCCCGCGGTAGACGCCCTTCGGCGCCGGCTTGTCCCAGCCTGCCTTCGCAGCGACCGCGTTCAGCACGGCGAGGTTTTTCGGGTTGTTCGCCATCAGCTTGCGGCGGAAGGCCAGCGGGTCCTGCTTCGCCGCGTGCGCCAGTTCGTCCATGAAGCATTCGAGGTAGATCGTGTTCTGGTTCAGGTTCACGCCGCGCCAGAAGCCGGCCGGCACCGGCGGATTGCGCATCGCGTGGTCGATCAGCAGGTTCGGGAAACTGTAGCCGATCGACGCTTCCGGTCCCGGCGCATTCAAGCCCTGGAACACGGCCGGGTCCTTGCCATCCTTCAGCGTCTGCCCCAGCGAAGCGAGGATAGACTGGCCGGAAATGCGCATGTGCAGGCCCGTGACGTTGCCCTTCTCGTCCAGCCCCGCCGTCAGCTTGCACTGCGTGACCGGGTGATAGCGGCCATGCTGCATGTCTTCCTCGCGGCTCCAGATCAGCTTGACCGGGATGCCGGGCAACTCCTTCGCGATCGCCACCGCCTGGCGCACCCAGTCGTGCGTGGCGCCGCGCCGGCCGAAGCCGCCGCCCAGGTGCATCTTGTAGACGTCGCACTGCGCCGGCGGCAAGCCCGCCGCTTCCGACGCCGCGGCCAGCGCCGCTTCTCCATTCTGCGTCGGCGTCCACACTTCGCAGCGCTGCGGCGTCCACCTGACGGTCGCGTTCATCGTTTCCATCGTCGCGTGGTTCTGGAACGGATACGAATACACCGCCTCCACCTTGCGCGCGGACGCCGCGATGGCGGCCTTCGCATCGCCGTTGGCGTTGCCGATGACGGCCTCGTTCGCGTCCAGCCCTTCCTTCAGCATGGCCGCGATGTCGGCGCTGGACAGTTTCGCGTTCGGTCCTTCATCCCAGACGATCGGCAAGGCTTCCAGTGCGCTGCGTGCGCGCCACCAGGTGTCGGCCACCACGGCCACCGCGCTGTCGCCGACCTGGATCACCTTTTTGACGCCGGGGCGCTGTTCTATGGCAGCCGCGTCGAAACTTTTGATTTTGCCGCCGAACACAGGGCAATCCTTGATCGCCGCGTTCAGCATGCCGGGCAGCTTCCAGTCCATGCCATAGATCTGCGCGCCGGTGGTCTTGGCCACCGTGTCCAGCCGCGCCAGGCGCTTGCCGGCCAGTTTCCAGTCCTTCGGGTCTTTCAGTTTCACGTCGGCCGGCGCCGCCAGTTTGCCGGCCGCCTGCGCCACCTTGCCATAGCTGACCGTGCGCCCGGACGGCGCGTGCGTGATGACGCTGGCGGCGGCGCGGCACTCGGCGGCCGGCACCTGCCACGCGTCGGCCGCTGCCTGCACCAGCATCATGCGCGCCGTCGCGCCGCCCTTGCGCACGTACTCGTTCGATTCGCGGATGCCGCGGCTGCCGCCGGTCGAAAAACTGCCCCAGACGCGCTTGCGCGCCAGGTTCTGGCCCGGCGTCGGATATTCGGTACTGACGCGCTTCCAGTCGGCGTCCAGTTCCTCCGCCACCAGTTGCGCCAGCCCGGTCAGCGTGCCCTGTCCCATTTCCGAACGGGCGATGCGGATCACGATGCTGTCGTCGGGATTGACCACGACCCAGGCATTGATCTCGGGCGCGATGCCCTCCTGCGCCTGCGCGCCGAAGGGAATCGCGAACGGCACGACCAGGCCGCCCAGCGCCAGCGCGGACGTTTTAAGGAAGGCGCGGCGGCCGGCCGGCGGTACGGCGCGGCTCATGCCTTGCTCCCTGCGTGCTCGATCGCCAGGCCGGCCGTTTTCGGATCGGCCCCCTTGACGACGACCCGGATCGCCGCGCGCACCCGGTTATAGGTGCCGCAGCGGCAGATGTTGGTCATCGCCGCATCGATGTCGGCGTCATTGGCCTTCGGCTTTTCCTTCAGCAGCGCGGCGGCGGCCATGATCATGCCGGACTGGCAAAAGCCGCATTGCGGCACATCGAGCGCGGCCCAGGCTTTCTGCACCGGGTGCGAACCGTCTTTGGACAAGCCTTCGATGGTCGTGATCTTTTGCGCCGCCGTCACGGTGGAGACCGGGCGCACGCAGCTGCGCGTGGCTTCGCCGTCGATGTGCACGGTGCAGGCGCCGCATTGCGCGATGCCGCAGCCATATTTCGTGCCGGTCAGGCCCAGTTGTTCGCGCAGCACCCACAACAAGGGCGTATCGTCCTCCGCCTCGAATTCCCTGACTGTTCCGTTGACGGTGAGCTTGGCCATGCGTTCTCCTGAAGGTTGTCGGGACGTAAATAGTTGCCTATGTTACACCCGGCTTTTCGACATGACCCAGGAGAAATTTGTATCGTATTGCAGCATGCCTTCAGTCGAACATGCCATCCTGCAGCGCGCCTTGCAATTCGCGCGCGCACTGGCGGCGCTTCGCATCCATCGCATAGCAGCCGACCTCCAGCCGGACGCCGCGCGCTTCGAGCGCGATCAGGTCGCGGCTGCGCTCGGGGACCGCGACCCGGGTGCGGCCCGGATCGAGGAAGGTCTGCCGCACCTTGCCGGCCGAGACGCGTTCGACCAGCAAACATCCCCTGGTCAGCACGATGTATTCGTAATCGGCCGCATGGCGCGCGTAATACAGGAAGGCGGCGGCGACGGCCGTCATTTCCAGCACGGTGAAAAACAGCACCTGCCACACGCCGAGCAGCAAAAACAGCGTGGCCACGCCGAACGACAGCAGGCACAGCAGACCATAGGCCAGCGCCGTCTGGCGCGGCGTCAGCGCACAGTTGCGCCGCAACAGCCACTCCCGTTTTTCGATATCGCGCCGCACTCCGCTGCCCTCCCTTTTCCCCTATTTTACGACCGCCGCCCGCCAAACGGATTGGGGTCAGGCGTGACTTGTTGCGTTCTTTCTCAACAATTGTTGCAGAAGAACGCAACAAGTCACGCCTGACCCCACGCGGCCTCCAATGTTGCTCTCGCACCTAGTCCGAATGGAAGTGGGTGCGCGCGGACTTCCAAGGAACAATGTATGACGGACACAGATCCGTCATCACTCTAACCTTGGGGACAACATGGCACTTTCCAACCTGAAGATCGGCACCCGGCTCGGCCTCGGATTCGCCGTCGTACTTGCTTTGCTGACCGCGATGCTGGTCATGGGCCTGGGCTCGCTGGCGCGCATCGGCGAACGCACGCACGACATTGTCAACGACAAGAACGTCAAGATGGCGGCGGCCAATACGATGTCCGGCCACGTGCGCGCCATCGCACTGGGCATGACGACGATGATGGCGGTGCCGGACCTGCAAATCAATGAAGAAATGGACAAGGTCGCCGAGGTGCGCAAGCGTTATGCCACTGCCAGGGAAGTGCTGGTGAAAATGCTGGTCGACGAACGAGAAAAGAAATTGATGGCGCTGGCCGAGGCGGCGCTGAAGGTCAGCGCCGCCAAGAACGACCAGTTGATCGCGCTGCGCAGGAATGGCGAAAGCCAGGACGCCGCCGCCTTTCTGACCAACGACATGGGCCCGGCGCTGGCGGCTGTATTGAAGGCATTCGACCAGCTGATCGCCTACGAATCGACCCTCGCGCAGCAGGCCGGCGCCGAGGCCGAGCAAGTCTATGCCAGTTCGCAAATCATGCTGGTGAGCCTGGGCACGCTGGCCATGGCGCTGGGCATCGCGGTAGCCTGGACCATCACCCGCTCGATCACGGCGCCCTTGAAACGGGCCGTCGAAGTGGCGGAAACCGTCGCTTCCGGCGACCTGTCGTCGCACATCGAAACGAGCGCGCGCGATGAAACCGGGCGCCTGCTGCAGGCGCTGAAGGCGATGAACGACAGCCTGCTGAACGTGGTCGGCCAGGTCAGAAGCGGCACCGATGCGATCGGCACCGCCTCGGGCGAAATCGCCGCCGGCAACCTGGACCTGTCGTCGCGCACCGAACAGCAGGCCAGTTCGCTGGAAGAAACCGCGTCGTCGATGGAGGAATTGACGTCGACCGTGAAACAGAACGCGGACAATGCGCGGCAAGCCGACACGTTGGCGAAATCGGCCTCCGAAGTGGCGATCAAGGGCGGCGCCATCGTGTCGCGCGTGGTCGATACGATGGGCGCGATCAACGCCTCGTCACGCAAGATCGTCGACATCATCGGCGTCATCGACGGCATCGCCTTCCAGACCAATATCCTCGCCCTGAACGCGGCGGTGGAGGCGGCGCGCGCCGGGGAACAGGGGCGCGGCTTCGCCGTGGTCGCGTCCGAAGTGCGCAACCTGGCCCAGCGCAGCGCCAGCGCGGCCAGGGAAATCAAGGAATTGATCGCCGCCTCGGTGGCCAACGTCGAGGAAGGCTCGAAACTGGTGAACGACGCCGGCCAGACCATGGGCGACATCGTCGACAGCATCAATCGTGTGACCGGCATCATGGGAGAAATCACCTCGGCCAGCCAGGAGCAGACCGCCGGCATCGAGCAGATCAACATGGCGATCGCGCAGATGGATGAAGTGACGCAGCAGAACGCCGCGCTGGTGGAACAGGCGGCGGCGGCCTCGCAAAGCATGCAGGAGCAGGCCGGCAGTCTCGCCACCGTGGTCGCTTTCTTCAAGACCGGCGCGGCGGCGGCAGACACGCCAGCCGACGCGCCGCGCCGTACGCCGGGCGCCGTGCCAACACCCCGGCCCGCCCAAGCCCGGCTGGAAACGCGCCCGGCTCCGGCCCAAGCGGCCCGGCAGCGGGCGCCAGCCAGGCAACCCGAGCGCGAGTGGGAAGAGTTTTAAGAAGCCGGCGGCGCGACAGCCGGCGCCAGTTCCGGCGGCGGCGCCGTTCTCGGCAGCGTCAGCGTGAAGGCGGAGCCGGCGCCGGGTTCGCTGCGCACCGTCAATGTCCCCTGGTGCGCTTCGGCCAGCTGGCGGGAAATATATAAACCGAGACCGAGACCCGCGCTGACGGCATTGTCTACGCCGCGCTCGAACGGCTCGAAAATCTTGACCAGGCTGTCGGCGGCAATCCCCTCTCCGCCATCGCGCACGGTGATCCTCGCCGCGCCATCGTCGGCCTCCAGTAGCACAAGCACCGGCTGGTGCGCGCCGTAGCGCAGCGCGTTCGTCAACAGGTTGACGATCACCTGCTCGATGCGGAACTCGTCCCACCAGCCGCTGACCGGCGTGCCGGCATCGAGCGTGATCTGGCAGCCGGCGTCGTCCGCCTGGCGCGACAGGTCGCTCACCACCCTTTGCAGCAAGCCCGCCAGTTCGATCCAGCCGGGCCGCAGCGACAGCATGCCGCTGCGGATGCGGGAAACGTCGAGCATGTCGTCGATCAGCCGTATCATGCTCTGGATCTGGCGGTCGTCGCGCGCCACCATGCTGCGCCACTGCTCGGCGCCGAACGCATCGAAGGTGCCGCGCTCGAGCCGCATCTTGCGCATCTGCGTTTCCAGGTACAGCGTGTTCAACGGCGTGCGCAATTCGTGCGCCACCATCGACATGAATTCGTCGCGCATGCGCAGCGCGCGCCGCAATTCTTCCTGCGCCGCGTGCAATTCCAGCACCGTCGCTTCCTGCTCTCTCCTCGCCTGTTCCAGTTCGGCCAGCTGGCGCTGCATTTCCTGGCGCTGGCGGTGCAGCGCGACGAACACGTTGACCTTGCTGCGCACCATGTCCGTGTCGAGCGGCTTGTACAGGAAATCGACCGCGCCCGCCTCGTAACCCTTGAAGGCGTAATTCAATTCCTTGCCGGCCGCGCTGACGAAGACAATCGGTATCTGCCGCGTCTTCTCGGTGCCGCGCATCAGTTCGGCCAGTTCAAAGCCGTCCATGCCCGGCATCTGCACATCGAGGATGGCCAGCGCGAATTCGTGTTCGAGCAGCAGCGCCAGCGCCTCTTCCCCGGATGCGGCCTGGTACACCGCGCGGTCGTCGGCGCGGATGACGGCGTTCAGCGCGCGCAGGTTTTCCGGCAAGTCGTCGACGATCAGCAGCTTGGTCATGGTCGTCATCAGTGCGTCTCCAGCATCGCCAGCAGGCTGCGGATGTCGCGCAGCGGCAGGATCAAGTCCGGCGCGCGCAGGCGGATCGCGGCGGCCGGCATCACGGCCACCTGCGCCTCGGACGGTTCCTGCACCACCGTCAGGCCGCCGGCCCTGCCGATCGCGGCCATCCCGGCGGCGCCGTCCTCGTTGGCGCCGGTCAGCAGGATGCCGGCCAGCGCGGGACCGTAGGCGTCGGCCGCCGACTCCATCGCAAAGTCGATCGCCGGCCGCGCGAAATGGCGCGGCGGCTCGCAACTGAGAGACAAGGTACCGTCGTTTTCCACCGACAGGTGATAGTTCGCCGGCGCAAAATACACGGTGCCCGGCACCAGGCTGTCCTTGTCCTGCGCTTCGCGCACCGGCACCGGCAGGCGCTGTGAAAAAACCTCGGCCAGCTGGCTCTGGCGCCCGCTCATCAGGTGCAGCACGACCACCACCGGTAACCGGGAAGCGCTCGACAGGCCGGGCAGGATGTCGAGCAGCGCGGCCACGCCGCCGGCCGACGCGCCGATCACGGCCGCCTCGATCGCACGTCCCTGCAACGCGACCTGCCACAACGGCGCCGCAGTCATGACAGCTTCCTGAACAGGCGCTCGCGCTTGAGCACGGGCTCGAAGCGCGGCGCGTAGACGGAAAAATCGATGCTTTCCTTGCTGCCCAGGCCGAGGAAGCCGCGATGGCACAGCGATTCGTGGAACAGGCCGAAGGCCCGTTCCTGCAAGCGCTTTTTAAAATAAATCATCACGTTGCGGCAGCTGATCAGGTGCGTTTCCGCGAATACGCTGTCGGTGGCCAGACTGTGGTCGGCGAAGGTGACGTTTTCGCACAGCGAACGGTCGAACAGCGCCGCGTTGTAGGCGGCCGTGTAATAGTCGGAAAAGGCGTGGCGCCCGCCCGCCGCCTCGTAATTGGCGCTGTAGTCGCGCATGCTGTCGAGCGGGAACACGCCCTTCTTTGCCTTTTCCAGCGATTGCGGGTTGATGTCGGTGGCGTAGATGATGCTGCGTTCGAGCAGCCCTTCTTCCTTGAGCAGGATCGCCAGCGAATACACTTCCTCGCCGGTACTGCAGCCGGCCACCCAGATCTTCAGCGACGGATACGTCTTCAGCACCGGCATCACGTGTTCGCGCAGGCCGGCGTAATAAGTCGGGTCGCGGAACATTTCGGTGACCGGGATCGTCAAAAATTGCAGCAATTGCGTAAACGCGGCCGGCTCGTGCAGCACCTTCGATTGCAGCAGCGAGATGGTGGTGCAATCCATTTCCCGCATCGCGTGCAGCACGCGGCGCTTTTGCGACGCCCCCGTGTAGTCGCGGAAGTCGTAACTGTATTTTAAATAAATCGCTTCCATCAGCATCGTCAGCTCGATGTCGATGTCGCTGGGCGGGTTGTGGTGCGGCATGGTGACTATCCTCAAATCCGTTCCAGGTTCGGCATCCAGACCCGCAGCAGCGAATACAGGCGCGACAGGTCGATCGGCTTGGCCAGGTAATCGCTGGCGCCGGCGGCCAGGCACTGTTCCTGGTCATCCTTCATCGCCTTGGCGGTGATGGCGATGATCGGCAGGCGGGTAAAACGCGCGTCCTGGCGGATGCGGCGCGTCGCTTCCAGTCCATCCATCACCGGCATCATCACGTCCATCAACACCAGGTCGATGTCCGGCACCTGGTTCAACTTGTCGATCGCCTCGATGCCGTTGCGGCCGATCTCGACGATCGCGCCCTTCTGTTCCAGCGCGCTGGTGAGCGCGAAGATATTGCGCACGTCGTCGTCGACCAGCAGGATGCGGCGCCCTTCGAACACGCGGTCGCGGCTGCGCACCGTTTTCAGCATGCTTTGCCGTTCGCTCGACAGTTGCGATTCGACCTTGTGCAGGAACAGCGTGACTTCATCGAGCAGGCGTTCGGGCGAGCGCGCGCCCTTGATGATGATGGAACGCGAATACTTGTGCAGGTCGGCCTCTTCGGCGCGCGTCAGGTTGCGCCCGGTGTAGACGATCACCGGCGGGAACGAGACGATCGCTTCCTGCGACATGCGCTGCAATAATTCGTTGCCCTGCATATCCGGCAGCTTCAGGTCGATGATCATGCAGTCGAAGATCGTGGTGCGCAGCAGCGCCAGCGCTTCCTCTCCGGATTCGACGGCGGTGATCTCGACATCGTCGTCGGAGATCAGTTGCACCACGCTGTCGCGCTGGCGCGCGTCGTCTTCCACCAGCAGCAGGCGCTTGATTTTTTGCGTAAATTTGCCTTCGAGCTTGCGGAACACTTCTTCCAGTTGCGGCCGAGAAGCCGGTTTCAACGCATAGCCGATCGCACCCATGTGCAGCGCCGCTTCGCCATTGTCGGAACCGGACACCACGTGCACCGGGATATGGCGCGTGGCCGGATCGCCTTTTAATAATTGCAGCACCGACAGGCCGGAACGGTCAGGCAGGCGCACGTCGAGCAGGATCGCGTCCGGCAGATATTGCTGCGCCATCTGCAAACCCTCTTCGGCGGCGAACGCGACCAGGCAGCGATACCCCATGTCGTGCGCCAGGTCGTACAGGATGCGCGCGAAGGCGGGATCGTCTTCCACCACCAGCACCATCCGCTCCGGCGGCGGCGCCTGGTCGCGGTCGTCGCCGAAGGGGCGCGGCCCGGCCGGCGCTGCCTGCTGACTGGCCGCTGGCGCGGCGGGTTGCGCCGGCGCGGACTGCACCGGTGCGCCGGCGGCCGGCGCGGGCGCCTGCTCGCCGGACGGTCCCGGCACCGCCCACTGCGCCGGCAAGTCCAGCGTGAAGGTACTTCCTTGGCCCAGTTCGCTGTCGAGGCGGATGGCGCCGCCCAGCAGGCGCGCCAGGTCGCGCGAAATCGACAGGCCGAGCCCGGTGCCGCCGTAGCGCCGGCTGGTCGTGCCGTCGGCCTGCTGGAAGGCGCCGAACACCGTTTCATGCTGGTCGGCCCGGATGCCGATGCCGGAATCGCGCACCGCGAAATGGACCTGTCCTCCGGCGCCGGCCGACACCGTCAGTCCGATATGTCCCTGCTCGGTAAACTTGATCGCGTTCGACAGCAGGTTTTTCAAGATCTGTTCCAGGCGCTGACGGTCGGTATAGATCGTCGGCGGCAGTCCCGGCGCCAGTTCGACCGAGAAACTCACCTGCTTGTGGCGCGCCATCGGTTCGAACGTCATCGCCAGGCCGTCGACCACGTGCTTCAGGTTCAATTCTTCCGGCGACAGCTCCAGCTTGCCGGCTTCCACCTTGGAGATGTCGAGGATGTCGTTAATCAGGTTCAATAAATCGTTGCCGGCCGAATAGATCGTCTGGGCGAAGCGCACCTGCTCGTCGCTCAGGTTGCCCGGCGTATTGTCGGACAATAACTTGGCCAGGATCAGCGTGCTGTTCAGCGGCGTGCGCAATTCGTGCGACATGTTGGCCAGGAATTGCGACTTGTACTGGCTGGCCTTTTGCAGGTCTTGCGCGCGCGCTTCCAGCTGCAACTGCACTTCGCCCAGCGCCAGGTTTTTCTGGTCCAGCGCGACGGCCTGGTCGGCCAACTGCTCGTTGGTCTGTTCCAGCTCGGCTTTCTGGTTTTCCAGGCTCGCCTGCGACTCTTCCAGCACGCGCGACTGTTCTTCCAGCTCCTCGTTGGCGGTGCGCAATTCCTCCTGCTGCACCTGCAATTCCTCGTTCAGTTGCTGGGTTTCGGCCAGCACCTCGGCGATGCGCTGGCGCGCCAGCGTCGCCTCGATCGCGGTGCCGATATTGCCGGCCACCAGTTGCAGGAAGTCGATTTCACGTTCGCCGAGCGGGTGCAGGAAACCGAGTTCGATCACGCCGTTCACGGCGCCGTTGCTGTCGACCGGCGCCAGCACCAGGTGGCGCGGCGCGCCATCGCCCAGGCCGGAACTGATCTTGACGTAATCGTCCGGCACGCTGTCCAGGCGGATCAGGCGGCGCTGCGCGATGGCCTGCCCTGCCAAGCCCTCTCCCGGCAACAATACCTGTTCATGCTGTTCGGCTGCGCGGCTGAAACCATAGGTCGCCGCGCGGCGCAGGCTGCCGTCATGTTCGCGCACGTACAGTGCCGCCACCGCCGCATCGAGGTAGCGCGCCAAAAATTGCAGCAGCGCCGACGACAGTTGCGGCAAGCCGAGCTGGCCGATGCCCTGCTCGGCCAACTGGGTCTGGCCGGTGCGCAGCCAGGCTTGCTGTTGCAGGCGCTCCGTGTGCGCCGTCTGCTCGCGCAGCGCGCTGCCGTAACTGTCGGACAGGCGCAGCATTTCACGGCGGCCCAAATAGGCCAGCAGGCCGCTCAACAGCAGGCTGACCGTCAGGAAGGCGGTCACCGACAAGGTGGTCACGGATTTCGCTTCGGCATTGCGGTCGGCGCGCAAGCGCTGCTCGACGGCCTGGAAATCCTCGAACAGGTTGCGGATTTCATCGAATTCCAGCTTGCCGCGCCCGGCCCGCACCGGTTCCAGGTAATTGCCGTTCTGGCGCCGCAAGCCGATCACGTATTGCGCATATTGATCCCATTGCTGCTGCTGGGCGGCGATATTGCTCATGCGCTGGACTTGCTCGGGATTATCGGACACCAGCACCTTCAACGCATCCATCGCCGTCCTGATTTTCGGCTTGGCCAGTTTATAGGGGGCCAGGAACGCTTCGTCGCCGGTCAGCAAGAAGCCGCGCATGCCGGACTCCATCTCCACCGACAGCTTGGCGATTTCATTGGCGTTGCCGATCACCCGTTCCGAATGCTCGACCCAGGTCAGTACATTGAGCAGGTATACGAGGATGGCGACGAAGACGCCTGCGCTGAGCACGCCGCTGGCCAGCGGCAGCGTGATGTTGCGCGCCAGGATGCGGCGGAAACTTTGGTCGTCCTGTGTCGCGGAGGCGCTCATGGGGCTCTTGTCCAATCGAAATGCAAAGAACAAGTTTAGCCTAAACGCAACCTTTGCAGAGCGCCGCTCCGCCCCTATCGTGCGATGGGCACAGCGCGCCGCTATAATGGCCGCAAACTGACTTCCCCGGAAAACCAGCCATGCGCAAGATCCTGCTCGCCACGCTTCCCCTGCTGTTGACGGCCTGTGTGAACGATTCCGCCACCTATTATGCCGGCGGCGGCAACGAGCACACGCTGTCGCTGCGGCGCCAGCAAACGGTTTTTTGGAGCGACGACGCCAAGGTGACGGTGCTGGCGGCGCGCCTGCCCGATTGCCAGCGCCTGATCGACTTGACGGAAATGCCGGTCGACGAGGTCGACCTTGAACTGTTTTCAGGCGGCGACAACCAGTGGAGCCTGCGTTCCGCCACCCAGGTCTGGCACGTGGAAACGCAAGGCTGCACGCTGACCGGAGAAAGCAGCACAGTGGCCGGCGACAAGGTCGGCGTGTTCAAGGTCGAAGGAGATAAACTCGTGTTCGAAGCGGCCGCCAATGTGCCCGGCACCGGCCCGGCCGCGGCCGGCGCGGAAACGCCAGCGCCGGAACCGGCGCCGGCTAATTAAGGATCGCCTGGCGGCACCGCCGCATTGACCGCTACCTCTCTGCGTCTAATGCCGTTAATTTAAACGTACCAATACACATGCAACAATCGACGGCAGATGCCGGGGTCAGACCTACGGGTCTGACCCCAGGGTTTGCATCTGATTTTGGCAATAATTAGCGCCAACAGTGTGCTGGTTATTCTTCAATTGACCCCATGATCTCCTGCGCGAGGATGACGACCGCTTCTTACTGCCCGCTGCTGTCGACGCCAGTCTTCGCTTTCGCGTGCAGCACCGCGTTGACATTGGCGCGCAGCGCGCGCGGCTCGAAGAACGATGGGTAAGCCACCTCGTTAGCCTCCAGCTCGCCGGCGGCGCGCGCGGCGATCACTTCCGCCCGAACCTGCTCGCGCGTCTTGCCGCTTGGAGCGCTGACGATCACCGGATACTCGTAATCGTTGAAGTCCAGTTCGCCGGCGGCGCGCGCCCGCAGCACCTCGGCCTTGACTTGTTCGCGGGTCAGGCCGCTGGGTTCGCTGGCGATCACCGGATACGTGTAATCGTTGAACTCCAGTTCGCCGGCGGCGCGTGCGCGCAGCACGTCGGCCTTGACCTGTTCACGCGTCAGGCCGCCCGCGGCCGGTTTCAGGTCCTGCAGGTTCGATTGGCCCGGTTCGGCCAGCGCAACGCCGGCGGCCAGGATCAGGGAAACAGAGGCGACGATATGTTTGATGTTCATGATGTTTCTCCAGTCTGTTGAAGGAATAAGTGATGTCGATGGAGTCATCATATGATTTAATTTGTCGATAAAAAAGCGCAATTATCGGTTCAAACCCATCCGGTTTTCGAATACCGAAGAGGTGACAGTACGCTTATATCAAGGCGGGGCTGGGGGTGGTCGCCATGCTGGCGGGCCGCTTGTGTCAGAATGGACGGTTCCAGCATTCCGCACTTTTCAATGAAAACTCCGATTTTCCTGGCGCTGGCTCTGTCCGGCGCTTCCGCGCTGGCCGCCGCGCCCACTGTCTACCGTATCGATGGCGCCCACCTGCTGAACCATATCAAGACGCTCGCTTCGGACGAGTTCGAAGGCCGCGCACCCGGCACCCACGGCGAAACCGTGACGATCGCTTACCTGCAGGAGCAATTCAGAAAAATCGGCCTGTTGCCCGGCAACCCGGACGGCAGCTACCTGCAAAAGGTGCCGCTGGTGCACATCACGTCGGCGCCGACGCTGTCGTACACGGCCGGCGGCAAGAGTACGACGCTGACTTTCCCGGACGATTTCGTCGCCTGGTCGCCGCGCACCGACAAGAAGGTGAATATCGCCAAATCCGAGCTGGTGTTCGTCGGCTACGGCGTGCGCGCGCCCGAATTTCATTGGGACGATTACAAGGGCGCCGACTTGCGCGGCAAGACGCTGCTCATGCTGATCAACGACCCGCCGCTGCCGGACCCGAAACACCCGTCCCGGCTCGATTCGTCCATGTTCGGCGGCAACGCGATGACATATTACGGTCGCTGGACCTATAAATACGAGATGGCCGCCAGGCTCGGCGCTGCGGCCGCGCTGATCGTGCACGAAACGCGCCCGGCCGGCTATCCCTACGAGGTGGTGCGCAACAGCTGGGGGCGCGGCAATTTCGCGATCCAGGGCAATGGCGACGCACCGGGTTTCCCCGCCATCCCCGGCTGGCTGCAGCAAGACCGCGCGCGCGACCTGCTGCAGGCGGCCGGCCACGATTTCGACGCGCTCAAGAAGGCCGCGCTGTCGCGCGACTTCAAGCCGGTGCCGCTCGGCGTCAGCATCAACCTCGGCAGCGTCAACGCATGGAGCGAACTGGCGTCGCACAACGTCGTCGGCCGCATCGAAGGTTCCGACCCGAAGCTCAAGGATGAATACGTCATCTATAGCGCGCACTGGGACCATTTCGGCATCGACGACAGCCTGCCGGGGCCGCGCACCAGGCAAATCTTCCATGGCGCGCTGGACAACGCGTCCGGCGTGGCGGCGCTGCTCGAAGTGGCGCAGGCCTATCAATCTCTGCCGGTGGCGCCGAAACGCAGCGTGCTGTTCGTGCTGACCACGGCCGAGGAACGCGGCCTGCTCGGCGCGCAATACTATGCGCGCCACCCGCTGTATCCGCTGGCGAAAACGGTGTTGAACATCAATCTCGACGGCTTGAATGTCTGGGGCCGGACGCGCGACATCGAACTGGCCGGATATGGCAAGTCGACGGCCGACGACATCGTCGCCAGCGTGGCGAAACAGCAGGGAAGAGTGGCGCGCGCGGACGGCAATCCGGACCAGGGCAATTTCTACCGCAGCGACCAGTTCGAGTTCGCCAGGGCCGGCGTGCCGGTCGTCTACACGCGCGGCGGGCGCGATTTCATCGACAAGCCGCCCGGTTACGCGGCCCGGCTGGAGCGCTACGCGGTGCAGGAGTACCACACGGTCGGAGATGTCGTGCAGCCGGACTGGGACTTGCGCGGCGCCGTGCAGGATATCGGCCTGCTGTTCCAGGTCGGCTACCGCGTGGCGCAGGGCCGCGACACGCCGCAGTGGAAAGCCGGCGCCGAGTACAAGGCTGTACGCGAAGCGATGTTAAGCAATAAATAAGGTTTTTACGGATGACCGGGAATGCCAGCAAAAACCAGATTCAGGGGCTGGGGTCAGACCCATGGGTCTGACCCCGGGTTTTGCATCTGGTTTGGAAGCGGAGCATCCCGCAGGACTCTCGCCCGGCACAGGCCAGGACGAGACCTCGGCCCAGACCATCACAAATGCGCATTCAGCATGCGCTGCAGCGCGCGCGTATGTTCGCCCGGCACTTCGATCGTGCTGAGCTTGCCCGCCAGGCGCTGCAACTGGGTGCGGTTGCGCTGTTGCCAGGCATCCGCGCCGGCGGCGCCGATATCTCGCATCATCCCTTGCGCGCCCTGCTCGATGCGCGCCAGGTCTTGCGGCGCGTAATCGACGACGCTGGCCAGATAGGTCACCCCCCATTGCAGGCGCGTCGCGCTGCCGGTCGCCACCTGCCACGCCTGCCCGTACCAGTCCAGCATGCCGGCCGTGTCGCCGTGACGGCGCGCATCCGCCGCCAGGTTCAGCATCCAATAGTATGGCGCGTGCGAAATCGCCAGCTCGGTCCGCAGCAGCGCTTCGGCCTGGTCCGCCAGGCCGGCGTCGTGCAGCGCGCCGAGCGCGACGTGCAGCAAGGCATGGCGAGCGTGCGCTTCATGCGTTTCCGCCAGCGCGTCGGCCACGCCCTGGCGCACCAGCTCCGCCATGCCGTCGGCCGGCGCGCCCAGGCGCACCAGCCGCATTTGCAGGCGCAGCGCGTTCAGACGGTCGACGACGGAAAGCTCCGTATCGGCGGCGAAGGCGCGCGCGGCCTGGTTCAGCGCGGCCACCAGTTCCCCCTGGTGCGCGCCCGACCATTTGATCAGGCTGACGCCATGGTGCAGCAGGATGTCGAGATTGGCGCGCGCCAGCCGGCTGTCGCCGAACACGTGCAGCAGGCGGTCGGCCGCGGCAGCGATCGCGGCGGCGGCATTGGCGGCATTGGCCGCGGCATTGCCGCTGACTTCGGCGCCCACCACCATGCGCCCGGCGGCGGCCACCTGCGCGTGCAAATGCAGGCGCGCCGCGGCGTCGCCGCCCGGGCAGGCTTGCGCCAGCCGGGCCAGCGTCGCAGCCAGTTGCGGCGCGGCCAGCAACTGGCCGGCGTCGGTATCCCATGAATACAGGCTCAGCAGGGACCACTCGGAATCGGCCAGCGCGCGCGTGCCGGCCAAGGCCGCCTGCAGCGCCGCGCCGGCGTCCTGCCCGGCCTGCCCCGCCGCCAGCGCCAGGTCAAGCGCGTCGATCAGGCGTTCGCCGTCGAGTTCGCACGGCAGGCGCGTGATCTCTCTCCCGTCCGGCGCGTACAGCACCAGCGTCGGGTAAGCCCGCAATTTGTGGTGCGCCGCCAGCGCCTGCGCGCCTTCGGCATCGCCGTCCAGCTGGAACGGCAACAAGTTGCGCATGCGCTGCGCGAACGCGGGCCGGCTGAACAGGTCAGCCTTGAGCCGGCTGCACGGCGGGCACCAGCCGGCGCTCCAGTACAGGAAGATGGGCCGGCCAGCCGAAGCTGCCAGCGCGAAGGCGGCGCCGAGTTCGCCGCTTTGCCACTCGATCGTCGCCGCCATGATGTCAGGGCTCGCGTGCGAGGGCTAAGAATTCGGTGCGCAGCGCCAGGTTCGGCTGCAATTCACCGAGCATCGCCGACGTGACGGTTTCTTCGCCGGGCGTGCGGATGCCGCGGCTTTCCATGCACATGTGGCGGCAACGCACGACCACGCCGACCGCTTTCGGATCCAGCACTTCCATCAATGCATTGGCGATCTGGATCGTCATCCGTTCCTGCACTTGCAGGCGCTTGGCGAAACAATCGACCAGCCGGGTCAGCTTGGACAGGCCGACGATCTTGCCATTCGGTACATAGCCGATGGTCGCCTTGCCGAAGAACGGCGCCAGGTGGTGTTCGCAATGGCTGTAGACGGGAATGCCGCGCACGACGATCAATTCATTGTATTGCTCGGCGCCATCCTCGAACGCTTTCAACAGCTCGACCGGGTCCTGGTCGTAGCCGGAAGTCCAGTGTTTCCACGCCTTGGCCACGCGGTGCGGCGTTTCAGCCAGGCCAGGACGGTCCGGGTCTTCGCCCAGCGTGCTGAGCAGGCGGCGCCAGTCGTTTTCGGAAAATGCTGCTTCTTTAGTCATGATGTGATGCCATAGGGTTGCGATTGCCATCAGTATATAGAAAATGGCCGCGCCGTACCTGCGCCGCCTGACGAGTATTTAACGTCCGGGCGGGCGGTGCGCGTTCAGCAACGCGGCCGCAATCGAGACGGAAACCGTCATTTCCGGCCACTCGTCGTCGGGGCCGAACCAGCGCGCGTCGGCGATCTCGCTGGCATCGACGCGGATCTCGCCGTCGAGGTAATCGGCGGTGAAGGCCAGCATCAGCGAATGCGGAAACGGCCACGACTGGCTGTCGAAATAGCGCAGGTTGTGCACGCGCAAGCCGACTTCCTCGTACACTTCGCGGTGCACCGCTTCCTCGACCGACTCGCCCGCCTCCAGGAAACCGGCCAGCGCCGTGTAGCGTTTATAGGGCGACTGCGTATGCATCGCCAGCAAGACCGAATCTCCCTTGCGTATTAATACCATCATGGCCGGCGAAATGCGGGGATAAGCTGTCATGTTGCAAGCCGGGCATTTATAACAACGTTCGCCCGCCAATTGCACCATCGGCGTGGCGCAAGCCCCGCAATAACGGTGCGTGCGCGCCCATTCGGCCAGCTGGCAGGCACGCCCGGCCAGGCCGAGGAATTCGCCATCCAGCACGCCGAAAAGCGAACGCAGCCCATGCCATGCATAATTCGGGTCCGGCACGGCGTCGCTGTCGGTCCACGCCACCTGGTAATAGCGATCTTGCCACAGGCCGACCGGGTGTACGCGCTCCGCCGGCAGCTCCGGCAAGATTTGTTTGCCAGGTAATGTCAATTCACCCTGTCGTAACAGCAGTTGGTTGCCGTTAAATAAGAAAGTCAGTGCTTCGGCCTGCGCCGGCGCAGTCAGCAAGGGCAGGAATGTTGTCGGAGTTTTTAACATAATGCTCACACTTAAAATTTGTTTAACGCGGATATGCAACAGCCATAAATATTTTGATAAGGAATACACGCTAAGTCATTGTTTCCATATCAAGATTTGAACTACTTTTACTCACCTTTTCTCAATATGGCCGCAATTGCGGTTAAGATATATTGCCGCCAGGAGATATTTAAATGCCCTCAATACTACTTGATTTCACGACCACCCAAATCGCCGGGATGTCGACATCCCAAATTGCCATTCTGGCAACGTCAGATATTGTCGCGCTGACGACGGAGCAATTGGGGGTCTTGAATACAGCCCAGTTGAGGGCATTGAACTCGGCCCATATCCGCGCGCTGACGGTGACGAACCTGCAGGCGCTGACGACGGAACAGTTGATCGGCGGCTTTTCGACGCTGCAAATCCAGGCCCTGAGCACGAGCCAGATTCCGCGCCTGAGCGCGAGCCAGCTGGCCGACGGCCTGAATTCGGCCCAGTTGAGCGCGCTGACGACGATGCAGATCGTCGCCTTCAACACCGCCCAGCTGGCCGCGCTCGACACGGCCGATCTGGCCGCGCTGGCCACGCGCCAGGTCGCCGCGCTGACGCCGGTGCAACTGGCCTCGCTGGACGACAGCCGGATCGCCGCGCTGACCAGCAACCAGGCCGCCGCATTGACGACGCGCCAGGTCGTATCGCTCAACAGCAGCCAGTTGAACGCGTTCGAGACCAACGATTTCGCCGCCCTGACGAGCCTGCAACTGAATGTCTTGACCGCGGCCCAGGTCGGCGTGCTCGACAACAGCCACCTGGCCGCCCTGAGCACGCTGCAGGCGACGAACCTGGGCACGGCCCAGCTGGTCGCGCTGAACAGCGCGCAGGTGACGGCGCTGGAAACGGCCGACCTGGCCGCGCTGAAAGCGGCGCAGATCGCCAGCTTGAGCAATATCCAGCTGAATGCGCTGGAAAGCCAGCAAGTGGCCGCCTTGACCACGCTGCAAGTGACGGCGCTGAGCACGCGCCAGATCTCGAACCTGAGCCAGACACAGCTCGCCGCGCTCGGCACGGCCGGCTTCGCCGCGCTGCAAAGCGTGCAACTGGCGGCGCTGGCCACTGCCGCCATCGATACGCTGGGCACCAACCAACTGGTCGTGCTGAACAGCGCGCAATTGAACTCGATCGGCACGCGCCAGCTCAGGCTGCTCAACGATAGCCAGGTCGCCGCCCTCACCACGGCGCAAGCCGCCGGACTGGGTACGATGCAGATGGCCGCGCTGCTGACGTCGCAGTTGAATGCGATGGAAACGGCCGATTTCGCCGCGCTGAAATCGACGCAACTGGCCGCGCTGACGACGGCGCAATTGCCGGCGCTGAATGTCGGCCTGATCGGCGCCTTGAGATCGAACCAGGTCGCCGGCCTGGGCACGCGGCAGATCAGCCTGCTCGGCAGCGACCAGGTACTCGCGCTCAACACCAGCAGCCTGGCCGCGTTGCAGACGTCGCAGATCGCGATGGTCGGCACCAATGCCATCGCCGTATTGACAAGCCTGCAACTGGCGGCCTTGGGCACGGCGCAAGTGGCGGCATTGACCAGCCGCCAGATCGCCGCGTTCGACACCACGCAGATCGTCGCGCTGAGCAGCAACCAGGCCATCGCGCTGGGCACGCGCCAGATCGTCGCGCTGACTACCGAGCAATTGAATGCGCTCGAAACGGCCGACTGGTCGAAATTGCAATCGCAGCAAATCGCCGCGCTGACCACCGACCAGGTGGTCGCGCTCGGCCTCGGCCTGGTGTCGACCTTGAACACCGCCCAGGCCGGCGCGCTGACGACGCGCCAGATCGTCGCCATGACCAGCGACCAGTTGAACGCGCTCGGCACGGCCGACTGGCGCTACCTCAAAACGCAACAGATCGCCGTGCTTGGCACCGACCAGTTCGCCGCGCTCGACACCGGCGTGATCGCCACGCTGAACACGATGCAGGCCAATGCCTTGAGCACGCGCCAGCTCGCCGCGCTGGGCAGCCTGCAACTGGGCGCATTGACCAGCACCGCGGTGAATTCGCTCAAAACGCAGCAGATCGCCAGCCTCACCACCGACAATATCGCCGCGCTGCCGAGTTCGCTGCTGACGGTGCTGAACACGATGCAGATCGGCGCGCTGACGTCGCTGCAACTGGCGGCGCTGGACACGCTGCAAATCGTGCGCCTGAGCACGGCCCAGGTTGGCGCGCTGAACACGCGCCAAGTCGGCCAGTTGTCGACCGACCAGGTCAACGCGCTCGAAACCATCGATTGGGCCGCGCTGAAGACTTACCAGATCAGTGTGCTCACCACCGACCAGATCGCCGCGCTGGCGACCAACTTGCTGGCGGCCCTGACGACGGCGCAGACCGTGGCGCTGACGACGCGGCAATTGAGTACGCTCAATTCGATGCAGGTGGCCGCGCTCGGCAACACCAATTTCTCCGTCCTGAAAACCAACCAGCTGGCGGCACTCAACAGCGATACCGTGTCCACGCTGGGCACGTCGCAACTGTCCGCCATGGGCACGGCGCAACTGGTGCAATTGAGCACGGCGCAAATCGCCGCGCTCACCACCGACCAGCTCGCCAGCCTGCGCACCGCGCAGATGGTCGTGCTCGGTACTAACCAGATCGCCGCGCTGACAACCGACCAGCTCGGCACATTGCCGTTGCCGACCTTGGCCGCGCTGAAAACGATGCAGTTGAATGCCTTGACGTCGCTGCAACTGGCCGTGCTGAACAGCCTGCAGATCGCCGCGCTGACGACGATGCAAGCGGCTGGCCTGAACACGCGCCAGATCTCGCTGCTGGCCAGCGACCAGGTCGCCGCGCTGGAATCGAACGACCTGGCGGCATTGCAGACACAGCAGGTCGCCAGCCTGAGCACCGATGGCCTGGCCGCGCTGGCCACGCTGCAAATCCAGGCGCTGACGTCGCTGCAACTGGGCGCGCTGAACACGCGCCAGGTGCAGGCGCTGAGCAGCGACCAGATCGCCGCGCTGACCACGTGGCAAGCGACGACGCTCGGCACGCGCCAGGTGGCCGCGCTCAACAGCGAGCAACTGGGCGCGCTGGAAACGAACGACCTCGCCAGCTTCAAGAGCACGCAGATCGTCGCCTTGAACACGCTGCAGATCACGCAATTGAGTACCGCGCAGATCGTCGCTTTGACCACGCTGCAAGTGAGCTCGCTGGGCACGAACCAGGTCGCCGCGCTGACCAGCGACCAGGCGATCGCGCTGGAAACGAACGACCTGGCCGCGCTGAAGACGAACCAGGTCGCGGCCTTGGCCAGCAATACCGTGGCGCTGCTGACGACCGGGCAGGTGCGCGCCCTGACCACGCTGCAAGTGATGGCGCTGAACACGCTGCAACTGCGCGCGCTCGACAGCATGCAGATCGGCGCGCTGAGCACCATCCAGGTGGGCAGCCTGACGACCGGCCAGCTGGCCGCAATCACGACTGAACAACTGGCCTCGCTGCCGACGCAGGATGTCGCCGGCCTGAAAACGACGCAGATCGCCGCGCTGTCCACGGCGCAGATCGCGCTGCTGAGCAGCAACCAGTTGATCGCGCTGAACACGCTGCAAACGGGCGCCTTGACGACCTTGCAACTGCCGGCGCTGGGTACCGACCAGATCCAGGCGCTGGAAACGGCCGACCTGGCCGCGCTGAAGACGCACCAGATCCGCAGCCTCGGCACGCACCAGGTGCAGGCGCTCGACAGCATGCAATTCACGTCGCTGACGACCTTGCAACTGGCCGCGCTGAGCAGCCTGCAATTCCAGTCGCTCGGCACCAGTCAATTGTCGCAGATGACGACGCTGCAATTGAGCTCGCTCACCACGGCCCAGGTTGTCATGCTGACCACCGACCAGGTGGCCGCGCTCGACACCGGTTCGTTCTCGCGCCTGAAAGTGACGCAGATCGCCGCGCTGACGACCGTGCAAGTGGCGGCGCTGGCCAGCGCCCAGGTAGTCGCGCTGAGCACGCTGCAAGTCGGCGCCTTGACCACGATGCAAGTCCAAGCGCTCGGCACCATGCAGATCCAGGCCTTCGCGACCGACGATCTGGCCGCGCTGAAAACCAACCAGATTACCGTATTGAATTCGCAACAGCTCGGCGCGCTCGCCAGCAACCAGTTGCAAAGTTTGAAACCGGTGCAGATGGCGGCCTTCACGACCGACCAGATCGCCGGCATGAGCACGGCCAACCTGGTCGCGCTGAACACCTTGCAGGTCAGCAGCCTGAGCACGGCCCAGATCGTCGCGCTCGGCAGCAGCCAGCTGGCGGCGATGGAAACCGAGGACTTCGCCAGCCTGAAGACGACGCAGATCGCCGCGCTGACGACGGCGCAAGTGATCCGTTTCAACAGCGCCCAGTTCGCCGCGCTGACGACCTTGCAGGCGGCCGCGCTGACGGCGCTGCAAGTGGCGGTGCTGACGAGCGACCAGATCCAGGCGCTGCCGGCGGACAATATCGGCGCGCTCGGCCTGGTGCCTTTGTCGGTCTTCAACACCGCCCAGATCGGCGCCTTCACCAGCGACCAGCTGGTCGCGCTGAACAGCATCCAGATCCAGGCCCTGAACACGCTGCAGATCGGCGCGCTGCGCACCGACCAGGTCCGCGCAATCGAAGTGGAAGACCTGGCCGCGCTGCGCGCGACCCAGGTCGCCAGCCTGAACACGGTGCAGATCGCCTCTCTGACGTTCGACCAGGTGCAAGGCTTCGGCGCTTCGCAGATCGCCGCCCTCGGCAGCGACCAGTTGCGCGGTTTCAGCACCGACCAGATGGTGGCGCTGACGTCGCTGCAAGTGCGCGCACTGAACACCTTCCAGATCGCCACGATGGGCACGCTGCAACTGGCCGCGATGGAACTGGACGACTTCGCGCTGCTGAAAACCAACCAGATCGCCGTGCTCAGCACGCTGCAGATCGCCGCCCTGAACCTCGACCAGTTATTTGCGCTGACGACGCTGCAAGTGGGCGCGCTGACCAGCACGCAATTGCTGACGCTGAACACCTTGCAAGTGACGCAATTGCAGGTGGAAGAAATCGCCGCGCTGACGACGCTGCAAATCGCTGCTCTCGACCAGACCCGGCTCGGCGCGCTGACCGACGACCAGTTGCAAGGCTTGACGTCGCGCCAGATCGCCGCGTTCACCAGCGCCCAGTTGAATGGCATGACGACGCAGCAGATCGTCACGCTGACCTCGGTGCAGATCGATAGCCTGAGCACGACGCAACTGGCCACGCTGGGCAGCATGCAATTGCGGGCGATCGATATCGATGCGTTCGCCACGCTGAGCACGGTGCAGATGCGCGCGCTCAACAGCAGCCAGATCGGCCTGCTCAATACGGCGCAGATCGTCGCGCTGACGACGACGCAGGCGGCATCGCTGAGCACGTCGCAGCTCGAAGGCTTGACCACCGAGCAATTCGCCGCGCTGGAAAACGAAGACTTGGCGGTGCTTAACATTCCGCTCAACAGCGCGCAGATCGCCAAGCTCAGCACGTACCAGATCGAAAGCATGACGACGGCCCAGCTGGCCGCGCTGAACAGCACGCAGATTCCTGGCCTGGGCACGGACCAGATCGCGGCGCTGACCTCGTACCAGGTCGTCAACCTGGGTTCGATGCAATTGCAAGCCTTGAACAGCCTGCAACTGGCCGCGCTCGACACCAGCGATTTCGCGCTGCTGAAAACCAGCCAGATCGCAGCACTTGCCACGGCCCAGGTCGCGCTGCTCGGCAGCACCCAGTTGCTGACGCTCACCACGCAGCAAAGCGCGGCGCTGACCAGCGAACAAGTGCACGCCCTGACGACGATCCAGTTGCCGGTGCTCGAAACGAGCAACCTGGCCGCGCTGCAGACGAGCCAGATCGTCGGCCTGTCGAGCACGCAGTTGACGGCGCTCGACACCGACCAGTTGCAGCACCTGCGCACCAACCAGGTCGCCGCGCTCGATTCCGTGCAATTGCAAGGCTTGAGCACGAGCCAGATCGTCGCGCTGACGACGCTGCAAGTGAGCAACCTCGGCACGGCGCAATTGGCGTCGCTCGATGCGGTGCAGATCGCCGCGTTCGAAGCGGTGGATTTGAATGCGCTGCGCAGCAGCCAGTTCGCCGCCCTGGGCAGCGACCAGGTCGCGGCGCTGACGACGAACCAGTTCGCCGCGCTGAACACCAGCGTGATCGCGTCGCTGGGCACGGAACAGCTGAGCAGCGGCGTCAGCACCGAACAGATCGCCGCGCTCGGCACCAGCCAGTTGCGCGCCCTGGGCAGCAGCCAGTTCGCCGCGCTGACCGACGACCAGATCGGCGCGCTGGCCACCAGCGGACTGGCCGCGCTGAGCACGCTGCAAGTGAGCACCTTGGGCACCAGCCTGCTGCAGACGCTGAACACGTTCCAGATCGGCGCGCTGACCAGCGCCGAAATCGCCGCGCTGACCAGCAGCCAGGTGGCCGACGGCCTGTCGACCATGCAAGTGGCCAGCCTGTCGACGCTGCAATTGAATGGCCTGGGTACCTTGCCGTTCAGCAGTCTCGGCAGCGACCAGGTCGCGGCCTTGAGCACCGTGCAAATTGCCGCGCTGGCGACGCGCGCCATCGCCGCGTTGACCACGCAGCAATTGACGGAAGGCTTGAGCGCGAGCCAGCTGGCCGCGTTCGGCACCAGTGCCATCGCCGCGCTCGGTACGGCGCAGGTGGCGGCGCTGCTCGATGCGCAGATCGACGCGCTCGACACGCTGCAGATCGGCGCGCTGCGCAGCAACCAGGTCACCGCGCTGGGCACGGACCAGATCATCGGCCTGAACACGCTGCAATTCGGCGCGCTGAGCACGGCCGCGCTGGCCGCGCTGAGCACCAGCCAGATCGGCGACGGCGTCAACGCCGCCCTGATCGCGGCGCTGACGACCATGCAGGCGGCCGCGCTGACCAGCCTGCAGTTGAACGCGCTGAACACCCTGCAACTGGCCGCGCTGGAGACGCAGGATGTGGCCGCGTTCAATACGCGCCAGATCACCCAGCTCGACACGAGCCAGTTCCTGGCACTGAACAGCATGCAGATCGACGCGCTCGGCACCCACCAGGTGCGCGCGCTGAACACCTTGCAGATCGCCGCGCTGGGCACTGCGGATCTCGCACTGCTGAACAGCGCGCAATTGACGGCGCTGAGCACGCTGCAAATCCGCGCGATCGACCTCGGCGTGCTGTCCACGCTGGACAACAGCCAGTTGATCATCCTGGCCAGCAACCAGATTGCCGGCCTGAGCACGCAACAGATCGCGGCGCTGTCGCTGGGGCAGATCCCGGCGCTGACGACCGACCAGGTGCCGGCGCTGGGCAGCGCATTGATCGCGGCGCTGTCGGCCGACCAGATGCTGACCCTGACCAGCGAGCAGATCGGCGTCCTCAGCACCTTGCAGATCGGCTACCTCAGCACGGCGCAACTGTCCGGGCTGTCGAGCATCCAGATGCCGGCGCTGAACACGGCGCAAGTCGCGTCGATCAAGCTGAGCCAGATCACCGCGCTGACCGGCGACCAGATCAGCATGCTGGACGCCGACCAACTGGGCAGCCTGACGGTCTCGCAGATCCAGGCGCTGACCAATACGCAAACGCTGTCGCTGCAAGTCGAACTGCTGGCCACGCAACAGATCGTGGCGCTCAAAAACGCCCAGCTGGCGGTATGGACGATCGACCAGGTCGGCGTACTCACCACCGAGCAGATCAGCGTGATGAGCACGTCGCAGGTCAGCTCGCTGGGCACCAACCAGATCGGCTACCTGAGCGTGAGCCAGTTGGTCGGCCTGAACACCAGCCAGGTGAAATCGCTGAAAACCAGCCAGGTGCTGGCGCTGAGCGCGAGCCAGCTCGGTTCGTTCAGCGACGACCAGATGACGGCCTTGACGACGGCGCAGATCGCCACGCTGGGCACGAACCAGGTCGCGGTCTTGCCGACGGCGCAGTTGAACGCGCTGACCACGCAGCAGGTGCAGGCGCTGACGGCGGGCCAGGTGGCCGGCATCACGACGGCCCAGGCGGCGTCGCTGAGTGTGCAGACGCTGCTGGCCTTGACGACATTGCAGATGCAGGCGCTGGAAACGGCCGACCTGGCCGCGCTCAGCGTGGCCCAGGCGAATACCTTCACGTCGCCGCAGGTGGCGGCGCTGTCGCTGACGCAAACCATGGCGCTCGATGCCAATTCGACCAACTATGCGACGCCGCTGGTGCTCGACCTCGACGGCAACGGCGTATCGACGCTCGGCCTGGACGCCGGCGTGCGCTTCGACATCTATGCGAACGGCCACGCCACCGGCACCGGATGGATCGATGCGCACGACGGCTTGCTGGCGCTGGACCGCAACGGCGACGGCATCATCAACGATGGCGGCGAACTGTTCGGCAGCGCCACCACGCTGGCCGACGGCAGCCGCGCGCCCGACGGTTACACGGCGCTGCGTGAACTCGACAGCAACGGCGACGGCCAGATCGGAGCCGCCGACAGCGCCTTCGGCCAGTTGCGGGTCTGGGTCGACGGCAATTCGGACGGCATCAGCCAGGCCGACGAATTGCGCACGCTGTCGTCGCTGGGCATCGCGCAGATTGCCACCGGCGCCAATGCCTCGACGGCGGTGCAGAACGGCAACCTGGTCGGCCTGACATCGAGCTACACCAGCACCGATGGCGGCGTGCACGCCACGGCCGACGTCTGGTTCGCCACCAAGGGACCGGGGCTGGCCGCGCAAGTGAGCCAGCTGACGCAGGCGATGGCGTCGTTCAGCCATGCCGGCGCGGCGCCGTCACCGTCGCTGCAATGGCAAGACCAGCAACACGCAACCGGCGCCGCGGCGGCCTTGCCGGCCAATGTGCAAGCGCTGGCCGATGCATTGCGCCAGTTCGACCACGGCGCGGCGCCGCTGTCGGCTGCGACCAGCCAGTCGCAGCCATGGCACGACCCGGCGCGTCCAGCGCAAGGATGGCTGGCGATGCCAGCCAAATAAGGGTAATTGACGTTGCCGCCGGCGCCCTGCCGGCGGCGGCGCGCACCCCGCCGCGGCGGGCGTGCAGGCCCTGTGCAACACCCGCCTGTCATAAAGCAACAAGCGGCTACCCTCCTGTTTGCTTCTGGTTTAAAATACCTGGCACTGGCTCCCCAGCCGCCCACTACCAGGTCGCCAGTCGTGCGCTCACGCTGCCGGCACGACTCACCTCATTCATTCAAGGGAGCACCATGAAAGCAGTCATTCTCGCTGGCGGTTTGGGTACCAGGCTGAGCGAAGAGACGACCGTCAAGCCCAAGCCGATGGTGGAAGTCGGCGGCAAGCCGATCCTGTGGCACATCCTGAAAAGTTATTCGGCGCACGGCATCAACGATTTCGTGATCTGCTGCGGCTACCGCGGCTACGTCATCAAGGAATTCTTCGCCAACTACTTCCTGCACACGTCCGACGTCACCTTCGATTTGCAAAAGAACAGCATGGAAGTGCACGAGCGCCACGCCGAACCGTGGAAGGTGACCTTGGTCGATACTGGTGAAAACACGCTGACGGGCGGCCGTTTGAAACGCGTGCGCCAGCACGTCGAAAACGATGAAGCCTTCTGTTTTACCTACGGCGACGGCGTGTCCGACATCGATATCGGCGCCACGCTGGCGTTCCACAAGCAGCACGGCAAGCTGGCCACGATGACGGCCGTGCAGCCGCCGGGCCGCTTCGGCGCGCTCGACCTGGATGGCCAGCGCATCGCCAGCTTCAAGGAAAAACCGGAAGGCGACGGCAACTGGATCAACGGCGGCTATTTCGTGCTGTCTCCGAAAGTCATCGACCTGATCGCCGACGATGCGACGACCTGGGAAAAGGAACCGCTGGAACAGCTGGCGCGCTCCAACCAGCTCGACGCCTACCAGCACCACGGTTTCTGGCAACCGATGGACACGCTGCGCGACAAGGTGTTACTGGAAGACCTGTGGCAAAGCGGCAAGGCGCCCTGGAAACGCTGGCCATGAATCCAGCCTTCTGGCACGGCAAGCGCGTCTTCCTGAGCGGCCACACCGGCTTCAAGGGCAGCTGGCTCAGCCTGTGGCTGCAACGCCTCGGCGCCGACGTCACCGGTTACGCGCTGAGTGCCCCGAGTTCCCCGAGCCTGTTCGACGTCGCGCAAGTGGGAACCGGCATGACGTCGGTGATCGGAGACATCCGCGATGCCGCGCAGCTCACCGCCGCGATGCAGGCGGCGCGGCCTGACATCGTCATCCACATGGCGGCCCAGGCGCTGGTGCGCTACTCGTATGCGCACCCGGTCGACACCTATTCCACCAACGTGATGGGCGTCGTCAACCTGTTCGAGGCGGTGCGCGCGACGGCGGGCAACGGCTTGAAAGCCGTCGTCAACGTCACCACCGACAAGTGTTATGAAAACCAGGAATGGCTGTGGGGTTATCGCGAAAACGAGCCGCTCGGCGGCTATGACCCTTACAGCAACAGCAAGGCCTGCGCCGAACTGGTGACCAGCGCCTACCGCAATTCCTACTTCAATCCCGAGCGTTACGCCGAACACGGCGTGGCGCTGGCCTCGGGCCGCGCCGGCAACGTGATCGGCGGCGGCGACTGGGCCGAAGACCGCCTGATCCCGGACATGGTGCGCGCGATCGGCGCCGGCCGGCCGGTGCAGATCCGCAGCCCGCACGCGATCCGTCCGTGGCAGCACGTGCTCGAACCATTATCCGGCTACCTGACGCTGGCCGAGCATTTATATGAACGCGGCGCGGCCTATGCCGAAGGCTACAATTTCGGCCCGCACGACAGCGATGCGCGCCCGGTCGAATGGATCATTTCCCGCCTGTGCGCCAGCTGGGGCGAAGGCGCCGCCTGGCAACTGGACGGCGCGCCGCAGCCGCACGAAGCGACCTATCTCAAGCTCGACTGCTCGAAGGCGCGCAGCCGCCTGGGCTGGCAACCGCGCTGGAACCTGGGCCAGACCATCGACCAGATCGTGGCCTGGCACCAGGCCCATGCCGCCGGCGCCGACATGCGCGCGCTGACGCTGGCGCAGATCGACACCTATCAAAACACCGCAATCTAAGTAAGGTCGGAATCATGAGTGAAGCACAGAGCAAGGAACAACTCCGCGAACAGATCATCAAGCTGGTCGGACAATACGGCGCGCTGGCCAGCGTGCCGAAGCCGTTCGAACCGGGCGTGACCGTGATTCCGCCGGCCGGCAAGGTGGTCGGAGCGCCGGAAATGGAACTGATGGTCGAAGCCTCGCTCGACGCCTGGCTGACCACGGGCCGCTTCAACGACCAGTTCGAAGCGAAACTGGCGAAACTGATCGGCGTGCAGCACCTGATCACGGTGAACTCCGGTTCGTCGGCCAATCTGGTCGCGTTCAACACCCTGACGTCGCCGAAACTCGGCCCACGCGCTATCTTGCCGGGCGACGAAGTGATCGGCGTGGCGGCAGGCTTCCCGACCACCGTCAACCCGATCCTGCAATTCGGCGCCGTGCCCGTGTTCGTCGACGTCGAACTGGGCACCTACAACATCGACGTGACGCAGCTCGAAGCGGCGATCGGCCCGAAAACCAAGGCCATCATGCTGGCCCACACGCTGGGCAACCCGTACAACCTGGATGTCATCGTCGCGCTGTGCAAGAAATACAAGCTGTGGCTGATCGAGGATTGCTGCGACGCGCTCGGCTCGACCTATCACGGCAAGATGGTCGGTACTTTCGGCGACATCGGCACCATGTCGTTCTACCCGGCGCACCACATCACGATGGGCGAAGGCGGCGCCGTGTTCACGAACAACGCCGAACTGAAAATGATCGCCGAATCGTTCCGCGACTGGGGCCGCGACTGCTATTGCCCGCCCGGCAAGGACAATACCTGCGGCAAGCGCTTTTGCTGGAAACTCGGCACGCTGCCGGAAGGTTACGACCATAAATACACCTATTCGCACCTCGGCTACAACCTGAAAATCACCGACATGCAGGCCGCCTGCGGCCTGGCGCAGATCGACCGCGCGGCCGGCTTCATCCAGGCCCGCAAGGACAACTTCGCGTATTTGAAGGAAAAGCTGCAATCGTGCGCCGAATTCCTGATCCTGCCGGAAGCGACCGAACACTCGGACCCGTCCTGGTTCGGCTTCCCGATGACGATCAAGCCGGAAGCGAACGTGTCGCGCGTCGACCTGCTCACGTACCTGGACCAGCACAAGATCGGCACCCGCCTGCTGTTCGCCGGCAACCTGACGCGCCAACCGTACATGGTCGGGCGCAATTACCGCGTCTCGGGCGAATTGACCAATACCGACCGCGTGATGAACGATACCTTCTGGATCGGCGTCTTCCCCGGCCTGAGCCGCGAGATGCTAGACTTTACGATTGAAAAACTGGAAGCCTTCTTTGGCGTGAATTTCTAATGCAAGCACAAGACAAGATCAAGGTCGCCGAGCTGGTGGCCGAAACGCTGGAACAGATGGGCATCAAGCACGTATTCGGCATCATCGGCGCCGGCAATGTGCACCTGTTCGAAGCCATCACCCGCCACGGCTACAGCGAAATCGTCTGCGTGCACCACGAGCAGGCCGCCTGCATGGCGGTGCAGACGTATTACCGCACCAACGGCAAGATCGCTTGCGCCCTGCTGACCACCGGCGCCGGCTCGACCAACGGCGTGACCGGTGTCGTCTCGGCCTGGGCCGATTCGATCCCTTGCCTGGTCATCACCGGCAACGAGAATTCGAAATTCTGCTTCCCCGAAAACCCGCTGCGCATGTGGGGCGTGCAAGGCTACGATTCGTGCCAGATGGTCAGCCGCGTCACCAAGTACGCCGAGCGCGTGACGAAGCCGGAACAGACGATCTATGAACTGGAAAAAGCGCTGCACATCGCGCTCGACGGCCGTCCCGGCCCGACCTGGGTCGAGATCCCGATGGATATCCAGTCCAGCCGCATCGAGCGCAGCGCGCTGGCGCATTTCGAAGCGCCAGCCGCCGACAACGCACTGACGCCGCAAGTCAGCGCCCAGCTCGACAACGCGCTGGCCGCGCTGCTCGCGGCCGAGCGCCCGGTGCTGTGGCTCGGCAACGGCATCCGCCTGGCCGGCGCCGAGCGCCAGATCGCGCCGCTGCTGGAGCGCCTCGGCGTGCCAGCCTTGGTATCGTGGGCCGGCATCGACATGATCGATTCGGGCCACCCGCTGGTGTTCGGCCGCGCCGGCGTCTACGGCCAGCGCGCCGCCAATTTCATTTTGCAAAACAGCGATTACGTGCTGACCATCGGCACCCGCCTGGCGATTCCGCAGATCGGCTACGACCTCAACGAACTGGCGCGCCTGGCGCGCATCGACGTGGTCGACATCGACCCGACCGAGGCCAATAAACACAGCAAGCGCATCGAACAGGCGATCGTCTGCGATGCGCGCATCTTCATCGAAGCGCTGCTGGCGCGCCTGGAAGCGCTGACGGTGACGCCGAAAACGGCGTGGATCGAGCGCTGCCGCGCCTATGAAGCGCAATTCCCGTGGGTCGGCGAAGAACACGCCGACCGCGGCGATTTCATGAATTCCTATCGCTTCATGGAACGCCTGAACGGCCACTTCAAGCCGGACCAGATCGTCGTCACCGACATGGGCACGGCGCTGCTGTGCGGCCACCAGGTGCTCAGTATCAAGGATGGCCAGCGCCTGATGACCTCGACCGGCCTGGGCGAGATGGGATATGGCTTGCCTGCCGCGCTGGGCGTCTCGTTCGCCAACGAGGTCGACGGCAAGCACGGCGAAGTGATGTGCCTGAATTGCGACGGCGGCATGATGATGAACCTGCAGGAATTGCAGACGATGGTGCACCACCAGTTGCCGATCAAACTGTTCATCTTCAACAACGATGGCTACCTGATGATCAAGCACACGCAGAAGGCGCTGTTCAAGGCGGGCTACGCCGGCACCGACCGCGCTTCCGGCGTCTCGTGCCCGGACTTTTCGAAACTGGCCGCCGCCTTCGACATCCCGGCGTTCCAGATCCGTCATTGGGATGAAGTCGACAGCACGCTGGAACAGGTGCAGGCGGCGAACGGCCCGGTAATTTGCGAAGTGTTCATGCATCCCGAACAGCTGTTCTCTCCAAAACTGTCGCTGGTGGCGAAAGAGGATGGCACGCTGGTGTCTCCGCCGCTGGAAGACCTGTCGCCGCTGGTGCCGCGCGACGTGCTCGACCAGGCGATGCTCGACGGTATGCACGAAAAGTCGAAAACGCTCTGAACACCGACATGAACCGCATCGCCATCCTCGGCGCCAGCAGCCAGATCGCCAAGGACTTGATCCTGTCGCTGGCGCGCGAGGGATGCGATGAATTGCTGCTGTATGTGCGCGATGTGGCGGCGATGCAACACTGGCTGGCGGCGCAAGGGCTCGATCTGATGGTGGCCGACTATGCCGCCTACGACCAGGAACCGCACGACGCCGTGCTCAATTTCGTCGGCGTCGGCGATCCGCAGCGCGCCGCGCAGATGGCCGGTGCCATCTTCGACATCACCTTGCAGTACGACGAACTGGCGCTGGCCGGATTGCGGCGCCATCCGGAACGGCGCTACATTTTCCTCTCCAGCGGCGCCGCCTACGGCAGCAGTTTCGACCAGCCGGCCGGTCCCGACACGCGCGCCGCGATCCCGATCAACGCGCTGGCGCCGCAGGATTATTATGCGGTCGCCAAGCTGCACGCCGAATGCCGCCACCGCGCATTACCCGCTCTCGCCATCACCGACCTGCGCGTCTTCAATTACTTCAGCCGCACCCAGGATTTACGGGCACGCTTTTTCATCACCGACGTGCTGCGCGCGATCGCCGAAGGCAGCGTGCTGCAAACCTCGGCCGCGCCGATGGTGCGCGATTACCTGCACCCCGACGATTTTCACAGGATGGTGCGCTGCGTGCTGCGCGCGCCGCCGGCCAACGCGGCGCTGGACTGCTACAGCGCGGCCCCGGTCGACAAGGGCGCGCTGCTGGCGGAAATGCAGCAGCGCTTCGGCCTGCGCTACGCGGTGCAGGCCGATCCCGCCGGGATCGTCAACGCCACCGGCAGCAAGACCCACTATTACTCGCTGAACCGGCAAGCCGCCGAATTGGGCTATCTTCCAGCGTATTCTTCGATCGATGGCATTGCCGTCGAATCGGGCATAATCCTTGGCAGGGACACTGTTAAGACCAAAGAGACTAAAACCATGGGTGACACCAGATGACAAGCACCGACAAACTGAAGATAGCCATCATCGGTTCCGGCAATATCGGCACCGACCTGATGATCAAAGTGATGCGCTCCAAGCACATGGTTTGCACCCTGTTCGCCGGCCGCAATTTCAATTCGGCCGGCATGAAACGCGCCAGCCAGCTCGGCGTGCCGATCTCGGACCGCGGCATCGAAGCGATCATCGCCGATCCGTCGATCTGCGACGTGGTGTTCGACGCGACGTCGGCGCAGGCGCACGCCGCGCACTGGGCCGCGCTGGAAAAACTCGGCAAGACCGTCATCGACATGACGCCGGCCAAGCTGGGCGACTTCTGCATCCCGGCCATCAATGCGCAGGCTTGCCTGGACACCGGCAACGGCAACATCAACATGATCACCTGCGGCGGCCAGTCGTCGATCCCGATCGCCAACGCGATATCGCAGGTGCACAGCGAGATCGAATACATCGAAGTCGCGTCGAGCATCGCCTCGCGCAGCGCCGGCCCGGCCACCCGCGCCAACCTGGACGAATACATCGAGACCACCGAGGAAGCGCTGCAGCGCTTTTCCGGCGCGCGCCGCACAAAAGCGATCCTGATCCTGAATCCGGCCAATCCGCCGATCGACATGCAGACCACGATCTACGCGAAGATCGCCAATCCCGACATCCCGGCGCTGCGCGCCGCCGTCGAAGCGATGGTCGCCCAATTGAAGATCTATGTGCCCGGCTACCAGTTGATCGTGCCGCCGACCATTGAAGGCGGACGCGTCATCACCACCATCAAGGTGATGGGGGCCGGAGATTACCTGCCGCAGTACGCCGGCAACCTCGATATCATCAACTGCGCCGCGATCGCGATGGCCGAAATGATCGCCGTCGCCAAGCACGGCAAGCACACCAAGGAGCGCCAGCATGGGTAAGAAAATACTGATCAGCGACCCGACCCTGCGCGACGGCAACCACGCCGTGCGCCACCAGTTGAGTCGCGAAAGCTTCATTTCCTATTGCCAGGCGGCCGAGGCGGCCAATGTGCCGATCATCGAGGTGGGCCACGGCAACGGCCTGGGCGCGTCGTCGATGCTGGTCGGCGAATGCCGGCTGACCGACGACGAAATCCTGACGGTCGCGCGCCAGAACCTGCACAAGACGCGCCTGGGCATCCACGTGATTCCCGGCTTTTGCACCATCAAGCAGAACCTCAGCCGCGCGGTCGACCTGGGCGTGGACCTGTTCCGCATCGCGTCGCACTGCACCGAGGCCGACATCACCGACCGCCACATCGCTTACGCGCGCCAGGCCGGCAAGGAAGCCTGGGGCGTGCTGATGATGAGCCACATGGCGTCGGCCGGCGTGCTGCTGGAAGAAGCGAAGAAAATGGAATCGTACGGCGCCGAAGCGATCGTCATCATGGATTCGGCCGGCGCCTATTTCCCGGACGACGTCAAGGAACGCATCTCGACGCTGGTCGGCGGCCTGTCGATCCCGGTCGGCTTCCACGGCCATAACAACCTGGGCATGGCCGTCATCAATTCCGTCACCGCCGTCAACGAAGGGGCCAGCATCATCGACGGCACCATCCGCGGCTTCGGCGCCGGCGCCGGCAACACCCAGCTCGAAGTGCTGGTGGCCGTGTTCGAGCGGCTCGGCTTCGAGACCGGCATCGACCTGTATAAAATCCTCGACGCGGCCGACCTGGCCGAGCGCGATTTCAACCCGGTGGCGCCGTCGATTTCTCCGCTGTCGATCGTCAGCGGCCTGGCCGGCGTGTTTTCCGGCTTCGCCAAGCCGGTCGCCGCCGCCGCGCACGAATACAAGGTCGACCCGCGCGACATCTTCTTCGGGCTCGGTCAGCGCAACGCCGTGGCCGGCCAGGAGAGCCTGATCATCGAGGTCGCACGCGACCTGGCCGAGCGCAACAGCGCCGCTGTGAAAGGTTGAACCATGGATGACTCCCGCTTCGCCGAAATGCGCCAGGACGCCCTGGCCGCCTGCGACTACCAGCCCGAGGTGCGCGCCGCGCTGACGCGCCAGCACATCGCCGTCACCGGCGGCACCGGTTTTCTTGGCAGCTGGATCGCCGAGATGGTGGCCGCGCTGAACGACCAGTATCACCTCGGCATCACGCTCGACCTGTACGCGCGCAACATCAGCGAATGGCCGCACAAGTATCCGCACCTGGCCGGCCGGCGCGACATCCGCCTGCGTTCGCAGGACGTGCGCTCGTCGTTCGAATTTGCCAAGGAAACGAATTATGTGATCCACGCGGCCGGCATCCCGAACAACCGGGTGCACGCGTCCGATCCGCTGCGGGTGCACCAGACCACGGTGGCCGGCATCGGCAACGCGCTGGAAGCGGCGTCGCAACTGGACGGCCTGCGCCGCTTCCTGAACGTCAGTTCCTGCCTGGTGGCCGGCACGCCGCAACGTCCGGGCGCGCTGGGCGAGCACGATTATTTCCCGCTGCCGGCCGGCCAGCTGCACACTGTCTACGCCGACGCCAAGCGCGCCGCCGAAATGGTGGCGGCGATCTACCGCAGCCAGTACCGCTTGCCGCTGTCGACCATCCGCCCATTCACGCTGACCGGCGCCTACCAGGAACTGGACCGCCCGTGGGCGATCAACAACTTCCTGCGCGACGTGCTGACAAGTGGCGATATCCGCATCCACGGCGACGGCAGCGCGCGGCGCAGCTACCTGTACGGCAGCGATGCCGCCTGGTGGTGCCTGGCCGCGCTGGTCAAGGGTACCGACGGCGCCGTCTACAACCTCGGCAGCGCCACGCCGGTCACGCACAATGAGCTGGTCAAGCTGATCGGCGAGCGCGTCGCGCCGCGCCCGCGCGTGACGCTCAACACGCTGCCGAACCGCCAGCACCGCGACGACGACCTGTACCCCGAACTGGGCGCCACCGAGCACGCGCTCGGGGTGCGCCAGACCTGCCCGCTGGAACAGACCATCGACAAGACTTACCGCTGGTTCAGCACGCCGCGGCACGATGCCACCACCGATACTGAAAGAAAGTCCAAGTAATGACGGCAACGCCTCACCCTCTTCCCGCCGGCCTGGCGCACCCGGGCGACCTGGTGTTCCAGCAGGCATCCCAAGGCAAGCTGTCGATCACCGAGCTGTTTCACAACGCGCAAGTGCTGGGCGAAGCCGGCCAGCAGGCGCAGGCGATCCACCTGTACCGCCTGTGGCTCGACAACACACCGTCGCCGCTGGCGTACGCGGCCCGCTTCAACCTCGCCGTGCTGCTGGTGGCAGGCGACGAGGCGGCGGCCGAAGCCGAATACCGCGCCTCGCTGGCGCAAAATCCGCAATTCGTCGAAGCGCATTTGAACCTGGGCACGCTGCTCGAACGCATGAAGCGGCCGGAAGAAGCGCTGGTCTTGTGGCGCCGCGCCGTCGAGCTGTCGCCGGCAAACGCGCCGGCCAGCCGCGCGCTGCGGGTGCAGGCGCTGAACAACCTGGGGCGCTTGCAGGAAATCATGAAGCGCCTGCCGGAAGCGGAAACGGCGCTGGCCGAAAGCCTGCGCCTGGAACCGAACCAGCGCAACGTCATCACGCACTGGGTGCATCTGCGCCAGAAGCAGTGCAACTGGCCGGTCTACGATACGCGCATCGGCATCGCTGAAAAGAAACTGATCGACGGCACGTCGGCGCTGGCCATGCTCGGCGCCTCGGGCGACCCGGCCTTGCAGCTGGGCGCATCGCAGCGCTATGTCGACGAAAAAGTCTTGAAGGGCGTGGCGCCGCTGACGCACGGCGGCTACGCGCACGACCGGCTGCGCATCGGCTACCTGTCGTCCGATTTTTGCTCGCACGCGGTATCGATCCTGACGGCGGAACTGTACGGCCTGCACGACCGCAGCAAGTTCGAAGTCTACGGTTTCTGCTGGAGCCATGAAGACGGTTCCCCTTTGCGCGCGCGCGTGATCGGCGGCATGGACCATCACATCCGCATCGGCGCCTTGAACGACGAGGAAGCGGCGCAACTGATCCGCGCCTGCGAAATCGACATCCTGGTCGACCTGCACGGCCTGACCTTGAACGCGCGCCACGATATCCTGTCCTACCGCCCGGCGCCGGTGCAGATCACCTGGCTGGGCCTGCCCGGCCCGACGGCGCTGCCGGAAATCGATTACGTCATTTCCGACCCCTTCGTGCTGCCGCCCGAGCTCGAGCCTTTCTTCACCGAAAAGCCGCTGCACATGCCGCACACGTTCCAGATCAACGACCGCCAGCGCCAGATCGGCCCGTGCCCGACGCGAGAGGCGTGCGAACTGCCGGCCGACGCCTATGTGTATTGCGCGTTCAACAATACCTTCAAGATCAACCCGGAAATGTTCGAGTGCTGGATGCGCATCCTGCGCGCCGTGCCCGACAGCGTCTTGTGGCTGGTGGCCGACGTGCCGCAGGTGCGCAGCAACCTGCGCGAACATGCCGAGCGCATGGGCGTCGACAGCTCCAGGTTGCTGTTCGCCGAGCGCGTGCCGCCGGCCGCCTACCTGGCGCGCTACCAGGTGGCCGACCTGTTCCTCGACACATCGCCGTTCAACGGCGGCACCACGGCCAGCGATGCGCTGTGGGCCGGCCTGCCGGTGCTGACCTGCCCGGGTTTGACCTTTTCGTCGCGCATGGCCGGCAGCCTGCTGCACGCGGTCGGCCTGCCGGAACTGGTGTGCGAGTCGATGGACGACTATGAAGCGATGGCGATCCGGCTCGGCCAGGAACGCGACTTTAGCACCTCGCTGCACGAGCGCCTGGAACAGAACCGCCTGACGGCGCCGCTGTTCGACAGCACCCGCTTCGTGCGCGACCTGGAACAGCGTTTTACGGAAATCGCTATCCCGCCGAACGAGCAACAGCAGGCCGCCGCGCGCAGCGGGCTGCCGCTGGTCAGCATCCTGATCCCGACCCACAACCGGCCCGATTACGGCGAACTGGCGCTGCAAAGCGCGCTGGCGCAAAACTATGGCAATGTCGAAATCATCGTCAGCGACAACAGCGACGACGAAGCCACGCGCGTGCGCTTCGGGCCCTACATGGCCAAGCACCCGCAGATCCGTTATTACCGCGTGCCGGGCTACGGCCCGCTGGAAAACGCGCTGAACTGCTTCAAGCATGCCCGCGGCGACTACATCAATTACCTGATGGACGACGATCTGTTCCACCCGGACAAGATCATGCGGATGATGTCGTACATGCTGACCGATCCGAAGATCGGCCTGGTGACATCGTTCCGCCAGCTGATCGATGCCTACGGCCGGGATATTCCACCGATTCCCGGCACCGAACGGCTGTTCGAGACGGAAACCCGGATCAGCGGCGAATCGATGGGCCATTTGCTGCTGTCCGACGGCAAGAACCTGATCGGCGAACCGACCACGGTGCTGGTGCGCAAGAGCGCGCTGGAAGGCCACTTCGGCATGTTCAGCGGGCACCAGTACACCATCCTGTCGGACGTCGCCACCTGGCTGGCGATCCTGAAGGAACACGATTGCGTCTACCTGCCCGACACGCTGAGCTACTTCCGCCTGCACGGCGGCCAGGACCAGCGCGCCGCCGGCAACGCGGTCCGCGCCAACGTCGACTGGCTGCAACTGTATGCCGATGCACTGAAGCGCAACCTGTATGTCGGCGAGCGCGCCGCGGCGGAAGAGCACCTGGCCAGCAAGATCACCACCTGCCAGTGGTACCTGGGCACGATGCGCGAGCAGATCCGCGACAGCAACCTCGATGTGGAAGCGATCCTGGCCACGCTGTCGCACGCAACTTCCGTGCTGCTGACGAAACCAGCTGCCTGACCCGGCGCCGGCGCCGTCCCGACCGGGGCGGCGCCGGCAATCCGTCCCCACCTTTTCTGGAGCATTGAACATGACAAGTCCGCAACATCCGGATGCGAGCACGCTGGCGGGCTGGAACATCCTGCGCCTGATGCAGGAAGTCGAAATCCAGGGCCAGCGCTGGACGGCGCGCGACCACATCGCGCTGTACCGCCTGTGGCTGGCGGGCCCCGGCCACCCCGACGCCTATGCCGGCCATTTCAACCTCGGCGCGCTGTACCAGCAGCAGGGCCTGTCGGCGCTGGCCGAAGCGGAATACCGCGCCGTGCTGCAATTGAACGACCTGGGAGAAGCACGCTACAACCTGGGCTTGCTGATGGAACAGGATGGCCGCCTGTACGAAGCGATGGCCGAATGGCGCACGCTGGTGCCGGCGCGCGATAATCCATCGCCGGCCGCGATCAACCTGCAGGCATTGAACGCCCTGATCCGCGTGGCGCGCCGCACCGGCCAGCATGGAATATTGCGCGACTACCTGGCGCACAGCCTGGCGCTGCTGCCGCAACAGCCGGAACTGGCCAGCGAACTGCAACAGATCGACGCCGGCGCGCTGGATGCGAACGGCGACCCGGGCGTGATCTGCGTAGTCGCCGTCTGCTTCAACGAGGGCGCCATCCTGCCGTTCTTCCTCGACCATTACATCAATTTCGTCGGCGCCAGCAAGATCGTGCTGCACGACGGCGGCAGCACCGACGACACGGCGCAGATCGCCGCGCGCTATCCGCAAGTCGAACTGGTGGTCAAGACCAGCGAAAAGCTCGACGACCGCGAACTGATGGCGATCCGCAACGAAGAGTGGAAAAAATACCGCAACGAGTGCGACTGGATGGTCGTCTGCGACGTCGATGAATTCATCTACCACCCGCAACTGCGCGCCAAGCTGGCCGAATTCAAGCGCGACGGCATCACGCTGCCGATGGTCGAAGGCTTCGAGATGCTGTCCAAGCAGCACCCGCAACACGTGCCGGGCCGCTTCATCTGGCAAGACATCCAGGCCGGCAATCCGAATCCCGCCTATTACAACAAGAACCTGATCTTCGATCCGGTCATCGACATCAATTACACCTTGGGCTGCCACCACTGCGAGCCGACCGGCCCCGTAAAACGCAGCGACAGTTTCATCTTCAAGAACCTGCACTACCGCATGCTGTCGCACCGCCACATCGTCGAAAAATCGCGCCGCGCCGCGGCCCGCCTGAGCGACTGGAACAAGCAGACCAACGCCGGCTTCCACTACCGCATCAATGCGGAAATGCAGCGCGCCGACTACAACAAGATGTTCGTCGGCGCCAGCAACGTCGTCGAGCCGCGCGCCCGGCCGGCGCTGCAGCGCGCCGCGTTCGAGACGGTGCTGCAATACTTGCTGGCGCTGGACGACAATGCCGTCGTCGTCGAACAAAGCTGCATGCGCGGCTTCGGCCACGGCAACGACAGCGGCTCGACCGAATTGCTGGCGTGGTATGCGCACAGCTTCGGCGGCGCGCTGCTGTGCGTCGAACCGGACCCGCTGGCGCTGCGCAACGCGCGCCACGTGCTGGCCGAGCGCGGCCTGGGACGCCACGTGGAGCTGGCGGCGACGCTGCCGGAATTGCCGCCGCGTATAGATTTATTGCTGTTTAACGCGACCGACTACCTGGGCGACGCATCCGACCGCGCCGCCTGCGAACGCGCCGCGCTCGCCGCCTACGAGGCGTACGAAGCGCGGCTCGGGCCGCAGGCGCTGGTCGTGCTCGACGGCATCGAGGGCGCCGACTTCCGGGGTAAATACCGCTTGCTGGCGCCCCACCTGCTGAGCCGCGGCTATCAATTGCTGCGGCCCGGTTATACCGCAATCTTTTCCAAAGCCGTGCCACTTTCCAACTGAGGAATCCCGAGATGAATGAAGAAAACCAGATTCGCAACGCCGCCTGCCAGGCGCTGGCCATGGGCCTGGGCGAGAACAAGGCGGTCTACCTCGACGTCGGCGCGATGGGCGGTCCGACCCAGCCGACGCTGCGCTACCTGGCGCTGCACAACCTGCTGACCTACGTCGGCATCGAACCGCAGGAATCGGAATGCGCGAACCTGCGCCAGATGTTCCCGAACGGTATTTTCCTGACCGACGCGGTCGGCAATGTCGATGCCGACGTGCCGCTGCACCTGACCGTCAGCAATGCCTGCTGCTCGGTGCTGGAACCGAATTTCGAAGTGCTCGACAATTACCCGATCGCGACCTGCTTTGCCGTCACCGACCAGATGTCGGTGCACGTGACGCCGATCGCCAAGCTGGTCGCCGACGGCCGCATGCCGTCGCCGGACTTCATCAAGTGCGATGCCCAGGGTTACGATTACGAAGTGCTGGAAGGTTGCGGCGACGTATTGAAGGATATACTGGCGATCGAAGTCGAATGCCAGTTCAAGCAGATCTACAAGGATCAAAAGACCTTCTTCGACATCAAGGCGCTGCTCGAATCCTACGGTTTTATTTTGCGCGACATCAAGCACCAGGGCGCGTTCGAATACGAAGTGGTCGAAGTCAACGCCTTCTTCTCGAAACGCCCGCATGAATGCGGCGCCCGGCTGCAGACGCTGAAACTGTGGGAATTCGCGGCCGAGATCAGCTCGCCGCTGTCCTTCGCCCAACTCAAGCGCGGCAATGGTCCTAGCCCGATCTTCAGCAAGGTCACGCCGGAGATGGACCGTACCGTGATGTTCCAGTAAGAAATAAAAACGCCGCGGCCCCGATGGGGCGCGCGGCGCGCTGTTTTATCATGTAGTCGATCGATCAGGGTTCGCGGATCGATTCATCCATCGCCTTGGTCAAAGGCCACAGCAGGTAAGACATCACCGAGCGCTTGCCGACGACGATTTCCGCACTCAAGGTCATACCCGGCAGCATGCGGGCCGTGCCATCCATCTTCCGCAACTTCGCATCGCCGAAATCGATGGTGCCCAGGTAATATGCATTCGTACCCTGCCCCGGCGTGACCTGTTCGCGCTTGAACGAATCCTGGCTGATCGTCACCACTTTGCCGTCGAGCATGCCGTGCTTCTGGAACGGGAAGGCATCGAGCTTCAGGTGCGTCAGCGCGCCAGCCTTGATGTGGCCGATGTCGAGCGAATCGATCTGCACTTCGGCTTCCATCTTCGCGCCCAGCGGCACCAGCGTAAACATGGTTTCCGCCTCGCGCACGACGGAACCGGCCGACAGCTTGCCCGCTTCCAGCACCACGGCGTCGGCCGGCGCCACCAGTTGCACCAGTTTATGGCGCTTGTCGGCCTTGGCCAGCTGCTCGTTGATGCCATCGCGGTCGCGCGTGGCGGCCAATAAATCTTCCATCATCTTCTGGCGCCACCCCTTGTTGAAGGCGAACTGCTCGGCCTGGGCCGACGCCAGTTCGCGCTGCATTTCCAGTTCCTTGTTACGCCCCATGACCATCGTGCGTTCCACTTCGAGGCGGCGGTCGCGCGCTTCGAGCAACTGCATCTTGGCGCCGAAATTCTCGGCCACCAGTTTTTCCTGCATCGCCTCGATTTCGCTGAGCGACTTCAGGCGCTGCGCCAATACCTGCTGGTCGCGCTGATTGGTCTCGATACCCGCTTTCAGGCGCGCGATGTTTTGCGCGATCTTTGTCTGCTGCGCCTCGAAATTGGCTTGCCGCTCGCTCGACAGCTGCGCCTGCAGCAAGTCGTCAGCGTCGGCCGCGCTGCCGGTGCGCGCGCCGGACGGCTTACCCGCCAGTTCGGCGCGCAGGCCCGCGGTCTGCGTGTCCAGGCTGCGCAGGCGGGTGCGCAGTTGCGCCTCGTCGGCCTGCGTAAAGGTCGGATCCATCGTCGCCAGCACTTGTCCCTTCTTGACGACCTGCCCGGCGCGCACCTCGATGCTCTGGATGATGCCGGTGTCGAGCGGCTGCACGACGATGTTCGGAGAAGGATTGACCAGGCGGCCGTGCGCGACGACGATCTGTTCGACCTGCGACAGGCAGGCCCACAGGATAAAACTGACGAAAGCGGCGGCCAGCACGTGCAGCGTGATGCGCACGAACGCCGGCAGCGGGCTGCGCTCGATCGCATCGGCGTCCGGCAGGAACTCGATCTCGGTGGCATCGCGGTCACGACGACCGCGCTTGCTTACATGTGGCTTGTTTGCTGGTTCCATAAATGCTGGTAAGTATCGCTACGGGTGAGCAGTTCTTGATGGGTGCCGGCGTCGACCAGCTGGCCGCGCTGCATGACCAGGATGGCGTTGGCGTTGACCAGCGTCGACAGGCGGTGCGAAATCATCACCACGGTGCGGCCGACGGCGATGCGCGACAGGTTGCGAATAAAAATCGCCTCGCTTTCCGGATCGAGCGCCGATGCCGCTTCGTCGAGCACCAGGATGCGCGGCTTGGCCAGCAGAGAGCGGGCGATCGACAGGCGCTGCTTCTGGCCGCCGGACAGGTTGGCGGCGTTTTCTTCGAGCAGCGTGTCATAGCCCTGCGGCAGGCGCTCGATGAATTCGTCGGCGCCGGCGGCGGCCGTCGCTTCGGCGATTTCCTCGAACGTCGCGTCGGGCTTGGTGACGATCAGGTTTTCGCGCACGGTGCCGCGGAACAGGAAATTCTCTTGCAGCACGACGCCGATCTGGCGCCGCAGGTGCGACAGCTCGATCTCGCGCGCATCGATGCCGTCGAAACGCACGATGCCTTCCTGGATGCCATATAAACCCTGGATCACCTTGGTCAAGGTGGTCTTGCCGGAACCGCTGCGTCCGACGATACCGACCACGGTGCCGGGCTGGATCGTGAACGTGGTGCGGTCGAGCGCGGCGACGGACGAACCGGGATAGCGGAACGTCACGTCGTCGAAGCGGATTTCGCCATTGAGCACGGGGCGCAGGCCGCCGGCGCCGGCGCGCCCTTCCGGCGCGCGGTTCATCACTTCTCCCAGCATTTTGACCGACAGCGCCGTTTCCTGGTATTCGTTGACCAGGCCGACGATCGAGATCAACGGGCCGGTGACGCGCTGCGACAGCATCTGGAACGCGATCAGCGCGCCGACCGACAGCGTCTGGTCAAACACGTCCTGGGCGCCGATGACGATCAAGACCACCGGCATCAGCTTGCCGAGGAAATCGGTGACGGCATTGCCGGCGATCGAGATCTGGCCGACGCGGAAGTGCATCGTGATCGCTTCGGCCGAGCGTTGGTCCCAGTTGCGGCGCTGGGCCGGTTCGATCGCCAGCGCCTTCACGGTGCGCATGCCGTGGATGGTTTCCACCAGCATCGCCTGGCGTTGCCCTTCGGCCGCGTACAGCGCGTTCAGGCGGCGCTGGAAGGTCGGCACCATCGCCATGACGACCATCGCGATCATCGCCGTAAATGCCAGCACGATCATCGCCAGCTTGATCGAATAGCTGAACAGGATTGGTAAGAAAATCACCAGCGAGATCAGGTCAAGACCGGTGAAGAACAGGCGCCCGGTGAGAAAATTGCGGATTTTTTCGAGCTGCTGCATGTGGCGCGTGACGACACCGGCGGTGGTGGTCTCGAAATAATCGATCGGCAGCGCCAGCAGGTGGCCGAAGGTGCGGCGCGTCAGGCGCATGTCGATCTTGTTCGACGCGGCCAATGTCAGCGTCTGGCGCAGGAAGCCGAAGGCAGCGTCGAACAGCAGCGCGATCGAAATGCCGGCCGCCAGCACCCACAGCGTGGTGCTGCTCTGGTGCGTCAGCACCTTGTCGATGACGAGCTGGAAGAACACGGGAGACGCCATCGACAACAAGTGCATCGCGATGGCGGCAATGAAGATGTCGCGGTAAGCCGCCTTTTGCTTCAGGATTTCAGGGATGAACCAGCGTAGCCCGAACGGTTGATTCGGATCGCTCAGCTTGTGCTGGCGTTTCGCGAACAGCACGGAACCGTGCCAGCGTTGGCAAAAGCTTTCCTGCGACACCAGCGTCACGCCAGCCGCCTGCGCCGCCGGGTTCAGGATCGCCAGTTGGCAATGATCGCCTTCCCGCTTGACGCCGACCACGATCACCATCTGCCCCTGGTCCAGGCGCGCCATCAAGGGGAACACGCCTTCCTGCGCCGTCAAGCCATGCCAGTCGAGGCGGCCGGCCTTGGCTTTCAAGCCGATATCGGCGGCAATGCGCAACAGCAGGTTGTCGCCCGGTTCTTCCGCGCCCAGCGCATAGTCGTCGATCAAGCGTTCGGGGTTGATTTGCAAGCCATGGTGCTGCGCAATCGCGGTCAGGCACTGGATCGCGGTGTGAGGAAAGTTAGCGGGCATTGTGGCGTTACGGTTGCAGGGGTGCACATGACAACATCGATGTTCACCTTTTCTGTGTGGGGGTGGAAAAGAACGCGAGCTTGCGTCAGCGCAAGATGCTGACTCGCCGGGCGATTTTACCCCAGTCCCGGTAGCGGCGGCGCTTTTTTAAAGCCGAGAAAAAAGCGGCAAAACAGGCTGTCTTGCCGCTTTTGAATGGTGCCGCGGGGCGGCGCGCGCCCCGCCAACACAGACCTACTTGTGCGGCGGCGCCAGCCAGCCCTGCCCGCTTGAACCCGCCAGCGGCAGGCGCAGCCCCGGTGGCTCCGTCGCGGCCAGAGCAGATGCGCCGTTCAAGCGGGTGCTATCGAAGCGTTGCAGCGCGTCGGCTAGGCCGGCCACGCTGGCCGACAGGTCCGGCGCCCTGGCGCCATCGAGCGTCGGCGGAGACGTTGCCGCAAGCGGCGCCGCGTTGCAGAACGACGACAGTGCCTGCACCATGCCCCCCACGCTGGCGCGCAGGTCGACCTGGAACCAGACGTCGGCCGCCGCGTGCGACTGCCCATTGGCGGTCTCGAAGGTCGATGTCAAACCGAGCACATTGCCATGGTCGACCGCGTCGCCGCTCACGAGATCGAGCTTCAGTTTCGTGATCTGCAACTGCCCCAGCGATGCCAGTTCGCCAAGCTGGGTAATGCCGTCGGCATTGCCATCGACCCACACCTGCAACTTGCCGAAGCTGCCGTCGGCGCCGTCGATGACGCCGTCGCCGTTGCTGTCGAGTTCAGCCAGCGCCTGGTAACCGTTGGACGCCTTGCCGCCGGCCGTCAATGTCGTGCCCGAACCGAACAGTTCACCACCATCGTTGATGACGCCGTCACCGTTGCGGTCCAGCGCCAGCAAGCCATCGCCGCCGCCGACCCAGCCGGTGTGCACTTGCCGGCCGTCGGCCAGCATGTCGAACTGCACGCCGGCCGTGATGCTCAAGGTCTCGATACCGTTGCCGTTCAAGTCCAGCACGATCGGCGTCAGCGCTTCAACCTGGGCCGTGGTGAGCGCGCCGGTCTGCATCGAGTTGAGTGCGATCACTTGCTGGATCCTGATGGCGTGCAACTGCTCGGTGCTGAGCACTTTTAATTGGGCCGTCGTCAAGCCGCGCAATTGCGAGGTACTCAATATCGTCACCTGTTCCGTCGCCAGCGCGGCCGCCTGCGCCGTCGTCAATGCGGCGATCTGTTGCGAACGCAGCACCTTGAAGTCTTCCGTTTCCATCACCGCCAGGTTGGCCGTCGCCAGCGCGGCGACCTGCGCCGTGCTCAACGCGGCGATATCGGCCGTGGTGAAGGCGATCAGTTGCATGCTGTTCAAGCCCAGTGACATGGCCGCCGTGCTCAGCGCGGCAACCTGCGTGCTGGTCAGATGGGCGATCTGGTCGGTGTCGAGCGCCGCGACCTGGTGGGTCTTCAGCGCCCCCATCACGGCCGTCGACAGCCCGGTGATCGCCGTCGCATTGAGCGTGACGATCTGTGCGCTCGACAGCAGGCCGGTCTGGGCCGAACCGAGCGCCGCCAGCTGGTTCGACATCAGGCTGGACAGGTCCGCCAGGCCGGACAAGCCCGCCCCGCTCAGCGCCGCGATGGCGCGCGTGCTCAGGTAAGCCTGGTTCAGCGCCGCCACCTGCGTCGCCCCGAGGGCCGAGATGACGGACGTCGACAGCGCGCCCAATTGGGCCGAGCTGTTCAGGCCCATCGACAGGTCGTCAACCGTCAGGCCGGGTGCCTGGCTGGACACGAGCGCGCCTAGCTGGCTCAGCGTCAGATTGCCGACCTGGTTGGAACTGAGCGCGGCCAGTTGATTGCTCTTCAGCGCGCCGATGACGACGCTCGACAGGCTGTCGATGTCGGTGTCCTCGATCGCCTGCAATTGCAGGCTCGACAGCGCCCCCACCTGCACCGAATTGAGCGCGGCCAGCTGGATCGAAGTGATCGCGGAAAAGTCCCCCACGCCCTTGATGCCGGCCGAACTCAGCGCGGCGATCTGGCGTGTCGACAGGATTTCGATTGGCACCAGCCCCACCACCTGATCGCTGCGCAAGGCCCCGATGACGGACGTCGACAAGCCCGCCATGCTGCTCGAAGCGATCGCACCGATTTGTATCGACGACAGCACCGCCACTTGCGCCGAGCTGAAGGCCGCCACCTGCGACGACGACAAGTGATTCAATTGGGCCGTGGGGCCCAAGAAACCTTTCATGCCGGCCGTGCTGAGCGCGGCGATCTGGCGCGTCGACAGGTTTTCCATTTGAGTCTCACCGAGCCCCGCCACCTGATCGCTGCGCAAGGCCGCGATGACAGACGTCGACAAACCCTCCACGCTGCTCGAAGCGATCGCGCCGATTTGCAGCAAGGACAGCGCCGCCACTTGCGAGGAGCTGAAGGCCGCTACCTGCATCGTCGTCAGGTTGTTCAATTGCGCCATCTCCGACAAGCCTTTGATGCCGGCCGTGCTCAGCGCCGCGATGGCGCGCGTGCCCAGGTATTCCTCCTGCAACGCGCTGACCTGCTCCGAATTGAGGGCCGCGATGACCGCTGTAGACAGGGCCGCCAGTTGCGCCGTGCTGGTCAGCGCCTGCGCGATGTCGTCCAGCGTCAATCCGGCCGCCTGACGGCTGCTCAGGACCGCCAGTTGACCGCTCGACAAGCCGGCCACCTGCGTCACGTCCAGCGCGCCGAACTGATCGCTCCTGAGCGCGGCGATGAAGGAACTAGACAAGCCGGTGATGACGGCCGCGTCGATCGCTCGCAGTTGCACATTCGACAATGCGGGCGCCTGCGCGGAAGTGAGCGCCGCCAGTTGCAATGACGTCAAGTGACTCATTTGGGCCGAGTCCGACAAGCCCTTGAGGCCGGCCGTGCTCAGTGCCGCGATGGCGCGCGTGCCCAGGTATTCCTCCTGCAACGCGCTGACCTGCTCCGAATTGAGGGCCGCGATGACCGCTGTAGACAGGGCCGCCAGTTGCGCCGTGCTGGTCAGCGCCTGCGCGATGTCGTCCAGCGTCAATCCGGCCGCCTGACGGCTGCTCAGGACCGCCAGTTGACCGCTCGACAAGCCGGCCACCTGCGTCACGTCCAGCGCGCCGAACTGATCGCTCCTGAGCGCGGCGATGAAGGAACTAGACAAGCCGGTGATGACGGCCGCGTCGATCGCTCGCAGTTGCACATTCGACAATGCGGGCGCCTGCGCGGAAGTGAGCGCCGCCAGTTGCAATGACGTCAAGTGACTCATTTGGGCCGAGTCCGACAAGCCCTTGAGGCCGGCCGTGCTCAGTGCCGCGATGGCGCGCGTGCCCAGGTATTCCTCCTGCAACGCGCTGACCTGCTCCGAATTGAGGGCCGCGATGACCGCTGTAGACAGGGCCGCCAGTTGCGCCGTGCTGGTCAGCGCCTGCGCGATGTCGTCCAGCGTCAATCCGGCCGCCTGACGGCTGCTCAGGACCGCCAGTTGACCGCTCGACAAGCCGGCCACCTGCGTCACGTCCAGCGCGCCGAACTGATCGCTCCTGAGCGCGGCGATGAAGGAACTAGACAAGCCGGTGATGACGGCCGCGTCGATCGCTCGCAGTTGCACATTCGACAATGCGGGCGCCTGCGCGGAAGTGAGCGCCGCCAGTTGCAATGACGTCAAGTGACTCATTTGGGCCGAGTCCGACAAGCCCTTGAGGCCGGCCGTGCTCAGTGCCGCGATGGCGCGCGTGCCCAGGTATTCCTCCTGCAACGCGCTGACCTGCTCCGAATTGAGGGCCGCGATGATCGCTGTAGACAGCGCCGCCAGTTGCGCCGTGCTGGTCAGCACCTGCCCGATGTCGTCCAGCGTCAGCCCGGCCGCTTGACGGCTGCCCAGGGCCGCCAGCTGGTTGCTGGCCAAGCCGCCGACCTGCGTCGTGCCCAACGCCGCGAACTGGTCGCTCCTGAGCGCGGCGATGAAGGAACTCGACAGGCCGGTGATGACGGCCACGTCGATCGCTTGCAGTTGCGCACTCGACAATGCGGGCGCCTGCACCGAAGTGAGCGCCGCCAATTGCGTAGAATTGAAGTCGGCGAATTGATTCTCGTAGCCCGTCGAACCAAAACCCTTGAGCGCGGCCGTGCTCAATGCCGCGATCGTGCGCGTGTTCAGCGCCGCGCCTTCGAGCAGCGCCACTTGCGCCGAATTGAGGGCCGCGATGACGGCCGTCGACAGCCCAGGCAACTGAACCGAGGTGGAGCCCAGCCCGGTCGCGATGGTGTATGTCGTCAAGGCAGGCGCCTGAGTAATGCCCAGCGCCGCGAACTGGATGCTCGTCATCGCATATACCACCTGATCCGGCAGCGCCTGCAACTGGTGGGTTTTCAGCGCGGCGATGGCCGACGTTTTCAGTTGGGCGACATCAATCGATTCGAGCGAGTACAGATTGGCGATCGACAGCGCCGCCACTTGGGCTGGGCTCAACGCGGCGGCAGCGGCCGTCGTCAAGGCCCGCACTTGCGACTCGCTCCATTCCTGGCTCATGACGGCCGTGCTCAATGCGGCCACCTGGGCCGTGCCCAGATTGGCGATCTGATCGTACGTCAGCCCCGCCACCTGATTCGTCTTCAGCGCGGCGATGGCCGCCGTTTGCAATCTGGCGACATCGTTTGTCTCCATCGCGGCCAGATTCATCGTCGACAGTGCGGCCACCTGGGCCGACGTCAGCGCGGCGGCCGTGACAGTCGTCAGCGCGACGATCTGCTCCGTCGTCAGCCCCTGCGCCACAGCCGCCGTGCTCAAAGCGGCCACTTGGGCGCTCGTCAGATTGGCGACCTGATCGACCGACAAGCCGGCGATTTGATACGTCTTCAGCGCCGCGATCGCGGCACTCGACATGCCCTTGATCTGACCCGAGCCGATCAAGCCGATCTGCACGCTCGACAAGGCCGCCATCTGCAACGAATTGAACGCCGCCAGTTGCGTCGAATTGAACGCGCCGAGCTGGCCCGAATTCAAGCCCTGGATGCCGGCCGTGCTCAACGCGGCGATGATGCGCGTGCCCAGCGCCGCGCCGTCGAGCTCGGCCACCTGCGCCGAATTCAAGGTCGCGATGATCGCCGTCGACAGCGAAGGCAGCTGGTTCGACGTCGCGCCCAGCCCCAGTCCGATGCCGAGCTGGGACAGGCCGGCCGCCTGGCTGCTGTTCAACGCGGCGAACTGGCTGCTTGTCAGCGCCAGCACCTGATCCGTACCGAGCGCCTGCAATTGACTGACTTTCAGCAGCGCGATGGCTGAGGTTTTCAGCTTGGCGAAATCGTTCGTTTCCATCGCCGCCAGATTCGCCGTCGACAGCGCGGCCACCTGGGCCGGAGTCAACGCGGCGGCCGCGGACGTCGTCAAGGCGACGATTTGCTCGGGCGTCAAGCCCTGCGCCACCGCTTGCGTGCTCAACGCGGCCACCTGGCTGCTGGTCAGATTGGCGATATGCAGCGTCGTCAAGCCGGCCATCTGGTTCGTCTTCAGCGCCGCGATCGCAGCGCTCGATATCCCCTTGATCTGGTCCGAGCCAATCACGCCGATTTGCTCACTCGACAACGACGCCACTTGCGCCGAATTGAGCGCAGCCAGTTGCGTCGAATTGAAGTCGGCGAATTGATTCGCGTAGCCCGTCGAACCAAAACCCTTGAGCGCGGCCGTGCTCAACGCCGCGATCGTGCGCGTGCTCAGCGCCTCGCCGTCGAGCTGCGCCACTTGCGCCGAATTGAGGGCCGCGATGACGGCTGTCGACAGACCAGGCAACTGAATCGAGGTGGAGCCCAGCCCGGTCGCGATGGTCCACGTCGGCAAGGCAGGCGCCTGGGCAGTGTTCAGCGCCGCGAACTGGCTGCTCGTCATCGCCTCTACCTGATTCCACCAGAGTTCCTGCACCTGGTGGGTTTTCAGCGCGGCGATGGCCGACGTTTTCAGTTGGGCGACATCGATCGGTTCGAGCGAGGCCAGATTGGTGGTCGACAGCGCCGCCACTTGGGCCGGGCTCAACGCGGCGGCAGCGGCCGTCGTCAAGGCCCGCACTTGCGACTCGCTCAAACCCTCGCTCATGACGGCCGTGCTCAATGCTGCCACCTGGGCCGTGCCCAGATTGGCGATCTGATCGTCCGTCAGCCCCGCCACCTGATTCGTCTTCAGCGCCGCGATCGCGGCGCTCGATATGCCCTTGATCTGATCCGAGCCGATCAGCGCGATTTGCGCGCTCGACAGCGTCGCCACTTGCAGTGAATTGAGCGCCGCCAGTTGCGTCGAATTGAATTCGCCGAGTTGATCCTCGCTACCCGAACTCAAGCCCTTGATCGCGGCCGTGCTCAACGCCGCGATGGTGCGCGTATTCAGCGCCGCGCCGTCGAGCAGCGCCACCTGCGCCGAATTCAGTGTCGCGATGATCGCCGTCGACAGCGCCGGTAATTGCAGCGACGTCGCGCCCAGTCCCCGTTCGATGCCGAGCTGGGACAGGCTGGCCGCCTGGCTACTGTTCAATGCCGCGAACTGGCTGCTCGTCAGCGCCGATATCTGATCCGTCCCCAAGGCCAGCAGTTGCGTGTTTTTCAGCAGCGCGATGGCGGCCGTTTTCAGCTTTGCGACATCGTTCGATTCCATCGCCGCCAGGCTCGCCGTCGGCAATGCCGCCACTTGCGCCGGCGTCAGCGCGGCGGCGCCGGCCGTCGTCAGGGCGACGATCTGCTCGCTGTTCAAACTCTGGGCCATCGCCGCCGTGCTCAGCGCGGCCACCTGGCTGGTGTTCAGGTTGGCGATATGCAGGGTCGTCAGCCCGGTGACTTGATCCGTCTTCAACGCCGCGATCACTGCACTCGCGATGCCCTTGATCTGATCCGAGCCGATCGTCGCGATTTGCGCGCTCGACAGCACCGCCATTTGCAGCGAATTGAGCGCCGCCAGTTGCGTCGCATTGAAGTCGCTCAATTGCGCGTCGCCGCCCGCACTCAGGCCCTTGATCGCGGCCGTGCTCAACGCCGCGATGGTGCGCGTACTCAGCGCCGTGCCATCAAGCAGCGCCACCTGCGCCGAATTCAAGGTTGCGATGACGGCCGTCGACAAGGATGGCAACTGGGCCGATGTCGCGCCCAGCCCGAGCACGATGCCGAGCTGGGACAGCCCCGCCGCCTGGCTGCTGGTCAGCGCCGCGAACTGGCTGCTCGTGAGCGCGCCGATCTGCTCGCTCACGAAAGCCTGCAACTGGTTCGCTTTCAGCGCGGCGATGGCGGCCGGTTTCAGTTTGGCGACATCGTTCGATTCCATCGCGACCAGGTTCGCCGTCGACAACGCCGCCACCTGCGCCGACGTCAGCGCGGCGGCGGCGGCCGTCGTCAAGGCGACGACCTGTGCGCTGCTCAAGGCCAGCGCCATGGCCGCCGTGCTCAGCGCGGCCACCTGGCTAGTGTTCAGGTTCGCAATTTGATCGATATTGAGCGCGGCAACCTGCTCGGTTTTCAGCGCGGCGATGACAGCGCTCGACAAGCCTCCTATCGTTTGCGTCTGGAACGCGGCGATGTGCGCGGTCGACAACGCGGCGATTTGCGCCGTGTTGAAGGCCTTGACGCTGTCGGACGTCAGCGCCTGCACTTGCAGCGTGGTGAAACTCTGCGACAGCGCCAGCGGATTCAATGCCCCCAGCTGGCGGGTCGACAGGCTGGCGATCTGGTCCGGATCGAGCGCGGCAATCTGGTTGCTTTTCAATGAGGCGATGACCGAAGTGGACAGACCGGCGAAGCGGGCCGGGTCGATTTCGGCCAAGTGCGTGGTCGGCAAGGCGCCGACCTGCAAGGAATTGAGCGCGCCCAGTTGCGCCGACGTCAATACCGAGAAATCGCTCACGCCGGCAATGCCGGTCGTGCTCAAGGCCGCCAGCGCGCGCGTGCTCAGGCTGGCAGGATCGAGCGCGGCGACCTGCTCGGACTTCAGCGCCGCCAGCACCGCCGTCGGCAGCGCCGCCAGGCTGGCCGTTGCCGCGCCGATGCTCGCTTCAAGATTGTTCGGCGTCAGCCCGGCCGCCTGGCTGCTCGTCAGCGCGGCCAGTTGCACCGTCGTCAGCGCCGCCATCTGCGCGGTGGCCAGCGCCTGCAATTGCAGCATGCTCAGCGCCGCGATCACCACCGTTTTCAGCCTGGCGACATCGGCCGTTTCCATCGCCTGCAAGTTCGTCGTCGACAGCGCGGCCACCTGGTTTGAACTGAGCGCGGCCGCGGCGGCCGTCGTCAGCGCCTGCACCTGCCCGCTGGTCAAGCCCTGCATGGCCGCCGTGCTCAGCGCGGCCACCTGGCTGCTGGTCAGCCTGGCGACCTGCGTGGTATCGAGCGTCGCAACCTGGTTCGTCTTCAATGCCGCGATGACCGCGCTCGACAGGCCGACGATGGCCGCCGTGCCGAGCGCGGCGATCTGCGTCGTCGACAGCCCGATGGCCTGCCCCGAGTTCAGCGCCGCCAGCTGGTTCGATGCCAGCAGGCCGATATCGGTCAAGCCCTTGATGCCTTCCTGGCTCAGCGCGGCGATCGCGCGCGTCGTCAGGTACAGCGGATTGAGCGCATCGACCTGTGTCGAACCGAGCGCCGCGATGACGGCCGTCGACAGCGCCGCCAGTTGCGCCGAACTCGCGCCCAGGCCCGCGTCGATATTGGCCGTGGTCAGCCCGGCAACTTGCCCGCTATTGAGCGCGGCCACCTGCGCCGTCGACAGTGCGGCCATCTGCTCAGTCGACAGCACCTGCAACTGGCTGGTTTTCAGCGCGCCGATGACGGCCGTGTTCAGCTTGCCGACATCGGCCGTTTCCATCGCCGCGATATTCGCCGTCGACAGCGCGGCGACTTGGTGAGAAGCCAGCGCGGCGGCGGCGGCCGTCGTCAATGCCTGCACCTGGCTGCTCAGTAAAGCCAGCACCTGCAAGGTCGACAGGCCGGGCAGCGCCTTCGTCGGCAAGGCCGCGATATCGTCGGTACTGAGCGCGGCCACGCTGGCCGGGGCGAATGCGCCCAACTGGGCCGAATTCAATACTGCCGCCTGCTGCGAAGTCAGCGCCGCCGCCTGAGACGTCGTCAAGCCCAGCGCGATCTGCGTCGTTTTCAGCAACGTGATTTGGGTGGAAGTGAGGGCGGCAAATTGTGCGGGAGTGAAGTCGGCCAGGTCGGCCGTGCCCAGCGCGGCGAGCGCTTGCGTGCTCAAGCCTGCGATTTCATCCGTGGTTTTACCTGTGACTGCGCTCATGTCCCTGCTCCTGATAGATACGATGCCGACAGCACCGGGCGCGCGGCCTGCGTGTGCTTCGATCCTTCGCCTGTGGCGGTTTCCGACGGCCAGCGCAATGCTGAATCAATCGGCAATATTGCTTCGATCATGCTAAATCCCAACGTTTGATGATACAGGATAAGCACTGACCCATATTCAAAATACATGCACAACGGCAAGTATCAAGGCAAACATGGCACGCTTACCGGTGCGGTGCCGCCAGCCAGCCCGGGCCGCCCGAACCCGGTGTCGCCAGGCGCGGCTCGGGCGATTGCGGCGTGGCCAGCCCGGGTGCGCCGTCCAGCCTCGTGCATTCCAGGCTGTGCATCGTGTCGGCCAAGCTGGACGCCCTGTGCTGCGCATTGGCGCCATCCGGCGTCGGCAGCATCGTCGTCGTCAGCGGCGCCGCGTTGCAAAACGACGACATCGCCTGCACCATGCCGGCGACGCTGCCGCGCAAATCGACCTGGAACCAGACGTCAGCCGACTGGCCATGGCCGCCGGCAATCTCGAAGGTCGACGTCAAGCCAATCACGTTGCCGTGGTCGACGGCATTGCCGGCCCCGGCATCGAGGCGCAATTTCGTGATCTTCAACTGGTCCAGCGATGCCAGTTCGCCAGCCTGGCTGACGCCGTCGGCGTTGCCGTCGACCCACACCAGCAACTTGCCGAAGCTGCCGTCGGCGGCGTCGATGACGCCGTCGCCATTGCTGTCGAGTTCAGCCAGCGCGACATAGCCGTTGGCTGCCTTGCCGCCGCCAGCGAGCGTGGTGCCGGAGCCGAACAGCTCTGCGCCATCGTTGATGACGCCATCGCCATTGCGGTCCAGCGCCAGCAAGCCGTCGCCGCCGCCGACCCAGCCGGTGCGCAATTGCCGGCCGTCGGCCAGCATGTCGAACCGGACCCCGGCGCTGATATCCAGCGTATCGATGCCGTTGCCATTCAAATCCAGCACGATCGGCGTCAGGTAAGCGATCTGGGCCTTGCTCAAGGCGCGTTGTTGGGCCACTGTCAGCGAGAGCGCTTGCCGGGTCGTCATCGCATGCAACTGCATGCTGTTCAGCGCATGCAACTGGGCCGGCTTCAATGCTTGCAATTGTGGCTTGCTCAAGGCCGCAATCTGCCCGGTGCGCAGCGCGGCGATCTGGGCCGGCTTCAGCGCGGCGATTTGCGCGGTGCGCAGCGCCTTGATATCTTCCACTTCCATTTGCGCCAGGTTGCCGGGCGCCAGCGCGGCAACCTGGGCCGGCGTCAATGCCGCGACGGCCGCCGTGCCGAAGGCTACCAGTTGCATGCTGTTCAAGCCCTGCCCCATCGCCATCGGACTCAGCGCAACGAGCTGGCGGCTGGCCAATTGCGTGATCTGCCCCGGATTGAGCACCGCGACCTGGTGGCTCTTCAGCGCTGCGATGGCGACGGACGGCAGACCGGCGATGGCCGCCGTCTGGATGTCGGCGAGTTGCGCGATCGTCAGCGCGCCAGCCTGGGCCGCGCTGAGCGCGCCCAACTGGGCCGAGCTCAAGTCACGGGCAGACAAGGCCTTGATAGCGGCCGTGCTGAGCGCCGCGATGGCGCGCGTGTCCAGCAAGGCGGGCCGCAGATATGCCGCCTGCCACGGAGCGAGGGCCGCGAGCACGGCCGTCGACAGCGCCGCCACCCTGGCAGCGCTGTCCAGACCGGCAGTGATATCGTCCGGCGCCAGCCCGGCCACCTGATTGGCGCGCAGTGCCGCAAGCTGGCTCAGCGACAGATTGGCGACCTGCTGCGAATTGAGCGCCGCAATCTGGTTGCTCTTCAGTACGGCGATGACGGCGCTGGACAGGCTTTGAATTTGGGCGCTGTTGAGAAATGACAGCTGATCGGGCGGAAGCACCGCCATTTGCCTTGTATTCAATGCCGCCAGCTGATTGGTGCTCAAGTCGAACACAGACAAGCCCTTGATACCGGCTGTGCTCAGCGCCGCGATGGCCTGCGTGCCGAGCACCGCGCCGGTCAGCACCGCCACCTGTGCCGAATTGAGGCCCGCGATGGCGGCCGTCGACAGCGCCGCCACGCGCGCCGCGCCGGCCAGGCCGTACTGGATTTGAACCGTATTGAGCGCGGCGACCTGGCCAGCTTTCAGCGCAGCAAGCTGGCTCGTCAACAGGATGGAGACCTGGCCCGGATACAGCGCGGCGATCTGTGACACCTTCAAGGCGGCGATGACGGTGGTGGTCAAACCCCGGAGATCGATCCCGGCGATTTGCGCGCTCGGCATCGCCATCACCTGGACCGAATTCAGCGCCGCCATCTGGCTCCCTGTCAGGAAATAACGCTGGTTCAGCCCCTTGATGCCGGCCGTGCTCAGCGCCGCCACGGCGCTCGTGCCCAGGGCTTCCGCGTGCAGATAAGCCACCTGGTGCGAATTGAGGGCGGCGATGACCGCCGTCGACACGGCCGCCAGTTGCGCTGTGCTGGTCAATCCATACTCTAACTGGCCCGGCGTCAATCCGGCCGCTTGGCTCGCTTTCAGCGTCGCCAGTTGGCTCGTCGACAACTTGCCGAACTGCCCGCCGTGGAGCGCCGCGAGCTGCGCGGTCTTCAGCGACGCCATCACGGCTGTCGACAAGCCGTAGATCTGGTCGGAATTGATCACCGCCATCTGCCCACGCGTCAGGGCCGCCACCTGGGCCGGACTGAGCGCCGCCAACTGGGGCGCACTCATGTTCCACAGCGCACTGAGCCCCCGCATGCTGGCCGTGCTCAGCGCCGCGATGGCACGCGTCGTCAGGGCTTCCTGCCTCAGATCTCCCACCTGCGCCGAATCGAGGGCGGCGATCACGGCCGTCGACAGCGCCGCCACCTGCGCCGTGCCGACCACCGCATTCCATAAGACGAACGGCCGCAGGCCGGGCACCTGCGCCGCTTGCAGCGCCGCAAGCTGGCTCAGCGAAAGTTGGCTGAACTGCGCCGTGCTCAACGCCGCCAGCTGTTCGGTCTTCAATGCCGCGATGGCGGCGGTGCTCAAGCTGGCGATGTCGCCCACCTCGATGGCCGGGATTCCGGCCGTCGTCCCCTGCGCGGCCAGGGCGGAGATTTGCTTCGTTATCAAACCAGCTACTAAACTCATGCCCATGATCCTGATATGTAGGCTGCAGAAACAAACTGACGCCGCGGCGTCAGTGTTTATACAGGTGGGCCGCTAAGCAGCCCGATCTTGCTTGAAACGGCAACATCATTTCCAACTGCAAATAAATTCATTCTTGATAATACATCATACCTGTTCATGGGCCTTTAATACATGATTTTAGGCAATTATTTTATAAATTAAATAATAAAAAAGCGGCAAGACTGATCGTCTTGCCGCTTTCGGGATGATGCCGCGGGGACCGGGTCCCCGCCGTATGCCGGCTTACTTCTGCGGTGCCGCCAGCCAGCCTTGAGCGCCGGAACCCAGCGCTTTCAGGCGCAGTTCAGGCGAGTCCGCCGCCGCCAGCGCTTGCGCGCCGTTCAGCTTGGCCGCGTCGAACTGTTGCAGCGCATCGGCCAGGCAAGCCACGCTGGCCGCCACGGTCGAACCGGCGCTGTCCAGCTTGAGCGCGCCACCGGCCGGTGCCGCCACCTCGTTGCCGAAGGACGACATCGCCTGCACCATGCTGTTGACACCGCTGCGCAGGTCGACCTGGAACCAGACGTCGGCTGCCGCGTGCGACTGGCCGTCGCTGGTCTCGAAGGTCGACGTCAAGCCCAGCACGTTGCCGTGCTCGACCGCGTTGCCGGCGCTGACATCGAGGTTCAGCTTGGTGATCTTCAACTGCGCCAGCGATTTCAGTTCATCGGCCTGGCTGACGCCGTCGGCATTGCCGTCGACCCATACCTGCAACTTGCCGAAGCTGCTGTCGGCAGCATCGATGACGCCGTCGCCATTGCTGTCGAGTTCAGCCATCGCCTGGTAACCGTTGGCCGCCTTGCCGCCGGAAGCCAGCGTCGTGCCCGAACCGAACAGTTCTCCGCCATCGTTGATGACGCCATCGCCGTTGCGGTCCAGTGCCAGCAAGCCGTCGCCACCGCCGACCCAGCCGGTGTGCAATTGCTTGCCGTCGGCCAGCATGTCGAACTGCACGCCGGCGCTGATGCTCAAGGTCTCGATACCGTTGCCGTTCAAGTCCAGCACGATCGGCGTCAGGTGATCGATCTGTTCCGTGCTCAGCGCGTTTTGCTGGACCGAAGTCAGCGCCAGTGCTTGCTGGATCGTCATCACGTCCAGTTGCATCGTGCTCAGCACGTGCAACTGGGCCGTCGTCAACGCCCGCACCTGCGTGGTCGTCAGTTTCGGCATTTGCGTCAGATCCAGCGCAGCGACCTGGGTCGTCGTCAACGCGGCGATCTGCGCCGTACCCAGGGCACGCAGATCGGTCGTTTCCATTTTCACCAGGTTGGCCGTCGACAGGGCGGCGGCCTGGGCCGGCGTCAGCGCGGCGACGTCCGCCGTCGTCAACGCGATCACTTGCATGCTGTTCAAGCCCTGCGCGATGGCCGACGTGCTCAGCGCGGCGACTTGCGCCGGCGTCAGGTGGTCGATATGCGCGGTGTTCAGCGCCGCGACCTGGGTCGCCTTCAGCCCGCTGATGGCGGCCGGCGTCAGGCCGGCGATCGATCCCGTATGGATCGTCGACACCTGCACGGTGGTCAGCACGCCAGCCTGGGCCGCGTTCAGCGCCCCCAGCTGGGTCGACGTCAACTGGTGCATCAGGCTGCCGCTGTACGGATTGGCCAGACCTGGAATGGCGACCGTGCTCAAGGCCGCGATGGCGCGCGTTCCCAGATAGGCCGGCGTGAATTGCTGCACCTGCTCCATGCCCAGCGCGCCCAGCAGGGCCGGCGACAGCGCCGCCACTTGCGCCGAGCCGTTCAGGCCGTTGTTCAGCGCGGCCAGATTCAACCCTGGCGCCTGTTCGGCTTTCAGCGCCGCCAGCTGGCTCAGCGACAGGCCGCCAGACAGCGTGGCGTCGATCGCGTAGATCTGGCTCGTTTTCATCGCCGCGATGACGGTGGTGGTCAAGCCGTCGATCGCGCTCGGGTTGATCCACGAGATTTGCGCGGTCGTCAGCGCCCCCACCTGGGCCGTGTTGAGCGCGGCCAACTGGCTATCGACGAGTTGCGTCAACTGACCGCCACCGCCGGTGCTCAGGCCGACCATCGCGGACGGGCTCAGCGCCGCGATCATGCGGGTGCTCAGGAACAGCGGATCGAAGGCGCTGATCTGGTCGGAATTCAAGACCGCGATGACGGACGTCGACAGCGAACCGATCTGCGCCGACAGGCCGGCGTGGATATTCGCCGCGCTCAGTCCGGCCGCCTGGCCGGCGTTCAACGCGCCGATCTGGGCTGTCGACAGGCCACCCACCTGCAGCGAATTGAGGGCGATCAACTGGTTCGTTTTCAGCGCCCCGATGGCGGCGCCGTTCAGCGCGCCGACGTCGAGCACTTCCATGGCGGCCAGGTTGGCCGCCGACAGCGCGCCCACCTGGGCCGGGCTCAGCAAGCTGGCCTCGGCCGTCGTCAGGGCGACCACCTGGTCCGTCGTCAATTGCGCGATGGCGACCGTGCTCAGCGCGGCAATCTGGCTGGTGGCCAGGTTGGCGATCTGGGTCGGTTTCAGCGCGACGACCTGGTTCGTCTTCAGCGCCGCGATGGCCGCGTTCGACAGGACACGCAAGTCGTTCGTTTCAATCGCCGCGATATTTGCCGGCGACATCGCGCCCACCTGTTCAGGTTTCAGCGCCGCGACGGCAGCCGTCGACAGCGCGACGATCTGGTCCGTCGTCCAGCTCGATGCCAGCACCGCCGTGCTCAGCGCAGCGACCTGGCCGCCGTTCAGGCTGGCGATATGCACCGCATCGAGCGCCGCGAGCTGCGACGTTTTCAGCGCCGACATCACGGCAGGCGACAGGCCGCCGATCGACAGGGTGGCGAACGCGTTCAGTTGCGCGCCCGACAGCATGACCGCTTGCGCCGAGTTGAGCGCGCCCAACTGGGCCGCCGTGAACAGTTGCATCTGCTCGGTGACGGTCGCGCCCAGGCCGACCATCGAGGCCGGGTTCAGCGCCGCGATCGCACGGGTGCTCAGGAAGAGCGGATCCAGCGTATCGATCTGGAAGGAATTGAGCGCCCCGATGACGCCCGTCGACAGCACGCCGATCTGGGCCGAGCTGGCATTGAGTACGACCGAGGTCAGGCCGTTCGCCTGGTTCGGGGTCAGCGCCGCGAACTGGCCAGTGGACAGTCCGACGATCTGCAGCGAATTGAGCGCCGCCAACTGCTCGGTTTTCAGTGCGCCGATGGCTGCCGTGCTCAACTTGTTGAGGTCGGTCACTTCCATCGCGGCGATACTCGCGGTCGCCAGCGTATTCACCTGGGTCGGACTCAGCAGGCCAGCCTGGACCGTCGTCAACGCCACCACCTGGTCGGACGTCAAGGCGCCCGTTTTCAGCGCGGCGATCTGGCCGGCAGTCAGGTTGGCGATCTGGCCCGGCTTCAGCGCCGCGACCTGTTCCGTTTTCAGCGCGCCGATCACGGTGTTCGACAGGCCGACGATGGCCAGCGAGCTGATCGCCGCGATCTGCGTGGTCGACAAGGCGCCGACCTGGCCCGAGCTCAAGGACGCCAACTGCGCGGCCGTCAGGTTCGAGAAGTCTGGCAAGCCGACGATGCCGGCCGTGCTCAGCGCAGCGATGCCGCCCGCGCTGAGGTAATTGATGTTCAATGCCGCCACTTGCGCCGGGCTGAAGGCCGCGATGACGGACGACGACAAGGCGCCCAGTTGCAGCGACGAGGCGCCCAGGCCGGAAGCGATGCCGGCCGTGCTCAGACCGGCGGCCTGGTTGCTGGTCAGCGCGCCGATCTGGCCTGGCGACAATGCCGCCAGTTGAGCCGTCGCCAGACCGGTCAATTGCAGCGTGTTCAAGGCGCCGATCGCAGCCGGTTTCAGCTTGCCGAAGTCGACTGCTTCCATTGCCGCGACATTGGCCGCCGTCAACGCAGCCACTTGCGCCGGGTTCAGCGCGGCGGCGGCGGACGTCGTCAAGGCGATCACTTGCAGGCTGTTCAAGCCCAGCGTCACCGCAGGCAGGCTCAGCGCGGCAACCTGGCTGGTGGTCAGATTGGCCACTTCACCAACGGTCAACGCGGCAACCTGCTCCGTTTTCAGCGCCGTGATCGCGGCGCTCGACAGGCCACCGATGGAGGCCGTCAACAGGGCGGCCACTTGCGCCGTCGTCAATGCGCCAGCCTGGCCCGGGTTGATTGCGCCCAGTTGGGCAGCGGTGAGCTGATCGACATCCAGACCGGGGATTGCGGTCGAATTCAAGACCGCGATGGCGCGGGTGCTCAGTACGAGCGGATTGAGCGCGCCGACCTGGCCCGAATTCAGGGCGCCAAACACGGCCGAATTCAATGCGTCCAATTGCGGCGCGGTCGTACCCAGGCCGGTCAGCACGTTGGCGGACAGGCCGGCCACTTGACCGACGTTCAGCGCGGCGATCTGCGCAGGCGTCAGCGCGGCGGCTTGCGCCGTACCCAGCGCTTGCAGTTGCGTCACTTTCAAGGCACCGATGGCACCCGTGGTCAGCTTGGCCAGGTCCGTCAATTCCATCGCCGCCAGGTTCGCTGGCGACAGCGCAGCTGCCTGCACTGGGCTCAGCAAGCCAGCCTGGACCGTCGTCAAGGCCACCACCTGGTTCGTGGTCAAGCCCAGAGCAATGGCTGTCGTGCTCAGCGCGGCGAGTTGACCGACTGTCAACTGGGCGATACGGTCAGGCGCCAAGGCGCTGACCTGTTCCGTTTTCAGCGCACCGATCACGGTTGGCGACAGGCCGACGATGGCCAGCGAGGTGATGGCCGCGATCTGCGCGGTCGACAGGGCGCCGACTTGTCCCGGATTCAAGGTCGACAGTTGCAGCGACGTCAAGGTCGAGAAGTCAGGCACACCGGCGATACCAGCCGTGCTCAGCGCGGAGATTCCGGCCGCGGTCAGATAATTGATATTCAATACCGCCACTTGCGCAGGGCTCAACGCAGCCAGCACCGAGGTCGGCAAAGCAGACAGTTGCAGCGAGCTTGCGCCCAGGCCGGAAGCGATACCGGCCGTGCTCAAGCCTGGCGCCTGGTTGCTGGTGAATGCGCCGATCTGGCCTGGCGACAGGGCTGCCAGCTGATCGGTACTCAAGCCTTTCAGTTGCAGCGTGTTCAAGGCGCCGATCGCGGCAGGTTTCAGCTTGCCGAAGTCGACCGCTTCGATCGCCGCCACATTGGCGGCCGTCAGCGCGGCCACTTGCGCCGGATTCAGCGCGGCGGCAGCGGACGTCGTCAAGGCGATCACTTGCAGGCTGTTCAAGCCCAGCGTCACCGCAGGCAGGCTCAGCGCGGCAACCTGGCTGGTGGTCAGATTGGCCACTTCACCAACGGTCAACGCGGCAACCTGCTCCGTTTTCAGCGCCGTGATCGCGGCGCTCGACAGGCCACCGATGGAGGCCGTCAACAGGGCGGCCACTTGCGCCGTCGTCAATGCGCCAGCCTGGCCCGGGTTGATTGCGCCCAGTTGGGCAGCGGTGAGCTGATCGACATCCAGACCGGGGATTGCGGTCGAATTCAAGACCGCGATGGCGCGGGTGCTCAGTACGAGCGGATTGAGCGCGCCGACCTGGCCCGAATTCAGGGCGCCAAACACGGCCGAATTCAATGCGTCCAATTGCGGCGCGGTCGTACCCAGGCCGGTCAGCACGTTGGCGGACAGGCCGGCCACTTGACCGACGTTCAGCGCGGCGATCTGCGCAGGCGTCAGCGCGGCGGCTTGCGCCGTACCCAGCGCTTGCAGTTGCGTCACTTTCAAGGCACCGATGGCACCCGTGGTCAGCTTGGCCAGGTCCGTCAATTCCATCGCCGCCAGGTTGGCCGGCGACAAGGCAGCTGCCTGCACTGGGCTCAGCAAGCCAGCCTGAACCGTTGTCAGCGCCACCACCTGGTTCGTGGTCAAGCCCAGAGCAATGGCCGTCGTGCTCAGCGCGGCGAGTTGGCCGACTGTCAGGTTCGCGATACGGTCCGGCGCCAGCGCGCTGACCTGTTCCGTTTTCAGCGCGCCGATCACGGTTGGCGACAGGCCGACGATGGCCAGCGAAGTGATGGCAGCGATCTGCGCGGTCGACAGGGCACCGACTTGTCCCGGATTCAAGGTCGACAGTTGCAGCGATGTCAAGGTAGAGAAGTCAGGCACACCGGCGATACCAGCAGTGCTTAGCGCGGAGATTCCGGCCGCGGTCAGATAATTGATATTCAATACCGCCACTTGCGCAGGGCTCAACGCAGCCAGCACCGAGGTCGGCAAAGCAGACAGTTGCAGCGAGCTTGCGCCCAGGCCGGAAGCGATACCGGCCGTGCTCAAGCCTGGCGCCTGGTTGCTGGTGAATGCGCCGATCTGGCCTGGCGACAGGGCTGCCAGCTGATCGGTACTCAAGCCTTTCAGTTGCAGCGTGTTCAAGGCGCCGATCGCGGCAGGTTTCAGCTTGCCGAAGTCGACCGCTTCGATCGCCGCCACATTGGCGGCCGTCAGCGCGGCCACTTGCGCCGGATTCAGCGCGGCGGCAGCGGACGTCGTCAAGGCGATCACTTGCAGGCTGTTCAAGCCCAGCGTCACCGCAGGCAGGCTCAGCGCAGCAACCTGGCTGGTGTTCAGATTGGCGATTTCACCAACCGTCAGCGCGGCGACCTGCTCCGTTTTCAGCGCCGTGATCGTGGCGCTCGACAGGCCACCGATGGAGGCCGTCAGCAAGGCGGCCATTTGCGCCGTCGTCAATGCGCCAGCCTGGCCCGGATTGATCGCGCCCAGTTGTGCAGCGGTGAGTTGATCGACATCCAGACCCGGAATCGCGGTCGAGTTCAGCGCAGCGATGGCGCGAGTGCTCAGCACCAGAGGATTGAGCGCACCTGCCTGGCCCGAATTCAGGGCGCCAAACACGGCCGAATTCAATGCGTCCAATTGAGGCGCGGTCGTACCCAGGCCGGTCAGCACGTTGGCGGACAGGCCGGCCACTTGACCGACGTTCAGCGCGGCGATCTGCGCAGGCGTCAGCGCGGCGGCTTGCGCCGTACCCAGCGCTTGCAGTTGCGTCACTTTCAAGGCACCGATGGCACCCGTGGTCAGCTTGGCCAGGTCCGTCAATTCCATCGCCGCCAGGTTCGCTGGCGACAGCGCAGCTGCCTGCACTGGGCTCAGCAAGCCAGCCTGGACCGTCGTCAGCGCCACCACCTGGTTCGTAGTCAAGCCCAGAGCAATGGCTGTCGTGCTCAGCGCGGCCAACTGGCCGACCGTCAGGTTGGCGATACGGTCCGGCGCCAGCGCGCTGACCTGTTCCGTTTTCAGTGCGCCGATCACGGTTGGCGACAGGCCGACGATGGCCAGCGAGGTAATGGCCGCGATCTGCACGGTCGACAGGGCGCCGACCTGACCTGGATTCAAGGTCGCCAGTTGCGCCGAGGTCAAGGTCGAGAAGTCAGGCAGACCGGCGATACCGGCAGCGCTCAACGAGGCGATGCCGGCCGCGGTCAGGTAATTGATGTTCAGTGCACCGACTTGCGCAGGGCTCAACGCAGCCAGCACCGAGGTCGGCAAAGCAGACAGTTGCAGCGAGCTTGCGCCCAGGCCGGAAGCGATACCGGCCGTGCTCAAGCCTGGCGCCTGGTTGCTGGTGAATGCGCCGATCTGGCCTGGCGACAGGGCTGCCAGCTGATCGGTACTCAAGCCTTTCAGTTGCAGCGTGTTCAAGGCGCCGATCGCGGCAGGTTTCAGCTTGCCGAAGTCGACCGCTTCGATCGCCGCCACATTGGCGGCCGTCAGCGCGGCCACTTGCGCCGGATTCAGCGCGGCGGCAGCGGACGTCGTCAAGGCGATCACTTGCAGGCTGTTCAAGCCCAGCGTCACCGCAGGCAGGCTCAGCGCAGCAACCTGGCTGGTGTTCAGATTGGCGATTTCACCAACCGTCAGCGCGGCGACCTGCTCCGTTTTCAGCGCCGTGATCGTGGCGCTCGACAGGCCACCGATGGAGGCCGTCAACAGGCCAGCCATTTGCGCCGTCGTCAGCGCGCCAGCCTGGCCAGGGTTGATTGCACCGAGTTGCGCAGCGGTGAGTTGATCGACATCCAGACCCGGGATTGCAGCCGAGTTCAGCGCCGCGATGGCGCGGGTGCTCAATACGAGCGGATTGAGGGCGCCAGCCTGGCCCGAATTCAGGGCGCCAAACACGGCCGAATTCAATGCGTCCAGTTGTGGCGCGGTCGTGCCCAGGCCGGTCAAGACGTTTTCGGACAGACCAGCGACCTGGCCGACGTTCAGCGCGGCGATCTGCGCCGGCGTCAGCGCGGCGGCTTGCGCCGTGCCGAACGCTTGCAGTTGCGTCACTTTCAGCGCGCCGATGGCGCCCGTGGTCAACTTGGCCAGGTCCGTCAATTCCATCGCTGCCAGGTTGGCCGGCGACAGGGCAGCTACCTGCACTGGGCTCAGCAAGCCAGCCTGGACCGTTGTCAGCGCCACCACCTGGTTCGTGGTCAAGCCCAGAGCAATGGCTGTCGTGCTCAGCGCGGCGAGTTGGCCGACTGTCAGGTTCGCGATACGGTCCGGCGCCAGCGCGCTGACCTGTTCCGTTTTCAGTGCGCCGATCACGGTTGGCGACAGGCCGACGATGGCCAGCGAGGTAATGGCCGCGATCTGCACGGTCGACAGGGCGCCGACCTGACCTGGATTCAAGGTCGCCAGTTGCGCCGAGGTCAAGGTCGAGAAGTCAGGCAGACCGGCGATACCGGCAGCGCTCAACGAGGCGATGCCGGCCGCGGTCAGGTAATTGATGTTCAGTGCACCGACTTGCGCAGGGCTCAACGCAGCCAGCACCGAGGTCGGCAAAGCAGACAGTTGCAGCGAGCTTGCGCCCAGGCCGGAAGCGATACCGGCCGTGCTCAAGCCTGGCGCCTGGTTGCTGGTGAATGCGCCGATCTGGCCTGGCGACAGGGCTGCCAGCTGATCGGTACTCAAGCCTTTCAGTTGCAGCGTGTTCAAGGCGCCGATCGCGGCAGGTTTCAGCTTGCCGAAGTCGACCGCTTCGATCGCCGCCACATTGGCCGCCGTCAGCGCAGCCACTTGCGCCGGGTTCAGCGCAGCAGCGGCGGACGTCGTCAAGGCGATCACTTGCAGGCTGTTCAAGCCCAGCGTCATTGCAGGCAGGCTCAGCGCAGCGACCTGGCTGCTGGTCAGGTTGGCCACTTCGCCAACCGTCAGCGCGGCGACCTGCTCCGTTTTCAGCGCCGTGATCGTGGCGCTCGACAGGCCACCGATGGAGGCCGTCAACAGGCCAGCCATTTGCGCCGTCGTCAGCGCGCCAGCCTGGCCAGGGTTGATTGCACCGAGTTGCGCAGCGGTGAGTTGATCGACATCCAGACCCGGGATTGCAGCCGAGTTCAGCGCCGCGATGGCGCGGGTGCTCAATACGAGCGGATTGAGGGCGCCAGCCTGGCCCGAATTCAGGGCGCCAAACACGGCCGAATTCAATGCGTCCAGTTGTGGCGCGGTCGTGCCCAGGCCCGTCAGGACGTTTTCGGACAGACCAGCCACTTGACCGACATTCAGCGCGGCGATCTGCGCCGGCGTCAGCGCGGCAGCTTGCGCCGTACCGAACGCTTGCAGTTGCGTCACTTTCAAGGCACCGATGGCGCCCGTGGTCAACTTGGCCAGATCCGTCAATTCCATCGCCGCCAGGTTCGCTGGCGACAGGGCTGCTGCCTGCACTGGGCTCAGCAGGCCAGCCTGGACCGTCGTCAAAGCCACCACCTGGTTCGTGGTCAAGCCCAGAGCAATGGCCGTCGTGCTCAGCGCGGCCAACTGGCCGACCGTCAGGTTGGCGATACGGTCCGGCGCCAGCGCGGTGACCTGTTCCGTTTTCAACGCACCGATCACGGTTGGCGACAGGCCGACGATGGCCAGCGAAGTGATCGCCGCGATCTGCGCGGTCGACAAGGCACCGACTTGTCCCGGATTCAAGGTCGCCAGTTGCGCCGAGGTCAAGGTCGAGAAGTCAGATACACCGGCGATGCCGGCTGCGCTCAGCGAGGCGATGCCACCCGAGGTCAGGTAATTCAGATTCAATGCAGCGACTTGCGCAGGGCTCAACGCAGCCAGCACCGAGGTCGGCAGGGCCGACAGTTGCAGCGAGCTTGCGCCCAAACCGGAAGCGATACCGGCCGTGCTCAAGCCTGGCGCCTGGTTGCTGGTGAATGCGCCGATCTGGCCTGGCGACAGGGCTGCCAGCTGATCGGTGCTCAAGCCTTTCAGTTGCAGCGTGTTCAGCGCACCGATCGCAGCCGGTTTCAGCTTGCCGAAATCGACCGCTTCCATTGCCGCGACATTGGCGGCCGTCAGCGCGGCCACTTGCGCCGGGTTCAGCGCAGCAGCGGCGGACGTCGTCAAGGCGATCACTTGCAGGCTGTTCAAGCCCAGCGTCACCGCAGGCAGGCTCAGCGCAGCAACCTGGCTGGTGTTCAGATTGGCGATTTCACCAACCGTCAGCGCGGCGACCTGCTCCGTTTTCAGCGCCGTGATCGTGGCGCTCGACAGGCCACCGATGGAGGCCGTCAACAGGCCAGCCATTTGCGCCGTCGTCAGCGCGCCAGCCTGGCCAGGGTTGATTGCACCGAGTTGCGCAGCGGTGAGTTGATCGACATCCAGACCCGGGATTGCAGCCGAGTTCAGCGCCGCGATGGCGCGGGTGCTCAATACGAGCGGATTGAGGGCGCCAGCCTGGCCCGAATTCAGGGCGCCAAACACGGCCGAATTCAATGCGTCCAGTTGTGGCGCGGTCGTGCCCAGGCCGGTCAAGACGTTTTCGGACAGACCAGCGACCTGGCCGACGTTCAGCGCGGCGATCTGCGCCGGCGTCAGCGCGGCGGCTTGCGCCGTGCCGAACGCTTGCAGTTGCGTCACTTTCAGGGCGCCGATGGCACCCGTGGTCAGCTTGGCCAGATCCGTCAATTCCATCGCCGCCAGGTTGGCTGGCGACAGCGCGGCTGCCTGCACTGGGCTCAGCAAGCCAGCCTGGACCGTCGTCAAAGCCACCACCTGGTTCGTGGTCAAGCCCAGAGCAATAGCCGTCGTACTCAGCGCGGCGAGTTGGCCGACCGTCAGGTTGGCGATACGGTCCGGCGCCAACGCGGTGACCTGTTCCGTTTTCAGTGCGCCGATCACGGTTGGCGACAGGCCGACAATGGCCAGCGAGGTGATGGCCGCGATCTGCGCGGTCGACAAGGCACCGACCTGGCCCGGATTCAAGGTCGCCAGTTGCGCCGAGGTCAAGGTCGAGAAGTCAGGCACGCCGGCGATACCGGCCGCGCTCAGCGAGGCGATACCGGCCGAGGTCAAGTAATTCAGATTCAATGCAGCGACTTGCGCAGCGCTCAATACAGCCAACACCGAAGTCGGCAGAGCCGACAGTTGCAGCGAGCTTGCGCCCAGGCCGGAAGCGATACCGGCCGTGCTCAAGCCTGGCGCCTGGTTGCTGGTGAATGCGCCGATCTGGCCTGGCGACAGGGCTGCCAGCTGATCGGTACTCAAGCCTTTCAGTTGCAGCGTGTTCAAGGCGCCGATCGCGGCAGGTTTCAGCTTGCCGAAGTCGACCGCTTCGATCGCCGCCACATTGGCGGCCGTCAGCGCGGCCACTTGCGCCGGATTCAGCGCGGCGGCAGCGGACGTCGTCAAGGCGATCACTTGCAGGCTGTTCAAGCCCAGTGTCATTGCCGCCAGGCTCAGCGCAGCGGCCTGGTTGCCGGTCAGGTTGGCGACTTCGCCAACCGTCAGCGCGGCGACCTGCTCCGTTTTCAGCGCCGTGATCGTGGCGCTCGACAGGCCACCGATGGAGGCCGTCAACAGGCCAGCCATTTGCGCCGTCGTCAGCGCGCCAGCCTGGCCAGGGTTGATTGCACCGAGTTGCGCAGCGGTGAGTTGATCGACATCCAGACCCGGGATTGCAGCCGAGTTCAGCGCCGCGATGGCGCGGGTGCTCAATACGAGCGGATTGAGGGCGCCAGCCTGGCCCGAATTCAGGGCGCCAAACACGGCCGAATTCAATGCGTCCAGTTGTGGCGCGGTCGTGCCCAGGCCCGTCAGGACGTTTTCGGACAGACCAGCGACTTGGCCGACATTCAGCGCGGCGATCTGCGCAGGCGTCAGCGCGGCGGCTTGCGCCGTACCGAACGCTTGCAGTTGCGTCACTTTCAGGGCACCGATGGCACCCGTGGTCAACTTGGCCAGATCCGTCAATTCCATCGCCGCCAGATTCGCTGGCGACAGGGCAGCTACCTGCACTGGACTCAGCAAGCCAGCCTGGACCGTCGTGAGCGCCACCACCTGGTTCGTGGTCAAGCCCAGAGCAATGGCCGTCGTGCTCAGCGCGGCGAGTTGGCCGACCGTCAGGTTGGCGATACGGTCCGGCGCCAGCGCGGTGACCTGTTCCGTTTTCAGTGCGCCGATCACGGTTGGCGACAGGCCGACGATGGCCAGCGAAGTGATTGCCGCGATCTGCACGGTCGACAGGGCGCCGACCTGGCCCGGATTCAAGGTCGCCAGTTGCGCCGAGGTCAAGGTCGAGAAGTCAGGCACGCCGGCGATACCGGCCGCGCTCAGCGAGGCGATACCGCTCGCGGTCAGGTAATTCAGATTCAATGCAGCGACTTGCGCAGCGCTCAATACAGCCAGCACCGAAGTCGGCAGGGCCGACAGTTGCAGCGAGCTTGCGCCCAGGCCGGACGCGATGCCGGCCGTGCTCAAGCCTGGCGCCTGGTTGCTGGTGAATGCGCCGATCTGGCCTGGCGACAGGGCTGCCAGCTGATCGGTGCTCAAGCCTTTCAGTTGCAGCGTGTTCAGCGCACCGATCGCAGCCGGTTTCAGCTTGCCGAAGTCGACCGCTTCGATCGCCGCCACATTGGCGGCCGTCAGCGCGGCCACTTGCGCCGGATTCAGCGCGGCGGCAGCGGACGTCGTCAAGGCGATCACTTGCAGGCTGTTCAAGCCCAGCGTCACCGCAGGCAGGCTCAGCGCAGCAACCTGGCTGGTGTTCAGATTGGCGATTTCACCAACCGTCAGCGCGGCGACCTGCTCCGTTTTCAGCGCCGTGATCGTGGCGCTCGACAGGCCACCGATGGAGGCCGTCAACAGGCCAGCCATTTGCGCCGTCGTCAGCGCGCCAGCCTGGCCAGGGTTGATTGCACCGAGTTGCGCAGCGGTGAGTTGATCGACATCCAGACCCGGGATTGCAGCCGAGTTCAGCGCCGCGATGGCGCGGGTGCTCAATACGAGCGGATTGAGGGCGCCAGCCTGGCCCGAATTCAGGGCGCCAAACACGGCCGAATTCAATGCATCCAGTTGCGGCGCGGTCGTACCCAGGCCGGTCAGCACGTTGGCCGACAGGCCGGCCACTTGACCGACGTTCAGCGCGGCGATCTGCGCCGGCGTCAGAGCGGCGGCTTGCGCCGTACCGAACGCTTGCAGTTGCGTCACTTTCAGGGCACCGATCGCGCCCGTGTTCAGCTTGGACAGATCGGTCAATTCCATCGCCACCAGGTTCGCGGTCGACAGCGCGGCCACTTGCGCCGGGCTCAAGGTCGCGGCGGCGGCCGTCGTCAGAGCCACCACCTGTTCGGTGTTCAAGCCTTGCGCGATCGCTACCGTGCTCAGCGCAGCGATCTGGCCCAGCGTCAATTTCGAAATCTGATCCGCGTCGAGCGCGGCGACTTGATCGGTCTTCAGCGCGGCGATGACGCCAGTCGACAGGCCGACGATGGCCAGCGAGGTGATGGCGCCGATCTGCGCCGGCGACAGGGCACCAACCTGGCCCGGATTCAAGGTCGCCAGTTGCGCCGAGGTCAAGGTCGAGAAATCAGGCACGCCGACGATACCGGCCGCGCTCAGCGAGGCGATACCGCTCGCGGTGAGGAAATTCAGATTCAATGCCGCGACTTGCGCCGGGCTCAATACAGCCAGCACCGAGGTCGGCAGGGCCGACAGTTGCAGCGAGCTGGCGCCCAGGCCGGAAGCGATACCGGCCGTGCTCAAGCCTGGCGCCTGGTTGCTGGTGAATGCGCCGATCTGGCCTGGCGACAGGGCTGCCAGCTGATCGGTACTCAAGCCTTTCAGTTGCAGCGTGTTCAAGGCGCCGATCGCGGCAGGTTTCAGCTTGCCGAAGTCGACCGCTTCGATCGCCGCCACATTGGCGGCCGTCAGCGCGGCCACTTGCGCCGGATTCAGCGCGGCGGCAGCGGACGTCGTCAAGGCGATCACTTGCAGGCTGTTCAAGCCCAGCGTCACCGCAGGCAGGCTCAGCGCAGCAACCTGGCTGGTGTTCAGATTGGCGATTTCACCAACCGTCAGCGCGGCGACCTGCTCCGTTTTCAGCGCCGTGATCGTGGCGCTCGACAGGCCACCGATGGAGGCCGTCAACAGGCCAGCCATTTGCGCCGTCGTCAGCGCGCCAGCCTGGCCAGGGTTGATTGCACCGAGTTGCGCAGCGGTGAGTTGATCGACATCCAGACCCGGGATTGCAGCCGAGTTCAGCGCCGCGATGGCGCGGGTGCTCAATACGAGCGGATTGAGGGCGCCAGCCTGGCCCGAATTCAGGGCGCCAAACACGGCCGAATTCAATGCATCCAGTTGCGGCGCGGTCGTACCCAGGCCGGTCAACACATTACTGCTCAGGCCAGCGACCTGGCCGACGTTCAGCGCGGCGATCTGCGCAGGCGTCAGCGCGGCGGCTTGCGCCGTGCCGAACGCTTGCAGTTGCGTCACTTTCAGCGCGCCGATCGCGCCCGTGGTCAACTTGGCCAGGTCCGTCAATTCCATCGCCACCAGGTTCGCGGGCGACAGAGCAGCTGCCTGCACTGGGCTCAGCAAGCCAGCCTGGAGCGTCGTCAAGGCCACCACCTGGTTCGTGGTCAAGCCCAGAGCAATGGCCGTCGTGCTCAGCGCGGCCAACTGGCCGACCGTCAGGTTGGCGATACGGTCCGGCGCCAGCGCGGTGACCTGTTCCGTTTTCAACGCACCGATCACGGTTGGCGACAGGCCGACGATGGCCAGCGAAGTGATCGCCGCGATCTGCACGGTCGACAGGGCGCCAACCTGGCCCGAATTCAAGGTCGCCAGTTGCGCCGACGTCAAGGTCGAGAAATCAGGCACGCCGACGATACCGGCTGCGCTCAGCGAGGCGATGCCGCTCGCGGTCAGGTAATTCAGATTCAATGCAGCGACTTGCGCAGGGCTCAGCGCAGCCAACACCGAGGTCGGCAGGGACGACAATTGCAGCGAGCTTGCGCCCAAGCCGGACGCGATGCCGGCCGTGCTCAAGCCTGGCGCCTGGTTGCTGGTGAATGCGCCGATCTGGCCTGGCGACAGGGCTGCCAGCTGATCGGTACTCAAGCCTTTCAGTTGCAGCGTGTTCAAGGCGCCGATCGCGGCAGGTTTCAGCTTGCCGAAGTCGACCGCTTCGATCGCCGCCACATTGGCTGCAGTCAACGCGGCCACTTGCGCCGGGTTCAGCGCGGCGGCGGCGGACGTCGTCAAGGCGATCACTTGCAGGCTGTTCAAGCCCAGCGTCACCGCAGGCAGGCTCAGCGCGGCAACCTGGCTGGTGGTCAGATTGGCGATTTCACCAACGGTCAGCGCGGCGACCTGCTCCGATTTCAATGCCGTGATCACGGCGCTCGACAGGCCACCGATGGAGGCCGTCAACAGGGCCGCCATTTGCGCCGTGGTCAGCGCGACAGCCTGGCCCGCATTGATCGCGCCCAGTTGGGCAGCGGTGAGTTGGTCGACATCCAGGCCGGGAATCGCGGTCACGCTCAATGCCGCGATGGCGCGGGTAGGCAGGGTCAGCGGATTGAGGGCGCCAGCTTGCAGCGAAGTCAGGGCGCCGAGCACGGCCGGCGTCAGCGCGCCGATTTGAAGCGAGTTCACGCCCAGGCCAGCGAGCACGTCGGCGGACAGGCCGGTCACTTGGGTGACAGTCAGCGCGGCGACCTGCGCCGTCGTCAGCGCGGCGGCTTGCGCCGTGCCGAACGCTTGCAGTTGCACCACTTTCAGCGCGCCGATGGCGCTCGTGTTCAACTTGGACAGATCGTTCAATTCCATCGCCACCAGGTTGGTGGTCGACAGCGCGGCCACCTGGGCCGAATTCAATGTCGCGGCGGCAGCCGTCGTCAGCGCCACCACCTGGTTCGTGGTCAAGCCCTGCGCCATCGCGGCCGTGCTCAGCGCGGCGATCTGCACCAGCGTCAGCTTGGCGACCTGGTCTTCCGCGAGCGCGGCGACCTGGTTCGTCTTCAACGCGCCGATGACGGCGGTCGACAAGCCGCCGATGGACGCCGTATTGAGCGCGGCGATTTGCACGCTCGACATCACGCTCACCTGGGCCGTGCCCAGCGCGCCCAGTTGGATGGCCGTCATCAATTCCAGCTGGCCGCCGCCGCTCGCGTCCAGGCCGGCGATCGAGGCCGGGCTCAGCGCCGCGATGCTGCGGGTACTCAAATTCGCGGCAGTGATCAGCGCTACCTGCGCCGAATTCAGGGCCACGATGACGGCCGTCGGCACCGCGTCGAGCCGGGCCAGCGTCGTACCCAGGCCTTGCGACACCTGGGTCGGGCTCAGGCCGACCGCCTGGGTCGCGCCCAGCGCGCCCAGTTGGGCCACCGACATGCCGGTCAATTGTCCCAGTCCCAGCGCCGCCAGCTGGTTGGTTTTCAGCGCGGCAATCACGGCCGTGCTCAATTTGGCGAAGTCTTGCGTTTCCATGGCGGCGATGCCGGCCGTCGTCAAGCCGCCCACCTGGAGCGGGCTCAGCGTGGCGGCCGCGGTCGTCGTCAACGCCACCACCTGGTCGGTGCCCAGCGCTTGAAGTTGCAGCGCGGTCAGGCCCGGTAGCGACTTGGTTCCCAGGACGGCGATATCGCCGGTATTGAGCGTGGCCAGGCTGGCCGTGGCGAACGCGCCCAACTGGGCCGAGTTCAATGCCGCCGCCTGCAGCGAAGTCAGCGCCGATGCCTGCATCGTCGTCAGGCCCAGCGTAATCTGGCTGGTTTTCAGGAGTGAGATTTGAGCTGTGGTCAATACAGCGAACTGTTCAGTGGTGAACTCGGCCAGATCGGCCACGGTCAGAGCGGCTACCGCTTGGGTGGTCAAGCCGACGATTTGATCCGTTGTAAAACCAGCTACTGAACTCATGTCCATTCTCCTAATATGTACGATGCAGAAAAACTGACGCCGGCAGGATTGCCTGCAGCATCAGTTTTTATAAATGTGAGGCCGATAGCCATTCATGCTTTCAAACAAGCAGGACTGCGCTGGCTGTTTGAACAATATTGTTTCGATTTTGCAATACTTTATGGCCGATAATACAGGATATTTGCCTTCAACAGCTGCCTGTGAGCAAGTATCGGTTTCAAAAAGAGACAGGTATGCGCAAGTCGACGCGGCGCTGCATGCTCACTGCGGACACGGCATTCCTGACCGTTCTCAATAATTACATGACAGAAAAAAAAACTGACGCCGGCGGGTGCTAGCCGGTGCGTCAGTTTTCGGGATTGGCGTTCGCCAATGCATGGATTCAAATTGATCGGTGCGACATCGAAAAGGCGTTTCGAAACAGAGGCCAGAGTTCACCGGGAGCGGCGTTACGCCGCCGCTCCCGGTGATGGCGGCCAGGGCTGGCCGCCACTCTCACCTTACTTCGGCGCAGCCAGCATGCCGTGCGAAGCGGTCGAAGCCAGCGCTTTCAGGCGCAGTTCGGACGATTCGGTCGCCGCCAGGGTTTGCGCCCCGTTCAGCTTGGCCGCATCGAACTGTTGCAGCGCGTCGGCCAGGTTGGCCACGTTCGCCGCCACACCCTGCGCGTCGTCCAGCTTGAGCGCGCCGCCGGCCACCGGTGCCGCCTCGTTGCCGAAGGACGACATCGCCTGCACCAGGCTGCTGACATTGCCGCGCAAGTCGGTCGCCGCTCCGGCGGTGGCGAACCAGACGTCGGCCGAAGCGTGGGTCTGGCCGTCGGCCGTGGAGTAGGTCGACGTCAGGCCGACGATGTTGCCGTTGTTCAGCGACAGGTTTTGCGTGGCGCCCAGGCTCAACTGCGTGATATGCAGTTGTTCCAGCGATTTCAGCTCGTCGGCCTGGCTGACGCCGTCGGCATTGCCGTCGACCCAGACCTGCAACTTGCCGAAGGCGCTGTCGGCGCTGCTCAACACACCATCCTTGTTGCTGTCGAGCTCAGCCATCGCTTCGTAACCGGTGCCCGCTTTCTGGCCATTGGCCAGCGTGGTGCCGGAACCGAACAGTTCGCTGCCGTCGTTGATCACGCCGTCACCGTTGCGATCGAGTGCCAGCAAGCCATCGGCGCCGCCGACCCAGCCGGTATTGAGCTTGGTGCCGTTGCCGAGCAGGTCGAACTGCACGCCGCCATTGACGCTGACGGTGTCGATGCCGTTGCCATCGAGGTCCAGCACGATAGGCGTGTAGAACGGGCTGGCGAAGGCGCCGATCTGCATCGTCGTCATGGCCTGGATCTGCATCGAGTTCAGCGCGCAAACCTGGGCGCTGCTCAGCGCGGCGATCTGCATCGTGTTCAAGCCCGCCACCTGATCCGTGTTCAAGCTGCGGATCGCCGTGGTGCGCAGGGCACGCAAGTCTTGCGTTTCCAGCGCATTCAACTGGATCGTCGTCAGCGCGGTCGCCTGGATCGTGCTCAGCGCGGTGAATTGCGCGGTGCCCATCGCCACCAGTTGCATCGTGTTCAGCGCGGCGATCTGGTCGGACCGCAGGGCGCCAATCGCAGTGCTCTTCAGCGCGGCGACGGCATCCGTGACCATGGCGGCGACGCTGTCGGTGCCCAGGCCTGCCACTTGCACGCTGCTCAGTGCGGCAGCCTGCGCGGTAGCCAGCGCGGCGATCTGCATCGTGTTCAAGGCCGCGATCTGGGTCGATTTCAAGCCCGAGATGGCGATCGTGCGCAGTGCAGCGAAGTCTTCGGTTTCGAGCGCGGCGACCGAATCGGTCGTCAGCGCGGCGGCCTGGGACGAGCTCAGCGCGGCGGCCTGGCTGGTGTTCAGCGCAACCACCTGGTTGGTCGACAGACCGAGCGCGATCGCATTGGTGCTCAAGGCGCCGATCTGCGCACTGGTCAGGTTATTCACCTGCGAGGTGCTCAAGGCGGCGATCTGCGACGTTTTCAGGGCGCCGATCGACGTCGATTTCAGGCCGACGATCTCTTCCGTCCCGATCGCGGCGACCGCGTCGGTGTTCAATGCACCGATCTGGGCGCTGCTCAAGCCGTTCAGTTGTACCGAGCTCATCGCACCGACTTGCAGCGTGCTCAGGCCGACCGAGATTTGCAGCGTGGTCAAGGCGCTGACCTGCGTCGAGCTCAACGCGCCGATCTGCAGCGTGTTGATCGCGGCGACCTGGTCGGTGCGCAGACCGGCGATGGCACCGCTCTTCAGCGCGCCCACATCTTCCGTTTCCAGCGCGGCGATACCGTCGGTGCCCAGGCCGGCAACCTGCGTGCCGGTCAGTGCGGCGGCCTGCAAGGAGGTCAGTGCGACCACCTGCATCGTGTTCAACGCGGCCATCTGCGTCGATTTCAGGCCGGTGATGGCGATCGTGCGCAGCGCGGCGAAGTCTTCCGTCTCCAGCGCGGCGATGCCATCGGTGCTGAACGCGCCGACCTGGCTCGAGCTGAGCGCGGCGGTCTGCGTGCTGTTCAAGGCCTTGATCTGCGCCGTTTCCAGGCCCAGTGCGATCGAGCTGGTGCTCAACGCGCCGACCTGTGCGCTGGTCAGGTTGTTCACTTGCGACGTGCTCAGCGCGGCCAGTTGCATGGTTTTCAGGCCGGCGATGACGTTGGTTTTCAGGCCGACGATGTCTTCCGTCTCGATCGCGGCGATCGCGTCGGTGGTCAGCGCGCCGAACTGGGCGGTGGTGAAGCCGTTCAGTTGGACCGAGTTCATCGCCACGATTTGCAGCGTGGTCAGGCCGGACGCGATTTGCAGCGTGCTGAACGCGGCCACTTGCGACGAGCTCATCGCGCCGATCTGGATCGTGGTGATCGCGGCGACCTGGTCGGTTTTGAGGCCGGAAATCGCCACGCTCTTCAGTGCGGCCAGATCTTCGGTTTCCAGTGCGGCGATACCGTCGGTGCCCAGGCCACTCATCTGGCTACTGGTCAGCGCGGCGGCCTGGCTGGTGCCCAGTGCCACGACTTGCATCGTGTTCAGGGCGGCCATTTGCGTCGATTTCAGGCCGGCGATGGCGACGGCGCGCAGCGCGGCGAAGTCTTCCGTTTCCAGCGCGGCGACCGAATCGGTCGTCAGCGCGCCCACTTGGGACGAGCTCAGCGCGGCAGCCTGGGTGCTGTTCAAGGCTTTCACTTGCAGCGTCGTCAAGCCCAGCGCGATCGCGTTCGTGCTCAGCGCGCCGACCTGGCTGCTGGTCAGGTTGGCGACCTGGGCGGTGGCCAGGGCGGCGACTTGCATCGTTTTCAGCGAAGCGATGACGTTGGTTTTCAGGCCGACGATGTCTTCCGTCTCGATCGCGGCGATCGCGTCGGTGCCCAGCGCGCCGAACTGGGCGGTGGTGAAGCCGTTCAGTTGGACCGAGTTCATGGCCACGATTTGCAGCGTGGTCAGACCGGCCGAGATTTGCAGCGTACCCAGCGCGGCGATCTGCGACGAGGTCATCGCGCCGATCTGGATCGTGGTGATCGCGGCGACCTGGTCGGTTTTGAGGCCGGAAATCGCCACGCTCTTCAGTGCGGCCAGATCTTCGGTTTCCAGTGCGGCGATACCGTCGGTGCCCAGGCCACTCATCTGGCTACTGGTCAGCGCGGCGGCCTGGCTGGTGCCCAGTGCCACGACTTGCATCGTGTTCAGGGCGGCCATTTGCGTCGATTTCAGGCCGGCGATGGCGGCGGCGCGCAGCGTGGCGAAGTCTTCCGTTTCCAGTGCACCGATGCCATCGGTGGTGAACGCGCCCAATTGGGACGAGCTCAGCGCGGCGGTCTGGGTGCTGTTCAGCGCCTTGATCTGCAGCGTCGTCAAGCCCAGCGCGATCGAGCTGGTGCTCAAGGCGCCGACCTGGCTGCTCGTCAGGTTATTCACCTGGGACGTGCTCAGTGCCGACAGTTGCATGGTTTTCAGGCCGGCGATGACGCTGGTTTTCAGGCCGACGATGTCTTCCGTCTCGATCGCGGCGACCGCGTCGGTGTTCAGCGCGCCGAACTGGGCGGTCGTCAAGCCGTTCAGCTGGACCGAGGTCATGGCCACGACTTGCAGCGTGGTCAAGCCGGCCGAGATTTGCAGCGTGGTGAACGCGCCAACCTGGGCCGAGCTCATCGCGCCGATCTGCAGCGTGTTGATCGCGGCAACCTGGTCGGTGCGCAGGCCGGCGATGGCGTTGCTCTTCAGCGCGCCCATATCTTCCGTTTCCAGCGCGGCGATCGCGTCGGTGCCCAGGCCGCTGACCTGGCTGCTGCTCAGCGCGGCGGCCTGCAAGGTCGTCAGGGCGACGATCTGCATCGTGTTCAACGCGGCCAGCTGGGCCGATTTCAGACCGCTGATGGCGATCGTGCGCAGCGCTGCGAAATCTTCCGTTTCCAGCGCGGCGATGCCGTCGGTGGTCAGGGCGGCGGCTTGCGACGAGCTCAGCGCGGCAGCCTGGGTGCTGTTCAGCGCTTTCACTTGCATCGTGGTCAGGCCCAGTGCGATCGCGCTGGTGCTCAACGCGCCGACTTGCGCACTGGTCAGGTTATTCACCTGCGACGTGCTCAACGCGGCCAGTTGCATGGTTTTCAGGCCGGCGATGACGCTGGTTTTCAGGCCGACGATGTCTTCCGTCTCGATCGCGGCGACCGCGTCGGTGTTCAACGCGCCGAACTGGGCGGTCGACAAACCGTTCAGTTGGACCGAGTTCATGGCCACGATTTGCAGCGTGGTCAAACCGGCCGAGATTTGCAGCGTGCTCAGCGCGGCGATCTGCGCCGAGGTCATCGCGCCGATCTGCACGGTGGTGATCGCGGCAACCTGGTCGGTGCGCAGGCCGGAGATGGCGGAGCTCTTCAGCGCGGCCAGGTCTTCCGTTTCCAGCGCGGCGATACCGTCGGTGCCCAGGCCACTCATCTGGCTGCTGGTCAGCGCGGCGGCTTGGGCGGTACCCAGTGCCACGACTTGCATCGTGTTCAACGCGGCCATTTGCGTCGATTTCAGGCCGACGATGGCGGCGGCGCGCAGTGCGGCGAAGTCTTCCGTTTCGAGGGCGGCGATGCCGTCGGTGGTGAACGCGCCCAACTGGGTCGAGCTCAACACGGCGGTCTGCGTGCTGTTCAGTGCCTTGATCTGATCGGTTTCCAGGCCCAGCGCGATCGCGCTGGTGCTCAGTGCGCCGACCTGGCTGCTGGTCAGGTTGTTCACTTGCGACGTGCTCAGCGCGGCCAGTTGCATGGTTTTCAGGCCGGCGATCACCGTGGTTTTCAGGCCGACGATGTCTTCCGTCTCGATCGCGGCGATCGCGTCGGTGTTCAACGCGCCGAACTGGGCGGTGGTGAAGCCGTTCAGTTGAACCGAGTTCATGGCCACGATTTGCAGCGTGGTCAGACCAGCCGAGATTTGCAGCGTGCTGAACGCGGCGATCTGCGACGAGGTCATCGCGCCGATCTGGATCGTGGTGATCGCGGCGACCTGGTCGGTTTTGAGGCCGGAAATCGCCACGCTCTTCAGTGCGGCCAGATCTTCGGTTTCCAGTGCGGCGATACCGTCGGTGCCCAGGCCACTCATCTGGCTACTGGTCAGCGCGGCGGCCTGGCTGGTGTTCAGCGACACGATCTGCATCGTGTTCAGCGCGGCCATTTGCGTCGATTTCAGGCCGGCGATGGCGACCGCGCGCAGCGCGGTGAAGTCTTCCGTTTCCATCGCGGCGATGGAATCGGTCGCCAGCGCGCCGACCTGGGCCGAGCTCAGGACGGCGGTCTGGGTGCTGTTCAGCGCTTTCACCTGGCTGCTGTTCAAGCCCAGCGCGATCGCGTTCGTGCTCAGCGCGCCGACTTGGCTGCTGGTCAGATTGGCGACCTGGGCGGTGGCCAGCGCGGCGACTTGCGTGGTTTTCAGCGCGGCGATGACGGTGGTTTTCAGGCCGACGATGTCTTCCGTTTCGATCGCGGCGACCGCGTCGGTGTTCAGCGCGCCGAACTGGGCGGTGGTGAAGCCATTCAGTTGGACCGAGCTCATCGCCACGATTTGCAGCGTGCTCAGGCCGGCCGAGATTTGCAGCGTGGTGAACGCGCCGACTTGCGCCGACGTCATCGCGCCGATCTGGATCGTGGTGATCGCGGCAACCTGGTCGGTGCGCAGGCCGGCGATGGCATTGCTCTTCAGCGCGCCGAGGTCTTCGGTTTCCAGCGCGGCGATCGCGTCGGTGCCCAGTCCGCTCATCTGGCTGGAAGTCAGCGCGGCAGCCTGGTTGGTGCCCAGCGCGACGACTTGCATCGTGGTCAGGGCGGCCAGCTGGTTCGATTTCAAGCCGCTGATGGCGATCGTGCGCAGCGCGGCGAAGTCTTCCGTTTCGAGGGCGGCGATGCCTTCGGTGGTCAAGGCGGCGGTCTGGGACGAGCTCAGCACGGCGGCCTGGCTGCTGTTCAGTGCCTTGATCTGGTCGGTGCCCAGGCCGAGCGCGATCGCGCTCGTGCTCAGCGCGGCGACCTGGCTGGTGGTCAGATTGCTGATCTGGGACGTGCTCAGCGCATCGACCTGCGTGGTTTTCAGCGCGGCGATGACGTTGGTTTTCAGGCCGACGATGTCTTCCGTTTCGATCGCGGCAATCGCGTCGGTACCCAGCGCGCCGAATTGGGCGGTGGTGAAGCCGTTCAGTTGGACCGAGCTCATCGCCACGATTTGCAGCGTGCTCAGGCCGGCGGAGATTTGCAGCGTGGCCATCGCGCCGACTTGCGTCGAGCTCAGGGCGCCGATCTGCAGCGTGTTGATCGCGGCGACCTGGTCGGTGCGCAGGCCGGTGATGGCGGAGCTCTTCAGCGCGCCGATGACGTCCGTGCCCAGCGCGGCGATCGCGTCGGTGCCCAGGCCCGTCATCTGGCTGGAAGTCAGCGCGGCCGCTTGCGCGGTGCTCAGCGCCGTGGCTTGCATCGTGTTCAGTGCGGCCAGCTGGTTGGTTTTCAGGCCGGCGATGGCGACTGCGCGCAGCGCGGCGATATCTTCCGTTTCCATCGCGCCAATGCCGTCGGTGGACAGCGCAGCGACCTGGGTCGAACTCAATACGGCGGCCTGGATCGTGGTCAAGGCCTTGATCTGGTCGGTGCCCAGGCCGAGCGCGATCGCGCTCGTGCTCAGCGCGCCGACCTGGCTGCTGGTGAGATTGGCGACCTGCATCGTCGTCAGCACGCCAACCTGGTTGGTTTTCAAGGCGGCGATGACGCTGGTTTTCAGGCTGCCGATGTCTTCCGTTTCGATTTTCGACAGGGCGTCGGTCGACAGCGCCACCATCTGGCTGGACGTCAGTGCAGCGAACTGCAGCGTCGTCATCGCCACAATCTGCATCGTCGTCAGCGCGTTCGCCATTTGCGAGGTCGAAATCGCAGGCACCTGGGTCGCGCTGAAGACTGCGATCTGTTCAGTTGTCAATGCACCAAATTGCTCGGAATTGAGGCCAGCGATATCTGACGTCGCTAAACCGGCGATCTGTGAAGTCGATAGTGTAGCAAGTTGTGCTGTTGTCAAGCTGGTGACGATACTCATTTCCATTCTCCTTGGGGCACTACAGAATTCTGACGGGATACGAATTGAACCTTCAGGATCGGCCTGGGTTGCAACTCTTCATCGGTGGCACATGCCTTTAATACTTAACTTAGATACTCAACAACAGCAAACCCTGGCAGCCGAAAGGCACTGCTTTCCATTCTTAACGTCAACAAATTTGTTTACTTGAGTAAACAAAACTGCGGTCGATCCAATTGCTCAAGCTGCATATTTCACAAGATTTATTGACTACCATGACATCACTGGACGGTTGATCTGGAGTTACGCTTCGTAACAAAGCGACCCTTTCGGCTCATTCATTAAGTAAACTTTGTTTACTTTGAGCAATCACCTGAGAAACCGCGCCATCCATCGTACTGAGCGCCCCGATCCGGTCTAAAGATGCGGGCAGGATCGATCAGTATAGCGCAAGAACTTGCCCCAAAGAACGTTTTGACGAGGGTGTCTCAGCGGCGCAACTGGTCATATTGACAATGTTCGCGGACGCTGCCATGCGATCCATTTTATTCAGCAAATATCTTGCCAATCCGCCAAGCAGAGCCGCCATTCCCTCGCTGCTCGCCGCAAGCGGCGCCGGCACCTGAAACGCTGGCGCAGCCAGCGTTCCCGGGCACCAAGGGCCGAGCGGCGCATACTGTATTCAAGCGGGAATGGCCGGCGCAGGCATCCGGCGCCAGCCGAAAGCAGGCGCCGATGGCGGTCAACATATTGCCGTCAGGCTATGTCATCCAGGTGACAGCGCGATGACAGAGGAAGGGATTTCATAAAAAAAGCCTTGCAAGGTGCAATCCTTGCAAGGCTTCCATGGCTGTCCAGTGGCTGAACGGGCGGAGATCAGAACGGGATGTCGTCATCCATGTCCGAGAAATTCGGCGCCGGCTTAGGAGCCGGGCGCGGCGCCGGAGCGGCGGCCGGGGCCGGACGCGGGGCCGGACGGCTCGGCGGGGCATCATAACCGCCGCCATCGTCGCCACCCATCGCATCGCCGCCCATGCCCTGGCGGCCGCCCAGCATTTGCATCTGCTCGGCGATGATGTCGGTCGCGTATTTCTCGACGCCATCCTTGTCGGTGTACTTGCGGGTTTGCAGGCGCCCTTCGACGTAGACCGACGAGCCTTTTTTCAGGTACTGGCCGACGATTTCAGCCAGGCGGCCGAAGAAGGAAATGCGGTGCCACTCGGTCAGCTCTTTCTGCTCGCCGGTGTTGCGGTCTTTCGATTTGTACGAGGTCGCAACGGCGATGTTGGCGATCGCATCACCGCTAGGCATGTAGCGAATTTCCGGATCGCGACCCAAATTGCCGACGATGATGACTTTGTTGACTGATGCCATATATAACTCCTGATGAACCGCGGCGGCTGCGCGCGCGGGCTGGTGTTTGCTAAACAGCGATTATAAGCGAAGCGCAGGCGCCCGGCGCCCTTGTCTTTTTCGGCGGCGCGGCAAACTTGAAAGAGAGGATACTGGTATTATATACAGTATTTATCGGCCGCCAGCCTGATCTACGTCAAGCGACACGGGGTGGGCCGATGCAAACCCGGTATAGTACCGGGTTGACCCGTTTCGGCCCCTCCAACCCAAGGCACAGATAATGGAACTGATCCGCATTCGCGGCGCACGCACGCACAATTTAAAGAACATCAACCTTGATTTGCCACGCAACAAGCTGATCGTCATCACCGGCCTGTCCGGCTCCGGCAAATCCTCGCTGGCGTTCGACACGCTGTATGCGGAAGGCCAGCGCCGCTACGTGGAATCGCTGTCGGCCTATGCGCGCCAGTTTTTGCAATTGATGGAAAAGCCGGACGTGGACTTGATCGAAGGTTTGTCGCCGGCGATCTCGATCGAACAGAAAGCGACCTCGCACAATCCGCGCTCGACGGTCGGCACCGTGACGGAAATCCACGATTACCTGCGCCTGCTGTATGCCAGGGTCGGCACGCCGTATTGCATCAACCACCCGGAAAACGCGCTGGCCGCGCAATCGGTTTCTCAAATGGTCGACGCCGTGCTGGCCATGCCCGAAGGCACCAAGCTGATGATCCTGGCGCCCGTGGTGGCCAACCGCAAGGGAGAGCACGTCGACCTGTTCGAGCAGATGCAGGCGCAGGGGTTTGTCCGCTTCCGCGTCCAGAGCGGCACGCACGATGCGAAAATCTATGAAGTCGACGATCTGCCGAAACTGAAAAAGACGGAAAAGCACACGATCGACGTCGTCATCGACCGCGTCAAGGTCAATGCCGAAATTAAACAGCGACTGGCCGAGAGTTTCGAGACGGCGCTGCGCCTGGCCGACGGCCGCGCCATCGCCTATGAAATGGACACCGCCGTCGAACACGTGTATTCGAACAAGTTCGCCTGCAATGTCTGCGGTTACTCCTTGCAGGAACTGGAACCGCGCCTGTTCTCGTTCAACAACCCGATGGGCGCCTGCCCCGAATGCGACGGCCTCGGCCACATCGAATTCTTCGACCCGAAACGCATCGTCGCCTTCCCTAACCTGTCGCTGGCATCCGGCGCCGTCAAGGGATGGGATAGGCGCAACCAGTTTTATTTCCAGATGCTGACCGCGCTGGCGGCATATTATGAATTCGACCTCGACACGCCGTTCGAGCAATTGCCGGCCAAGGCGCGCGAAGCCGTGCTGCACGGTTCCGGCAAGCAGGCGATCCCGTTCGCCTATGTCAACGAACGCGGCCGCACGGTCGTCAAGGAACACACCTTCGAAGGCGTCGTCAACAACCTGTCGCGACGCTACCGCGAAACGGATTCGATGGCCGTCAAGGAAGAGTTGGCCAAGTTCATCAATGAAAAGGAGTGCCCGTCGTGCGCCGGCGCGCGCCTGCGCGTCGAAGCGCGCTATGTCAAGGTCGGCACCGGCAAGCAGCAAAGGGCGATCTATGAAGTGGCGAAAAAGCCGCTGCGCGAAGCGCTCGAATTCTTTGAAAAATTGAAATTGACCGGCGCCAAGAAGGAAATCGCCGACCGCGTCGTCAAGGAAATCATCTCGCGTTTAAAATTCCTGAACAATGTCGGACTCGACTACCTGTCGCTCGACCGCAGCGCCGATACGCTGTCCGGCGGAGAAGCGCAGCGCATCCGGCTGGCGTCGCAGATCGGCTCCGGCCTGACCGGCGTCATGTACGTGCTCGATGAACCGTCGATCGGCCTGCACCAGCGCGACAACGACCGCCTGATCGAAACCTTGAAACACTTGCGCGACATCGGCAACAGTGTTCTTGTCGTCGAACACGACGAGGATGCGATCCGCACCGCCGACTTCGTCGTCGACATGGGGATAGGCGCCGGCGTGCACGGCGGAGAAGTGATCGCACAGGGCACCTTGCAGGACATTCTCAAAAATAAAAAATCGCTGACGGCGCAATACCTGAACGGCACGATGAAGATCGAAGTGCCGAAAAAACGGCACGCATCGAACCCCGAGCGCCAGTTGATTATTACCGGCGCCACCGGCAACAACCTGAAAAACGTCACGCTGGAATTGCCCGTCGGATTGCTGACCTGCATCACCGGCGTGTCCGGCTCCGGCAAGTCGTCGCTGGTCAACGACACCCTTTACCCGGCGCTGTCGCGCCATCTATATGGTTCGCAGACGGAACCGTCGCCGCACGACAGCATCAGCGGCCTGGAACATTTCGACAAGGTGATCGCGGTCGACCAGGCGCCGATCGGGCGCACGCCGCGCTCGAACCCGGCGACCTATACCGGCCTGTTCACGCCGATCCGCGACCTGTTCGCGACGGTGCCGACGGCGAAGGAACGCGGCTACAGCGCCGGGCGTTTCTCGTTCAACGTCAAGGGCGGACGCTGCGAAGCGTGCCAGGGCGACGGCGTCATCAAGGTCGAGATGCACTTCCTGCCCGACGTGTATGTGCCGTGCGACGTCTGCCACGGCAAGCGCTACAACCGCGAAACGCTGGAAGTGCAATACAAGGGCAAAAACATCACCGAAGTGCTGGGCATGACGGTGGAAGATGCGCACGTCTTCTTCAAGCCCGTGCCGCTGATCGCGCGCAAATTGCAAACGCTGCTCGACGTCGGCCTCGGCTACATCAAGCTCGGGCAAAGCGCCACCACGCTGTCCGGCGGAGAAGCGCAGCGCGTCAAGCTGTCGCTGGAACTGTCCAAGCGCGACACCGGGCGCACGCTGTACATATTGGACGAGCCGACCACCGGGCTGCACTTCCACGATATCGACCTGCTGCTGAAAGTGATCCACCGCCTGCGCGATCAGGGCAACACGCTGGCCATCATCGAGCACAACCTGGACGTCATCAAGACAGCCGACTGGATCGTCGACCTCGGCCCCGAAGGCGGCGCCGGCGGCGGCAAGATCATCGCCACCGGCACGCCGGAAGAGGTCGCGAAAAACCCGGCCAGCGTCACCGGCAAGTACCTGGTGCCGCTGCTGTAATAATAAAACCAAAGGCAAAGGCCGGGGTCAGACCCATGGGTCTGACCCCAGATTCTGCCTTTGGTTGAAAAGAAAACGGCGCTCTAGGCGCCGTTTTCTTCATGCGTTGACTACCAGTTTACTGCCCCAGGCGTTTTTCGATATCCGCCTTGACCGCCACCAATTGCTGCGGCAGGTGATGGGCCAGCTTGTCGAACAGTTCTTCGTGCAGTTTCAACTCTTCCTGCCAGGCCGCCTTGTCGATCGACGTGATCTGGTCGAACTGCTCTTGCGTGAAGTTCAGGCCATCCCAGTTCAAGTCGCCGAATTGCGGCGTCACGCCGAACACGTTTTCCACGCCGTCCGCCTTGCCTTCGATGCGTTCGAGCATCCACTTCAGCACGCGCATGTTGTCTCCGAAACCGGGCCAGACGAACTTGCCGTCGGCATCGGTGCGGAACCAGTTGACGCAATAAATCTTCGGCAGCGCGGCGGCGTTGATGGCGCCGACTTTCTGGCCCAGGTCGAGCCAGTGCTGGAAGTAATCACTCATGTTGTAGCCGATGAAAGGCAGCATCGCGAACGGGTCGCGGCGCACGATGCCCATCTGGCCGGCGGCGGCGGCGGTGGTTTCGGAACCCATCGTCGCGGCCATGTAGACGCCTTCGACCCAGTTGCGCGCTTCGGTCACCAAAGGCACCGTGGTCGAGCGGCGGCCGCCGAAGATGAAGGCGGAAATCGGCACACCGGCCGGATCATCCCAGGCCGCGTCGATCACCGGATTTTGCGTCGCCGCGACGGTGAAGCGCGCGTTCGGGTGCGCCGCTTTCGTGCCGGAAGCCGGCGTCCAGTCCTTGCCTTGCCAGTCGACCAGGTGCGCAGGCGCTTCTTTCGTCAAACCTTCCCACCAGACATCGCCGTCGTCGGTCAGCGCGACGTTGGTGAAGATGGTGTTGTCGCCGAGACACGCCATGCAGTTCGAATTGGTCTTCGTGTTCGTGCCCGGCGCGACGCCGAAATAGCCCGCTTCCGGGTTGATCGCGTACAGGCGGCCGTCGGCGCCCGGCTTGATCCAGGCGATGTCGTCGCCGATGGTCGTCACTTTCCAGCCATTAAAACTGGCCGGCGGGATCAGCATCGCGAAATTGGTCTTGCCGCAGGCCGACGGGAAGGCAGCGGCGACATAGTGTTTTTTGCCTTCCGGCGATTCGACGCCGAGGATCAGCATGTGTTCGGCCAGCCAGCCGGCGCCGCCGGCCTGCGCGTCCTGGTAGCCCATGTTCGAGGCGATGCGCAATGCAAAGCATTTTTTGCCGAGCAATGCATTGCCGCCGTAGCCGGAACCGTACGACCAGATTTCGCGCGTTTCCGGGAAGTGGACGATGTACTTGGTCGCGTTGCATGGCCATGGCACGTCCTTCTGGCCGGCCGCCAGCGGCGCGCCGACGGTGTGCACGCACGGCACGAATTCGCCATCGGTGCCGAGCACGTCGTAGACGGCCTTGCCCATGCGCGTCATGATGCGCATGTTGACGGCGACATAGGGAGAATCGGACAGTTCGACGCCGATATGGGCGATCGGCGAACCGAGCGGGCCCATCGAGAACGGCACCACGTACAGCGTGCGCCCTGCCATGCAACCGTCGAACAGGCCGTGCAAGGTGCTGCGCATTTCGCCCGGCGCCATCCAGTTGTTGGTCGGGCCGGCCTGCTCCTTCGTGGCCGAGCAGATGAAGGTGCGGTCTTCGACGCGCGCCACGTCGGTCGGGTCGGAACAGGCGAGGTAGGAATTCGGACGCTTGTCCTGGTTCAGTTTTTTCATCGTGCCGGCAGCGACCATCTCGCCGCACAGGCGGTCGTATTCTTCCTGCGAACCGTCGCACCAGTAGATGCGGTCCGGGCGGGTCAGCGCGGCGACTTCGGCGACCCAATTGATGAGCTTCTGCTGTTTGATGTAAGCTGGGACGTTCAGTGCTGCAACGCCACCCATAACGGGCTGATTCATAGGGCCTCCAATGCCAATAAAGAATGTGGTCTTGTCCCGGCACGGCAGGATCGTCGTCAGCTTGTGGCTGCGCTCGGAAAGGCATTTTTGCATGCTTCGGCGCTACGGCGGTCTTGTCGGGTGCACCCATTCAGCACGGGCGCGCAGCCTTATCATGTGCTAAAGCTGATGGAACATATTGCTCAAACCCACTGTCGAGTTCGAAAATTAGTGGGCGATTGTACACCTGTCCTCATGCGATTCGCGTCAAAAATGTAGGAAATTGCCCGACTGATGTAGTAGGCTATTTCAGTTTTTTTCCAACCTGTTATTTCGCTACGAAATATCATTAACATTCAGTCAACGACCATGAAAATAGCCATCCTCGACGATTATCAGGATTCTACGCCCCATCTCGACTGCTTCAAATTGCTGCACGAACACGAAGTCAAGGTCTTCAACAACTCCAGCCGCGGGGTCGGCCAGCTGGCGGCGCGCCTGGCGCCGTTCGATGCGCTGGTGCTGATCCGCGAGCGCACCAGTTTTAACAAGGCGCTGCTGTCGAAGCTGCCGAAGCTGAAACTGATCTCGCAAACCGGTAAAGTCAGCGGCCACATCGATGTTGCCGCCTGCACGGAATTGGGCATTGCGATCGCCGAAGGCATCGGTTCGCCGACCGCCCCGGCCGAGCTGACGTGGGCTTTGATCATGGCGGCGCAGCGCAAGATCGTGCCCTACGCCAGCAATCTGAAAAACGGCCTGTGGCAAAGCGCGTCGACCAACCAGGAATTCAATACGCTCGGGACGGTCTTAAAGGGGCGCACGCTGGCGATCTGGGGCTACGGCAAGATCGGGAAAATGATCGCCGGCTATGGCAAGGCGTTCGGAATGAAGGTCCTGGTCTGGGGCAGCCAGGCCAGCCGCGACGCCGCGCAAGCCGACGGCTGTCTCGCCGCGCCGACGCGCGAAGCCTTTTTTGAACAGGCCGACGTGCTGACGCTGCACCTGCGCCTGAGCGACGCGACGCGCGGCCTGGTGACGGCCGACGACCTGGCGCGGATGAAGCCGGGTGCGCTGTTCGTCAACACCAGCCGCGCCGAACTGGTGGCCGACGATGCGCTGGAACAGGCGCTGCGCGCCGGCCGGCCGGGCGCCGCCGCGCTCGACGTCTACAACGAGGAACCATTGCCGGAAAGTTCGGCGCTGTTGCGCATGCCCAACGTGCTGGCCACGCCGCACCTCGGTTATGTGGAAAAGGACAGTTACGAGCTGTATTTCAATGCCGCGTTCCAGAATATCGTCGATTTCACCAACGGCACCTGCAAGACCATTCTCAATCCGGGCTACAGCGTGAACCAGGTTTAGAGAGGCAGCCCGTGCCTGCCCTGCCGCTGGCGCCGCTTTGGGGTCAGACCCCGGAGCGGCGCCAGCAGTATCTATCAAGCCCTCCTCCATCCTGGCTAGCGCGTGCACCGGGTGAAGAGAACGCAGCCCATGCCCGGCCTGCCGCTGGCGCCGCTTCGGGGTCAGACCCCAAGCGGCGCCAGCAGTACCGGCAATGGCATCAGCGAATGCTGGCGCCGCTTTGGGATGTGATGGGGACGCCGAATCCCTGAAGCGGCGTCAGCGGCAAAAGGGTTCAGCGGATCTCGGGGATGCCGGTCAGGTTGACCGGCGGTGTCGGCATCACGTGCACCTTGCTCCACAGGCCGGCCCAGCCGGGCGGCCATGGCAGCGCGGGGCCGCTGTACGGCGGCAGCTTGGCGCGCACCGGGATCACGGGGACCGGCGGCATGTCGATCAGCGGGCTGCCGGCGGGACGCTGCATGTCCAGGCTGTACATGTAGCCGGGCAATAACGCATCGCACACCATGTCGAACCAGGCCGCGTGGTCTTCGTCGCGGCCCAGCGCCTGCGCCAGACCTTGCGGATCGAAGCGGGCCAGCGCGCGCGCCAGTTCTTCGGCGCTGGCGCCCGGCATGTCTCCCCATCCCATCACCGGGTTGACGTTGTAATCGGCGCCGGAACCGTACCAGCCTTCGCGCCACGGGCGCTGCATCCAGTCGCGCTGGCCGGTAAATAAATGCCAGCGCCAGTGCAGGCCGGACGGCTTGGGCCACGCGTACAGATACAGTTTTTGATAACCGGCCCGGTGCAGTTCACGCACCATCGCCATCAGCCGCGCATGGGGCATGCGGTCGGGCGGCGCGCGCCGGAACAGGATCGCTTCGCCGTCGGCGAATTGCACCTCGTCGGTCGACAAATTCAAATCGAGCGTGCGCGCTTCGCTGCCGAAACGGGCGGCGATCCAGCCGGTCAGCAAGTTGACGGCCGTAATCACGCCATAACCGCGATGGCGGTGAAAAATAACGGTTCCGGGTGCGAGCGCTTTCATGGCGATTCAAGACAAAGAAACTAGTGTACTCACAGATTGCCCAAACTTCCAGATGAGTGCGGCAAACTTTTATGCAAGGGGCGCGCCGCTTCACGCTATGATTTCGGCTTGTCCACCCCTTCTGCATACTTGACCATGACCTTGCGCATCATCGCCACCGGCGGCACTTTCGACAAACATTACAATGAATTGAACGGCACGCTGGGTTTTAGTGACAGCCATTTGCCGGAGGTCATCGCCCGTTCGCGCATGACGGTCGGCGCCGCGCTGGAAGTGTTGCCGCTGCTCGATTCGCTCGACATGCAGGATGCGGACCGCGCGCGCGTGCTGGCCTCGTGCAGCGCCGCCGCCGAGCCGGCGATCGTCATCGTGCACGGCACCGATACGATGAAGGAAACCGCGGCCGTGCTGGGCGCGGCGGCGTTGTCGAAAACCATCGTGCTGACCGGCGCCATGATTCCGTACGAAATCGCCAATTCGGATGCGCTGTTCAACCTGGGGTTTGCCTGCGGTGTCGCGCAGACGCTGCCTGCCGGCGTGTATGTGGCGATGAACGGGCAGATTTTTACTTGGGACAATGTGCAGAAAAACCGCAGCGCGGGGGTGTTTCAGCCCTTGTGAGGCAAATCTTAAAATCAGAGGCAGATGCTGGGGTCAGACGGGGACGCCGAGTCCCTTGGGTCTGACCCCGGATTCTGCATCTGATTTGGCTTTTTTAGGCCGTCGCTTCACCACCCAAGGCTTCGACGACGTCGGCCATCATCTTGCTCAATTCGCCGGTCATCAGCATGAAGTCGCCGTCGAAACGCTCTTCGTCGTTCTTCGTGCTCGATTCCTTTTCGGTGATCACGTCGAGCGGCTTGATGCTCTTGATCGCCAGCGATTCGGTCAGCACGAAGGAAATCTTGCTGTCCCACGTCATCGCCAGGCGCGTGCACTGCTTGCCGGCGGCGATGTGGCGGCGCACTTCGTCCGCTTCCAGGGTGTGGCGCACATAGCGCACGGCCGCCTTGCTTTCGCCGGTGGCGCGCAATTCGGTGTCCATGTCGACCGTGAAACCGCTAGGAGAATCGTCCGCTTCCAGCCAGCCGGTCATCACGGCGACCGGAGAACGCTGCACGCGCAGGCTTTCCAGCGGCATGCGGTCGACCGCCTTCAGCAGCAGCTTGATCACTTCGTCGGCCTTGGCCGGGCTGGCCGCGTCGACCACCAGCCAGCCGTTGACCGGATCGATCCAGGTCCAGACATTGCTGCGGATCGAGAAGGCGCGCGGCAGCAGTTCGTCGGCCACGCGTTCCTTCAATTCCTTCATCGCCTTCTTGCCCGGCGCAAAACCTTGCGCTTCTTCCATCTCGGCGGCGCGCGCCTTGGCGACCTGGTTGATGACGGTGGCCGGCAACAGTTTTTTCTCGGCGCCCAGCAGCAGCAACATCTGGTTATTCACGACGTGCACCAGCGCGCCGTTGCCGCGCGGCGAATCCCAGCCCTGGCGCATCAGCTCATTGCTGCTGGCCGGCGTGAAGGCGTTTGAGCGCAGCGCTTCTTCCATTTGTTCGGGAGTAAATGCCCAAGGAGCGGGCAGACGGTAGATTTGCAGATTTTTGAACCACATAGTTTTGTTTGCCTTGTTCAGCTAATTCCAGGGGAACGACATTTTACACGGGCACATCACGGGGCCGAAAAAAGTTCGCCCTGTGTGGTGCTTTCATCTTCGCCGAGCTCGTCGAGGCTGCTCAGCGCACTGATTTTCACGCCCAGCAGGCGCAATTTCTGGTCCAGCGGGACCCGTTTCAGGCATTCTCCGGCGGCGCGCCGTATCACGGCGCCATCGGCAGTCGGCGCCGGCAAGGTGACGTCGCGCGTGACGGTGCGGAAATCAGCATAGCGCAGCTTGATGCCGACGGTGCGCCCGACATAGCGCTTGCGCGCCAGATCGTCGCCGAGGCGCAGGCACAGCGTCGTAAAGATATGCGACAGCGCTTCCCGGTCGTGGCGCGCGTGCAGATCGCGCTCGAACGTGGTTTCGCGGCTGATCGATTTCGGCTCGGAACTGGTGACGACGGCGCGCTCGTCAAGTCCGTGCGAGACGCGCCGCAGCCAGTCGGCGTAATTGGCGCCGAAATGTTCTTGCAGCAGCCCGAGGTCGGCCTGCGCCAGTTGGCCGACCGTGGCGATGCCGAGGCTAGTCAGTTTGGCGTCCGCCTTCGGGCCGATGCCGTTGATCTTGCGCGCGGCCAGCGGCCAGATGCGGGCCGGCAAGTCGTCCAGCGAGACGACGGTCAGACCGTCCGGCTTGTCCAGGTCGGAACAGATTTTGGCCAGCAGTTTATTGGGTGCGATGCCGATCGAGCACGACAGGCCGGTCTGTTCCTTGACCGCCTGCTTGATGCGCAGCGCCAGCGTTTGCGTGTCATCCGGCAGTTCGCTCAGGTCGATATAGATTTCATCGATGCCGCGGTCTTCGATGTGCGGCGCGATCGCCGCCACGGCGGCCTTGAACAGGCGCGAATAACGGCGGTAGGAATCGAAGTCGGTCGGCAGCAACACCGCGTCCGGCGCCAGCGCTGCGGCCTTCATCATGCCCATCGCGGAAAACACGCCCAGCGCGCGCGCTTCGTAGGTCGACGTGGTGACGACGCCGCGCCCGACATAATCGCGCAGGCGGGAAAAGCTGCGGCTGCCGTCCGGCTGCGCCACCGGCTGGTGCGCGGAACCGCCGCCGATCACGACCGGGATGCCGCGCAATTCGGGATAGCGCAGCAATTCCACGGACGCATAAAAGGCATCCATATCGAGGTGGGCAATGCGGCGCGCGTCAGCCATGGTTAAACGGTTAAAATTCCGGACACTGGGATTATATACAGTATCGGCAATATTGTGGGCAAACACGATGCCGCTGCGGCCGCGGCAAGTTCACTCCGGCTTGCGCGCGCGGGCGCGGAACCAGGCGGCGCTGGCGTCGTCGGCCGGAAAAAACGCTTCCAGCCGCAGTTCGTGCACGGTGACGTCGTGCGGCGTGCCGAGCGTGGTAATAGTCGTAAACAGGTTCAGTTCGATGCCATCCTTGCGGAGCGCGAGCGGCAGGAAGGGCAAGGCGCGCCGTTCCAGGTTCGGCGTCACGGCATTGTGGACGCCGGCCATCTCGCCCAGTTCGGCCAGCAGCGCGCTCGCTTCGCTGCCCGGGCCGTCGCTCATCGCTTCGCGCTGTATCCAGTGCAGCAGGTCGGCGCCGACTTCTTCCCAGTTGTGCAGCCAGGGCCGCAAGCCGTTCGGGTCCAGCGTCATCTTGATGACATTAAGGCTGCCGTCGCGCGGAATCGGCGCCTGTTCCGGCAGGCCGAGCAGCCATTTGAACATGCCTGCCGCCGGCTCGTTGTACATGACCAGGTTCCACAGGCGGTCGACCACCAGCGCCGGGTACGGCGCCTGCTGCGCCAGCATGAAATCGAGCGCCTGCTTGACGGCGCGCAGTTCGGGATCGTCCATGCGGCGTTCCTGGTAGGCGGGCGCGTAACCGGCCGCGAGCAGCATGACGTTGCGCTGGCGCAGCGGAATGTCGAGCACGACGCCCAGTTTCAGGATCAGTTCGCGGCTCGGTTGCGAACGCCCGCCTTCCAGAAAACTGATGTGGCGCTGCGAAATGGCGCTCTCGACCGACAGTCGCAGCTGGCTGTAGCCGCGCTTGCCGCGCCAGTAGCGCAGCGCCGCCGCGAAATCGCTGAAGTACCCATCGTGAGTGGCGCTGTGCATGGCGGTCCGTTCAAGCCGGGTTCAAAAAACCTGTCACGCTGGACAGGCGGCCGTCGGCACTGACGGTGGCGACATCGGTGCCGTGCGCCAGCGGCGCGGCGCCCGGCGCGCCGAGCGACCACGAAAAGCGCACGACATCATTATGCCCGTCCGGCGTGCCGGCCAGTTCGAAGCGCAGGCCGGGGAACTGGCCCTGCGCGGCGCCGATCATCGCATCGATGCCGTCGTGGCCGGCGCCGCGCATCATCGGATCGACATAGCTGGCGTCGAGCGTGAAAGCGCGCGCCACCTTGGCGCGGCGCGCGGCGGCGTCGCGCTCGTTCCAGACGGCGAGGTATTCGGCGGCGATGTGGGTAGGATTGTGCATGATGTTCTCCTGGTTAAGTGATGTCGGAAGCGACGAAACCATTGTCCGGCAAGCGCTGCGCGGCGGCGATGACGTCCCAGGTAATCAAGGCGCGGCGCGCGTGTCCGGCGCCGCCACAACTCGCCGATGGCAATGATATGAAAAAGTTTCCAAAAACCCCTTGCGGATTCAAACAGGCAGCTTGTAGAATACGGCCTCGTTCAGCAGTTGTGACAAACGCTGAAATGTTTTCTGAGGTAAGCGCTGGGTGCTTAGCTCAGTTGGTAGAGCGGCGCCCTTACAAGGCGTAGGTCGGGAGTTCGAGCCTCTCAGCACCCACCAAGATCAGAAAACAGCGAATTAGGAGTGGTAGTTCAGTTGGTTAGAATACCGGCCTGTCACGCCGGGGGTCGCGGG
>JAZJZT010000082.1:0-99873 GCA_040389645.1 Pseudomonadota bacterium | reverse complement strand
TTCCTCCCCACCGTCTCGCTCTGCATTACTGCGTGCGTTTCTGCGGGGAGGCGAATCATATCAAAGGCCGTCGAACTTTGGCAAGCGCTTTTCGAGGAAGGCGTGCATGCCTTCGCGCTGGGCCGGCGTGCCGAACGCTGCGTGGAACAGGCGGCGCTCGTAATTCACACCCTCGGTCAGCGTGGTTTCGAAGGCGCGGTTGACGGCATCCTTGATCATCATCGCGACCGACAGCGGCATCGCGGCGATGGTGGTGGCCGCAGCCAGCGCTTCTTCGATCAACTTGTCGGCCGCGACCACGCGCGACACCAGGCCGATACGCTCGGCTTCCGTGGAATCAATCGTTCTCGCCGTCAGCAATAAATCCATCGCTTTCGATTTGCCGATGGTGCGCGGCAGGCGCTGGGTGCCGCCCGCGCCCGGCGTGACGCCGACCTTGATTTCCGGCTGGCCGAACTTGGCGTTATCTCCGGCGATCAGGAAATCGCACATCATCGCCAGTTCGCAACCGCCGCCCAGGCAATAGCCGGACACCGCGCCGATCACCGGCTTGCGCACGCGCAAGATATGTTCCCAGTTGCGGCTGATGTAATTGTCGCGGTAAGTATCCTGATACGTGTAGTCGGCCATGGCCGCGATATCCGCCCCCGCCGCGAACGCCTTCTCGCTGCCGGTCAGCACGATGCAGCCGATGTCCGGATTGGCGTCGAACTTGAGCAGCGCGTCGCCCAGTTCATTCATCATGTTGTCGTTCAGCGCATTCAGCGCTTTCGGACGGTTCAGGCGAATCAAGGCTACTTTGCCGTGCGTCTCGATGATCAAGTCTTCATATTGCATCAGGCTTTCCTCCATGGTTAGAACGATAGCTGCCGATTGTAGCGGTTCTACTTGTTGCAAGGTATGATTTGCTGCACACCATCCCCTCTTATCTCAGAGTTCACCATTCTTACCGCCTTCCGCCAGTATTTTTCAGACAAGCTGAACAACGACACCCTACTGCGCCAGGCCGCCTTCCGCCGCTACTGGTTCAGCGGCATCCTGAATGACTTCGGCAACTATATCGGCGCGCTGGCCTTGCCGCTGTGCTCGGTATTGCTGCTGCACGCCACTCCCGCCCAGATGGGCATGCTGGTGGCGGCGCAGGCGATTCCGTTCGCGCTGTTCGCGCTGCCGGCCGGCGTCTGGCTCGACCGGCACCGCAAATTGCCGATCCTGCTATTCAGCCAGACCGTGCTGGGACTGTCGCTGGCCAGCATCCCGCTGGCTTACTGGCTCGATATCCTGTCGATTGCGTGGATCGCCGTGGTTTCCTTCATGCTGGGTGTGTGCTCGGTGGTCGGCGGCGGCGCCGAGCAGGTATTTCTGACTTTCCTGGTCGGGCGCGCCAACCTGACGGAGGCGCAATCCCGGTTCGCCTCCACGGATTCGGTCGCGCGCCTGGTCGCGCCCGGCCTGGCCGGCGTGCTGATCCAGGCATTGACGGCGCCGGTCGCCATGCTGGTCAACGCCGTCAGTTACTTTATTTCGGTGTGGAATTTGCGCCAGCTCGGCGTGATCGACCCGCAACCAGCCGCTTCGGACAAGCATCCCTTGCGCGACATCCGCGAAGGTTTTGCTTTTATATGGAGCCAGCCGCTGCTGCGCGCGCTCGCCTGGGGAGCCGGCGCCTGGCATTTGCTGTTTTCCGGCTATAACACGCTGGCGATCCTGTTCGCCACCCGAGAATTGGGCATGTCGCCAGGCATGCTGGGCGCCGCGCAAACGCTGGGCGGCATTGGCGTGTTCGCCAGTTCGGTGCTGGTCAAACCATTGAGTCGTCGTTATGGCGCGGGCGTGACGGTGCAGGCCGGCATCGCCGCCACCGCGCTCAGCTTCGTGCTGCTGCCGTGCATCCCGCGCGACCTGTTCGGCAGCGCGCACGCCAGCGCCGCGGCCTTCGTCGCACTGTCATTCTTTTTCGACTGCGGCGTGATGCTGTTTCTTATCGCCTACGCCTCGCTGCGCGTATCGGTGACGCCGGATGCCTTTATGGGGCGCATGATCTCGACCATGCGCTTCCTGACGGTGGCCATGGCGCCGCTGGGCGCGCTCGCGGCCGGTTACATGGGCGGCCACTTCAGCATCCGCACCGGCCTGGCCTGCGTCGGAGCGGGCGGTGTCGGATTGACCATCGCCATGCTGCTGTCGAAACCGGTCCGCGGCGTGCGCCCCGTCAGCGCAAGCTAGCGCTTGCCGCTGCTGGCAGCACCACCAGCGGCGCCCGTCGGCGGTGGCACCTGCTTCGGCAGCAGCACCCAGACATTGCCGCGCTGCTTCATGCGGCCGGCGTTTTCCGACGCTTCCGCGCCGAAACCGAAGAAATAATCGACCCGGATCGCGCCGCGGATCGCGCCGCCCGTATCCTGCGCCATCACCAGCCGCTGCAGCGGGATGTCGCTGTTGGCTTGCGTCGTCGACAGGAATAAGGGCGCGCCCAGCGGCAGTTGCGAAGCATCGATCGCGACCGAACGTTGCGGCGTCAGCGGCACGCCCAGCGCGCCTTTCGGCCCCACTTTCGGGTCCGGCAGCTTTTCTTCCTTGAAGAAGACATATGAGGGATTGGCATTGAACAATTCCTGCTGGCGCGTCGGATGGCCGGCGATCCACGCCTTGATGCCCTGCGCCGACGCCTGCTCCGCCGTCAACTCTCCCTTGTCGACCAGGTAGCGGCCGATCGATTTATAGGGATGACCGTTCTGGTCGGCGTAGGCGATGCGCACCGTTTCCTGGCTGTCGGTCAATTGCACGCGGCCGGAACCCTGCACCTGCAGGAAGAACGCTTCCACCGAATCGTCGACCCACAGCAATTCCTTGCCGCTGAAATCGGCACGCTCGATCTCGGCGCGGGTCGAATACGGCACCACTTTCTTGCCGGCCAGGCGGCCGCGCAGGCGCATGCCCTTCAGTTCGGGATAGACGCTGGCCAGGTCGACCGTGATCATATCGTCCGGCACCTTATATAGAGGCGTCTGGTATGGGCCGCCCTTCTTGCGCGCGCCGCGCAGCAGCGGTTCATAGTAGCCGGTGACCAGGCCGCTGTCGGCGCCGTCCGGCGCGATCACCTGCTGCGGCTCAAGGAAGGTTTCGAAGAACAGGCGAATACCCTTGTCGTCGTTCGCATTGACCTGGCGCGCGATGCCGCACGCCTCTTTCCACTCGGCGCGCTTGCCCAGCACGCTGCACGACGACATGAAGGCAGGCCAGGCGGCCCGCACATCATCCTTGTCCCAGCCCGGCAGCGCCGCGTAACTGGACGGCACGAACTGGATCGCGCCCGCCTTGGGCGGCGGCACTGGGACCGGCTGCGGCTGTGGCGGCTGGGGCTGGGTTGGCGGCGGCACCGGCTGCGGTTGCATCGGTGGATAGGCGGGCTGCTGCGGCAGCGGCGAAGTGCAGGCGCTGAGCGCAATTGCGACGACGATGGGCGAAGCGAGTAAACTACGGCGTACAAATAACATGGGAGTTGTCTATGTGGGCATTGATGTTGGAAGCATTCGTCGCGTTTTTCCTGCTGGTTTTCATCGTCTGGTGGACCATGCCATCGAAGAAAAAACCGGCGCCGAAGGCCAAGCAGGAGAGCAAGGCTGGCGATTGAGATTCAGGGCAAAAGTGGGATCCGATCCTAATGCCGTTAAGTTAGCAGCAAATTTGTCATTCCCGCGTAGGCGGGAATCTCATTTAGAGTCGCAAACGGCACAAAAAGATGGGATTCCCGCCTGCGCGGGAATGACAATTTCACGGCCTGTGGCCTGGCTTAACGATATCAGGTTCCGAATCTGGCTTTTCACCGCCGGTTTTGCGTCGTTTTCAGTGCAGCGTGCGCGGCAGGGACAGTACGAATTCCGGGATCTTCGCTTCGAACTGGTGGCCATCCTCGGCCACGCAGAAATATTCTCCGACCATCGAGCCTTGCGGCGTTTCCAGCGCGGTGCCGCTGGTGTATTCGAACTGCTCGCCCGGCTGCAACAGCGGCTGGTGACCGACCACGCCGAGGCCGCGCACTTCTTCCGTGTGGTTGTTGGCGTCGGTGATGACCCAGTGGCGCGAGATCAGTTGCGCGGCCACCGTTCCCGTGTTCTTGATCGTGATCGAATAGGTGAACACGAAGTTGGTGCGTTCGGGATCGGACTGCTCAGGCAGATACTGGGTTCTGACCGTAACAGCGAATTCATATGAGGCCATGGACGTTCCTTAGTAAAGCTATCAACATTAATCGCATGCAAGCGTGGCGATTTGTCATCGGATGACCCACATTGCACCGCAAATCCGCCGCCGGCGCAAGGTTTTACAGGTAATTAGCAGGACAAAGCAGCGTAAAATAGCGCATCTTTTAAAAGCAGGCCCTATATGACCACTTTCCGCATCGCTCCCAGCATCCTGTCCGCCGATTTCGCCCGCCTCGGCGAAGAAGTCCGCAACGTCGTCACCGCCGGCGCCGACATCATCCACTTCGACGTGATGGACAACCATTATGTGCCGAATCTGACCATCGGCCCACTGGTGTGCCAGGCGATCCGCCCGCACGTGCAGGTGCCGATCGATGTGCACCTGATGGTGAAACCGGTCGACCGCATCATCCCGGACTTCGCCAAGGCTGGCGCGAACATCATCACCTTCCACCCGGAAGCATCCGAGCACGTCGACCGCACGCTGCAACTGATCCGCGACAACGGCTGCAAGGCCGGCCTGGTGTTCAACCCGGGCACGCCGCTGCATTACCTGGAACACGTGATGGACAAGATCGACATGATCCTGATCATGTCCGTCAACCCGGGCTTCGGCGGCCAGTCCTTCATCCCGGAAGCGCTGAAAAAGATCGCCGCGGCGCGCCGCCTGATCGATGAATCGGGCCGAGATATCCTGCTCGAAGTCGACGGCGGCATCAAGATCGACAATATCGCCGCCGCCGCAAAAGCCGGCGCCGACACCTTCGTCGCCGGCTCTGCCATCTTCGGCCAGCCCGACTACAAGGCCGTGATCGACGCCATGCGCACCCAGCTGGCAGGCGTCTGATATGACGGCGGCCATCGTACTGCGCGGCGTGCGTGCCGCCATCATCGACCTGGACGGCACCATGCTCGACACCGTGCCCGATTTCCACGTCGCCATCAACCGCATGCGCGCCGACCTCGGCCTGGCGCCGATCGCGGCCGAGCGCATCAAGCTGATGGTCGGCAAGGGTTCGGAAAACCTGATCCGCTCCGTGCTCGCGCTCGATTACGACGCGGCCGGAGTCGAACAGCATATCGAAGCCGCGCTGGACGCCTACCAGCGTCACTACCTGGACATCAACGGCGACCACAGCGCGCTGTATCCGGATGTCGCCGCCGGGCTCGACGCCTTGAAGGCGCACGGCCTGCGCCTGGCCTGCGTGACCAACAAGCCGATCGCCTTCGCGCGCCCGCTGCTGGAACAAAAGGGGCTGGATGGTTATTTCGAGATCGTCTACGGTGGCGATTCGCTGGCCCATAAAAAGCCGCACCCGCTGCCGCTGTTGCAGGTGTGCGCCGATTTCGGCCTGCAACCGGCGCAAGTGGTCGCGATCGGCGACTCGTCGAACGATGCGCAAGCCGCGCGCGCGGCAGGCTGCCCGGTGTTGACGGTGCCTTACGGTTACAATCACGGCGAATCTATACACGATACCGATTCCGATGGTATAGTTGACACGCTGCTACACGCGGCGAACCTGATTCGCTTGCACAACCACACCGCAAACTGAACGACTCAACAGCATGTTTCTCAACAAAAGACACAATGTCACGCACCAGGGCTCGATTGAGGCCTGGCTATGGCGACGCTGGCAATCCTGGGCTAACTGAAAGCTCGATTGATTGCTGTCGCCCGCACATTTGCGGCCGACAGGTTTTTTGAACCTCACCCGCCACACTAGATGGCGGCATGGAGAGAAGCATGACCGAACTCGAATTCAAATCGCTGGCCACCGAAGGCTACAACCGCATCCCCCTGATCGCCGAAGCTTTCGCCGACCTGGAAACCCCGCTGACGCTGTACCTGAAACTGGCGCAGACGCAAAACGCGGGCAAGAATACCTTCCTGCTCGAATCCGTCGTCGGCGGCGAGCGTTTCGGCCGATATTCGTTCATCGGCCTGCCGGCGAACACGGTGCTGCGCAGCTCCGGCTCGCTGACGGAAATCGTCAAGAACGGCACGGTGATCGAAACCCACGAAGGCAATCCGCTCGACTTCATCGAACAGTACCAGGCCCGCTTCAAGGTCGCGCTGCGTCCCGGCATGCCGCGCTTCTGCGGCGGCCTGGCCGGTTACTTCGGTTACGACACCGTGCGTCACATCGAGAAAAAGCTGGCCGCGACGGCGCCCAAGGATGACCTGGGCGTGCCTGACATCCAGCTGATGGTGACCGAAGAGCTGGCCGTGATCGACAATATCTCCGGCAAGCTGTACCTGATCGTCTACGCCGACACCACGCAGCCGGAATCGTTCTCGAAGGCGCGCGCGCGCCTGAAGGATTTGCGCGCGCTGCTGCGGCGCGGCGTCGATGCGCCGGTTACATCGAGCTCGGTGCGCACCGAAACCATCCGCGACTTCAGCAAGGAAGAGTACCTGAAGGCCGTCGCCAAGGCGCACGAATACGTGATGGCGGGCGACTTGATGCAGGTGCAGATCGGCCAGCGCATCCGCAAGCCGTATGTCGATTCGCCGCTGACCCTGTATCGCGCGCTGCGTTCGCTGAACCCGTCGCCGTACATGTATTTCTATAATTTCGGCGACATGCAGATCGTCGGCGCATCGCCTGAAATCCTGGTGCGCAACGAGACGGCGTCGGATGGCGAAAAGAAAGTGACCTTGCGCCCGATCGCCGGCACCCGCCCGCGCGGCTCGACACCGGAGCGCGACGCCGAACTGGCGAAGGAATTGCTGGCCGACCCAAAAGAAGTGGCCGAGCACGTGATGCTGATCGACCTGGCCCGCAACGACCTGGGACGCATCTCCGACATCGGCACCGTGAAAGTCACGGACCGGATGGTGATCGAAAAGTATTCGCATGTGCAGCACATCGTCTCGAACGTCGAGGGCCGCCTGAAAGACGGCATGTCGAACCTGGACGTGCTGCGCGCCACCTTCCCGGCCGGCACGCTGACCGGCGCGCCGAAAGTACGGGCGATGGAGATCATCGACGAACTGGAAATCAGCAAACGCGGCATCTACGGCGGCGCCTGCGGTTACCTGTCGTTCGGCGGAGAGATGGACGTGGCGATCGCGATCCGCACCGGCGTCATCAAGGACGGCATGCTGTACGTGCAGGCCGCCGCCGGCATCGTGGCGGACTCGATCCCCGAAATGGAGTGGTTAGAAACTGAAAACAAGGCGCGCGCCGTGCTGCGCGCCGCCGAACAAGTGCAAGATGGCCTGGATGGGGAGTTCTGAGATGCTGCTGATGATCGACAACTACGACTCCTTCACCTATAACATCGTGCAGTATTTCGGCGAACTGGGTGAGGACGTGCGCACCTTCCGCAACGATGAAATCACGATCGCCGAGATCGAGGCGATGAACCCGGACCGCATCTGCGTCTCGCCCGGCCCGAAAGCGCCGGCGCAGGCCGGCATCTCGGTCGAGGTATTAAAACACTTCGCCGGCAAGAAGCCGATCCTGGGCGTGTGCCTCGGCCACCAGGCCATCGGCGAAGCGTTCGGCGGCAAGGTGATCCGCGCCAAGCAGGTCATGCATGGCAAAACTTCCGTCATCGCCCATACCGGCGTGGGCGTCTTCAAGGACTTGCCGAGTCCCTTCACGGTAATCCGTTACCACTCGCTGGCGATCGAACGCGCCTCGCTGCCGGCCTGCCTGGAAGTGACGGCGTGGACCGACGACGGCGAGATCATGGGCGTGCGCCACAGGGAATTCGATATCGAGGGCGTGCAGTTCCACCCCGAATCGATCCTGTCGGAACACGGTCACGCCCTGCTGAAGAACTTCCTGGACCGTTGATGCCGGCGGCGCGCCCGCGCGCGCCGCAGATCGACCCCGTCCCGCGCCACCATTGAAGAAGGAACCGCCATGCCTATCACCCATCAAGAAGCCCTGCTGCGCTGCATCGAGCACCGCGAAATTTTCCACGACGAGATGCTGCACCTGTTCCGCCAGATCATGTCCGGCGAGATGTCGCCGGTGATGATCGCCGCGCTGACCATGGGCCTGCGCGTCAAGAAGGAAACCATCGGAGAAATCGCCGCCGCCGCCCAAGTGATGCGCGAATTCTCGACCAAGGTGCCGATGGCCGACACGACGAATCTGCTCGACATCGTCGGCACCGGCGGCGACGGCGCGCATACGTTCAACATTTCGACGACGGCGATGTTCGTCGCCGCCGCCGCCGGCGCGCGCGTGGCCAAGCACGGCGGGCGCAGCGTGTCGTCGTCGTCCGGCAGCGCCGACGTGATCGAGGCGCTCGGCGCCAACATCAATCTGAAACCGGAACAGATCGCGCAATCGATCGCGCAGACCGGCATCGGCTTCATGTTCGCGCCGAACCACCACAGCGCGATGAAACACGTGGCGCCGGTGCGGCGCGAACTGGGCGTGCGCTCGATTTTCAATATCCTGGGACCGCTGACCAACCCGGCCGGCGCACCGAACATCCTGATGGGCGTGTTCCACGCCGACCTGGTCGGCATCCAGGTGCGCGTCTTGCAGAGACTAGGCGCGCAGCACGCGGTGGTCGTCTATGGCCGCGACAACATGGATGAAGTCTCGCTCGGCGCGGCGACCATGGTCGGCGAACTGGTCAACGGAGAAATCCGCGAATACGAAATCCACCCGGAAGATTACGGCTTGCAGATGATCGCCAGCCGCAACCTGAAGGTGGCCAATGCGGCCGAATCGAAGGCGAAGATGCTCGAAGCGCTGAACGGCGAGCCGGGTCCTGCCTACGATATCGTCGCGCTCAACGCGGGCACGGCGCTGTACGCGGCCGGCGTGGCCGACTCGATCGGCGACGGTTTAACGCGCGCGCGCGCGGCCATCACGTCCGGCGCGGCGCTGGCAAAAGTCGAACAGTTCGTCCAGGCCACGCAGCAGCTCGGCGCCGGCAACTGAGGGTTTCCTCATGTTCGGCATCCATGATTTACCGCTGTTCGTCATTTCCGGCCTGCTGCTGAACATCATGCCGGGACCGGATTCGCTGCTGATCATGGCGCGCAGCGCGACCCAGGGCTGGCGCGCCGGATGTTGCGCCGCGCTGGGCATCGGCGCCGGCACGATGGTGCACGTGACTGCCGCCGCGGTGGGGCTGTCGGCGCTGCTGGCCACTTCGGCGATGGCGTTTAGTGTCGTCAAGTGGGTCGGCGCGGCGTACATCGTCTATGTCGGTGTCGGCATGTTGCGTGCAAAATTAAAATCAGAGGCAAAAACCGGGGTCAGACCCGTGGGGTCTGACCCCAGCCTTTCGCCGTTGATTGTAAAAAATACGCCGCTGGCTTATCGAAAAATCTTCGCCCAAGGCTTTTTGACCAATATCCTGAATCCGAAAGTGGCGCTGTTTTTCCTGGCGTTCGTGCCGCAGTTTATCGCGGCCGATTCGCCCGACAAGGCGCTCGCCTTCCTGCTGCTCGGCTGCATCTTCAACCTCAACGGCATGTTGTGGTGTAACACGCTGGCCCTGCTGACCGCCTTCGCCAGTGCGCGCCTGCAAGTGCAGCCGCGCGTGGCGCTGTGGCTGAACCGCATCACCGGCAGCCTGTTCGTCGCGCTTGGCGCGCGCCTGGCCCTGTCCGAACAACACTGAGAAAACACCATGTCCGATATCCTGAACAAAATCCTGGCCACCAAGGCCGATGAAGTGGCCGCCGCAAAAAAACACCGCAGCCTGGCCAGCCTGCGCGACGAAGTGGAAAACAATGCAGAACTGCGCCAGAACCTGCGCGGCTTCGAGGCGAACCTGCGCAAGCATATCGGCGCCGGCGCGGCCGGCGTGATCGCCGAAGTCAAGAAGGCGTCGCCGTCGAAAGGCGTCATCCGCGCCGATTTCCGCCCGGCCGACATCGCCGCCAGCTATGAGACCAACGGCGCCGCCTGCCTGTCGGTGCTGACCGACGTCCACTATTTCCAGGGCGCCGACGATTACCTGAAACAGGCGCGCGCGGCCTGCGCGCTGCCCGTGCTGCGCAAGGATTTCATGATCGACATGTACCAGATCTATGAAGCGCGCGCGCTCGGCGCCGACTGCATCCTCTTGATCGTGTCGGCGCTGGATCACGGCTTGATGGCGGAAATGGAAGCGTGCGCGCACGAGCTCGGCATGAACGTGCTGATCGAATCGCACGACGGTGACGAACTGACGGCCGCGCTGAAACTGAAAAGCAACCTGATCGGCATTAACAACCGCAGCCTGCGCACTTTCGAGACCTCGCTCGACATCACCATCGGCCTGCTGCCGCGCATTCCGCCGGAACGCCTCGTCATTACGGAGTCTGGTATCCTGAACGGGGGCGACGTCAAACGCATGCGCGACGCCGATGTGCACGGCTTCCTGGTCGGCGAAGCGTTCATGCGCGCGCCCGATCCGGGCGCCGAACTGCGCCGCCTGTTCAGCTGAATCTGCAACGATGTAACGGAGGTGCGCGATGAACAGATCGATCGGGTATGTTGCAGTCATCACCACCGCCCTGCTGCTGGCGGCGTGCCAGAAAACGGCGCTGCGCAAGCCTGCCGTCGTCATCGAACCGACGCCGCTGCCGGTGGAGGAAGTGCTGCCGCCGAAAGCGCCGCGGCAGACCAATGCCGCCTACGACAATCTCGCCGACTACAAGCGCGCCGCCGCCGAGCAGATCGTCCAGGCCAGCCCGGACGCGATCTTCGCCGGGGCGTTGCCGCCGATGCTGCCGGCCATCGTCGTGGTCGAGATCAAGATCGGCCACGAGGGCGAAATCGTCAGCCTGCGCGTGGTGCGCTCGCGCGACCAGCAGGCGTCCGACGTCGCGCTGGCCGCCGTGCGCAAGGCTCTGCCGCTACCGAAACCGCATCACCTGCTGCCGGCGCACCACAAGACGCTCGATTTCGCCGAAACTTTCCTGTTCAATAAAGATTACCGCTTCCAGCTGCGTACGCTGTCGGGACCGCAGTAACGACGGTTTCCGCCAGGTCGGCCTGTTCCACGCGGTCGCGCCCGTTGGCCTTGGCGCGGTACAGCGCGGCGTCGGTGCGCGCCAGCAGGCTGTCGAAACTTTCCTGCTCCGACACATGGCTGGCGACGCCGATGCTGACCGTGCACGGCGGCAGCGCGCCATCCTGCCCGCTGCGCAGCGCGGCCTGGATGCGTTCGGCCACCAGCAAGGCGCGCGGCACTTCGGCATCGGGCAGCAGCACGACGAATTCCTCGCCGCCGAAGCGCGCCACATCGTCGCTTTCGCGCAGCGCCTGGCTGACGATGCGCGCCACATTCACCAGCACGCGGTCGCCGACGACGTGGCCATAACGGTCGTTGACCGCCTTGAAGTGGTCGAGATCGATGCTCATCAGTGTGAGCGGGCGGCCGCTGCGCCGCATCTGGATGCGCTGCCGCTCATAAAACACGCCGAAGCCACGCCGGTTCAGCACGCCGGTCAGCGGATCGTGCGTCGAGCGCTGTTCGAGGATGGTTTGCAGGCGGCGCGTGGCCATCGTCATGAAACCCACCGCCAGCATCAGCGACATGAAATTGGCGGTGGCCAGGAATAAATTGGTCAGCCCCGAATTGCGCATCATGTTCACGCTGCCGGAGCCGTTCATCAGCGCGGCCACGCCGCGCACCAGCACCACCAGCGACTGGAACGTGACCAGCGTGCCGAAGAACCATGTGGAAAAATGGCGCGTGCCATGGCGCCACACCGTCACCGTCTGGGTCGCATAATAGATAAACACCAGGAAGGAAAAGGTCGCCACCCGGGCCGGAAAATTGGGCACCACCAGCAGCCACCAGCCGACGCCGACAAACCCGCACAGCCATACCCCGTAAAACCTGCGCCAGCCGGGCGGCTGGCCGAAGAATTCCTGGACGGCGATCATGCCCAAACCCAGGCCCAGCAACAGCAAGCCGTTGGCCGCCATCAGCACGGCGTTTTCCGGCAAGACGTCGCGCAAGCCGAACATCGAGGCCCCGCCGACCATCGCCAGCAAGCCCATCGCGCAGCGGTCCAGCCCTTTGACTTCTTCGCCAAAACTGCGGTGCATGGAATACAGCACGATCGCCATGCCGCCCCCGGTCAGGGTCGACATCAGGATGATGGTGTGCAGGTCGAGCGAGTACACGCGACTCAGCGCACGGCGCTGGGGCGCAGCGGGCCGGCGGCCTTCTTGCCGGCCGCGTCCAGCGCCAGCGTGATGTTCGGGATGCGTTCGCCCTGCAACTGCACGCTGAATTTCTGTAATTCGTCGCGGCGGAAGGCGTGCACTTCGACGGTGGCGCCGACGCGGTAGCGTGCCAGCAAGGCGTCCAGGTTGGCCGGCGTCACGCGCAAGCCGTCGACGGCGACCAGCAGATCGCCCGCCGACAGCCCGGCCGCGTGCGCGGCGCCGCCTTCGTGCACGCTGGACAGCTTGCAGTCATTGCCTTCGCGTCCCAGGTTGACGTCCAGCGACGGCTTGCCGGACTTGCGCTCGTCGCTGTACTTGACGCCGAACGGAGAAAGCAGCTTCGCCAGCGGCAGGTCGTCGGTGCCGCGGATGTACCTGTCGAAGAAGGATTTCAGTTTTACGCCGCTGATTTCATCGAACAGCGCTTCCACCTCGGCCGGCGTGACGCCGCGCCCGACCGACGGATAAAAGTCGCGGCCATAACGCTGCCACAGCGCCTGCATCACGTCGTCGAGGGATTTTTTGCCGGCGCTTTTCGCGCGGATGGTCAGATCGAGCGCCAGCCCGATCAGCGAACCCTTGGTGTAATAGCTGACGATGGCGTTCGGCGCGTTCTCGTCCTGCCGGTAATATTTGCCCCAGGCGTCGAAGCTGGAATCGGCCACGCTCTGCTTGTTGCGGCCGCTGCCGCGCAGCACGCTGCCGACCGTCTTGCCGAGCAATTTGAAATAAGCCGGTTCGGCGATGATCCCGGCGCGCACCAGCATCAAGTCATCGTAATAACTGGTGAAGCCTTCGAACAGCCATAACAGCGGCGTGTAGTTTTCCACTTGCAGGTCGTACGGCGCGAACACGGCCGGCTTGATGCGCTTGACGTTCCAGGTATGGAAATACTCGTGGCTGCACAGGCCGAGGAATTTCAGGTAACCGTCGCCGATCTCCGCGCCCTTGGGCGCGGCGCTGCACGGCAGGTCGGCGCGCGCGCAGATCAGCGCGGTCGAGGCGCGGTGTTCCAGGCCTCCGTAACCGTCGCCGACGGCCAGCGTCATGAACACGTAACGCTCCATCGGCGCGCGTTTCGTCTTCGGCTCGAAAAAGGCGATCTGGGTTTCGCAGATCGCCTTCAGGTCGGCGCACAGGCGCGCCAGGTCCAGGTTCGGCACGCGGCCGGTGACGACGATGTCGTGCGGGATGCCGTGCGCCTTGAAGGTCGCCAGCGCAAAGTCGCCCAGTTCCACCGGGTGGTCGATCAGTTCATCGTAATTGGCGGCGACATAGGTGCCGAAGCCGTAGCGCTTGGCTTTCAATTCCGGCAGCGCGGTGGCCACGCGCCAGGTCTTCGCGGCGGGATCGGCCGGACGCTGGATATCGACCACGTGCGGCGCATCTTCCTGTCCGGCCACGCGCAGGAACACGCTGGTGCCGTTGAAGAAGGCGTGGGTCTGATCCATGTGGGCGGTGCGCACCGACAGGTCCCACGCATAAACGTCGTACTGCACGGTTAGCACGCCCTTGACCGGCGCGGCCTGCCAGGAATGCTTGTCCAGCTTGGCCAGCGGCACCGGCTGGCCGTTCGCTTCGGCGCGGATCTGCACGATGTTGCGCGAGAATTCGCGGATCATGTAACTGCCCGGTATCCAGGCCGGCAGCGACAGCACCTGGCCGTCGGGCGCAGGCGCGTCGACCGTCAGCGTCACCTGGAACAGGTGGCCCGGCAAATCCTTGCCGACGATGGCGTACGCCACGCCGGCTTGCTTATTCTGTGCGATCTTCTTCATGGTTCTCCTCAGGATGCAGGTCGGCCGGCGTATCGATATCCTGCAAGATGCCGTTATCGTCCACCGCCACTTCATGCACCGGGTGATTCTTTAAAATGCCGCGCGCGCCCTGGTCGCCTTGCAGCGCCAGCAGCAGCGGCAAGTGAGTGCGTGTAAAACCGACCGGATTGCCGCGCCGCCCCTGGAACACGGGGACCGCAATGTCCGCCCCCCGCTCCAGTGCGTCTTGCAGCGATTGTATCGTAGCCGGGCGCACGCGGGGCATGTCGCCCAGCGCGATCAGCCAGCCTTGCGCCGCTTCTTTCTGTTCGGCGTGGCGCAGCGCATGCACCAGCGAAGCGGCCATGCCGCTGTCGGCCGATTCGCAGACGGTGACGTCGCAGCCCAGCGCCAGCAACTGCGCCGCCACGCCGTCATCTCCCGGACGCACCACGGCGACCACGCGCGGCATCACCGCCAGCATATGGCGCGCGCTGTTGACCACGACGACGCTGCCGTCGACGGCTTGCAATAACTTGTTGCGCGCGCCGGAAGGGTCGAACCGCTTGCCCCTTCCGGCCGCCAGCAGGATGCCGGTGATGCCCATCTTTCTCCCTTACGCGGTGGCCGTGGCCAGGTCGAACGGCAGCTTGCGCAGGCGCTTACCGGTCAGCTTGAACACGGCGTTGGCAAAGGCCGGCGCCAGTGGCGGGAAACCCGGCTCTCCCATGCCGGTCGGCGCGTCGGACGAAGGCACGATGTGAACGTCCACCACCGGCATGTCCGGCATGCGCGCCACCACGTAGTCTCCGAAGTTCTGCTGCTCGACCACGCCATCCTTGAACGTGATGGCGGCGCCCGGCAAGGTGGTGCCGACCGCCATCAGCACGGCGCCCTGCACCTGTGCCTCGATGCTCAAGGGATTGACGGCCGTATTGCAATGCACGCCCGCGGTAACCTTGTGCAGTTTGGGCACGCCGTCCTTTACGGATGCCGTGACGACGTAGGCGACCACGGTGTTGAAGGATTCATGCAACGCCACGCCCCAGGCCTGCCCTTTCGGCAGCGCCTTCTTGCCGTAGCCCGACTTCGCCACCGCCAGGTCCAGCGCGGCCAGGTGGCGCGCGTGTTTCGGATCGATGATCTTCTTGCGATAGGCGACAGGGTCCATGCCGGCCGCGTGCGCCGCTTCGTCGATCAGCGTTTCCATGACGAAGGCGGTGTGGGTCGAGCCGACCGAGCGCCACCACAGCACCGGCACATTGACCTTGGCGTTGTGCACCGTCAGGTTCATCGGCACCTCGTAAGGTTCGCCCATGCCTTCGACCATCGTGCTGTCGACGCCATTCTTGACCATCATCGGCTCGAACGGCGTGCCGCCGATGATCGACTGGCCGACAATACTGTGGTTCCAGGCCAGCAAACTCCCCTTGGCATCGAAACCCAGTTCGGCGCGGTGCACGTGGGCGGGACGATAGTAACCGCCCTTGATGTCGTCTTCCCGGCTCCAGATGATTTTAAGGGGACCGGACTTGCCGGCCGCCTTGTACGCCAGCGCGACGTTGGTCGCCTCCACCAGGTAATCGGAGGTCGGCACCGCGCGCCGGCCGAAACCGCCGCCGGCCATCATCGTGTTCAAGGTGACCTGTTCCGGCTTCAAGCCTGCGGTGCGGGCGATCGCCATCTGGTCCAGCGTCTGGAATTGCGAACCGGCCCACACGGTGCAGGTGTCGCCTTTCAGGTCGATCACGCAGTTCAGCGGCTCCATCGGCGCATGCGCCAGGTAGGGGAATTCGTAGACGGCCGTGATTTTCTTCGCCGCGCCGGCCAGTTTAGCCATATCCGCCGTCTTGACCGGCAGGCCCGGCGTCTGCGCCAGCGCCTTGTAGTCAGCCATCTGTTTGTCGGTGCTGACTTTCTCGACCGCGCTGCTGTCCCACTCCACCACCAGCGCCTCGCGGCCCTGCTTTGCCGGCCAGTAGCCGTCGGCGATGACGACGACGCCGCGCCCGCCGCGATCGGTCGCCACTTCCAGCACGTCGATCACGCCCTTGACCGCCTTCGCCGCGCTCGCATCCAACTTGGACACTTTGGCGCCGAACACCGGCGGATGCACCAGCACCGCGACCTTGGTGCCGGCCGGCTTGAAATCCATGCCGAACTGCTGCTTGCCGCTCGATTTAGCGCGCGCGTCCAGGCGCTTGACCGGCTTGCCGATGATGCGGAAATCCTTCGCATCCTTCAGCTTGACGCTAGCCGGCACCGGCTGCTTCATGGCCGCGTCGGCGAAGGAACCATAGGTCGCCTTCTGCCCGGCCGGCCCGATCAGCATGCCCTTGGCCGTCTTGACCTGGTCCGGACTGACTTTCCACTGCTCGGCCGCCGCCGCGACCAGCATCGCGCGCGCCCTGGCGCCGATTTCACGGTACTGGATGAACGAGTGCGCGATGGTGCCCGAGCCGCCCGTCATCTGGATGCCGAACGCCGGGTCCTTGTAGGCATCGGCGGCCGGAGCCAGTTCGCCGCGCATCTGCGACCAGTCCGCGTCGAGTTCCTCGGCGATCAGCATTGGCAGAGAGGTTTGCACGCCCTGGCCGAATTCGAGCCGGTTCACCTGCACCGTCACCGTGTTGTCCGGCGCGATGCGCAGAAAAGCATTCGGTTCGGAGACCGCTTTCGGCGCATCTGCCGCCTGCGCGAAGCGGTTGCCGCCGCCGACCATAAAGCCGAGCACCAGGCCGCCGCCGGCTACAGCGCCAGCTTTCATGAAGGAACGGCGCGACATGCCGCTTGCCGGTACTGCAGCATCCTGATTAATCCATTCGATACGCATGACGTCCCCTTAGGCGATGGTTTTGGCGGCGTCTTTGATGGCGGCGCGGATCCGTTGATAGGTGCCACAGCGGCAGATGTTGCCGCTCATGGCGTTGTCGATATCGGCGTCGGTCGGCGCCTTGTTCGTTTTCAGCAGGGCCGTCGCGCTCATCACCTGGCCGCTTTGACAGTAACCGCATTGCGGCACGTCGTGCCGCACCCACGCATCCTGCACCGCCTTGCCGACCTTATCTCCTTCCATCGCCTCGATGGTTGTGATTTTTTGCCCGACCGCGGCCGAAATCGGCGTGATGCAGGAGCGGATCGGCTGCCCGCCCAGGTGCACGGTGCAGGCGCCGCACAGCGCCGCGCCGCAACCGAACTTGGTGCCGGTCATGTTCAGGTTATCGCGCAAGGTCCAAAGAATCGGGGTGGATGGATCAGCATCCACCTGCATGTCACGTCCATTGATATTCAATGTGATCATCTATAACTCCGGGAGGGGGTTGAAGTGGAACTTGGGGGTACTGCTTGACTGTTGCGGAAGCGGGAAACCATGCCGGGTATCCGATCCTGCTCTGCTTAAAGAGGAAAGCACACGTGGTATGGGTTCCCGCCTTCGCGGGAACGACAGACAGCTTGCTACAGAATGTGGAGGCTTCCGGGAGGAAGCTTATTGCTTGACGGCGGCCAGCTTTGCTTCCAGCGTCTTGATATCGATGGCGCCGGGCACGCGGCTGCCGTCGGCGAAGAAGATCGCCGGCGTGCCATTGACCTTCAATTTCTGGCCCAGCGCCAGCACCTTGTCGTTCGGCGCCACGCAGCCGGCCGGCGCCGCGGGGGCGGCCTTGCCGGATATCATCCAGTCGTCCCACGCCTTGTTGCGGTCCGCCGCGCACCAGATATTCTTCGACTTCGTAAACGAGTCTTCGGCCAGGATGTTGTACATGAAGGTGTAGACCGTGATGTTGTCCACATCCTTCAGCGCCTGCTGGCGGAAACGCTTGCAATAGCCGCAGTTCGGGTCCTCGAACACGGCGATCACGCGCTTGCCGTTGCCCTTGACGGTTTTTAAGGCCTGCTCCAGCGGCAAGTCCGAGAACTTGATCCGGCTGATGTCGTCGATGCGCTCCTGCGTCAGATCCTGCGAGGTCTTGACGTTGAAGACGTGACCGACCATCAGGTAAGTGGCGCTTTTATCCGTGTAGCGGATTTCGTCGCCGATGCGCACTTCGTACAGGCCGGCGTACGGCGTTTCCTTGACCGAATCGACCTTGACGTTCTCGCCCAGGCGCGGCTCGATCAGTTTCTTGATATTCGCTTCGGTCGTGTTTTCAGCGCCGACGCACGACGCCATCAACGCCGATGCCAACAATAATGCGGTCTTGCTGTTTCTCATTTAAAGGCTCCGGTCACTGCTTTCCAAGTGCATGGGAAATCAGCCGGCGCTTGAGTACCGGCAATTTGTCCAGCAAGTTTAATCCCAAATTGCGCATCACGCGCAAAGGTTCGAGGTCGGTCCCGAACAGGCGCTCCAGGCCGTCCGTGGCCAGCTGCATCAGCAGCACGTCTTCCTTGCGCGCGCGCGCATACCGCGCCAGCACGCGCTCGTCGCCGATGCCGCGCTGCGGCTCGCGCGCATTGACGATGGCAACCAGTTCGGCCACGTCGGCGAAGCCCAGGTTCATGCCGTGCCCCGCCAGAGGATGCACGACGTGCGCGGCATCCCCCACCAGCGCCACGTGCGCCGACACCATCGCGTGCGGGCGCAGCAGGCGCAGCGGAAAGTCGCGCACCAGTTCCGGCTGCAGCGGCGTCAGCGCGCCAAGCTTGGATTGCGCGTAGGGCGCCAGACGCCCGGCCAGCTGCTGCGCCGACTCGGCGCGCAGCGACTCGGCCAACGCATCGGGCGCCGACCAGACGAGAGAAACCAGGTTGCCGGGCAGCGGCAGCAGCGCGACGATGCCCTCGGCGCCGGTGAACCACTGGTGCGCGGCGCCGTGGTGCGGCAGTTCGCAATTGAAATTGGCGACGATCGCGCGCTGGGCGTAGGAGCGGTAATCGAGACCGATGTCGCACTGGCCGCGCACCCAGGAATCGGCGCCGTCGGCGCCCACCACCAGCGCGGCGCGGATGCGGGTGCCGTCTTCCAGCTGCACGCCGGCGCCATCGGCCTCGCGCAACAGCGCGGTGGCGTGGCCGGCGACGATATCGACGTTCTTGGCGAAGCGCAGCGCGCCGTCGAGCGCCTGGTTCAGGTTGCGGTCTTCGACGATCCACGCCAGCGTGCCGGTGTGGGCACCGTAAGCATCGAAGGCCAGGCCGCCGGCCTGCGCGCCGTCGCCGTTGACCACCATCGCATCGACCGGCGCCACGCGCGCCGCATCCAGCGCATCCCACACTTTAAGGGACGACAATAACTTGTTTGCCGTGTGATTCAACGCATACACGCGCACATCCCAGCCGGCGTCCGGCTGCGGAAGCGGTGTCGAGGAAGGTGTTGGCGGGGATGGCGGCACCAGCAGCGTCACGCTCTGCCCCGCCTGAGCGAATGCCAGGGCAGCCGTCTTGGCGATGGCACCGTTGCCAACGATACAAATATCACTCTGCATGACGCGCTGCATGGAGGGGGAAGATGGACTGTTCATCCAAACATTATAGCGGCGCGGGCGTTATGGCGGGCGCGGCCGGATAGGCGGCCCGCCCCGCCCGATACGATTCAGTCCCAGCGCGGCGCCAGCCCTTCCGGATTGGCGATGCGCCCGTTGCGCTCCAGCGCGGCGATAGCGGCCATGTCGTCGTCCGTCAGCACGATGCGGCGCGCCGCCAGGTTGCTGTCCAGGTTGGCGCGCCGGGTCGACGACGGGATCACCGCATAACCCTGCCGCAGCGACCAGGCCAGCGCGACCTGCGCCGCCGTCGCCTGGTGCCGTTCGGCGATCCGGCCGATGACCGGGTCATCGAGCACGGCGCCATAAGCGAGCGGCATGTACGCGGTGAGGTGAATGCCCTGGCTGCGCGCATATTCCACCACCTTGCGGTTTTGCAGGAAGGGGTGGATTTCGACCTGCTGCGTGGCGATTTGATCGGCGCCGACGACGTCGATCGCCTGGCGCAGGTGCTCGTTGGTGAAATTGGACACGCCGATCAGTCGGGTCAAGCCCTGCGCCTTCGCTTCGGCCAGCGCCGCCATGTATTCCGCCACCGGGATCGCGTCGTCCGGCGACGGCCAGTGGATCAACGCCAGGTCCAGCCGTTCCAGGCGCAGTTTCGCCAGGCTTTCCTTCAGACTCGGGATCAGTTGATCGCGTCCCAGGTTCGCTGTCCACACCTTGGTCGTCACGAACAGGTCGTCGCGCGGCACGCCGCTGTCGGCCAGCGCCTGCCCGACTTCAGCCTCGTTGCCATAGATTTGCGCCGTGTCGATATGGCGGTAGCCGGCCGCGATGCCTTCGCGCACCGCATCGATGACGACCTGCCCTTGCAGGCGAAAAGTGCCCAGGCCGATGGCGGGAATAGTATTGGTGCTCATGTGCTGCCTCATGGAGAGATGGAAGGTCTCCACTATGCCTGCACTGTTTGTTGAGAAAAATAGCGCCATTAACAAATAATATTTGCGCCACAGGCAAAAATTGGCGATCTGTGCGGAAAAATGCTTTTCCACTATTGCAAACCTGTTTCGGCCTGCTATAATTCTCCACCTTGGCCTGGTAGCTCAGTTGGTAGAGCAGAGGATTGAAAATCCTTGTGTCGGTGGTTCGATTCCGCCCCGGGCCACCAAGAATTCAAAAAACGCCACCTTCGGGTGGCGTTTTTGTTGCTGAGTCGGACAAAATCTATCCTTTCTATTTCCGGTATCGTCTAAGCGGGTGTAACCGACCGGCATGATGCTGCATGCAAGAATCTTGGCCGAAGCTGCATTCCCGTAAATAGACGGCCGTGACGGCGGTGCTACAATGATTAACCTCGGAGAGATCATCATGTCTAAGCTCAGCGTACGGAAATCCTCACATTCAGGTCAGTTCCAGACGAAACGGTCGGCCGCTGAAGATCTGGCCACATTTCGATCAGTCGTGACAGTGCTCAAGAGTCATCCAGAAAAACTGCGCAGTGTTGTCACCAAAGCTGGAATCACTACTCCTTCCGGCAACCTGAAAAAAGCATATAAAGACTGATGATCTCCGGCTCCCGCTACGAGCTTCTTCCAAGTTTCCTCATTGGCTTTCACGGCACTGATCAGAAAACGGCCGAGAAGATACTGTCGGGGAAAAGTCATCTCGCTGCAAGCGAGAACGATTACGACTGGCTTGGCCATGGAATTTACTTCTGGGAATACAGCCCGCTCCGAGCGGAGCAATTCGTTCGCGAAAAATTCAAGTGGCAAGGTCGCAAGGAAAAAGTAGCCGTCGTAGGGGCAATCATCGATCCTGGCCTGTGCTTGAATTTGCTGGATGCCAAGGGGTTGAGCTATCTCGAGGTCGGCTACGATGCATTGTTGACAGCGCGAGGCGGGGCGGAATTTTTGCCGAAAAATGGCGAAGGAAAGGAACTCTGGAAGCGCAAATTGGATTGCGCCGTGATTAACATGGTCCATGAACTAAGAGCTGTCACGCGAACCGCCGAGTGGCAAGAGGAAAACCCCGATACAGCCCCGCTTCAATCCTATGACACGGTGCGAGGCGCCTTTTGGGAAGGGGGACCGATTTACCCCGATGCGCGGATCGAGAAGAAGAATCATGTCCAAATCTGCGTACGAAATTCCGCGAGTATCATCGGTTACTTCAGGCCAATTCCAGACAATTAGTTTGCCCACACCATTGCAGTCGCGACAATAGTCTTGAAAACCCTGGTGTCGGTGGTTCGAGTCCGCCCTGGCCACCAAGAACAGTTTCAACGAGAAACGCCAATCCATGCAGGTTGGCGTTTTTGTTTCCGCAACAGAAAGTCCTCGCATCCGCCCTATTTCCGGACCTTCAGCCGGTCATCAACGGGTCGATCAAATCGTGCCAAGGTCCAAGTTTCATCACTTTCCCTTACTGCAATTGTGGCGATGCTGCCAGCGCGCCAACCGGCCCAAAAACAAAGCCGTGGTCGAGACTTGGGAAATGGTAGAGTGAAAATTCTCAAAAGTAATATTGCAATCCATTTAACATCCGTTACACTGGCATTTTCTTTCAGAATTAACAATGAATCCAAGCACGCTTGCCGCTCCCATCCTGCTGCTCGGCAGTGACGTCAGTACCCCCGAGAAACGCGATAAGTTCGGCGTGACCGGCTGGACAGCGCCCGGCGCGTCCGTCGACATCGTGCTCGACGGCGCCAAGCTGTCCACCGTCACCGCCACCGACAATGGCCACTACGAATACCAGTTGGCGCGCTGGCCGGCAACCGGGCATCATGACATCGTTGCCGTGGCGCACGACGCTGGCGGGCTGACCGCTACCAGTACCGTACTGAAAGTGGATATCGGCAACCAGGCGCCAATCGCGCCGACGATTGGTTCGGCGTACTACGGCAGTTTCTATATTCACGCGAATGGCACTGTCCTGTACGGCGAGACGACACCCGCCGCCACGGTGCGCATCCTGGCCAACAACGAGTTCTTCCTGGCGACCCAGGCAAACGCGTCCGGTTTCTGGCACATCGAAGCTCCCTCGCTGGCCGATGGCGCCTACCGCTTCCGCGCCACCGCCACCACCAACGCCGGCACCACCAGCGGCAACGCATCGTGGTCCGTCAGGGTCGACGAGCATGCACCGGATGCACCGCTGCTCATGCTCGGCAATGGCGCGAACAACGTAAACGGCTGGGAACTCGCGGCGTTTTCTGGCACAACCGAAACGGGAGCGCAGATCGCGCTGAGCATCGACGGCGTCGTGCGCGGCCACACCACGGCCAGCGAAAACGGACACTGGGCTATCGATCTCGACCTGCCGGCTGGCCAATATCAGGCGACAGCCCGCGCTACCGATGGTGCGTTGCACGTATCGGCGCCATCGAAGACGCTGGCGTTTTCGGTCTCGGCGCCGGTCAATGGGGGCGGCGATGTGGCCGGCGATGCATCGACCAAGGCTCAGTTGGCTGTCGGCGCCAGCGTGCAGGGCGTGATCGAAAAAACCGGCGACCACGATTGGTACAAGGTGACGCTCGATACGCTGACGCTGTACCAGTTCACGCTGACGGCGGCAGAGTCGAACGCCGGTACGCTGGGCATGTGGAGTTCCGGCGTCTACGAAGACTACATCCAGCTATGGGACCCGCAAGGCGCCGACGGCGCCGTGGAGGTTGGGCAAGGCACGCCTACACTTCAGGGCAAACCGAAAACCATCCTGTTCGCCCCGAAGCGCGCGGGCGACTATTTTCTCGACATGGGCGCCAGCGACGTTACCGGCAGCTACACGCTCAGCGCCGTGGCGCTGGCGCGCGACGACCACGCCAACGATATCGCGCACGCCACCGCCTTGCGGTTGAACGGCAAACTTGATGGCGTCATCAATTACGCTGGCGACGTCGACCAGTTCGGTCTGACGCTGCGCGCCGGCGTCAGCTACACGGTGACGCTCGACAGCGGCGGCGCGGCCTATGGCACCGTATTCCGCGGACTGGAGCAGTCTGGCGGTCCGGCCGCGCGCATCTCAGGCAACGGCGGCCGCTGGGAAGGCGTGGCCGCCTTGTCGCTGGTGCCTAGCGAGGATGGCGTCTACTACGTCAGCGCGACCGGCGGCACCGGCGACGCCGTGCCGTATCACGTCGTACTGACCGAGGTGCAGGATGACTACAGGGCCGGCATCGCCACCACGGGGCGCGTGCTGCCTGACGCACTCGCGCACGGCACGCTGGAAGTTCACGCCGACGCCGACTGGTTCAAGGCAACGCTGACGGCCGGCCAGTCTTACTTGCTGCAAGCGCTGGGCGCGCACGGCGAGGAGCTCGACCTGGGCCTGTTCGACGCCGCTGGCAAGCAGTTATGGTTTGATTCGTCCACAGTTTACGGCACCGATTCCATGCTGTGGCGAGCGCCCGCCTCTGGCGATTATTATTTCCAGGTGACGAGTTCCTTCACGCTAGGGGCCTACACGCTGCTGGTGGCACCGGCGCCTGCGGACGATTTCGGCGCCAGCATCGCGTCGGCCGGCAGGCTGACACCCGCCATCGCGGTGGAGGGCGCGCTGGAAACGCCCCGCGACGCGGACTGGCTCCGGGTCTCGTTGCGGGCCGGTTCCGACTATGTGTTTTCACTCGACACGCAACAAGCCGGGCATACGCTGCTATCCACAGGACAGCTGCAGCTGCTCGACGGCGCGGGTGTGACACTGGCCGAGGCCGACAGGGGAAGCCCGACCTATACCGCCCAGTTGGTATTTCACGCGACGACGACGGGCGACTATTACCTGGCGGTGAGCGACCCGATGCAAAAGCATATCGGCACCTATGGCGTGTCGATGTACGGCAGTAGCCAGGACAAGGTGAGCGCCGATGCGCGTACCAGCGCCACGCTGTCACCCGGCGGGCTCATCGTCAGTAATATCGACTTTGCCACCGACACCGACTGGGTCCGCGTCGACCTGAAAGCGCGGCACTCATATTACTTCGAACTGACGGGCACAGGCGGGCGCGGCGGCACATTGCCGTCCAGTGCGATGTCGCTGAAAATGGTCGACGTGCACGGCGACACCGTGGCATACCAAACCTATTTATATGGAAAGGATCCGACGCTGGGCTTCTACGCCGGCGCCGATGTGACGTATTACGTGGCTGTTTCGGCTTCATCGAGCGCCACCGGCAGCTACACGCTCAAGGAAAGCAACGAGGTCACGCCGTATGTCGATACGCTGCCGCCGCTGCTGACTTCCTCGATACTGCCTGTCGGCACACAAGTATTAGAGCGGGGCATGTCGATGTATGTGTATTTCGATGAAGTGGTGCAGCTGGGCGGTGCCGCCATCACGCTGCGCCTGGCCAATGGCGACCTGGTGGAAAGCTTCAGCGCCGCCGCCGGCAATGCGTCGCTGCCTGCCAGATTCAGTTCGCTGACACTCACGCCGAAGCCGCTCGAATACGGCACCGACTATGTGCTGACGCTGGCCCCGGGCAGCATCGCCGACACCAGCAGCCATCCGTTCGCCGGCGCCACGCTGAAGTTCCGCACGGCCGACGCGCCGCCGCGCCAGGACGGCGGCGCCGGCAATGACGTGTTCCATGGACGCAATGGTGACGAGGTCATCGACGGCAAAGGTGGCCGCGACAGCGTCATTTTCACAGGCACGGCTGCAAAGTACGCGCTCAGTCAGGCGGACGGTGCGCTCAAGGTCGATGCCTTGTCGGGCGCCAAGGGGCACGACACGCTAGTCGGCATCGAACGCGTGATCTTCGACGACCTCGCGATCGCGTACGATACCGCCGGCAACGCGGGCCAGGCTTACCGGCTGTACCAGGCCACGTTCAACCGTGCGCCCGACCTGAACGGACTGGGATACTGGATAGCGCAGCTGGATCGTGGCGCCAGCCTGAACACCGTGGCCGACGGTTTTATTCACAGTACCGAGTTTGTGGCCCGCTACGGCGCCGCCAATACCGACCAGGATTTTATCAAGGCACTGTACAGCAATGTCCTGCACCGCCTGCCGGACCAGGCTGGCGCGGATTACTGGAGCGGCCAGTTGCATGGCGGCGCCAGCCGCGCCGCCGTCCTGACCGGGTTCAGCGAAAGTACGGAAAACCAGGCCGCGCTGATCGGGCAAATCGCCAAGGGCTTCACGTACCACCTGTACAGCTAGTTACCACGGGCTGCCGCACACCTCGCCCGTCTATTTCCCTTGCGGCTCCCCGCCTGCCAGCGTATTGGCGAAATCCTCGATCTGGCGGTCGGAGTCGTCGCTTTTGCAATTGCACATCACGGCCACTGCCCTGTTTTTACCCGGGATCAGGCGGTTGGTGGCGTAATAGGTGCCGACCGTGCCGCTGTGAAAACTGACCGGGCCCACCTGCGGCACATCAAGCACGCCCCATCCGAACGCGTAACCGTCCACCGGCGTGTGCATCAACTGGAAATTTTCCTGCTTTAAATACGTGGAACGCCCTTGCAGTCCATGCAATTGCTCTAGCAGGAAGCGGCTGTAATCGGGTGCGCTGACAGCGAGGCCGCCGGCCGCGTCGACCGCAAACAGCCACAGGTGAAATTGCGTTTCATCGTCCATATCCGGCGAATAGCGAGCGACTTGCCATCCCTGCGCGGCGCGAATATGCCCGACCGGCGTCTGGCCGCCCGCGTCTTCTGGCATGCCGAACCTCCCTTTCATTTGCAACGGCTGCAGGACTTGCTGCGCCATCAACTGTTCATAAGGGGCGTTGCCGATCGACTCGGCGATCAGCCCGGCAATCAGGTAACCGATATTCGAATAGGATGTGATGGTGCCGGGCGTGGACTGGGATGGCCGCTGCAAAAACAAGAGCCCGGCCGCGGCCCGGTCCTTGAGCGGATCGCCCGTCAACAGCGGCTGCAATTCGGCGAAATCCGCGTTGGAAAAATCACGCGGCAACCCGGAGCGGTGACGCAGCAACTGCGTCACGGTCACGCCACGGTATTCCGGGCGCATGTGTTCCCTCCATGCAGGAAACAGCTCGGCCAGGGTGGCGTCCCAGCGCAATTTGTTTTGCTCGACCAGTCGCGCGAGCAAGCTCGCAGTCACGGCTTTGGTTAGAGAACCCATCTGAAATTGATCGTCGCGCCCGATCACGCCTGGCGCACCGACCCGCTGCACGCCGCTGGTGGCCACGTCGACCTTGTCGTCCTCGATGACGATCACCGCCAGGCCGGGCACGCCGCTGGCGGCGCGGAAACGCTCCACCTTCATGCTTAAGGTATCGGTGGCAACCTGCGGCGACGGCGTATCGCCGCCACAAGCGGCGAGTGATCCACATAAGCCCGCAATCCAAAGTAATTTCTTGACCTGCATGTCTTTCCCTTTCAAGTCGGGGCACCGGCCCCTGGGCTGAGTAAAAGGACATTGTGCTTTGGCTAACCTTAAGCAAAGCCAAAGACCGGCAAGCGCGGCGGCTTTCATAAGAAAAAGTTGCATTAGGTATAATAATCGGATGCACTTATTACTTATTGAAGACGATCTCGATTTCGGCCGCGCTTTGCAGGCGGCGATGAAAGTCGAGGGGATCAGCAGCGAATGGCTGCGCCGTGCGGCCGACGCGCCGCAAACCTTCCACGGGTCGGCGGTCGATTGCGTGTTGCTGGACCTGTCGCTGGCCGATGGCTGCGGACTGGAACTGTTGGCGCAATGGCGGCGCGCAGGCCAGACCATGCCGGTCATCGTCATCACCGCCCGCTCCGCGCTGCAAGACCGCCTGACCGGACTCGATGGCGGCGCGGACGATTTCGTGCTCAAGCCGTTTGCGACCGAAGAACTGCTGTCGCGCATACGCGCCGTCATGCGCCGCTACGCGCAGCAAGCCAGCGAGCAATGGACGCTGGGCGAGCTGGTGATCGAACCACGCCGCTATGCGGCGCGCCTGGGCGCGACACCCTTGAACCTGTCGCCGCGCGAATTCCACCTGCTGCTCGAACTGGCGCGCGAGCCGGGTGCCGTGGTGGCCAAAAGCACGCTGTCGCACCGGCTGGAACCGCTGGGCGACCCGGTCGATTTTGCCTCGATCGAAGTGCATATCTCGAACCTGCGCCGCAAGATTGGCGCCGAGCGCATCCGCACCGTGCGCGGCATCGGCTACCTGCTGGCCTCATGAAGGGCTGGCTGCGCCCCACGCTGACGCGGCGCGTGTTCTTCGCGCTGGTGCTGGCCTTTGTTGCCGTATGGTCCGTGCTGCTGGCCTTTGAATACGTGAAGTTCCAACAGCAAATGCGCAGCAATTCCGGGCTGCACCAGTTGAGCCGCGCCCTGGCTGTCGCGCTGGACGGCGTGGATGATGCGGACCGTGCGCAAAGCATCGTTGCCGCCAGCGCCATCTCGCTCAACATCCTGCGCCGCGAGGGTGGGCAACTGCCGGGCGAAGTGCTGTTCGAACTGGAAGACCGCGGCGGCCGCGTGTTGTATCGCGCACCGGCGCTGGGGGTGCAAACGCTGGCGGGCGGGCTTGGACAGGTGCGCGACCAGGCCATCGGCGACCGCGTGTATTGGGTCATCCGGCGCGATACGGCGCGCTGGTCGCTGCGCATCGCCGAACCGAAGCTTGGCGACACCACCGTGCTGGGATGGTTAGGAGGAGAATTGCTGCCGTATATGCTGCTGGCCTTTCCGTTCGTGCTGGCGCCGCTCTGGTTCGCGGTACGCCGCGGCTTGCGTCCATTGCGCATGCTGACGCAGCGTATCGAGGCCAGGGCGCCCGACGATTTGTCGCCGATCGGTCAGCAACTCAAATATGCGGAATTGCAGCCGATGGTCGCTGCCTTCGACAACCTGCTGGCGCAACTGCGCCACCAGGTGCAGCGCGAACGCGCCTTCGTGCAGGACGCCGCCCATGAATTGCGCACGCCGATGGCCGTGATCGCCGCCCAGGCGCACGTGATCGTGCGCGCGGCCGACAGCGGCGAGCGGCAGCAGGCGCAAGGCCACCTCGATCAGGCCATCGCGCGCGCCTCGCATCTGACCGGACAATTGCTCGAACTGGCGACGCTGGACGAAGCGCGCCCGGGAGTGGTCACCACCGTCGATGTCGCACACCACCTGCGCCACCTGCTGGCGCAGAAAGCGACGCTGGCGATGACGCGCAACATCGACCTGTCGCTGGAGGCGCCCGATACGCTGCACTGGCCGCTGGACATGCCTGCCTTCCAGTCGATCATCCACAATCTGCTCGACAATGCGCTGCGCTATGTGCACCAGGGTTGCCGCGTCGCTGTCGCGGCCAGCGCTGCCGGCGGCGCGTTGACGCTGTCGATCGCCGACGATGGCCCCGGCATCGCGGAAGACCAGCGCGACCTGGTGTTCGAGCGCTTTTACCGCGTCAGCGGGAATACCGCACCGGGTTCCGGCCTGGGACTGGCGATCGTCCGGCAGGCGGCGCGTCGCATGGGCGGCACGGTCCAAATTTCAGCGGGACTGGACCAGCGCGGCTGCGCATTTCATGTCCGGCTCGGCACGGCTGCCGGCTGAACAGGGCTGCCGTTTACGATCGCCAGCCAAGCCGGAGTTCCGCGCAACGCCCCCACCTACCCGGCAACCGCCACCCTGCGCGCTTGCGCCGGCTGCGCATTGCTGGCGGCACTGTGCAATTTCACTACCTGCCCATCGAATTGGTAAGTACTTGCTTCATGCACTTCCCATGCGCCCTCGCCCATCAATTGCAGCACATGGGTATGGTGGCGCAGCACTGCGGGGCGGTGGGCGATGCTGATCACGGTGGCGCCGCTGTCGCGCAGGCGCTCATAGAGCGAGGCTTCGTTGCCCGTGTCGAGTGCGCTGGTCGCTTCGTCCAGGATGACGATGCTCGGCTCATGCACCAGCACGCGGGCAAAGGCCACGCGCTGCTGCTCGCCTACCGACAACAGCTTTTCCCAGTCCTGCACGGCGCCCAGGCCACCAACGCGCTCGGCCAGGTGCGGCAGATGCACCTGTTCCAGTATTTCCAATAACTGCTCGTCGCTCAGGCTGGACTGCGCGCTCGGGTAGATCAGCTGGCTGCGCAATGTGCCGGATTGCAGATAGGGTTGCTGGGGCAAAAAGAAAAATTCTTCCAGCGGTGGATGCTGGATCACGCCGCTGCCGGTATGCCACAAGCCGGCGATCGCGCGCAACAGCGAGCTTTTGCCGCAGCCGCTGTCGCCGGTGATGAGCAGCGCATCGCCCGGCTTCAAGACCAGGTTCAATTCCTTGATGAGCACCCGTTCGGATTGCGGCGGATGCAGCGTCAGCGATTCCAGCGCGAGATGTTGACCAGGACGCAGCTCGATGCGCGGATGCTTGTCGTCGGCAACGGTCGCCGGCTCCGCGTTGGGCAGCACCAGGTTCGACAATGCTTGCAGGCGGCCGATGCCCGCCACGAAGCGGCTCAGGCTCTCGAAGTTATCGACAATCAGCGCCACGGCGCCGAGTACGGCAGTAAACGCCCCGGCCGCCTGTATCGCCCGCCCCACTTCCAGCTCGCCCGACAGGACGTGCGCGGCCAGGATCACACCCGGCAGCACCAAGGTGAGTTGGCTGAAGGTGCGCTGGAACAGATTCAAGGAACGCTGCTTTTTGATCAATTTCGCGAAATTATGGATAACCTTGTCGAACTTGCTGTCGATGTGCGCACGTTCCTGCGCTTCGCCGCGGTAGAAGGCGATCGATTCGGCATTTTCGCGCAGGCGCATCAGGCTGAAGCGGAAATCCGCTTCGCGCCGCAACTGCCAGAAATTCAGGTGGATCAGCGGATTGCCGAAGACGTAGAGGGCGACGGCCGTGCCCATCAGCGCGTACAGCGCCAGCACGCCGACCAGCAGGTGAGAAATCGACCACAGCACGGTGCTGAACGCCACCAGTTGCATGATCGAGCCCAAAAAAATCAGCAGGAAGTGGATCGACCTGCCAGTAAAAGTGCTGATGTCTTCGCTGATGCGCTGATCCGGGTTGTCGATCTCGCTGTCGGCGCCGAGTTCGTAGTATTTGCGCCCTTTCAGATAGCCGTCGAGGAAGCGGCTGGTGAGCCAGCGCCGCCACTGGTTGGCGAAGAGGTCGCGCATATAGTAATAGAAGGCGTAAATCGGTACGGCGAACGCCAGCACGAACAGGCAGGCCCGCACCGATTTCCAGAAGCGGTCGCCATTCCTGGCTGCCAGTGCCGAGGTCATCTCGCCAGCCTGGTTGTTCAGCATGACGGCGAACTTGGTCTCGAACAGCATCAAAACGATCAAGACCAGCAGCAGCAGCCAGGCCCTTTTCTTTTCTTCCCCCAGCCAATAAGGTTTGGCGATATTGACGAATTGCCTCCATGCGGCGAGCGACAAGGGAGCGGTCCGACGTCTTTTTTTGGGTGCCGGCGGGACATCATTCGTCGCGGCGCTGTTGGCAGTGGGGGTAGGCATCGTCATTTTCCGTAAACCGCAGTAATGGACCAGCGTTCGAACTCAGGGGCAAGATTGATTTTTCAGACCAGGCATGTCCATGTTTGCCTGAGTCTTACCCTGAGCATACGACCGGGCACGAGACCGTTCAGTGCGGCAACGGACATAGCGTCGATTAACAGTGAAGAAAAATAAGAGGTTCGCCGGGGAGACTTCGACCGCGCCGGCATCCAGATTGAAGCTGAGGGGAACGCGGCGTCACGCCCGCGCAATGTACAAGCCCGGTTAGCGCAAGGTACTCGGTGTCACACCGAATTCGCGTTTTATCAGTTTACGCAAGGCGGTACTGTCCTGATAACCGACCTGCGCCGCGACCGCTTCGATGGACAGCGCCGTCGTTTCCAGCAAATGCGCCGCATGGGACAAGCGCCGCCGTTGAATGAATTTGATCGGCGATACGCCGGTCGCCGCTTCGATGCGCCGCGCCAGCGTCTTGGGCGACAGCGCCAATTCGGACGACAGCGCAGTCACCGTCATCGGCTGCGCCAGGTGCGCATCGATCCAGCGCTGCGCCGCAATTACCGTCTGATCTTCATGTTTCAGATGGTCCCGCATCATGTAGCGCGCCTGCGAAGAACGCTGGTCGATCAATAAATAACGCGAACACAAATGCGCCACCGATTCGCCAAATATGTCGGACACGATGGCCAGCATCAAATCGAGCTGCGACAGGGCCGCGCCCGCGGTCAGGCACGGCCCGTCGCGCACCAGCATTCGCGCTTCGTCGAGCGTCACCGCCGGATAACGCGCGCGAAATGCCGGAGCCAGCCACCATGCCGTCGTTGCCTTGCGCCCGTCGAGCAAACCGGCTTGCGCCAGCAGAAACGCCGCACTGCACGACGCCGCAACCTTGGTCTTGCCCGCTGCCGCCGCAGCCAGCCAGCGCATCGCCTGCATGGCATCGCTGCGCGCAAAACAGTCACTGAGCTCCTGATCCGAACGGTAACCAAGGCCAGGAACAATGATCCAGTCCGATACGTCCTGTTTTACTGTCTTGAACTGGAGGTCAGCCTTCAGCTGCAATCCGGCACCGGTTGTAATGCAAGGCTTGGCGGCGATGGTCTTGACCTGCACTTGCGGCGCACCGCCGCGCGCCGCAAGAATGGACTGCGCTGCGCGCAAGGTATCGAGCGTGATCGACAGGCTGCTGTCAAATACGCCATCCAGCACCAGGACCGTGATTATTTTCATGTGACCATTTTGACATAAAAAATGTCAAATATGATTCTTCACTGGCAAGCCGCAAAACGCCAAACTGCTGCTTCCCACTTTGAAGAGAACACCATGCCAATTCAGAACCTGAAGTTGTACCATTACCCGGCCAGCCGAAGCGCACGTACCAAATGGATGTTGCACGAGGTCGTAGGCGATGCCTTCGAAGTCGAAAAAATAGACCTGTACGGGGCCGTCCAGTACTCCGCCGAGTTCCTGCGCTTGAATCCCAACCATTGTGTGCCCGTGCTGGAAATTACCTGGGACAACGGCGCCGTGCAGCACATGCTCGAAAGCGCTGCCATGGTCGCTTTTCTGGCGGACGCCTTCCCCGATGCCGGTTTGGCGCCGTCCCCCGAGGCATCGCCGGAGCGCGCCGACTACCTGCAAATGCTTCATTTCGGATCGACCTGGATGGACATGATGCTGTGGCAAATTCGCGCCCACGAGCATGTCTTGCCGGAATCGGAGCGCGACCCGCGAACGGTGGCGAGATACCGCAAGAAGTTCCGCGAGGAAATCGAACCCCAGCTTGCCGCGCGACTGGAGCGGGCGCCGTTCGTCTGTGGACAGAAATTCACGGCAGCCGATTGCATCGTCGGACATGCTGTTGTCTGGGCGCGCGGCTATGGTTTATGCCGCGACGAGATATTCCAGCGATACATGGCACTTCTCTCGCAGCGGCCGGCATTTGGCGCCGCATTCTCGGACCTGCGCGAGTTTGTACTCGACGCCACCCAACAGCCTCTCTCGGCGCGCTTCACAGGATGACTATCATGATGGAACCAAGTCACCCCTCCCGCCATCCAATGTGATGAATCGGACCATGCGCTGGAGGGGTGACGTGATGCCTTTATCGACAGATTCGGCACTGCACCGTCGACTTCGGCAGGCCACCACGAACTGTCATCGGGAACTGGATCGCCAGCCGCTGCTGTCGCGACTGCGCGATTCAAACGTCACCCTGGTCCAGTATGGGAATGCGCTCGCTGCCCTGCACGGCATTTATTTACGATCCGAAGCTGCCATCCTCGCGTATCTTCAAGCAGATCCAAGCCTGTTCGATTACCAGTCGCGCAGAAAGGTGCCAGCCCTCGAATCCGATTTGTCTTCATTGGGACGCTCTCCGGTTCCGCTGAACACGGCCGGCCCCGAACTGAACAGCGTCGGCGCGCTGGTTGGCACCCTGTACACGCTGGAAGGATCAATGCTGGGCGGGCAATTCATCGCGCGCACGCTGCCGCCGCGTTTTCCGCGCCACTTCTATACGGTGTATGGAGAACAGACGGGCCGGCGCTGGGAAGAGTTCCTGATGTTTGCCGATGCCGCATGTCCGACGTCGGCATACGAAACAGCCGCAACCACAGCCATCGCGCTGTTCGCGTCACTCAAGCAGCAGCTCGATGATGCCCAACGATGTTTTGAACAAGGCTGACACGCTGCGCCCGGACAAAAAAGCGATGCTCAGGCGGTCAGCAGGAATTCAACCCGCTCGATCACGTGGTGCACGTCTTCGGGCGGCACGGGCGGGCTGAAAAAATATCCTTGGCCGACGTGGCACCCATGGGCGAGCAGCCAGTTCATCTGCTCCCTGGTTTCCACGCCCTCGGCCACGATGATCATCTCCAGGGCGATCCCCATGGCAATGATGGCCTGGGTCAGCTTCTCCGCATTCGGGTCGTTCAACATGCTTTGGGTAAATGATTGATCGATCTTCAGACACTGCAGTGGCAATTGTCGCAGGTAACTGAGCGAGGAATAGCCGGTGCCAAAATCGTCCAGCGCGGTGGAAATCCCATGCTCGTTGAGGGTCCGCAACACGCTCTGTGTCTGATTGAGTTCGCGCATGACGCACGACTCGGTCACTTCGATTTCCAGTGCGCCCGGCCCAACGTGGTATTCCTCGAATAACTGGGTCAGATACGTCATCAGGTTCGGAGAAAGGATATCCGCCATCGACAGATTGATGGCGATCGGCAGCTGCGCCAAATCTTCCGTCTGCCAGCGGGCCCGTTCTGCGATGGCGTTGCGCATGACCCAGCGGTCGATCTGGATAATCTGATCGCTGCGCTCGGCGATTGGAATGAATGCGGCAGGACTGTTCTGACCGCGGGCGGGATGATTCCATCGCAGCAACGCTTCAAGGCCCACCACTTTCCGGCTGATCAGATTGACCTTGGGTTGATACACCAGCGAAAACTGGTTCCGGTCCACCGCCTCGTCCAGGTCACGCTCAAGCAGGTAGTAATCCAGCTGCTCGGACGCCATCGCCCACTCGAACACCGCGCTGCGCGAGCGGCCCAGGGATTTGGCCTGGTACAAAGCCAGGTCGGCATGCCGCAGCAATTCACTGACGGTACGGCCATGACCGGGGGGAATGGCAATGCCCACCGACACCCCAAGGCGCACTTGTTGCCCACTCACGTCAAAGGGGGGAGCGACGGCCTGGTGCAAGCGATCGGAAAAGTTCAGGGCCGTGGCGGGGCTGGGGTGCGGCAGCTGTAACAGCAGCATAAATTCGTCGCCGCCCAGGCGGGCCAGCAGATCGAATTCGCGGGTGACGGCATTCAAGCGCAGACTCAATTGCTGCAGCACATGATCGCCGGTTTCATGGCCATGGGTGTCATTGATCTTCTTGAAATGATCCAGGTCCAGCAGCATCAGTACCGTGTTGTATTGCTCCCCCTCCAAACGGCGCGAAATCTCGTCTTCCATGGCCCGGCGATTATAGAGTCCGGTAAGGTGATCGTGGTGGGCCCGCCAGTGCAGCGTTTCTTGCAGTTCCCGGTTGACTTGCAGTTTATTCACATCGCTCAAAATACGCAGCAGGTTTTGCAATGCCTCGGCATCTATCTGTGCCCACGGATCTGAATGGCCCCGCACCAACTGCTGCCACGCGGCAAAGGATCGCCGTGGCTCCAGTCGAACCAGGCCATCGGGAAGAGCAACGACGTCCTTGAATGGCTCGCCGCCCCAACATACTTGCTGCACCACTTCATCCCTGCTGATGAAGCAAAAAATCATTTCCTCCTCATAGCGTTGCGCCAGCAACAGGCCGGCCGCTTCCGGCAAAAACTCAAGACCGGGCTTCTTGCCAGTGAGCAGGTCGTCCCACATGAAAACATGGGGACTGCGCTGCTCGACGTCCAGCCGCGTCCCGATCTCGTCGAGTACCTGATGCACCGCGCCCAGCCGCTTGCCCGCGCCCCCGACATAGGCCAGGGTTCCGATCCGCACACCCAGGTTGCTGGCATTAAATGCCAGCAACAGCTTGGGCAGCCAGATGTCCAGCATGATGGGAATGTCGCCGTCCAGGACCAGGGCCTGATGAAACTGGTTCAGCAAGCTGTCCATCGCAAGGCGGCGGCACATTGCGTCCAGGTTGGACAGTGCCTCAATGCGCATGTTGGCGATCTCCGCCAACAGTTCACATACCTGGCGCACGCCTTCCCGGATCTGGTGCGGCGGCACCTTCGGTTGATGGTGGTGGCACGCGATCAGCCCCCACAGCTTGCCATCGCAGACGATCGACAAGGTCAACGTCGCACGCACTCCCATATTGCGAAGATACGCCACGTGCACCGGAGACAAGCCACGCAACATGCAGTGGCTTTGATCGAGCAAGCCGCCACCGGGCAGTGTCGGCGGGACCAGCGTATCCATCGCTGCCTCCACATCCGCAAGCACTCTCAACTTGTTGGCCAGGTAGAGCTGGCGCGCTTGCGCTGGAATGTCGGAAGCGGGAAAGCGCAATCCCATAAATTTCGGCTGACAATCTTTGGACGTGCGCTCGGAGACAATTTCACCGCACCCGTCAGGCAGGAAGCGATAAATCATCACACGGTCAAAAGCGGTGAAAGCCTGGACGACCTGCGCGCACTCGTCAAAGAACGCGTCGAGTCTGTCGGCCTGGCGCAAACGGGCAATCACTGCGCCGAAATCGGCGAATAGCTGGTTCTGCCACCGCAATTCGTCGACGCCACCATGCACCGGCAACCATTCGAGCAGCGCGATCTCTGCGCACCGGTGCCCGAGGCACTCCCACGACGCCACAGGCTGCGCCTGCATCGGGTCGGTCTGCTCGAACCGTAGGCGCCACGGCAATACCAGGGGACCCGATGCGGGCAGCGTTTCAATATTGAGCGTATCGGAAGCCTCCACGCCAGCGACCCAATCGGATAGCGGGGTAGCGATCAGCGCGTGTGCACTTTGCAAGCCTGGCCAATGGCGCACTATCCCTCCAGAGACCTGGATGATGCACCGGCTCGCGATATCGACGACCATCAGGAAACCGTAGGGTTGCACCGTGCCCAGCAGGTGAATCGGCTCCAGGGCGCAGGTCTTTTCCAGTTCAGCCGTAATCGTGCCATCCTGGCCAGCCGGATTCATGGTCTGCCACTCCTTTCCTGTTGCATCGAACAACTGGCCCCCAATCACGACAACGCGCAGGGACTGCCAACACAATAAGACCCGTGACACGATCTTTAGTTCCGGCTGTACGTAAGCGCTAAATCGCCATCATCGGCTGTGGCGCGGTACTTGAAAAACCGGCCCTGCAAGTCCAGACTTGTGGTGTAATGGCTAGGGTTATAAAAATGATATGACGTGACATTTCCGCTATTTTTCAACCACTACCTTTAGGAGCAAATGATGGGATTACTCGACCAATTGGCAGGACAGGTCATCGGTTCACTGGGCGCCCAAAAACAGGATCCTGTGTCGCAAAGCGACTTGCTCAGCGGCGTGATGGGTTTGATTAACAACGCGGGCGGCGTGCAAGGAATATTGCAACTGTTGCAGTCCAGCGGACTGGCTGATCAGGTCGCGTCATGGGTCGGCACCGGTGAGAACCATCCCGTGTCCGGCAACCAGATCGCGGATGCGCTGGGCGCGGACAATATCGCGCAGATCGCCCAGCATGCGGGCATCGAACCGGAACATGCGGCCACCGGGCTGGCCCAGTTGCTGCCTCAAATCATCGACAAGCTGACTCCGGACGGACAAGTGCCGCAGAACGAATTGCTGGAGCAAGGCTTGAATCTGCTGCGCGGCAAACTGTTCGGCTGAACACGCCGCGACATGGCCTGCCCTCGTGGGCAGGCCAGCCCCCACCTCACCTCCCCCCACTGCGGACCTGACATTCCGGGCGCCTGTGCTTGCATGAGCAGGCGTCGCCTTCCTATCATGAAGCGAAGCGCCTGCAGCCAGTGCATGCGGCAAGCCGGCGCTTTGAAAGACGACATTGTTTCAGTAACTATTTCCGTAATCGCATGCAGCCATGTGAAGGGGGTGCGTTATGAATACTGTGACGAAGGATCAGCTCGATGAACTTCGAGCTTCATTAAGAGGGAAACTGTTCCAGCCGGAAGATGCGGACTATGACGAGGCCCGCACGATCTGGAATGCGATGATCGACCGGCAACCGGCCGTCATCGTGCGCTGCGCGGGCACGGCGGACGTGCGCGCCGCGCTCGCCTTCGCGCGCGACCATGGCTTGCCCCTTGCCGTGCGCGGCGGCGGCCACAACATCGCCGGCAGCGCGCTGTGCGACGATGGGCTGGTGATCGATTTATCGGCCATGAAGTCGGTGCAGATCGATCCGGAACAGCGCCGCGCCTATGTCGAAGGCGGCGCGACGCTGCACGACTTCGACCACGAAGCGCAGGCATTCGCGCTGGCCACGCCCTTGGGCATCAACTCGACGACCGGGGTGGCAGGACTGACGCTGGGCGGCGGTTTTGGCTGGCTCAGCCGGACGCTGGGCCTGGCGGCGGACAACCTGGTCGCGGCCGACGTGATCACCGCCGACGGGCGCCGACGGCATGCCAGCGCCACCGAAAACCCGGACCTGTTCTGGGCCATCCGCGGCGGCGGCGGCAACTTCGGCGTGGTCACGCTGTTCGAATTCCGGCTGCACCCGATCGGGCCGGAAGTCACGGCCGGCTTGATCGTTTTCCCGTTCGAGCAGGCGAAACCGGTCCTGACGCAATACCGCGATTTCGTCAGCACCATGCGCGACGACCTGACGGTGTGGGCCGTTTTGCGCAAGGCGCCGCCGCTGCCCTTCTTGCCGCCGGAAGTGCATGGACAGGATGTAGTCGTACTGCCGATCTTCTCGCCATTGAAACCGGACGCCGTGCAGGATGCGATCAACCGCATCAGCAGCTTCGGCCAGCCGGTCGGCACGCATGTCGGCGCCGTGCCCTACGCCGCCTGGCAACAGGCCTTCGATCCGCTGCTGACGCCAGGGGCGCGCAACTACTGGAAATCGCACAATTTCACGCAATTGAGCGACCAGGCCATCGATACTGTCATCCGCTATGGCGGCAACTTGCCGACACCGCAATGCGAGATCTTCCTCGGGCTGCTGGGTGCGCAGGCGAGTGTCCCCGCGCCGGACGAAACGGCCTATCCGCACCGGGATGCGCTGTACGTGATGAACGTGCACACGCGCTGGGAAAATCCGGCCGAAGATGCCAGTTGCATTGCCTGGGCGCGCGACTTTTTCAGCGCCTCGGCGCCATACGCGACCGGCAGCGTCTACGTCAATTTCCTGACCCAGGATGAAAGTGAACGTGTTGCCGATGCTTATGGCGACAACTACCAGCGCCTGGCCCAGGTCAAGATGAAATACGATCCTGGCAACCTGTTCCGCAACAACCTGAACATCCGCCCTGCTTCGTAGATTACCCACCCGGCGCGGCCGGCTGAAGCGGGCGATGGCGGCGCTACATCTTTCCCGTCCCGGGACACAGGTAGCGCCCGCAGGTGCTGATACGTCCGTTCTCATGTAGCATGACAGACATGATTCCGGAGGCAACTTGACGATACCCAGACAGCTGGCAACCCCGGCTTGCGAACCCATTGAGCAGAAAGCCACGCGCTGCCCGGCACGCATTTTCAACCAATTGAAAAGCCCTGCCGCCGGGCCTGTCGCCGGGACGCCCGAACCCTTGGCCGGTACGGCGCCCGAATGCATTTTCGTCACAGGCGTCATGCGCAGTGGCACCACGATCCTGCAAAGAATCGTGGCTCATTCCCTGTCCACCGACTATATCCGCCAGGAGTGTTCGCTGCGCATACCGGTCGAATCGTTCCAGGTACTGGAACGGCACCAGGCCTATGCTCCGATGGAACGGGCTGATTATGTGGAGCAATACCAGCGTTTTCTTTCCGGCCTGCTGGCGACCATGCGCGGCAGGATCGGCGGAGAGCTGGTGCTGAAAGACCCGCTGGCCCTCAATACGCTGCTGGCGTGCCACGAACTGATGCCGCGCACCAAATTCATCATCTCGATCCGCAACCCGATGTCGACCGCCGCTTCGATCTACCGCGTCAGGAACCGCCAGCGGCAACAGGGAAAAAGCTCCTTCATCGCGCCGATGGATTTCGGAGATATCGTTGAATATATCGCCCGGCTGTGCGACATCATCATCAGCTTGCGCGAGAAGGACAATGTCTGCATGGTGAAATACGAAGAGCTGGTTGGACGCGACCCCACCGCGCTGGCGCGCCTGGGCAGTTTTATCGGAGCCTCCGTCAAACTCGACCTGCCCGACGATTCCGCAGCCTATGATCCCGAACACGCATTCTGGACTCCGGAATCCGGGCAGGAGCTCCTCACTTCCAGCCTGGACAAATACCAGGCCGAGTTGAGCACGGACGAAACCGCCCTCGTGGCCAGCAAACTGGCGCGCTTTAACGCCTTGTTTGCTTACGACTGACCCGGCATCGGCGCACTCAAAGCGGAAATCAATTCCACCTTGTTCGTCACGCCCAGCCGGTTATACGCATTTCTCAGGTAAGTGCGCACGGTGGCCGGCGTCAGGCACAGCAGGCGCGCGATTTCCTTGTATGAATGGCCTTGCGCAAACAGCATCGCCGCACTGAGCTCCCGTGGCGACACGGCGGCCCGGCGCGAGTGATGACAGACCAGGATAATCGCCACCAGCTTGCCGCTCACTTCGAGCACCAGCTTGGCGCCGCCCAACTGGATACTGCACGGGGCATCCTGGCAGGCGGCGAGCAGCGCCGCCGGCAAGCTGCCATCTCGCCAGTTGCCGTCTTCTTTTTGCAGCACCGTCCCGACCTGCCTGCCAAGGTAAAACAGGCGCCCCTGCCGGTCAGCCAGCGCAAAGGCGTCCAGCGACGGCGCGCTGATGGTTTCGTGCAAATCCGCCAGCCTGTGCCGCCACAACTGCACCAGGTGCTGGACGAATTCCTGGAACAGCACGCTTTCCATGTCGCTGAACGGCGCATGCGGACTGTCGCGGTACAGGGCGACGAAAAACAGCAGGCCGCTGTCCGGCAATTCGACCGTGATCGCCATGATCGTGTGCAGTTTATGGCGGTCGATGAAGTCGGCGACGTCGCCGGGCGGCCCGGGGTAGCCGCCGCTGGCGCGAAAGACCGTGCCCAGGCGCGCCATCGAACTGTGCGCAAAACTGTCCATCGGGGCCATGGTCCGGTTCCACTCGTCGGCAAACGAGGCGCTCAGGCCGATGCTGGCGTGCAGCAGGTTCCTTGGCGCCGCCCCGGCCGAACCGGAGGCGACTTCTCCCCACCACGCTGAATCGAACGGGACGATGCCGCGCAACATGAACAGTGCTTCGCGCAGGAAGGAATCCGGTTCCACCTGCCGCGCCAATTCTCCCATCGCCAGCAGGCAGGCGCTGAAAGCGCGGTACAGGGCCAGCGGCAGCCTGGCGTCGCTTGCCGGGTCCGTGCTCCAGCCGTGTTCACTATCCATCGCCACCTCGTTGTGCGGGCATGCATGTCAAGGGCGAGCCGCCCGTCTCCAGTCATCCATTGTCGCCAGCGCGCCGGCCGCATGTCAACGGCCAAGGCGAAGCTGTCGCCGCCCTCCGCATTTGAGGAGGGACGCTTCGGCACAAGCCAACCATATGATTGGTCCCGTATCGGCTGTGTCCCACGCGATGCCGGCCAGCCGCTGCTTTTAATACCTACATAACGACAAAGGAGAACAGTCATGGCTTCACTCACCAGGATACAAAAACAAGTGGGCGCCGTCCTGCTGGCATGCACGCTGGCGGCATCGACGGCGGCAGTGCTCAGCGGATGCGGAGAAGGCAGCGGCACGGCGCACGCGGCGACCATGCCGGCCTTCAAGGTGGCGCCCGCCGGCACCGATTTCTGGAACGTGTCGGCGCCGCCGCCGGCCGGCGCGAAGGCGGGAGATATCCTGCACGCGCAGCAGCGCACGGATGCGCCGACCGGCGCCACGGCGTGGAATGTCGTCTATGTGTCGGAAATCATGCCCGGCAAGCTGGCCTACGTTTCCGGCGAAATCTACATGCCGACGGCGCCGAGCGGCACGCAGCGCGATGTCGTGCTGTGGAACCACGAGACGGCCGGACTGGCCGACGCCTGCGCGCCGTCCCGGCGCAGCACGGTGGAAGACGGCCATGACCGCGCACCGGCGATCGGCGAGCTGATCGCCAAAGGCTATGTCGTCGTCATGAGCGACTATCCGGGACTCGGCCTGCCCGGACCGGCATACTATATGGCGGGCCAGCCGAACGCGCGCGCCTCGCTCGACATGCTGAGGGTGGCCCAGAAATTCCCGGACGCGAAAGCATCGACCCGTTACGTCATGTACAGCTGGTCGCAGGGCGGGCAGACCACGATGTGGGCGGAGAATATCGCCGCCAGCTACGCGCCGGAATTCACCGGCCTCGGCGCGGCGCTGGTCGCGCCGGCGGTGCGCATCAGGGAATTGACGCTGAACTCGATGGCGACGCCGTCGAACGCCGGCTACGTCATTTCGACACTGCCCGGCATCAAGGCGTATGCCCCCGAATTGAAATACCGGGACTTTTTGATGCCTGATGGAATGGAACAGCTTCCGGCGCTGGCGAGCGGCTGCTTCGACGTGTGGAGTACCGCCAGCGGCGTCACCGACGCCTATGTGCCGGGCGCGCTGTCGCCCGGTTCGAGCTGGTGGAATGCGATGACAGCGGTCGACAACTTCAAGCCGAAGGGGACGATGCCGTTTGCGATCTTCCAGGGCAGCGAGGACACGACGACCCCGGTGCCGCTGACCAGGCGCGAGCGCGCGGCCCTGTGCTCCGCAGGTTCGGCAGTCGACTACAACGAGTTCCCGGGACTGGACCATATCTCCGTCGTCGCGGAAGCGGCGAAACGCTTGCCGGCGTGGATAGAAAGCAGGTTCAAGGGTCAGGCGCCGAACAACAACTGCAGCGCACCGTAAGCTGCCCGTCTGTACAGCGCGCCTGCTGCCTGAACGCCACGCCGCGACGTGGCGCCAGGCAGCCTATGTTCGGAACCGCACGGAGCAATGCCGAAAAGTAGCGCATCCTCCATTCATTCTCCAATGCCCGCTCCCCCGCCTGAGTCATTCCCGACGAAAGCGCCGACGGCCACCTGGCCTGATTTTCTCCCTTCACCACCGCCACGCGGAACCCGCGCCCGACGCCGTCGAGCCGTTCCTCGCGCAGTGACGCACCCCACCAAAAGGATTCATCATGAAACATGCACTGATCTTGCTCGCCCTCGCCGCCACCGTTTCCCTCACCGCCTGCCAACGCGAAACCCCTCCGCCGGTGGTGCAGGTGGTTGCAGGTCCCGCCGGCGCGCCGGGCGCTACCGGTGCGACGGGCGCCACCGGCTCCGGTGCCACCGGCGCGACCGGCGCCACCGGCCAGACCGGCATGACCGGCGACAGCGGCGCCACGGGTAGCAGCGGCGCCAAGGGTGCCACCGGCGCCACGGGTTACGATGGTGCCAAGGGCGAAGCCGGCGCTCCCGGTTACGATGGCGCCAAGGGCGACACCGGCGCCAAGGGTAAAACCGGCGACACGGTGATCGTCGTTCCAGAACGCCGCTAAGTTTTCGCACGGCGGCTTTCTTTTAAATATGCCGCCCGTGCCGGCCACTGCGTTCAACAAAACGCCAGCCATGCGCAAGCACGGCTGGCGTTTTTATCATTTCGATCGGAAATAACCGTCAAAGCGGAGCGGCGGCGCTACAATCAAAACCTTGCCTTTTTTGACGCGCAACCCGGCTGGCCCGGGCGGTGATCAAGGGAACCTGACGATGCGAAACTGTGCTGCGATTGCGCTGCTGCTGGCCTCTTGTCGTGCCATTGCCGCCGACGGCGAAGCCGTTCAGTTGACCATGGCGGTGGCCAGCACCACCCTGCTCTATCAGCAAACCGCGAGCATGCTCGAGCTGGCCTTCAGCCGGCTCAATACGCCGTACACCTTCACGTCCATGCCGGCGGAACGCTCATCGCAGCTTTTTATTCTTGGCAAAATCGATGGCAATGTCGGACGAATCGCGATTTATAACCAGGTCTATCCGGCCGCGCTCCGGGTGGAGCCGCCGCTGTTTCGCTACAAGCTCGTGGCAGTCAGCGCACAGGGCTTGCCATCTCCCAAATCCTGGCCGGAAATCGCCCAGTACCGCGTGGCTTACCGCCGGGGCTTGAAGGTATTCGATACCTATCTTGCGGGGGCGTCCTATGTCGAACTGGTCGATACCTCGCGCGCGTGCCTGCTGATGGCCGGTATTGGCCGCGTCGATTTTTGTCTCGGCACCAGGCAAGATCTCGATCAGGAAATCGCCATGCTGCCAGAGCAGAAATTGAAAACCACAGACATCGGCCAGGAAAACGCCTATGTTTTCCTCGGCCCGAAATGGACCGCGCTTGCGCTCGAACTGGGCAAGGTGTTGTCGACCATGGAAAGGAACGGCGAATTGGCCAGGTTTTACCAGGAACGCAATTAGTCCGCCCCCCTTGCATACGCCACCGGATTCCTGATTCACCCTTCCCTGAGTCCGCGTAATTTTCTGTAACACGTGTCAACAACATCAGACAAAAACCGACACACTTTTATCGTCATACCATGTTGATCTTGAACAATTGTGTTGTGCGTGCTACAACAGATGCTGCATATAACATTATTTTTTTTGGCATCTACAACAGGGAGCAGGCGATGAAAGCGAAAGTGTTAACAGGGTTGATGAGTATGACAGTGGCTGTGCTGCTGGCATCCTGCGGTGGCGATTCGGCGGCGCCCGCGGCGGCCCCGGTCGCACCAGTTGCGCCGACCACGCCGGTCACACCGCCGACGACGCCAACGACACCGACCACCCCGACGACACCGACCACGCCTGTCACACCGACCACGCCGACCACGCCAGTCACACCACCGGTGACACCGACGACACCGGTGACGCCACCGGTCACGCCGACCACCCCAACCACCCCAACCACCCCGGTGACGCCGACGACGCCGGTCACGCCGCCCGTCACCCCGTCCGCACCGACCGTGATCAGCGGCGCGGTCGTCAAGGGTAACGTCACCGGTTCGACCGTGACGATCAAGAACGCGGCGACCGGCGCCGTGCTGGGCACCGCGACGACCAATACCAGCGGCGCTTACACGCTGAGCATCCCGACCTATACCGGCGATATCATCGTCGAGGCCAACGGCGGCACCTATACCGACGAAGCGACCAACAAGGCAGTGACGCTGGGCACGCCGCTGAAGGCCGTGCTGGCCGTGAACGGCGGCAACGTCACCGGCGTCGTCACGCCGCTGACGACGATGGCCTACAGCTACGCCTTCAACACCGGCGGCCCGATCACCAGCGCCGCCTTCAACAACCAGGCCGCCAATGTGGCCAAGCTGTTCAAGCTGAACGGCAGCCTGACGTCGATCACCCCGATCGTCAACGGCTCGGTCAACGACTATGGCCGCGTGCTGGCCAGCCTGTCGAAATACCTGCAACTGAACAACATCACCTTGCCGACCGTGACCAACTCCATCTATACGACGGATCAATGGAAAGCGTTCATCACGGCCTATAACAATGCCTACACCGCGACCTTCCCCGGCGTCAGCTTCAGCCTGGACGGCAGCGCGTTCAACATCAGCGGCACCGGCGCGGGCGGCGGCAGCGGCACCTGCGGCGTCCACGTGCAGGGCACCGTGACGGCCAGCGGCTTCGTCGTGCCGTTGTCGCTGGATTACTGCATCACCGGCATCGCGGCCGGTTCCTGCGACAGCGGCAATGCCGCGATCAACCAGAGCGTCAGCGCCCAGGGCGGCTTGGCCGGCGCGGCCAACCTGGCCTATTCGTACTCGGCGACCTGTGCCGCGGGCGCGTTTACGGTCAACCTGAAATAAGGTAATTGCGTTACCCGCCGTGCCAGACACGGCGCAGCGCCCGGCCCGTTTCCCTTGGAACGCGCCGGGCGCTGTCGTTTTGGCGCCCGGCGCCCGGCGCGATCGCCTATTGTCGCCCGCAGCGCCATTCGCTACAATCAAGCAACAGATTTCCTTGGCACATCGCGCACTTTAGGCTGGCTCCGGCCGGCAGGCCGGATCGATGGACAATACAACAACACGGCCATTCCTCCGCCTGTGCGGCGCCGCGCTGGCGTATTTTGCGCTGGCCCGCTTCGGCATGGCCGTCTTCGGCCTCAAGCCCAGCAACATCACGCTGCTCTGGCTGCCGTCGGGCATCGCGCTGGTCATGTGCCTCGAATGGGGCTACCGGGCGATCCCGTTCATCATCGTGGCCAGCCTGTGCGCCAACCTGGACGGCATGATGACCGGCTCGCTGCCGGCGACGCTGCTGCATACCGGGCTGGCCGCCATCTCCGACACGCTGGCCGGCGTGCTGGCGATGCGCCTGTTCCGGCGCTTCCTGCCCGACGGCCTGGCGCGCACCAGCGATTTATTGCCCTTCATCCTGTGGGTCTGCCTGGTGCCGACCGGCGTGTCCGGCGTCCTGCTCGCGCTGAACCTGGCCAGCGGCGCCTATATTGCCTGGCAGGATGCCGGCGCGCTGGTGTGCATGCTGGTGCTGGCCGACAGCCTGGGCCTGCTGCTGGTCTACCCCGTCTACCAGGGCTGGCATGCGCGCTCGGCCGCGACACCGGTGCAATTGCGCGCGCTGGCCTTCGCCGTGCCGCTGATCGCCGGCCTGCTGCTGGCCAGCATCCGTGGCGTGCAGGGCATGGAATTTTTCATCGTGCCGGTGCTGCTGGTGCTGTCCTTCAACGTCGGCCTGTTCAGCCTGACGACCATCGGCGCGCTGGCACTGTTCTGCCTGTTCGCGGCGGCGGCGCACAATGCCGGCCCGTTCGCCGTGCACGGCAACGGCGATGCGCACGTGCGCCTGCTCGCGTTCGCCTTTTCCAGCGCCTTGACGATCCTCGGCGTCGCGCTGCAACGGCGCCAGCTCGATCTCACCGAACACACGCGCCAGTTGTGGCAGGAAGCAGCCGAGCACGATCCGCTGACGGGATTGCTGAACCGGCGCGCTTTCATGCCGAAGATCCACCTGGAACACCAGCGTTGCCTGCGCAACGGTAAAACTTACGCGATCGCGATGCTCGACCTGGACCATTTCAAGGACATCAACGATACCTGCGGCCACCAGGGCGGCGACCGCGTACTGAACCTGTTTGCCGGCGTCATGCTGGACAATTGCCGGCTGATCGACACCGTCGCCCGGGTCGGCGGCGAGGAATTCGCGATCCTGCTGCCGGAATGCAGTGCGGAGCAGGCACGCCCGATCCTGGAACGCTTGCGCGGCAAGCTGGCCGCGCTGGTCGTGCCGATGGACCAGCGCGCCGTATCGGTGACGGTCAGCATCGGCATCGCCTCGTTCGACGGCGGCGCCGAGCAAGTCGCCGAGGTCGTCGCGCGCGCCGACCGGGCCTTGTACCGCGCCAAGCAGACCGGACGCAACCGCAGCATCGTCGATGGCCAGGCCGACAGCGCCGTCTGTCCGGATGGCGCCGGCGCGTAAGCGCTTCAGGCCAGCGCCGTGCCGCGCAGGTCGCGCCCCGAGCGCAGCAACTGTTCGAAGGCCGCCGCCGGCAGCGGCTTGCTGAAATGGTAGCCCTGCATCACGTCGCAACCGAGGCTTTGCAGGTAGTCGAGCTGCGCCGCCGTCTCGACGCCCTCGGCCACCACGTGCAATTTCAGGTTGTGCGCCAGCGCGATGACGGAAGCGACGATGGCGGCATCGTCGGCATTGTTGATGATGTCGCGCACGAAGGAGCGGTCGACTTTCAGCACGTCGATCGGGAAGCGGCGCAGGTAAGACAGGCTCGAATAGCCGGTGCCGAAATCGTCGATCGACAGCTTGACGCCGACCGCCTTCAATTCGCGCATCGTGCCGACCGCGCAGCCGACGTCGGCCATCAACAGGCTCTCGGTCAATTCCAGCTCCAGGTCCTGCGCCTGCAACCCGGTTTCCTGCAGCACCGCGACGATCGAATTGGCCAGGTCCTTTTGCACGAACTGGCGCGCCGACAGGTTGACGGCGACGCGCAGGCCGTCGAAACCGGCGCGCTGCCAGGCGCGATTCTGCGCGCACGCGGCGCGCAGCACCCACTCTCCGATCGGCACGATCAGGCCAGTCTCCTCGGCCAGCCCGATAAAACGGTCCGGCGGCACCAGGCCCAGTTCCGGGTGCTGCCAGCGGATCAGCGCTTCCATGCCGGTCACGCGCCCGCTGCGCAGGTCGAGCTGCGGCTGGTAGTGCAGGATGAATTCATTGCGCGCCAGCGCGTGGCGCAATTCCGCTTCCAGTTGCAGCCGCTCCAGAGAGCGCGCATTCATCGCGCGCGCATAGAATTGCACATTGTTGCGGCCCGCTTCCTTGGCGCGGTACATCGCGATGTCGGCGTGGCGCAATACGGTATCTCCATCCTCGCCGTCGGCCGGCCAGGCCGCCACGCCGATGCTGAAGGTCGGGAACAATTCGTGCCCTTCGATCAGCAGCGGCTGCGCCACCGCGTCCTGCACGCGGCGCGCCAGGGAGGCGATGCCGTCGGCCGCGCACGGGCCGGTCACCATCACGGCGAATTCATCGCCGCCCAGGCGCGCGACCATATCCGCCGGCGGCACGGCCGCGCGCAGCCGGGCGGCGGCCTGCTTGAGCAGCGCGTCGCCGGCCTTGTGGCCCAGGCTGTCGTTGACCACCTTGAAGCGGTCCAGGTCGAAATACATGAGCCAGGCCGGCGTGCCGGAAGCGATCGCCAGGCTCAGTTGTTCGTGCAGCAGGCTGCGGTTCGGCAGGCCAGTGAGGGCATCGTAATGGGCCTGGTACTGCAGCGCCGCTTCCGAGCGGCGGATCGCCGTCACGTCGTACTGGATGACGACGAAATGGTTGACTTCACCGCTTTCGTCGCGCACCGGCGCGATATATAAATCGTTCCAGAACAGGCTGCCGTCCTTGCGGTAGTTGCGCACCATCGCCTTGCCTTCGCGCTTGCCGTGGAAGGCGGCCAGGATGTCGCGCACACCGGGCTGGGCGCGGTCGGCCGCGAGCAGGAATTCGGGACTGCAACCGATCGCCTCGTCGCGCCGGTAACCGGTGACGCGCTCGAACGCCGGGTTGACGTATTCGATCTGGTACAGCGGCGCGCGCGCGCTGGTGATCATGATCGCGTTCGCGCTCGCTTCCATCGCGCGCTCGTGCAGGCGCAGCGCGGCGCGCTGGCGGAAGGCCTGCAAGGTCGCCGTGACGCGGTCGGCCAGGCCCTGCAACAGCGACACTTCGTCGGTATCGAAGGCATCCTGTTCGTCCGCATAAACATTCAGGACGCCGAGCGACTGTTCCTGCAGGCGCAGCGGCAGCGCTATTTTCGCCTGGAAGCCGCGCCGCAGCGCTTCTTTTCTCCAAGGCTCCTGGCGCGCGTCGTGCTCCATGTCGTTGACCGCCACCGGCAGGCGCGAACGCAGCGCGGCGCCGACGGAACCATCGCCATCCTTGCCGGCGGCGAAGGACGGCCCCAGGCAATCGAGGTAATCCTGGTGTTCGCCGGTCACGCCGGCCAGCACCAGCTTGCCGTCGCCGTCGAACACGCCGAGCCACGCCATCCGGTAATCGGCCGCCACCACGTCGCACACGCCTTGCAGCAGCGCGCGCTCGCTGCGGCTGTCGGCGATGACGCGCTCGCACGAATGGATCACGCGCAGCGCGCGGTGGCTGCGCCGCAGCGATTCCTGCAGGCGGTGTTGCGCCGTGATGTCGATGCCGACGCTTTCGATGCGCTCCGGCCCGGAGCCGGAAGCCGGCACGAAATACGATTCGTAACGCATCCAGCGCACTTCCTGGTCCGGCCGCACGATGCGGTATTCGAAGCTGCCGTGGCCGCGCTCGCGCAGGCTGGCCGAGAGCGCTACCACGCGGCGCCGGTCGGCCGGATGCACGCACTTGAGCCACAAATGCTGGTCGCCATAGAAGGCGTGGCGCGCATGGCCGTAGACGCGCTCGACGGCCGGGCTGACATAGTTGATGCGCCAGCCCGGCAAATCGAAGGTCCATAGCACTTCGTCGATGGTTTCGACGCCCTCGGCCCGGCGCTGCGGGCGCACCGGCGTGCGTTCGCGCAGCGTCGGCGCGTTCAGGATATCTCCGGACCAGACGCAGGCGGCGTTGCGGCCGTTCTTTTTACTGCGGTGCATGGCCGCGTCGGCGCTGCGCAATAATTCGTGCGCGCTGCGCCCGTTCTGCGGAAAGCAGCTGATGCCGATGCTGGCCGAAATGCGCAAGGTCCGGCCGTCGCAGTCGAAGGCCTGGCGCGCCGCGGCCAGGATCGCCGCGGCCAGCTCTTCGGCCAGCGCGGCGCCGGCGCAGACGATCGCGAACTCGTCGCCGCCGAGCCGCCCGACCTGGGCCTCGGCCGGCACCAGCGTGGCCAGGCGGCGCGCGAACGTGGCCAGCACCTGGTTGCCGGCCGCGTGCCCGGCCGCGTCGTTGATCGTGCGAAAACGATCGAGGCCGATCGACAGCACGGCCAGCGCGCTGTCCGCCGCGCCGGCCTCGCGGCAGGCTTCGTCGAGCAGCGCATAGAACTGGCCGTGATTGGAGAGACCCGTCAGCGCATCGATGCGCGCCAGTTCGAGAATTTGCTCCTGCTGGCGCAGGCGCTCGACGGTCTGCGCGACCAGCGTGCCGATCGCCAGCGACAGGTTCGGCAACTGCGCTTCGCGCTGGCGCGACAGCGTGCTGAAAAATTCCAGCACGCCGGCATGGTGGCGCGCGCCGTCGGCGCTGACATAGGTGACCGGGAAGGCGTAGCCGGACAGCAGGCCGGATGCGGTGGCGCTGCGCCCGCGCAGGAAGGTCGGACTGTTGGCCAGATCCTCGATCCAGGCCGGCTGCGAATTGCCCCAGACCTGGCCCACCAGGCCCTGCCCGACGCCCATGCGCACGGTGCGGCTGTCGCGCGTAAAAGCGGTCAGTTGCACGTGCGGGTCGTGCCAGTAATGGCTGCACATCAGCACCGTGCAGTCGGCCTGCGGGTCGGGCGACCAGAAGGCGCCCCACTCCCAGCCCAGCGTTTCGCAGACCAGCCGTATCACTTGCGTGACCGCCGTTTCGACCGTGTTGGTGCCGACCAGGATGCTGGTCGACTGGAAGCCGAAGCGTTCGCGCAGCGCCGCGTGCTTGCTGGCGGTGATATCGGTGAGCATGCCGGTCGGCGCGCCGTCGGACGGCAGCGACTGCATGCGCATCCAGCGCAAGCCGTGCACCTCGTTGACGATGCGGAATTCGCAGTCGAGCGGCACGGCGTGCGCATGCGGCAGCACCGCCATCAGTTTCAGCACATCGTCCGGCACCACGTGCACCAGGCAATGGCCGACGTCGCGCTGCAAGCCCGGCGTCACATCGAGAAAATCGGCGGCGCGCGCCGACAGCAGCAGTTGCGCGCTGTCCGGGTCGTACCACCAGCGCCCGAAGGCGGCGGCCTTTTCCAGCGCCGCCAGCGCATCGGCTTCGCGCAGCGCGCTGCGCAGGATCGGAGCGAGCGGCGCCGGCGCGGGCAGGCGCGGCGTCGCCCTGGAACGGGGTTTGATGGGTGCGGGCATGATCGGGTACCCGTGGTTTATGCCGTCAGCAGCGGAAGGCCGCTGCGCGCGCCGCCGCGCGGGGCGTCGAGTTTGAAGATGCTGACCACCCCGGCCAGCGTGTCGGCCTGGGTGTGCAGCGTTTCGGCGGCGGCCGCCGCCTCCTGCACCAGCACCGCGTTTTGCTGCGTCGCCTGGTCCATGCGGCGGATCGCCTGGTTGACCTGGTCGATGCCCAGCGTCTGTTCCGCGCTGGCGAGCGTGATGTCGCCGATGATGTCGTTGACCTTTTGCACGCTGGCGACGATATGCTGCATCGTGCCGCCGGCTTCGCCGGCCAGGCGCGCGCCGGCGCCGATCTGCTCGACCGAGGCCTCGATCAACTGTTTGATTTCGCGCGCGGCGGCGGCCGAGCGCTGCGCCAGGTGGCGCACCTCGGAAGCGACGACGGCAAAACCCCTACCCTGTTCTCCGGCGCGGGCCGCTTCCACCGCCGCGTTCAGGGCCAGGATATTGGTCTGGAAGGCGATGCCGTCGATGACGCCGGTGATGTCGGCGATCCTGGCGGCCGAGGCGTTGATCGAGGCCATCGTGTCGACCACCTGCGCCACGACGACGCCGCCGCGCTGCGCGACTTCGGAGGCGGATGCCGCCAGCGCGTTGGCCTGGCGCGCATTGTCGGCGTTCTGGCGCACGGTCGACGTCAACTGTTCCATCGACGACGCGGTCTGTTCCAGCGAGCCGGCCTGCAAGTCGGTGCGGGCCGACAGGTCGCGGTTACCGCTGGCCATCTGGCTGGTGCCGGCGGCGATGGTGTCGGTGCCGCTGCGCACCTGGGCGACGATGCCGCCGACATGCTGGTTCATCTCCTTCAACGCTTGCAGCAACTGCCCCGTTTCATCGCCGCTGGTGACGACGATGCGCGCGCTGAGGTCGCCGTCGGCCACGCGCCGCGCGATGCGCACCGCTTCTCGCAGCGGGCCGGTGATGCTGCGCGTGATCCAGACGGAAAACGCGGCGCCGATCAGCAGCACGGCCAGCCCCAGGCCCAGCATCCACTGGCGCGCCTGCACGATCGCCTGCCGCGCGGCCAGGCCGCTGGCGCTGACTTGCTGTTTTTGTATCGTCAACAGGCGCAGGATATGGCCTTGCAGCGCATTCAGCGCCGGCAGCGTTTCGCCGCGCATCAACTGGTTCGCCTCGTCGAGCTGGCCATCCTTGAGCAATTGCGCCACCTTGCCGAAGGCGGCGACATACACGGCGCGGCTGGCCTTGATGTCGGCCAGCACCGGCGTCGCCTGCGGCGACGAGGCCAGCCGTTCAAGCGTGCCGATCGCCGCGCTGATGGCCTTCTTGTTGCTGTCGATCGACTGGTAGATGCGTTCGGTCTGGGCGGGATCGGTGGTGATGAACAATTCCAGCGTGTTGCGCGCATTGGCGTTGGTCAGCGCATTGATGGTGCCGGCCGCTTCCGATTCGACCCAGTCGACATCGATCACGCGGCCGGTCATGTCGCCGATGCTGCCCAGGCGCGCCACGCCCAGCACGATCAGGCCGGCCATCAGGCACATCGTCAGGCCATAGCCGATCGACAGGCGTTCGCCGATACGGCGGTTCATCCAATTCCATTTGCTCACGTTGCCACTCTCCGAAATCATGGGCGGGCTGCGCGACAGGCGCAGCGCCCGATGATTTCATCAAGCAATTTTTGGACCAAGCCCGCCCCGGGCGGAATGCGCCGGCGCGCGCGCCGACTGCACCAAATTGGCGCAGGTGCGCGACTTTTTGGGGCTAGCCTGCCGCAGCGGCAGGCGCCGCGGCCGCCGAGGCCGCGGTTTTGGCGCGATGCCGGCCCGGCGCGGCCAGGCGCAGCAGCGGCGCGCCCGCCGCGACTTCGGTGTTCACCGCGGCCGGCGCCAGCCGGAAGGTGCCGACCACGGCCGACAGGCCGGTGGCCTGTTCGAGCAGGGCGTGCGCGGCGGCGGCCGCTTCCTCGACCAGCGCGGCATTTTGCTGCGTGCCCTGGTCCATCTGCGCGACCGCCTGGCCGACCTGTTCGATGCCGCCGCGCTGCTCGGCGCTGGCGCGCGTGATGCGGCCCATGATCTCGGTCACGCGCGCCACGCTGCCGACGATGTCGGCCATCGTCGCGCCGGCCTGGTCGGCCAATTGCGCGCCCTGCGCCACGGTCTCGACCGAATCGTCGATCAGGCGCCGGATCTGTTTTGCCGCGCCGGCCGAACGCTGCGCCAGCGTGCGCACCTCGGCCGCGACGACGGCAAAACCTCTCCCCTGCTCTCCGGCGCGGGCTGCTTCCACCGCCGCGTTCAGGGCCAGGATATTGGTCTGGAAGGCGATGCCGTCGATCACGCCGGTGATGTCCGCGATTTTCTTCGACAGCACATTGATCTCGCCCATCGTATCGACCACCCGCGTCACCACGGCGCCGCCGCGCTGCGCCACGCCGGACGCCGATGCCGCCAGCGCATTGGCTTCGTGCGCATGATCGGCGTTCTGGCGCACGGTGCCGGTCAATTGCGCCATCGACGCCGCGGTCTGCTCCAGCGCCCCGGCCTGCTGTTCCGTGCGCGCGGCCAGGTCGGCATTGCCGCTGCTGATTTGCGCCGCCGCGCTGGCGATGGTCTCGGTGCCGCCGCGCACCTGCGACACGATGGAGGCCAGGCCGTCGCGCATCGCGCTCAGGGCGAACATCAGGCTGGTCTGGTCTCCGGCGCGCGTATCGATGGCGACGGCCAGGTCTCCGCCGGCGATACGCGCGGCGATGCGCGCCGCGCAGGCCGGTTCGCCGCCCAGTTGGCGCAGCAGGCTGCGCGTGATGACGCAGGCGGCAGCCACGCCGGCGGCCACCGCCAGCACGCCGAAGCCGAGCATCAGGCTGGCGGCCAGGCCGATGCGCCGGCCGATGTCGGCGCTGCGCGCGGCCACCGTCTCCTTTTGAAAATCGGACAAGGCCTTGACCTGTGCCTGCAGCGCATCGAGCAGCGGCAGCGTCTGCCGCCGCATCAACTCTTCCGCCTGCGGGCGCTGGCCGGCCACCAGCAACTGTTCGACCTGGGTGAACGATTGCACGTATTGTGCACGCGCCCGGCCGATCGTGGTCAGCAATGCGACTCCCTCGGGCGCCGTCATCTGGCGCCCGAGCGCTTCGAGCGCCGCGCTGATGATTGCCTTGTTGCGCGCGATGCGCTGGCCGATCTCTCCGGTCTCGCCGGCATCGGCCGCGATAAACAGCCGCATGGTCTGCGCCGCGTTGTCGCGCATCGTCGCATTGACCAGGTTCGCCGCGTCGGCCATGCGCAATTCGTGCTCGACGATGCGCTGGTGCTGGACGCCGATGCCCTCCAATTGCATCAACCCGCTGAGCACCAGCGCCAGCAACATGCAGAGGACAAAACCGAAACCGAACGCCAGGCGCGTGCCTACCTTGAAGCCTTGACCGACCATCTTTTCTCCCTTGTTGTGATTGAATGCCTTACGCGACCTGCATGGCCGCGCCCTGCGCCAGCAGCGGCGCCAGTTCGGCCGGCGGCAGCGGCCTGGAAAATAAAAAACCCTGCATCGCGTGACAGCCCTGCTGGCGCAGGAACTGCAACTGGAACGGCGTTTCGACGCCCTCGGCAATCGCATCCATGCCCAGGTTCGCCGCCAGCGCGATGATGGTCTTGACGATGGCGCGGTCATGCGCGCTGTCGCCGACGCCCATGATGAAGGAGCGGTCGATCTTGACGGTGTCGAGCGGGAAGCGGCGCAGGTAGCTGAGCGAGGAATAACCGGTGCCGAAATCGTCCAGCGCCAGGCGCACGCCGAGCCCTTTTAAATCGTTCAGGATCGTGATCGCTTCCAGCGCGTCGCGCATGATCGCCGTTTCCGTCAATTCCAGTTCCAGCCAGGCCGCATCGAGCCCGCTGTCGCGCAGCGCGGCGTCGACGATGCGCAACAGTTCATCCTTGACCAGCTGGCGCGCCGACAGGTTGACGGCCATCGTCAGCGGCACGTAGCCGGCGTCCTGCCAGGCGCGCGCCTGGCGGCACGCGGTGCGCAACACCCAGCTGCCGAGCGGCACGATCAGGCCCGTCTCCTCGGCTAGCGCGATGAAGGCGCCCGGGCCGATCTGGCCGCGCTGCGGGTGGTTCCAGCGCACCAGCGCCTCGACGCCGGTCATCGCGCCACTGGCCTGATCGTATTTCGGCTGGTAGTGCAATTCGAACTGTTCATGTTCGAGCGCGTGGTGCAGCGCCGTTTCCAATGTCTGCCGCTCGCGGTTGTGCGCATTCAGTTGCTCGGTGAAGAAACGCACCGTATTCCTCCCTTCGCGCTTGGCGCGGTACAGCGCCAGGTCGGCGTTTTTCAATAACACCTGCTGGCGCTCGCCGTCGCGCGGGTACAGGCTGACGCCGATGCTGGCGCTGACATACACCTGCTGCTGGTCGACCGTGTACGGTTTCGCCAGTTCGGCCAGCAGTTTGTTCGCGACGGCCATGATTTCCTCGGCCGATCCCATGTCCGGAATGACCAGGACGAATTCGTCGCCGCCCAGGCGCGCCACCGTGTCTCCTTCGCGCACCACGGCGCGCATGCGCTGCGCCACCGCCTTCAGCAGCGAATCGCCGGCGTCGTGGCCGAGGCTGTCGTTGATGATTTTAAAATTGTCGAGATCGTGCAGCAGGATGCCGACCAGGCGGCCCTGGCGGGCGGCGCTCGCCATCGCCAGGCGCAGCCGGTCGCCCAGCAGGTTGCGGTTGGCCAGGCCCGTCAGCGCATCGTAATTGGCGCTGTATTCGAGCTGCCGTATCAGCGCTTCGCTGCGCGCCGTCTGCAGGCGCATCGCGCGCTCGGCGCGCTTGCGCTCGGTGACGTCGAGGATGATGCCGATGGTCGCCGGCGCGCCGTCGAGCTCCATGCTGGAACCGTACACTTCGACATCGAAGGTGCTGCCATCCTTGCGCCGCGCGCGCCGCTCGTAATGCACTTCCCGCACTTCGCCGCTGATACGGCGCTCGATGTTGTATTCGACCAGCGCGCGCTCGTCGTCGAGCACCAGGTCGAACAGGCTGACGCTGGCGATCATCTGTTCGCGCTGGTGGCCGAACATGGCCGCCATCTTCGGGTTGACGAAGCGGAAACGGCCATCCTGCACGATATACACGCCGACCACCGAATTGTCGGCCAGGCCGCGAAAGGTCAGTTCGGCCTGCAGCGTGCCTTGCCGGTCCCGTTCCAGTTTCTCCACCAGTTCGCCGATGCGCTGCGCGCTGTGGTTGAAGGCGGCGGCCAACTGGCCAATTTCATCGTGCGCGCCGACCGCCACGCGGGCGCGATAGTCTCCGCGCGACAGCGCCAGGCTATGGCGCGCCAGCAGTTTGAGCGGCGCGACGATGCGGCGCCGCATGCGCACAAACATCAGCGCCAGCAGCAGCACGTCGAGCGCGAGCAGCGCGTACATGTGCGCCAGCGCGCCGGCTTGCGCCTGGCGCGCCTCGTCGGTCAGCGCCAGCACCACGCGCTCGGCGCCCGCCAGTTGCTCCGCCTGGTCGCGCGCGATGCGCTGCGCCGCCGCTTCCGCCGCGCCGGCATCGGGCCAGGCGCGGCTGCGCAGCCAGACGGTTTGCAAGGCGGCCAGTTCGGCCCGCAAGGCCGGCGTCGGCGGGCGCAGCGGGTAGCCGAACGCCTGGCCGCCAGCCAGCAATGCCGCCAGCGCCGTGTCGTAGTCGGCGATGCTTTTCTCCAGCGCGGCGTCGCCGGCGCGCGGCCGGTACAGCAATTCGATGCGCTGGTAAGCGATCCGCTGGCTCAGCATGCGCAAGCGGCCCGCCACGTTGACCGTCTCGGCCACGCCGTTCAGGTCGCGCAGCAGCGAACGGGCGACCAGGATGTTGGTGCAGGCCACCACCAGCAAGCCGAGGAAAAAAAGGCAGATCTTGGCGCTGATGGTCGGGGAAAACAGGCCGAATTTCCCGCTCCTGGTGTCCAAGTCGCTGTCTAGTCGTTGCATGCACCACCCTTTCCAGATTGCGCGGCCGGCCTGTTATCACCATCGATGATGAACCATATGGGGTTTGGATATGGTGCGCTAGTGTGTTGCCAAAACGCATATAAAGGAAGTGCCGTACGGATAGGGCCGTACGGCCCTGAAGCGCCGGGAGGCCGGCTCAGTTGCCGTGGCGGGCGAAGAGCGCGGCCAGCTGCGAGCGGCGCGACACTTGCAGTTTCAGATAGATATTGCTCAGGTAATTCTTGACCGTCTTTTCGCTCAGGCCGAGGATGCCGGCGATTTCCTTGTTCGTCTTGCCGTCGGCCACCAGCGGCGGGATCTTGCATTCCTGCGGCGACAGCAGCGGGCGGGCAGTGGCCTGCTCGGTGGCGGATGCCGGCCGGCGCAAGGCCGGCAGGCCGGCGTGGATATCGATCGGCAGGCGCCTCCGCAGCACCGCGTGGATCGCGCCGGCCAGGTCGCGCGCGCCGACATCTTTTAATAAATAACCGTGGGCGCCGGCATCCATGCCCTGCGCGCGCAGCGTGTCGCAATCGCGCGAAGTCAGGAACACGACCTGGGCGCGCGGGCAGGCGGCGCGGATGCGGCGGCAGGCATCGAAAGACGGCCCGTCCGGCAACTCGGTTTCCATCACGACCAGGTCCGGCTGGTGCAATTGTGCCAGGCGCACCGCGTCACAACAGGTGGCGCAGGCGGCCACGACATCGATGTGGTGCGTGCGCAGCAAGTGCGAAACGCCGATCTGCATCACTTCCTGCGCATCGACCAGCAAGGCGCAGAAGCGGCGCAGGCCGGTTGGCGGATTTTCATTCAGCATACGAACCCCAGGTTGAACTGCCGCTACAGGGCGATCTGTCCCGCGCGGCCCTGGACGCGGCCGCATGATCCCTGTCATCGATATGGATACAGCAATTTCTGCGCCAGCCCGCATGCACCTTGCAAGGCGCTTTTCTTGCCGCGGCGGGCCGCGCACGCCCGCCGATGGTGCGAAATTGCTGCGATGCACCATTATAAAATGTTAATCCAGGTAAAGGTTGATTACTTCGAAGTAATTTACCCCTATTATTTCACGCATGAAATTACGCAAGCTATCGACCTGGTTTTCCGCCATCGTCCTGCTGTCGCTGAGCGCGAACTGCTGGCTGGTGCTGCTGATCCGGCAAGCCCACAACGACATGATGGCCTTCCAGCAATACCGGCAAGATGCGCTGGCGCTGACTGGCGCGCTGCACCAGGAAACCGAGCAACTGGCGCGCCTGGTGCGCGCCTTCACCATCACCGGCGAGACGCGCTACCTGTTTTATTACTACGACATCCTCGGCATCCGCGAAGGCACCAAGGCCATGCCGGCCAATTACAATCCCGCCACCTACTGGGACGCGGCGATCGCCGGGCGCATCGTGCACAGCCTGCCGGCGCACGGCGTGCGCCTGTCCCTGGTCGAGCGCATGCAGCGCCAGGGTTTCAGCGCAGCCGAATTCGGCGCATTGCGCAAGGTGCTCGCCGCCACCGCCGCGATGAACAAGATCGAGCAGATCGCCTTCGCCGCGACCCAGGGCCTGTACGATCCGGAACTGCGCGATTTCGTCTCCGACGGCACGCCGCGCCTGGACTTCGCCAGCAAGCTGGTGCACGGACGCGACTACAGCCTGTTGAAGGCCGACCTGTCGGATGCGGTCGGCGCGCTGGCCGCGATGACGGAGCGGCGCACCAGCGGCGACATGGCGCAAGCCACGCGCCGCCTGGAACAGCGCATCGTGCTGTCGCTGGCGTCGATGGCCGCCAGCGTGGTGCTGGTGCTGCTGGCCTCTCACGCGATCCGGCGCAAGGTGCTCGAACCGATCCGCCACCTGGCCAGGGCCGCCGGGCGCGTCACCGGCGGCGATTATTCGACCCGTTTTGACATCCATGGCGCCCCCGGCGGCGGCGAGCGCAGCTCAGCCCACGCGGTGGCCGAACTGGCCGCGCTGGGCGCGACTTTCGACAGCATGGCGCGCGCGATCGAGGGAGATCTGGCCGCGCGCGCCGAAGTGCAGCGCGAACTGGAAACGGCGCGGCGCCTGGCCGAAGACGCGACCCGCGCCAAGTCGATGTTCCTGGCCAACATGAGCCATGAAATCCGCACGCCGATGAACGCCATCATCGGCATGAGTTACCTGGCCCTGAAAACGGACCTGGCGCCGCGCCAGCACGATTACGTCAGCAAGGTGCATCACGCGGCAAAATCCCTGCTCGGCATCCTCAATGACATCCTCGATTTTTCCAAGGTCGAAGCGGGCAAGCTGCTGCTCGAAGACGCGCGTTTCGTGCTCGAAGACGTGGTCGGCAACGCACTGTCACTGCTGCGCCAGGCCGCGCGCGACAAGGAAGTCGAACTGTTGCTGGCGCTGGAAGACCCGCTGCTGCTGGGAGAATGCGGCGCGCTGCAAGGCGACGCGCTGCGCCTGGGCCAGGTGCTGACCAATCTGCTGTCGAACGCGGTCAAGTTCACCGCCAGCGGCTACGTGCGGCTGGCGGTCGAGATCGAGGCACGCGCGGCCGACGCGCTGACGCTGCGCTTCACGGTGCGCGACACCGGCATCGGCATGACGCCCGAACAGGTCGATGCGCTGTTCCAGGAATTCACGCAGGCCGACGGTTCGACCACGCGCCGCTTCGGCGGCACCGGACTGGGATTGAGCATTTCGAAAAAGCTGGTCGACCTGATGGGCGGCACGATCCGGGTCGAGAGCATGCCCGGCATGGGATCGAGCTTCACGTTCAGCGCGCGCTTCGCGCTGGCGCCGCCACACGCGGCGCCGGTCGCGGCGCTGCCCGGCAACGCGCAATTGCGCGTGCTGGTGGCCGACGATCAGCCCGAGGCGCGCGGCGTACTTACCGGCATGCTCGGTGCGCTCGGCGTCGGCGCGGCGCACGGCATCGCCACCGCCGCCGGCGGCGCCGAAGCGCTGGCGATGGTTGACGCCGCGCGCGCCAGCGGCCAGCCCTACGATTTATTGCTGCTCGACTGGGTCATGCCCGGCATCGACGGCGGCGCCGTGCTGCAAGGACTCGGCGCCGATGCGCCGCGCACGGCGATCGTCTCGTCCTACGACAGCGATCACCTGCACGCGGCGGCCGCGCGCCTGGGCGTCGAACATTTTCTGCCGAAGCCCGTGCTGCCCGGCGCGCTGCGCGCACTGCTCGCCACCCTCGACGGCCAGACCGCGCAGGCCGAACCGGCCGGCCAGGCATCCGCCGGCGGCACGGGACTGGCCGGCATGCGCGTGCTGCTGGTCGAAGACAATCCGATCAACCAGCAACTGGCGGCCGAACTGATGGAAAGCGAAGGTATAGAGGTCGACGTCGCCCGCCACGGCGCCGACGCGCTCGAACAGATCGACGCCGCGCCGGACGGGTATTACCACGCGGTGCTGATGGATGTGCAGATGCCGGTCATGGATGGTTATGAAGCGACGCGCCGCCTGCGCAGCGAGCCGCGCCACGCGCGCCTGCCTGTCATCGCGATGACGGCCCACGCGCTGCTCGAAGAACGCGAACGCTGCCTGGCGGCCGGCATGGACGACCACCTCGGCAAGCCGATCGAACCGGCCGAGTTGTATGCGGCGCTGGCGCGCCATGCCGATGCGGCGAATATCGCGCCGGCTCGGGCCAGTGTTCCGGCTTCTTCTTCCTTGTCGCCGCAAGGCCTGGACAGCGCCGCCGGCCTGCGCCGCTGCGGCGGGCGCGCGGCGCTGTACGCCGGTTTGCTGGAACGCTATGCGCGCGACTACGCCGGCGCCCCGGACACGCTGGTCGCGCTGCTCGACGCACACCAGTGGCCTGAAGCCGAACGGCTCGCGCACACCTTGCGCGGCTTGAGCGGCACCATCGGCGCGCCGCGCATCGAGGCGATCTGCAAACGGCTCGAAGCGGCCTGCCGCCAGTCCGACGCACAGGCGGCCGGTCCGGCACTGGCGCAACTGGCGGCGGCGCTGCCGCCGCTGCTGGCGAGCTTCTCGCGCGGCCACGACGACGCGCCGGCCGCCTTTGCCGCGCCGGACGGCGCAACGCCCGCCATGCCGGCCTGCCTGGCGCGCCTGCGCGCGCTGCTGGCCGACAGCGACGGCGACGGCATCGCGCTGTGGCAGGAACATCAACATGCATTCGCCGCGCTGCTGCCGGTGCAGACGATGCAGCAGATCGGCAACGCGCTCGACCAGATCGATTTCGACAAAGCCCTGGCATTGCTGCCGGCGGCGCCTTGACCCACCAGGATAAATACCCGTGATGACTGAATCCTCTCCCTCCCGACCCACCATCCTGGTGGTCGACGACACCCCGGCCAACCTGACCGTGCTGCACGACCTGCTGCGCGCAGATTACCGCGTCAAACTGGCCGGCAACGGCGCCAAGGCGCTGCAACTGGCGGCCGCCGCACCGCCGGATTTGATCCTGCTCGACATCATGATGCCGGACATGGACGGTTATGAAGTGTGCCGCCGCCTGAAATCCGACCCGGCCACGCAGCGCGTGCCCGTCATCTTCCTGACGGCGAAATCGGAAAGCGAGGACGAGGAACAGGGCTTCGCGCTGGGCGCGGCCGATTTCATTCACAAGCCGGTCAGCCTGCCGATCGTTGCCGCGCGCGTGCGCACCCAGTTGCAGGCCAAGGCGTGGAACGATTTTCTGCAAGACCGTAACGCCTGGCTGCAAAGGGAGGTCGAACAGCGCCTGTCCGAAATCAACCACTTGCAGGACGCGTCGATCTGCGTAATGGTGTCGCTGGCCGAATTCCGCGACGAATGCACCGGCAACCACGTGCGCCGCACGCAGGAATATGTGCGCCTGCTGGCGACCGAACTGGCGCGCAAGCCGCATTATCAGGATTTGCTGACGGCGAACCACATCGAACTGATGGCCAAGTCGGCGCCGCTGCACGACGTCGGCAAGATCGCCATTCCCGACCATATCCTGCTCAAACCGGGCAAGCTGACGGCCGATGAATTCGACATCATGAAAACCCACGCCCAGCGCGGCCACGACATCCTGCTGCGCGCCGGCGATCACATGGGAGAGAACGGCCAGTTCCTCGCGCTGGCACGCGACATCGCGCTGTGCCACCACGAGAAATGGGACGGTTCCGGCTATCCGAACGCGCTGGCCGGAGACGAAATTCCGCTGGCGGCGCGCCTGATGGCGGTGGCCGACGTGTTCGACGCGCTGTGCTCGCGCCGCCCGTACAAGGAGCCGATGAGCAGCGCGCAGGCGGCCGCTTTCATCGCCGACGGCAGTGGCAAGCATTTCGACCCGGAAGTGGTGGCCGCGTTCATGACGCTGCTGCCGCGCTTCGAAGAAACCAGCCAGCGCTGGGCGGACGAGGCATGAAATATTACGCGATCCTGGTTGCGCTGCTGGCGGCGCCGGCGGCCCAGGCCGACGACATCAGCTGGTCCGGCTTCGGCACGCTCGGCTACGCGAGAAGCGACCATTCGTATGCCTACGACCGCTTCCTCGACAGCGGCGGTACGTTCAAGCGCGACTCGCTGTTCGGCCTGCAAGGCAGTTACGAGTTCACGCCAAAATGGAGCGCGACCTTGCAGGCGACGCTGGCGCCGTCCGGCAGCGACGACAATAAATGGGAGCCGAAACTGCAGTGGGCCTTCCTGTCCTACCGCGCCGACAATGACTTGCTGCTACGCGCCGGCAAGATGCGCATGCCGATGTACCTGTTTTCGGAAAACATGAATGTCGGCGCCTCGTACAGCGTGATGCACCTGCCGACCGAAGTGTATTCGACCGCGCCGACCACCGATTACACAGGCGCCTCGTTCAGCAAGACGTGGACGCTGGCGGCCGGGGACCTGAGCCTGGACGGCTACGCCGGCCGTACCAGCGTGGTGCCGCGCGTGACCGGCGGCGGCGCGGCGGCGCAACTGCATACGCGCTCCGCCGGCCTGGTATTGAGCCTGCGGCACGACGACGACACCTATCGGGTCGGCGTGCAGCGCGCGCTGATCGGCGCGACGATGAGCGGCGGAGGATTCGGCAACTCCGTCGCTGGCAAGCTGTTCCCGGTCACCGGCTCCACGATGATGTCCGGCGCGTCAGACGGTGCCGTCACCCAAGGCGGCGGCGACATCGACACCCGCATCTTCCTGCTCGGCGCCGATGTCGGCGTCGGTGCCGACCTGCGCCTGATCGGAGAGTACGCGCGGCGCCACGCGCCACACGTCGTCACGTCGAAAAATTCACAGGGCGCGTATCTGACGCTGCTGCGCAAGGCCGGGCCATGGACGCCGTACGTCACCGTCGCGCGGCTGCTGACCGACCGCGAGGCGCGCCAGTCCGGCGGCGCTGGCGGCGGCTTCGACGACCAGGCGTCGGCCGCGCTGGGCGTCGCGTATGCGCTGTCGCCATCGAGCAAATTGAAGGCGGAATGGATGCGGGTGCGGGTCGGCGCCGGCTCCAGCCTGATCGACACGACCAGCGGCGCGGCCAAGGTGCAGCGGGAAGGCTTGAACGTGCTGTCGCTGTCCTACAGTGTCGCGTTCTGAGATGGCGGACGCGCAGACAATACGCCGCGCCCCGCGCCGCCGCGCCATGTGGTTGCCGGCATTGCTGCTGGCCGCCGCCCCGGCCTGCGCCGGCGTGGTCGTGATCGGCCACGCCGGCGTGCCGCGCCTGGACGACGGCACCGTGCAGAAAATCTACAGCGGCAAAGTGGTCGAAGTCGCTGGCCTGGGCGTGACCGCCGTCAACCAGCGCAGCGGCAGCGCCGCGCGCGGGCAGTTCCTGCAAATGTACTTGAACCAGGACGAGGAAAAATACACCGCCTACTGGACCGTGCGGCGCTATATCGGCAAGGGTACGCCGCCGCGCGAACTGGCCACCGGCGCCGACGTCATCAACTTCGTGCAGGGCACGCCGGGCGCGATCGGCTATGTCGACGATGGCGAACTGAAACCGGGCGTCAATGTCCTGCTGCGCAAATAAGGAATACACCATGTCCACTCCCATCGTCCTGGTCGTCGACGACTTCGTCGCGATGCGCGACATCCTGGTGCACCAGCTGAAAATGCTGGGCATCACCAATGTGCACACCGCCAGCAGCGGAGAAGAGGCGCTGTTGCTGCTCGACCAGTGGCCGTTTACATTGATCCTGTCGGATTGGTCGATGCCCGGCATGAGCGGGCTCGATCTGCTGCGCCAGGTGCGCCGCCACCCGCAACTGGGCCAGGTGCCCTTCATCCTGGTGACGGCCGAAATCCAGCGCGAGCGCGTGGCGGCGGCGATCGAGGCGCGCGTCGACGATTTTCTGTTAAAACCGTTCCGGCCCGACGATTTCGCGCGCCGCGTCGGCGCCGCGCTGGCCGGCCAGCGCCATGCCGCACTGCCGCCGCCCGCGCCGGCGCGCGAACCGGAAGCCGCCGCGCGCCCGAGCATCCTGGTGGTCGACGACACGCCGGCCAACCTGACGCTGGTCGGCGGCCTGCTGCGCGGCGACTACCGCGTCAAACTGGCCGCCAGCGGAGAAAAGGCGCTGCAACTGTGCGCGGCGGCCGCGCCCGACCTGGTGCTGCTCGACCTGATGATGCCCGGCATCGACGGTTTTGAAGTGTGCCGCCGCCTGAAAGCCAACCCGGCCACCGCGCACATCCCGGTGATCTTTTTGACCACCGTCAGCGATGCCGAGCGGACGGTGGAGGGCCTGGCGCTGGGCGCGGCCGATTACGTGACAAAACCGATCGAACCGACGATCCTGCAGGCGCGCGTGGCCAGCGCCTTGCGCGCCGCGCGCGCGCACGAGGCGCTGCGCGAGCAATGCGACCTCGCCATCGAAAATGCGCGGCTGCGCGAGGAAGTCGAACGCATCGGCCGCCACGATTTGAGCAATCCGCTGGCGGCCATCGCCGGCATCAGCGCCGCGCTGCAAGCCGAAGCCGGGCTGACGCCGGAACAGCAGCGCCAGTTGCGCGCCATCGAGCGCACCGCCGGCGACGCGCTCGACATGCTGCGCCTGTCGGCGCTGCTGTTCAGGATAGAAAGCGGCACCTACCAGGCGCCGCAACAGCAGGTCGACCTGGCCGCGCTATTACGGCGCATCGCCGACGAAAGCCGCGCCGCCGCGGCCGGGCGCGGCATCGACATCATCACCGATCTGCCGGACGTCCCGGTGCCGGCATCCGGTCACCCGCTGCTGCTGTATTCGATGCTGCACAACCTGGTCAAGAATGCGGTCGAGGCGGTCACGGCGGGTCAGGCGGTGCGCATCGGATTGAACCAACAATGCCGCATCCGCATCCATAATCCTGGCCTGGTGCCGGAGCAGGTGCGTGCATCCTTTTTCGACAAATATGCGACGCACGGCAAGGAAAGCGGCAGCGGCCTCGGTACCTATTCGGCGCGCCTGATCGCGCAGGCGCACGGCGGCACGATCGCGATGACGACGTCGGAACAGGACGGCACCGTGTTGACAGTCGAACTGGCGCCGCCGCGCTGAGCGGCGCTCCAGTATGCGATCGCGCCGGCGCCCGGCCGGAATACGCTTATCGCAAGGTGTCCACATCTGGCGTGTGGCCGAGCACCTCCAGCGCCTGCCGGCGGCCGCCCCCAAGGGCAGCTTGCCGCGATCAGTCAGCCCACGCTTGCGCCAGTACCGTATCTCTCCCGACGTGCCGGTCGAGCGCGCCGAACACCCTGCCCCATTCGCCATCGAAACGGCTACTAATAAACGCCTCGGCGCTGGCCGGCGCCGCGTTCTCTCGCATCAGCGCCGCCTGCGCCACCAGCATCAGCTTCTGCGTCCAGCGCCGCGCGCCCGCTTCCAGCTGTTCCGGCGACTGGCGCAAGCCGTCGCGCAGGCTGGCGATCTCGCTGCGCAGCACGGCTTCGTCGCCGCAACGGCGCGACAAATCGTCGAACAGGATTTGCACACTGTCCGGATGGCGGCCGACGGCGCGCAGCACGTCCAGGCACATGACGTTGCCCGAACCTTCCCAGATCGAATTGACCGGCGCCTCGCGGAACAGGCGCGCCATCGGCCCTTCCTCGACGTACCCGTTGCCACCGAAGACTTCCATCGCCTCCCCGCTCAATTCCACCGCGCGCTTGCAGATCCAGAACTTGGCGGCCGGCGTGACGATGCGCTTCCAGGCCTGCGCCACCGGGTCGCCGTCCTGCCCGAACGACGCGGCCAGTTGCATCGCAGTGCGCAGCGCCGCCTCGCTTTCCAGCGCCATGTCGGCCAGCACCGAGCGCATCAAAGGTTGTTCGATCAAGGCCCGGCCGAAGGCGTGGCGGTGGCGCGCATGGTGCAAGGCTTGCGCCAGCGCCTGGCGCATGAAGGCGGCGCTCGAAATACAGTTATGCAGGCGGGTATTGGTCGCCATTTCCAGGATGGTCGGAATGCCCCGGCCTTCCTCTCCGACCATGAGGCCCCAGGCATCGTGGAATTCCACTTCGCTGCTGGCGTTGGAACGGTTGCCGAGTTTATGTTTCAAACGCTGGATGTGAATCGCGTTACGGCTACCGTCCGGGCGCCAGCGCGGCACATAGAAGCACGACAGGCCGGCGTCGGTGCGCGCCAGCACCAGGTGGGCGTCGCACATCGGCGCCGAAAAAAACCATTTATGGCCGACCAGGCTGTATTCGCCGCCACGGCCGCCGGCGCCCAATGGCGTCGCGCGCGTCGTGTTGGTACGGACATCGGAACCGCCCTGCTTTTCCGTCATGCCCATGCCGACCATGATCGAAGTCTTGTCGGCCACCGGCAGGTCGCGCGCGTCGTGCACGGTCGAATACAGGCGCGATTCGAGTTGCGCGAACAGCGCCGGTTCCTGGCGCAGCACCGGGATGCAGGCAAAGCTCATGCTGATCGGGCAGAACGAACCGGCCTCGATCTGATTATGCAGGTACTGGCTGGCCGCGTAAGCGCTCCAGGCGCCGGGGCGCGGATCGGAAAACGGCAGAGAAACCAGGCCGTGCCGGCGCGTGATGGTCAGATAGTCATGCCAGGCCGGATGAAATTCGACCTGGTCGATGCGTTCTCCGCTGCGGCTGTGGGTATGCAATTCCGGCGTGTGGCGATTCGCCAGTTCCGCCAGGCGAATGACGCTTTCGCTGCCGAGGATGGCGCCCTGCCCGGCCAGCGCGTCGGCATGCCAACCGGCGCCGCCGCGTTGCACCGCATCCTGCAATAGCGGGTCGCTGAGGTACAGGTTATAGTCCTTCAGTTCGGGAACCTGGTTGCTGACTTCATGTGTCGTCCACTGCATGACGCTTGCTCCATCTCGTTGTCGATGCAAACCAGTATAGGAGGAATCACGTATGACGATGTTCGGGTTGCGGCGATGACGGAAACACAGCGCGAAAGCCGCCAGAAGCCGCGCCGCAGGCCGCGCCAGGCGCGCTCATGGGCCACGTCGCTGGCGATCCAGGAAGCCTTTGTTCGGGTTTTGCTCGAACGCGGATATGAACGCACGCCGATCCGCGAAGTGGCGCTGGTGGCCGGCGTCGGCATCGGCACCTTTTATGAATACTTCCCGAACAAGGAAGCGCTGGCCGCCGTTTGCCTGCGCACGCGCATGAAAGCCGTGGTGGCGCAGCTGGCGACTCTGGCTGCCGAACCTGCGCATTCCACGCTGGGTAGCCTGGTCGACGCGATGCTTGATGAGCTGGTGCGCAGCTTCACGACTGATGCCACGCAATGGGCCGCGCTGTTGCAGCTGGAACGCCGCATTTCGACGCCCGCCGCCTACCAGAAACTGTACCGGATGGCGCTCGACATGTGGGCCGGCGCGCTCGGCGGCGCGCGGACGTGGACGGCGCGGGTGTCCGTCGAAGAAGTCGCGTATGTGCTGCACACCGCGTCATACAGCCTGGTCACGCAGCGCGTCATGCTCGACGCCGAGCGCACCGACGCCGCCGCGCTGCGACGGCAGGTCGGAGTGATGGTGCATGCTTACCTGGATGCGGTGACAGGCAAAGTCCCAAGCAAAATCACATAAAATCACCATCCTGTCATTCCCGCGAAAGCGGGAATCCCATTGACGCTCCGCCGTCCGGGACACAAATGGGATTCCCGCCTTCGCGGGAATGACAGGTCACCTACGGCTTGCCGGTATGGCTAAAAAACTGCACCCCAATCTGTTCCGACAGCGCTTCGCTGGCCTGCCCCAGCCGATGCAGCAGGGCGATCAGATGGGCGTTGCCGCAATATAGATCCGTTTCCGGTTCCAGCGCCCGCAATTCATCGCGCAGCGGCTGGAAACTCTCCGCGCCGCACGGGCCGCAGGATCGCGCCAGCTGGTTCAGCGTCTTGACGATGCCGTCGACCTGGAACAGCACCGAGCGCGGATTGCTTTCGTCGAGCACCAGCATATCGAGCACCGGCAGCCACTCGGGCTGCGCCTGGTAGCGCGCGCGGTAGGTGATGATGCTGTCGGCCAGCTCCAGCAGCCAGTCCAGGCCGCCGCTGGCATCCATGCCCAAGGCGCGCTTGAGCACCAGGCACTGGAATTGCAGGCGCTCCAGGCGCCGCCCGCAGGACAGGAAGCGCCAGCCCAGGTCGCGGTTCATGCCATCCATCGCATAACCGGACATCAGCATCGACGCTTCCGCCGCGTCGTCGAGCATGCTCATCGCTTCCGACGGCGACGGCTGCTTGGCGCCGGCCGTACGCTGGATCATTTTATTGAGCGCGCGCCAGTTGTCGAGCGACATGCGCTCGCGCAGCTGGCTGGCGCTGTTGTATAACTGCTGCTGTTGCCGCACCAGGCCAGGCACGTCGGGCGAGACCACGGCCAGCAACAGCGCCGATTCGATTTCGGCGTCGCTTGGGGAAAATCCAGGGCAAATGCCGGGGTCAGACCCTTGGGGTCTGCCCCCTGGTTTTGCCTCTGGGTTTGACGGTGACTCTGCGGATGCTTCCGCATCGGCGTCGACAACGGCGGCCGGCACCGGCGTCGGCAAGTCGATCAGCCGGAACCAGGCGCACAGCGCCGTCATGACCGGCCATTCGGCGCCGCGTTCGTCCGGCTGCACTTGCGACAGGAAATTGAGCGCGACCCGCAGCAGGCGGCCGATATTGTCGCAACGCTCGGCATTGCGACCGAACCAGAACAGGTTTTCCGCCATCCTACTCGACAGGTGGGTATCGTCGCGCACCAGGTCGCGCCGGGCCGCGCCGTGCTTCGACGGATGCGGCACGTCGACGTGGGCCTTGGCCTGCACCCAGGTATCCTTGCTGCCGCCGCCATGCTGCATCGTGATGACGCGCGCATCCGGCCCGGTGGCCACGCGGGTCAACCCGCCCGGCATGACAACGTAACCTTTCGGCGTCGCGCAGGCATACACGCGCAAGCCGGTCGCACACGGATACAGGCCGGGCGCCGGCTCTTCCTTCCACACCGGCGCCTGCGACAGGCGCACCAGTTCCTGCGCCACGTAATTTTTCGGATTGGCGCGCAACTTCCGGATCAGCGCCACGCGCGCTTCTCCAGTCAGGTCGGCGCCGAACACGGCAGGCTGGCGCAGTTGCGGGAAACTGGGCTTGATCACCAGCCGGTCGAGCTTGGCGATGACTTCTTCCAGCGCGGCCGGTTCGCCGCACCACCAGGTCGCCACCGACGGCATCAGCAATTCCTGGCCAAGCAGATGCTGGCACAGCGACGGCAGAAAGCCGAGCAAGGCGCCCGATTCGAGCAGGCTGGAACCGAGGCTGTTGGTAATGAGGACGTTGCCGCGCCGCGCCGCTTCCGTCAAGCCGGCCACGCCGAGCGCGGAATCGGAACGCAATTCGAGCGGATCGCAAAAATCGTCATCGACGCGGCGCAGGATCACGTGCACGCGCTGCATGCCGGACAGGGTTTTCAGCCAGACGATGCCGTTGCGCACCGTCAGGTCGCTGCCTTCGACCAGCAGCAGGCCGAGGTAGCGCGCCAGGTAGGCGTGCTCATAATACGTTTCGTTGTACGGGCCGGGCGTGAGTAACACCATCAGCGGCGGTTCGCCCGCGCGCAGGCGCGCGCCGCCGGCGCCGTCGGCCACGCACTGGCGGCCCCAGTGCGCCAGGCTGTCGCGCATGGTGCCGAAAAAGCCGCCCAGTTCATGTACCTTCAGATCGCGCAGCAGTTCGGGGAAGATGCGGGAAATGACGGCGCGGTTTTCCAGCGCGTAGCCGGCGCCGGACGGCGCCTGGGTACGGTCGCCGACCACCCACCAGCGCCCGTTCGGCGCGCGCGCCAGGTCCAGCGCATAGAAGTGCAAGGCGATATTGCCCTGGTGGCGCATGCCGTGGCACGGCCGTAAAAAACCGGCGTGGCCGTGAATCAGCGCCTGCGGCAGGCGCCCCTCGGCCAGCAGGCGCTGCTCGCCGTAGACGTCGAGCAGCAGGCGGTTCAGCAAGGTGGCGCGCTGGATCACGGCCGCCTCGATGCCGGCCCATTCCTGGTGCGGCAGGATCAAGGGCAGCACGTTGACGTCCCACGGACGCTGCATGCCCTTGGCGTCGGCGTAGACATTGTAGGTGACGCCATTCTCGCGCACCTGCCGCTGCACCGCTTCGATGCGTTGACGCATCATTTCGGGCGCCTCGCCGGCCAGCCGGTTCAACATGGTGCGCCAGTGCCCGCGCGGTTCTTGCGCCTTGTCGAGGATTTCGTCGTAGGTGCCGGTCGCTGCGGGATAACCGGTAAGTAATTCTTCTAACATGATGAGTGTCCGGGACGGTGAGGATTGTCGTTCCCGCGCAGGCGGGAACCCATACTGAGTATCCTATACTGGACAGCCTGCGGGACTCATAAGTGCTATGGATTCCCGCCTGCGCGGGAATGACAGGGTTCAACCAGGCTGCCAGCGCAAATCGAGCGTCATCGGGAAGCTCGGGTTCGGGTCTTCCTTAAACACCGTCATCGGTCCCGGCGTATGGCCGTGCGGCCAGAAGCGGGCGAAGCGGCGTGCCTCGGCCGCGTTGGCGTTGACGGGCGAACCGCTTTCGCTGCGCCCGCCCGGATGCACGACGTGATAGGTGCAGCCGCCGATCGCGCGCCCGCTCCAGGTATCGACCAGGTCGAAGGTCAGCGGCGCCTGCACCTTGATGCTCGGGTGCAGCGCCGACCACGGACTCCAGGCGCGGAAGCGCACGCCGGCCACATATTCTCCCGGCACGCCGGTCGGATGCAGCGGCAGCATGCGGCCGTTGCAGGCGACGACATGGCGCCCGCCGGTCAGCCCGCGCACCAATAACTGCATGCGCTCGACCGAGGAATCGACATAGCGCGCCGTGCCGCCGGCGCTCATTTCCTCGCCCAGCACGTGCCACGGTTCGATCGCCTGGCGCAATTCCATCTCGACGCCTTCGTAGACGACGGTGCCGAAACGGGGGAAGCGGAATTCGATGAACGGGTCGAACCAGTGCTCGTCGAACGCATAGCCGGATGCGCGCAAATCGCGCGCCACATCGCGAATATCCTGCGCGACGAAATGCGGCAACATCCAGCGGTCGTGCAGCGCCGTGCCCCAGTGCACCAGCTTGGCCCGGTACGGGTCGCGCCAGAAGCGCGCCACCAGCGCGCGCAACAACAGCATTTGCAGCAGGCTCATACGCTCGTGCGGCGGCATTTCGAAGGCGCGGAATTCGACCAGTCCCAGGCGCCCGGTCGGGCCGTCCGGCGAATACAGTTTATCGATCGAGAATTCGGAGCGGTGCGTGTTCCCCGTCAGATCGACCAGCAGGTTGCGCAGCAGGCGGTCGACCATCCACGGCTTGTCGCCGGGATGCATGGTCGGCAGCAGTTGGTCCATCTGCTGGAAGGCGATCGCCAGTTCGTACAGGTTGTCGTCGCGCGCCTCGTCGACGCGCGGCGCCTGGCTGGTCGGCCCGATGAAGGTGCCGGAGAACAGGTAGGACAAGGCCGGGTGATTCTGCCAGTACGTGATCAGGCTTTTCAGCAAATCCGGACGGCGCAGCAGCGGGCTGTCCTCGGCAGTGGCGCCGCCCAGCGTCGCGTGGTTGCCGCCGCCGGTGCCGGTATGGCGGCCGTCGACCATGAATTTCTCGGTGCCGAGCCGCGTCAGGCGCGCTTCCTCGTACAGCGTCGACATGTTATACACCAGCTCCTTCCAGCTGGCCGCCGGATGGATATTGACTTCGATGACACCCGGGTCCGGCGTCACGCTGAGCAGCTTGATGCGCGGATCGCGCGGCGGCGGATAGCCCTCGATGCGCAACTTGATTTTTAATAGCGCGGCCGTATTCTCGACCGCCGCCGTCAGCGCCAGGTAATCCTCGATGCGTTTTAACGGCGGCATGAAGACGAATAAACGCCCCTCCCGCACCTGCACGCACAGCGCGGTGTGGATCACGTCGCGCGGTGCAGGCTTGCCGGCGATCGTCGCCGGCTTCGGACTGCGCTCGGGACTGACGCTGAGCACCGCCCGTTTTTCGCGCTTTTGCGCCGGCAGCGTGCCGCGCGGCGCGAACGGATCGACATCGTATTCCGTCGGCATGTCTTCCGGCAGTACCCACGGCAAGGCGTTCAGCGGCAGGCGCAAGCCCATCGGCGAATCGCCGTCGATCAGGTACAGGTGTTCGCGCTTCAGCGGCCAGCGCGACGTTCTCCACAGCGTGCCGCCGATCGCGACGGCGCTGTCCTGTTCCTCGGCCTTCAAGGGCAGCACGTAACCGACCACCTGTCCCAGGCCGTCGCGCAGCAGGCGCGCCAGGCGGCGCCGCTCTTCCGGCGCCTTCAGGTCGGCCGCCAGCGGATCGAGATTGTCCGGCAATGCCTGTTCGCGCTGCGCCTGCTGCAGCACATCTTCATAGGCCGGGATCTGGCTGTGCGCCGGCAGGCGCAGCGCCCGCACCAGCGCTGCCGTGAACCGGTCGGCCTCTTCTCCCGTATATCCCTCGGCCTGCTTTTCATCGGAAAACAGCGTCGCGTCGAGCCACATCGGCTGGCCGTCGACGCGCCAATAAATGTTCAGCGCCCAGCGCGGCAGCGGTTCGCCCGGATACCATTTACCTTGCCCGTAATGCAGCATGCCGCCGGGCGCGAAATGGTTTTTCAGGCGGTGCATCAATTCACCGGCCAGTTGCCGCTTCTCCGTGCCGTGCGCCTGGGTATTCCACTGCGGGTGATCCATGTCGTCGATCGACACGAAGGTCGGCTCGCCGCCCTGCGTCAGGCGCACATCCTGCTGTTTCAGATCGGCGTCGACCTGCTGGCCGAGCGCGTCGATCTGCTGCCACTCGCTTTCCGAATACGGTTTTGTCACGCGCGGATCTTCATGGATGCGCGTGATGCTCATTTCATGGAAAAACGTCACTTCGGCTTCGTCGGTATAACCGGACACCGGCGCGGCCGACGACGGTAACGCCGTGCAGGCCAGCGGAATGTGTCCCTCGCTGGCGAGCATGCCGGAAGTCGGATCGAGGCCGATCCAGCCGGCGCCCGGAATATACACTTCGGCCCAGGCGTGCAAATCCGTGAAATCGACCATCGTGCCGCTCGGGCCGTCGAGCGCTTCCTGGTCGGCGCGCAGCTGGATCAGGTAGCCGGAGACAAAACGCGCGGCCAGTCCCATGTCGCGCAGGATCTGCACCAGCAGCCAGCCGCTGTCGCGGCACGAGCCGGAGCACTTTTCGAGCGTCTGTTCCGGCGTCTGCACACCCGGCTCCATCCGCAGCAGGTAGGCGATGTCTCCTTGCAGGCGCTGGTTGACGGCGACCAGGAAATCGTTGGTCGCCAGGTTTTTTTTCAGGATGTCGCGCCGCGCGCCATCCACCCACGCGCGCAGCAGCGGACCCGGTTCCTCGGTCTGCAGGTACGGTCCCAGCTCGGCGCTCAATTGGGCCGGATAGCTGAACGGGAAGTGCTCGGCGTATTTTTCGACGAAGAAATCGAAGGGATTGATGACCGTCATGTCGGCCACCAGGTCGACGGTAAATTCCAGCAATTCCGTCTTTTCCGGGAACACGAAACGGCCGATGTAATTGCCGTACGGGTCTTGCTGCCAATTAATAAAATGCTGTTCCGGCAGGACGCTGAGAGAATACGACAGGATCGGCGTGCGCGCATGGGGCGCCGGACGCAGGCGCACTTCATGCGGGGACAGGGCGACCGGGCGATCATAGCGGTAGCTGGTTTTGTGGTGCAGCGCGACACGAATAGCCATGCGATGGTGCCTTTCTATGAGCGGGAATACGAAAACGGGATGGCGCCGCACTGGGCATTGCGCAAAACGGTTGCCAATAGCTTAAGCAGGAACCATGCCATTGCGGCATGATCCTGGATCGCCAGGCTCAAGCGCCTTGGGACAACGGGGTGACGGTGACATTGACCTGCAATTTCTGTTCTCCGCCGCCGAGCACGATGCCGCGCATCGGCGTGACGTCGCTGAAATCGCGTCCCCATCCCAGCGTGATGTGCTCGCGCTGCACCAGGCAGCGGTTGGTCGGGTCGAAATCGATCCAGCCCAGGTCCGGGCAAAACACCGAGACCCAGGCGTGCGACGCGTCGGCGCCGATCATGCGCGGCTGGCCGGCCGGAGGATGGGTCAGGATATAGCCGCTGACATAGCGCGCCGGCAAGCCCATGCTGCGGAAGCAGCCGATCATCAGTTGCGCGAAATCCTGGCAGACGCCGCGCCGCCCGGCCAGCACCTGTTCCAGCGGCGTCGAGATATCGGTGGCCTCGCTGTCGAACTCGAAATCATCGAAGATGCGGTGCGTCAGGTCGAGCGCGGCGTCGAGCAGCGGGCGGCCGGCCGTGAAACTGGCGCGCGCGTAGTGTTGCAGCGCCTTGTTCCAGCGTACATGGGGCGATTCGTACAGGTAGCGGCAAGCCTCGTGCATGGCCGGCAGGCGCGAGCGCTGCACGATGTCGCGCAGCGCTTCCCACGGCTGCGAGGTCTTGATGCGCGCCAAGTCCGGCCGGCCGCCGAGCGAAATGGTCGATTCGGCCCGCACCAGCAGCGTTTTATGGGGCGTCGTCAGCGCGAAGCGGCGCGTCTGGTTGCCGAAATAATCGACCGCCTCGTTACCCTCGTCCTGCGCCGGGTCGGCCAGCACGTGGTGCGACTCGGTGCGCTGATAGGGAAAGTCGCGCGGCGTCATGTGCAGCAATTGCTGCGACAGCGTCACCATGCTCTGATAGGTGTAGCGGGTTTCATGGACGACGCGGTAACGCCAGCGCGGCGCGGCGTTCACTGGGGGATTCTGCATTAAGGTGGCTCCGGCTCATCTCGGTCTGCGCAGGCTGCCGCAAAGGTTCAAGCGAGACAATAACATGCGCGGTAGGCAATTGTCGTCACCCGCATGAGCGGCAATTTTTAACGCTCCCCGCCCCAGCCTCGAATCAGCGGTCTTTACCGGAGCGGGCACTCTATTTTCCGTTCCCGTGTCCAGGTTTCCCTGGCTCTGTGCCTGACTAAATCCATATGCGCGTGATAGCATCGTTCCTTTACAAAATCGAATTCTTGCACTACGCGATCGGGAGATAGCATGACCACGCCACTTCAGCCGTCCGGCGAATTTCTGCTCTACGAAACCGACGATGGACGCACCCGTGTCGAATGCCGGTTTGTGGAAGACACGCTCTGGCTCACCCAGGCGTTGATGGCAGAGCTATTTCAGAAGGACGTTCGCACAATCAACGAGCACTTGCAGAATATCTACGATGAAGGCGAACTGGATCCCGAGGCAACTATCCGGAAATTCCGGATAGTTCGCCAGGAGGGTTCCCGTCAGGTCAACCGCAACATCGACCACTACAATCTGGACGCCATTTTGGCAGTGGGGTATCGGGTACGTTCTGCCCGCGGCACCCAGTTCCGTCGCTGGGCAACAGAGAGGCTGCGCGAGTATCTGGTCAAGGGTTTTACGCTGGACGATGCACGACTGAAGAACCCACCTGTCGCCGGTAACGGAGTACCGGACCATTTTGATGAACTGCTTGAACGCATCCGCGACATTCGCGCCAGCGAACGGCGCATGTACCTGCGGGTACGCGAGATTTTTACGATGGCGGCGGATTACGTTCCATCGCTGGCAGAGACGACCCAGTTTTTCCGCATCATCCAGAATAAATTGCACTTCGCCGTCACCGGCAAGACAGCTGCCGAACTGATCCACGAGCGCGCCGACAGCGCTCAGCCCAACATGGGATTGACGACATGGAAATCGGACAAGGTGCAGAAAGCCGATGTGACGGTGGCAAAGAATTACCTGCTTGAGGCGGAAATCGGCGAGCTGAACCGCATCGTCGTCATGTGGCTGGATTTCGCAGAAGACCAGGCGCGCCGACGTAAAGAAATTTTTCTGAAGGATTGGTTGGAAAAGCTGGACTCCTTCCTGAACTTCAATGATCGCAAGATCTTGCCTGATGCGGGCAACATTTCGAAAAAACATGCTGACGCACATGCGGAAGGCGAATATGAGCAGTTCGCCGCCCAGCGCCGGGCCTTGCTCGAAGCCGAGGGAGCGCTCTTTAATGTCCAGATGCTTGAAGAAGCCGCCCAGGCTTTACCCAAGCCCAAAAAAGACAAGTAAGCAAGATGCATAAACAGCCTTGAAGCTGCCACGTCCGCTGACAAGCGGACGCGGACATGCTTGCAGAGACGGCTACAAGCCCTCCATCCTTGCCGTATCCGGCGTAAAACTGGCTGCCGTGACGCCGCCGGCGTTGATTTCCGGGGCCTTGGCGTTGGTCATCTTGTCCGTCATGTAGGCTCCGGAATTGAGGTCGTGGTAGATCGACGTGGTGTTGATGTAGATGCCGGCGTCATAGGCGTAAAAATAATTGACCATGCCGAAGCGCCACAGCTTGCCGCGCATGTCGTAATTATCGGCCATGACGCCGTTCCAGCTATCCTCGTCGAGATACATCACGCGCCGGCCGTACTGGTGACGGTAGCCGTTTTTCAGTTTCGCTTCCAGTACCCAGACCCGCCGCAATTCGTAGCGCATGAAGTCGGCGTTGACGTGGTTCGGCGTCAGCAAATCCGCGTATTTCAGGCCGGCCTGCTGGATGCGGAAGGCGTTGAAGGGGACGATCATTTCCTTCTTGCCGACGATGCTCCAGTCGTAGCGCTCGGGCGAACCGTTGAACAGGCGGTCGTCGTCGATGGTGCGGAAGCCGCCCGGTCCCTGCGGCATGTCGAAACCGTAGGCCGGCAATTGCCGCACGCGGCGCGTGCCCGGACTGTAGACGTAACCGAGGCGCGGCGTCTTCTGGTTGTTGTAATACTCTTCGCCGACGACGATCTCCCCCTTTTGCCGCTCGGGCAGCACGGTCTTGGTCTTGAAATACGCATACAGCCCGTCGGTGCGGCTTTTCGCGTTCGGCTTGAAGTCCGGCAGGAACACTTCGAAGTTGACCCGGCCCCAGGCGATATTGCCGTTCGGGTACACCACCGCCTGGTCCTGCAATGCGCGGTAGGTGTAGACGGAGCCGGCCAACTGGTGATTCCATAACAATTCCAGGCCATTCTTCGGAATCGGGAACGGTGGCGCGCCATTGGCCGCGTGCAGTCCGGCGCCGCCGTCGACCAGTTCGGCCTGGGCCGCGTTTTCCCTGGCCAGCTTGCACAGCGCGGCCGGGTAGCCGAAATCGCGGTGCGTCGCATAGACGGGAATCTGGAACGTGTCCGGGTATTTTTTCAGCAGCTCCTTCTGTCCCTCGGCCAGCTTGTCGGCGTAGGTTTGCATGTTTTTGGACGTGATCACGTACAGCGGTTTTTCGGCGGCGTAGGGATCGGCATACTTGCTGCCATCCTTCGCGCCGGCCGCCGGCGGCTGCCCGGTCCACTTGCCGCTGAACTCGGGGATCGTGCCCTCCTTGTTGCCGGCCTTTTCGCTGCCCATGCAGGTCAGTTCATTGCCGAGCGATTGCACTTCCTGCGGCGTCACCTTGGCTTCGGCCAGCGCCTGCGGCGTGGCGGCCCATTGCGCGCAAGTCATTGCGGCAAGAATTATTTTACGGTTCACCATTTTGTCTCCTCCTTGTGAATGCCGGTAAGTTGGCGCCAAATTTTTTGAGTCAGCGCCAACCTGTCATTCCCGCGAAAGCGGGAATCCCATTTTCTATGCGCCGACCTGGACATCAAATGGGATTCCCGCCTACGCGGGAATGACAGTTTGCTTGTCGTTCCCGCGCAGGCGGGAACCCATACCACGCTTGATTCCCAGGACGATTCACTCAAGCCAGTGCCGCCGGTTTCGATCACCTGCACTACGCCGCCTCAAGCGTAGTACTGCTTCGCGTACTCGCGGTACTGGTAGATCGGCCCATCGCCGCCGCACAGCTTCGGTTTGACCAAGTGTTTTTTATAATCGAGCACCTTGAAGTCCTGCGTCACTTCGAACGCAAAACGTTCCAGCCATGGCTTGCCGATCATTTCATTGACTTGCGGGCTGCCCAAATCTTTCACGTACAAACGCGCCTTTTGCAAAAAACGTTCGTCGTCGATGGGCGTGGCGGAGATGACGAAATTGGTGGCCCAGCCCTGCCCCGCAAACAGCTGGTTGATCGCGGTGACGCCGGTGAAATTGACTTCGAAGGTATCGATCGGGAACTGTTCCGCTTCCGGGTCGAGCGTGTAGCTGACGGCCAGGCCGTGCGGTTTCGCTTCCATGCTTTTCAGGACCGGTACCTTGGCCGCGCCGTGCAGTTGCACGATGTGCGCGGTGTCGAACAGGTTTTCGAACAGGTCGCAGTAGGGACTGGTGCTTTCCCAGACCTTGGTATCGAACAGCACCCATTTGTCCTGGCGCAGCGCGGTGCTGGCGTATGGTTCGAAATCCGGCGCGGCGCCCTGCGGGTCGTGCCACATCAGCACCATGCCGTCCACTTCGCGGGTCGGATGCAAGGTCAGATTCAGGCCGCGCGACGGCGGCACGGCGGCGTACGGAATGCCGGTGCAATGGCCGTCGGCGCCATCGAACTGCCACTTGTGGAAGGGACAGACGATCTGTCCCTCCTTGATGCAGCCGTCGTGCGACGCCAGGTGTGCGCCCAGGTGCGGACAGTAGGCGTCGGCCACCTGGGCCGCGCCGGCCTGGGTGCGATAGACGATCAGTTGCTGGTTCAGGTAGCTCACCGGCAGCAGCACGTCGGGGCCGATGTCGCTGGCTTCGGCGACGCAAAACCAGCCTTTCGGGAAGGCGATTTCCGGCACGCGGAATTTCATCGGGATGGCCTGGATAGTCGACATGAATGAATCCTCGTAAATGGTGTCAAGTAAAACGCAGCGCCGCGCTCCTGAGGCGGCGCTGCCGTACGCAATCAGGCCGCCGCTTGCTCGCGCGGTTCGTCCACTTGCGCGGATGGCCCGATCAGCTGGCCGGGGAAGGCTTCCGTGAAACGGCCGCCGTCGAAGGTCGGCTGGCCGTTGACCACGGTCAGGCGCACCGGCGCCGCGTCGCGCGTCCAGCGCCAGCCCTTGCCGCCGTTGCCGTCCGGGACGTCGTAGACTTTTTTCATTTCGCGGTGCGCAATCTCGTCAAGGTGGAACACGGTGATGTCGGCGCGCTTGCCGACCTTGATTTCGCCGCGGTCGCCGAGCGAGAAATGCTGCGCCAGCTTGCCGGTCTGGACGTGCACCGCCTCTTCCACCGTCAAGGCGCCGGTGGCCAGCACGAAGTGCGTGAACAGGCGCATGTTCTCTCCGCCGCCGCACAGCATCTGGCCGTGCGCGCCGGCGTCGCTGACGTTGCCGACCGTGTACGGGTCCTTCAGCAGGCGCACCACCGTCTCTTCGTCGATCTCGAACGGCGCCAGGTGCACGGTCGATTGCAGGCCATTGAGCAGCAGCCAGTCGGCCATCGCGTCGGACGCGTGCACGCCGGTCTGCGCCGCGTAGTCGGCCACGCTGAGCTTGACCGGGCCGACGCCGTTGTCGGAATTGAGCAAATGCAGGTCGTGCGGGCGCGCCATCGGGGAATGGCGCCACGCATCTTCATCCCAGGATTTGCGCGCGCGCACGCGCCAGGCCGGGTCGCTCAGCAACGCGCGCTTGGCTGCTTCCGTTTCCGCCATCACGACTTCGTGCCAGACGTAATCGTTGGATTGCGCGAAGATCAGCGAGCGGTTCACGCTCAATGTAAATGTCGGGGAGACGTGCGAAAAACCGGTCCAGAAATCGCGCCCTTCGCGCTTGAAGCGTTCATGCTGTTCGAGCATCGGCGCCTGGATATCCTTCTGGAATTGCAGCGTCGGCACCCCGGCCCATTGCACGCGCACCGAGTGTCCTTCGCACAGGCGGCCGATGCGCGCGGTGGCTTCGGGGCCGGTCTTGCGCATGAAGGTATCGACGATTACTTGCAGGGAGGTGCCGGGATAGCGGTCGAGCACCTTGATCAGCGCGGTGAATTCGGCGTCGTCGGCCAGCAGCGACGGCACCGGGCGGTCGTCGCCGTCGTGGTCATGCAGGTTGGACGACATGCCGAGCGCGCCGGCCTGCAATGCATCGTCGAGCAGCGCGGCCATGCGTTCGATTTCGCCGGCGTTGGCGGCGCGTTCCCATGCCTGCATGCCCATCACCGCCAGGCGCAGCGCGATGTGGCCGACATAGCTGGCGATATTGGTCGACGCCTTGACGTTCGCGTCCAGCGATTTCTTGTACTCCGACCAGTTCGACCAGTCCCACGGCAGGTTGCCGACGAACGGTTCGACCGGGATGTCTTCAAAAAAGGAGAAGATTTTTACCATCTCCATCCGCACTTCCTGGTCGGGGTGCACGGGGGCGACGGAGAAGCCGCAATTGCCCATGATCGACGTCGTCACGCCGTAACCCGGCAGCGGATCGAGGTCCGGCTGCCACCACATGGTGCCGTCGTAATGGGTGTGCGATTCGATAAAACCGGGCGTCACGTAGCAGCCGGTGGCGTCGACGATGCGCTCGCCGTGGTGCGCCAGGTCGCGCCCGATTTCAGCGATGGTGTCGCCACTCAGCCGCACATCGGCGCGATATCCCGCCGCTCCGGTCCCGTCCACCACGGTGCCGCCCTTGATCAATAAACCTGTCATGCCAGTCTCCTTTTTGTTATGAAAAAGCACTTCGGAGACAATCTTATGACCGACTTCTTTTTCTTGGGGGATTTTCAAAAAAGGATCATATAATGATCCGAATCCGATCAAATCCCGTCAATATGACTACGATTGGATCAAACACGGGCCACCCACCACCTGGAAGAACGTCATGAAACGACAAGAAAACGACCGCCAGTTGCCCTTGCTGGTGAGTTCCCTGAAACGCATGCTGCGCACGCGCGGCATGGGGTACCGCGAGATCGCGCAGACGCTGGGCGTCAGCGAACCGACCATCAAGCGCTGGTTCGCCGGCAAGGCGCTGACGGTGGAACGGCTCGAAAGTTTATGCGCGTGCGCCGACGTCAGCCTGATCGAACTGGTCGAATTCGCCACGCGCGACGCCGACGCGCGCCAGCGCCAGCTCAGCGTCGAGCAGGAACAGGCGCTGGCCGACGACCGCGACCTGTCCTTCATCTTCGTCATCATCATGCGCGGCTGGTCGCCGGCGGAATTGTGGGCCGAACAGGGCTTCGATCCGGCCACGCTGGTGTCGTTCCTGATGAAGCTCGACAAGCTGCGCCTGATCGACCTGTTGCCCGGCAACGAGGTACGCCTGCTGACGGTGCGCAATGTCGAATGGCGCAAGGATGGACCGATGCGCACGCAGATGGCGCAGTGGCTGACGGCGCGCTATTTCGCGATCGATGCCGCCAAGTCACCGTGGAGCGCGGAACTCGTAAAACTGTCGGAAGCGTCGTTGCTGCGGGTGGAAGACATGAGCCGCGAATTCCAGCGCAATATCCGCCTGCTCGGCGAAGTCGACCGCGCCACGTCGACCGCGCAAAAGACCTGGTACACGGTGATGATTTCAGCCGACCAGATCGACCTGCGCGGTTTCCAGGACAAAGCGCCCGCGCGACGTTAGTCCATCCGGACGATGCAGCGGCGCGCCCGAAAACCGAGCATGGGCCATCGAAACAACCAGGAGAACGAGGTGGAATTCAAGGACAAGACGGTATTGATCACGGGAGCCGGCGGCAATCTCGGCGCAGCCGCCGCGCGCGCATTCGCGCAGCACGGAGCCAACCTGGTGCTGCTCGACCGCGAGCGCGCCGCGCTGGAACGGGTGCTCGGGCCGGAAAGCGAACGCGTGCTGCTTGCGACGGCCGACCTGCTCGATGCTGACCAGGTCGACGCCGCCGTGGCACGCGCGCGCGAACGTTACGGGCGCATCGATGTGCTGTGCAATATCGCCGGCGGTTTCAGGATGGGACAAGCGGTGCACGCGACATCGGACCAGGATTGGGATTTCCTGTTCGGCCTGAATACGCGCAGCCTGCTGCACAGCGTGCGCGCCGTGGCGCCGCGCATGCAGGCGGCCGGCGGCGGCAAGATCGTCAATGTCGCGGCGTACGCGGCGCTGAAAGGCGCGGCCATGATGGGCGCCTATTGCGCATCGAAGGATGTCGTGGTGCGCCTGACCGAAGCGATGGCGGCGGAATTGCGCGACGACGGAATCAACGTCAATTGCGTGCTGCCGTCGATCATCGACACGCCGGACAACCGCGCCGCGATGCCGGACGCCGACCCCACGCGCTGGGTGCAGCCGGACGCGCTGGCCGACGTGCTGCTGTTCCTGGCATCCGACGCGGCGCGCGCGGTTCACGGCGCGGCGATTGCAGTGACGGGGCGTAGTTGAGGGTACGGTTTTTTGCGGATTGCCGGCAATGTCACTGAAAATCAGAGGCAAATGCCGGGGTCAGACCCATGGGTCTGCCCCCAGATTCTGCCTCTGATTTGGATGTAACAAAAGCCTCAGACTGCCCCCACCAACGCCTGATCCGGTTGCCACACCTGCCGGAAAAACGCGCTGCGTTTGGCCAGTTGCGCATAGCCTTCCGGCTTCAGCGAACATTCGGGACACCAGTGTCCTCCCATCAGCACCAGGTTAGGGCTGGCCTTGAACTGGTGGCCCTGGCCGCAATCCCACATCTTCGGCGTGACCCAATCTCCCTGCGCGGCATCGTCATCCAGGCAGCGCCCGCCCCGGAAGCCGGCGGCATCGCGCAAATCTTCCAGCGTCAGCGCGTCGCGCGGCTTGCTTTCGTCATATCCGTGATCGAGCAACTGCGGCTTGGCCGACGGGCGGGCAAAGGTGATGCCGTCCCAGCCTTTGATCCGGTTCCACGCCGCGCGCGAGCCGAAATAGGCGTCGATGTGGACACGATCGTCGTGCGCCAGCCAGTGCAAGGGGCCGCCGGGACCGGCCGCCAACGCACCGATACGCTTTTTGACAGCGCCCGGAAAATACCCTCCCAGCTTGATATAAAAGGGAATCGCATCCGCCATCTGCCGCACGAAATCGTCGAGCGATTCGCTGCGGAAGGGCACGAGTTGCTGCAGGCGGTCCGAGTCCGCATACCACTGGCCGTGGAAATTGCGCAGCGCGAACCAGTTCGGCTCGAACACCTTGCGGAAGTCCCGGGTGCCGGTCGCGCAGAACAGTTTATGCATGAATTCGTGATTGGCCACGCGGCACGATTCTCCGCCGCCGACGTTGTAGATGCGGCCCCAGAAAGAGTCCGGCACCGCCTCTTCGCAGGCATTGGCCAGCAGGCGGCCGGAGTCGCGCGCGGTGACCCATTCGAGCACGCCGTTGAGCGGATTGTGGAACAGGATAGGATCGAAGATGCGCCACAGGTTCAGGTGCGCCATGCCGGTCTGGCGCAGCGACACCCAGTACTTCAGGCCGGAATCGACGACGATACTTTCGGCCACGGTCTTGCTGACGGCGTAATTGTCGAACATGCTGATCTTGACGGGGTCCCCCACCCGTCCCCAATGGATCGGCGCCATCCGGTTGCCGGTCTGCGCGACGGTGCCGATGTACACCAGCCGCACCCGGTCCGGTTCCTTTTGCGCCTTGATCGCCTGCACGATATGGCGGATCGAACCGATATTGACCTTGGTGGTCAACGCCGGATGGTGGTCCGCCAGCGGCGAGACCAGGCCGCCGACGTGCAGCACGTAGTCGGCGCCGCTGACGCCGCGCAGCACATCGTCGTAATTCGTCAGGTCGCCCCAGATCACGCGCACGTCGCCGCGCCGCTCGAACGGCGCGATCAGTTTTTTATCCTTCGCGACGGGCAGCACCAGCACGACGACATCGTAGCGGTCGCGCCGCTGGCGGAAGAATTCCAGCGCAGCCAGGCCCATATTGCCGGTGGCCCCGGTCAGGAAGACGGTTTTTTTGCTGTTCATGGGATGGCTATGTAAGTGAGCGTCGATTGACATGCGGGAAAGGCGGCCGGCCAACGCGGGACCGTGCAGGATATGCCCAAGTATCGCCACGCGCCCACGCCCGGGCATCGTTCAAACAGACTATCCATCACGCGCCGCCGGCCGGCATGTCAGGCGGCCGGAACGCCCTGCTGCAAAGCATCCCACAATTGCTGGTATTCGAAGCGCGCGGCCTTGGCGGCGATGGCGCGCGCCAGTTGCGGGTGCGCGGGTTCGATGCGTGCCAGCAGTGTCCTGAGCTGCTCCATGTCCAGCGCGCGCACCGCGTCGCACAGCGCGGCGCGCAGGGCGGCGTCGAGTTGCGCAATGTCGCCCGGGTCGAGCGCGGCATCGGCATCGGCGCCGACGGTGACGGCCCCCGGCGCCTGGCTCATGGCCGGCGGCGACACGCCGGTCACGCCGGTCACGTCCGCCATGTCCGCCACGCCCGTCAAATTTGCCGCGTACGCTGCCGGCGCCGCATCGGCCACCTCCAGCGTCAGTCCGAAACGGAAAGTCGAACCCTGTCCCGGCGCCGATTCGAGTTCCAGTTCGCTGCCCATCAGTTGCAGGTATTGGCGGCAGATCGACAGACCAAGGCCGGTGCCGGCGCTGGTGGCGTCGGTCACCATCTGCACGAAGGGCCGGAAAATGCGCTGCCGGTCTTGCGGCGCGATACCGATTCCGCTGTCGCGCACGGAAAATACCAGCCGCATCGATTGTCCCCGTGCCTGCGCCGGGCCGGCCTGCACGGTCAGCGCAACGCCGCCCTGCCGCGTGAATTTGACGGCGTTGCCCAGCAAACCGGTCAGCACCTGGCGCAGCTTGCCGGCATCGACCCGCAACAGCGCCGGCAAAGGCCCCGCTTCCAGCGCCAGCGTCAACCCAGCCTGTTCGGCGCGCGGACGCCATTCGCCGATTACCTGGTCGAGCAGCGCGCCGACATCGCAGGCATCTTCCCGCAAATTCAATTGCCCGGCTTCGATCTTCGACTGTTCCAGGATATCGTTGATCATGCCCAGCAGGTGGGTGCCGGAACGGTTGATGATGCCGAGGTTTTCGCGCTCGCCCTCGTTCATCGCGCGCGAGCCGGCCATCATTTTCGAAAAGCCGATCACCGCGTTGAGCGGCGTGCGCAATTCATGGCTCATGTTCGACAAGAACACACTTTTCGCCCGGTTCGCCGCTTGCGCCTGGTGCAGCGCGGAGGCCAGTTCGCGCGTGCGCTCGGCCACCAGGTTTTCCAGGCCGCTGCGGTAATCCGCCAGTTGCGACTCGGCCCGCTGGCGCTCGGCATCGGCTTGCGCCAACCGCTTGTGGGTCGCGCTGATCCAACCGAGCACGCTGTGCTCGCGGCCCTGCTCGACCGGGACCGGAGAGGCGAACTGGCCGCTGCCCAGGCGCGCGATCCGGATATACAGTTCGTGCACCGAGCCGCCCAGGATCGCCTGCACTTCGGCGCGCGTCATCCATACCAGCACGACCAGCAGCGCCGCCAGCAGGATGAACAGCAGCCGCAATTGCAGCGCGTGCTGCTCTGCCGCGCGCACCGCCTGCAACGTGCGCTGGTCGGTCATGCGGGTGAATTGCCGGATCGGCCACATGATCTCGGCCTTGGCCTGGTGGTAGGCTCGGTCGTACAGCATGGCGATCGCGCCGGCGCGGCCGGCGATGGCCGGCGACTGCGCCGCTTCGGCCAGTTTCATCGCCGCGTATTCGGTTGCCGTCAGCGCATCCGAGCGCACCTTGGCCAGCGCCAGCACGGCGATTTCTTCTTCCGTGAAGCCGGCTTGCCGTATCAATTGCAGCAGGGAGACCGGGTCGCCGGGCGCGCCGGATGGCGCCGGGCGCGGATCACCGGCCACCACCAGGTCCCAATAAATCCCCTCGTAATCGGCCGGGCGCGCGATGCGGCCATCGCGCACGGCGATGATTTCTTCAAAATGTTTTTTATAGACGGCGTCGCCCGTGACGGCATAGCTGCGTACCATGCGGGTCAAGTCGTCGGAAGACTGGCGCACCGCATCGGCCAGGAAGATCGATTGCTGGCGGATCGCGTTGGCCTGGTCGATCCGCTTTTCCGCCTGCACATACACGGCGAAACTGGCCACCAGCGCCACCGACACCCCGAGCGTCAGCCAGAGGTGATAGGAAAGGCGGAACAGGCGCTTGTCGGAGGTGTTATTCATGCTCTCCCCGGCCTGCGATCGGGACCGGAACGGAAATGGGAACGGTCCATCCCCATGCTAAAGCCAATGCAGGCGCCCGGGCAACAATTAATTCATGCCGACGCCGGCAAGGCGCCGCCCGGAAGTGCCATCGGCGGACGGCCGGCTCAAACTGGCCGCCGCCATTCGCACTGGCGCGGCGTCAGCGCAGGCGCGCAGCGCCGGCCGCAATCAACATCGCCACGCTTTCAGTCAACCATCGCGTCATTGCGTCGCCTGCGGTTTTTTCTTCGTATCCTTCTTGGTCGCCGGCTTGGCCGGCGCGGCGGCCGGTTGCGACGCCGGCGTGCTGCCCCCCTGCACGCCCAGCGTGCCGCCGGTGCCCAGGCCGCCCGCCACTTCCTGCGCCTTGTAGTTGCGCACCGCTTTCACCAGCTGGTTATACGAATCCATGAAAGCGGCGATCAGGATTTTGCCTTCCGGCGTGTTCGAATAACCGCCGGCGCTGCCGAAACCGCCGCCGCCGAACAGGCCGCCGGCGATATTGAAATCGAAATTCTTGGCGCTGCCCTCGGCCGCGGCCAGTTGCACACCGGAGCGGTTGTCGATCATGAGTAGCGTGGTCGACGCTTCATTGGCCTTGATGCCGCCGGCCACCACGCCGGCCACCGCGCCCAGCACGCCGAAGCCGCCCAGCGCGCCGCCCACGCCCTGCGTGCCCTTCTGGCTGAAGTTGATGGTCGGGCTCATCGTGTAATCGGCCGCCACCATTTGCCCCTTGCCGTAATTGCTGCCGGCGCGCATCTCTCCGGATTTCTGCAGATCGCGCTCCATCATCATCTTGTTCATCGCCGAGCCGCGCTCGACCACGACGAAGCAGTTCGATTGCTGGATCATCATGCGCAGCACCGGCAGCGTGGAACCGAGCTTGTATTGCGACAGCTGGTGATACCACGGCGCGGCCGTGTCTTCGGACACGCCCAGCGTGCCGAGCGAACGGTCGCATTTTTCCAGCTGCGGATTGCCGCCGGACGCATTCGCGCCGCCGGCGCCGCCGGTGGCGACCGTGCCGCCGCCGCCCAGTTGCGGCGTGCTGCCGGCGCAACCGGCCAGCGCCAGCACGGCGGCGGCCATCCCGATACGTTTCCCCGTGACGTGCAAGTTCCGGACAGCGCTGGTACTTTTAGTATGCATGGTGATTCTCCATTGATTGAAAACTGGAAGCGGATGCTCCAGGGCCGCGTCGTCAGCGACCAGGACGGCGGCTTTCGGCGGGCGGCGTTTCGATACGAGAGACGGCAATGCTGGCTAACGACTTCGCTTCAGGCGGCGGTGCAGATGACGATTGCAAAAAGAGAATTTAATTTTACTCTGCAAAAATTATATTTCAACAAGTCCCGGCAATTCTGCAGGATTACAACAAAAGCAACAAAATATTGATATTTCATAACTTTCACAGAGGAAATAACGGCGCCGCCAATGCGCGGCCTGCCGCAGCGCCTAGCGATGCGGCTGGGTACAAGCAAGCGATGCGGGTTGACGGAGGGCGCGGCTTTATTCCACTTGCACCGGCACGGCCGCGTGCATCGAGAAGCGGCTGCGGTACTGGCCGGGGCTGACGCCCAGTTGGCGCTGGAACACGCGGCGCAGGTTTTGTTCTTCTCCATACCCGCTGCGCAGCGCGATGCTTTTCAAAGGCAGATCCGTTTCCTCCAGCGCGCGGCAAGCCGCTTCCAGGCGCATCGCCTCCACCGTCTTGGCCGGGGTGCGCCCGAGCGAGGCGACATAGCTGCGGGCGAAGGTGCGCGGCGCCATGCCGGCCTGTTGCGCCAGCCGGTCGACGCCGAGGTTTTCGTGCAGGTGCGCCGCGATCCACGCGTGCAGCCCGGCGAAGCGACCATCGTCGCGCGCCTGCGCCGCCAGCGGCACGCTGAACTGCGACTGGCCGCCGGAACGTTTGATGAACATCACCATCTGGCGCGCCGTGTCGATCGCGACCTGGTGGCCGTAATCGTCCTCGATCAATGCCAGCGCCAAGTCGATGCCGGCGCTGACGCCGGCCGACGTCCAGACCGCGCCGTCGCGGATAAAAATCTTGTCGGCGTCGATCTCAATGGCAGGATGGCGCCGGCGCAAGCGTTCGGCCCAGTCCCAGTGCGTCGTCGCACGCTTGCCGTCGAGCTGGCCGGCGGCCGCCAGCAGGAAGGCGCCGGTGCAGACGGAACAGACGCGGCGCAGTTGAGGCGCGCGCTGCGCGATCCACGCCGCCAGCCGGGGCGGCGCGTCGTACTCGGCGCCGGCGCAACCGCCGGCCGCGATCACGGTATCGATCGCCACGCCGTCCAGTGCCGACAACGGCACCGTCATCACCGCCAGCCCGGCGCTGCTGGCGACCAGCCCGCCGTCGACGGAAGCGACGATGGTTTCATAGCGGGCCGGCGCCGCGCCACCCAAACGGCGGCCGGCGGTAAACAGCGCCTGCAACGGGCCGCTCAAGTCCAGCAGGTTCATATGCTCGTAGGCGAGCAGCACGACGCGGATGGGTTTAATTGGAAGCATCTCCGGATTGTAGCCGCAGGCACGGCCAACCCCAGCTCAATCATGAAACCCCGGATACTCAAAATCGAGCGCCACCCGGTATGCCGTCAACCGTCCATAGCTGGCGGCGATACCGGCGAGCGCCTGGTCGAACACCCTGGCCGGCGGCGTGCCGTCGAAGGCCGGCAACATGCGGTCGGGCGCCAGCCCTCCTTCGACGACATCCGGCAGCACCGTCAAGCCACTGCGCGTGCGCAGCGGTTCGCCATTGCCTGACAGCGCATACGCCCGGCTGCGCCCGGTGCGCGAATAGGCATCGACCGTCAGCGCCAGCGCGATTTCATCGACGCCGGGCGCCACCGGCACGCCGATCTTCTGCACCGGATAAAACCATGGATTGGTAAAACGCGTGGCGTGCGCGCGCAGGTTGACGCCGAAGCGCGGGTGGAACGGCGCGCTGTCATGCCGGGTACTCCAGTCAGCCACGCCCAACTCTCGCGCCATCTCGTCGGCGCGCGCCTCGCCCGCGATCGCCGCCACCAGCGCCAGCGCGGTCGGCATCGCCGCGCTGATGCCGGCGCTGGAAACGACGCGGCCATCGGCGACATACCGGACGTTTTCCAGCCATTCCGTGGCCGGATACATTTCCTGGCGCTGCGCATGCGTGGCCCAGTGCGCGGTGCCGCGATGGCCCTTCATCGCGCCGCTGTTGGCCAGCACCAGCGCGCCGTCGCAAATGCCGACCAAGGTAGCGCCTTTCGCGCCCTGCGCCGCGACCCAGGCCAGCAGCGCCGCGTCACCGCTGTTGCGCACGGCCGGCACGATCACGTAATCAGCGCCTTCCGGATGGAGCGCATCGAATTCGGCGATGCTGGCATCCGGCCGCAATTGCACGCCGGGCAGCATCCGCAAGGAGCCGGCGCGAGTGGCCAGCGCCATCACGTCGGCCGCGCCGGAGCGGGCCAGCACGCCGTAGGGAATGATGAAATCGGTCAATTCCGTGCCGTCGTTTTCTCCGATCACGGCGATCAGCGGGCGGCTGCGGCCGAAGCGCGCCTGGTAAGCGTCGATCCGTCCGGCGCGCTCCGGGATCTTTTCAGCCTGGACGGCCTGAATTTCCGCCGCAGCCTGCGCGGCGGCCGGCAGCGATACGGCGACGATGCCCGCAGTGACAGCCACGGCGATGATGGATGAAATGGTTTTATGCATGGCGCCAGGCTCCGGATCGATGACAGACAAGCCATTATCGGGCCAGCGGTGTTGGCACGAATGCCAGTAAACAGTCAATTCCTGCCAGATCCCGACGCCTGGCGTCTGGCGATGGTCAGGTGCGCGGTCGCAGGCGCATCCGCAAGCCGTGCGGCGACATCACAAAAGCCATCACTTCCCTGGCCTGCGCGCCATCCGGCGTGTCGACGCCGGCAATGTCGAAACGCCCCAGCAGCATGGCCATCGCGATCTTGATTTCCAGCAGCGCCAAGTAACGCGCCGGACAGGTGCGCGGGCCGGAACCGAAGGGTATGACGATCGTCTTGTCGGCCGCATCGGCGCCTTCCGCCAGCCAGCGTTGCGGCTCGAATTGCGCGGCGCGCGGGAAATGGCTATCAGTCACACTGTCATTGCGCAGCACGCACCACAGCATGGCGCCGGCCGGCACGCGAATGCCGGCGACGGACGTCTCGCGCAGCGCCTCCAGCGGCATGAACGGCGCCACCGGTTTTAAGCGCATCGATTCCTGGATGCAGGCGCCAAGATAATCAAGTGCATCCATCTGCTCCAGGCTGAAGGCGGCCGGATCGGGCGCATGCCGCAACACTTCGTCGCGCGCGCGGCGCAGCGCCTCCGGATCGTGCTGCAACAGGTAGATCAGCCAGGCGATCGAATTGGCGGTGGTGTCTTCGCCGGCCAGCAGCATGGTCGCGACATTGCCGGCGACGGCATCGTCGTCGACGCCGCTGCCGGGCTGGTCGGCCGCCGCGATCATCGCTTCGAGCAGGTTGCCGGGACGCGTGCGCAAACCCGGATCGGCCTCCATGCGCGCCCGCGCACGCAGCATCAGCGCCGTCACCTCGGCATTGACGGCCGCCACCGAACGGTCCAGGCGACGGTCTTGTGGCAGCTTGATATAACGCCAGTACGGAATGATCGACATGCTGCGCCGCGCGGCGGCCGGCGTGAGTTCATCCAGGTGACGCTGGATCACATCGTCGCCGCCATCGAGCGTGTTGACTTCGGTGCCGAACGCCAGGCCGGCGATGATGTCGACCGTGTAGCGTTTCAGGTCGGCCGCCAGGTCGATGGCGCGGCCGGCGCCGGCCGCGTCTTCCCAGCGTTTTTGCAGGCGCAGCGCGACCTTCACCAGCGATGGAAAATATGCCTTGATCGCATGCGGCGCGAAACCCTGCATCACCATGCGGCGCTGGTTGCGCCATTCGTGCCCTTCGGATTCGAACAGGCCCGGCAAGCCGCCCATCTCTCGGGTCACCTTGGCCATGACGCTCGGGCGGCGGAAGTTTTCCGGCCGCGCACGCAGGATGGCCGCGACCGCTTCATGATCGGCCACCACCAGCACCTGGATGCGGCCGACATGGAAACGGAAATAGGGTCCGTAGATGCGGCACCAGCGCTCGACGTCCTGGTGCATGCGGCTCGGCCTCATCTGCCAGACATTGCCGATCAGCGGCAGGCGCAGCGGCCCGCGCAGCGAGGCGATCGGACGCAAGGGCTGTTCGGCCTGCGGCAAAGGGATGGTGTCATCCATGCGAATCCTTTCTGAAATTACATAAAAGATAATATCAGATTGTCACCACTGCGGTCTTCGCGGCGCGGTCCCCATGCATGCCCTGCATGGGAGACGTCTAGCCGGCCCGGATGTTTTTGATCATGTCCAGCAATAAGGACGTATCGCCCATTTCAATAAACTCGCTCGCACCCTGTTCGCGCATGTGGATGACCGATTGCCGCCACATGACCGGTTGATTGATATGTTCGGCCAGATTTTTTACGGTGGAAGCCGCCGTGTATGGACTGGCTGTCCGGTTGGAGATGACAGGTATCTGGGGCGGCAAAAACGAAAATTCCCGGAGATAGTCGGCGAATTTCATGGCTGCGGTATCGAGCATGGCACTATGAAAAGCGCCGCTCACCTTCAAGACAACATACTTGATTGCGTAATTATCGTAAAAAATCTCTTCCGCGAGGCGGATACTCTCGATCGGCCCCGATATCACGACCTGCAAGTCCGAATTAAAGTTTGCCACCGACAGGCCAGGCAGATTGTTGTCGGCGATAACCTGGGCCACCTCTTCGGCGTTCAGGCCAAGCACCGCGGCCATGCCGCCGCCATGGCTTTCAGACATCAGCAAGGCACGCTGCTTCACCAGGCGCAATCCTGTTTCAAAATCGAATACTTCGGCGGCTTGCAATGCATTGAATTCGCCCAGCGAATGCCCGGCCAGGAATGCCGGCAGCGCCCCACCTTCTTCGAGGTACTTGCGATAATGCAAGGCATTCACTGTATACAAGGCCGGCTGGACATAGCGGGTATCGCTGAACCGTTCAGCGGGGGAATCCATGAAAAAATCGCGAATGCTGAATCCCGCAATGTCTTCAGCATTCGCCAGCAATTCAGGATAGACATCAAACACGGATGCCCCCATGCCCTGGCGTTGCGCTCCCTGCCCAGGAAATAAAATCGCACGGTTTGATGTCAAGAAGCTTCTCCTTACTGCGCCGCGCTGCTCGTGACGAACATGTCGATCAAGCCGTCGATGGTTTTAATGTTCTTGAGTTCGGTGCGCGGGATCTTGATTTTCAATTCACGCATGGCGCCCGAGACGACGGAAACGATGTCCAGGCTGCTCGCGCCGTAGTCCGCCATCGATTTTTGCACGTCGATGTTCGACTCTTCGACACCTTCGACGGCGTTGACGATGTGCTTCTTGATGACGCTGACGATATGATCTCTGTTCATGCTGCTTTTTCCTTTTTGTTGGTTAATTTTTCTAAATTTTTGAATTGTGACTTAAAGAGATTCCTGCTTACTCCAGACCAGCTCAAACAACCATGGTTCCCCATTGAGCATCAATTCATCGGTGGATTCCAGCACCAGCTTTTCGTTCTGAAAACTGAAGTAACGGCGGAATTCCGTGCCAATCTGGTTCGGGATCTTTCCATTTTCAATAAAATGGGTGACGATTTTTTTATCGTCATCGATACCATACTGACCGCAGTAGGTCTCGAATTTCGGAAAATCCGCCATCACCTGCTCGGCAGGAATCGCGCGAATATCATCCGTACTGAACCTGGCGCGCTGACCGGATGAAATGAACACCATCATGTACTGCGCGGTGTAGGTCAGCATGCCAAACGGGTCTTCACCTATCGGATGAAATCTTTTATCCCCGCTTTTGCCGACACAGCATTCAAGTTTCCAGCGGCCGAGAAATTGCTTTTTATTAGAATCGGACATTACCAATACCTTTTTTGATATCGCAAAAGATTATTTTTCGACGAAATGTTCATCGATCATGCCGATCCATTTCGCGAAATTATCGGTAAACATCCTGCCGTTATCCACCGGGATGACCTGGCCACGCACGGAATCCATCAAGCCGCTGCACAGGGCAACGCTGACGTTACCCACCGCTTCCGGCTGCACAATAAACTCCGGATCGAATTTCCGGATGAAGGTCTGCGCCTTCTTGCCAAAAACCAGTTCAAACGCCTCGGTATCGACTACGCCAGGCGAAATGCAATTGATGATGATGTTTTCCCGCACGCCGATATACTTGGTCAATGCTTCCAATACCGCCTTCGAGGCCGCGACGTAATCATAGCCTTGTATATGGCAGCTGCGATGCCCTTCGGAAGTGGTCGCCACCACGTAGCGCGGATACTGGCCGAGCTTCTGTTTGATGCAATCGAGGTACGTGACGAGTGGCCAGGCATTGTGCTCGATGCTATCGAGCAGTTCCCGGAACTTATAATGATCCTTGAACTGAGGTGCAAATGCGGCATTGACAATCAAGGCATCGATTTTCTTGTTTTCCTGGGCGATTGCTTCGATCAGACGTACAGTCGCCTCCTCGTCGCTGGTATCGGCCTGCAGAAAAGTGGGACGATTCGGATATTGAGAGAAATGATCTTCCAGTTCGTCGAGATTATCGCCCCAAAAATACGTGCCGTAGACTTTCGCACCGGCCTTGACAAAACTTTCGACTGTGGCACGGCCGATGCCTTTTGTACCGCCGGTCACCAGCACCGTCATTTCACCAAAATTATTAAACATGTCTAACCTGTGTAATTGTCTTGTATTTGTTGTTCAATATTGCTTTGATTGAATGAAATATGGTGCATGAAGGCTTCGATAGTGCTGGTTTCCTCCAGCATCTTGCGCCTGTCGACCGACATGTATTTCTTTAACAATTCCAGGCTGTGGCGAGGTTTTTCGGCGATGGCCGTGGCCAGTTCGATGGCCTTATCCATGACCTTGGCGCGCGGCAAAATATAATTGAAACAGCATTTCCCCTTCAAATCGCTGCCCTTCAAATAATTACCTGTCACCATCATTTCAAAGCCAGTGTGGTAGCCGAACGCCTCTTTGCTCATGGCGGTCGAGCCCATGCCGGGCGTAAAACCCATGTTCATGAACGACATACCATAACGGCTCTCTTCCGCCGCCACGATCATGTCCGCATATAAACCAAGAATCAATCCACCACCCGTCGCGCTGCCTTCCATCGCCGCAATGACCGGTATCGGTATGTTCAAAAAATGCTTGAGGTGATTGGCATACTCGTGCTCGATATTGGTCTTGTAGTGCGTAATCAAGCCCTGCAAAAATGCCTCGGTGCCACCGGTGCAAAATACATCGGGCAAGCCGGCCAGGATGAGTACCTTGATGCTTTTGTCTTTTTTTATCGCAGTGACAATACCGTTTAATTGCAGGCAGAACTCATCGTCGATTGCATTTTTGTTGACCGGATCGTTGATGTATAAAAAAGCAATGCCTTCGTCGCCTTTTTGCAGATAAATTTTTTCCATGTCAGTCATCCGCATATTCGTCATTAAACAACCTGATGTCTTCCAGGTATTGGCTTATTTTTTCGATGGTGCCGGGATCATCCAGTTTTTCCTGAAGCAGCTGGCAACCGAGATCCAGCGTCTTTTCGAAAGAATGATGCTCGTCCAACAGCATCTTGCTTTCCCTCACAACGGACAAAGGAAGACGGGCAAGTTTTCTGCTCCACGCCTGGACATCCTGTTCCAGGCTTTCCGGTGTGGCGATATGGTCGACGATGCCCCAGTCGAAAGCCTGTTTTGCCGAAATGGGACCGGGGTTCCATACCATGTGTTTCAGGTGCTGGGACTTGACACGTTCCAGCAGACAGGACATCGCAATGGTTGGCGTAATGCCGAAAGTCGCTTCCGGCAAACTGAAGGTCGCAGCGTCGCTGGACAGGATAAAATCTGCGACCGACAACAAGGCCATGCCTCCTGCGATCACGTTTCCTTCCACCTTGGCCAGGACAGGCTTATGACTGTTTCTGACCATTTTTAAAATGGCGCCGAATTGCGACACGAAGCTGGCATTGTAAGCCGTCGAAATATACGCAAGGTCCATCCCCATGCTGAAGTAGGCGGCGCCGCCGGTGAGCACGATGACTTTATGGCGCGTATTACTTAATGCGGATGCAAACCGGTTTTCGAAATCCGCCAGCGAGTCAGGATTGAATTTGACGGGGACGGCGATGCACTCATGCACAGCGATAACTCCGCAAGTGATTGTCGATGCGATCAAGAATGAGACGTCCGCTGCCGCTGTACTCGCGCGCGTGCCAGTCTTTTAAACTGTCTTCTTCCAGGCTGTAATCCCGTCCCTGCATTTGCGTACTGCGCAACTCTTCCAGCTGTTCGTACGCTGCCACATCCAGCACTTTTCGCTGGGCCAGCAGCGCGTCCAGCAGCGCGGCCTGTTGCTGCGCGATCTCCAGCGCCTTCTCTCCGACCAGCACGCTCAAGTACTCGGCGCAAGACCCGGAACCATAGGAGTAGACCCCGATCCGGTCCCCCTGCTTGATCTGCGGCGCCTTCGCAATCAGCGAGAACAGCGAAAGAAAAATGCTGCCGCAATAGGTGGCGCCGATTTGCTGCGGGTAATGCAGCGAAGGCAAGACTTTTTGCTCGAACGAGGCGGCGACCTTCGCTTTGCCGAATTCGCCCTGCAACTCCAGCAAGACCTTGTGCGCTTCCTTGCTGATGCCGGGGAAAGGCACGTGATAGATGTTGTAATCAAAATAAGCGGATTCGCCGGCTTCCGACACCAGCTCGCAATATTGTTCGAACGTGTTTTCCAGTCCATCCATGTACGAGAAAAGGCTGGCTTCCACATCGAAAGCGATTTCCTTCCACGGCAGCGGACGAATGACATCGGTCACTTCGTGCGTGTGGACACCCGTTTTTCCCGTTTCAATGACGGCGAAATCGGGCTTGTCCGAAATGAGCAAGGCAATGGCGCCGGCACCCAGGCTGTATTCCATCTTGCCGTGATTGGTCATGTTGCTGCTGATGTCCACGTTGATCAGCAAGACTTTTTTGCCACGATTCAGGCCGGACGCTATCCACGATTCCGCCATTTTCAACGCGGCCGCGCCGGCATGGCAGGCGGACTTCAGTTCAAAAACACGGCAGGCGGCAGGCAATTCCAGGTGGCGATGCGCCCAGGTGCTGATGGCTTTTTCCTGGTCCAGGCCGGATTCCGTGGCAACGATAAACAGGCCGATTTCCGAACGATTCACATCGCTGAGCATGTCTTTGGCGCTATTGACGGCAAGCGTGACCGCATCTTCCCACAACGGTACCAGGCTGCGTTTTACGACCATTAACGATTCTTGAATATACTTGGTATCTCCGCCACGCGCTTGTGCCAATTCGGATAATTCGAGCGCCAGGCTGCTCGGATAGACGCTGATTTTTTCAATGCCGATGTTGTTCATTTGAAGACCCAGATGTTTAATAAACCCAGTCGATGCCACCGGTCACATTCAGGACGGCACCGTTGACATAACTGCTTTCCTTACTAGCCAGGAACAGGATGGCTTCAGCCACTTCCGCGGTCGACCCAAGCCGTCCCACGGGGGCATGTTGCTTGAAAAATGGCGTAATGCCCTTGACATCGTCGCCGATGATTTCGGTATCGATCAAGCCCGGCACCACGACATTGGCCGTAATACCGAAACGGCCATATTCTTTCGCCGTTGTCCTGGTCAAACCCACCAGGCCGGCTTTTGACGCTGAATATGCCGCCTGCCCCGACGAGCCATCCTTGGCGAGCGACGACAGCGTGACAATGCGCCCGTATTTATTGGCAATAAACAGGGACAGGAAATAACGAATCAAATAAAAGGTACCGCTCAAGTTGGTATTGAGCACCTGGAACCAATCTTCATCGGGCATCGCCACCAGGTTGCCCGGCAAATCCATGCCGGCATTGCAAATGACGGCATCGATATTATCGAAGTCGGCAACAACATCGTCTCCCACCGATTCGACTGCGCCGCTGTCGGCCACATCCAGCTGATAGGCGCGGCACAATTGAGCAGGAAATTCCGCTACTGCGGTATCGAGCAACTGCTGCGCGCCATCCTTGTTGCTGTGGTAACTGAAGGCGACATTCCAGCCTTTGTTCAAGGCGGCTATGACCACGCTGCGCCCGATACCCGTGGCGCCACCGCTGACAAAAAGACTTTTGTCAGTCATGATATCGTCTGAACAGGCTGGCACTGTTAATACCACCCATCCCGAAAGAGTTATTCAGGAAAATATCGATTTTTCTTTTTACATTCTCGTGCGCACAAACATTCAGATCGACAGCGGGATCGAGATTTTCGATATTATGGGAGCGATGGAATTCACCGCGCCGCATCTGCCAGATCGCGACGGCCGCTTCCACGACACCGGATGCCCACATCGTATGTCCCAATAAGGATTTCGGCGCATTGATGATGAGTTTTTCGGCGTGTGTACCAAATACCTTTTTGATCGATTCCAGTTCCACGATATCTCCCAGTTTTGTGGAAGTGGCATGGGCGCTGATGTAATCGACCTGGTCGCTGGAGATATTGCATTTTTTCAGGACATCCTGGATGACCCGGACCTGTCCCTCGTGCGACGGATCTCCCAGGTGGTTGGCATCCGAGTTGACACTTGCGCCGAGCAGTTCGGCATAAATCCTGGCGCCGCGCTTTTTCGCATGTTCGGCCTTTTCAAGAATCAGGACGGCGCCGCCCTCGGTCGGCAGGAAGCCGCTGCGGTTCTTGTCATAGGGACGGCTGGCCCTGGCGGGATCGTCCTGATACTGGCTGTAGCAGATCGCTTCCAGGATCGTCAGCGAGTGCAGCATCATCGGGTGGAAAGAAGCCATGGGGCAAACGACGGCCACCACCTCTTTTTGATCGACCTTGATCGCATTGATGGCCGCCTGCATCGCCACATTGCCCGTGGCGCAGGTGCCGCCGACCAGGTAGGCCAATCCCTTCGCATTCAACACTTGCGCCACCGAAGACGAGTGGTCGGTATCGAGCGAATTCAATCCGGAAAAGGCATCGATGAATTCCGGTTCATCGGCAAAAACTTCTTGCTGATCCAACAGGTATTTATCGGAAAGATTATGGCCGCCGCAGATCACACCGTAATCGAACGGATCGATGGCGTGTTCGAACAGACCTGCATCCAGCCAGGCGTCCATCGCCATCAATACGGAAAGCTGGACACCTTTGGCTGTCTGCTTGAATACCCTTTTGGCGCGGGCCAGTACAAGCTCCGGAATGCGTCCTTCGAATGTCCGCAGTTTTTCTTCGGCATCGTATGCGGGCAACTGTCCGCCGATCTTTGAATAGATTTGATCGGTGCTGAAATTACTCCAATAACCAATGGCGGATTTTCCGGCCAATAAATTATGGCCTACAGTATCCAGGGTATCGCCAATAGGCGTATTGATGGCAATGCCGGTTACAACGATACGATCAGAGGACAAAGAATTCTCCTTTTCCGATGGTGACAATCTGGTCATTAACCGTGATTTGAACGACGGCGGTTGCGACAAGCGAATCGTATTCCGTAATGCAGCAACGAATCGTCATCAAATCGCCAGGGCGTACGGCGGCCAGGTGATAAACATCGTATATGCGTGTGCCGACCGCATTGGTGACCTGCTCGTCCGCCGGCGGAACAACCGTTTCATTCAGCAGAAAATGCATCAGGATCAGGGCTGTTTGAAACATGCTTTCCTGCTGCAACACACCGGGATAGATGGGATTGCCCGGGAAATGCCCGGCGAATACCGGATCTTCCGGATCTATTCGCCTTGTCGCCTGTATCAATCTGAGTTCAAGATTGACCAGGTCCACATTGTCGACCAATAAAAATGGTTCACGGTGCGGAATCATTTTTTTAATGACACCCTGGCCGAATGATGAATCCAATTCATTGACGACATCCGGGAGGAACATCAGCTTCGTTTTCAGCTGATTCAGTTCAAGATTTTGCATGTTTAAAGTAGCTCATGAAAACTGCTTAAAATTCGACGATGCGATCATACATACAAAGATTGTCGAAGTCAAAACAAGGTTTCACTTCGCTAGCATCTTCAAGAAAGAATGCGAATGCACAAAAAAACCAGCGTATCTTTGTGCCCGGCCTCTTGAATTTGATGAATTAAACTGATATTTATTCAACAATCAATGGGGACCTCGAAAAACCCCGCCAGTCATGGCATGATGTTGTGGCACCAATTCTG
>JAZJZT010000081.1:0-18721 GCA_040389645.1 Pseudomonadota bacterium | reverse complement strand
ACCAGCAGGGACTTCGACTTTTTTGCCGTCTATTTCGATTTCAACCATGGTGATCCCGCAGCTTAGATGTAAGCGGGCACTAAGCAATGCTTGTGCTCGACGTGATATTCAAATTCTTCGCGGAACTGCTTGACGAAGGCGCGCACCGGCATCGCGGCGGCATCGCCCAGCGCGCAAATGGTGCGGCCCTGGATGTTGTCGGCGATCGAATTGAGCATGTCCAGGTCGGTGTTGCGGCCTTGCCCGTGTTCGATGCGGTGCACCATGCGGTACATCCAGCCGGTGCCTTCGCGGCACGGCGTGCACTGTCCGCACGATTCTTCGAAGTAAAAATAGGCCAGGCGTTCGAGCGCCTTGACCATGCAGCGTGTCTCGTCCATGACGATGACGGCGCCCGAACCGAGCATCGAACCGGCTTTCGCGATCGAGTCGTAATCGAGGTCGGTGTTCATCATCAGTTCGCCGCGGATCACCGGGGCGGACGAACCGCCAGGGATCACGGCCTTGATCTTTTTACCGCCGCGCATGCCGCCTGCCAGTTCCAGCAGCTTGGCGAACGGCGTGCCGAGCGGCACTTCGTAATTGCCCGGCAGTTCGACGTCGCCCGAAATCGAGAAGATCTTCGAGCCGCCATTGTTCGGGCGGCCCATCGCCAGGTACTTGTCCGGTCCCATGTTCAGGATGAACGGCACCGCTGCGAAGGTTTCCGTATTGTTGATCGTGGTCGGCTTGCCGTACAGGCCGAACGAAGCCGGGAACGGCGGCTTGAAGCGCGGCTGTCCCTTTTTACCCTCGAGCGATTCGAGCAACGCGGTTTCTTCGCCGCAGATGTAGGCGCCATAGCCGTGGTGCGCGTGCAGCTGGAAATTGAATTCGCTGCCCATGATCTTGTCGCCCAGGAAGCCGGCGGCGCGCGCCTCTTCCAGCGCTTCTTCGAACAGCAAATATTCGCTGAAGATCTCGCCGTGGATATAGTTGTAGCCGACCGTGATACCCATCGCGTAGGCGCCGATGGCCATGCCTTCGATCAGCGCGTGCGGATTGTAGCGGATGATGTCGCGGTCTTTAAAGGTGCCCGGCTCGCCTTCGTCGGTGTTGCAGACGAGGTATTTCTGGCCAGGGAACTGGCGCGGCATGAAGCTCCATTTCAGGCCGGTCGGGAAACCGGCGCCGCCGCGGCCGCGCAGCGACGATGCCTTCAGGTCGGCGATGATCTGTTCCGGCGTGATTTTCTCGGTGAGGATGCGGCGCAATGCGCTGTAACCACCGCGCGCGACGTAATCTTCCAGGTGCCAGTTTTTGCCGTCCAGGCCTTTCAAGATGACTGGATCGATGTGACGGTTGTGAAGCGATGTCATTTCTTGAGTTCCTCCACCAGCGCGTCGATCTTGTCGTTGCTCATCCAGCTGCACATGCGCGTGTTATTGACGATCAGCACCGGCGCGTCGCCGCAGGCGCCCATGCACTCGCCTTCCATCAGCGTGAACTGGCCATCGGCCGTGGTGTCGCGGTAATCGATGCCGAGTTTCTGTTTCAGGTGGTGCGCGGCGCGTTCGCCGCCGGACAAGGCGCACGGCAGGTTGGTGCACACGGTGATCTTGTGCTTGCCGACCGGCTTGGTGTTGTACATATTGTAGAAAGTCGCCACTTCCTGCACGGCGATGGCCGGCATGCGGATGTAGTCGGCCAATTCCTTCATGGTGTCGGACGACAGCCAGCCCAGTTCTTCCTGCGCGTGATGCAGCGAAGCCATCACGGCCGACTGGCGCTGGTCGGCCGGGTACTTGGCCAGTTCGCGGTCGATTTTTTTGTAGCACTGCTCAGATAACAACATACTTAACCTTTCGGACTCTCGGTCGCTTATCGGTCGATTTCGCCGAAAACGATATCCTGGGTACCAATGATGGTGACGGCATCCGCGATCATGTGGCCGCGCGCCATTTCGTCCAGCGCCTGCAGGTGCGGATAACCGGGTGCGCGGATCTTCATGCGGTACGGCTTATTGGCGCCGTCCGATACCAGGTAGATGCCGAACTCCCCCTTCGGATGCTCGACCGCGCTGTACGCTTCGCCTGGCGGCACGTGGAAGCCTTCGGTAAACAATTTGAAATGGTGAATCAGCGATTCCATGTTGGTCTTCATGTCGACGCGGCCCGGAGGCGCTACCTTGCGGTTGTCGGTCATGACCGGACCCGGATTGTTGCGCAGCCATTCGACGCATTGCTTGATGATGCGGTTCGACTGGCGCATTTCCTCGATACGGACCAGGTAGCGGTCGTAGCAGTCGCCGTTGGTGCCGACCGGGATGTCGAAGTCGAGCAGGTCGTACACTTCATAGGGCTGCTTCTTGCGCAGATCCCATTCGATGCCCGAACCGCGCAGCATGGCGCCCGTAAAGCCCATCGCCAATGCATCTTCCGGAGCGACGACGCCGATGCCGACGGTACGCTGTTTCCAGATGCGGTTGTCGGTCAGCAGCGTTTCGTATTCGTCGACATAGGTCGGGAAGCGGCGCGCGAAATCCTCGATGAAGTCGAGCAGCGAACCCTGCCGGTTTTCATTCAGGCCGGCGATCGCCTTGGCGCTGCGGATCGGCGACTGTTTATGTTGCGGCATCGCGTCCGGCAGGTCGCGGTAGACGCCGCCCGGACGATAATATGCCGCGTGCATGCGCGCGCCGGACACGGCTTCGTAGCAATCCATCAAGTCTTCGCGGTCGCGGAAGGCGTACAGGAACGGGCCCATCGCGCCGACGTCGAGCGCGTGCGCGCCCAGCCACAGCAAGTGATTCAGCAGGCGGGTGATTTCGTCGAACATGACGCGGATGTATTGCGCGCGCAGCGGCACGTCCAGGCCCAGCAGCTTTTCGATCGCCAGCACGTAGGCGTGCTCGTTGCACATCATCGACACGTAGTCGAGGCGGTCCATGTACGGCACCGATTGCAGATAGGTCTTTTGCTCGGCCAGCTTTTCGGTGGCGCGGTGCAGCAGGCCGATATGCGGGTCGGCGCGCTGGATCACTTCGCCATCCAACTCCAGCACCAGGCGCAGCACGCCGTGCGCTGCCGGGTGTTGCGGACCAAAGTTCAGGGTGTAATTCTTAATCTCAGCCATTATTTAATCCCGTAATTTTCTTCGCGGATCACGCGCGGCACGTTTTCGCGCGGCTCGATCGTCACCGGCTGGTAGATCACGCGTTTCTGCTCGGGGTCGTAGCGCATTTCGACATAGCCCGACACCGGGAAGTCCTTGCGGAACGGGTGACCGATGAAGCCGTAGTCGGTCAAAATGCGGCGCAAGTCGTTGTGACCGTCGAACAGGATGCCGAACAGGTCGAACGCTTCGCGCTCGAACCAGTTGGCGGCGCGCCACACGGCCGTCACCGACGCCACCAGCGGCATGTCGTCGTCCGGGCAGAAGGTGCGCACGCGCAGGCGCCAGTTGTGCTTGACCGACAGCAGGTGCGAGACGACGGCGAAACGCAGGCCGTCCCAGGTACCTTCGCCGTAATTCAGGTAATCGACGCCGCACAGGTCGATGATCTGTTCGAACGCCAGCGCAGGATGGTCGCGCAGCGTCAGCATCACGGCCAGGTAATCGGCCGCCTTGACGACGATGGTGATTTCACCGAGTGCGGAGACAATGCTGGCGCGTTCGCCGAGGGCCGTGCCCAGGGCGTCTTGCAAGACTTCAAGTTGTGTAGTCATAATTCTGAAGCGACCCCGTTATCGTGCGATCGTGTTGGTGCGCTTGATCTTGTTCTGCAGCTGCATGATGCCGTACAGCAGCGCTTCGGCCGTCGGCGGGCAGCCCGGCACGTAGACGTCGACCGGGACGATACGGTCGCAACCGCGCACAACAGAGTAGGAATAGTGGTAGTAGCCGCCGCCGTTGGCGCACGAGCCCATCGAGATGACCCAGCGCGGCTCCGGCATCTGGTCGTAGACCTTGCGCAGCGCCGGCGCCATCTTGTTGCACAGCGTGCCGGCCACGATCATCACGTCGGACTGGCGCGGCGACGGGCGGAACACGACGCCGAAGCGGTCCATGTCGTAACGGGCAGCGCCCACGTGCATCATTTCAACCGCGCAGCATGCCAGACCGAATGTCATCGGGAACATCGACCCGGTGCGCGCCCAGTTGATCAGCTTGTCGGCCGAGGTGGTGATGAAACCTTCGTTTAATACGCCTTCAATAGCCATGGCTTATTCCCAATCAAGGGCACCTTTCTTCCAGATATACCAAAAACCGACCACGAATTCGGCGATGAACACCATCATCGTAACGAAACCTTGCCAGCCCAGTTCGCGCATCGAGACGCCCCACGGGAAGAAGAATGCCGTTTCCAGATCGAACAAAATGAACAGGATTGCGACGAGATAGTAACGCACGTCGAATTTCATGCGCGCGTCTTCGAACGCTTCGAAGCCGCACTCGTAGGGGGACAGTTTTGCCGCATCGGGCTTGTGCGGGCCAAGCAGACGGCCCAGGACTTGCGGGACGACGCCGACACCGACGCCGACGAGCAGGAACATTAATACGGGGAAGTAGTTTTCGAGGTTCACGATTGATGAGCTTATATTGAACGATCGGTTAGGAAGACTGCGCGATGTACTGCGGAGTATTTAACGCTCGATCCCCATCCAAGGCCAACCTGAGACCAGGATCAAACGAAACATCCTCGTAAAAAAGCCAGCTGTTACTTGAGCCTTAACTCAGGCAACAGCTGGCCTCTGATTTCTGGTGCCGACGACGAGACTCGAACTCGTACAGCTTGCGCCACTACCCCCTCAAGATAGCGTGTCTACCAATTTCACCACGTCGGCGGTAAGGCCGCTATTCTAACCTGATTTGCCGCACTTGTTAATGCGTATTGCGCTAAAACAAGAAGAAAAACGTTAATCCTGACTAAAACTCTATAGTATCAAGCTTACTTCGGAATCTGCTGCGCAGGCGCCGACGCCGCCGGAGCGGCCGCCGCAGGCGCGGGAGCGGCTTCGGCCGGTGCGGCGGCGGCAGGCGCCGCTGGCGCAGGTGCCGCCGCGGTCGGGATCGCAGCCGAACCCTTGGCCGGTACCGGCACGGTGACTTTATCCATCACGCCGCCGCTGGTGCCGCCGCCGCGCTGCGTCGCCAGCGACGACAGCGTCAAGGTCGCGCCGAAAAAGATCGCGGCCGCCACGGCGGTCGACTTCGACATGAAGTTCGACGAACCGGTGGCGCCGAACAGGCTGCCGGAAGCGCCGGAACCGAAGGCCGCGCCCATGTCGGCGCCCTTGCCGTGTTGCAGCAGCACCAGGCCGATGATGGCCAGTGCCGACAATACCTGTACTACGACAATCAGATTGAACAAGGTGTTCATGCTATTCCATTCTCAGTTTAAATTAAGTCACTCGGGGGCGCCGGCATGCACGATCGCCAGGAAATCCGCCGCCTTCAATGAAGCTCCGCCGATCAGCCCGCCGTCGATATCGGGCTGACCCAGCAATTCTTTCGCGTTGTCCGGCTTCATGCTGCCGCCGTACAGGATCTGCATGGCGGCCGCCGCCGTCTTGCTGCGCTCCGCCACTTGCGTGCGCAACAGCGCGTGCACTTCCTGCGCCATCGCCGGCGTGGCGGTCTTGCCGGTGCCGATCGCCCAGACCGGCTCGTAAGCGAGCACGATTTTTTCCAGCGCCGCCGTTTCCAGCACGTCGAGCACCGCCTGCAATTGCGCGCAGACGACGACCGCAGTCCGCCCCGCTTCGCGCTCTTCCAGCGTTTCGCCGACGCACACCACGGGAATCAGGCCGGCGTTGACGGCGGCCAGCGTCTTTTGCGCCACCAGTTCATTGCTTTCTTGATGATAGGCGCGCCGCTCGGAATGGCCGACGATCGCGTAACGGCTGCCGAAATCGAGCAGCATCGATGCCGAGACTTCGCCGGTGTAGGCGCCGGCCGCATAGGCCGACACATCCTGCGCACCCCAGGCCACCGGCGTGCCGGACAGCTCGGCCTGGCACTGCGCCAGGTAAGGCGCGGGAACGCAAACGGCGCAATCGGCGCCCTTGCCAGCCAGTCCCGCCGTGATGCCGGACAATAGCTGCGTGTTGGCGGCCCGGCTGCCGTTCATTTTCCAATTGCCGATAACGAGAGTGCGTCGCATAGTAGCCTATTATTCAATAACCCGCTATTTTAACGCGATGCGCAAAGGACGGTCAAACGATGGAATGGCCGGTGTGGCTTAGATTATCTGCAACATGATCTTGCCGACATGGGTACTGCTCTCCATCAGCGCATGGGCCGACGCCGCCTGGTCGAGCGGGAAGATCTCGTGAATGACCGGCTTGATCTTGCCCGCTTCGAGCAGCGGCCAGACGCGCGCGCGCAACTGGGCCGCGATCATCGCCTTGAACGCGACCGGGCGCGGACGCAAGGTCGAACCGGTAATCGTCAGGCGGCGGCGCAACACCTGGCCGAGATCCACCTGTGCCTTGGCGCCGCCGAGCAGCGCGATGATGGCGATGCGGCCATCGTCGGCCAGGCAGCTCAGTTCGCGCGCCAGGTAATCGCCCCCCACCATGTCGAGGATGACGTCGACGCCGCGGCCGTCCGTCAATTCCTTGGCGATTTGCGCGAAATCCTCGCTGCGGTAATTGATGCCGCACTCGGCGCCCAGCGCTTCGCAGGCGCGCGCCTTGTCGTCGCTGCCGGCGGTGGCGAACACGCGGTGATCCAGCGCCGTCGCCAGCTGGATCGCCGTCACGCCGATGCCGGACGTGCCGCCCTGCACCAGCAGCGTTTCCCCATCCTTTAAATGGGCGCGGTCGAACACATTGCTCCAGACGGTAAAAAATGTTTCAGGCAGAGAAGCCGCCTGCACCATCGACCAGCCTTTCGGCACAGGCAGGCATTGCTCGACCGGCGCCGTGCAGTATTCGGCATAGCCGCCGCCCTGCACCAGCGCGCAGACCAGGTCGCCCTTGGAAAAGCGGCTGCCGGCCAGGTCGCCGTCGATGATTTCGCCGGCCACTTCCAGGCCAGGCAGATCGGACGCGCCGGGCGGCGGCGCGTAACTGCCCTTGCGCTGGAACACGTCGGGACGATTGATGCCGGCCGCATGCACCTTGATCAAGACTTCGCCCGCCTTGAATTCAGGCACAGGGCGCTCGCACAGCTGCAACACGTCGGGCGCACCCGGCTGGGTAATTTCGATGGCTCGCATGGCACTGCCCTCCGAAGTGAAAGGGCGATTGTACGATAGCCGTGGCAAGCGTGCCGGCGGCGCCACTGAAAATCCGAGGCAAATGCCGGGGTCAGACCCATGGGTCTGACCCCGGATTCTGCATCTGATTTTGGCAAGCTCAGCCGCCGCCAGTGCGCGACTGCTTCGGCAGCGGCGTGCCGACTATCCACCTGGCCGACAGCGCCTGCCCTTCTTCGATCTGCTCGGGCGTCATCTTCTTGACGACCGAGGCGCGCTGCTCGGCGGCGTTGGCCGAGCCGTTGGCGGCGGCCAGGTTCCACAGCATGTAGGCGATCACGTTATCTTGCGGCATGCCGCCGATGTGGTAACGGTACATCAGCCCGAGCACCTGCTGCGCTTCGGCATGCCCCTGCTCGGCGGCCTTGCGGAACCAGACCACGGCTTGCTTGTGGTCTTGCAGCACGGCGTTGCCGGTGTAATACATGGCGCCGACCACGTACTGGGCATCGGCCTTGCCCTTGAGCGCGGCCTTGCGGTGCCAGTTCAGCGCCTGCTTGTAATCCTGCGGCACGCCGCGTCCCATGTAGTACATCAGGCCGAGCAAGTGTTCGGCCTCGGTATTGCCGGCGCGCGCCAGCGGTTCGATTTCCTTGTAGGCCAGGGCGTAATTGCGGTTGTTGTAGGCGGTCGCGCCTTCGGCGAAGCCGGCCAGCGCGGCGCCATGGACGCCCAGCGCGATGCCGATCGCGGCGATGAACTTGCTTATTTTTTTCATGTTGTTCAAGAGAAGGGATGGCCTCCGATTGCCGCGCCGGTCGCGCGGCACCCTTGTATTTATTTCCAGCTGACCTTGCCCAGGCCGTCGACGCTGATGCTGCGGTTCAAGGGCTTGCCATAGACTGTGACCGAACCGAGGCCGCTCAGGTTCAAGCTCACGTTCTGGCGCGCATTGACGCTCGCGTTGCCCAGGCCGCTCATGTCGAGGTTGACCGATTCGGCCTGGAACTGTTGCGCGTTCAGGCTGCCCAGGCCGCTCATGGTCGCCTTCAGCGCCTTGCTGCGCCCGCCGAGCGTGATGTAGCCGGCGCCGTGCAGATCGAGTTCGACGCTGTCGTTTTCGCTGGCCCAGATCTGCATGCTGCCCACGCCGCCGAGGTTGGCGCGGATGGTGCGGTAGTTACAGTTCACTTTCATGCTGCCGGCGCCGTCCAGCGTCAGTTCGATCTCGTCGCCGCTGAAGCCGCTCAACTCGGTCGCGCCCATGCCTTCGGACACCAGTTCGCGCAAGGCCGGCAAGACCAGTTCCACGCGCAGCGCCGAACGGTTGAACTTGAAGCCGCGCGTTTCGGTATCGAGGTGCAAGGTGTCTCCCGATTGCGTGCTCGTGATCCTTGCCATGGCGCGCCGGTCGCCGGTGAGCGTCAGCGCCGGTGTCTCGCCGCGCCGCAGTTTCAGGTCGATCATGCCGTTGAGCATGACACGCACCACGCGCGCATCGATGGCGCGCGTTTCGGTGACGCTGTCGTCGGCGGCGACAGCGCCGTTCAGGACCAGGCCGAGCGCGGCGAGCAGCCAGCCGGATTTCAACAATTTCATCAACATTTCGGATTTTCCTCGGATGGTATTCCCCTGCCGCGGACAAGGCAGGGGCATCAAAGCACTATAGCGAAGGCCTTGCGATCGATCAGGCTAATTGCGATGAAATGCATAAAACGCGTACCAGGCGACATTTTTCCGGCGCGTTTCTTTATTACCATTGCCAATGGTGCTTGCGGATGCCGGTCCGATGGTTGAGGCTTGATTTTTTCGAGCCGCCGCTATTGACGACGGTCAGCAGGGCCGCCAGTTGCCGCTCCTTCATCAGCGCCATGAAGGTTTCGTCAAAAAAACTCGAACGGCAGGCGTGCTGCGACAAATCGATATCGCCGCAGGCGTTGACTTCCAAAATCTTCGGGCCATCGTCGCAGATGGCGATATCCCACCCCGGGCAAAGGAAGCCGGGAAACGCCTTTTGCGCTTCCGTGACCAGCGCCACCGTCTCCTTCCAGTAGGGAATCTCGAAACCGACGATCTCCTTGCCGGTGACAGGGTGGCCGGCATTGACGACTTGCTTCACGCCGATGCCCATCACCGTCCTGAATACCCGGCCGGTGGCGATATCGACCCCGGCCAGCATGTTCCCGCTGGCGCCATGCTCGAAATTGTCCGTGTCGCGCACGCCGACGTTGACCTTGAAGATCGCCTTGGTCGGCAGCGCGCTACCCTTCGAAAGAAAGGTGTGCAGGCGGATGCCGGAGATTTTTTTCGACCCGGTCAGTTCGGTAATACTGGCGTGGCTCGCCAGCGGTTCCTGCAGCATCCAGCCCAGCGACCTGCCGTCGTCGATCGATGCGACGAAATCGGCCATCGCTTCGGATTTTCCGCCGCCCGTCATGACCATGCCGCGCTCGACCCCGGTGACCAGCGTATTGCCACGACCGTAGGCGCCGAACGAGCGTTTCATGTAGACCGGCGTGTTTCCCGGTTGCTCAAGATAGGCTTCCAGTTCGGCGGGCGTGTGCAGTTGCGGGATCGATGACGGCCGCAAGGAGCGGTAAGTGGCGCGCACCCGGGGAATCGGAAAACCCCAGCCATCGAACAGGGTGTACATGGTGACCTTGTCGAGAGCGAGAAACCTGGAATAGTCGTCGATGACGATATCTTCGATGACGCGCTGGATGCGCACCCCGCCGAACATTTTTTTCTGCTCCCAGGTCAGATCATTTTGATACAGCTGGAAATCGATATATTCCGACAGGCCAAGCCGGATGCCGGACACCCTCAGGCGCAGCGCTTCCAGCGCGATGTCGTAGCGCGAACGGCCGGATAGTTGCGATGCCTGCTTGAGCTGTTCAAGTAAATGCATGTCAGATCGACCTCTTGAAAAGGAGTGAATCGATTCACTCTAAAATTTAACGTAGTTCATTCAATCGGCTGGCGGTGCCTGGGCCGGTGTGCCGCACGCGTAGCAGAAACGACTGAAGGCATTCTTGCGGGACGCGCACTGGACGCAACGATCATACAGGCAGATGCCGCAGTGCTGGCAATAGTCGACCTCGGGTTGCTTCAGGTCGACCGCCCGTTCGCACCCCGGGCAGACGCCCTTGGCCAGCCGCGCCAGCGCGACGTCGTATTTCAGCGTGCCGCGCCGCTGCGAATCGGGCAGCGCTTCGGCCGCCTTCTGCTTTTCCAGGTAGCGCTGCAAGGACACGATCGCCTGGCGTCCGATCAGCACCGTCAGCACGATGCCGACGATGTAGCGCACATAACCGCCGTAGCTCGGCAAGTACGGCACCAGTTCGACAAAGAAGGCGAAACCGGCGAAATAAATAAAACCCCAGACGAAGGGCCAGTAGGTGCTCTTGCGCCGGGTCTTGAACAGCCAGCCGGCCACCACCAGCAGCGGCAAGGTCAGCAACAGCCGGTACAGGAAAACGCGCAATTCCCGCGCGCGCCAGGCGCTGTCGTAGGCGCCCTGCGCGGCGCGCTCCAGTTCATCCCATTGCGCCTGCGCCGCGTCCTTCGCCTGCCGGGCGTCGAGGTAGGCTTGCTGCTGCGCTTCGACCGCCGACAATTGCTTGCGCTCGGCCGCTTTCAGCGTGTCCAGTTCGCGCGTGCGGGCGATCAATTCCGTATCCTGTTCCGGGCGCGCCGTGACGTGGCGCGTGGCCAGCCAGTTGTCGAAGGTTTCGCGCGCGGCGCGGGTGTTGGCGACGGCGACCTGGTGTTGCTGGCGCGCCTGTTCCAGCGCGGTATTGGCTTGACTCATGTGGCGCTCTTCGCGCTTGAGCGCTTCGCGCAATTGCGGCGTGCGCGCCGGGTCCATGAATTGTTCCAGCGCCAGCGGCCGTTCGACGCCTTGCAGGCTGCCGACCACCTTGCCGCCCAGGCCGATCAGGAAGCTGGCGAACGCCAGGGCGACCAGCCACAGGCCGCGCTGGAACCATTTTTCAGACAGTCTCAATGCCCTGCTCATCCCTGCCCTCCGTTTCAAACCAGGTGCAAATGCTGGGGTCAGCTCGGAGGCTCTGACTCAAACCAGGTGCAAATGCTGGGGTCAGACCCATGGGTCTGACCCCGGATTTTGCCGTTGGTTTTTAAGATCAGACGGCCTGCAAGGGATTGAACGCCCCGCCCGGCAAGACGATGGTGGCGCGGAAGCCGCCGTCGGGGGCGTTTGCCAGCAGCAGTTCTCCGCCGTGCGCCTGTACGATACCACGGGCGATACCGAGTCCCAAGCCCATGCCGCTGCTGTTTTGACGGCGCCCATGTTCGAGCCGGACATAGGGTTCGAACAGGTCGTCGAAGGCTTCGTCGGGCACGCCGGGGCCGTGGTCGCGCACTTCGATCTCGATATTGCCGCCCTGCTCGCGCACCGCCAGTTCGACCTGCTTGCCATAGTGAAGCGCGTTATTGAGCAGGTTGCCGATCGCGCGCTTCAGCGCCAGCGGCTTGACGGTCACGCTCAGGCCGGACGCGCTGAACGATACTTCATGCCCGGCCAGTTGCGCGTCGCGCACCATGCGCGCGAGCAGCGCGTCGAGCCGCACTTCGGTCGGATTTTCATGGATGTCGCTATCCTTGACGGTCTGCAGCGCGCCTTTGACCATCATGTCCAGTTCATCGAGATCGTCGTGGAATTCGGCGCGCAGGTCGTCGTCGTCGAGCAGCTCGGTGCGCAGTTTCAGGCGCATGATCGGCGTGCGCAGGTCGTGTGAGATCGAGACGAACAGGCGTTCACGGTCTTCGATATAGCGCTGGATGCGCAGGCGCATCGCATCGAAGGCGCGCGCCGTGGTGACGAATTCGCGGCTGCCCGTCTCCGGCAGCGCGGGCGGATTTTCCCCCTTGCCGAAAGCGGTCGCCGCTTCCGACAGCGCCGCCAGCGGACGCGTGGTCCAGCGCACCACCAGCAGCGACAGCAGCAGCACGGCCGCCAGCGACAGCGCCTGCAATAATAGGCGGTCGCGCGTCAGCGGGTTGCCCGTTTCGAGAAAATACGGGTTCGGCATCAGAGTCGCCAGGTACAGCCAGTGGCCGGGATCCATCTCGGCCTGGATCAGCAGCACCGGCGCCGGTTTCGGCAGCATGATGTGCTGCACCCAGGTGTCGGGCAGATCGGCGATGGTGGCGCCGTCGTCGCCGACCGGCAGCTTGTCCGGCCAGGCGAAGGCGATGCGCACGTTCGAAATGTTCGGCAAGTCTTCCTTCAAGGTCGCCCGCACCTGTTTTAATGCGGCGTCGGCCAGTTCCTGTTCGCCGATGCTGCTGGCCTCGACCGGCGCGCGGTTGATGTTGACCAGGAAGCGCGTGCCGCCCATTTCGCGAAATTGCTGGATGATCAAAGGACGGTAATTCGGCGGCAGGCTCAGAAAGAAGCGCACGGCGCTGGCGGCGCTGTGCGCCAGGTGCTGCGAAGCGGTGCTCACTTCGCTGAGCGCCTCGGCGCGGCGCTGCGTGGCCCAGATGATATTTCCCGCCAGTTGCGTCAACAACACTCCGACCACCATCACCAGCGTCAAGCGTCCCAGCAGCGATTGCGGCAGCACGCGGTTCAGCAGGCGCCCGGTCGCCAGTCTACGCATTGGAACTGGTGACGTCGGCCGAGAACACGTAACCGGCGCCGCGCACGGTCTTGATCAACAGCGGGTTCTTGCCGCCGTCGTTCAGGCGCAGGCGCAGGCGGCTGATCTGCACGTCGAGAAAACGGTCCATCGGTCCGGAATCCCGCCCGCGCGTGCCTTCGCACAGGACGCTGCGGTCCAGGATATCGCCTGCGTGTTCGACGAAATATTTGAGCAGCTGGAAATCGAGTCCCGTCAGCGGCACGATCTCGCCAGCGGCGTCGGTGACGGTGCGCGCCACGGTGTCGAGCGTAAAACCGACGAAGCGGTAAAAGCGCGGCGCGGCGGCGTTGTCCATGCCGGTGCGGCGGTGGATCGCCTTGATGCGCGCCAGCAGTTCGCGCGGACTGTAAGGTTTTGAAATATAGTCGTCGGCGCCCAGTTCCAGGCCGACGACGCGGTCGGTCTCGTCGGAACTGGCGGTGAGCATGATGATCGGCACGTTCGAACGCCGCCGCACGGTTTTACAGAGCGCGAAGCCGTCGGTGTCGGGCAGCATCACGTCCAGGATCACCAGGGACAGTTCGTCGGCATAGCGGTTGAATTCGGCCAGGAAGGCTTCGCCGTTGTGGGCCAGGCCGACGTCGTACTGGTTCTTTTCCAGGTAAGCCTTGAGCAGCGTGCGGGTCTTTTGGTCGTCGTCGACGATGAGGATTTTGCGCATGGTGGTATCTATCGTGTCTTTGTAAAAGTGCGCGCGATCGTGCCCAGGCGGCGCTGGGTGTCGGCCACCGTCACATTATCGTCCAGAAAATAACGGTGCACCTCGGCCACCATCGCGTCGCGCACGATTTCGTCGGTGGCCATGCGGTGCACCAGGCTCGGGATCTGCGCCTCGCTGCCGCTGTTGAACAGTTTCCAGGAGGCGCGCGCGCAGGCATCCATCTTCGACAGCACCGGGTTGCGCAGCACGGGAATCGAGCCCTTGAGCTGGTTGTAGTCGCTTTGCACGGCTGGCGACATGATCAATGACGCCAGTTTTTCCTGCGCCGGGCGGTGCGCATCGCGCGTGGCCAGCATGCTCAGCGTGTCGATATTGAATAAATGGTAGTTGGCCGTGCCGGGCACCGTGCCGCAACCGAAACCGTCGTCGACGGCCAGGCCGCGCGTCACCAGTTCGGCCTTGGCCCAGTCGCCCATGACCATCATCGCCGAGCTGCCGTCGGCCAGGTCGCGCACCATGTCGTCCCAGGTGCGCTCCTGGATCGGGCTGCCCATCCAGCGTTTCAGGCTGCGCAGGCGCGTCAGCGCCGACGCCAGCCGCGCGTCGGTGTAGGCGGCGGCATCGCGTTTCTGGAACAGGTCGCGGTAAAAGGCGGCGCCTTCGGACAGCACCAGCGTTTCGAACAGCGTCGTCACCTGCCAAGGTTCGCTGCTCTGCGCCAGCGGCACCACGCCGGCCTGCTGCAACTTGGCTGCGACGCGTTCGAATTCATCCCAGGTATTGGGTGCGGCCAGGTTATAGCGCGTAAACACCTTGCGGTTAAAGAACAGCGTATTCATGCGGTGGATGCCGAGCGGTGCCGCATACACATGGCCGTCGGCCTGGATCACGGCGGAAACGGCGGGCAACAATAACTTGTCCCACTTGCCGGCGGCGGCCACCGCATCCAGGTCCAGCAGCAGGTTTAACCTCGCCCAGTCGCGGATCACGATGCCGTTCACCTGTGCCACTTCGGGCGCATCCTTGGCCAGCATGCGGCTGCGCAGCACGATGCCGGCGCCGCCGCCGGAACCGTAAGGGATCACGTTGTCGTGCCAGCCGATGTCGACCTCGTTGAGGCGCGCCGCGATCAGGTCGACCGCCTTGCGTTCGCTGGCCGACTTCCACCAGTGCAGCACCTGCAGCGATTCGGCCTGCGCGCCGCCGGCGCAGCACGCGCACGCGGCAAGGCACGCCAGCGCAATCGCCTTGCGCAGCGTGATTCGTTTAGTCTCCTGCATCCCACTCCCGCCTGCCTCATAGGACAGCTTTTTTTGTCTTGCTTTCGGCACCGTGACAGCCCTCCAAGTCGCCGCACAGACTATACCGCAAAGCATTAATAAAACGATGGTAAGGATGCACAGCATTTTGCAAGGAAGCGTATGGATTTGTTGCAAAGTGTTGCAGCCGCATGGCGCCTCCGCACGGGGCCTGTGTAATTTTATGTGAGCGCCGCGCGCCTTCAAAAAATAGTCTTTTCCAAACAAATCAATTACTTAAGTTCAGAGTGTTGGTTTTCCCCAACCTTGCTGGTATCACATTTTGGTCGATGCTACTGTCCATCCCGTACCAAAAACGCAAGCAATCAAACCAATAAACGGAGACCCGCAACATGATGAACAAGCTCGTCCTGAAAACCCTGCCTGCCGCACTGATGCTGGCGCTGTCGTGCGGCGCCGCCGTCGCCGGCGACCATGAATCGGAAGGCTTCCACGGCTACATGCGCGCCGGCGCCGGCACCAGCAACCATGGCGGTACGCAAACCTGCTACGGCCTGGGCGGCATCACCATGTCTTATCGCCTCGGCAACGAGTGCGATAGCTATGCCGAATTCGGCTACACCAAGGAAATCGCCAAGTCCGCCAACGGCGCCAGCTTTGTCGCCACCATCTGGGCCGACGCCTACAAGGGCAGCTCGGACTTCGGCGACGCCAAGCTGGGCCTGGCGAAAGCCTATGTCGAAGCGAAGAACCTGCCGTTCATGAACGGCGGCATCATCTGGGTCGGCAAGCGCCATTACTACCGTCCCGACATCCACATGCTGGATCTGCAGTACATCAACATGAACGGCACCGGCGGCGGCGTCGACGGCTATCCGGTCGGTCCAGGCAAGCTCAGCTACGCCGTCTTCAAGGACAACGACTTCAATACCGTCAGCGCGACCACCGGCAAGGTCGTCGATTCGCCGTCCGCGCTGCGCCAGAACTTCGTCTATGAAGGCTTGACGGTCAATCCGGACGGCGCGCTGGACTTCGCCGCGTCTATCATCACCGCCGAAGGCAACGACAAGACCACGCACGACGGCTGGCAACTGTCGGTATTCCACCGCCAGAGCAAAGTGCTCGGCGGCGGCAATACCTTCGGCGTGCAATACGGCGTCGGTCCCGGCACCGGCATCAACGGTCCATGCTGCGCCCGCATCGGCCCGTCGGGCAGCACCCTGCTGACTTCGGACTACACCCGCCTGCGCGTGTTCGACGACATCGTGATCCAGCCGACCCGCGACTTCAGCATGGAATTCGTCGGCCTGTACCAGCGCGACAAGAACGACAAGACCGGCAGCAGCACCTGGACCACGGTCGGCGCCCGCCCCGTCTACGCGCTGGCGGAAAATTTCAAGATGCAAGCCGAACTGGGCGTGACCCGCCTGAAGACGGACCTGGTGCCCGGCACCCAGCGCCTGACCAAGCTGACCATCGCGCCGACCCTGACGATGGGCCGCGACTACTGGGCCCGTCCTGAACTGCGCGCCTTCGTCAGCTACGGCAAGTGGAACGACAAGGCAACGCTGGCCGTCAACGCGGCCAACAATTCCGGCCCGGTCTACGGCAACAGCACCAATGGCGTGTCGTACGGCATCCAGATGGAAGCCTGGTGGTAATCCGGCCAGTAAAGAGCAATACGGTTGCCAAATAAGTTACTACAATTAATCCCACAAGGAGACATATAAAATGACACTGAAACCACTGGTTCAAGCAGCGCTGGCCCTGACCGCCGTCCTCGCCGCCACTCCCGCCGTCCACGCCGCTTCGCAAGTCGAAGTGCTGCATTACTGGACCTCCGGCGGCGAAGCGAAATCGATCGCGGAACTGAAAAAAATGATGGAAGCGAAAGGCGTGGCGTGGAAAGACTTCGCCGTGGCCGGCGGCGCGGGTGAAAACGCGACCACCGCGCTGAAGGCGCGCGTGATCGCCGGCAGCGCCCCGACCGCGGCCCAGATCAAGGGCCCGGCGATCCAGGAATGGGGTCAAGAAGGCGTGCTGGCCAACATCGACGCGGCCGCCACCGAAGGCAAGTGGGAAAGCAATCTGCCGCCGGTCGTCACCAACGTCATGAAATACAAGGGCCATTATGTCGCCGTGCCGGTCAATGTGCACCGCGTGAACTGGCTGTGGGTCAACCCGGCCGTGCTGGCCAAGGCCGGCGCCAAGGCGCCGACCAACTTCGCCGAGTTCTTCGACGCGGCCGAGAAAATCAAGAAAGCCGGCCTGGTGGCGGTGGCGCACGGCGGCCAGCCATGGCAGGACGCGACCTTGTTCGAATCGGTCGTACTCGGCACCGGCGGCGCGGACTTCTACAAGAAAAGCCTGGTGCAACTGGACCAGGCCAGCCTGACCAGCCCAACGATGATCAAGAGTTTCGAGACGCTGGCGCGCATCAAGACCTATATCGACAAGGATGCCGCCGGTCGTGACTGGAACCTGGCAACTGCAATGATCATCAACGGCAAGGCCGGCATGCAATTCATGGGCGACTGGGCCAAGGGCGAATTCACCGCCGCCGGCAAGGTCCCGGGCAAGGACTTCCTGTGCCTGGCCGCACCGGGCACCGAGAAGGCGTTCACCTTCAATATCGATTCGCTGGCGATGTTCAAGGTGAAAAACCCGGACGAGCAGAAAGCCCAGCTGACCCTGGCGAATGCCGTGATGAGTCCCGAGTTCCAGGAAGTGTTCAACCTGAACAAGGGTTCGATCCCGGTGCGCGCCGGCGTGCCACGCACCAAGTTCGACTCCTGCGCGACCCAGTCGATGGATGACATGGCCGCCAGCAGCAAGGTCAACGCACTGGTGCCGTCGATGGCGCACGGCATGGCGATCGACACCGCCAAGGCCGGCGCGATCCAGGACGTGATCGCCAAGTTCATGAACTCGACGATGACGCCGCAAGCCGCCGCGCAAGCGCTGGCCAAAGCTGCCAAGACCATGTAATACCTTCGTAGCATAAGAAAATCCGAGACGAAATCCGGGGTCAGACCCATGGGGTCTGACCCCGGCCTTTGCCCCTGATTTTTATGGGCCATGCCACCGCGCATGGCCCAGCCTAGTGCTCTCGCTCTGGAGAATCGCATCATGTCTGTCACACCGCTTTCCCCGGCCGCCAAGGCCGTACCGGCCAGCGCGGCGAGTTCGGCCCGTCCGCCCTCCCCGCCGCCGGCCAAACCGACTTCCGCCTCCGGCCGCCCGGCCCCGGCCAGCCAGGGCAGCCGCCTCGGCGCCCTGGCCGACACCTGGCTGCCACGCCTGGTGCTGTCGCCCACCATCATCGCCTCGCTGATCTTCGTCTACGGCTTCATCGGCCTGACCGCCTGGCTGTCGCTGACCGAATCGCGCATGATGCCAAGTTTCGATTACGCCGGCTTCGTGCAGTACGCGCGCCTGTTCGAGATCGAGCGCTGGTGGGTCGCCGCCGCCAACCTCGGCATCTTCGGCGGCCTGTTCATCCTGTTCTGCCTGGCCATCGGTTTGACCATGGCCATCCTGCTGGACCAGCGCATCCGCCACGAAGGCGCGCTGCGCGCCGTCTACCTGTACCCGATGGCGCTGTCCTTCATCGTCACCGGCGCGGCCTGGAAGTGGATCTTGAATCCCGGCCTGGGCCTGGAAAAAATGATGCACGACTGGGGTTTCACGAATTTCAGTTTCGATTGGCTGGTCAATTCCGACATGTCGATCTACACCGTCGTCATCGCCGGGGTCTGGCAATCGTCCGGCTTCGTCATGGCCCTGTTCCTGGCCGGCCTGCGCGGCGTCGACGACAGCATCATCAAGGCTGCGATGGTCGACGGCGCCAGCCTGCCGACGATTTACCGGAAAATCGTGATCCCCTCGCTGCGCCCGGTCTTTTTCAGCGTGCTGCTGGTGCTGGCGCACATCGCCATCAAGAGCTTCG
>JAZJZT010000080.1:0-37635 GCA_040389645.1 Pseudomonadota bacterium | reverse complement strand
CGCGAGCGGCGTTTTAGCAACCGGCGGCATGCCAGTCGTTGCACTCCCTCCATGCGGCCTACCATCCTGCTCAGGGCGGAGCCCCGAGACCCCGATCGCGCCATATCAGCGGAAGGTCGATCATGGACACGAAAGACAAGCGCGTAAAAACCGCCATGGTCATGGTGCGCGTGGCGCCGGAAGAGCATGCGCAACTGCGCGAGCGTGCCCGCGATGTGAGCATGACGGTGCCCGCGTTGATGATCGCCTGCGCGCTTGGCCGGCGCACGCGCAGCCAGGCCGACACGCTCATCATCGAGGAGCTGCGCCGGCTGGGCGCGCAGCAGCGCGAACTGTGCGCGGCCGGCGGCGATGTCTTGAGTACGCAATACGGCGCCGTGCTGGTCGAGATCATTGGCGCGATGCGGCGCCTTGGAGCTTGACGATGCTCGCCAAGGTGCCGCCCAAGCGCAAGGACAGCAAGTCCGATTTTGACGATCTGATCCGCTACATAACGGAGCGCGACGACAACCACGAGGAGCCAAGCGATGAGCTCGATCCAAGCGACCGACCCCGACACATCAAGATTCTTGAGCGTGCTGGCGGAGATCTCAAGTCAGCAGAAGACCATCTGCGCCCAACTGGACGAGTTGCTGCTGTTGATGCAACTGCCGTCCGAGTCCGTGCTGCAGGTGTTGCACGGCCTGCTCATTCCCCTGAACACGAACATGGACGCATTGGCGACCACGTTGCAGGTAACGCTGGCGAGGGACTAAATGAGCATTCACATCAACGAAGTATTGCCGCTGCTCGACACCATCTCCAGGCAGCAGCAGGACATCTCGGCGCGCCTGGCCAAGCTGATCGAGATTTTCAGGAAAGAGCCCGAACCCGTCGAGCCAACCTTGCGTTCCATGCTGAAGCCGCTGCGCGACGGCATGGACGACATGCGCGAGACGCTGGAGACGCCGAATTCATCCAGTTGACCAGCAAGAGCCAGCGGCTCAAGACGGCACCCGGTGTGACGTGCGAGCACAACTGTCTGTCGCTGGGCACCGCGGCGGCCGAAATGCGGGCGGTGGCGGCGCAGAACGCGCGTGTCCAGGACCCTGTGTATCACGTCGTGGTGTCATGGCCGTCCAGCGAGCGGCCGCTTGACGACGAAGCGTTCGCCTGTGGCGCGCACGTACTGAGGGCGGTTGGCATGGCTGGACACCAGTACGTGTTCGCAATCCACCGCGACACCAAGAATGTCCACATGCATATCGCAGTCAACCGGGTCAGCCCGCTGACGTTCGCGGCCGTTTATCCGGACCGCGACTACTACAAGCTCGACAGGGCCATGCGCGAGCTGGAACTGCGCTTCGGCTGGTCGCACGACAATGGACCGCTCGTTGTACGCGAGCGCAACGGCACGCCTGTCATCGAATGGCGTAGCGCCGGACCGGATACCAAGGGTTTTCCGGCCGCGGCTACCGACATGGAACGGCACGGCGACCAGGAAAGTTTTATCAGCTATGTCAGGGACGAGCCACGGAGAATGCTCCTTCCACTGTTGGCGAAGCCAGATCTGTCGTGGCAGGAACTGCATGCGCATTTAAGAAGGTACGGCGTGGCCATCCGCGAGAAGGGACAGGGCCTGGCGATCTTTGATCTGCATTCGGAGGCGACCACGCCGGTCAAGGCGAGCGACCTGCACGAGGACTTGTCGAAGGGACGCCTGACGAAGCGCCTGGGTCCGTTCGAGCCTGCAGCCGCCAGCGGTGGCGCCAGTGAGATAGATCACTACGACAAGTTTCGCCCGCCCAAACGCAATGTCAGCGAAAGGGCATCAGGCCGGCAGGAGAGGGCGGAGCTACGGCGCGATCTGCGCGCCCGGTACCAGCAATATCGCGCCCAGTTCATCCTGCGGCGGCTCGATCCCGAGAGCGTGCGCGCCCGTTTTGCGGTGCTGCGCATGGAGGCCCGGCGCAGGCGCCAACTGGTGCATACGATGTATCCCGGCAAAGCGGACCGAAAAGCCCAGTACAGCCTGATCGCGTTCGAAACCTTGCGCGCGCGTGAACGCTTGCGCGAAGACATCCAGGCCGAGCGGCAAAAACTGCTGGCGGAGCACCGCGAAAGCTACCTGTCTTTCCAGGCCTGGGTGGAACAGCAAGCGGCGCTGGGCGATGCCGCAGCGATCAGCCAGCTTCGCGGCTGGGCTTATGCCGGACAGCGCAATGCAGAGCCGAACCTGGACGGCGCCAAGTCTTCAGGCAACCGGATCTGGCAGGATGGGGAACACGATCCGGTTGCTATGCCAGTTCTCGAAGGCGTGCCGTTTCGCGTGCGCCGGGATGGCGCCATCCGTCATGCGGTCGGCCTTGGCGTGGTCGATCATGGCTCCTGCATCGAAGTGCTGGGCACACAGGCGCCGGACAGCGTGGTCCTGATGGCCCTGCTGCTGGCGGTGCGCAAGTTTGGCGCGGACTTCCAGCTGTCGGGCAACGACGCCTTCCAGGCGCAGGTACGCCAACTGGCATCTGGCGGAATCAACGAATCCGAGCTGATACGCATGGCCCAGAAACGCATGGACGACAGCAATGGGTCAAGACCAGCAATGTACTTTTCTTAACACTCCTCCCAAAGCAGCATCAATGTCATGCCTTTGCGGCGCAGTTCATGGTGCATGCGGGGATAGTTGGACTGCACGTAGTCCCGCGCCTTCGGTGAGCCGACCATCAGGCACCGCTCCAGCGCCGCCTCGTCCATGCCTTGCACTGCGGGCCAATCCAAGCCCGCCGCAGCTGCCAGGCCCGCGTACTTCGTGACCACACCCTTCGACTGTCCCAGCGCATCGGCGATCTGCTGGTGCGATAGTTTGGCGTCAAGCTTGAGCCGTAATACGTCCTTAATCTTACGCATATTGATCCTTGGTGCGGGCATGCTGTTTCCAGTCAAAAAACTGGCAGCGTACCCGTTCGGTTGCAAAATGCGTAACACCATTACTGCGCTGTACGACGCCATTCCTGCATCGTGACCAGTGATTCCGGTATCGTGACCGCGGATTCCGGAACGGGCTCGGAATCGGTCACGTTCGCCCGGAATGGGCGGTCACGTTGAAATGGAATGACTGGTCACGATAACGGATCACTGGTCACGTGCGTCCGGAATACCCACCTGCCGCCATACAGCCCCGACTACAACCCGATTGAGCAAGTCTTTGCCAAGTTCAAGACCCTGTTGAGAAAAACTGCTGCCCGCACCGTTGATGCTCTCTGGTGCGTCATTGGCTCCTTGGGTTGGCCAATTTTCTCCCGACGAATGCAAGCGCTACATTATCCATACCGGCTATGGCCAGTCAGGGTGAAACTGCTCTAAGATAGCGACGAAGACTTAGCAACGCCTTAGCATTCCCATCAAGAAGGCGCGAAATGCGTGCGGCCGCGAAGGGCCGGTTGACCTCATCAAGCGGCCATGTGGGCAAGCACGAAGGCGGCGAGGAATCCGGTCACGTTGATCAAGCCGCTGAAGTCGTGTGGCAGTTCATAGGCTTCTGGAATCCTGTCATTCACTTGAACACCATGCGATGGGGATGCGCCCGTCGTGCAATCGAGGCGCTGGATCGTGCCGGAGACGGCGAACATGCGCCGAGAGGAGGCTCTCGTGAGCGTTCCAGTCGCTACCATCAACGGGTGCGGCGCCGTCGACGCGATGGCGGCCGGCGCCGCCGACTTCGACCATGGCGCGCCCAGTCAAGACGGTCACCGCGGCACGATGGCACAGGAAATCATGGTGGGCCGTGCGCCGGACGGGGCGGTGATCAGGCAAATGAAGAGGTGGCGTACAAGCCTGTCAGCGGGCTCACATGGGCGATCAGCGCAAATGCGATCGCTTCCGGCACCAGGGCGAGGGCGACGGTAATGCCGCTTAAAAAATCGGTCTTGAGCGCGAGCGTTTTTGGACAAGTGAATCTCCGGGGACGCGCGCGTGCCGCCGTTCGCCAGCAGGCGGCGCCAGGTAGCGCGGTAAGCCAATAAGGGCGGGCGGAAACGCTCAGATGGGAATGGCGGTAGAGCAGACGCGAGCAATCACATCGGTGATGTCCCAAGAACAGCGGTAAAACACAGATTGTCGTAATTCCGCGACTCCGGCCCGGCCGCGCATGGGATGTGTCTTTCCAAGGGGAACCGTGCGAGCCGGACTTGACACGTTGGCTATACTGGCAGGAACAATACATTGATATCTTGCCCGTTCCACATGACACCTGCGTTTTCCCAACCAGCCGTCCTTGGAATCAAACTGGTGCTCCTGGCACTGGTGCTGTTCGGCATCGCCACAGTGGCCATTGCCAAGTGGCGCATGGACCCGGCCCATGTCGTGCTCGAGCCGCTCGGCCAGCCGATTCGCTTCAGCCACAAGCACCACGTCGGCGACGACGGCATCGATTGCCGCTATTGCCATACCTCGGTTGAAAAATCCAGTTTTGCGGGCATGCCGTCAACCACCATCTGCCTGACTTGCCACTCGCAACTGTTTGTCGATTCCCCCGCGCTGGCGCCGCTGCACGAAAGCATGCGCACGGGCCGGCCGATCGCCTGGACGCGCGTCCACGATCTGCCCGGCTTTGCCTATTTCGAGCACGACATCCACGTCAACAAGGGCGTGGCCTGCATCGAATGCCACGGGCAGGTCGACCAGATGCCGCTCACCTGGCGCGTCGCGCCCTTGACCATGCAGTGGTGCCTGGCGTGCCACCGCAACGTGCCGCAGCATGTGCGCCCGCTGTCTCAGGTGCTCTCGATGGCACCGCAACGGCCCTTGTCGGCGGCCGAGATAGGCCAGCTCACCCGCCTGTTCCGCCTGCGCGACGCCAATGCGTTGAGCAACTGCTCGACCTGTCACCGATGAGCCGCTCGCGCGCCACCATACCCATCATTTCCGTCCAGAACGCGGACCGCCGGCGCTTTCTCCAATTGCTGGCTGCTTCTGCGGCGCTGTCCGGCGCCGGTTGCAGCGGGCCGCCGGCCGAGGCCATCGTGCCCTACGTGGACATGCCGGAGAATGTCGTGCCCGGTGCGCCGGTGTTCTACGCCACCGCCTTCGTGCGACGCGGCTTTGCCCATGGCGTGCTGGTGGAAATCCACCTGGGACGCCCGACCAAGGTCGAGGGCAATCCCGGCCACCCCGTCAGCGGGGGGGCCACCGACGTCTTCGCCCAAGCCTCGGTGCTCCAATTGTGGGATCCGGAGCGCTCGCAGGCGGTGCGGCTGGACGGCCAGCCGTCGAGCTGGGGAACGTTTGCCGGCGCCCTCAATGCACGCCGCGCGCAGTACGACAAGAACGGCGGAGCGGGGCTGCGCATCGTCACCGGCGCCGTCACCTCGCCCACTCTGGCGGCGCAGCTGCAGGCGCTGCTGCGCAAATACCCCAATGCCAGCTGGCACGCTGCCGAGCCGCTGCATGACGATGGCGCCGCCGCGGCTGCCGGCCTGGCCTTCGGCCGCCCGCTTGACACGCTCTACCGGCTCGAGCGCGCCGCCGTCGTGCTCACTCTCGACGCCGACCTGTTTGGCGACTGGCCCGGCGCCATCGCTAATGCGCGCGCCTTTAGCGCCAGCCGCCGCCTGGGCGCCGCGCCCGGCGCCAACCGTCTCTACGCGATGGAGGCGGGCGCCAGCATTACCGGCGCGTTTGCCGACGAGCGCCTCGCGCGCGCGCCGCGCCACATCGAGCGCGCGCTGTGGCGCATCGCCGCGCGCCTGGGAGTCACGCCGGCGGCGGGCGCGGCCCCCGACCAGGCCAGCGAACGGTGGGAAAGGGCCGTAGCCCGCGCACTTGCCGAACAGCGCGGCAAGGGCGTCGTCGCCGCCGGACCCAGCCTGTCGCCGGCGGCGCGCGCGCTGGTGCACAAGCTCAACGTCATGCTGGGCAATACGGGCCAGACCGTGCTGCACATCGACCCGGTCGCGGCCAGCACGCCGGCCCACGTCGATTCGATCGCCGCGCTGGCGCGCGCCATGCATGCGGGCCAGGTCGACAGCTTGCTGATGCTCGACGCCAATCCCGCCTACAGCGCCCCGGCCGAACTGGACTTCGCCCGCGCGCTGCGGCGCGTGCCCTTCAGTGCGCATCTCGGCCTGTATCGCGACGAGACGGCGCGCCTGTCGCATTGGCACTTGCCGCTCACCCACGCGTTCGAGCACTGGAGTGATGCGCGCGCCCATGATGGCACGGCCAGCATCGTGCAACCGCTCATCGCGCCACTGTACGATGGCCGCTCCAGCCATGCCTTGCTGGCCATGCTGCTGGGCGGGGGGGCGCAAGATGGGTACGCGCTGGTGCGGGGCCATTGGCAGCAGCAGGCCGGCGAACCCTTCGACCAGTTCTGGCAAGAAAGCCTGCGCACCGGCGTGATCGTCGGCAGCGCGGCCACCCCGGTCGACGTCAAGGCGGCGGCCGCCATCGCGCCACCGGCGCCGGCGGCCGATGGTATCGAAGTCATCTTTGCCGCCGATCCCTGCGTCGATGGCGGCGAATTTTCCAACAATGGCTGGCTGCAAGAGTTGCCGCGCCCGCTGACCAGCCTGACCTGGGACAACGCCGCCTTGCTCGGCCCCGCCACCGCCCAGCGCCACGGCTTGGCGACGGGCGACATAGTGCGCGTCACCCTGGCGGGGCGCTTTGTCGATGCAGCGGTGTACGTGTCGCAAGAACAGGCCGAGGATACCCTGATCCTGCCACTGGGTTATGGTCGGCGCGCCGGCGGCGCGGTCGGCGAGGGCGTGGGCTTCGATGCCTACCGCTTGCGCACGGCGGCCGCGCTGGGCGGCCGCTTGCGCGCGGCCCTGGTGCGCACCGGCGCCCATCACCAACTGGCGCTGCGCCAGCAAGAGGTGGACATGCATGGGCGCGACATCGTGCGCTTTGCCGACCTGGCCACCTTCGCGCAACAGAGCGGCTTTGCCCACGCGCTCAAGCGCGAGCAAGCGCCGGACGTGTCGCTCTATCCGTCCATGCCCTACAAGGACTATAAATGGGGCATGGCGATCGACTTGAACGCTTGCATAGGCTGCGGCACCTGCACCATCGCCTGCCAGGCCGAAAACAATATCCCCGTGGTGGGCAAGGAGGAAGTGCTGCGCGGGCGCATCATGCACTGGATCCGAGTGGACCGTTACCGCGCGCGGGGGCGCACCCTGTTCCAGCCGGTGCCGTGCATGCACTGCGAAAAAGCACCCTGCGAGGAAGTCTGCCCGGTCGGCGCCACCATGCACGATAGCGAAGGCTTGAACGTGCAAGTGTACAACCGCTGCGTCGGCACGCGCTTTTGCTCGAACAATTGCCCGTACAAGGTCAGGCGTTTTAACTTCCTGCAGTATTCCCCGACCAATAGCGAACAGCGCAAGGCATTGCAAAACCCGGATGTGACGGTGCGCCAGCGCGGCGTGATGGAGAAGTGCACCTACTGCCTGCAGCGCATCACGGCCGCCCGCATCGACGCCGAAAAACTGGGCCGGCCGATTGCCGATGGCGAGCTCGTCACCGCTTGCCAGGCCGCCTGTCCCACCCGCGCCATCGTGTTTGGCAACTTGAACGATCCGGGCAGCGAAGTCTCCAAAGCTAAGCAGGTCACGCTCGACTACGCGTTGCTGGCCGAACTGAACACCGCGCCGCGCACCACCTACACGGCGCGCGTGATCAATCCTGATCCGGAGCTCGAATGAATGCCGAACACAATAGCATTGGTCAGCCGCTGTCCCGGGACAGCGGCGTGCTCGGCGCCGGCTATGACTATGGCAGCGTCACCGACAAGATCGCCAGCGTGGTGCTGGACAGGAAGTTCGGCAGGGTGTGGTGGAGCGCCTTTGGCCTCACCTTTCTTGGCGTGCTGGCGTTTTTCGGCGCCATGGTGTGGCTGTTCATCGAGGGCGTGGGCATCTGGGGCGTTAACATTCCGGTGGCGTGGGGCTTTGCCATTGGCAACTTCGTCTGGTGGATCGGCATTGGCCATGCCGGGACCTTCATTTCCGCCGTGCTGCTGCTGTTGCGGCAAAAATGGCGCACCTCGATCAATCGCTTTGCCGAAACCATGACCTTGTTCGCCGCCGGCATTGCCGGCATTTTTCCCATTTTGCACCTGGGGCGGCCCTGGTTCTTCTACTGGCTGGTGCCGTATCCAAACATCATGAACCTGTGGCCGCAGTGGCGTAGCCCGCTGGTCTGGGATTTCTTTGCCATCAGCACCTACCTGCTGGTGTCGCTGATGTTCTGGTATGTCGGCTTGCTGCCCGACCTGGCCAGCCTGCGCGACCGGGCAGGGCGCCACTCCCAGCGCGGTAAACAGCTGTCGTACGGCTTGCTGGCGCTGGGCTGGCGCGGCGAGGCGCGGCACTGGGCCCGCTACGAGACAGCCTACTTGCTGCTGGCCGGCCTGGCCACGCCGCTGGTGGTGTCCGTGCACACCATCGTGGCGCTGGACTTTGCTATCGGCAATACGCCCGGCTACCATTCCACCATCTTTCCGCCGTATTTCGTCGCCGGCGCGCTGTTCTCCGGCTTTGCCATGGTACTGACCTTGGCCATTCCGCTGCGCCATTTCTTCGGACTGCAGGGCTTCATCACCCAGCGGCATCTGGCCAATGCCGCCAAGGTGCTGCTGGCAACGAGCTCGATGGTGGCCTATGGCTACGGGGCCGAGATTTTCACCGCCTTCTATAGCGGCGACGTCTACGAGCGCCACGTCACCATCGACCGCTGGGTGGGTGCCTATGCACCGGTCTATTGGAGCATGCTGGCCTGTAACGTACTGGTACCGCAACTGCTGTGGTGGCGCCGGGTGCGTCACAATGTACGCATTTTGTTCGCGCTCAGCCTGGTCATCAACCTGGGCATGTGGATGGAGCGTTTCTTGATCGTCGTCTCTTCCCTGCACCAGGATTTCCTGCCCTCTGCCTGGGGCATGTTTTATCCAACCGTGTGGGACTGGATACAACTGCTGGGCTCAGTGGCGCTGTTCGTCTGGCTGTTCCTGCTGTTCGTGCGCTTCTTGCCGGCCATATCCATGGCGGAAATGCGCTCGCTGGTGCGCGAGCGCGCGCAGGAGGGGCCATGAGCGCGCCCCTGTACGGCTTGCTGGCCGAATTCGCCACTGCCGACGAACTCATGTGCGGCGCGCGGGCGGTGCGCGCACACGGCTTTCGCCGCTTCGAAGCCTACACCCCGTTCGCCGTCGAAGGCCTCGATGAATTGGTCGGCCTCAAGCGCAACCACGTGCCCTTGATCACCCTTATAGGCGGCGTGCTGGGCGGCGCGGCGACTTATTTCATGCAGTGGTATTCGGCCGTCATCGATTATCCGATCAATATTGGCGGGCGGCCGCTGCACAGCTGGCCATCGTTCATTCCGGCCACGTTCGAGTTCACCATCCTGGGCGCCGCCTTCGCCGCGGTATTCGGCATGCTGCTGCTCAATGGCTTGCCCAAGCTGTATCATCCGCTGTTCGCAGTGGAAGAATTCGACCTGGCCACGCGCAACCGCTTCTATCTATGCCTGCCTGCAGGCGAACCGGCATTTGCGCGGGAGCAAAGCGAGCAATTGCTGCGTAGCTTGCATCCATTGCTGGTGCGCGAGGTGCCAGCATGAAGATTCCGGCCATGTTGCTCTGTTCAATACTGCTGACCGGGTGCGAGAAAGCGGCGCAAAACATGTATGACCAGCCGCGCTACCAGCCTTACGCTGCCAGCACGCTGTTTGCCGACGGCACCTCGGCGCGCACGCCGCCGCCAGGCACGATGGCCAACGCGCGCGGCGCCTTTGCCGACAGCAGCGGCGGGCGGGTGGGGCAGCAGGCGGTGCGCGCCGACGCCGAAGCGCAGGCGGCCGAGCGCATGCCGTATCCTCTGACCATGGCCTTGCTGCAGCGCGGCCAGCAGCGCTACAGCATCTATTGCTTGCCCTGCCACAGCGCCGCGGGCGATGGCGATGGCTTGATCGTGCGGCGCGGCTTTCCGTCGCCCCCTTCGTACCACGGCGAGCGGCTGCGCGCGGCGCCGGACCGCCACTTCTACGACGTCATCACCCATGGCTACGGCGTCATGTATCCGTACGCCGACCGGGTCGAGCCTGCCGACCGCTGGGCCATCGTCGCCTATATCCGTGCCTTGCAGCTGAGCCAGCATGCGCAGGCCGCCAGCTTGCCGCCACCGTTGCGGGACCAATTGCCGCCGGAGGGCAAGTGATGAAACGCACCTCGCTGCTGCTCGGGGCCGCCGCGCTCGCCTTGCTGGGCTGGTGGCTGTCGCCGCGGGCCTTCTTCGCCTGTTACCTGGCGGCGTGGTGGTTTTGCATGGGCGCGCTGCTGGGCGGACTGGCCAACGTCTGGCTCCACAATCTCACCGGCGGTGCCTGGGGCGAGGCGATCCGCGCGCCCATGCTCACGCGGGGGCGCCTGATCCCGCTGCTGTGCCTGCTCTTCTTGCCGCTGCTAGCCGGGCTGGACTTGCTCTATCCCTGGGCTGCGGGCACGGTCGACTGGCATGCCGAGTTCAGCGCCCCGGCCTTCAAGGCATGGTGGCTGTCGCGGCCATTTTTCATTGCCCGTGCCCTGTTCTGGCTGGCCCTGTGGAGCGCGCTTTCCTCGCTGACGCGCAAGCCGTCGCTGCAACGCTCGCCGGCAATGGCAGCCTTTGGCCTGCTGGCGTATGTCTTTTCGCTCGGGCTGGCGTCGGTCGACTGGATCATGTCGCTGCAGCCGGCGTGGTCGTCGAGCGTGTTCGGCTGGCTGGCGATGAGCGGCCAGATGCTCACCGGCATGGCGCTGGCGGTGGCCTTGCTTGATCGCGAAGCGGCGCGCGCGCAATTGCCCGACCTGGGTAATCTATTGATGATGTACGTACTGAGCTGGGCCTACCTGACCTATGTTCAATTCCTCATCATATGGGCCGAAAATCTGCCGCACGAGATCGTCTGGTATGTGCATCGCTCCACCCCGCTGTGGGTGGGCGTGGCTTGGATGCTGGTGGTGTTTCACCTGGCTGCGCCGCTGATGCTGCTGCTCTCGCGCCGCGCCAAGCGCGCCCCGCCCCTGATGGGCATGCTGGCCTGGAACTTGCTTGCGGCGCATTTGCTTGACTGCTGGTGGCTGGTGTTGCCCTCGGTGCAAGCGCTGGCCACGTCCGCGCTGTGGCTGGCACCCATGCTGGCCGCCGTTTTTGTCTTGTTGTGGCGGGCCCTGGCCAGCCAGTCCAGGGAGGAGCAGTATGCCTGAACAGCCTGCAGCACCGGATCCCGCCGGGCAGGAGACGGGCGAGGATAGCAGCGGCCTGCATGCGCGCGCGCTGGCCTGGGGCGGGGCGGCCATTGTCGCCGGCATCGTGTTTGCCGTCGGCGCGGCATGGCTGGCGCAAGACCTGCTACGCCCCCAAGGCGGCTTCGGCGGCCCCAATGCGCAAGGCATGGCGCTGCCGTCGCCCGCGTTGCTGGCCGCTCCCCAGCCCGAGCGCGCCGCCTTCGAGTCCGACAAGCAGCACCTCGTTTCCAGCTATGGCTGGGTCGACAGGCAGGCGGGCATCGCCCGCATCCCGGTCGAGCAAGCCATGCAGTTGATGGTGGAGCGCGCGGGCGGGGAGAAGACCCGATGAGGCGGACCGCGTGGGCCATCTGTTTGTTGTGGCTGCTCCAAGGCATGTCTTGGAGCAGGGCGGCGCCGCTTGCCCTGCCGCCGCCGCTGCCGACCGGGTTCGCGCCCCAGGCCGGCGCGTTGTTGCCGCTGGACGCCGGCTTTGTTGACGAGCGCGGCCGGCCGATGCGCCTGGGCGCGCTGTTCGGGAACACGCCGGTGGTGCTGGTGCCCGGCTATTACAGGTGCCGCAATCTGTGCTCCACCTTGTTTGAAGGGGTATTGCAAGCGCTGGCCATGAGCGGCTTGCCAGCTGGCAGCTACCAGCTGGCCGGCGTGTCAATCGACCCGGCCGACACGCCGGCCCTGGCCGCAGCGCGCAAGCAGGCGTATGCGGCCATCCTGCCGGGTGGCGCAAGCGACTTGCATCTGCTGTCGGGACAAGCGGCGGCCAGCGCCGCCTTTGCGCACGCGATTGGCTACCGCGCCAGCCGCGATCGGGCCACCGGTGAACTGGCGCACCCGGCCGGCTTCATCGTTGCCAGCCCCGACGGCCGGGTGGCGCGTTTCTTCGCTGGCGTACGCTTCGACCCGGCCGCCTTGCGCGCTGCGGTGCACGACGCCGGCGCCGGCAAGTTCGATACCAGCCTGGGCGAGCAGTTCTTGTTGCTGTGCGCGCATTTCGATCCGGCCAGTGGGCGTCACAGTCAGGCGGCAATGTGGCTGGTGCGGGCAGGCGCTCTCGCCAGCGTGCCGCTGTTGCTGCTCGTGGCGGTACGGCGCCGTGAGGCGGGCCGATGAGCCCGGACTTTCACTTGCTGCCGGCCACCGCCTCCGAGGGCGCGTCGCGCTTCAATGCGCTGGCATTGGCGACCTTGCTCATGACGGGCCTGGTGGCGCTGATCTTGTGTGTGCTCGTCACCTGGTTTTGCATCCGCTACCGCGCAGGCTCGAAGGCCAGCCGCGAGCAGCCGCCCAGCGGCAACCGCACGGTGGAAGTGCTGTGGATCGTGGTACCCCTGTTGCTGTTTTTCGTCGTCTTCGGCTGGGCGGCCTACGACTACGCCGGCCTGTACCGGCCCAATCCGGCGGCGACCCCGATCTACGTGGTGGCCAAGCAATGGGTGTGGAAGGCGCAACACCAGAACGGCAGGCGCGAAATCGGCGAAGTGCATCTGGCTGCCGGCCAGCCGGTGCGCATAGTGATGACCTCGCAAGACGTGATCCACAGTTTTTTCGTGCCTGCCTTTCGCGTCAAGCAAGATGTGGTGCCGGGGCGCTATACGTCGATTTATTTCACGCCAACCAAGCCGGGTGTCTACCACTTGTTCTGCGCTGAATTTTGCGGCACCGAGCACGCCACCATGAGCGGGCGCATCGTGGTCATGTCGCCGCCCCAGTTTGGCACATGGCTGCAGCAAGGCACGGCCGTTCCCGGCATGGCCGCGCGCGGTTTTGCGCTGTTCCGGCGCTATGGCTGCAGCGGTTGCCACGCCGCCGGATCCAGCGTGCACGCGCCCGACCTCACTGGCTTGATCGGGCGCCGCGTGCATCTGCAAGATGGCCGCGAGCTCACCGCCGACGCCGTCTATGTGCGCGATTCGATCTTGTTGCCCCACAAGGATGTGGTGGCTGGCTACGCGCCCATCATGCCATCGTTCGCCGGCCAGATCGATGAAGAGGATTTGTTGGCCATGATCGAATACATCAAGGAGAACGCGCATGACGAGCGCAGTACACAGCCGCGCACCCCTTAGTGCACCCACCTCCGTCGACCTGAACTACCTTGGCGGCAAGTTTTCGCTGTGGTCCTGGATGGGCACGCACGACCACAAGCGCATCGCCATCCTGTATGCCATTGCGATTACCACCTTCTTTTTTATCGGCGGGTTGGCGGCAGCGCTGATCCGCATTGAACTGCTCACGCCGCAAGGCGACCTGGTTTCGGCCGAAACCTACAACAAGCTGTTCACGGCCCACGGTGTCATCATGGTGTGGCTATTCCTGATCCCTTCGATTCCCTCGGTGCTGGGCAACTTCCTGCTTCCCCTGATGATCGGCGCGCGCGACCTGGCTTTTCCGCGCCTGAACCTGGCCAGCTGGTATGTCTACATCCTGGGCGGCGCATTGACGATGTGGGCCTTGCTGGCCGGCGGGGTCGATACAGGCTGGACGTTTTACACGCCGTTCTCATCGATGTTTTCCAACTCCAACGTCGAGCTGGCATTGCTGGGCGTGCTCGTCGTCGGCTTTTCGTCCATCATGACGGGCATTAACTTCATCGTCACCACCCACACCATGCGCGCGCCCGGCCTGGGCTGGTTTCGCTTGCCGCTGTTTGTATGGGCCAATTACGCCACCTCCATCATCCTGGTATTGGCCACCCCGGTGCTGGCCATGACGCTGGTGCTCGTCGGGATCGAGCGCATCTTCCAGGTGGGATTATTCGACCCGGCGCTGGGCGGCGATCCGCTCCTGTTCCAGCACCTGTTCTGGTTTTATTCGCATCCGGCCGTCTACATCATGGTCCTCCCAGCGATGGGCGTGGCCAGCGAAATCATTCCCTGCTTTGCGCGCCGGCGCGTGTTTGGCTACCGTTTCATGGCGTACGCCATTCTCGGCATCGGCATCATCGGCTTTCTGGTCTGGGGCCACCACATGTTCGTCAGCGGCCAGTCGGTGTATGCAGGCATGGTGTTTTCGCTGCTCTCGTTCATGGTCGCCATACCTTCGGCGATCAAGGTGTTCAACTGGACCGCGACCTTGTACAAGGGATCGATCACCTTCAGCGCCCCGATGCTGTACGCGCTTGGCTTTGTCGGCCTGTTTACCATTGGCGGGCTCACTGGCCTGTTCCTGGCCGCGCTCGCGCTCGACGTGCACCTGTCCGATACCTACTTCGTTGTCGCCCATTTCCACTACATCATGGTGGGCGGCTCGGTCATGGCTTACTTCGGCGCCTTGCATTTCTGGTGGCCCAAGATGACGGGGCGACTGTACTCGCAAGCCTGGGGCAGGCTGGCTGCCCTCATCATGTTCGTCGGCTTCAACCTGACTTTTTTCCCTCAGTTCTTGCTCGGCTACGAAGGCATGCCGCGCCGCTACCACAGCTATCCGCCCGAATTCCAGATCTTGCACGTGCTTTCTTCGGGTGGAGCGGCGCTGCTGGCGGTGGGCTATCTGCTGCCCCTGTTCTATCTGGGCTGGTCACTGTTTAAAGGCAAGTCCGGCGGGGACAATCCTTGGCATGCCACAGGACTCGAATGGAAAACCACGTCACCGCCACCCCCGCACAATTTTGACGCGCAGCCTGTGGTCACCGGCCAGCCCTACGACTACCCGGAGCAGGGAGTGCAAGCGTGAATACCGCGTCGGCGCCCGCGATTGCCGAGCGCGGCGAGTCCGATCACGCAGCGACGTTTGCCGTGTGGATTTTTCTCGCCACCGAGTTGCTGCTGTTCGGACCGCTTTTCTTCGGGTATGTTTACGTGCGCACGCATGTTCCCGAGGCCGCCGGTGCAGCGAGCCGCCACACGAACATGCTGCTTGGCACGGTGAACACGGCCGTCTTGCTCACAAGCAGCCTGTGCATGGCGCTGGCGGGCCGGCGCGCGCGCGCCAAGCGGGGCGGCTGGCGGTGGCTGGGTGCTGCCGCGCTGCTGGGCATGGCCTTCCTCGCTATCAAGGGTATCGAGTACCGGCAGGAATTCGACGAGCACTTGTTCCCCGGCCGCAGCTTTGCCCCCGGCGATGCCGGGTCCCCCGCCCACGCACACGGGATGCAATTGTTCTTCCTGCTGTACTTTGCGATGACGGCCCTGCATGCTTTACACTTGGCGATCGGTTGCGTGCTGTGCCTGGTCCTGGCGCTTGCCACTTACCGCCGCCATGCGAAGGCGAGCGGGCAAGACCACGCGCTGGCCGTTGAACTGGTCGGCCTGTACTGGCATTTTGTCGACGCGGTGTGGATTTTCCTGTATCCACTCCTGTACCTCCTTGGCCGCGCGGGAGGATGAAGTGGAACGCCAAGACAAACCCCTGGTGCTGGTATGGATCGCCCTGTTGCTCTTGCTGGCGGCAACGGCGGCGAGCGCCTTGTTGCAGCTGGGCGCCTGGAACAGCGTGCTCAACCTTGGCATCGCCGCGCTCAAGGCTGGCTTGGTGATGGTGTTTTTCATGCGCTTGCGCAGCAGCCATGTGCTCATCCGCCTTACAGTCATCACTGGCATGGCGACCCTGGCGATCCTGTTTGCCCTCTCGGGCAGCGACTACCTCACGCGCGAGCACTACGCCGCGCCCTATCAGGGGCCGCGCCAGATGTTGCCATTGCTACGCTGAGGCCTCGGGCAGCGCGACCGGCAGTTCAAGGCACATGCTTTGCGAGGGCAGTACGCCACGCCAGCGCGCGATCATTTGGCGGTATGCTTCGCCAACGGGGCGTATGTTGCGGTCCAGGTCGAACAAGCCGTAGGGGGTGAGGGTGGCGGGCTTGTGGCGCAAGGCGATGTCCGAGTCGATTCGATCGGTGAGCGAATATCTGGTAAAGCCCAGCACGGGCACGCCGCAGCTGTGCAGGTTGCGCGCGCTGAGCCATTGGCGGTGCAGCCAGTCTGGCTCGTCGATCCGTGGCGCCGCGCCGCGGCCATTGGTTTCAGTATGCATCATCGGCAAGCGGTAACGTTCGTAATACTGGCGTCCGATGACGGCATAGCCGAACACGTCGCCAGCCCCGCTCAGGCAGCCGTCGGTGCGCACGTGGTGCTCATTGGTAAGGTAGTAGTCGGTTCCCCGGGTGCAGTGTTGCTTGAGCGAGCGGTGCATGAAGAAATCGTATTCGTCCATGCTCATGCCATTGTCAAGCACGTAGCGCAACATGTCGGCGCCGATCTGGCGGCCGTAATTCAGGTCCAGCGACAAGCACCGCCTTTCGTTCATCATCGCCGTTTCGGCCATGGCTTGCGGCTCGGCTGCATGAAAGCGTTCGGCCGATTCGCTCTGGATGAACAGGGCGTCGGGCCGCACGGTGAGGATGGCGTGCATGGCCAGCACATTGGCGCGCACCCGCTGCTTGAGCACCGTGACCAAGGCGCCATCGGAGGCAAACTGCTCATTCCACCAGTCGTACAGCGCCGAAAATTTGGCGCACACATACATTTCATTGAGCGGGGTGTAGAGCTGCACCCAGGGAAAGCGGCGTGCGAAGGTGTCGGCGTATTGCGCGAACAGGGCAGGGAAGTCCGGGTTCTAGAAGTTACCCAGCCATTCGGGCAGGCCGAAGTGGCTCAGGTCGGCGATCGGCACGATGCCCAGCCGGCGCAGTTCGGTGAAGGTCCGGTCGGCGAACGACCAGTCATAGCGGCCGGGACCCAGGAAGCTGGTGTACAGGGGCGGACCGTAGCGCAAGAACTTGATGCCCATGTCGCGCACCAGCGCAAAGTCCGTGCGCCAGTGACGATCGTGCCCGCATTCAGCCATCTGGTCGCGCCGAACAGGAAAGCGGGCCGCTTCATGGGAACGCTCCGGCATCGCGCTGCAGCGCGAGCGAAGGCTGGGCCGTGACCACCCCGGGCGCAATCGTGCCCACATCGGTCAGGCCGGTCAAGGCCATGCAGTCGGCCAGTTCTTGCTCGAACAGCGACAGCGCGCAGCAGACCCCCTCGTAGCCGTTCGCCGCCAAGCCGTACAGGCAGGCGCGCCCCGACAAGCAGGCACTGGCGCCGCGTCCGATCGCCTTGACGATGTCCGAACCGGTGCGAATGCCGCCATCGAACAGCACTTCGATGCGCCCGCCCACCGCCTCCGCAATGTTGGGCAACACCGAAATGGACGATGGCGCGCCGTCGAGCTGGCGGCCGCCGTGATTGGAAACGATGATCGCGTCGGCGCCCAGTTCGATGGCCTGGCGCGCGTCGTCGGCATCCATGATGCCCTTGAGGATGAGCTTGCGGTCCCAGCGTGAGCGCACCCAGCGCACGCTGTCGGCATCGAATGCGGGGTCGAACTGGCTGGCGACCCATTCGGTCAGCGCTCGCACATTGCCCGCTTGCTTGACCTCGCCTTCCAGGTTGCCGAAGGTGTGGCGCCGGCTCTTGATCATGCTCAGCAGCCAGCGCGGATGGCGGGCCATATCCCATGCATTGCGCGGCGACAGCTTCGGTGGCACGCCCAGGCCATGCCTTTCATCGGCCCAGCGCTTGCCTTGCACGTGCAAGTCGAGCGTGAGCACCAGCGCCTGGCAGCCGGCCCGATGTGCCCTTTCGATCAGGCTTTCGTTGACCTTGCGCTCTTTCATCAGGTACAGCTGGAACCAGAAAGGCTTGCCGCTGGCCTGGGCGACATCCTCGATCGAGCAGATCGACATGGTGGACAGGCAATAGGGCACGCCGAACGAGGCCGCCGCGCGGGCCGCTTCAGCCTCGCCATTGGGCCAGGTCATGCCGGCTAAACCGGTTGGGCCGATGGCCAGGGGAATGCGGGCCGGATCGCCCACCATCGTCACCGACATGCGGCGCTCGGCGACATTGCGCATTGTATGCTGGCGCAGCGCCAGCGCACGCATGTCGTCGAGATTGCGCTGCACGGTCAGTTGCTGCTCCGAACCCCCATGCACGTAGTCGAACAGCACCGCCGGCAGGCGCGCGCGCGCAGCGCACTCCAGGTCAAAAATACTGACAAACTTGCTCATTAGTGTGTCCCGCTGATCTGGTCATTCATCAGTATGGACCACGCTTTCGGCCTGAAGGTTCCGCAACGGCTGCCCAGGTTTGAGTGACAACACAATGGATTCCTTTGGAAAAGGGCAATGGCGCTGCGCCTGCAGCAGGGCAGGCGAGCATGATTGAACCGCCTTCCGGGGCGCTGAGAGCTGCCATCGAAGGCGAGTGCGGCGTGGCAGGCGCGCGCAATCTGCATGGGTATGGGGAGATTGGCTTCGTGAAAAGGCGGCAGCAGTATCGCGCAGATCAGCATGGTGGACAAGGCGTCGAGGGCGCTCGCGGCGCCGATGCGACAGACTCGGGTTGGCCCCGGCGCGGCGACGGACCAAGCTGGCGGCGTGCTGCGCCCGCTGACCTTGCACCGCTTTCTGGGGCTTCACCACAGCCGATGGGCCGGCGTGACGTTGCGCCGCGAATATCTCAGGCCCACTATACTGGGGGGGAAGTCAACTCGAAAGGCGCGCCAACATGCACACGATAATCCGCCTATGGAACGAGACACGCGCCAGCTTCTGGTTTCTTCCCTTCCTGATCCTGGCGCTGGCGATCGCACTGGCATTCACGCTCACGCACCTCGATGAAAGTGCGCTGGAGCTTTGGATGAAGCGGTATCCCCGCCTGTTCGGCACCAGTGCGGCGGGCGCGCGCGCGATGCTCTCCACCATTGCCGGCTCGATGATCTCGGTCGTGGGCATCGTCTTTTCGATGACGCTGGTGGCGCTGGCGCTGGCGTCCAGCCAGTACAGCTCGCGCGTACTGCGCACGTTCATGCGCAGCCGGGTCACTCAAGCCTCGATCGGCATCTTCGCAGGCATTTTCGTGTATTGCCTGATCGTCTTGCGCGGCGTCCATGGACAGGACGACTCGGTCTTCGTTCCGGTGATCGCAGTGTCGGCCGCCATGCTGTTCGCCGTCGTGGGCGTCGCGCTGCTGATCGTGTTCATTCATCACATCGCGCTGTCGATCCAGGCATCGACCATTCTCGCCAATATCGCCGGCGAAACCATCGCCGCCATGGAATCGCTCTTTCCCGCGCAGGCAACGGCATGCGATGCCGACCGTTCGCAGGCCGACGCGGCCGCTGCCGTGCTGGCCGACAAGGCGCGCTGGGTGTCAGTGCCGGCGCGCAAGAGCGGCTATTTGCAGAGTATCGACCATGAAGCGCTGCTGCGCATCGCATGCCACTACAAGATGATCGTTCGGGTGGAACATGCCGTCGGGCAGTTCGTGCTGGCCGCTACGCCCATCTTTTCCATCGCCGGCGCTTCCGAGGCAAGCATTGCCGCCGCGGAGGCCTTGCACCCGACGATCGCCCTGAGCGCCTACCGGACGGTGGAGCAGGACCCCGGATTCGGCGTTCGACAGATGGTCGATGTCGCACTCAAGGCGCTCTCGCCCGGCGTCAACGATACGACCACTGCGGTCATGTGTCTCGACTACCTGGGCGCGGTCATGGCCACGCTGGCGCGCCGCGCGATCCCGTCCGCTTACCTGCATGCGCAGGGCGAACTGAAAATCGTATCCGTCAGACCTGATTTCGCCGGCTTACTGGGCGAGGCTTTCGACCAGATACGGCGCAATGCCGCCGGCAACGTCGCCGTCATCGTGCACCTGATCGGATCAATCGAGACGCTCGCGTCCTTGGTCGTCGGCCAGGGACGGCACGACGACCTGCTGGCGCAGCTTGATTTTATGTCCGAACTGGGCATGCGGACCGTCCCAGCGCCTCATGACAAGGCGCTGCTTGTCGCCAGCGTGGCGCGCACGCGCGCCACGCTGGCGACTGCTCGTCTATCCCATGCACAGTCGTCCTTGCTGCGCGCAGGACACTAGCTGACGACACGGGGGGCCCCGTGACGGACGCTTTTGCCGGATTTTACCTTTTGCGCGACGTAAACATGCTTGGGATAATTGCTTGGTCCCAATCGATTCTGCAAAAGCAGACAAACCGCCGTTTTGCTAGGATAGCTGAGACATGCTGCGGGCCAGGGCATGCACCGCCCTCGACCAAAAAGGAACATCATGAGATCTCGCACGTGGACGTTGTCTGGCTTGACAGGCGCACTGGCGATACTGATGATCGTGATGGCGGCGGGCCTGGGCGTTGGCGGGGCGTGGCTGTTGGCGCTCGGGGGCAGCCTGTATTACCTGCTGCTCGCCGCGGCGCTGGCGCTGTGCGCCGTCCTGCTGCTGCGGCGCAGCCCGTTCGCGCTGTGGGTGTATGTGGCGCTGTCGCTGTGCTCCTTGTTGTGGGCGCTGTGGGAGGCCGGTCTCGACTGGTGGCCGCTGGCCGCGCGGCTTGACATCCTGTTCCTGGGCGGCCTGTTGCTGCTCACGCCTTGGGTACGGCGCAGCCTGCGCGAGAATGAAGCGGCACCTTGGCGGGGCGGCGCGTGGACGCTTGCCGGCGTTCTGGGGGCCAGCGCGATCGTTTCGGCAGCATCGTGGTTCTCCGACCCCCATGCACTGACCGGCACGCTGCCTGGCGCGGACCTGAACGCCTCTGCTGACGCGCCGCGGGGCATCGCGCCTGGCGAGTGGCATGCCTACGGCCGCACCGGCGAAGGCCAGCGCTATTCTCCACTGCAGCAGATCAAACCGGACAACGTCGCGGCCTTGCAGGTGGCCTGGCATTTCCACACGGGCGACTTGCGCGGACGCCCCGGCGACCCGGTCGAAACCACCGACGAGGTGACGCCCCTGAAGATCGGCGCGCGGCTCTACCTGTGCACGCCGCATCAAGCCGTCATTGCACTGGACGCGACCACCGGCGCGGAAATATGGCGCTATGTGCCCACCCTGCGCAGCGGCCTGGCGCTGCAGCACTTGACCTGCCGCGGCCTGTCGTACCAGCCACCGCGAGAAGGCGAGGCGGCAGCGGCGGCAGCCGACGCCGGCGGCAAACCGGCGCCCGCTTGCAATGGCAAACTGTTCCTGCCCACCGCCGACGGCCGCCTGATTGCGCTCAATCCGGCCACCGGGACGCCGTGCACCGGTTTCGGAGGGGGCACGGGGCAGATCGACTTGTGGGCTAACATGCCCAATTTTCAGCCCGGGGCCTACTATGCGACCTCGCCGCCGGTGGTCACGCGTGCGCTGCTAATCGTCGGCGGCACTGTGCTCGACAATGCGTCGACACAGGAACAGTCCGGCGTGATGCGCGCATTCGACATCGATACCGGTGCCCTCGTGTGGAACTGGGACTCTGGCAATCCGGACGCCACCGCACCCATCGCGGCGGGCGAACACTACACGGCCAATTCGCCCAACAGCTGGTCGGTCTCGAGCGTGGATGAAGCCTTGGGCATGGTCTATGTTCCAATGGGTAACCAGCCGCCGGACCAGTGGGGCGGCAATCGGAATGCGGCCGTCGAGCGCTACGCATCATCCGTGGTGGCGCTCGACCTGGCCACCGGCAAGGTGCGCTGGGTCTTCCAGACGGTGCACCATGACCTGTGGGATTACGATGTGCCTTCCCAGCCCAGTCTGATGGACTTGAAGGTGGACGGCACGACCGTACCGGCGCTGGTCCAGCCCACCAAGCAGGGGGAGATTTTCGTGCTCGACCGGCGCACCGGCAAACCCCTGCTGCCGGTGGTGGAAGCGCCGGCGCCGTCGGGCGCGGCCAGCGGCGATCATACCGCGCCGACTCAGCCGGTGTCGGCCTTGTCGTTTGCGCCTCCCAAGCTCAGCGGGCGCGACATGTGGGGTGCCACCATGTTCGACCAGCTGGCGTGCCGGATCGCATTTCGCCGTTTGCGCTACGACGGTCGCTTCACCCCGCCTTCGACGCAGGGTTCGCTCGTTTATCCCGGCAATTTTGGCGTGTTCAACTGGGGCAGCATCGCGGTCGATCCGCAGCGCCAGATCGCGTTCACCACGCCCACCTACCTCGCCTTCGTTTCGCAGCTAGTGCCGCGCACCGACGACACCAGCCTGAAGGTGCACAGCGAAGGCGGGCCGAAGGGCGCGCTCCCCGCGCTGAACGAAAACTTCGGCGCGCCCTTTGCCGTCAAGCTGCACCCATTTACGTCAATGCTCGGCATTCCGTGCCAGGCGCCGCCCTGGGGCTACGTGGCGGGCGCCGATCTCGCGACGGGAAAAATCGCGTGGATGCACCGCAACGGCACTGTGCGCGACCTCTCGCCCTTGCCGCTGCCTTTCAAGATGGGCGTGCCCAGCATCGGAGGACCGCTGCTCACGGCGGGCGGGGTCGCTTTCCTGTCCGGCAGCCTGGACGATTATGTGCGCGCCTATGACGCGGGCAGCGGCCGCCAGCTTTGGCAAGCCCGCCTGCCTGCGGGCGGGCAGGCGACGCCGATGACCTACACCGGCGCGGATGGTCGGCAGTATCTGCTGGTCGTGGCCGGCGGCCATGGCTCCACCCATACCAAGGCTGGCGACTCCGTCATCGCCTATGCCTTGCCGGAGCGATAACATGGCCCGGCGCGCAATGCGCCCGCCTGGCAAGGGGATACTAAGTGTAGGCTAAGCCCTGCCGACTATGATCGATGGTTTGGCGCTCGTGCGGGCTCGGTGGCGCCGTCGTCGGCGCTGCGCCGGATAGCCGTGGGTTCCTGAGGTCGTTTCATGCACGTAAGAAAGTTGCTGCTGCTGTTGACAGGCTGGGCGCTCGCGCGGGGCGCCACGGCCGCCGGCAAGCTGCCTGCGGTCTGGACGACGTCGGTCGGGCTAGCCCGAATATTTCATGAGTAGAGGTCGGCGGCTCTGTGCCGAAGCGCGTTGTTACTGGTATCTGACGCCAATGACAACCGGAGACCGCCGGTGCCAAATTGTACCAATGCACCGATCGGATTGGGCAAGCTCAAACGACTTGTCGTCGCGGCGGCATTCGATGGTGGCGACATCGTCAGTGACGGCGGCGTGCTGCTGCGGCAGGTTGACGAGCGAATCGGCTTGACCAAAGCGATTACCCGGGTATTTGAGGATCGACGCCGCCGCGCCAGCGTCGCGCACAGCATGCGCGACCTGCTCGCTCAGCGGATTTACGGGCTGTGCTGTGGCTGGGCGGATGTGTGCGACCACAACGTATTGCGGCGCGATCTGGCATTGCAAACCGCGGTGGGCCGAGTCGATGAGCTGGCCTCGGCACCGACGCGGAGCCGACCTGAAACGTCGTCCACGCGCGCGCATCGGCCGCTTTCATCGCACTTCTGCCCATCGGTTTGAAGACTGGTGAAATATCCGGGCTGATACGCCATCAGTTGCGGTGCGCTGGCGAAGCGGTGCAGATCGCCGATCTCGGCCACCACCGTGGTGGTGGCCAGCAGACTCACGCCGCGCAACGCCATCAGCGCCTCGATCACGGGCCAGAAGGCCGACTCGCCGGCCACGACCTCCAGCTGCCGATCCAGCCCATCAACGCGCTTGCCCTTCGCCTTGACCGTGTCGACGTATCCCTGGAAGACGATTTGTTGGATGGGCTGAGCGAAGTTCACTTCCTCCAGCCAGCGAAAATGGGCCTGGGGCCAGTTGCTCTTGCCGCCGTAGCTTTTTCCATAGCGCAGCAGGAATGCTGGCGAGGATGGCGCCGTGGGCGCTGCCCAGCAGGCCTTGCAGGATGTGTGCGCGCCATGGCCGCCCGAGCTGCTGACAATCCGGCCGCAAGCGCTGGGCGGGGCGCGCGACACGCAGCTGCAGCGCCTGGCCACCGGCGGTGGCTACGACCTGATTTGCCTGTCGATGCACTTGCCGGGCACGCTGGAGCACCTGCTGACCAACAGCCTCGTGCATCGCATCGTGTACGCGACCACGCCGCCGCTGCTGCTGTACCGCCAAGGCGCGCGCCCGCTGTCGCGCAGCACCGACTTCAAGCGCATCCTGGTGTCGCTTGATGGCTGTGCCATCGCGGAGCAGGCCTTGCCGTATGTGCATGCATGGGCCAGCCAGTACCAGTCCGTCGTCACCCTGCTCAGCGTGCCGGCCGGCGATGGCGACGCCGGTAGCGCGCTGGCCTGGGCCGGGCAGGCGCCAACGACCTGATCGCCATGGTCTCGCATGGGCGCGGCGGCGTTGCGCGCCAGGACTACGTCAAGCTGGGCAGCGTGACGGCCAGCGGGCTCGCCGAGAGCGACGTGCCGCTGTTGTTCATCGCGGCGCGGCCGGCGCGCTGCCCGCCCTGAGCGGCGTCCTCGCCTACTTGTCCGCCCCCACGTAGCGGCGGATCAGCGCCCCAACCGAGCCGCCCTGCGCCAGGATTGAGAATACGACCACGGCATAGGTCAGCGCCACCAGGATGTCGCGCTCGGCGCCGGCCGGCACCGACAGTGCCAGCGCGACCGAAATGCCGCCACGCAGCCCGCCCCAGGTCAGTATCTGCCAGGTCCCGTGGGCCAGTTTCAAGTGACGGCGCCACAGCGACAAGGGCAAGCCCACCGACACGTAGCGCGCTAGCAGGGTGGCAACGATGGCCGTGGCGGCGCCGAGCGCCAGTTGGGCGGAAATGGGCACGAGCACGATTTCCAGGCCAACCAGGACGAACAGCACCGCATTCAAGATCGAGTCGAGCAATTCCCAAAACGAGTCGATATGCTCGCGCGTCGTGTCCGACATCGCCAGCGCCCGTCCCTGGTTGCCGATGATCAGCCCGGTGACTACCATCGCCAGCGGCGCCGAGACATGTAGGTGGGCGGCCAGGCTGTAGCCGCCGAGCACGGCGGCGAGGGTGAGCAGCACTTCCTCCTGGTAACTGTCGATGCTCGACAACAGGCGGTAGGTCAGGTAGCCGAGCACGGCGCCGAAGGCGATGCCGCCGCCCGCCTCGCGCAGCAGCAGCATGCCGGTCTGGGCGGCGCTGGGCGGGGCGCCGCGCGCGATCATGGCCGTGACGAGGGCAAACAGCACCACGCCGACCCCGTCGTTGAACAGGGACTCGCCCGCCATCACGGTCTCGACGCTGGCAGGCGCCTTGGCCGACTTCAGGATGCCCATCACCGCGATCGGATCGGTGGGCGAAATCAGCGCCCCGAACAGCAGGCAGTAACTGAACGGCAATGCCAGGCCGAACCAGGGCAGGGCGCACCACAGCATAACCGCGACGAGCGCGGTCGAGATCGTGGTGCCGAGCACCGCCAGCATCCCGATCGGCAGCCGGTACGCGCGCAAATGGCGCAGGTCGACGTGCAGGGCGCCGGCGAACAGCAAGATCGACAGCATGCCCTGCATCAGCACGTCGGTGAAATCGATCGAGCGCAGCAGCGCCAGTTCGAAGGTGTGCAGGCGGCTAATGCCGAGCCCATTCAGGCCCACCAGCGCCACCGATAACAGCAGCGCGATGACCATCACGCCGATGGTGGGCGGCAAGCCGATGAAGCGGTGGTTCAGATAGGCGAGGATGGCGGTGATCGTGAGGCAGATGGCAATGACGTCGAGCATGGGGCGCTTCCTTGCATGGGGGCGGCGTGGTCGGGGCGGGCAAGTATAACCGACCGCGCGGAGGTCGCGCCGCATGCATATGAGCCGCACAATAGCGGCTTCATGGATTTTGCGCCTCGGCACCGTGGGCGTCCTCGCGCCAGGACTGCAGGCGCCACGAGCGTCGCAGGCGAACCGGCAACGCTGGCGTGCCAATCAATTTTGTACAAGGGAGTGGCATGCTGCATGGGTGGTAGCGGAATAGATGCCGGGCCGGCAACTGACGGTGCGCAAGGGCAGCGCCCGGGCGCGCACCGCGCGCGCCGGACCGGCCCCGCGTTGCACAAGGAGTTATCGCACTGACGCCTGTGGCGGTCGCGCGTCATCGTGATGACGCTGGCGATGCTGACAGGCGTGACCGTCATCGGCTTTTCCTGGTTGACCGAATGCGCCACCGACATCTTCGTGGAGCTGCGGGCCTGGCATTGGTGGGTGCCGCTGCTGTGGACACCCGCCTGCGCCGGCGCCATCGTCTGGTGTACGCGGCGTTTTGCCGCCGGGGCTTCCGGTACCGGCATTCCGCAAGGGACCGCGGCGCTCGACGGCGGCGTGGACGAGGCTGGGCGCGGGCGTTTCGCCTCGCTGCGCCTGTCGGTGGGCAGATCATCCTGACCGCATGGAGCCTGCTGGCGGGGCGCTCGCTGGAACGGAAGGGGGCCTCGGTCCAGATCTCGGCCGGCATCATGCTGCAGGCCCGCGCCTGGATTCCCAAGCGCAGCTCGGTCACCGCACACGGCTTGCTGGTCGCCGGCGGCGCCGCCGGCATCGCCGCGGCCTTCAACCCGTCCCTCCCGGGCGTCATGTTCGGCATCGAAGAACTGGTGCGCAAGCCCGAGCAACGCAGTAGCGGCTTGATCATCGCCGCGATCGTGCTGGCCGGCGTCATTGCCGTGTCGGTGCATGGCAACGGCACCGCCTTCGGCATGATCCATACGATGCACATCGGCATGGGGCTGCTGCTTCCCGGCCTGGGCCTGGCGATTGTCTGCGGCCTGGCCGGCGGCGTCTTTTCACGCCTGTTGCTGGCGTCGCTGGACGGGCGCGACCCGATGAGTCGCCTGCGCGCGGCGCGCCCGGTCGTGTTTGCGCTCGTGTGCGGCCTAGCGGTGGCGCTGATCGGCGTCGTCTCGGGCGGGGCGACCTTCGGCAGCGGTTACGCATCGACCCGTCACATGGTCGATGGCAGCATCGCCATGCCGGCTGGCTATGCGCTGCTGAAGCTGCCGCGACATGGCTGAGCACGTGGTCGGGAGGGGGGCGCCGGCATTTTTGCCCCGTCGCTGGCCATCGGCAACGATGTGGCGATGCTGGCCGGCCCGGGTCTGGCGCCGGCCCTCATTGCGCTGGGCAAGGTGGGCTTTCTCGCCGCCGCGACCCAGGCGCCGCTCACGTCGTTCATCATCGTCCTGGAAGTGGTGGACGGGCATGCGATGGTGCTCAGCCTGATGGCATGCGCCCTGATCGCCAGCGCCGTGGCGCGGGTGATCAGCCCGCCGTTGTATCCCGGCCTGGCGCGCCTGCAGTTGGGCGCGGCCTAAACGGCGCGTGCCGTTCGCCGGACTCAGCTTGTCTCGCCCGGCGCTGCATGGCGTCGCCGCACACGAGGCATGATCCGTAACATGACACCGACGAGGTAATGATGAAAGCGACCAAGAAGAATGCCGATACTCCCGCCGTCGTCGATGACGATGTTCCCTGCAGCGCCGACGAGCATGCCCAGCAGGCGCTCGACGAAGCGCTGCGGAAGAGTTGCCCTGCCAGCGATCCGGTTGCGGTGCATCAGGGGGCCTGCGTGATCACGAGCGACTGGCGAATGCGCAGCAGCAGTGCGCGGTCGGCTTGGCGCGCCGCCAGGATGGCCTCGGCGATCCGCGCTGCTGGACGGATGCCGATGCGAATGCCGCGATCGCTCAGACCGATTGTCGTGATCAGTTCGATCAACTGTGCGCGCCGCATATCTTGCCACTGGGACGGTGCGGCAGCCTGCGCGGCGGTAATTTTGTCAAATATATAAAGTAAATTCGTTTTCATCCCATCCCTTGCGATGCCGCCGCCTTGGCCGGCATGCGGCACCGGCGCCGTGCACTATTGTGGGCGCTTTGCGGCGCTGCGGCAAGCCTAACTGACCAGTTCGACAGCATCCTGCCATGCGAGCACGGATGGATTATCTGCGCTACGCGCAAGCCTGTTATATTGTCGCTTGGCACGTAGCCGGTCCGGTGCGCGCCCTTCGTTGAAAGGTGAGGATGCTGGCATTATTTCGTATGTGATTCGACCTGCGCCACGACCAGGATGAGAGTAGCGAGATCGACCGCAGCATCCGCGGCGGCGCGCGGATTGGCGGCACCAACCTGTGGGTGCTGATCTTCGCGATCCTGATCGCCTCGGTCGGCCTGAACGTCAAGTCGACCGCCGTGGTGATCGGGGCGATGCTGATTTCTCCGCTGATGGGGCCGCTGCTCGGCATCGGTTACGGCGCCGGCATCAGCGATTACCGGCTGATCCGCAGCGCCGCGCGCGGCTTGGCGGTCTTCGTGGGGATCAGCCTGCTGACCTCGACCATTTACTTTTACCTCAACCCGCTTTCCCAGGCGCATACCGAGCTGCTGGCGCGCACTACGCCCACCCTGTGGGATGTGCTGATCGCCTTCTTTGGCGGCTGCGCCGGGATCGTCGCCTAGACGCGGCGCGAGGTATCGACCATCGTCCCCGGCGCGGCCATCGCGACGGCGTTGATGCCGCCACTGTGCACCGCCGGTTACGGCATTGCCAATGGTAATTGGGCCTTCGCGGGCGGCGCCGCCTACCTCTTTCTGATCAATGCTTTTTTCATCGCGCTGGCCACCTATCTGTTCGTCAAGCTGCTGCGCTTGCCGCACCACGAGGAAGCCGATCCGGCGCGCCCACGCCTTGATCGGCCTCGGCATGCTCGCGCTCGGGTTGCCTAGCGGCTATCTGGTCTACGGGCTGGTACAGGATCAGCTTTTTCTGACAGTGAACAAGGATGTCAGCGGCGCACTGGCGCGCGCGCCGGGTGTGATCGTGCTGGCCAAGGACGTGTCGCTGCCGCAGCGCGAGCTGTCGCTGGTGGTCGGCGGCGACGCTGTCGCGCCCGCCGAGGTGCTGGCGTTGCAGCGCCGTCTGCGGGGCGACCGTTTCCTCGACGCCAAGCTGATTTTTTGCTGTGGTGGTCAAGTAAATTCGGACACGACGATAGGTTTTTTTGCTGCCATATTCCGTTCGTAGACGGAGGGCGGCAGATAGCCCAGAACTGAATGCAGTCGTTCGCTGTTGTAGAAGCTGACGATGTAGGCGGCGATATCGAGCCTGGCTTCTGCGTGGTTGGCGTAAGTGCGCTGCCAGACCCGTTCCATTTTGAGGTTCAGGAAGAAGTGTTCAGCGACGGCATTGTCCGAGCAGTTTCCCTTGCGGCTCATGCTGCAAACGAAGCCATGGCCGCGTAACGGCGCTTGATACTGAGCGCTTGCGTACTGGCTGCCACGGACGAATGAACGATCAGGCCTTGACTTGGTCGCCGCTGTTGAACGGCCATGTGCAAGGCGTCGCAGACCAGCTTTGCCGGCATGGTTTTTTTAAGATGGACACGTCTTCTCGCAACTGGCGGTTCTCCAACTCCAACTGCCGGATCCGTTGCTGTTCAGGCGTCAGCGGTTTGCCTATGCCTGGCTTCCCAGACTGCTCGGCATCGTACTGTTCGACCCAGCGGCGGATGGCGGTCGGGCCTATGCTCATGCTCTCGCTTACATGCTGAACGCTGAGACCCTGTTCTTTAATCATTTTGACGACCTCAAGCTTGAAGCTCGGATCGAAACTGCGGCGCTGCCTTGTCATGCAAATCTCCTCGGAGGGTGGATTGTCCACCTATCGAGGTGTCCGGGCAAATTAAATCACTACAGTTGCCGCATGCGCGGGTGTTGCGGCAGCGCCCCTAGCGTCCGGTGACCCTGCGTTCTCCGCCTCGCGGCATACGTACTGGTGCGGTGAGTGCGTCGACACCTTCGGCCTGATCGCAGTTTTACGCCGTTTTTTCACGCTGTTCCCTTGCTTGACTGTTTTGAGCGCAGTTGATCCGGCTGGTCGAACATCTCGCTGGCCACCCGCGCCAGATCGTTCATGCCCGAACCGGCGTCCAGATGCGAGATCAGCCAGCGCGCCTGGCCGCCGTCGGCCATGAGTTCCTCGATCACGCTGCACGCGGCGCCGAAATCGGGGTCGAGCGACGTGGCGGACAGGCGGGCCAGGTCGCTCGCGACGACTGCCGCCACCGACGCCCTGGCGCCGGTTTCCGGATCGATCCAGATGGCATCGACCCCATCCTTTGCGGCGTTGAAGCGGTTCCAGGCATACAGTTCGCGCGCGCTGTCGGCCGGCCAGGCCCCTGGGCGGGCATGCACTTCGATACACAGCTCGCGCACATAGCTTGCCAGGGCCGCGGCATAGGCCGGCCGCAGCGGCGTGTCGAGTACGCGCAGCTCCACCGTGCCGTATTCCGGCTTGGGACGGACATCCCAGTAAAAATCCTTGATGCTGCCGACAATCCCGTGTCCGGCCAAGTGGGCGAAGTGGGTCTGGAACTGTTCCCAGGTCCGGATATGCGCCGGCATGATGCCACTCATCGGAAAGGCCCCGACCACATTGCTGCGCGCACTGCGAAAGCCGGAATCCTCGCCTTGCCAGCAGGGCGAATTGGCCGACAGCGCGATGAACAGCGGCGCGCGCTGGGTCAGCCAGGCACAGATGCGGATCGCCTCGTCGGCGCTGGGCACGCCAACATGCACATGCATGCCAAACACCGTAAACAATTTCGCCAGATAGCCGAATTTCTTCGCCGACGCCCGATAGCGGTCTTTCGGATAGATGCGCTGTTCGTGCCATTTCTGGAACGGATGGGCGCCTCCGCCTGAAATTGCCGCGCCGACCTGAAACGCGGCGCGCTGGACGCTGGTGCGGATTTCTTCGATTTGCCGCGCCGCCTCGGCATAGCTGCCCAGCACCGAGGTCGCCACTTCGAGCATGGACGTGGTGATTTCCGGCGTCGCGACCCAGTCTTTTTTCACCGCGTCGAGCAAGCGCAGGATATCCGGCGCGGCCGGCAACAGATCATAGGTGAGGCGGTCGAGCACCATCAGTTCCAGCTCGATGCCCATCGATCCCATGCGCGAGTGCGCGAACGGCGGCAAAAATGCCGGGCCGGTGCCGGCCACGGCCCTGGCTTGCTCGCTTGCGTGCGGTAAGGCGAATTCAGTCATTATTGTCGTCCTCATGGGTTTCGCCGGCGAATTTCAAGCCCCACCAGGTCAGGCCCGGCGCGATCAGCACATTGAGCCCCAGCAGCGCAGCCATCGTTTGCGCCGCTTGCGCGCCCAGGGCGGGATAAATGCCGAGCGAATTGTCGACCATGAGGGTGCCGAAGCTGACCAGCGAACAGGCTGAAATGGCCATCGCATGCTTCTTTTTGCGGCTCCATGCGCCACCTGGCGCGAGCGCCGCGCGCGTGACCAGGGTACGGGCCGCAAACACCAGCAGGGCCAGGGCCAGGGTCGGCACATGCATCAATTGCTGCACCGGCACCAGCGCCGCCGACATCATGAACAGCAGCGCGTACCCGATGTCCTGCCCGGTCTTGAGCTGCGCCTGGAAGACATTGTCCCGCTTCTCCGCATTCCTCAGCAAAAGCCCCATCAGCAGCAGCGACAGCAGCGCGCTCGACGCGCTCACGGAACACAGGCCCAGATCCATCAGCAAGACCGCCAGCAACATGCCGGGGCGCTGCCGGACATGCGCCCTGCCAATCCGGGTGGCCAGCGCATACAGCAGGTAGCACAGCACCGCGATGACGGCGCCCAGCGCCAGTTTTATCCCCTGCGCCAGCAGTTCGGCAGCAAAGCCGGCGCTGCCGCTTTCGGCCATCTTGATCCATGCCAGCGCGGGCGCCAGCGCCAGCAAGGCCATCACGTTGCCCAGCCCAACCAGGTTGGCGCCGGCAAACGTCGCCACGCCGCTGGCGTTGGAATCGGCCGCCATCGACGCGAAAATGATCGGACTGGCGGCGGCCAGGATGACGGCAATAAAAGTCGCATCCCTGGCCGGAACGCCGCATAACGCCAGGCAAAGGAAGGTGGCCAGGCCGCGCAGCAGGCACGCCAGCACCAGGCTGGCGCCTTCGCGGCGGCTTTGCCAAAGCCATTGCAAGTCCATTTTGCGGCCCACCTCGAACAGCACCAGCGCGGTGGCCGCATTGAACAGTTCCTGGAATTGCGACAGCAGCGGCGCATCGATCAAGCCCAGGCCGCTCACGCCGACAATCAGGCCGGCGATGACGGCGCCATACAGCTTGGGCCATCCTCGCGCCGCCAGCATCAGTCCGATCATCTGGGCCAGCAACAGCCCGGCGCCGACGATCGCCAGCGGCGACAGCAACCAGGGGGCGAACTGCAGCAGCGTATCACTCATGATCGGTAATCCAGATACGGGCGATGCCCTCCAGTTCCGATGCGATGGCGCCGACGGCGGCCTCGGCCTGACCTTGCGGCGCGCTGGCGCGCAGCAGGGCGCGCACGGTCATGCCGCCCTTTTTGGTCGGTATCCAAAGCTGTCCGCTCACGCCTGTCTGGTCGCTCCAAATCGCCTCATATTTCGCGCCGCTGGAGCTGCGCGCGCCCGGCAGGTCGAGCAGGCGAAACGGGACCGGCCATGCGGCGTCGGGATAGCGCCTGGCCAGCTGGATCTGCATGGCGGCACGCTGTTCCAGGCGCGCATCCTCGCGCGCATACGGCAGCGGCAACTGGGCCGGCGCCGGCGCTGCCGCGCCAAAACGCATGCAGAATCCGGCACTTTTCCAGAGCCAGCCGTTTTCAGTGATTTCCCCGGCCCGGCCGCGCAGGTTTTTTTCCCACGCGCGCCTGAGCAGCGCCGTTTCGTCCGCGGCGCTTTCCGTGTCAGCGGCGGTACCACGCGTCGCCACTGACCCGGTCAGCAGTTGCCAGCGCTGTTTTTGCCAGTCGCGCGTGGCCGGGCGCGGTGACGGCGTCCAAGTCCATTCGGTGGCCAGCCATGCGTTGTCCGCGCCGGATTCGACCAGGAGCACCTGTTGATACCCGTCCATGGCGATGAACACATGCCGTGAGCGCCAGGCCGCGTTCCAGGCAATACCTGCGCGCTCCGGGACGCCACTCGCCTGCCTGCGCCATGCCCACCATGCTGCAGGGGCGCTGACGCAGGCTGGCGTCGCCGGCGCGGACGATGCCCACCGGCGCATTTTCAAGTGTCCCTGCCAAGCGCAAACGGCATTCTCTTCTCGCCAGCCCGCAGGAGCGCTCAGCGGTTGAGCATCGGCAGCGCATTGTTGCGGCTTTTGCCGTGCCAGTTTGGCAAAGGCCGGGATGGCGGCGGCAGGCCCGGGAGCGGGATCGGACGGCAGCGCGCCGGCCTGCGCTTGGAAAGTGAACGGCAGTAAAAGCAGCAGTTTATTTTTTTTAACGGTATCGAGTATCCGCTCGACCATGTCTCGGTGGATCATCGTGTCTTTCCTCGTTTCGAGGCGCGCGCAATCGGCAGTGCCCTGTTCACCTCCAGCGCAAGCAGAACGCCGGTTTTGAGCATAATTCCTGAAAACTACATTTCTACAAATATACTTTATACAGGAGTCTAGCATGCCGAAGCGCTTTCCACCGCGCCGCTGCGCAGCCTGTGGGCGCCAGGATTGTCGTTTTAGAAGGCGACTGCGCCCGTTGTCAGGAGTCGGCTACACTGGATCGACCAAGCCTTTCCCGAACCCGCATGATGGACTGGCGAGTGGTCCCGTAGTCGCACGCCACCTTGGCAACGGACTCACCTGTTACCAGGCGTTGCATCGCTTCGGCCTGCTGTACTTTAGTCAGCGCTGACGGGCGCCCCAGCACTTTGCCTTCTGCGCGTGCAATACCTGCTTGGGTTCGCTCGATCAGCAAATCGCGCTCAAACTCAGCCACCGCATTCAACACGCTCAGGGTCATCTTTCCGGCAGCGCTGGTCAGATCGACCCCGCCGAGCGCCAGGCAGTGCACACGGACAGCATCTGTCATTTTTAGACGGCGACTGCACAAAATGATCTGCACGGGAAATGGCTGAATGGCGTATTTAACCGACACAGGGCGTGCAGGCTGGGCCATGTCTTGTATAATGCCGGCAGGATCAGCAATGTAAATCAGATTGTTAAATTATCGCCCATTTTCCCTCCTACCCATGTAACTACTTACGAACCTCCAAACCGTTCAAAACGGCTTCCAACTCGGAGATTCTTATGCATGGGTGCGCGTGATCGTTTTAGATACGCAAACATTTCAATGTTTACTGTCTGTCATGGTGGTTGCTCACTAGAGCAAGTAGCACCGTGCAGCACGGATCTGTTGCTTAAGAGCATCCGGTCAATAAATTAATGTGCCAACCCCACGGGCCATGCACGTCCCGACTTCGGATCGTCATCAATGATAAGTACTTCCTTTCGCGAAGAATGGTTCTCGAACATACAAAAAAACTTTCTCGCCGGCCTGACATCATCGTTCGCGCTGGTGCCAGAGTGTATCGCCTTTGCCTTGGTAGCGCAGCTCAATCCGCTTATGGGCCTGTATGGCGCATTCATCATCTGCGCGATGACGGCAATATTCGGTGGCCGGCCCGGCATGATTTCGGGTGCCGCCGGCTCCATGGTGGTGGTGATCGTGGCGCTCGTCGCACAACACGGGGTGCAGTACCTGCTGGCCACGGTTGTCCTCAGTGGCATATTGATGGCATTGTTCGGCCTGCTTCGTCTGGGCAAATTAATCCGCATGGTCCCTCATCCAGTAATGCTCGGCTTTGTCAACGGCTTGGCGATCATCATCGCGATGGCCCAACTTGAGCATTTTCGCTATGCGTCTCCGCAAGGTGAACAATGGCTACAGGGGATGCCTTTATTGGTAATGTGCGGCCTTGTAGCATTGACCATATTCATGGTGTCCGTGTTGCCGCGCTTCACCAAGGCGGTGCCGCCCGCTCTGGTTGCCATCCTTGGTGTTGGGCTGCTCAGTTATGGCCTGCAGTTACCAACCAGGACACTGGGTGACTTAGCGCACATGGCCGGTGGCTTACCTACGCTGCATTTCCCCAGCGTGCCGTTGAGTGCGGAAACGCTGCGCATCATCCTGCCCTATGCCTCGCTGATGGCCATGGTTGGTCTACTTGAAACGCTGCTGACGTTTAATCTCACGGACGAGATCACCGAAACGCGCGGGCAGCCAAATCGAGAGTGCATCGCACTCGGCGCCTCCAACGTCGTCTCTGGCCTATTCGGCGGCATGGGCGGATGCGCCATGATAGGCCAGACCATGATCAATCTGAGCTCTGGTGGCCGCTCACGCCTGTCCGGCCTCACGAGCGGCGTCATGATCCTACTGTTTATCCTGTTTTTATCCCCGCTGATTGCGCATATTCCTCTTGCCGCCCTGGTCGGTGTCATGTTCGTCGTCGCGCACGAAACGTTCGCATGGGGTTCGCTGCGGGTCTTGGGTAAGGTGCCGTTGCAGGACTCACTGGTCATAGTTGCCGTCACGGTCATTACTGTTTTCACCGACTTGGCGACGGCTGTGCTGTGCGGCATTGTGATCGCCGCTCTTAACTTCGCCTGGCAACATGCGCGTGATATACGCGCCGATATCGACGACAGCGAACCAGGCGTGAGAACTTATCTGCCGCACGGCACACTGTTCTTTGCGTCGACCGCTCATTTTCAAGAACTGTTTGTGCCAGCAACAGACCCCGTGCGCGTGATCCTCAACTGCCACCATCTGCACATGGCAGACCATTCAGCCATCGCCGCTATGGAGAGCTTGTGTGAGCGCTACGAAAAGGCTGGAAAACACTTTCAGGTGATGCACCTTTCAAAACGCAATCAGGTGTTGCTGCAACGTGCCGGCGTTGATGTCAGCAAGATTTAACGGGTCTAGTCGATAGCAGTCGGGAACGTATTTGCGTCACATCTTGACCGAACTTCTGGGCAGGCAGTCGGGCGATGGCGTGACCTCAACCTGCCTGCCCAGCAACTTCAATAAAAATCAGCTCAACCGCCGGACCAATCAGTGATCAGCCTCCGGGCATCAGATGGAGATGGGATAAGTCCCCCGCTTACTTATAACCTTGGGGCCATAGGTTATAATTACAACAGGGTGATCGTACCGTTCCGGTATGACAGGATTTGCGATGGTCGGGCCGCCACGCGGTTTCATTGCGACCATTGTGAATGTTATTCCTTTGCCCACATTTTCCTGCTCTTTTCCGCGAGCACGCCACCTCTCCCAGGTCGACGAATTCTCGACACAATGCGTTCGCACATTCCGGCGGGCCGTTGGCATCCATAGCAGATCTCTTATCTCCAAGATAATTCCATGCATCATCACTGAGCAATGCAAAGGGAATGGTCGAGCTCAACGTGCTGGAAGATCCAGACTACCGGGGGGGGGGGGGGCTGATGATAAGTCCGCCGAATGGAATCGATTCGATGATGCTGGCTGCCGCCTGGCAATCCGATTGTGAAAACGCACGCCGTAAGCGAAAGGCAAGAGAATGGACATGAACGCTGTGCAGTGGATTGGTGCTGGACTGTTCGCACTCGCACTGGTACACACCTTTGCGGCGAAATATTTTGAAGTGTTGGCGGGGCGACACCCGCGACACGGCGGCCTATTGCATCTGCTGGGAGAGGTGGAGGTCGTCTTCGGCTTCTGGGCTTTCGTGTTGGTCGCCACCGTCGCACTGGTGGCGGGCGGTGCGGAAGCGGTGGCGTACGCCGAGTCACGCCAGTACACCGAGCCCCTGTTCGTGTTTGTGGTGATGGTGGTGGCCGCCTCGCGGCCAGTGCTGGAAGCCGTCGAGAGTGTGCTGACCCGCCTGGCCCGCCTGACACCGGTGCGGACCCCGGTTACGCTGGCTTGGCTCGGCCTGGCAGTGGTGCCCTTGATGGGATCCCTGATTACAGAACCGGCCGCCATGACACTTGCCGCTCTGATGCTGGCGCCGCAGATTTTCCGGTCGGGCATGCCGGAATGGCTGAAGTATGGCGCCTTGGGCGTACTGTTCGTGAATGTTTCCATCGGCGGTACACTGACCTCGTACGCCGCGCCGCCGGTGTTGATGGTGGCCACGACCTGGCAATGGGACAGCGCGTTCATGGCATCGACGTTCGGCTGGCGGGCCGCCCTTGCCGTGCTGATCAATGCGACCGCGATCACCTTGCTGCTACGCCCCCACCTCGTCGACACGCATGCCGCGCCAGACAAAACCATGGTCCGAGTGCCCTGGCTGGTCAGCGCCGTTCACCTGGTGTTATTGGCCGGTGTCGTCGCCTTTGCGCATCACCCGGTACTTTTCCTGGGGCTGTTTCTTTTCTTCCTCGGTTTTACTCAAGCGTACGAGCACTACCAAAGTCCGCTTATCCTGAAGGAGGGCCTGCTGGTCGGCTTCTTCCTGGCCGGGCTGGTGGTTCTGGGCGGCCTGCAGCAGTGGTGGTTGCAGCCGATCGTCTCCAGCCTGGAGCCGACCGCCTTGTTCTTCGGCGCACTGGGACTGACCGCGATCACCGACAATGCCGCGTTGACCTATCTGGGCTCGCTGATTGGCGGCATGTCGGATCAGGCCAAATACATGCTGGTAGCCGGTGCCGTGGCCGGCGGCGGCCTCACCGTCATCGCCAACGCGCCCAATCCGGCTGGCGTCGCGCTGCTCAGGCGCGGATTTAATGACGAATCGATCGGCGCAGTTGGTCTGCTGTTGGGGGCTCTGCCACCGACTATCATGGCGGCGTTATTCTTTCTTATGGGGACCTCGAATTACTGGCAATCCGAGGCATGGCGCTAAAAAATAACGGCGCAG
>JAZJZT010000079.1:0-44384 GCA_040389645.1 Pseudomonadota bacterium | reverse complement strand
CCACCTGTCAATTTATTTATCCCGGACGGTAGTGCGCGAAAGCGGGAATCCCATTCCGTTGCGCCGTCCGGAAACATTGCGCTATCGGGACGCAAATGGGATTCCCGCCTGCGCGGCGGTCCGGCGATCCGGAATGACAGGCAGGCTGATCTGGCTTTAGCGCCCGTGCGCGATCAGGATCGCGCCGAACATGGTTTCCAGCTGGCGCGGCAGCAGCGGTTTGCGCGCGTCGGTCGGCACCAGCAGTTCGCTGAGCATGTAGCGCACCAGCAGTTCGCAGGCGAAACCGCGGTCGATGCGCGTGCCGAGCCGCACTTCCCAGGCGTCGAACACGATGTCGAGCACGGATTTGAAACGCTCGATGGCGTCGTCGAAGGTGCGCTGAAAAAAACCGAACGCATATTCGGGCGCCACCTTCAGCAGGCGGCGCACCTTGTCGCGCCGCAGAAAATGGTCCATGTGGTCGATCACCGCGTTAAAGCGCAGCACCGGATCTGCATGCCGAGTCGCCACTTCGTTGAGCGACTGGTGGAAACGCATGCGCTGGTCTTCCGTAAACGCGTCGAGCAATTCATCCTGCGACGAAAAGTAGCGATAAAACGTGCCGCGCGAGATGCCGGCCGCTTCGCACACGGCCAGGATCGACACCCGTTCGACGCCCGTTTCCAGGATCACCTCTTCGGCCGCGCGCAAGATCTGCGCGATGGTCTGGTCCGAGCGGCGGTTGCGGCCCGGCTCGGCGGCCGGCGCCACGGCCGGCAGCGGCGTCTCCGGGCGTGACGCTGGCGGCGCCTCGTCCGGCAGCGCCAGCATCCCCTTGCCTATGCCGGACACCAGCGCGCCGATGCGGTGCGTCACCTGGCGGCAATCGCTATCGCTTTGCACCAGGATTTCGCTCAATACGTAGCGAATCAGCATTTCGCTGATCAAGGCGCGGTCCAGCTTGACGCCCAGGCGCTCGTCCCAGGCGTCGAACACGGTAGCAAGTAAATCCTGGAAACGCACCACCGAATCCTCCAGCCCGCGCTGGAAAAAGCCGAACGCGTACACGGGAGCGACCTGCAACAGGCGGCGCGCCTTGCTGGTGCGGATGAAATGGTCGAAAAATTGCAATAAAGCGTTAAAACGCTGGCCCGGATCGACATAGGTCGAGACCGCGTTTTCCAGCCCCTGGTGGAAGCCGGCGCGCTTGTGCTTGGTATAGGCGTCGAGCAATTCTTCCTGCGCCGAAAAATAGCGATAGAAAGTGCCACGCGAAATGCCTGCCATTTCGCAGATGGTCTGGATCGACATGCGCTCCACGCCCGATTCCAGCAACACTTTTTCGGTCGCGATCAGGATCTGGTTGATGGTTTCCTCGGAGCGCCGGTTGCGCCCCGGTTCACGCGCTGCCGGCTCGGCCGACTCGACAGGATCGCCACCCGGTGCCGGCAACACCGGCGCGGCCGGCGGCGAGGCCAACATGAACGCCGGCACGCCGTGGCCGGCGATTGCCGCCGCCATGTCGGACAGCGATTCGAGCAAGGCGCGCCGGTCGCCCTTGCGCGGTACCAGCAGTTCGCTCAATACATAGCGGATCAGCATCTCGCACACCAGTTCGCGGTCGAGCTTGACGCCCAGTTTGGCATCCCAGGCGTCGAACACGATGCCGAGTACGTCCTGGAAGCGCTCGATCGAATCGTGGAAGATGCGCTTGAAAAAACCGAACGCGAAATCCGGCGCCACTTCCAGCAAGCGGCGCGCCTTGCTGTGCTTGAGGTAATTGTCCAGGTAGGCGATCAGCGCCTTGAAGCGCTCGTCCGGCACCAGGTAAGGAGCGGTAGCCGCGTGCAGCGACTGGTGGAAGCGGGCCCGCTTGTGCTGAGAAAAGGCGTCGAGCAATTCTTCCTGCGACGAGAAATAACGATAAAAAGTGCCGCGCGACAGGCCGGCCACTTCGCACACGTCCTGGATCGCGACCCGCTCGACGCCCGATTCCAGGATCACCTGTTCGGCCGCCACCAGGATCTGCCTGATCGTTTCGTCGGAACGCTTGTTGCGTCCCTGCTCGCGCGGCGGGGAGACGCCAGCGCCCTCGCCCGCAACCGCCGCCGTTGCGTCTGTCGCCGCATCCTGTGCGCCCACCTCTGCGCCCGACACCCGCTCCTGCTTACCCATGACTTGCCTCTTCTACCGTTTAACTAAAAGTTGTTGAAATTCTTATCGATTACGAATCTTGGCATAGTCGCAGCGATTATTCTAGCTGACACACGATCCATTTCCATATTAGAATTGAATTCTCAATTCGAAATAATCTGCCCCATGAAGGAGACAGCATGACCAGCACTACTGAAGCAGCCAACTGGAGCGTCGGCGAACAGGACACGGTGATCGCCGCGCTCGACCGCGCGGTCGCCGCGCATCCCGAGCGCGTGCTGCTCGATTTCAGCGGCGCCCTGTACACCTATGCCGACGTGGACCGGCTCTCGACCCGCATGGCGCACGCGTTCGCCGCGCTGGGCGTGCAAAGCGGGCAAACCGTCGTCTCCATCATCGACAACAATATCGACGCCGTGGTCTGCTGGCTCGCCATCAACAAGCTGCGCGCCGTCAGCGTGCCGCTGAACACGGCGCTGCGCGGGGAATTCCTGCGCCATCAAATTGCCGACGCCGGCGCCGCGCTGGTGCTGTGCGAAGCCGATTACGTCGAGCGCATCGCGCAAGTGGCCTCCGGCCTGCCCGACGTCAAACAGGTATTGCACCGCGGCGCCGCGCTCGACTCGGCCGGCTGCGCGATCGCGCTGGCCCCACTCGACCTGCACCGCGGCGCGGACGACACGCCGATCGAAACAAAACCGGAACCGGGAGAACTGGCCTGCCTGATCTACACCTCCGGCACCACCGGCCCATCGAAGGGCTGCATGCTCAGTTATAACTTCATGTGCAACCTGGCGCGCCTGCAATTGCGCGCCGGCCCGGCCAACGCCAACGACGTCACGATCACGCCGCTGCCGCTGTTCCACCTGAACGCGCTGTCGGTCGGCATCATCTCCAACATCCTGGTCGGCGCCCGCGTCGCCATCGTGCCGCGCTTCTCGGTATCGAACTTCTGGCCGGAAGTGGAACGCTCCGGCGCCACCATCGCCTCCATCCTCGGCAGCATGGGCAACCTGCTGGCGCAGGCCGACGACAGCGATGCGATGAAACGCTGCATCGGCCAGATTCACACCGTGCGCGGCAACCCGTTCACCGAAGAGACCAAGGCGATCTGGCGCCAGCGCTTCGGCGCGCGCCAGGTCGGCGGCAACGGTTACGGATTGACCGAAGCCTGCGTCGTCACGTCGCTGCCAGGCGGCGAGTATGCCGCGCCCGGTTCGTCCGGCAAGCGCATCCCCGACTTCGACGTGCGCATCTTCGACGAAAACGACCGGGAATTGCCGCCCGGCGTGGCCGGAGAGATTGTCGTACGCCCGCTGCGCCCGCACATCATGTTCGAGGGTTACTGGCGGCGTCCGGCGGACACTCAAAAGATCATGCGCAATATGTGGTTGCATACAGGTGACATCGGCAAGTTTGATGAAGACGGCTTCTTTTATTTCGTCGATCGCAAAAAGGATTATTTGCGCCGCCGCGGTGAAAACATTTCGAGCTTCGAGATGGAAACCGCGTTCTCCGCCCATCCCGACCTGGCCGAAGTCGCCGTGCACGCCGTCCCGTCCGACAAGGGAGAAGACGACGTCAAGGTAACCGCGATCCTGCGCCCGGGCGCGACCTTGACCGCCGAAGCACTGTTCCAGTGGTCGACCGGCGCCGTGCCCTACTACGCGCTGCCGCGCTACATCGAGTTCCGCACCACGCTGCCGAAAAACCCGCAAGGCCGCGTACTGAAATACGAACTGCGCGACGAAGGCAAAACCGCCACCACCTGGGATCTTGAAGAAAGCGATATCAAGGTCGCCAAGCGCTGATGGTTATGGGGCGGGTGCTTTGCGGCGCCTGCCCCGCTCTTTTTAGCAATGCATCCACCGCATATTTCTAAATCAGAGGCAGACCCCGGGGTCAGACCCCAGGGTCTGACCCCAGCCTTTGCCTTTGATTTCAGTACTCCCTCACCGCCACATGCGCCGGGCGCGAGTTATAGCCCGGCATGTGCAGCCCGCCATCGACATGAATCGCCTCCCCCGTCATGTAGCACGACAGCTCCGACGCCAAAAACAGCACGGCTGGCGCGATATCCTTTTCGGGATCGCCGCAGCGGCCCAGCGGGCGCAGCGACGCCGAGCGCTCCGCAAAACCCGGATTGTCCGCGCACAGCTTGTGGAAGGTCGCCCCCATCGCCGTCGGCGCGATCGCGTTGACCGTGATATTGAAACGCCCCCATTCAGCCGCGGCGCTGCGCGTCAGGCCCAGCATGCCAGCTTTGGCCGTGTTGTAATCGGCATGCAGCCACGCGCCGACATCGACATCGATCGAATAAAAATTGACGACCTTGCCGCCGCCGCGTTCGCGCATGTGCGGCAAGGCGGCGCGCATCGCCCACCATGCAGCCCAGATCGTCGAGTTCAGCGTCTGCTCCAGCATCTCGTCGGTCTTCTCTTCCATCAAGACGTTCGGCGTCGGCGCGAACGCATTGTTGACCAGGATGTCGATGCCGCCGAACTGGTCGACCGCCGCCTGCACGGCGGCAAGCACCTGCTCCTTCTTGCACACGTCGGTCTGGATGAACACGGCGCGCGCGCCCAGTTCCCTGACTTCGCGCGCGATCTGCTCTCCGCTGTCCGGATCGATTTCCGCCAGCACCAGCGCCGCACCTTCCAATGCAAAACGGCGCGCGATGCCGCGCCCGATACCGCCGCCGGCCCCGGTGATCAGCGCGATTTTATTGTCCAGCAAACCCATTTCCGCCTCCTGATTAGTTATGAACATATTCTACAATAATGTACAATTTAGAGTAAATTATTTGACGAAATCCGAAATTTTGCCGACATATCTGTCTCAAGGAAAACAAAGCATGACTTCATTCAGGCGCCGTATCGAGATCGTCACCCGGCAAACCGGCGGCAGCGGCACGGCGCGCGCGGTGCTGGAAGACGATTTTCACCATTTCCGGGTCGAACTGGCTTATCAAGATGGCGTGGTCACATATGCGCAGGGGTTTGGCTTGCGGATTCCGTATACCGGCTGCGCCGCCGCCGGCGCGGCGCTGTCGTCGCTGGTCGGCATGCCGCTCGATGCCATCGCCAATTCGGTGACGCGCGCCACCGACGCCAGCCAGCAATGCACGCACCAGCTGGACCTGGCCGGACTGGCCATCGCGGCCGCCGCGCGCGGCATCGCAGCGCGCCGTTACGATATCGAAGTGCCGCGCCGGACCGACAAGGGCACCAGCGGGCGGATTTCGCGTGACGGCATATTGGTGCTGGACTGGCAAATCGAAGGCGAAGTCATCGTCGCGCCGCCGGAACACGCCGGCGTCAACCTGCGCGAAGGACTGGCGCGCTGGGCGCTGACGACGCTACCGCAAGACGTGGCCGAAGCTGCGCTGATCCTGCGCCGCTGCCTGATGATCTCGCGCGGGCGCGAGCGCAACCTGGACCTGGTGATCCACGCAGAGCCCAGCGGCAGGTGCTACGCGCAACAGCCGGTACGCGCGCAGCAAGCCCTGCGCGTGGTCGGCTCGACACTCGATTTCAGCGAACGGGCGGGAGAATTGTGCGCGGAAGACCGGGATTTTTTGATGTAGAGGCGGGGTCAGTTCCGGCAATTGCACAATTGTGCAATTGCCGGAACTGACCCCGCCTCCCTGACCCTGCTCCAATTGCCGGAACTGACCCTGCTCTTACGCCGCATTCACATTCAGGGAAAATGAGGCGGCGACCTCGAATCGGCCGTCCCGCTGCCATTGTTCACACGGCAGTTGTGCCAGTGCGCGTACTTCGTCGGCGGCATCGGCACGGGCTGCCAGCGCACCGAACCAGCCGTTGCGGCCGCCTCGCTTGACGCGGTACAGGGCGGCGTCGGCCAGGTCGACCTGCACGCTCCAGTCGAGCGCACTGGCATGGCGCGAGACCAGCGGGAAGCAGGCGAAGCCGATCGAGCAAGTCTTGCTGAGCGCTTTGCCGTCCGGCAGCAGGAAGGCCTGATTGGCCACGACGGAACGGACCCGCTCGGCCAGCTCCGGCGCCTGCTCCCGCTTGCTGCCGCGCACCACGATCAGGAATTCTTCGCCGCCCCAGCGCACCACGTGATCGCAGTCGCGGAACACGGCGCGCAGGCGGTCGCGCATCTGGATCAGCACGGCATCGCCGGACGAATGCCCGAACTGGTCGTTGACCTGCTTGAAATGGTCGATGTCGATCAGGAAGAAAATCAGGTCGGCATCATTCGTCAAGTCCATGCCGTGCCGGTGGAAATCCTGGTGGTGGCGGATGACCAGCGCCACGTCGCTGTCGATGTGCTCCGACAGGTAGCGCCGGTTGTGCAAGCCGGTGAGCGGATCGGTCAAACTGGCCAGTTCGAGCGCGCGCGATTTTTGCTGCAAGGCCCGCGACATGGTTTCCAGCGCGCGGGTGCGCTTGCGGATTTTGGATTCAAGCTGGGCCTTGCGGTAGCGCAGATACCGGGTGCGCCACTGCACCAGCGCGGTCACCAGCAAAGCGAGACCGATCACGCCCGCCGTGCGCGCCCACCAGGTCTGGTACCAGGCCGGCACGACGGTAATTTGCATAGCCAATTCATGGGGACTCCAGACGCCGTCGCGGTTGCTGCCGCGCATGCGCAAGCGGTAGCGGCCCGGCGCCAGGTTGTTATATGAGGCGAGGCGCCGGCTGGCGTCCGTTTCCACCCAATCCTTGTCATATCCTTCGAGCCAGAATGCATAGCGATTGCGCTGGCTGGCCGAAAAGTCGAGCGCCGCCACCTCGATTTCAAAACCCCGGGTATCGGGAGGGATGGTCAAGCCGGGTCCGCCGGGCGCGAGCAATTGCGCACTCGCCAGGGTGCGCGTGCCAAGGCGCACCGCGCTGACCACCAGCGGGGGTTGATAAGTCCACTTGCTTGCTTCGTTGGGGTGAACGATCGTGAAGCCGCCGGAGGTGCCGAACAGGATGTCGGACTGCGGCGTCTGGATCGCCGCCCCGACAAAATAGGGTTGAAAAACGAGTCCGTCCGCGCGTCCAAACGGTTGCGCGCGCAGCGTCTTGCTGTCGATTGCCGCAATGCCGCTGATGGTCGAGGCCCAGATCCGTCCGGCCTGGTCGGGATGCATGGCCACGACAATTTCGTTGGGCAGACCGTCGCCCCGGCCGAGCCGGCGAAACATGGGGGTGCCGTTCGCCGCGCGCCCTTCGAGAATGCAAATGCCGCCGCCATTGGTGCCGACCCAGAGCCGGCCACGCGCATCGATAACGAGCGAATTCACTATTGAATCGGACAGCCCGGTGGGACTGGTCGGGGTGGCAAACACTTGCTCGATTTTCCCTGTGGCCGGATCGAGTCGGTTCAAGCCGTTTATCGTACCAACCCACAACGCGCCATCGGCATCGACAACCACAGAGGTAATACGGTTGTCGCTTAGCCCGCCCGAACCTGCCGCCCCTTGCACATAGGCTTGCACCGTACGCGCTTGCGGATCGTAACGCAATAGTCCGCCGGCAGTTCCCAGCCACAGAACGCCTTCCCGGCGCAGTATCGTTCTCACCCGTGGCAGCGGATCGCCCTGCGGCAGAAGGACACGCGTCACACGGCGGCCATGGGCGCTGGTGCGATACAAGCCGAGCTGGGTCCCGATCCAGGCTTCTTGCGGTTCCGCTTCAACCATTGCAAGTATCAATCTCTTGGGCAAGGCACTGGCCGGATTGGCCGGGTCGGGGCGAAGCGCCTCGGTACGGGTGCCATCGGCATCGACCAGATCGATCCCTTGATCGCCCAAGGCAACCCAGAGCCGCCCGCTCGAGTCATTCATGAAAGACAGGACCGAAATCTCCAGCAATCCCTCGCCATCGAACACCGTCTCGATGGTGCGGTTGCCCGGGTTATAGGTGTCGATGCCGCGTTCATTGGCAACCCAGATCAGTCCGCTGCGGTCGCGCCAGAGCGCCGCAACACGGTCATGAGCCAAGCTCGTGGAGATGGCCGGGCGGTGGACGATGCGCCGGCTGCGGCCACTGCCGTCAAATTCGATGATGCCGCCGCCATAGGTCGCCGCCCACCACTGCCCAGGCAAGGTCTCGGCGACCGACAGCACCATCGCGCTGCCTGCATCCTTCACCTGGTTCAACGCCAGGATACGGCCTTCCGAGGCACCGGCATCGATCATCCCGACGCCACTCTTGAGAGTGCCGAACACGATCTGGCCGCTCGCATTGCCCGCCAGCGCAAGCACCGCGTCGCTCCAGGCGCCGGCGGCGCTGCCGTCTGAAATCGTGACAGCGTCAATCTTGCCGCTGCCGGCATCGCGCCGCGCCAGTCCCCCATTCGAACCGATCCACAAATTACCGCCGCGGTCCAGCAGCAAGGCGCGAATCTGGTTGCTGCGCGCCCCCCCTGGCACATTCGCATCGCGCCGGTGATGAGTGATGGTGGCGCGCACGGTATCGATGTAGTCCAGGCCCGCGGCACCGCCGACCCAGACTCCGCCCCGGTCGTCGCTGGCCATGGCATTGATCGCCACGCCACTCAATCCGTTCGGACCGGCCGCGTAGCGCACGAAACTCTCATTCAGTTTGTCGTACATGGCGACGCCGGCGGTCGTCGTGCCGACCCAGAGCCGGCCTTGCCTGTCCACATGCAGTGTCTGGATCAAATTGGCCGGCAAGGAGCCGGGATCGGATGCGCTGAACAGGAAAGTGCGTATGCGGTAGCCATCCCAGCGTGCCAGGCCATATTGGGTACCAAACCAGAGATAACCGTCACCATCCTGAACCAGGCTCATCGTGACCGGATGCGGCAAGCCGCGTTCCGATCCCAAATGTTCAAACATTGCAGGAGCAAGTGCGTCCCAGCGATTCTGGGCGACGCTGGCCTGGCAGACCAAGCTTGCCAGGAAAACAAGTAGCGTACCGATGGAAGGCAGCCAACCTAAGGGCCGTTTCAGGTCAATGCTTGCTGTTAAGAGTAAAGATGGTCGCGTCATGGCATTTGCCACTCGGACTCGGGCAATGAAGAAATTCACGTCAGCCAGGGCGTCTGTCACAGCGGGCAGCCGGGCGCGCCAACATGCAAGGGATCGATGAAAGGGTTTAGAAGCGATGAGCCATAGGGAGGTTACCATTGGCTATTCGCCTATCTCGCGCAAAGTCTTACGGTGTGCCTACGGCTATTATAGCCACGGCCGAGCTCGCCGCACAAGCATCTGTCTTGTGACTGGACTGGTTCGCGTCCTCAGTCCCGGGTCAATCGATCCACTTCGATGGCCGGTAATATCCCAGCGACCGGGCAAGGAAAACATTGAAGATGGAATCGACCAAGTCGATTCCACAGCGATATCAGGGCCGCAACGCCTCTTGCGCTGCGGCAGCTCACCTATTTGGCAACAGGGGAATTTTTAGAGCGTTCCGGAGAGGAAGAAAGGAATCATGCCGACAGTGCCGGAAAGTTTGCCCTTAAGCGCAGCACTATCAGCCGCGATACTCGCCTTCGAAGGCAGGCTACGCACCGCTGGCACGTCGGCCGGATCAATCGTGATCCCGATGCTTCCCAAGGCGCCCACCGGGTCGCCTAACAGGCGCTCACGAAAATCATCATCGGTAGCCAATTTGTCGAGCAAAGTATCGAGATCGTTTGAAGAAGTTGCCATTAAAAATACCCTTTTTTATGGTTACGTGCGGATTGGCGCATGAAGACATGCGCTGACTATCCTACGATAAACTCATCTTATTGCCAAGCAACTTTAATCATCTCAGGACCGCGATAGCTGATGCTGCGCGGTCCATCATCTATCTATGCAGCAATATCGACTTACGTATTTCCGGAAAGGCGGAAAGGCAGCATTGCAGAAGCACTTTCCAGCTTTTCCCTGACCGCTGCCATATCGGCTGCGATGCTTGCCTTCGAAGGCAGGTTACGCAATACCGGAATCTGTGCCGGGTCCAGGTTGATGCCAATGCTGCGCAGCAGGCCGACTGGATCTTTCAGCAGACGCTCACGGAAACTGTCATCGGTGGACAATTTGCCGAGCAAAGTATTGAGATCGTTCGAAGAATGAATTGCCATTGAAATCCTTTTTTTTGATTGAGTTCGGATGGGCGCACTAACATAAGCGCCGGCCATCCTACGATAAATTTATGCTACTGCCAAGCAACTTTAACCATGTAATATGCTCAGGAATTTCTCCTCTTGCACGAAAAAATAATATAGACTCCGATCCGCGCAACGGCCCTGCCGAATTGCGCTGGGTCGCTCGTTTCGGCGCAAGCTGTCAAGGGGTGAAAAGCAGCCCTTTCCGCTCCAGGGCGGGCGGCATGCCCGAATTCACGCACCGGTAAATCCCTCATTTTTTTGAAAATACAATCCATGAAGATACGACGTTGCGCCGTGCTGTATATCGAACCGCGGGAAGAACTCGGCATCGATTGGTCGGCCCTTTTTTCCGGCGCCAGCAGCCTGTCTTCCACCTTGCGCTGGGTCGCGTTGGCGCCGCACATGGACGATGAAGTCGAGGTCGACGCCGCCGCAGTCATGGCGCTCGGCAGCCTGGGCCAGACCGTCTGGGCCGAACGCGCCACATGCGAACAACGTTTCGGCGAAGAGACCATCGCCCACCTGCTGGCAACGGGCCTGTTAATCGGCGACACACCGGAATATGAAGACGCCCGGGCACGCGACGAAACCTTGCGCGCGCAGCACTGGCGTCCCTTGTCGGCGCTGGCCCATACCTTTGGCCGCTGGGAGGATGTACGGATCGAGACCGGCATGCAATTCCCGAATTTTGAAGAACTGGTCGAGAAGAATGGCGCGCCGCCATCGCCGACGGTCGAACCGGGCGACGCCGCGACCGCCATCAAATTGCCGCAGCCCGAAGGCGGCGCGCTGGACGACACGCTGTTCCAGCGCTATACGGGCCGCAATTTCGATACCGGCGCAGTGTTGCCGCTATCTGTCGCGGCGCGGCTGCTGCAGCGCACCTTCGGCGCGCAGGAACAGCGCCTGGTCGGACAGGAATCGTATGTGCTCAAAAAATTGAGCCCATCGGCCGGCGGCCTGCACCCGATCGAAGCATATGTACTGGTTCAACGGGTGGAAGGAATGGCGCCCGGCCTGTACCACTATCACCCGGTGCAGCATGCGCTGATTCCGTTGACGATCATGGACAGCGAACAGGCCGCCGCGCTGGCGCTGCAGTTCGTCGCCGATCAGCACTGGTTCGCCGACGCGCCGATGCAAGTGGTGATGGTGGCGCGGGTGGCGCGCAATTTCTGGAAGTACCGCAATCACCCCAAGGCTTACAAGGCGATCACGCTCGACGCCGGCCACCTGTCGCAGACATTTTATTTATTGGCGACTGAAGCGGGCATGCCTGCCTTCATTACCGCCGCCGTCAACGACGTCGATATCGAAACTGCCCTGAAACTGGATCATTTGAGCGACGCCGTGATCGCCGTATGCGGCTGCGGACCGGCCGCTTCGGAGCGCAACACGATCGAACTGCGCTACGGCGACACGGAATCGGCCTGAGTTCAGGCGTACGCCAGTTGTTCCCTCGGTTGGATTTCGCGGGCGATCTTCGGCATCAGCTGCTGCTCAGCAATTTTGAGGTCGTAAGCTTGTTGCAGATTGAGCCATGACTGTGCGTCGCCGCCGAAATAACGCGACAGGCGTAAAGCAGTATCGGGCGTGATGCTGCGACGCTGATGAAGAATTTCGCTGATGCGGGTGGCCGGAACATGCAGCGCAATCGCCAGCGCGTTGGCGCTCATGTTTAATGGCATCAAAAAATCCTCCCGCAGGATTTCTCCGGGATGAATCGGGCGCATGCGATTGTGAAGTTTGCTCATGCTCTGCTCCTAGTGATAATCAACAATCTCAACATGTTCTGCGCCTTTTTCAGTCCAGATAAAACAGATTCGCCACTGATCGTTGATGCGAATGCTGTGCTGCCCCGTCCGGTCTCCCCTGAGCGCTTCCAATCGATTACCTGGCGGTGAGCGAAGAAACTCCAATGTTGCAGCACTGTCCAGTTGCTGCAACTTGCGCTCGGCAACTGAAGCGATGTTGGCAAACTTCGCAACGCGCTTGCCTTCATAAATAGCTTGGGTAGCGGGACATTTGAAGCTCAGTATCATGCCGATACCTTATAACGCACTGCGTTTAACGTCAAGCGCTAAAGAATGCTTTCAAGGTATGGAAGAAGAATGCCAGATTGAAATCGCGCGAAACACCGTCAGTGGGAGCGCTTTTAAGGCGAACAACCGGCCGGGCAAGGACTGCCCCGGCCGGTTTTACATAAGAATTACAGGAAGATCGCCAGGTTCGGCGTGCCCAGCACGGATTGGTCGAGGATGATCTCGCGCCGCGCCAGCTTGAACTGGCCGTCTTCTCCCAATCGCACCAGGTCGTGCCGCTCGCCGCTGATCAAATCGAAATGGTCGTCGCTGAAACGGCTGCGCGTGACCAGCATGTAACTCGCCACTTCGAATTCGTCGGCCTTGTCCGTGGTTTCGACAAAAACGTTGGTCACCAGGCGGCGCGTGCGCGATGGAGGATCTTCGGCCCAGGCGCTGCGCGTCGCCGTCAGGCGCATCACGCGGCCCATGATCGACCGGTAGTTATCCTTGTAGTGCTGCACCGTGCGCACCACCGACTTGCCCTGGTCGACCAGCGAGCGGGTTTCGCGCACCGGCGCGGTATAGACCAGGTCGGGGGCGAGCATCTGCGTCCATTCCGTCAGCCGGATCTGGTCCAGCAGGCGGGCTTCGTCGTACAGAAACTCGGTGATGCGGTTGTACATTTCCGACCCGACCGGCACACGGCGCCGCTCGGTCGTCGGCAGGCTTGCTGCTGCTTCCATGGAAAGCTCCTTCTAATTGGATTCGGACCGGGATCAGGTATTCGAGGCCGTCATCAGTTCATGCCAGTACAACCACCAGTGCCACTGGGTGTCGTCCTTGGTAAAACCTTCGTTGACGATGCCGGGACCCGGCCAGCCCGCCGGCGCGCCCGTTTCGAACACGGCCTGGTATTTCAACGTCTGCTTGCGGCCCTGCGCGCCCTTGGCGGAAATCGTCATGTGCGGCCAGGTGTCCGAATCATCCTGCTCGACCATGCCCGAGGTGCCAAACAGCTGGATACTCTGTTCCAGCATTTTTTCGCGCAGTTCCGGCGGCGTATCGCGCTCGCACAGGATCCAGTTGACGAATTCGAGCTTGTCCGGGCCGCGCGGCACATAGGCGTGCACCAGCGTCAGGCCGAGCACCGTGCCGTCGCCCTGCGGAATGTAGACGAAGGCGAACAGGATGTTCGGGAAGATGCCGCCCACCTGCGGCGGCATCGACACCAGCACCTTTAACTGGTCTTCTGTCAGGTTGCGCTTGAGCTGCGGCACCATGTCCTTGCTGACACCAGGCGGCGGCAACGCATTAAGCTTTTCATCGAGCGACAGTTTGCTCGGGTCCATGCCGGTCAGCGCGACGAACTTGCGCGCCAGGTCGATGCAGCGCAGCGCGTGGCCGTGCGGCGAACTGATTTCGACGCCGATCATTTCCGGACTCAAGTCGTTCGGCGCGCCGGCATCCTTCTTGACATCCTTCTTCGCATAGTTCCCCACTTCGCCGAGCCAGCGGTGCAAGGTCAGCGTATGGAAACCGTCGGCGGCCGACTGTTCGCCCGCCGTCTTCCAGTTGGCGCGCACCATGAAGCGCTGCGGCGGTCCGAGCACTTCCAGGCCACGGTCGCTGCGGTTGAACAGGATGTCGAAATACCACTTGGTATCTCCCAGAAAATCTTCGAACGAGGGGCCGTCGATATTCCAGGTCGCGAAGATCAGGCCGCCGTACACGGTCACGCGCGCCTTTTGCAAGCCCAGCTGTTCCTTGCACATCATCTTGCCGTGCATCATTTCGCGCTCGACCGGTGCGCCGATGAAGTCGCCGTTCGGGCGGAAGGCCCAGCCGTGATAATTACACTTGTAGATTTGCGTGTTGCCGCAATCGGTGGTCGCCACGCGCATGCCGCGGTGCGGGCAGACGTTCAGGTTGACCGCGATCGCACCCTTGGTGCGGGCGACGATGACGGAATCGGATCCCATGTCACGCACGACGAAATCGCCGTCGGCCGGGATTTCCGATTCGTGCCCCAGCAGCAGCCAGGTCTTGCCGAAGATGCGTTCCATCTCCAGGTCATACAATTCGGGATCGGACAACACCCGCATCTGCACTTCACGCGTGGCCGGCGCGATCAGGTCGGCGATGCGGGTGCCGTCGGACAGCGTCGTGCTCGTGTTCGTCAACATTTCTGTCTCCTTGAATACTTGGAATGGTTGAACTTACCCAATCCATTATATATGACACTTTTAAGTTTTTTGTTCATTTTTTTAAAAATTTTTGAACATAAAAACAGTTTTTGAATTATTTATTGGGGCTTTACAACTTTCGTGCGCAAGATGCCGATCTGCTCGACTTCCAGTTCGACGATATCGTTCGGCTTCAGGTAGCGCAATTGCTCCAGGCCGCAGCCGTTGCCCACCGTGCCGGAGCCTAGGAACTCGCCCGGGTACAGCGTTTCCGAACGAGAGATGTGCATGATCAAGTCTTCGAACTTCCACAGCATCGTGCTCGAATTGCCACGTCCCCACTCTTCTCCGTTGACGCGCGCGATCATCGTCAGCTTGTACGGATCGTCGATTTCGTCGGCCGTCACCAGGCAGGGACCCATCACATTGGCCGTATCGAAATCCTTGCTCTTGGCCGGTCCCAGCATGCCGGGCATTTCGCGCGCCTGCTCGTCGCGCGCGCTGATATCGTTAAAAATCGTGTAACCGAAGATCGCCTCCCGCGCCTGTTCGCGCGTGGCATCCTTGACGCGCTTGCCGATATAGCAGCCGAATTCGAGTTCGAAATCGAGCGCCTTGCTGAAGCTGGGCCAGATCACATCCTGGTCGGCGCCGATCACGGCGAAGCGGTTGCCCTTGTAATAGATAGGCTGTTTCTGGAACGTCGCGATGACGCGGTCGTCGGCGCGCGTGTTCATCGCCGCCAGCGCTGCGACCGGGTCCGGCTCGCGGTTGGCGCGGGTCTGGCGCGCCGCCGCGAAGCTCTGTTTCAGATGCAGTTCGAAGCAGGAACAATCGCGCATCTGCGGCGGCGGCTGGATCGGCGCCAGCAGCGTGATGGCGTTACGCGCCTGGACGGCCGACGCCGGCGCGCGCTTTAAAACGCTGCGCGCCAGCGCCAGCGAAGCCTGTCCGTTGTCGGCCATCGCCTGCACGCTGGCCAGCAGCGGGCTTGGTGCGCCGGACACGGATTCGAAGGCGTCCTGCAGATCGACCACTTCGCTGTCCTGGTTGATCAATGCGCCAGCGCGCTGGACGCCGCGCGCGTCGGTGAAGGTGACTAGTCTCATGGTGTGGGGGTCCTGTGTATTAAAAATTGATGCAAGAACGGGGCTTTGAAAAAAATCAGCGGCAAAACCTGGGGTCAGACCCTCGGGTCTGACCCCGGCACTTGCCTCTGATTTTCAAACGCGCCCAGCGACTGGCAAGCAAGCGCCAGTAACCGGCGCCCCATCATCCGACAGCAAAAACGCGATCACGGCGGCCAGCGCCGCCGGCGTCACCCAGCGCGTAAAATCGGCGTCCGGCATGTCGGCGCGGTTGGCTGGCGTATCGATCATGCTCGGCATGACGGCGTTGACGGTCACGCCGTGGTCCTTCAATTCCTCGGCCAGTGCTTCGGTCAGCCGCGCCACGCCCGCCTTCGACGCGGCGTACGCACCCATCCCAATGCCCGCCTTCAGCGAAGCGAGCGCGCCGACGTTGACGATGCGTCCGGCGCCGCGCGTCAACAAATGCGGCACGGCGGCCTGCGCGCTGAGCACGGCGGTGCGCAGGTTCATGCTGTACATGCGGTCCCAGGTCTCGATGCTGCCGTCGGCGATGCTCTCCCAACTAAAACCGCCGGCCACATTGACCAGCGCATCGACGCCGCCGAGCTGGCCGGCAGCCGCGTCGAACGCCGCCTTCGCACCCTGCGCGTCGGACAGGTCGGCTTCGCCGAAAGCGAACAGATTAGCGTTCGTTTCCAGCCCGGCCGGCACCGGCGCGCGGTCCAGCAGCGCGACGCGCGCGCCGCGTTGCACCAGCAATGCGCCCAGCGCGCGCCCGAGCACACCGAAACCGCCGGTAACGATAATGTTCTTCTGTTCCAGTTGTGTAGACATATAGTGTTTAGTTGCTCATTTTTTGAAAAGAATTAAGACAGTTTTTTGATTTATGTTCCAATAGTACACTACAATGCATTGTGTACACACCAAAAAGGGAGATTCCATGAGCAGAAAGCTGCCAGCGCTCAATGCCGACACCGCGCCCTTCTGGCAGGGCGGACAGCATGGCCAATTGCTGATCCATCACTGTGCGCCGTGCGCGCGCTACTTTCATCCGCCGGCGCCGGTCTGCCCGCACTGCGCCAGTTTCGACGTCGCGCCGCGTCCCGTGTCGGGCACGGGCACCGTGCTCAGTTTTACGATCAACCACCAGCAATGGATACCGGCGCTTGAAGTGCCGTACGTCGTCGCCATCGTCGCGCTGGACGACCAGCAGGGATTGCAATTCGTCAGCAACATCATCGGCTGCGCGCCGGACGAAGTGCACATCGGCATGCCGGTGCGCGTCAGTTTCCTGCAGGTCGAAGATGTCTGGCTGCCGCTGTTCGAAAGGAATTCCCATGTTTGACCGCCTGTTTGAAAAAGACGTCGCCATCACCGGCATCGGCCAGTCCGAGGTGGGGCGCCCGTCGACAAAATCAGCCATGCGCCTGACGGTCGACGCCTGCCTGGAAGCGATCGCCGACGCCGGCCTGGAACGCGGCGATATCGACGGCGTCGCCTGCTGGCCGGGAGATAACAACAATGGCGACAGCTTTTCGCCGGTCGGCCCGAGCGCGCTGAAAAGCGTGCTTGGCCTGAACGTCAACTGGTTCGGCGCCGGCTACGAGGGACCCGGCCCGCTGACCGGCATCATCAACGGCGCGATGGCGATCGCCACCGGCCTGTGCAAGAACGTGCTCGTGTTCCGTACTATCACCGAATCGACCGGGCGCGCGCGCAACAAGGGCGCCAGTGCGCTCAGCAACAAGACCGTCGGACGCGACACCAGTTATTTCTGGCAGTGGTACACGCCCTTCCACGTCCATTCCGGCATCAACCTGATGGCCTTGTATGCGCAGCGCCACTTCCACGAATACGGCACCAGGCCGGAACAGCTGGCGCAGATCGCGCTGAACTCGCGCCGTAACGCCGAGATCAACCCGAAAGCCGTCTACCGCACGCCGATGACGATGGATGACTACATGGCCTCGCGCATGATTTCGACGCCGCTGCGCATGCTCGACTGCGACGTCCACTGCGACGCCTCGACCGCCATCGTGCTGTCGCGCATCGACAGCGCGAAAGACCGTCCCAATCCGCCGATCCGCATCGAGGCGATCGGCGCGGCGCTGAATCAGCCTTGGTCGTGGGACCAGATTTCGCTGACCGAAATGGCCACCTTCGATGTCGCCAACATGATGTGGGCGCGCACGGATTTAAAGCCGAAGGATGTCGGCTCGGCCCAGTTATATGACGGCTTCTCGATCCTGACGATGATCTGGCTCGAAGCACTGGGATTGTGCGGACGCGGCGAAAGCGGCGCCTTCGTCGAAGGCGGTAGCCGCATCGCACGCGAAGGCAGCATGCCGATCAACACCAACGGCGGCCAGATGTCGGGCGGACGCACGCACGGCCTGGGTTACGTGCACGAAGCGTGTTTGCAATTATGGGGACGCGCCGGCGAACGCCAGGTCGCGCCGCACCAGGTCGCGGTAGCGGCGGCTGGCGGCGGGCCGCTGGGAGGAAGTTTGCTACTAGTACGCGATTAAAGAGCCATCCTAGTCAATGCACTCCATACCGCTCACGCCGCTTTGGGGTCAGACCCTAAAGCGGCGTCAGCAATGATGGCGGCCGGTGACGGATCGCTGGGAAAAGCCTGCTGCTAGCGAGAAATGAAAGAGCCGCCCTGGTTAAGGAACTCCATACCGCTGGCGCCGCTTCGGGGTCAGACCCCAAGCGGCGTCAGCAGGAGGTGGATGTGTGGGGCGTGGCTTGGACGTTTAACGCGTCGCCAGTTCGTAAGCCTTCAAATCGAAATCGGCGGCGCTGGCCAGTTGCGGGGTCAGTTGGCATGGGCGCGCCAGCAGCTTGCGGCCGACCATGTGGTCACCGGGGCGGTTCAGCGTTTCCACCGCGACCAGTTGGCCGCGCCGGAAGCACAACACCGTCATCTGCTGCGCTTCGCCGCGCAGTACGACCGTGTCGTCATAGCCGTCGTTGAGGCCGACGATCTGCAATTTCAGATCTCTCTGGTCGGTCCAGAACCAGGGCAAGGCGCCGTACGGCGCACTTTTGCCCATCAGCCGGGCCGCGACCACGCGCGCCTGGTCCATCGCATTCTGCACCGATTCGAGCCGGATGTGGCGTTCGACGAAGTGGCTCGGGAACGAGGCGACGTCGCCGATCGCGGAAATGGCGGGATCGTGCGTCAGCAGGTTGGCGTCGACCTTGATGCCGTTGTCGACATCGAGTCCGGCTTCCACCGCCAGTTTCACGTTCGGGATCACGCCGATGCCGAACACGACGAGGTCGGCCGGCAGCCTGCGCCCGTCGCTGGTTTCGACGCCGCAGACTTTGCCGTTATCCCCCTCGATGCGCGACAGCGCCTGGCGGAAGTCGAGGTGCACGCCCCAGGACTTGTGCGCGGCGCTGAACGCGTCCGACATTTCGTGCGAAATGGCGCGCGCCATCGGCCTGTCTCCCATTTCCAGCACGTGGACATTGGCGCCCAGCGCGGAGGCGACGGCGGCGAATTCGAGCCCGATGAAACCGGCACCGACGACGACGACATTTTTGACGTCCTTCAAGCGCGGCGCCAGCGTGTCGGCGTCGGCCAGCGTCTTGATGCCGAACACGCCATCGAGTTCGGCGCCCGGCACCGGCAGCATGCGATTGTGCGCGCCGACGGCCAGCACCAGGTGGCCGTAGTCGAGCGCGGCGCCGGATGCCAGCGTCACGCGCCGGTTGGTGCGGTCGATCGCGCTGACGGAATCGTGCAACAGCGTGACGCGCTGTTCGGCGAAGAAGGACTCGGGGCGGAATTGCAGGTTGGCCAGGCCGATCTTGCCGAGCAGGTAAGCCTTCGACAGCGGCGGACGCTGGTACGGCAAACCCGGTTCATCGCCGACCAGGGTGATCGCGCCCTGGAAACCTTCCTGGCGCAAGGAAGCGGCGACCTGCAGGCCGGCCTGCCCTGCGCCGGCGATAACTACGGAGTCGAGTGACATGATTAATCCTTGTTGGTAAAGATTGGATAGCGGCCCAGCGTCAACAACATCAAGGCGCCGGCCGCGAAACAGATGGTGCAGTAACCGAGTAAAACGACGTAGGAGCCGCTCATCTTGTACATCGCGCCGAACAGCAGCGGAGACAGAGAGGAACCGACCGTGATCAGCCCGAGGTGCACGCCGAACAGGCGGCCATATTCGCGCAAACCAAAATAGCGCGCGACGAGGAAGGCGGCCAGGTCGAATTCGGCGCCGGCGCCGACGCCGACCAGCAAGGTCGCCAGCACCAGCAGCGGCACGCTGGAACCTGCCATGCCGAACAGCACGCAGCCGATCGCCGGCAGCGCCAGCGTCACCGCCGCCACGCCGGGCGCCCACAGGCGGTCGACCAGGTAGCCGACGACGACGCGGCCGAGGATCAGCGAGATGCCGAAGCTGCTGAAGATCTGCCCCGCTTCGAGCGCCGACATGCCGCGCTCGCGCAGCATCGGCACGCCGTTGGTGACGATGCCGAGGATGGCGGACACCACCATCGTCAACGCGATATTGCAGCGCCAGAATTTCGCCGACCTTAGCCCTTCTCGAAAACTCATGCCGGTCAGCGCCGGCACGGCGGCGACAGTAGCGCCGCCCTGCCCCGCGGCGGCAACGACGACGCTGGCGCGCATCCAGATTGCCACCAGCGGAATCGCGAATACTGCCGCCATCAATGCCATGACGACGAAGCCGCCCTGCCAGCCCCAGGTCTCCGTCACGCGCGTGACCAGCGGCGGCATCACGATCGCGGCGATGCCGGTGCCGGACAAGGTGATCGCCAGCGCAAGTCCTCGGTTGCGTTCATACCAGAGGTTGACCAGGTTGGTCCACGTCACTTGCAGCGTGCCGAGTCCGGCCCAGGCGATCGCCATGAAGCCGAGGTACAACGACCAGACGGAGCCACGTATCTGCGTCAGCAAAAGAAAACCGCAGGACAGCGCGACCAGGGAACACAGCGTCACCTTGCGCAAGCCGTAGCGCTTGTTCAGCCATCCGACCACTTGCGACGACAGGATCGCGCCGAGGAACAGGAAAGTAATCGCCGGCTGCAGTTCGGCGCGGGTCCAGCCGAAGGCTTTTTCGAGGGGGCCGATCATCGAACTGAAACCGTACAACAGCGTGGCGTTGACGCTGGTGGCCACGCCCACCACGGCCACCAGCAACGCGCGCCAGCCGAGCTTGAATTCCGTCAGGTCGAGCGCGGCGCCGTTGCCCTCGCTGGCCGGCGCGGCATCTGGTGACGATGTGGAAGATGGTGCGTGCATGGTGACTCCTTGGGACTGATTGGAAACCTCTGATTAACCCTTGTCATTCCCGCGAAGGCGGGAATCCCATTTTCGCTGAGCCGTCCGGGACGCAAAATGGGATTCCCGCCTGCGCGGGAATGACAGTGGTCTTTCGAGATCACCTATGATGCAAACCGGCCATTAGCCAAACCTCAAATCGCGTTCGACCCGACCTTGGCGAAATACGCGCTCATCGCGGCCATCGATGGCGTGTGGCTGGAGAAGCCGCCATCGGCTGCCAGCGTGTGGCCGGTGATGAACGACGATTCGTCGCTGGCGAGGAAGGCGACGATGTCGGCCAGCTGGCGCGGCTTGCCGAGGTCCGGCGTCAGGTGGTTGTCGAGCAGGATCGTGCGGATTTCCGGCGGCAGCGGGTGACCCGGGTTTTCGACCAGGCCGATCTGGATCGCGTTCGAACGCAAGCCCTGTTTGCCGTATTGCGCGGCGATCGACTTGCTCAACATCGCGACGGCGGCCTTGGACGCGGCGTACGCGCTCAAGGTGAGATCGCCCTGCGCGCCGAAGCCGGACGTGGCGAACATGACGGAACCGCCGCCGACGCGCAGGATGTGCGGAATCAGGTATTTTGCGCACAGCATCGCGCCGCGCAGGTTGACCGCCATCGCGCGATCCCAGGCGTCGAGATCCATGTTGACGACGTCGCGGTCGCCGCCGCGCTGTTCATTGCTCAGGATCGCGGCATTGTTGTACAACACGTCGACGCGGCCGAAATGGGCGGCGACGGCATTGGCCATCGCTTCGACTTCGGCGGCCTGCGACACGTCGGTTTGCAGCGGCAGCGCGCGGCCGCCCTGCTCGACAATCTCACCCGCGACGCGCTGCGCGCCGGCGAAATCGATGTCGACCACGGCGATCGCCGCGCCATGCTGCGCGAGGACGCGCGCGCATTCTGCGCCGAGCCCTCCGCCGGCGCCGGTGATGACGACGACTTTATTTTCCAGCTTACGTGCATTCATGTCGTTCTCCGTGATTCACGTACCGGTAAAAACCGGTTCGCGCTTTTCGCTGAAGGCCAGCGCCGCTTCCTTGACGTCGCCGCTCGGCGCGAGCAGCGCGAACAGGTTCAGCTCCAGGTCAAGACCGCTTTTCAGTTCCATTTCCAGCGCGCCGCGCGCGGCCTGCTTGACGGCGGCACTCGCTGCCGGCGGCTTGGCGGCGATTCTGCGCGCCAGGGCCGTCACTTCGTCGAGCAGCGCTTCCGGCGCCGACGCCAGGCGCGTCACCAAACCTGTCTGCAAAGCTTCCGATGCGCTGACGCGCTCTCCGGTCAGCAGCATGTCGAGCGCGCGGCCGGGACCGATCACGCGCGCCAGGCGCTGGGTGCCGCCGCCGCCGGGAATCAGGCCGAGGCCCGTTTCCGGCAAGGCGAATTGCGCGTTCGGCGCGGCGTAGCGGATGTCGCAGGCCAGCGCCAGTTCCATGCCGCCGCCCATGCAATAGCCGTGGATGGCGGCGATGACGGGCTTGGCGATACCGTCCAGGGTTTCGATCCAGCGCTTTTTTTCCATGCGCTGGCGTACCTGGATCGCCGTTTCCGGGCCGCGTTTTTCCTTGATGTCGGCACCGGCGCAGAAACCGCGCTCGCCCGCGCCGCGGAACAGGATCACGCGGATCGCCGGATCGGCGTCGAGCTGTGCCAGCGCCTGCGGCACGCCGACGCGGATCTCGTCGTTGATCGCGTTCAGCTGCGCCGCGCGGTTCAGCACGATCCAGCCGAGCGCGCCGTCACGCTCGATCAGCACCGAGTCATTGATGGCGGTCGAATTCAGCATTGTTCGAACTCGAAAATCTGGCCGCGCAATTGCGCCGGGTCGATCTTGATCAGCGAACGGCCGCCGACGGCTTCCGATTCTTCGATCCACGTAAACGCCGTGCCGCGCGCGCGCAAGTCTTCGGCTTTCGCCTTGAGATCGTTGACGCCGATGCGGATGTAGTATGGACCGGGACCCCAGTTGTTGACATACAGGCCGGCATCGCTGTCCCATTTCGTCGCTTCGATGACGTCGAGCGAGGCGCTGTTGGCGACCGTGAATCCCATGCGCGCGCGGCGGTAGCCTTCGCCGCGCAGCAGTTCGACCTGGCCGACCGGTTCCCAGTCCAGGTTAGTCGACACCTTGCGCAGCGTCTCGTCGAGGTCGCGCACCAGGTAGCCGCGCGCGGTCACGCGCACCATGCCGCCGGGTGCCAGGTCGCGCGGTTGCGGCGGCACGTCGGCAAAAGTCTCGGCCGGCATTTGCAGCGGTTCGGTCGGCATCACTTCGATGCACAGGCCGCCGTCGACGGACGGTTGATAGCGCGGGTTTTCCGGCGTGCAGCCGAGCCACAGGCGGTCGAACGGCATTTCCGGCGTGCGCTGCGCCATGCGGAACGGCAGGCGGCGGCGCATCAGCTTTTCGACGAACTTGTCGAATTTCGGGCCGTGCATGGCCAGCACGATCGAGTGCGTCAACAGCGGGCGATGCACGCCCTGGTAGTGTTCCAGGCTTTGCAGGAATTCGTGGAACAGCGGGTCGCCCGGGTTCGGACGGTCCAGGTGGAATTGCGGTTCGACCCGGGTCGGCGCCACGGCCAGCGATTTATGCACGCGCAGGAAGTGAGCGATGTACGGATGATGGTCGAACGCCTGGCGCCAGCGCTCGTGCTTGTAGATGCCCAGCTTGTCGACCAGCAGTTCGGTCATCCCATCCGGGTCGGAAATCATCATGTCCGCAGACAACAGCAATTCAAACATTGTTCGCCTCAATATATGTTGGGTGGTTCGGAAAATTTTCGATCAGGCCGACTTCGCGACCGGGCTGGCCGGCGCATGCTGCGCGCCGTTGGCCGGTTTGCGGTTCAGCAGGAAGTGCGACAGGGCCGGGATCAGGATCAGCGCGCCGAGCATATTCCACAGGAACATGAAGGCCAGCAGGATGCCCATGTCGGCCTGGAACTTGATCGGCGACCAGGCCCAGGTGACGACACCGGCGGCCATCGTCAGGCCGACCAGCGCAACCACTTTGCCGGTGAAGTCGAGCGAGCGGCGGTAGGCGACGGCCAGCGTTTCGCCGCGGCGCTGCATCACCAGCTGGACGGACAGCAGATACAAGGCGTAATCGACGCCAACGCCGACGCCGACGGCGATCACCGGTAAAGTCGCGACCTTCAGGCCGATGCCGAGCCAGACCATCAACGCCTTGCAGATCACGGTCGTCATCAACAGCGGGATCATCGCGACGACGGTTGCCATGATGCTGCGGAAGGTCAGCAGGCAAAGCAAGGCGGTGGCGCCGTAGACGGCCAGGTACATCGTCACGATACCCTTCGATACTTCGATATTGGTGGCGGCCTCGATACCGGCGCTGCCGGCGGCGAGCAGGAATTGCACCGGCTGCGCCGAGTTCGCGCCACTGTCGTTGTTCGCGGCATAGGCTTCCGTCACCTTCAGCACGCGGTCCAGCGTGTCGGCCTTGTGGTCGGAGAGATACGCGACCAGCGGCGTGACGGAACACTTCATGTTGGTCAGATCGGGACTGGCGACCAGCGCCGACGATACCGAGGTATTGATGATGTCCTGGTTGCGGCTGATCGTCATCCATTTGCCGTTGCCCTCGAACAGGCTGGAGGTCACGAACGGCACCATGTTCGCCAGGGAGGCCGTGGTCTGCACGCCGGGTGTCTGGCGCAGCGCGTTCGACAGGCCGTCAAGCTTTTGCAGCACCGGGTACAGGCGGCAACCCTCGTCGGCGGTCTTCATGATGACGACGAACTGGTCGCTCGACAGGTCGTAATGGCTGGTGATGTAGGCGTTGTCCAGGTTGTAGCGCGAGGTCGGGCGCAGTTCCGGCGCGCCGGCATCGAGGTCGCCGATCTTTAAATCCTTCATGACGATCAGGCTGCCGACGGTCAGCACGACGGCGCCGCCGATGGCGACCATCGCCCAGCGCCGTTCCGTCAGGCGGTCCAGCGCCAGCCACATGCGGCCGCGCAGGCCGGACGGCTTGCCGCTGGCTTCGCCGGCGGCGCGGCGCGCCGCGTCCGGGCTGACGCCGATATACGACAATGTGACGGGAATCAGGATCAGTTTCGTGAAGATCAGCACGGAAATGCCCATGCTGGTGGTGATGGCGAGATCGCGGATCACGGGAATGTCGATGATCGCCAGCACTGCGAAACCGACGACGTTCGTCAGCAGCGCCGTCAGGCCGGCCATGAACAGGCGGCGGAAAGTGTAGCGTGCCGCCACGTATTTATGGGTGCCGCGGCCGATGTCCTGCAAGATGCCGTTCATCTTTTGCGCGCCGTGCGACAGGCCGATCGCAAAGATCAAAAACGGCACCAGCGTCAGGTAGGGATCGAGTTCATAACCGGCGATCTGCATCAGGCCGAGCAGCCAGATCACGCCGGCGATCGACACCACCATCAGCAGCAAAGTGCTGCGGATGCAGCGCGTGTACAGGTAGACGAACAGGCAGGCGATCGCGACGGAAGCGGCAAAGAAACTCAACACTTCGCGCAGGCCGTCGATCAAATCGCCGGCCAGCTTGCCGAAGCCGACGATGTGGACCGCGACGTCAGGGCCGTTAAACGAGCGCACCTTGTCTTCGAGCGCCTGCGAAAATTCGCTGTAGCTGAGCGGCTTGCCGGTGCTCGGATTGGTGTCGAGCAGCGGCGTGACGATCATCGTCGACTTCAGGTCCGCCGCGACGAGCGAGCCGACGATGCCGGCGCGTGCGATGTTCGAGCGCAGCTTGGCGATCGATTCCGGGCTGCCGTTGTAATCGGACGGCATCACGGCGCCGCCATTCAGCCCCTCTTCCGTGATTTCCTTCCAGCGCACGATCGGCATCCACAGCGATTTCATCCACGAGCGGTCGACGCCGGGCACCAGGTACAAGGCGTCGTTGACCTTGCGCAGCGTTTCCAGGTAGGCGGGATCGTAGATATTGCCTTTTTTGCTTTCGACGACGATGCGGATGCTGTTGCCGAGGCCCGGCAATTCCTTCTTGTATTGCAGGTAGTTCTTGATGTACGGGTTGGCGACCGGGATCATGCGCTCGAAATTGGCGTTGACCTGCAAGCGGCTGGCGAACACCGCCAGCAGCACGGTCGCGGCCACGCACATCAGCAGGATGACGGTGCGGTTGTTGAAGATAAAACGCTCCAGCCATGAACCGGAACTGCGGTCGAAATCTCGCAGGTCGCGCACGGTGGGCATGTCGGAACGGGAGGAAAAACTGGCCATGTGATTCTTTCAGACGCTCAGGGTGTATTAAGGGGCACGTTGTGCAGCACACGCGCGCCGGACATGCCCGTGGCGACCAGCACGCCGCCATTCGCGGCCGCGCCATAAACTTCGCCGCGGCGCTCGACGTCGAGCGTGCGCACGCTGCCGTCGGCCGCGCTGTCGTAGACATCGCCGGCCTGCGACACCAGCAGCAAGCCATCCCGCCGGCCGGGCACGGCGGCCACGATGTTCGAGGCGCTGCCGGTTTCAATCTTGCGCCACTGGGCGCCGCCGTCCTGGCTGACGAAGGCGTTGCCGCGCAGGCCGTAGACGACCAGCCGTTCCGGGTCGGCGCGCAGGCCGAAATACGAACCCTGGTATGGTGTGGCCAGCGGCAGGAAGGCGCCGCTGGCGGCGTCGAGCCGGCGCAGGAAGCCCTGCTCGCCGGCCAGGTAAACTTGCCCGGCGCTGCCGCCGATGGCGTAAATATGGTTCATGCGGGCGTTGTTGGTGCGTTCGATCATCGGCGTCCAGCTCGCGCCGCCGTCGGCGGTGTGCAGGATCAGGCCGAAGGCGCCGACCACGTAACCCTCGTCGCGGCTGGCGAACCAGACGTCGAGCAAGGGGTATGGCAGCACGCCCGGCGTGGCGGACTGGCCGCCGGCGCGCTCGATATCCTGTGCGATCGCGGTATCGGGCGTCTTGCCGTTCGCCGCGTAGCTCGCGCCGAGCAGCGCCAGCGCGCCGCGGCCATCGAGCTTGCGTTCCCAGGTGCGTCCGCCGTCGCTGGTTTTCAGCACTACCGCGTCGTGGCCGACGATCCAGCCGTGCTCCGCATCCTGGAAACGCACGGCGGTCAAATCGCTCGATACCGGGCTGGCCATCTGCTGCCAGGTGGCGCCGGCGTCGGACGAGGCGAGAATCACGCCGCGCCGCCCCACCGCCACCAGCTTGCTGCCGGCGCTGGTCACCGACACGAGGGAACTGCGCGCGCCGAAGGACGCTTGCGGGGCCGGCGTGGCGATCGGGTCGCGCAGGCCGGCGTCGATGGCGGCCGTCGCACCCAGGGCGCAGCAAACCAGGGCGCCGATGACGCATGTGGCAAATCGCTTGTTCATTGTCTGTCTCCTTGAATCTGCATGACGTTCCGAAGAACGTCCCGGCAGCGCCCGCGTCTTGCCGCGCGGTGCGTGCTGCCCGGTCATGCCATGCTGCTGTTGCTGTTGCTGTTACTGGTATCAGCGCGCGCTGGAACGCGCCACCACCGCTTCCGCGTTTTGCTCGCGTTCCGAACGCATCGTCTTCGGAATCTGGTAGCCCTTCGACAGCGAGTCGTTGAGCAGCGCGTACATTCCCTTGTTGAAGTCGTAGACGGCGTTTTTCACGGCATACGGCACCGTCGCGTCATACAGCTGCACGAAGGAGATGAACGAGGAACGGTACAGCGCGCCGCTCTGGTCGAACGCGTCGAACATGCCGGCGTTCGGCGCATCTTCATCGATGAAGTAGACGCGCTTGCTGTAGACGTGGCGCATGCCCGGCTTCAAGGTCGCCTCGACCACCCAGACGCGGTGCAGTTCATGCCGCTCGCATTCCGGATTGACGTGCTGCGGGCGGAACTGGTCGTCTTCCTTGCATTCAAAATAATATTTGTAGCCGTTGTACGGGATGTACATTTCCTTCTTGCCGACCAGCTTGAAATCGAAGCGGTCCATCTTGCCCGAGAACAGGAACAGTTCATCGAACAGCGTCACGCCGCCCTGGCTCGACACCGGGGTGTCGTAAGCGAATTCCGGCGCGAGCTTGACGCGGCGTTGGCCCGGCGTGTAGCTCCACGCGCGGCGCGGCTTGTCGGTCGGATCGAGGTAATCGAGCAGGCCGCTGGCCTCTCCGGCGCGACGCGATGGGCCACGCGTGACGGAGAATGCGCGCGAATACATTTGTTCGTCGCGGTCGCCGGTCTGGTAGTACGGCTTTTCCTGCACCGTCGACTGCTCGGCCGTCATCGTCACCTTGCCGCCAGAATCGACGACCCACGAACGCGACATCTCGGTGGTGGTGCCCATTTCGCCGGCATAGGCAAGCTGCATGTTCCACATCGCCTCGTAACCGTTTTTAGGAATCGGGAACGGCAGGCCGCCGCGGCAGGCGATATCGACCGCCAGGTTATCTTTCAAGGTTTTGCAGCCGGTGGCGTTGCGCACGGTGGCCTTCAGCACCTTGTCCGGGAACGCCGCGGTGCGGTGGCTCGGATAGATGTCGATGTGATAGCTGGCCGGGTATTTTTTCAGCAGCAGTTTTTGGCCTTCGCTGAGCTTGTCGGCGTATTGCGCGGCATTTTTCGCATCGATGCGGAACAGCGGCTTTTCATCCTTGAACGGATCGGCCCAGAAACCGGAACCGGCCTTGTAGCCGGCCGGCGCCTTGGTCAGACCGCCGGTGTAGGCGGGAATCGTGCCTTCCTTGTTGCCGGCCTTGATGGCGCCGAATTCGGTCAAGGTCGTGCCCAGCTGTTTTGCCTCGTCGGCGCTCACCGCGGCGAATGCCGGCATCGACAGGGCCGCCAGCGCGGAGCAGATCATCGTATAGCGTTTCATGCGTGTCTCCCAGATAACCGGATCAGAAACCGGTCTTGTAAGTGAATACCAGCCAGCCGCGGTCGGTCGAGCCGAGCGTGCTGGACAACCCCGTGCCGCCGGTCACCATGGTGCCGGCCGCGTTGTATTTCTTGTCGGCGCGCGCATCGGAATAGCGCAGCGAGAATTCGTGATTCTGGCTATAGGTCAGGCGCATGCCGACCGACCAGGTCAGCGCATGCTCGAAGCCGCCGCCGCCGGTCGGCGCATTGCCGTGCAAGCCATAGTTCATCGTCATCGGCAAGTCCAGGTTCCACGACGGGAACAGGTTCAGGTATTGCGGCGTGAAGCTCACGGCCAGCGCCGCGAAGTCCTTGGTCGCGCAACCGTCGGTCTTGTCGCCCGGCGTGGTCGCGGTGCCGGTCTTGAAGCAGGCGTAGCCGACGCCCTTGAACAGTTCCGGATGCGAAGTCACCTTGTCGAGACGGCTGTAAGCCAGTTCGGCCACCAGCGAGCCGGTATCCCACAGTTTCGTCGCCGGCATCAGGTAGACGCCGTTGACGATCGCGTGCCAGGTATTGCCGCGCGTGCCTTCATGGTCGACCGTGCTGATGCCGGTCGGCGTCGAATGCAGCGCCGCGCCCTTGCGGTACGAGATCTCGGCGCCGGCGCTGACCGGGCCGATGACGCGCGCGAAACTGGCGCCGATCAGCTTGACATCGGTGGCGTAGGCGAAGCGGAAGGTCTTGGCCGGGATATTGAATTCGCTGCCGGTCCACGGCGTGTAATCGTCGAACTTGCGGTAGTACAGGCCGAGCGTCGATTCGATCGATTCCAGGTTGTAGCGCGCATTCAGGCCGAAATTGCCGCTGTTGCTGGGCTTGAAGTACGGCACGCGGTTCAACACGAAGCCTGGCGCGGCGGCCACGCGGTCGACTTCGAAAGTCGTGTCCGGGCCGGACAGGTAGGTGCCGCCGTGCGGCGCGCGGGTGCTGGCCCATTCATAGAAATACTGGGCGGCGACCGACAGGTTATCGGTGACCTGCGCCTTGGCCGAGATCTGGCCGATCGGCAGGAACACTTCCTTGGTCTCGATGCCGGGGCTGGTGACAGCCTTGACGCCGTCGACCGGCGATTGCGAATACGAGATCGCGTGCTGGCCCAGCAGCAGGCCCTCGCCCCAGACATTGGTATGGCGGCCGACCTTGACGTTGACTGGCACCGCGCCCAGGCTGAAGTTGCCCCAGACGAAGGCATCGAGGAATTCGCCGGACGGGCCGTGCACGAAACGGTCGACCGTGCTGCTGTAGCGGTCGTTGAAGTAACTGCTGGCATAACCCGGCACCACCGAAACGACGCTGCTGTCGCGGTAGGCATGGTCGTACCAGCCGGCCGCGCTCATGCGGGCGCCGACCTTGCCGTCGTAGTTGACGTCGACTTCGGTCAGCAGGTCGAGGCGGTTGGTGACGATGTCGTGCTTGCCGAACTTGGCATCGGATTCGTCGAAGGTGGCGCTGCTGAGCAAGCGCTTGTCCTGCGCTTCCATCCGCATGCCCAGGTTGTAGCGTATCGTGTTATCCCAGCGCAGCGCCAGGCCCGGCACGCCGGTCTCGAATTCCATCGCGCCGGACTGGCCTGCCCAGGCCAGGGCCAGTGCGGCCGCCAGTAGCTTCTTCTGTGTCATGTGTATCTCCTAATTCTGGTCTTTTTAACTTCAGGAAGATTCGGCGTCTGCGCACCGTACCGGTTTTACCAATTCTGTATTCCGATTTTTATTCTACCCTGAAAATTTATACACATGACGTTTTTTTGTTCGCAAACTCCAAATAAATATAACACATTAGATTTTTATGTTCATTAACTACCGGACACTTGCTGCGACACGCGCGTCCGGCTGCCCCCTCGCCGCCGGCGCGGTCCAGCCCAGTTCGGCCTGGATCTGCTCGATCGGCGGCGGCGGCGCCTTGCTCAGTCTCCGGCTGCGCAACCAGTTTCTGACGGTTTCCTTGTCCGGTTTCGATGGCAGATCCATGACACGCTCCCTAGGCGGCGACGTCGGCCCGGACGCTGGTCCGGTACTGTTTCAATAATGCACCATGCTTGTGTACTGCACGCTCCATGGCCCCTTCCTTGACATGGCCATAGCCGCGGATCTCGTCCGGCAGCCTGGCCAGCTCGATCGCCGCGACGCGGTTTTCGGGCGACAGGCTGACGCAGAATTCCTCGACCAACTGTATATAGGCGTCGATCAGCGCACGCTCGGCACGGCGTTCATCGGTGTAACCGAAAATGTCAAACGGGGTGCCGCGCAAGCCTTTCAATTTGGCCAGGACGCGGAACGCCGGCAACATCCAGGAACCGAACGCGCGTTTCACCAATTCCCCCTTGGCGTTGCGTTTTGACAACAACGGCGGCGCCAGGTGGAACTGCAAGCGGTAATCCTTGCCCGGTTCGCCGGCGAACTGGGCGCGCAATTTGTCCAGGAAAGCCGGATCGGCATACAGACGCGCCACCTCGTACTCGTCCTTATAGGCCATCAGCTTGGCCAGGTTGCGCGCGACGATCGCCGTCAGCGGCGTGCGTTTCGCCCCCGGCAAGCCTTCCTCTTTCTGGCGCAGGCGCGCCACCAGGGCCTGGTAACGGGCCGCGTAGTGACTGTTCTGATAAGCGCTCAGCAAGTCCACGCGGTGGGCGATGACCTTGTCGAGCGACTCCGGCATCTGCAACAGCACCGGCTGCGCCTTCGGTGCCGGCGCGACGCCGTGCTGGGCCAGCTGGCGGCCCCAGTCGAAGGCCAGCTTGTTCTTCTCGACCGCTACCGCGTTCAACTCGATCGCGCGCACCAGGCTTTCATAAGCCAGCGGTATCCACCCTTTTTGCCAGGCGTAGCCCAGCATCAGCGGATTGGCATAGATCGTGTCGCCCAGCAGCGCCAGCGCGCGCTCGTTGGCGTCGAAAAATTCGCAATCGGCGCCGACCCTGTCTTGCACCTGCCCTTGCGCCTGCGCGCCGGGGAAAGTCCAGTCGCGATCCTTCAGGAAGGCGGCCGTCGGCGTATCGGCACTGTTGACCAGCGCGCGGGTACGCCCATGCAGCGTTTTGGACAGCACTTCGGCCGAACTGGTGACGATAGCGTCGCAACCGATGACGAGGTCCGCCTCGCCCATCGCCACGCGCGTCGCGTGGATCGCCGACGGGCTAGGCGCGATCTGGATGTGACTGACGACGGCGCCGCCCTTTTGCGCCAATCCCGCCATGTCGAGCACAGTGACTCCCTTGTGTTCCAGGTGGGCGGCCATGCCGAGCAACGCGCCGATCGTCACGACGCCGGTGCCGCCGACGCCGGTGACGAGGATGCCGTAGGCGCCGTCGAGCGGAGCAGCAACGGGGCGCGGCAGCGCATTAAAATCAGGCAGGGCCTGGGTGGCGGCGGCCGGCTTGCGCAATTGCGCGCCCTCGGCCGTGATAAAACTCGGGCAAAAGCCGGTGACGCACGAAAAATCCTTGTTGCACGAGGACTGGTTGATCTTGCGCTTGGTGCCCAGCGGCGTGGCCAGCGGTTCGACCGACAGGCAGTTCGACTTGACGGAACAGTCGCCGCAACCTTCGCAGACGGCATCGTTGATGAAGGCGCGGCGGGCCGGATCGACCATGCTGCCGCGCTTGCGGCGGCGGCGCTTCTCGGTCGCACAAGTCTGGTCGTAGATCAGCACCGTGGTGCCGGCCGTGTCGCGCAGCGCCAGTTGCATCGCTTCGAGTTCGCTGCGATGGTGTACGGTCACGCCTTGCGGCAACGGCACATCAGCCGTGTATTTTTCCGGTTCGTCGGTGACGATGACGATGCGCGCCGCGCCCTCGGCATGCATCTGGTGCGCGATCTGCGGCACCGTCAGCACGCCGTCGACCGGCTGCCCGCCCGTCATCGCGACGGCATCGTTGTACAAAATTTTATAGGTGATATTCGCCTTGCCGGCGATCGCGGCGCGGATCGCCAGGTGGCCGGAGTGGAAATATGTGCCGTCGCCGAGGTTGACGAAGACGTGGCGGTCGTTCGTAAAATGCATCTGGCCGAGCCAGGCGACGCCTTCTCCCCCCATCTGGCTGAAGGTCTCGGTGCTGCGGTCCATCCACATCGACATGTAGTGACAGCCGATGCCCGCCATCGCGCGCGAACCTTCCGGCACGACGGTCGACGTGTTGTGCGGGCAGCCGGAACAAAACCACGGCGCGCGTTCGGCCACGGCCTGCGCGTGGCAGGCCTCCTGCTCCTTCGCTTCGATCACGGCCAGGCGCGCATCCATGCGCGCCCTCACCTCGTCCGGCAAGTCTCCTTTGCCGAGGCGGGTGGCGATCGCCTTGGCGATCAGCGACGGCGACAGTTCATAACGCGCCGGCAGCAGCCAGTCGCCGCGCGGCACCGACCATTCTCCACCCAGGTTGTCGCGCTCGTCGAACTTGCCGTAGACGCGCGGGCGCACGTCGTCGCGCCAGTTATATAACTCTTCCTTCAATGCGTATTCGAGGATTTGCCGTTTTTCCTCGACCACCAGGATTTCTTCCAGGCCGGTGGCGAAGCCGCGCGCATCCTGCGCGTCGAGCGGCCAGACGCAGCCGACCTTCATCAGGCGGATGCCGACCTGCTCGCAGGTGGCGTCGTCGAGCCCGAGATCCGCCAGCGCCTGGCGCACGTCGAGATAGGCTTTGCCGGCGGTCATGATGCCGAAGCGGGCTTGCGGCGCGTCGAGCACGATGCGATTGAGTTTATTGGCACGGATATACGCCAGCGCCGCATACCACTTATGATCAAACAGGCGCGCTTCCTGCGCCAGCGGCGGATCGGGCCAGCGGATGGCGACGCCATCCTGCGGCAACGTAAAATCTTCGGGCAAGACAATTTCCAGGCTGCCGGTATCGATATCGATCGACGCGCTCGATTCGACGATATCGGTCACGCACTTCATCCCGACCCACAGGCCGCTGTAGCGGCTCATCGCCCAGCCGTGCAAACCGTAATCGATGTATTCCTGCACGCTGGACGGATACAGCACCGGGATGCCGGCCGCGATCAATGCGTGTTCAGACTGGTGCGCCACCGACGACGATTTCGCCGCGTGATCATCTCCGGCCAGCAGCAGGACGCCGCCGTGTGGCGCGCTGCCGGCCGAATTGGCGTGTTTTAAGACGTCGCCGGCGCGGTCGACGCCAGGCCCCTTGCCGTACCACATGCCGAACACGCCGTCGTACTTCCCGTTCGGCCATAAATTCGTCTGTTGCGTACCCCAGACGGCGGTCGCGGCCAGCTCTTCGTTGACCCCGGCCTGGAACACGATGTCATTTTCCGATAGGTGTTTTTTAGCCTTCCACAACGCCAGGTCGAGTGCTCCCAGCGGCGAGCCGCGGTAGCCGGAAATGTAGCCGGCCGTGTGCAATCCCTGCTTCAGGTCGCGCGCCTTTTGCAGCATCGGCAGGCGCACCAGCGCCTGTGTTCCGCTGATGTAGACACGTCCCTTGTCGAGATTGTATTTATCATCCAGGGTGACGGCGCTGAGCGCTTCGCGCAGTTGGGGCGACAGGGGAGAATTCACGGATATGCCTCGCTAAGTTGGTTTCGACGAAGTATATTGACGGGCAGAACACAGGTAAAACGACAAATAGGCATAAGAGGTATCGGAAAAACGAATGGCATCCAATTTGACACTCAGGCAGTTGCGCTACTTCGTCGCGGTCGCCCACACCGGCCAGTTTTCGCTGGCGGCGGTGCAGGAAAACGTGTCGCAATCGACCATCAGCAACGCCGTGATGACGATCGAGGAAGAACTCGGCACACGGCTGTTCGAGCGCCTGCCGCAAGGCGTGTCGGTCACGCCGGAAGGACAGGATTTTTTGCGCCACGCGCACCACATCCTCGAATCGGTGCGTGACGCCGTGGCCAGCCCGCGCTTCAAGGAACGTTCCCTGTCCGGCACGGTGCGTATCGCGGCGTCTTATACAGTGCTCGGCTATTTTTTACCCGAGCTGATGGCGCGCTTCCGCGCCAGCTATCCGGACGTGAACATCGAATTGCGCGACATGAACCGCACGGACATCGAAAACGCCGTGCTGGCGGGGGAAGTGGATATCGGCATGGTGATTTTGTCGAACGTGCAGCGCCAGCAGCGCTTCGGGCACGCGGTGCTGGTGCGCTCGCGGCGCCAGCTGTGGGTCGCGCCGAGCCACCCGCTGGCGCAGATCCGCACGCCGTCGCTGGCCGACATCGCGCGCTATCCCTATTTGCTGCTGACGGCCGACGAGGGAGAGCAGTCGGCGCTGGCCTACTGGCACGGCATGGGACTGGCGCCCGACATTTTCATGCGCACCGGCTCGATCGAAGCGCTGCGCGGGCTGGTCGGGCACGGCTTTGGCGTGACGGTTTTGTCGGACATGGTGTACCGGCCCTGGTCGCTGGAAGGTAAACGCATCGAAGCGCGCCCGGTGCTCGACGCGATCCCGCACATGGACGCCGGCATGCTGTGGCAGCGCGACGGCGTGTTCTCTCCCGCCGCCGAAGCGTTCCAGCAATTCCTGATCCAGTCGTTCGGGATTTGATGTTCAGCGCTTGATCGCCAGCACCAGCACGCCGCCGGCGACCATCGCGATGCCGGCCCACTCGCGCAGCGACGGCCGTTCGCCGAGGAAGGTAAACGCGAACACGGCCACCAGCACCAGGCTGAGTTTATCGACCGGCGCCACTTTCGACGCCTCGCCCAGCTTCAAGGCCCTGAAATAACAGACCCACGAAGCGCCGGTCGCCAGGCCCGACAGGCCGAGGAACAGCCAGGTTTTGGCCGGCAGTTCGAAGGGGTTCGACCACTTGCCGGCATAGGCGATGAAGGCCGACAGCACGACGATGATGATCGCCGTGCGGATCAAAGTCGCCAGGTCGGAATCGACGCGCTCGATGCCGATCTTGGCGAAGATGGCGGTCAGCGCGGCGAAGATGGCCGACAGCAGCGCCCAATAAAACCAGCCGTTCGATTGCGTCATAGATCGTTCCCCTCGTGTATTGCCGCCTGCGCCAGACGGTAATGCCGTTAAGTTAGCGCCAAATTTGTCATTCCCGCGAAAGCGGGAATCCCATTTTTATGCGCCGTTTGGGATGGTATTCGGGACGCAAAATGGGATTCCCGCCTGCGCGGGAATGACAGAGCTATGGTCTGTGGCCTTAACTTAGCGGCATTAACGCCAGACAGCGCATTCAAATATACCAGAGGGATCGACGTCGCAGGGATCGTTGCGCCCCGCGTCCGTTCCGGGCGCGAAGCGCGGGTACTAGTTCTGCGCCACGGCCGTCTGCAGCACTTGCCGCAGTTCGCTGCGCGCGGCGGCCAGCTCGCGCTGGTATTGCGGATCTTCCCTCATCGTCGCATGCATCGCGTAGGCCAGCAACTTGCCGGCCACGATGTCGCTGCGATAATGCACGCCGCACACCAGGCGGTTTCCGGCGTAATCGTCGGCGCGCGCCAGGATCGCATCCCGGTGCTCGGGCATCAGTTCCACCAGCGTCAGCGCCTGCAGGTAGCCGGCCGTCGCGTGTCCACTCGGATAGGAATCATCCTTGGTCTTGGTCTTGCACACCGGCTTGAGCGACTTGTCGGCATTGTAGGGACGCACGCGTGCGAACGCCTGTTTCAGGGGATCCGTGTTGGCGCCCTCGTCATGGCCGACATGCTCCGACAGTTGCGCCGTCAGCGGCAGCGCGCTGGCGCTGAATTTTTCGCCGATCACGTCGCGGAACAGGAAGATGGTTTCATCCTTGTCGTCGGCCATCGCGCGCGCTACCTGCTCCTTGCTGCGATGGTTTTCGATGTCGCGCAATTCCGCCAGTTCGCGCGCTGCGGTGCCGGACGACGCGCCTGGCGGCGCGGCCAGGATCAGCATCGCCTGGGTGCGCCCTGCCGGCACGAACACGGCATCGGATTCGGCCGACGATGCGCGGCTCGACCAGGCCGCGCCCGCGATCAGGCCGGCCGCCAGCATTGTGCGGTAGACGGGCGTCATCAGAAGTCCGCCTTGGCCGACAGTTGCACGCTGCGCGGCGCCTGGAAGGTGTACTGGTCGAACGCCACCGTCTTGCCCGGCGCAATCGACGTGACTTCCTGCTTGTCGAACAGGTTGAAGACATTGAATTGCAATTTCAAGGTCTTGATGCCCATGCCCAGGCCGGTGAAGCGGTAGGCCACGCTCAGGTCGGTGTTGGTATAGGCCGCCGTCTTGTACAGGTCGTAGGCGGCCGGCTTGGCCGCATCGTAGTCGGCCTGGCGCACGGTACCGGTGCGCTTGCCGATCAAGGAGGCGGACCACGGGCCGGCGTTGTACAGCGCGCCGATGGCGGCCGTCATGTCCGGCGCGCCGGAAATGGTCTTGCCGGTGTCGGTGGCTTCAGCCTTGTTGGACGAACCGTTGGCGTACAGCGCGAAGCCGCTACCGACCACCCAGGTCGCCTGCCCTTCGATACCTTTATAGGTGACGCCGCCGATGTTGACATAGGCGGCGGCAGCGCCGGCCAGGCCGTTCGACACATACTTGTTGGTGAAGTCGATCTTGTACAGGTCCGCGTCCCAGGTCAGGCGATCGCTCTTGCCGACGATGCCGAGCTGGTAATTGACCGATTTTTGCGGCGCGCTGCTGTTGCGGCTCGGATCGGTGATATAGAACGATTTCAAGTCCGGGATCTGGAAGCCCTTCGCATATTGCGCGTACGCCGCCAGTCCTTCACCGAGCTGCTGGTTCACCGTCATGAAAGGCAGCGTCGTCTTGTAATCGACCGAGGTATTCTGCGGCACGCGCGTGGTCTGGTTGACCAGCGCATCGACGGCGCGCGTGATGCGCACCAGCTTGACGCCGGGCGTCACCGTCGTGCCTTCGGCGGCGCGCCATTCGAATTCGGCGAACGGCTGGAAGTTGCGGATCGTCGAATCCTGGTCGAACAGCACGCTCGGATTCTGCACCGGTGTCGGCTTGGTTTCGCGCGGATCGCGCACATTGCCGAGCGTCAGGTCCAGGTCATACTGGTGACGGGCGGTATCGGACTGCTCATACCAGAAGCCCATGCGCGCCGTGCCGGCGTTGATCGTCTTGCTGATCTTCAGGATGTCGCCATAGGCGCGGTACTTGTTCTGCTTGTCGATGCCGGGAATATCCTTGTTGCCGGCCGGGCCGACCTTGGTGCCGGGCGCGGTCGCGCCGGTCGGATCGGTCGACGAGATGGTCTGATTGTTGTAGGCATAGGTATACAGCTGGTTGTCGGTGCTCCAGCCATCGCCCCAGCCGGTTTCCAGGCGCAGGTAACTGAAATCGGTATCCTTGGTGGTGTGGTTGAAACCGGTGTAATTGAAGCTGGTCGGATCGTTATTCAGGCTGTAATTCTTGCCGAACTGCGCCACTTGCGCCAGCGTCGGTCCCTTGCTGTTATCGTTTTGCGTGTAATGGATACGGTTCGCGGTCGCCAGCACGGTGGCCACCGTGTCCGAGCCGATGCTGCGCTGCAGCTTGATCAGGAAATTGTCGCTCTTGATGCTGTTCAGCGTCAGGTAGCCGTCCGATTTCAAATGCTGGTAGTTCAGTTGCACCGTGGCGTTGCCGAAATCGGCCAGGCGGCCGCTTTCATAGGAGCCGCCGAACAGGCCGGTATTCCAGGTGCCGAGCGACGTGAACACGCTGGCGGCCTGCTCTTTCGACGCCTGTTTCGAGAACAGGTTGATCGAGCCGCCGAACGTCGCGTAACCGAGGTTGCTCGCGTTTCCGGGGCCGCGCTCGACGACGGCGCCGCCGATCACGGAGCCGGGGAAGAACGAGGTCGAATGGTGGGCCGGATTATTCGTGTCGCCCCATGGAATGCCGTCGAAGGTGATGTTGTACTGGTCGTCCGAGAAGCCGCGCATCGTGGTCTTGGTTTCCGACAGGCCGGGACCGTTGGCCGAATCGCCCGACAGGCTCGGAGCGATATTGACGATGCGGCTGTATTCGGCCGTCGGCGCGACCGACAGTTCGATGAATTCGCGCGTGATGACGGACTGCGGCTGCGTCGCCTGCAGGCTGGACTGGGTCGGCGCGACGGCCGACGCGGTGCCGCTGGCCGCTTCGCGCGGGCGGTAGGCGCCGGCCGTGGCCGACACGACCACGGTCTGCATCGCGCCGGGCGACGCTTCCGGTTCTTCGGGCGCGGCGGCGGCCGCGTTCAGGTTCAGGAAGGCCAGCGAAATCAGGGTGGCGAGCTTGGTACGGGATGGCAAGGCGGTAGGCGTCATGGATCGATCAAGTCAGTGTGGTCGGCCGTTTTCGCGTGACGCGAATTGGCAAAACCGCAAGCGTAACTATCAAATATGACGGGACGATGGTGTTTTGATGACGCCAATGTGACATGTTGTCATGCGACGCTTTGACTTCAAGACAAACGAAAGCGGCGCCGCGACATGGGGCCCGCGTCATGCGCCACCCTATACTCGGTCATCAATCACTGAAAGGATCACCGCCATGACAGACCGCAGCGCCATCGACGATTTTTTGCACGGACAGGTCGATTGCTGGAACGCCTCCGACAAGGACGGTTTTTTCGCACACTATAAAAAGATCGCGCCCGAGGGGCTCGACATCGAATACGTCGGCCAGCCGCGCCACGATCCGTGGCAAGTGCTCGAAGGCATGTGGGCGCAGCAGAATGCGCGCATCCGCATCGAGGTCGCCGCCTGCATCGTCAACGGCAGCGAGGCGGCCTGCCACCACCGCAACCTGATGCGCGACGGCGCCGGCGGCATCGAGACCATCGAGACTTACCGTTTTTCGGAAGGAAAACTGGCGGTGCGTTATTTCGTCGCGCATCCCTGAACGGCGATCGACGCCAGAATAAAATCGGCTGAATGGCGGCGCCACGCGGCGGCGCCATCGGCCGACGCGGTGTCAAAGCCGGCCAGCACCGACAGCATGAAGCGGCTCGTAAAACCGCCGCTGGTAACCAGGGAGGCGATCGCCGTGAAGATGCGCGCATCGACGCCGGGCCGGAAATCCCCGCTGGCCGCGCCGCGTTCGAGGATCGTTTCCAGCACCGACACCAGCGCCGGCGCCATGTCCGGGAACTTGTTGCCGGGGATGTCGTGCGTCTCGTGGTAGCGCGAGCCTTCCTGCGACAGTGAACGCAGCGCCGGGTCGGCCGCGTACTGGTCGAACATGTGGTTCAGGAAGGTGCGCAGCGCGTCCGGCGGCGCCAGCTGCGCCACGTCCAGCGACACCAGTTCCGACATGACCAGGGCCGACGCCTCCGCCAGCACCGCCTCGAACAGTTTTTCCTTGCCCTCGTAATAGTGGTACACCAGCTGCTTGGTCACGCCGGCCGCCGCCGCGATCGCGTCCACGCGCGCGCCGGCCAGGCCGTTGGCGGCGAATTCTTCCTTGGCGGCGGCCAGGATGCGGCCCAGCGTGGCCCGCTTGCCCGCCAGCGCCGCCGGTTCCTGCAACTTCGTCATGCATGTCTCCTGGTTTTGCTTTGACTCGCGGTCAAATGAAATGGCGCCGCTGCGGCGCATGCAGCCAATATCATAGGCCCGCTTGGCGATTGCAGCCAGAGCCTTTCAGACCAGAACAGACGGAGACCATGAATATCCTTGAACAATACGACGTCGCCATTGTCGGCGGCGGCCACAACGGCCTCGCGGCCGCCTGCTATCTCGCCAAGGCCGGCAAGAAGGTAATAGTGATCGAATCCCAGCCGAAGATCGGCGGCATGTCCGCCTCCGGTTACCTGATGCCCGGCGCACCCAAGCACCTGGTGCATTCCTGCGCACTGGACCTGATGTCGCTGCGCGTGCACCCTATCGTGCCGGGCGAACTGGAACTGGAACGGCACGGCTTCCGCCAGGTCGAAATGTCGCCGGCCTACGCCTACCTGCACCCGGACGGCAATTCACTGGTGTTCTGGCGCGACCCGAATAAGACCGCCGCCGAGATCCGCAAATTTTCGGAAAAGGATGCGCAATCGTTCCTGCGCCTGATGAAGGTGGTCAACCTGTTCATCGACCTGGCCGTGCCGATGATGCGGGTCGACCCGGCGCGCAAGAACCTGCTGGCGAAACTGCGCGTGCTGCGCACCGCCCTGCTGGGCCGCAAGCTGCGCCCGGAACTGATGGCGCTCATCACCAGCTCGGCCTACGGCGCCACGCTGGAGAATTTCGAACACCCGATCACGATCTCGGCGATGTGCGCGCTGACCGGCGCGGCCGGCCCGATCACCGCCGAAGGCAGCGGTATTTATTATGTGCTGCTCGGCTTCCTGCACCGCTTCGGCGTCGGCCGCGTGGTCGGCGGCATGCAGGCACTGCCCGACGCGATGGCGTCGCGCCTGAAGGAACTGGGCGGCGACGTGCTGACCTCGGCCCCGGTCGAGGAAATCGTCGCCATCGGCGGCAAGGTGCAAGGCGTGCGCCTGGCCGACGGCCGCCGCATCAACGCGAAAGCGGTGATCGCCAGTTGCCACCCGAAGATGGCGCTGGAAATGGTGACGCCGGGCGCGATCGAACAGCGCCTGCTGACGCGGGTCGCGATGGCGCCAGCCAATGCGCACGGCGCATCCCCGCTGCGGGTCGACGTCGCGCTGCGCGGCCAGGTCTCGGTGCGGCGCCACGAGGCGCAGCGCGGCGACGGCGTCAGCCTGAGAAAGTGCGTGCTCCTGATCGGCACCACCGAGGCGGTGCTGGAGAACTTCGCCAGTTCCGCGCGCGGCGAAGTGCCGAAACTGCCCTACATGTGGATCACCGCGCCGAGCGCCGTCGATCCGACCCAGGCGCCGCCCGGCCAGGACGTCGCCTATTTATATCCTCCGGCGATGCCGGTCCACCCGCGCGAAGGATGGGATGCGATCCGCGACAGGGTCGCCGCGCAGACCATCGCGCAGGCCAGTGAATACATGGATGGCCTGGCCGAATTCGAAATCGCGCGCCGCGTCGAAACCTCGGCGGACCTGGCCAAGCGCCTGAATGTGCACAACGGTTGCGTGACCCACCTCGACACCTCGGCGCTGCGCTCGAACACATTGCGCCCGGCCTATGGCCTGGGCGGCGACACGCTGCCGGTGGCCGGCCTGTATTTCGGCGGCGCCGGCATCCATCCCGGAGGCGGCGTCAACGGCATGCCCGGCCGCCTGGCCGCCAGCCGCGTCAAGCGCTTCCTCGGCGCGTAATTCCCGATTCAGTCAGTACCTCAGGAGACCAGCATGAATGCAGCAACGATCGAAGAACCAGCAACAAGCGGCACCCCGGCACTTGAAAACGCCTTTGCCAACGTGTCCAGCAATTACCGTGGCACCGGCGACTTTTACGCGATCTGCAAGCAATTGCGCGAAAACTCGCCCGTCATGCGCGGCAATTTCGCCGCCAGCATGGGCGTGCCGAACAACGCGGGACTGGACGCCAGCCACCCGACCGTCAGCCTGTTCAAGTACAAGGACGTGATGGCGGTGATGCGCGATCCGGCCAATTTCACCAGCGGCTTCATCGCCGAAGGACTCGGCTCCTTTTTCGATGGCCTGATCATCATCGCGATGGATGGAGAAGAACACAAGAAGACGCGCGCGCTGCTGCAACCGGTGTTCACGCCGGACACGGCGAACCGCTGGCGCGACCGCCTCACCGAAGTGATGCGCACCGAATCGCTGCTGCCGATGGTGCCCTTGAAAAAGGCCGACCTGATGGATTTCGGCCTGCACTTCCCGATCCGCGCGATCTATTCGATCATGGGCTTCCCGGACGACCAGCCTGAAAAGATCAAGCAGTACGCCACCTGGGCGCTGGCGATCCTGGCCGGCCCGCAGGTCGGCGCCGACAAGCAGGCGGCAGCGCGCGCCGCCGCGATCGACGCCGCCAAGGCGCTGTACCACGCGGTGCTGGAAATCGTGCAGCAGCGCCGCGCTACCGGAGACACCGAAGGCCATGACCTGATCAGCCGCCTGATCCGTTCCGAACTGGAAGGGCGCAAGCTCGACGACCACGAGATCGCCACCTTCGTGCGCTCGCTGCTGCCGGCCGCAGGAGAAACGACGACGCGCACCTTCAGCTCGATCCTGACCCTGCTGCTGGAACGCCCGGCCTTGCTGGAACGCGTGCGCAAGGACCGCAGCCTGATCGCCAAGGTGATCGACGAGACCGTGCGCTACGAGCCGGTCGCCACCTTCAAGGTGCGCCAGGCGGCCAAGGACCTGGAGATCGGCGGGCTGTCCGTCGCCAAGGGCTCGATGGTCCAGTGCATCACGGCCGCCGCCAGCCGAGACCCGGAAGTGTTCGAGCGTCCCGACGAATTCGACATCGACCGTCCCTCCAAGCTGTCGTTCGGCTTCGGCTTCGGGGCGCACATGTGCATCGGCCAGTTCGTCGCGAAAATGGAATTGACGGTCGCGCTCAACGCGATCTTCGACCTGTTCCCGAACCTGCGGCTCGACCCCGACTACCCGGCGCCGACCATCAACGGCGTGATGCTGCGCGGCGCTTCGGCCGTCCACGTCATCTGGGATTAACCCGCGTATCGAACAAGGAGACCATTTAATATGCATACATTCAAGGACACCCCACCCCGCGCCGATTTCTCATACCAGGTGCTGGCCTCTCCCTATCGTGTCACCGGCGCCGCGCTGAACGACACGCGCGGCTTCTTCGGCCTGACGATGAGTAAAAGCATGCCCTTCGGCTCGGTGCGCGACGAGGAAGGCCACATCTATTCCTTCGTGCGCTCGGTGATGGCGCCGCAGGGCACGCCCAATCCGACCCGCTTTCTGTACCAGTCGACCCGCATCGACGAAGTCAACATCCGGCTCGACCAGGCGCGCATGGCCTTGCAGGCACTGACGCCGATGCCGCGCCAGTCGTTCGACGGCCATTCGGTGCGCTGGAGCAGCGTCGAGGGCGAAGCCGGCAACCCGTGGGCGCTGACCGCGTCCGGCGACAGCATGAGCTGGACCGAGGAAGGCCTGTTCGACCTGCACGGTCCCCTGATCGGCACCGGCATGCAGTGGTATTTGCCGGGAGTGGACTGGGGCACCTTCTATGTCTCGCAACTGTACGACCTGTCCGGCACCTGCGAAGGCCGCAAGGTCAAAGGCGTGGTCGCGCTGGACCAGGTCTACCTGGCCGAAGGCGGCGCGATCCATTTCAAAAAGGACCTGGTCGTCAACAACAAGATGCACGTGGTCTGGTGGTCGTTCGCCACCATCTACAAGGACGGCAGCTTCGACGCCGGGTCCTTCATGGTCGGCCACGACCACCTCGGTTATGCGATCCTGATGAATGAAAGCGGAGAGGTGCGCTGCACCACGCGCATCGAGGGAGAAGTGAAACACCTGCCGAACAGTTATTTCGCCAGCGAAGCCGTGGTGACGCTGGAAAACGGAGAACAGTGGGAATTCCTGCCGGACCCGAAAGGCCACATGACCGATTTCGTCGGCGGCTTCCCGATCACCGCGCAGCAGGAAGGCCGCTGGCGCCGCGTCGGCGACACGCGTGAACCGGACCGCTGGATGGCCTGGGGAGAGTCCGACCGCCGCAACGGCACGGCGCGCAACGTACGCGGCGCCGACCTGTAATTGTTTCAAGCGGCCCCGCTCCTCCCGCAGGGCCGCCTTCTCCGCATCATCCTCCGTCGCCCCCCTCCCCGCTGCCGCCAATGCCGTTAAGTTAGCGCCAAACTTGTCATTCCCGCGGAGGCGCACTAGTGTCCGGAATAATTTGATTGACATGTAAAG
>JAZJZT010000078.1:0-6818 GCA_040389645.1 Pseudomonadota bacterium | reverse complement strand
CACCTGTCAATTTATTTATCCCGGACGGTAGTGCGCGGAGGCGGGAATCCCATTTAGAGTCGCAAACGGCGCAAAAAAATGGGATTCCCGCTTTCGCGGGAATGACAACTCTACGGCCGGTGGCTTAACTTAACGGCATACGGCATTACCCCGCTGCCGCGCATTTGCCGCGGCAAGCCTTGTCGCAAAAAATCCGGAAATTGCGCAAGTTTGTCGCCACTTGTCATCTGAAGAACATTCATATTTCCTTTGCCGTCGGAAGATAGCGTCAGGATAGCCGCTAGAGCAATCCATGACGGGCGTTTTGCTGACGCCCCATTTCACCCGGAGGAGAAACCTTGATGACGTGTGCCGCACTTTCAAAAATCTGGCATGACAATCCGCCCGAACCCGCCGCCAGCAGCGCCTGACGGCGCCTGAGTACCCGTTTCTTCGGAGACGGCCAATTCCACTTCAACCAGAATTTTTCCGCGTCAATGCGGGGGGATACGTTTCGCCCGGAATTTTGCGCCGGGCATGCTGCATCAATCAACAGAGGTATCCATATGCGCTCCATCAATATACAAAAGCTCGTCGACGAGTCCCGGCTCAACGGCTTTCACGCACTGATCCTGTCCTGGTGTTTCCTGATTCTTGTGCTGGACGGCTACGACCTCGCAGTCGTCGGCGCGGCACTTCCGCTCATCATGAAGGAGATGGGCGTGGATGCCACCACCGCAGGCTTCATGGCAAGTTCAGCGCTGTTCGGGATGATGATCGGCGCCATGTTCTTCGGCACGCTGGCGGACAAGGTCGGCCGTCCGCGCATGCTCGTGATCTGCATCGCGCTGTTCAGCGTCTTCACCGCCGCCGCCGGGCTGACCCACGATCCGCTCACCTTCAGCGCCACGCGCTTTATCGCGGGCCTGGGCATCGGCGGCGTGCTGCCCATCGTCGCCGCGCAGATGGGAGAATATGCGCCGGCGTCGATCCGCGCCCGCCTGGTGGCCATCGTATTCGCAGGCTATGCCGTCGGCGGCATCCTGGTCGCCCTGACGGGAAAACAGCTGATCCAGCAGCATGGCTGGCAATCGGTGTTTTTTGTCGCCATCCTGCCGATGCTGCTGATTCCATTCATCCTCAAAACGATGCCGGAATCGATCCCCTTCCTGATCAAGAACGGGCGCGACGCCGACCTGCGCAAGATCGTCGGCAAGATCATGCCCGGCTACCCCTTGCCATCCGACGCGCAATTCATCGTCCTGGCAAGCGAGCGCGCCAACAACGCACCGATCCTGCAACTGTTTCAGGAGCAGCGCGGTTTCAGCACGGTGATGATCTGGATCGCCTTTTTCTTCGGCCTGTTCATGGTGTACGCGCTCAGCTCGTGGCTGACCAAGTTGCTGGCGCTGTCAGGCTACAGCCTCGGCTCGGCGCTGAACTTCGTCCTGGTGTTCAATATCGGAGCCATCGCCGGTGCGATCGGTGGCGCCTGGCTCGGCGACCGGTTCAATATCAAGTACGTGCTGATCAGCCTTTATGCACTGGGCGCGGCCTCGCTGACGCTGATGGGCTTCATCAAGTCTTCCGAAGTGCTGTTCGTGATGGTCTTCATCGTCGGTGCGACCACGCTGGGCACGCAGCTCGTCGCCTACGCGTACGCGGCCGAATTCTATCCGGCGGCCATTCGCTCGACAGGGGTGGGCTTTGCCTCGGGCGTCGGGCGTGCGGGAGGGATCATGGCGCCGATCATGATTGGCGCACTGGTCGCATTGAAGCTGCCGCTGGAACAGAATTTCATGGCGATCGGGTTCGCGGGATTGCTGGGAATGACCGCGGTCGTGTTGATCAATCACCAGCTTTGCGCGTCGGTCACGCACGCCAGCGCGACCTGAGATGACGGGGCTGGCTGATCCGGCTGCCGGCCCCGGAACGTGATAACGGAATTTATTTTATGGACAATCCAATATGAGCATTCGACTGGCTTTACCACCAGATATTGCGCCCGACGCGCTGCGCGGCGCTGTCGACTGGGCGCTTGCGACACGCCGCTCGATCCGCGCCTTCCTTCCCACGCCGGTTTCATGCGCGGATGTGGCGGCCATTCTGGACGTGGCGCGGTATTGCGCCTCCGGGGTCAATACACAACCCTGGCATGTCCACGTCGTCACGGGAGCGGCAAAGGAACGCTTGAGCGATGCCATCATGCGCATCCATGACGATCCTTCGATGATGGCCACGCTCGACGAACCGTACGACTATTATCCGCAAGAGTGGATCTCGCCCTACATCGACCGGCGGCGCCAGGTCGGCTGGGACCTGTATGGCTTGCTTGACATACAGAAGAACGACAAGCAGCGCATGCATGCGCAACATGGCCGCAACTACCGCTTCTTTGACGCGCCGGTCGGACTCATGTTCACGATTGACCGCAGCATGGGGCGAGGCAGCCTGATCGACTATGGGATGTTCCTGCAGAACATCATGGTCGCGGCACGAGGGCGTGGCCTCGACACCTGCCCGCAGGCGGCATTTACGACGTTTCACCGCACCATTGCCGAGCAATTGGCTATCCCTGAGCAGCAAATGCTGGTCTGCGGAATGAGCCTGGGTTACGCAGATCCCAGCCGCATCGAGAACTCGCTCGTGACCGGCCGCGAGGCGGTGCAGAGTTTCACCACATTTCATGACACCATCAATAAGGAGACAGCACAATGAGTGCACAAGCTTACTCGCAAGGCCTCGACAAGAATGCCGCCAACCATGTCCCGCTGACGCCACTGCATTTTCTTGATCGCACGGCGGAGGTTTACCCGCATCGCACCGCGATTGTCCATGGCGCCTTTCGCCAGACCTGGGCGCAGACACGCGAGCGTTGTTACCGCCTCGCTTCCGCGCTCGTCAGGCTGGGCATACAGGCGGGCGACACGGTGTCGATCATCGCGCCGAATACGCCTGCGATGCTGGAAGCTCACTTCGGCGTGCCTTTGTCGGGGGCCGTGCTGAATGCGATCAACTGCCGCCTTGACGCCGAGGGGATTGCTTTTATTTTGCGCCACGGAGAATGCAAGCTGCTGATGGTGGACCGAGAATTCGCCGCGCTGGCAGCCAGGGCGCTGCAAGGGCTGCCCCACCCTCCCCGCGTGATCGACATCAACGATCTCGACGCGCCTGCCGGTCCCGCCATTGGCGAGACCGATTACGAATCCTTGCTGGCCGGCGGCGATCCGGCATTCCCCGGTTGCTGGCCGACCGACGAGTGGACGCCGATCGCGCTGAACTATACGTCGGGCACCACCGGCGACCCGAAGGGAGTGGTGCCGAGCCACCGGGGCACCTACCTGATGAGTCTGCTGCAAATGACCAGTTGGGCGCTGCCGCGCGCGCCGGTCTATTTGTGGACGCTGCCGATGTTCCATGCGAACGGCTGGTGTTTTACCTGGGCCATCACGGCGGCGGCAGGCACGCACGTCTGCCTGCGCAAGGTCAATGCGGCCAATGTGTTCACGGCGATTGCGGAACATGGCGTCGATCACTTTTGTGCGGCGCCCATCGTGTTGGCTGGCATCGCCAATACACCGCAAGCGCAGCGCCCGAAGCTGTCGCGCCGCGTACGCGTCTTGACAGCCGGTTCTCCACCGCCCGCTACCGTGCTGGAGGCCGTCGGTGTCATGGGATTCGAGGTTGAGCACGTGTTCGGCGTTACCGAGATTTCCGGCACGCCGATCAGTTGCGCCTGGCAGAGCGAATGGGACGAACTGCCAATCGAGCAGCAAGCCCGCCTGAAAGCACGTCAAGGCGTGCGCGCGGCAGCCCTGGAACATATCCGGGTGGCCGACGCCGATACCCTGGCGCCGGTAGCGATGGACGGCATCGCGACGGGCGAAGTTTTATTTCGCAGCAACACTGTGATGATGGGCTACCTGAAAAATCCCGCCGCCACCAAGGCGGCTTTTGCGGATGGCTGGTTTCACACGGGCGACGTGGCCATTGTGCATCCGAACGGCTATTTGCAGATCACCGACCGCTCGAAGGACGTGATTATCTCCGGCGGAGAAAACATCTCGTCGGTGGAAGTGGAAGAAGTGCTGTACCGGCTCGCCGGCGTGCTGCATGCGGCTGTCGTGGCCCAGCCCGATGACAAGTGGGGCGAAGTGCCATGCGCCTTCGTGGAATTAAAACAGGATGCTCTCTCCGTCACCGAAGCCGCGGTGATCGCGTTCTGCCGCGAACGGCTGGCGCACTTCAAATGTCCGCGCCGCGTGGTCTTTGGCGAATTGCCGAAGACCGCGACGGGCAAGATCCAGAAGTTCCTCTTGCGCGAACAGGCTGGCAGCCGCGAGGCGATTACAAAAAATGCTCAGTAAAGCCGTTCACCGGGGGCTGATCAAAACGGGTTCACAGCGATGTGGATCCGTTTGGAATAGAGAAAGACAGGGGTTGACCTGAGATGCCTCGCAGGCAAAAACTGATGATGGCTACCGCCTGCTCGCCAAGCTTGCCGTCGCCAACCGAAGCCTGCGGGGTAAGAGGACCGACCAGCCCCTCGAACAGACAGCCGACTATGCAGTCAGCCGATGCGCTGGCATTTTGATCAGGGAACTCTCCGTTACGTATGCCTTGCTCGATAATCGTCAAAAAGACCCGGGCCAATGCCCGATGGTATTTCAGCCGGACGGCCTCAATTTCAGGTTCGACCGGTTCGGACACCAAGGCATGCGCCATCCGCCTGCCGCGCAGTGCGCGACTGGCGAATGTCCAGGCGGCAGTACCCAGGCGCTCGACTGCCGAACCATCGGCCATGGCCACGCCGGCCACCGCGTCAACTTCACGCTGCGCGGTGATCGCCACCACTTCCATCATGAGTTCCGTTTTCGAAGGGAAGTAGCGGTAGATGGTGCCGATTGCCAGGCCCGCAGCCTCGGCAACGGACGACATCTGTACATCTCTAAAACCGACTTCTTCCACCAACTGCCTGGCCGCCTTCAATATCAGCGGATACTTATCGGGACCCCGGCGACGAATGCGGGGCCTTCCGGGACCGCCGCCCACCTCGGCAGTGTCTTTACTATCGCCCAAACGATTCTCCAAAAGCTGTTGCCGTAATTTCGATATCCAAAAAATAAGTGACTGACAATTCTACTTAAGGAGGTTTTTCATGCTTTACTAGCGCCGATGCCCGGGCGATAGAAGGCCCGGGTTCCCCCCGCAATAGGTGTACCTTCAGGCACAGAGCGTAATGCCGTTAAGTTAAGCCACCGGCCGTAGAGTTGTCATTCCCGCTTTCGCGGGAAGTCATTTCTCCCAATGGGAGGAATGACAGATTTGGCACTAACTTAACGACATTAGGCACAGAGCGCAAATTTTTTCAACCCTGGCAGATCCAGCACCTCGATCGATCCGTATTGTACCTTTATCAAGCCTGCATTTTCCAGTTCGTTCAAGGCGCGGTAGGCAGTCTGCCTTGCCATACCGGTAAGCCGGCCAATCTCTTCCTTGGAAATGCCGATGCGCAGTTGCGTGTTCGGATAGAGCTGCGGGTTGAAAAGCTCGGCCAGGCAGAATGCAACCTGGGTATTGACATCGCCCAGGCGAAGGCTTTCGACCAGCGCAATATAATAAGCCAGGCGGGCGTTTAACTGGTCGATCAGCCAGCTGCTGAAAGAGTGGCTATTATCCCTCAGCCACAGGAAGGTGGCCCGGGGCACGAAAGCGACAATGCTGTCGCGCAGGGCGACCACCGCATAGGGGCGCGGCCCTCCTTTCAATACTGCGCCTTCGCCGAACCATGAACCGCCAGGAACGCCGGCAAACGTCGTGGCCTTGCCGTCGGCGGTAACCGTGTCCACCTTGACCAGCCCCTCCATGACGGCCAGCCAGTGCTGGCATGGCGATTCGCGCAGGCAGATCGTCTCCCCGGCCGCGAAAGTATACGCCCGGGTATCGCGACAGACCTCAGCAAACTGCTCTGGCGTGAGTTCCGCGCACCATGGAGAAGCGGCAAGAAATTCCGCCAATTTGGCGCCTAATGCTACTGGGCAACCATTCATTTCCTTGTCTCCGATGAAATTTTTTCTTGGCCGGGAGAACGCATTCCCGCGTTATTTCTTATAGATGCCACAGGCAACCGTAAAATTGCCTGCCTTTTCGACATAGGTGGATTTGGACTCGATCGCCTTGGTCACGGGATTTGGCCATTTATAGTCCACCCAGCCACTCCCTTTTTTTTGCGCAGTGTCGACCAGTGCCTGGATGAACAGCTTGCCGTCAGCATCCTTCATTTCCATGACGGCCTTTCCGATAATCCTTGGATTGGCGCCATGCGCCACCATGACGCCTTTCGCATCGATCACGGCAATGTACAAATCGCGGTCGATGTAAGCACCGGATGCATCATTGAACTGCTTGAAGGCTTCGTCTTTTCCTTTTGCGCCGATATAGGCAACTGCTCGTTTCACCATGGCAACTGCATCGTCCGCGCTGCCAGTTACCGCAGCTTGCGAATTTGACATTTGGCCCATCAGAAAAAAGGTAAATGTAAAAATTTTGAAAATAAATTTCATCAGTGCCCCCTTGGATTGAATGTGATGTCGTGTTGAACAATCCACCTGGATGATGTCATTTAAAACGATTTCAAAAAATGCATCACTAAGTGAACTTAAGTTCACTTAACAATAGATATCTTCCAGCTTGTTGTCAAGATTTTTTGGATGGGCAAAGGTTCCTGGCTGGGCGAGATGGACGGTTCGACCCGGCACAATCTTTGTGTCTCGGATGGCGCAAAAAATGGGATTCCCGCCTCCGCGCACTACCGTCCGGGATAAATAAATTGACAGGTG
>JAZJZT010000077.1:0-70468 GCA_040389645.1 Pseudomonadota bacterium | reverse complement strand
AGACAAGGCCACTTCCGGAGCACACCATGAACTCTGATGACGAAGTTGTCGCCCATGCCATGGGCATCCTGTTGAAACGTCTGCGCCAGCCCGGCGCATCGATGTCCTCCCCCGACACGGTCAAGAATTACCTGACGCTGAAACTGGCGACCGCCGAGCGTGAAGTATTCGGCACGCTCTGGCTCGACGTGCAGAACCGCATCGTGGCCGAGGATGATTTGTTCTTCGGATCGGTAACCCACACGAACGTCCATCCGCGCGAAGTGATCAAGACTGCCCTGCGTCACAATGCCGCCGCCGTGATCCTCTACCACAATCATCCAAACGGCCAACCGGATCCCAGCACTGCGGACAAAGCGCTGACGACGATGCTGTGCTCAACGCTAGGCACCGTCGAAGTACGCATGCTTGACCACCTGATCGTTGCGGGTACGCAAACGTTTTCGTTTGCCGAGCACGGCATGCTATGAAAGAATTTAGATGACCGAAACTCCCGAGTATTACAATGCTCCGGGCCACGACAGCGGCCCGGAACCCGATACGCTGCTTCCTTTTCACGATCCGTCATATCGGCAACCGGAATGGGCCGATATCCGCGCTGTTGTCCAAATATCCGGCCTGAGCGGCTTGGAACTGGCGAACCTGGTCGGTGTCTCGTCACGCACCGTGCGTAAATGGCTCAGCCCGCCAATGACAGCCAACCATGCGCCCATGCCCTATGCGGCTTGGCGCCTGCTTCTGATCGCGTGCAACCTGGCAGCGCCACCAGCCATCGACAAACTCAGCGCCTGAACCAGGCACTTGTGCTTTGGCGCATGGGGAACATCGGAAGCGTTTGAGGTGGAGGATGGGAAGAGAATGCAGCAGCGCCCGCAAATCGTATCGAGCGCGGCCAGTTGGAAATCAGCGCCATCTGTTCCTGCATTACCGGCATGCTCAGTGCGGAAGAAGCTGAGGCGCTTATTAAATGGCACACCAGTTGTCAATGAGTCCGCTTTGGATTCAGGCGTCATGCTGATGAGTGCTGGCACTGCATGCACATACCCTAGATGTAGCGACTCGCATTTCAAACTGACCGTGCTCACATTTGACGCCGATTTCGGCTCGGATTAACTGCAAACGAAGGCAGGGCTGTGCTCACGCTATCTGCAAATGAGCTTGCAATCGACGGCCATGGCTCGCATTCCAATGGCCGCCGGCTCACGCTAACTGCAAATGACGGCCTATATCGGCAAGCCACTCATTTCGGCCTGCGCGAAGAGCCGCCGCAACTCAAGCTGCAATAGCAGTAACGCGGGCTACGCCAGCGCGTTCAGACCGCGCACCTGCCGGTCCAGCATGTCCCGCAGCACGGGTGACACCGACAGCAGCGGCAAGCGCACGGCGTCGCCGATCAGTCCCATCGCCGCCAGCGCCGCCTTCAGGGGCGCCGGACTTGGTTCCGCGAACAAGCTCTCAATCATTGGCCGCAACGCGGCCTGGATTCGCCGCGCCGTTCCCAGGTCGCCAGCAGCGAGCGCGTGTGCCATCTTCACGAACAGGTCGGGCCGCACGTGGGCGCTGGCGGTGATCGCGCCTGCGCCGCCAAGGCACAGCGTCGTGAAGATTTGGAGGTCTTCGCCGGTGAGAACGTCGAACCGGCTCTCGGCGATCAGTTCCTGTGTCAGCGCCGTATCGCCGCCGCAATCCTTGACGGCCACGAGGCCTGGGATGCGGGCTAGTTCGCGGAAGGTGTCGCGCTCGATGCGCACCCCTGTGCGGTAGGGAATGTTGTAGATGATGACCGGAACGCCTGGCGCGGCGACGTCTTCGTAGAAGCGCACGATCGCCGTCTGCGACGGCCGCACGTAGGAAGGTGGCGGCACCAGGATGCCGGCAACGGGGCGCTGGCGGATCGCCTCCAGTTCCGCCAGCATCGATCGCGGATTGATACCGGACAGGCCGGCTACGAGGGGCAGGCTGGGAGCGGCCTTGAGCACGCTGTCGAGCACGGACAGGCGTTCGTCCTGGCTGAGCGTGCCCGCTTCGCCAGTTGTCGCGCAGGCGACGATACCAGCTACGCCGGCGTCGGCGAAGCGCTGGACGAGGCCCCGCAACGCGCGGTGGTCGACGGCTTCGCCACCGTCGTGGAAAGGGGTGACGAGGGCCGGCCAGATCCCGGTAAATCGGTTGTTCATGAAATTTCCTTGCGTTTGACCGGTAGGGGAACCGTCAAGGAAGAGGCAGGAAGGGTGGTAGGCTGGTTCGGTCCTGTCGCTCACTTGACAGGACAGATCGCCCCGGTCAGGTGAGCGACTGTTTTTTCGATTTACGGCCGACCGACATGCACGCGCACTCGCCGGCACTAAGGGCGACATGAGAGGCAGTGGCGAAAGTCGGGATTGGCATGATGGATCGAGTGTTACAGAAACGGCAAGGCGCGTCAACACTTCGCCAACGCGACATCGTCCGAATCGTCGATGTACCGTACGGGTACACCAAAAAAATACAAGCGCTGGGCGTACCGCGTCAGTTGCAAATAATGCGAGCACGACAAGCTCAAATGCGATTCGGGAGCGTCGATTGCAAGCTCATTTGCAGATAGCGTGAGCAAGAGCGCGCCGTCAGTTGCCATTAATTCGAGCAGGAATCAGCGTCGAATGCGAGCACGGCCGGTTTCAAATGCGAGCAGCTACACCTAGACCATGATGAGAATGGCGACTGCAGTCAGCATAGGAGGACCATCTGGCATTGCTAAACTTTTCAGGCGGTTCAAGCAACCGTGCAGCGCATTTCAAACGGGAAATTACGCAGCACGACAGTTTGCTATGCCTCAAAGAATGTCAAACTAGGCCAATTCATGAATAATAATTTTGTATTATATATATAACACAAATTTTTTAATCAGGTGTCACATGCGCACATCCACTCATATAGCTACAGCTGGGAAAGTCGCCCCTCTTAATACAGCCGTCGCCGCTGAAGTACGCGGCGAATGGATGCTGATCAAACTATTCAGCGTCCGTACCGGGTATACCGAAAAAGCGGTGCGTCGCAAGATCGAAGACGGCTTATGGGTCGAAGGCATCCACTACCGCCGCGCCCCAGATGGGCATATCACGATGAACTTGCTGGAGTATTACCGATGGGTGGAAGGAAAGGCGTCTTCATAAGAGAAAGCAGCATGCAGATTGTCTTCACCTACAAAGGCAAGCAGATGAAGGAAACGCTGTATGTTGCTGACCAACCGTTGCCCCCCATACCCGCCAGCAACATCGCTTACGCGACACGTATAGCGGCAGAGGTGCGAGAGAAAATCGCGGCTGGAACATTTGTTTTTGCCGAGTACTTTCCCAAGTCGCGGCGCGCTCAGGTCACCCAACAACTTACTATTGGCGAGTTCATGGGAACTTGGCTAGCCCAACTGGACTTGAAGCGGTCGACAAAAAGAACGTACAAAAACGCCATCCAAAATTTCTGGAAGCCACAGTTGGGGCACTTGCCTCTGAGCGCGGTCCGCCATTCCCACATCACGACAGCGCTAAATGAGGGTACTTGGGCGAGCGGGAAATCACGCAACAACTACCTGTCTATCATTTCAGGCGTATTTGAACTCGCCGTTGCCGATGAACTTCTTACCAGAAGCCCCTGCGCGACGATCAAACGGGCAGCATGGCAACCCAAGACTGTAGATCCCTTCACGCTTGATGAAGCAAATGCCATCCTGGCATCGATGACAGAGCACTATCCAGAGACGGTACTGAACTATTATGAATTCCGTTTTTTTACCGGAGTGCGTACCGGGGAAGGCATTGGTCTTTGCTGGGATGACATTGACCTGGCCAAGAAATCCATGCTCGTCCGCCAAGCTTGGGTACAAGGGGAAGTGGTCGACACCAAGACTTCATTGGAACGCACCGTGTACCTCAACAAACGCGCTCTTGCAGCGCTCAAGCGACAGAAAAAATGGGCCGACCAGCTTGGTGGCCGCGTTTTTTTCGATCCTGTCACAAACAAGCCTTGGTCGGACGAACAAACTCCCCGTAAGCGTTATTGGATTCCAACGCTCGCTAGACTGGGGCTACGATATCGCAAGCCGTCGGCCACACGTCATACTTACGCCACGATCGGCCTGATGAACAACGTCCTGCCTGCGTACATGGCAAAGCAGCTAGGCCACAGCTTGAAGGTATTCTATGAACATTATGCCAAGTGGATTCCGACAGGAACCGAGGTTGAGCAAGACAAACTGGACGCGGCAATCAATCAAAATGCACACACACTGCCCAAATAGGCTTAGCATCGGATTTCAATCACCCAAGCAATGCGACCGCGTTCCGCCGCCTGCCATTGTCAAGTTCGTGCGTAGTCGCTTGCTCTTTGGTCGGATCAAAGGAGCAAACTACCAAATCTGGAAAGTCAAAAGCCACCTTGCGGTGGCTTTTGACTCTATTACCAATATGGCATCACCGGCTTAGTTCCCTCATGGGGGCGGGAGTGGGATCACATTGGGCTACGACTAAATGTTACTGCGTTACTCAAAAATATGCAAGCCACGCATACTGAACAACATGACGGCAACCCGGATGTCAAAACGGTAATTTGGACACTTGGCCCGGCACGTATTGCACCATACCGAAGCTATTTTGGTTGCCATGACGACAAGGAGACGCTCGGTGCCTATTTCTGGGGGCAAGCCATCGCGGCAGCGCTCTTGCCTTGCCTGGGAATGTACGAAGTGCTCCTGCGCAATGCTGTCCATCGATCTGCGTCTAATTTCGCATCGCGGAAAACGAGCGACTCTTTTCCATGGTATGACATTACAGAAACGACGGCCCTCACACTGCGCGGCAGGACCAAAGATAAGGTGATTGAGGTGCTTTACAACACCAACCGGGCATCGCCGCTCAGGCACTCGCCCCAGCCATCGCCGGATAGCGTCGTCGCTGCACTGTCATTCGGCTTTTGGCCAGCTTTCCTCGAAGGCTTGACGAAACGTGAGCAACCTCGAATCCTGACCGATACCTTCGCCTTCCATCCCCATTCCAAGCCCGGATATTGGTCTGTGACGGAGGTGGTGACGAATTTAATCGGCACTTTAAAAAAGATTCAGTCGTTGCGTAACGCGGTCGCTCATTTGGAACCGATCTGGAAACCGCATCGCCTCAAAGGTACGGAAACCCATTGGTCTCACAGCGTGGTCAGCCTGCGTGAAATTCACGATGAAATGCTCCGGATAATGACGTGGTGCTGCCCCGCAGCGGCAACCGCTTTCGAACATAGTTTTGGCAAGCGAATGTTCAGGAGCATTTGTTCAACCACGGCGGTGCAGGCCTTCATGGCAGACCCTTTAGCCTCCGGCGAGATGAAGTTGTTTGGCGCTACGCAGAGCGCAGAAGCTGTCCCGGCGCTGCCTGCCGAACCGGACAAATAGAGACCGGCATAGAAGCGGTATCACCATCGGATTGAGCATTTCCAAGGGATCGTCACGAAGTATGCCGGAGTGTGACTGCTGCAGACCTGGCCAGGCTTGCTATGCAAGCTGCTGACGAAGCTACACCACGATCGCCCTGTAGTGACGCCAAGCCTATTCAACAAGCCTATGGGGCCTGCGCCAAGAGCTGGAGTCTAGTTCAGCTATACCGATGCCTGGCGTCCAAGTATAGCCATCATGGATGCTCAGCGTGGCGATGGACCTGACCGGCTTAGCATATTGCGAAAATACAAAAAAACGGCGCCCATCACTGGCGCCGACTACTGAATTATCCCTGGACTATCCCCGAGAAACCCAGAAAAACAAAAAGCCCTTGAAAATCAAGGGCTTTTTGAGAAATACTGGCGGGACGGTGGGATTCGAACTAGTCGAATACAGCCTTTAACTAAAGGAGATTCTAGCGGAATTTTCAAAGTATGGAGTCAAACATGGATTCAAAAATTATCGGTGCCAGTCTATGCAGCGGCTACAAGCCTGTGACGCCATGCGCTTGGACTCGGTCGGAGACCCACTGGTCAATCTCGCTCGGCACCCAGCACGAAGCACCAAGGAAGGTCTTAACGGGTTTGGGAAACTCTCCATGGCGAATGACACGATAAATCGTAGCCCGCGAGGTAGCGCAACGTGCAGCAACTTCATTCCTGGGACTCACTCTCGAAATCGAATCCACACCGCACCAGCGCAGCAGATACCGCTCCTCTCCCGCGAACATCAGGGCGACTGGTTGACAATCAGAAACCCTAGCCAAGCCAGGGTGCACTGGATGCAGTGTCATCAGTCTGATCCCGGAGTAGCGGTGGACATCGTTATACCAGCGGAAGAACTGCTGGCAGTGGGCTCGGGCAGCCAAAGCTGCGAAGTCCACGTGCTGTGCCAACACTTGAAGCGCGTCACCAAGCTCGCTGATGTTGAGCTTGGCCTCGCACTCTTGATTGGCAAACAGGCTAATTTCGATCATCACAAGAAGGCCAGCGTTGGCACAGCGGCATCATGCCATTTTCGGCGAGTTCTTTTAGGCTCCTAAGTTGGCTACCAAAAAATAACCATTTCGCGTTACTATTAGCTTTTGTCAAAACAATCTTTCTTTGAATGGCGAGTGTCGATTGAAAACTAAGCGTACTGAAAAGAAAAATGACGTTGTACAGCAATTTCGTAAAACTATTCATCAAGCTCGTTCGCCTAGAATTGGTCTTACTAGAGCAAGAGCGAGGATTGACCCGTCCTTGTTTCCTCAAATCGTGTCGACTCTGGGACAACAGTCGATTTACAAAGGCCTATTTGCCTTATCTACCTTTCCAAATCGTCCCGACCAACTCATATCCCTACCACGGCTCGGACCTATTAGCGAGGACGGCGAATTTTTGTGGACTGCATGCGTCCTGAAACTTTTCGCAAATAAGATTCATAATTTTGTGAAGATGAAAGAGAATTTTTATTCAAAATTTGTTAATGGAGAATACTCTGACGCTGAAATAATTCTTGAACTGATTGAGAAAGAATTCGGCATATCATTATGGTTGATTCAATATAAATTACAACTTTTTCAGCTTCACAAAGGCCTCGAGTCGCAAAAGAATTATGTAGAAACGATTCTTTCCACAGAAGGAATTAACTCTCTTTCGGCGTGGGTATGTTATTTCTTTAGTTTGCGCAGCGAAGCTAACGTTTCGTTCGCCAAATTAAATGATGAACTACTGAACATTCTTCCGTCACCAGGACTGGGGGAGTACGTTTTAAATCACATACTCCCCTACGATCTTACCGCAGTTAGAGAGCCACAATTCCCAGTTAGTTGGGAAGAGCCAAACCCAATTATAGACCGATTTGAAACACTTGTATCAATGCTGCAAATAAAGCTTTCTCGTGAACGAAAGAGTGTTAGTAAAAACATCGCACTTTGCCTTAGAGAGCTTAATGGGATTGGTGATATTCGGCTTCGTAGATTGGATAGCATATTGGCGAAAGAAGTCTCAATTTCAAGCGATTCCGCCTTAATAAAGCAGGCAGACTCGTATACATCTGGACATTACTCTGAAGTGGATGTATTGACATGCGAGTCCCTTGAATTAATAGCTCGCGCCAGCATCTTTATGGTTGAGAATCAGGAATTTTCTAAGGTCAGCATTAGGGGACAAATGATAGCCTCGATGAGAGAAATATTAATTCTTTCCCCTCACGCCCAACAGCATCGATTAAGTTTAAAAAAAATTGCTCTAACTTGCCCCAAACATGAAATAGCTATTCAAGCAGCGAGTTTTTTAGAGCGCGACCATGACTATATACTGACGGAAAAATATTCTGATTTGGAGTACTTGGCGACGCTAAATGGATCATTAGAAAACCCTTGGAGTATGGCGTTGGTGGCTGGCTTTGAAAACAGGTCCAACTGGGTTGCTGAACTATCGCGTTCACATCCAAAATCAATGTCAATAAACCTTCGAAAGATAATTTACTGCAATGGACAAGGCACTAGCATCGATGAACTTTCTGGACGTCTCCCATTACACAGGTTAAGTGTCTACAAAGGACATATAGAGATTTCTAAAAACAATTTACAAGAAGCCATTCATTGTTATACATTTGCTGCCAAACATGCAAACATTTTTGTTTCATCTCATGCAAAAAGATATCTTTATGATGCCTTATATGCAGATCATCGATATAAAGAATGTCTTAATTTAATTATTGACCACGTCCTGCTTAACCCCTCAGCCGTTTTTGCATATCGAATAAATGAGCTTGTGAAAGTTTGCCTAGAGAAAAATGAACTATTGGCAAATATTGATCTTGCAATCCTTTTACATCTAAATGTGGTACATGTTCACCCACGATGGGAGAAAGAACTCTCTGACATATTTGAAAATGTCTTGTACGATGCAAGTGTTTCAAAACCATCCGAGCTCTTTGCTTTAGAGAAGAAATTTGATCAAGCTAGGGAAGTTTACTTCTTGCGCAATATCTGCACACCAAGATTCTTAGGAGATACAACTTGTTTCTCCAGTGTTGATGAAATCGAGGAAGAACGAATTGCAATTTGCCAGCATTTGTTGAGTATTGATTCAAAAGATAAGGAGGAGTATCTCAGTGAGATTCGGGGAATTACTAGAGATATTAATGTTGCTCATCTCTTAAAAAAAGTTCAGGCTAGCAAAATATACGTGGACGAGGCTGGGCTTCGTCAGTCATTCGAAACGACGTTATTGGATACTTTTTTACGTTATCAGAAGCTTCTCGAGTCACCAGTCTTAGCCTATAAGGCGGAGAAATTATCGAAGCGCCTAGAAGAAATGCTCACGATGAAAGGTAGTCCTGAGATAAAAGAGTTAAAGCTTCCGGCGTCGGAGCAGCATGCCTTGTTTGAAACGCTGCGGCATGATTTTTGCGTCGAATTTGCTTACAGTCCTGCATACGGTCTTGATACTCACGTTAGCACCACTATTCGCCACGGGGCCTTCGAAGGACATATTCGCACCCCGTTCGCATCAGAAGATTTGCTATGTAAAAAACGGGATAAAGAATTTATTCTTCCTAAAGCATGGGCAAGTCGGCTTGATTACTTGAACGATGATGAACAAAACCAGGTTCGACGAATTCTCGGACGCTTCACAACTCGCATTGAAGAATTGATTAGTGAGTATTTAGTAAAAAAAATACAGGTGAGAGAAAATGGAAATGATGGAATGTTCATTTTTGAGGCAAACGAAAAAGCCATCGATGATTTAAGAGGAACTATTACAAAAGCTACGGACTATAACGCATTTTTGGAGAGGTTCTTTGAACACGCTTGGCAACTTGTTGACGAGTCGATGGAAATTATCCGTTATGACCTTAATACCAATTTATTAAAACAAGTAAATAGCGCATGTGATGCACTGATATTGGGATGTGAACAAGCGTTAGGACATGACAAGATAATACAGGTTGTAGATGCGGTTGTGAGATCTCAAACGGCATTTCAGTCGGCAGTCGTTGAGGTGGCGGAATGGTTTAGGCGCCCCCAAGATCTATCTCGAGACCCATTTGATTTTGAAGTTGCAGTTCACGTGGCGTTGCAACAAGTAAAAAATTGTTATGTTAAAACTCCTCTAGAGGAATCTTTAAAGCTAAATGTTCCAGAGAAAATTGAAGGCAAGTTACTGGACGGGATATGTGAAATATTTTTCATATTATTACAGAATGTAATACTGCACAGCGGGCTTAGTGATCAAGTAATTCCTGTTTTCGTCAGCGCGGATCGAATTGGAGACACCCTGGTTGTTTCTTGTAGAAATGAACTTTCTTCAGAGCTTGATTTAGAAATCAGGAAACAACTCGCAAAAGAAGCAATTAAAAAATACGAAGGCGATACTGCTTTGCGTCTAGCTCGAGTGGAAGGTGGTTCGGGTTTGTCAAAAATATGGCGAATTGCGGAGTTTGATCTGCGAGTAGGGCATAAGATAGATATCAAAGTTGGCGACGACCGAACATTCACTACAATAGTGACTTTTTCCGACTTTCGAGTGATAAAAAATGCTGACATACATCGTTGAAGATAGCCCATTAAAGGCCGAGCTACTAGGGAAATTTTTGATTGAACGTTTCCCGATTTTGAATGTTCATATTGCTGGCAGCTATCAAAGTGGTCTGAAATTAATTGAAAAAGAATCGCCTGGCCTTATTATCTTGGACATGACACTACCTAATTTTGATCGCCTACCAAACGCAAGAGAAGGTCGGCTTAGGCCTATTGGTGGATATGATATGATGCGAAAAATAAAATTAAGGGAAGTGCAAACCCGAATAATTGTTGTAACTCAACTCGAGTCTTTTGGTGAGGGCGAGGATGAGGTTAGTTTTGAAGAAATGGCTGCGCGATGCGCTACTGAATTTTCGCAAACGTATGTTGGCAGTGTCTATTTTGATCAACGCGAGGCTGCTTGGCAGGATGAGTTAGAAAATTATATCAAAAAGGTGATAGCTAATGATTAAAATTTTGGTAGTAGAAGACGAGAAGGAAAAGCGTAGACTTTTGGTTGAAACATTGATAGCTGTCGATGGAATAAATCACGACAATATTCATTATGCGACCGATGTTCGGGCTGCAAAAAGGGAAATAAAAGAAACTCGTTTTGAATTAGTCATTTTAGATATTAATATCCCAATGACGCCGGATCAAGAGGCGGAGACTGGCGCTGGCTTGGGGGTTTTAAGTTTTATAAAAAACAATCTTGCTGCTAAAGCTCCTGCATTTGTGGTCGGCATGACGTCCTATGATGATGGGGTCGCGGCGGCTGAGAAGGAGTTTTCCTCCCCCTTGTGGAAGCTTGTGAGATTCTCGCATTCGGAACCAACTTGGCAAGCTCCGCTGCAAGAAGCAATTAAGTATCTTTTGGAGAAAGATGCTCCACCGTACATTTCTGACGGAAACACCTATCATACAGATCTCGCAATTTTCGTAGCCTTGGAAGACGAAGAGTTAGATAGCATTCGTCGGTTAGATGGGAAATGGAAAGAACGAAGAATTGTGAATGATAACTCTAGGTACTTTGAAGGAAGGTTTCCTACAGAGAATGGCGACATCAGCGTAGTCGCCGTCGCAGCCCCGAAAATGGGCCTGCCTGCAGCAGCCGTGATTGCTTCCAAATTAATTGCTGCGTATCGACCACGCTATATCGCCATTACTGGAATCTGCGCGGGAGTACGTGACAAGGTGGCTATTGGAGACATTTTGGTTGCCGAACCATGCTTCGACTGGGGAAGTGGGAAATGGGTACGTGACAAAGATGGCGATCTAAAATTTCGCCCCGCACCGTATCCTTGGCGGTTAGATGAGAAAGTACGCTCAGCGATTAAAAAATTAGGTGAAAATTTAACTTTCTTATCAAGTGCTCATGCCGCTTATTACGCATCAAAACCGTCTAAGTTTCCGGACTTGTTCGTCGATGCTATGGCGAGTGGTGGCTCTGTTTTGCAGGTCGCCAAGCTCATGGACGATGTGCGTGAACAGCATAAAAATTTGGTAGGCATTGATATGGAAAGTTATGCGGTGTTTACAGCAGCCGAGTATGCTTCTGAGCCACGACCAACTTGCTTCTCAATCAAATCAGTCTGCGATTTTGGAGATGAAGATAAATCGGATGCTGCTCACGAATATGCTGCTTACATGAGTGCACAGTTTTTATTTGAATTGATTACCAAGTCTTATCTTAATTTTGATAAATTTTGAAATCCTTTTCCTCGATGAAAGTTATTCAATTGCAAGATAATTTAATACCATACAGGCATCTTGATTTCCCAAATAGAAGACTACATCTAGAAAATGATAATTTCTTGAATTTAGGTATCAGACATGGCACAGGCTAAAATGCTTAATTAAGAAAAACTCAAACGGGTGTTGCAGTTGGTTCTTGAAACCGCCCAGCTTCAACGTGAAGGACGCATTCGCATTGGTACCTTCCACCTGAAAATCTGTCGACATCGTTCATCCCTTCGCCAGCCAATATCCGTCTCGTAAAAACCGCTTCGCCAACCGAACTGGAGATTTCGATCGTGGGAGCAGATCGGATCACTCCGCCCAGGCATAAGCGGGACATCATCGCGGCGGCGCCGTACAACACGCCGGCCAGCATCAATTTATCATTACAAAAATGCAATTTCACAAGACCGTCCGATCCCAGCTAAAAAATAATTATTACAATATGGATAATGACATGGCTATTGCAGCTTCACCACGACTCGTCCACGACAAGCTCACTGTTACTTTCAATAGGATAGTGTTGCAATTTGCTCATTCCGATGCAAATAACGCGGCCAGATACATCTCCACTCAAACCGGAGATGCTAAAGTAGCGGCCTCGGCGGATGGCGACTGCTGCCCGGGACCAGCCGCGAGCAAGGACAGATGCGTCGCCGTGAATTTCGCTCCCCTTACCTACTCCGTCAATGGCTCCTCAAACACTTGGTTCGTAATCAAAGCGCTGCCTTTGACAACATGGAGCGTTTCCCCATTCATAGCATCAATGTATCCGCCGCCCCTCGGCGCCCAATGCTCAGCAAGCAAGCCTTCTTGCGCCAACGTTCGGAGACGATTCACGCGCTTCGAACCCTTTTTGCATTGGATCAGGTCATCATAGAGCCTTGGATTGTCTACCCGCTCCAACTCGAACACGAGCCGTATGCGTTCCGGCAGCATCGGGTTTTCCGGGCTCATGGCATTTCTCCTTCAGCCTTCAGATCGACCGCATCAGCACGCGCGTCTTTTTCCAACGTGCTGCGGGCATAGTTCATGCCGGCGATCTGGAAGCCCCTCACGTTCGCGTAGATCGGATCCTTGATCTCGTGGATCTTGTGCCGTGGGAACGCCTCCTTCACAGCACGCTTAAACAGGAAGGCGCCACCGCCCACCAGAATAATGTTCTGGAAGTTGTAGGTTGCGTCGATCCACTGCATCATCGACGACACGGCTTGCTGCGCGATCGTTCTGGCTATCGGCATCAGGCGCGCCATGTCGTAGGGTTTTTGATAGATCACCGGATTTTTTCCGGTACGGAGGGCGGCATCGATCGCGTCCAGATCTCGATACGGTGTACCAATGTCATCGCTGATCTCGGTCGCAATGGCTTGCAAGATATCGAACATTCCCCGATTGATCGAGTGGCTCTTTTTCTGCACCAGGCGCATCCCCCGCGTAACCAGCCAATCGAATGTGCGGGCACCGGGATCGATGACCAGGCTCTGCTCGTTCTCGATGGACTGCAGCTTCTGATGCAGCGAAGCGTAATAGACCAGAGCTCCCTGTGGCTGCGCGATGGCGAGCGCTTTGCGCACCGTAACGGTTCGACCATTGCCGACGTCATGCTTGCCCGTCATGGCTTTTTCCAAAGAGCCCTTCTTCGCTATAAGCGATGCGACCGGCAAGCCGACGACCAGCAAGTCGATGGTGCCGACCTTCATCAGATTAAGCGCACCACGCAACAGGGCCGCATATTCAGGAGTCTCGATGTAGCCGTCGTGCATCTGGGTCGCTCTGAACGTATCTGCCGCCAGGCTGACCTCCGGTCCAACCTCATAAAACAAGCCATCGATCGGCACCGCGACGGTTTTTCTCCGTTCCGCCGTTGGAAGCGCAGACAAATCCCGCGCGCTCGGATAGGCGATGGATGGAAAGGCTGCACAGCGAATATCATCACCTGCACAGTTGCTCACGTATTTCGTGTTGCCGAACCCTACATCTACTGCTCTGACGATCGTTTCCATGATTTCTCCAATAGACTGAACTGCAACGGCCAGCATCGAATATCCGATGCCGCACCTCCACGCGAAACACCCACGATCGAGACCAGATTTCGACGTCAGACCCGAGCATGCTGCATCCACTCTGTCACCTGGGTGAACCCGGACCAACAGCTGTCTGCTTCGGCATGGCATCTCGCCCTTTCGCGTATCACCACGGTCTCACTGGAAAATCAGCCGTCAAGCCCCTGCTTGACCTCACCTGTGCCGAAAAAATAACTGTTTGGGAACCAGAGGCAAGCAGATCTCGCGTCAACCCCTTATGCGCATTGGCCCTTGCCTCCTACCGGAAGAAAAACCCGCATCAAGCCCACGTTCCGACACCACCCGTAAACGCCGGTCCGCGCTTGACTGCCTCGCCGCCATGATGTCAACTGACGGTGTTCGACAGGCTCCTTGTCCTGTTCCCATCGCGGGAAAAAAGGCGTGGCGGTCGTTACCCGCCCATGCAAGTCCGGTCCCGAACTGGATTCGGCGTGGCACTTGAGGTCGTGCCGCGCAGTGCAGCACCACGTAGTGCAACCCGCCCTGACCATGTCAGCGACAAATCGCTGGCCTTCTTCGAGAAGGCGTCATGGCCCAGCAGATGGTCACCTCGGTACTCGATGCCGAGTCACTATTCCTCGTCACCCATTTCGCGCACGCGTTCCACGCCGCGCACGGCTGTGCTTGCCTTGATAGGCTCCCCGTGCGTCTTTGCTCGACTACCTGACATCGCCCCGGACTTTCGGTGAGGGGTGAACCCATGCAGGTAGGGTGACGGCTACAAGAACTGATCCCGACAGCGCGCGAGACTCGATCTCGACGCCGATGCCCTGTCACGCCCTGGAGGTGTGGCGGCATCACCAACCCCGTGCGCCGCAGAAATGCACAAGCGGGACGGATTCATTGAACCATTTTTAAGATCGACCGAACCGGCCGGCTCAGGCAGCGGCTGGTGAACCCTGGGTACGGATCAACTTGCACGGCAGCGGAGACAGTCGCGCAGGCATTGGCACAGAGCAGGAGGTGGCGGCATCGGCCTCCCGCGTTTCCCTGCGCTTCGATCGCGCGGCGACTGAACTCGCCCGTATCAGGTGGCAGACATTCGATCACGGAGGACAGCATGTCCAAGCCACCGATTCCACACCGCGCACCACGCGTTGCCGCGTCGCTGATTCATCAACCGCCCCGGCGGCAGGAGTGGACTGGCCTGAGCGCCGCCGAAATCCTCGCGCGTCACAAGATTGGCGAAACACCGCCGCTCCAGGTGCTCGACGTGCTGATCGACCTGTTCAACCGGCAGCACACGGCGAAACACAAGGAGGTGTCGTTCAAGACGCGCCAGGAACGAGCCGATTTTCTACGCCGCTTCTTCCTCGACCTGAAGCGCAAAGCCGGATTCCATACGCTGCCCGACCCGCGCAACCTGGGCGAGCGGCACGTCAGGGCGATGGTGACCATCTGGCGCGCAGAGCGGCTCGCACCCGCTACCATCCAGACCTACCTGAGTTTTTTGCGCGGCCTGGCCCAATGGCTGGGCAAGCATGGACTGGTACGCCAGCCACAGCACTATGGATTGCAAGCCGAAGAATACGAGCGACACGAGGCATCCACGCGCGACAAGAGCTGGACTGCAAAGCGAATCGACATCGACAGCCTGATCGCGGAAATCGGCAACTTCGATCCGTACGTGGGTGCGGCGATGCGACTGGTGCGCGCCATGGGCCTGCGCAGGAAGGAGGCGATCATGTTCCGCCCTCACCTCTGTGTCTTGCCCTTCGAGACTACCGGTTTGGCGCTCCATAAGAAAAAGGCGGAGGTGTATGCGCGCGTCAAGGCCGGCAGCAAAGGTGGACGCGAGCGCTTCGTCGCGCTGGACAGCGCTGAACGGATCGCGGCAATCGAGCACGCTCGCGCACTTGTCACGGCCACCGATGGCCATATGGGCAATCCTGCCCACACCCTGGAACAGGCGCTACGGCGCTTCAACTACGTGCTGGAAAAATTCGGCGTCACGCAGAAAGCTTTGGGCGTCACCGCGCATGGGCTGCGGCACGAGGTGCTGATCGAACAGTTCGAAGCACTGACAGGGCATCTGGCCCCGGTACGCGGCGGCGGAAAACTGCCATCTGAAATTCGAGACCCGGCACGGCAGGAAGTGGCTGATCTCGCTGGACATTCGCGCCGACGCGCATCTGACGCTTATTGCGGGGGACAGCGGCAATTGCCTGGCCGGCCCAAGTCCACGCGCAAGGGACCTTAAATTCTGTTCGCACACTCAACGCCGCTGCGCAAGGTGGCGTTTCCGAACAGGCGTTTCGGCAGGCATCGCTGCGCAGCACCTTGCAGCCCGAACAGGCCAGTGCAAAAATGAAGACGCTTACAGTGAGAATCGCTCTCACAACGCCGCCATGCCAGTTGCATCGCGCATGGTATCCCGCTGCCATCTGGCCACGGGCGTCGCGGTCGTTACCCGCCCTTCAATTTACCGGGACATGTTCCCGCTTCTATCGCTCATGGCGATGAAGACATGCCTGGCAGCAGCCGACCTGCATTAACGCAGGCATGCGCTGATGCCTGTTCCTTGCATAGCCAATTCACTTGACATGCTTGCGTGATTGAGGCGATCCGGTTTTTGCACACCATTGGCTTTTACCGGCTCGCATGTCGAGCATCAGTTCTGTGACGCAGCGATATCGCGTTACCCCAACGGGGACACCAGCATCCCCGTGGCAGGGGCACTGGTGCCTCCTTTCTTCCAGGAGAACCACCATGTCACATCCAAACCAGCGGTTATCGCGGCATCAGCAGTTGCGCATCCTGTTCACGGACACAGCGAGCGCGCCGATAGGCTTTCTACCTGAGCGCATGTGCTTCCTGCTGCGCTCCGAACCGGACATACGCGGTCCGGTGCCATCGACGCAGGACTCGCACCAGTGGCTGCTTGCGCGGCGAGCGCAGTCCGTGTGGCTGGCCCGCAGTGCGCTGCAATCCGCACTGGAGCGCAAGGCGGCACGGAAGGGCTGGCCCGCGTTGCTTCGGGCAGCACAGAGCATGGGTAATCCGTGCGGCCGTGGTCGCACGACATCACACTCGCACTAACGGAGGCAACTATGGGAATCATTGTTTTTGGATCCTGCGTCGAACCGGGCGGAATGGAACTCGACGACGACAGTTATGAAATCACGTGTCCCAAATGCGCCAGTCCATATGCATGCTATCGCCGCTGGGAGACGCTGGATGGCGGTGCCATCAATCCGCACTGGCGCATCCAGTGTCCAGACTGCGGGCATGAGGACAGCGATCCCTTCGCCGATGACGGAAGTTAGGTGTAACGCCGGAACCGACGCCATCCGAAACGCCATGCGATTCGACGCGCGTTTCCGGTGGCGCTGCCTGACCCGCGCCCTGCGGTCTTGAAGGGAAGCGCTAGCGCTGACATACTGGAAGCGCTTTGGTGAGCATCGTGCTTACGCAGCCTTCACCGGCCCCGTATCGGGGCCGCGTGAAGTCCGATATCGTCTGTCGGCGTCGCGGTCGTTACCCGCCCTGGAGTCGTCGGACCCGATCCGATCGCATTACGCAGCACCTGAAGAAGCGAGCGTCGTTGACGCAAGCAGTGGATATATCGTCGTAGCCCGGGGAAGATTGATCGTTTCCCCATCGGGAAGTGGTGTTCCCCATTTTTTTCGGAGAACGCCATGCCCCAAGTGAAACCTAGTCGTTCGCAGCGCCACGGCGTTGCATTCGAAGAAGAGAAAGTCTGGATCAGCTTCTACCGCCGCGTCGGCGATCCCGCCATCGCGGTGGAGGTGATGAACCAGCTCGATTCCGATCCGGAATTGAAGCGGATGTATCTCGCGCTGTATTTGCGCTGCAAGGAAAGCTTGCGCACACATAAGGCGCGGCAGGAGCGTAACAAGCGCATCGGCCAGTTCGTTCGCATGCTGCTACATGCGGTATTCGTACTGCCTCTGGCCGGCATGCAGCGCTGGTTGCGTCATGGCGGAGATATTGCCGTCGAGTGCCTGCCCGAGGTCGCCAGGGAACCGGCGGCCCGGCGCGTGCAGAAGTTATCGAAGGAGGCCGAGTTCGAGCAAGCAAAATCGACATTCAGCGAGCAGGCTCCAGCAAAACCAACTCGCAAGAGCCAGAGTTCATCACCGCAATCCAACGCGGCGTGAGCAATCTCCCGCACCAGCGGGTATAGCGCCGGCTGACCGGTCACGACGCCTCGCATAGCTGGACGCGAGCGCCAGAGCGCCGAGCGCCCTCACCGCCCACCAGCAGGTGGACGCGTGAGGCGCCCGATCTTTCACCATAAAGCCGTAGCCGGTACACTTCGATGATCGAGCGCCGCTCGGGAATCGATCGCGTTCAATGGCCCACCAGGCAGCGTGAACGCTCGCGGTCGATCAGCCAGTGCAGAAAGCGGGTGTCGTCCGAAACGCCCCAGTAGTAGTCCTTGCAGCGTGCGATGTATACGTCCAGGTCATCGAGCGTGCGCAGGTCTCCTGGCGCGAAACCGGTAATTTTGGTGAAGCGCGCAGCCTCGTTGCGGGTCAGGCGGATATGGTTTCCAAGGCGGATCATAGTTGTCGATATCTATATGGCCTTCAATACCGGCGATTTTCGCGCTGTTTTCCCTGCTTGTCTCCCTCGTTTCAATCAAATTCCTTTCTCACTTCCGACCTGTTGCCGCGCTCACAGCATAGCGTCTCCACGCTGTCACAAACCCGTTCCCGCCCGCCTTCATCACGCTCCTTGCAGCATTTCCGCAACAGGCTGATCCTCCTCGTGCGCCAGATAGCCGAACCTGCGCCAGGCCAGCGGATCAATATCGATGGGGGCACTGCGCTTGGAAGCGAGATTGATCAGGACGCCGTGCTGCCGCAAGCGTCCGTTGGAAAATAATTCGTACAGCAGTTGCGCCGCGTGGCGCACCGCCACATCGTTGATGAACAGCCCCTGCGACGCCAAGGACATGCGCACGGAGCAGGATGGTGTGTTGTCGTCGGCCACCGACTCGTCCAGCAACTCGGAAAATAGCTCCGTGACGCACGGCAGACGCGGGGGGTGGTTGCCCCGATGGCCGATCCGGCCGCGTGGCGGCTCGCCCAGCACCACCTGCGCCGTCATCTCGGTGTTGCCGAGATCGAGCCAATAGCGGCAAGCGCCCCGCCCTTCGCACAGATACGCGTGCAGCATCCGCCGCGCCGCCCGCGTATCGACGCAACTGACGAGCAAGTCGATACTGGGGGATACGGCCGAGGCGCGCAAGAAATCCTCATATCGGCGCGGATCGGCAACCCAGTCCAGGCCGTAGAACTGATTGAGGCGATGGATGGTCACCACGGATTTGAGACGGCCGACATCGGCCATGCTATACAGCTGGCGCCCCACGTTGGCCTCGCTGACCCGGTCGGCGTCGAACGCGGTCACGTGCAGCCCATAAGGATGGCCCAGCGCCTTCATGGCGATGTCGAGCCGCGCCAGACACCCGGCCATCTGCGCACCGTTGCCGCCCACGCCAACCAGGTGTACCTTAACCTGCCGATCCAGCAACTGCCTGTCGATCAGATGTTCAAGCGTCTCCATCTCATTACTCTCCCCGCAGCCGTTGCAGCCACCTCAGTATCGCTCCGCGCGCACCGCCTGCAAGCGCGCTCCCCGATGTCACTTGTACATCCGCTGGCAGCCACGGATGGCGCAGGGCCAGGTAATGTCCATTCGCCACCAGCCGGAACGCGGCGCTCGGCCTGGCGCGGTCCAAATGACCGAACACGCCGGCCACCTTGATGCCGAGATCGTCACGATCATCGGTGGCCGACCAGAACGCGGCGACGCGGCCATGGGTGTGCAGATCGACCGCGAGGGTTTCGTCCTGCGCCAGCGGCGGCATCCGGTAATCGATGCCATTCGCCGATGCTTGCAATGCCTCATACACCTGCAAGCGCAGGCGACCAGTCTTGCGCGTGTAGATCAGGCCGCCCGCAATCTCGTTCGGCAGTCCATCCCTGCCCGCCTCGACAAATTCCCGCAATAGCGCTACCGGAATAACACCGAATGCGAACGCAATGTGCTCCTGCATCAGTCCGTACGGCAGCGGCGGAGCGGAATTGAGCCGCGCGATACATAGCGTGCAATCGAGCCAGTCCAACCTCACCTGCAGGAACACGCCGTTGGCGGCGACGATCACGCGCTGGCCGTTGCCCATGTCCGGCAGCGTTCCGAAACGTGGCGCGGCCAGTGTAGGGCAGCTACTCAGCAGCGCGGTATCGCGCGGATCAGGCATGGCTGTTTTCCTCCATCCCTAGCAGCGCACCCAGCGTGCATTTGGCATCAACCAGCACGCGCTCCGGGAAGCGCTTGAATTGTCCATCCAGCATGGCGCGCCAGAACGGATAAGCACCGCCGCGATAACGTACCAGCTTGCCCTCGCCGCCCGGCGGATGGGTGAAGTACGAGCAGAGAAAGGCGTCGTTCCATGCGGCGATACGCTCGACGGTGGTTCCCTCTGGAACCGGGACGTTGCCACGACATATCGCGCCATCCGCCCAGACGTTGAAGTATGGCGCCCGGAACAGCGCTGTGTCCGGCGTCGGGCGGGCCTTGCCCTTCACCGCCCACACCTTCCATACCGTGCTGGAGGCCGCGAACACCAGCCCCGGCTGCGGCACGACTTCGCCGCGTTCCGGCGCGCCAAGCTCCGGTGCGCGGAAAACAATGTGGCGCTTCGCTGGCGGTAACCACCACAGCAACAGGTCGCCATCCACATACAGCACCGTTTCGGGTACAAAGCCGCCATGCGTGACACTTCTGGCCAGCGCGCGCGCCAGGTCATTGGCGGAGCGCGGCGTCATCGCCTTACCGGCCAGTATCACCGGCTCACCCTCCACTTCCGTCACGTCGTGCACGGTGGCCAGCGCGCTGTCCGATCTGCCCCGGTAGATCAGGACCGCCTGCGCCAGCCGCAGGATGCCGTCGGTGCGAGTACGTATCAGAAATTGTGCGTGGTTCATGATTGCTCCTTCCAAGTCAGCATCACGCCGCGAGGCGATGTATCAAGCGGTCGATCAGGCGGATGCCTTCGAAGCGCGGCCTCATCGCCCGCCGCCAGCGGCGCATGGCCTGCGGTTCATCCAGCGCCAGCACCAGTTCGCCGATGCGGTCGCAGTAGTCACTTTCATACGCCATCCGGGTCAGGTCGTCGTAGATACGCCCGCTGATATCGTCCTCGCGCCACGACAACACCGCGCCCCAGCCAAGATATTCGCCCTCGACTTCGGGACTGAACGCCTCCCTGATGCGCAGTCTCGCCAGCGCCAGCACATCGGCTACGATATCGCGCACGCCTTGATCGGGCAGACCATCCGCCATCCATTCGATGGCGGCAACCGGCAGCCACTGACAGGGATCCTCCAGCGCCCAGCGGGGAAATGTGTCATCGAACGACTGCCGCGTTACCATTTCAGCACGCATGACAGCTTTCTCGTCTTCGTCGTCATCGCACTCCATGGCCAGCATTTCGTCTTCATCTTCCTCGCCGCACCAGTAGAGATACGAAGCGACGTCGAGGGCCACGTCGGGGGTAAATAGCGGATAAACGAAGCGACTCTGCTGGCGCAGGACATTCAGCACCGCGGGCCCCAATCCCGGCCGCTCGTGTTCCAGCGCCTCCAGTGCCTCACCGACAATCCACTGCTGCTCGCGATTCTCACACCAATCCAGCATCACGGTGCGGTAATGGCTAACAGCTTCAGTTCGAGCCGGTTCGCGCGCCACGGTGTCCAGGTCCGAATGCTCCACCGGGCGCAGGTTGAAGACCGGAGATAAGCAGTGCAGCGGTCCCAGTTCGCGCTTGATCCACGCATCCAGTGCAGCCTGGCAGACTTCCATCGCGTCGCCCGGCCTGTCCGGCACATCCCCCTCACGAATCGCCCCGGCTTGTATCAGGAAGCGGGCGATGGACGCGTTGGCCGCGGCCAGCCGTTGCGGCACCACCGCCAGCGGGATAGCGCCGCTCAAGCATGGCAACGCCAATGCCCTGACGCCGGGAGTCAGGGTAGCGGCGGCAGTTCCTGCGACGGCAGCAGTAACCGGATCGCCGGTCGCTGCTGGCCAATCCGATCCACCTGTTGCGCGAAATTGCTCCATAGCCGTGAACATCGCAGCACCTCCTTCTTGTACAGGGCGCGAACCAGCGCAGCCTCCTCTGGGGCCACGTTGCCGCGCGCGGTGTCTTCGACCTGCGCGGCGAACGCGGCCAGCCGGTCCTTAGCCCTTGGTGCCGACCGCCCGCTTGAAGGTAATTTCTTGGGTGCCATCGTGTATCTCCCCCGCGTCGATTTCCGCGCTGACCAGTTCCGGGTACTGCGCGCTGTACAGGTCGCGCACCTCGCGCGGACTCAAGCCGGGTACGTCCGGCAGACTGATGCCGTTGTAGCGGTAAGATCGCTTGATTTCACTGATTTCGATGGCCATGAAATGCTCCTTGAAAGATCGCCGGAGGACACTCCGGCATCGATATGAACCATTTTCTCAGCGCGCATCGCGACTGCAAACGGTCGCGTGAAAAGCGATCCGAAGGATCTTTCGGGCGCATACCAAGATTGGACCTCGCGACACGCCAGGCCTTGCCGATCCACAGCATGACGATCCCATCGATGGCAGTCTCACCGCATTCTTATCCCTGACCAAGACCACAATAGCCCACTGATGAAATAACTTTTTTTATTGCAAGTTAAAAGCTCAACCACTCTGCGCTAGACTCGCCGCGCTTCCCAAACAGCGAAGCCACGTCATCGCATCGCCACCGCCCGACGCCCTTGTTTGCGCATGTAGCTTGGCTGCGTTTGGCCAGAATTCTGGATAATGCCGATGTCTCATTTGTTCTTCCCGTCCGATTATCCGGACGCCATCCGCGAGTATGCGCCCCGCATCGACCAGCGACTGGGCGTACTCGTAGCATGGGACAATCTTCTCAATCAAGGTTTTGACCCGGCCGAAATCATTGCTGTCTTGTCGCCAGGCTTGGTTGCTGATGACACACTCGGAAAGAAGCAGCTTTCTGGAGAAGAATGATGCATTGGGTACGCTCAATCCGCCGGGAAGCCTACGCGGCCTTTCGAAAAGGCGAGGCCATGGATAGGCTGGTGAAGGCGAATACCGCCAAGGAGCGACGGCGCGCTTCCCGCTGAGCATACGCCTGGGGATGCCTGAAAGAGGTAAGTTGTCCGGCTGGTGTCAGCTTGCGTGGAGGGCTGGCCATGCAGCCACGCCCCACCGCGAAAGTCTCCATTTCAAACCGGCGTCCCGCGACCTTAACCGAATAATTGGAACGACTCGCCCAGCGCGGGTTCCCGCTCTTGGCCAACGGGTGCTGGCGCCGCCTCTTGTTCATCCGCGCCATCGTCCGCGTGTTCAGCCTTGGCGATGACCTGCGCCCGCCCCGCTGGAGCCGACTTGGCCGCCGTCGCGGTGGCTTCGCTCGCCTTCCTGGTGCTGGCGGACTTGGCCGCCAGTAGCGCCTCGCAGGTCGCCTCTGCCTGCGCCAACAGACTGGTGCGCACCTCCCGATAGTCGCGCAATGCGGACACAAATCCGGTATCGAAATCCTCCGGGCTGGCGGTCAACGTCAGGTCTTTGGTGAGCGCCGCCTCCCCCATATCTTTCTTGGGCTTGGGTAGCACGCTGATCGTGAGTCGGCCGGTATGCTCGTCGGCGCTGACGATGAGCGTCAGCGTGGCGCTGGTCGCCAGCGCATAGAGTTCTTGAAACATCGTCATCATCACCTCCCCCGAAGAACCGTCATGCATCCATGGTACGGGCGTATCCGCCCTTGTCCAGTGCTCAGATCGCGCCACCTCCAGCAGTATCCCGCCTTTGCGGTCCTCGTTGAATGGCACTGCGGAGTGCATGCGCAACGCAATTGCCATCGCGCGAAATGCGTATGGCGGCGTGACCACAGCGCTTGCCACGCGCGGCGACGGATGCGAGACTGGAAACGCACTGTCGATCCGTTGATCGAAGCCCTCCTCGTGGAGGTCCTGACCCGGTCAGGCGTAGCAGTCGTTACCTGCCCAAGCAGTTGCGCATGCGATGCATGCGTCCCCGAGCGGGAACTTCGTTCCCCTCGGAGCGGCGTTCCCGTTTTCTTTTTTTGGAGAACGCCATGAAGGAAATCTTGATGATGTCACCGGCCGAACTTGCCGCCGAATTGCTCGCGGTATCACCTGGGGCCGTTGCATCGGATGCATCGGCCATCTACGCCGTCGATAACGACGATGAGAAGTGGCAAGACTTCGAAACGCTGATTTTACGCAGGCTGTCGATTGCCAGGGAAATCCTGCTGCGTGACTTGCTCGCATCAATGAAGGCAACATCGGTGCTCAATTCGCCAAACTTGACGCGCGATTGGCTCAAGCTGTACTGCGCCTATCTCGAACATGAAGTCTTTATCGTGCTGCATCTCGACTCTCGCCATCACCTGATCGCAGTGGAGGAAATCTTTCGCGGCACGCTGAGCCACACCTCGGTGTATCCGCGCGAGATCGTGAAATCTGTGCTGGCGCACCGCTCGGTCTCCGTGCTGCTGGCACACAATCACCCCAGCGGCAATACGGCGCCCAGCGAGAGCGATCTGTATCTCACCAAGCAGCTTGTCTCCGCGCTATCGCTCGTTGACTCGCACGTGTCCGACCATTTCATCGTCGCAGGCAACAACGTCTTGTCGTTCACGGAACAAGGATATCTTTAAACTGCGCATGCGATGCATGCGTCCCCGAGCGGGAACTTCGTTCCCTTCGGAGCGGCGTTCCCGCTTTCTTTTTTGGAGAACGCCATGAAGGAAATTTTGCAAATGACACGGGCCGAACTCGTCGCCGAATTGATCGCTGCGCCAGTAGCGGTCGTTACGGATGCCTCGGCTACATATGCCTCAACAGCGACGGGTTCAAACCTCGACGCATTGATTGCATACAAGCTTGCGGTCGCAAGCGCATTTCTGCTAAGTGACTGGTCAGCGTCAACGCAAGACAGACCCGTGCTCAATTCGCCCACCACTGTGCGCGATTGGCTGAAGCTGCATTTCGCTCCGCTCGGACAGGAAGTGTTCATCGTGCTTTATCTCGATGTCGGCAATCGGCTGATCGCGGTAGAGGAAATGTTTCGCGGTGAACCGGAACACACGAGGATCGATGCGCGCGCAGTCGTGAAGTCAGCACTTGCCCACAACGCGGCCGGTGTGCTGCTGGCCCGCAACCATCCTTTCGGAGAGAAAGAACCCAGCGCAGCCGACTTGGTCATTACGAGAGAACTGGTTTATGTGCTATTTCAGGTGGATGTGCGCGTCGCCGATTATTTCATCCTCGCGGACGACCAGATCATTTCTCTCGCCGAAGAAGGCAAGCTGTAGGTAAGCCTGAGCAAGGCTGGGGAGGAATGGGGAGCGGTTTTGATCGCGCCGGAATGGCATACCGGTTTTCTCCGTGCAGTCGATAGCCACGTTGATAATTGCCAGCCTGGTGCTTCGATCTGGAGCATGCCGTCATTTGGACGTGCAATCACTGGTATTGCCCCATCGCTTCGCGGTGGGGCATTTTCCGAAACGCTATGTCTTGGCCGCGAGATGCAACGCCGCCGGCCTGGACTCGAACCTGCGCGCCTGATTTTCGCGCCAAATTGGATCGACCACCATGCGCGATCAGGGCCGCCGCGCCGTCGTTCAGGCCGAGCCAGCCTTCGGACAGCATCAGCACGGCCAAGGCCACCAGCAGCACCATGATGATGCGGTTGAGCCAGAGGCGCGACATCTTCATCGCGTGGCCGGCGTCGATATTGTGGGCTACGCCGTGCTCTCGGGATAGCAGCTTCGTTCAGTCGAGAAGCGCATCCTTGCCTCTTACGGCGTTTTCACCGCCTGCGGTAGCAGGTAAAGTTACCAACACCATCTGTGGATAAGACTGTTAACAATCACCACTACTATCGACTAAGTCTTTGATTCAACAGAAAAATTTACCACTGCTCGTTTTTCAGGCGGCCCTTTTTCAGACTATCCACCTCACACTCACATTTTAAAATTGCGGCACCTGTTTCCAACGCCCTAAACTGGCCGACCCAGCAACGACTGTACAAGGTGCCAATTCAAGCTCTTGCTGATAAGGCCAAAAAACTCAAAGGACCAATCAATAATTGCTTGGGACGACGTCTTCTATTTGCCTGCTTGCAAAAGAAGCTCATCGAGTCGCTTCTCTGCATTCGCATCGATATGAGACATTTGTTTAACACCATTTCGCAAACATTGTGCAATCGCGTCGGATCTCATCGGCTCATGATTGGCATTGCACGCAATGGAAGCACGGACGATGATCACCCGGTCGTCCATCGGCATGTTGATAAGATCAGGCCATATCAATGCCAGCCGGACATTGATTTCATCGGCTGCATAATGCCCTACATATTTCCCGAAAACAACTGCGGCCAGTGCCATGCTCAACACGACAACTATCCACCATCCCCAATACACACGTTTTATCATTTTATTTTCTTTGAAATCCGTACTGAGCAAGCATGACTTCTCCCGGTCATTCGAACTTGTTCCGTAGCTCGACGTTGAAACCCTGCGGCCAAACATAATCGCGCAGAAAGGCGTCGACCAGTTTCCGATCATCGGGCGGTACGACACCAAACGTGGACTGCCGCGGCGCGTAGTACAAGCCTTGCGCCAACTTCTTCAGTTGTCCGCCCACCACCAGCTCGCGCAGATGGCGGTCGACCGAATTCGACACCTGCGCCAATTCCTCGCGTCGGTAGACTCGGCCGGCACGCAGGGCGCTGGCCAGACCGGCGAAGCCGCCTTTTCCAGTGCTCGAAGGGTGCCTCGGAGTAGTTACCATCTTGAATTCCCATTGAAATTTCATGCAAAATCATATTACAGACTGGCCTTGCATCAGACCTTTTAGCATATCAAAAAACCATGCCTACTCTCTTTCCGGAGAGTGAGATGGCGATTTCTCTCGCCGAAGAAGGCAAGCTGTAGGTAAGCTTGAACAAGGCTGGGCAGGAATGGGAAGCGGTTTTGGTCGCGCCGGAATGGCATACCGGTTTTCTCCGTGCGGTCGATAGCCACGTTGATAATTGCCCGCCTAGTGCTTCGATCTGGAGTATGCCGTCATTTGGACGTGCAATCACCAGCATTGCCCCATCGCTTCGCAGTGGGGCATTTTTTTGCCTCGATGGCGGTTTCCGAAACGCTATGTCTTGGCCGTGAGTGCCTTTATGCAGCGCGCCTACTCGCCCAGCGTCTGTGCTTGATACGACATCTGCCGTGCCTCGGCCACGCCTGATGGCTGGCCGCATCACAGTCACAGCAAATCAATATATTCGCCGATCCGATCGAGTATCGATGCAAACTCGGGTTGTCCTGCGTAATACAAAGCAGCGGTCTTCCTATACTCCGCTTCGAAGCGCGCACGCTCCGCCTGGTCATTCAACTGAAAAGCCAGATTGCGGGCGATCACCAGTTCATCCCCCGTTCGAAAACGCTGCTTCTTGCGCGCCGCATATTCGGGTGTGCCGATAAAAGCGACTACCTCCGGCATCGCCAGCAAGCAGTAGACGTCATAGTAATGCCGGAGAAAGTTCGGAGGAAAACCATCGGCTTCCGCCAATCGCCGATACTTTGTCGAAATGGTTTGCAGCTTTTCGACAAAGGTGAAAGTGGGCAGATAGCATGCCACGTCCTTGGCCCGATTGTCGACCACGCCCACCTTGCGCTCCGCCGCCAGATCATAGGCCCAAGAGGAAATCGTGACCGCCCGGTTAGGCGCCGTATCGTCGAAGCCCAGCTCCAGCAGGATACCCGTTTTGAGCCCCGCCAATCCCGGACTGGCGCTCGGATAAAGCAAGCGTATCCCGGCACTGCGCATCTTGTCGTCGTCGAACAATGTGTCGCGCTCGACCCGCTCAATACCGGGAATGGCGATGCGCATCGCGAGGTCATCATAGAAATGACGGCGTGAAGCGACATGTGCCGGCTTGTCGTGATTCCGGCCCACTTTTACGTCCAGCCCATTCGGTGGCTCGATCCGGATATCGATGTCTTCGGAAAACCTGTGGATGACGCCGAACCCTTTCGACAGCGACGTACCACCCTTCAATTCATATCGGAACCCCTGCGCCTGCAAGCCCCACAGGCAATGCATGATCCAGTAATCCTTCTCGACCAGCACGGGATCGATGCCGCGCTGCTCGGCCACGATGGCGATCAACTGATCGAAGTCGCGGCGCTCGTGCAGGAACTTAGCCATGCAGCCATCCCGCCACACGCTTCTTCGTCGCAACCGAGCCATAAGCGGACAATGCACGCAACAGGGGCGCCTGGTCGAAGTCCACCATCTTGCGTTGTGCCTGAACGAGCAACTGCTGCCTGTCCTCAGCCAGCTCATCGAGGTTGTTGAGCATATCCACGAACAGGAATTCCGGCGTCAACTTTTTGGGGAAACGCAGCTTGACCCGGCAGTCGAACTGCCGATTACCCAGCGTGAACACCCCGTGGCGCTTATGGTTGTAGACCAGCGTCCGGTTGTAAAGCTGGGTCGTACCAAGTCCCAGCGCATTGTAGGCGGATGGCGAAAAAATCAGAAATTCCTTGTCGCGCAGGAAGGCTTCGACCAGTTCCCGGTCATCGGGAGGCGCGGCGCCAAACGTGGACTGCCGCGGCGCGTAGTACAGGCCTTGCGCCAGCTTCTTCAGTTGTCCGCCCAGCACCAGCTCGCGCAGATGGCGATCGACCGAATTCGACACCTGCGCCAATTCCTCGCGTCGATAGACTCGGCCGGCGCGCAGGGTGTTGGCCAGTCCGGCAAAACCGCCTTTTCCCGTGCTCGAAGGGTGCCGCGGAGTAGTTGACATCCTGAATTCTCATTGAAATTTCATGCAAAATGATATCACAGGCCAGCCTTGCATCAGACCTTTTAATAGATCAAAAAATCATGCCGGCGCTCTTTCCGGAGAGTGAGATGGCGCTGACAGGCCAACCTCCACCGCCCCGAATGCAATGCTAGAATCACTGTTTTTTTAAACGACAAGAAAAGTTAACATGAACAAAGCTGACCTGATCGATGCCATCGCAAAAGATTGTGACCTGTCCAAAGTCGCCGCCCAACGGGCCTTGGAAAGTGTACTGAACACCGTGGTCGATGCGGTAACCAACGGTGATTCGGTCCAGTTGGTCGGCTTCGGTTCCTTTGCCAGCGGCAAGCGCGCAGCCCGCACCGGCCGCGACCCGCGCACCGGCGGAGAAATCAAGATTGCCGCCTCGACGACGGTGAAGTTCACCGCCGGCAAAGGTTTCAAGGATGCTGTGAATCAGAAAAAATAAGGTTCACTTCATTCGGTTCGGCATCGCCGCCCCCGCAGCGATGCCATTTCCACCACGTTCATGCTGCGGCGAGCCTCACCTTGAACAGATCCAGATCGATCACGGCATCGGCCGCCGCCGTCAGTTCCGGCGTCTGCGAGACAAAGAATTCCCGCTCGTAGCCGCCCAGCCGCAACACCTCGCGCTTCATCGCCATGAACATCCGCTTGCGCTCCGGATCGAGCGGCCCGTCGGCCTCGTCGGAGAACAAGGTCGTATAGCGCCGGCCGGAATACTGGGCAAGATACAAGGCAATCGCGCGGACCAGGCAGGCCTCGATCCACGTTCGCTCCCCACCGCTCATCAGTCCAACGCTCTTGCTCTCGGCGGCATCGGCGTCATGGACCACGATATCGAACCCTTCGCGCGGCGCCCCTTTCGCGGTTTCCAGCAGCGTCTTGATTGATACTGTGAACCTGCCGCCATAGCAGGCCAGCAGCAGGTCGTTCGCCAGCCCCGATAACACCGGTCCGCAATCATCAACGGCCAGCGCCATCACGCCGTCGTAGCTCAGGCATTTGGCGAACAACAGCCAATTGCCCAGCTTCAGTTCCACCGCTGCGGCGCACGCGTCGCAGCGCATCCTGCGCGCAGTCAGGTCGACGGCCTGCCGCTCGGCCAGTTCCAGCGATTGCGCATCCCGTATCGCCACCACATGCGCCTGTTCGGCTTCCTTCGCGGTCTCGCTCTCCCGCTCCACCGCCCTCCCAGCCGCCAGATACCGGCGCTCATCGTAGGGTTCAGACAATGCGGCGAGCGCGCTCTCAACACGTTGCCGGGCCTAGCACTGCTACGCCATCTGGCGGGTGCGCTGCGCGGCTAGAAGAGATCTCAACGGCCGCTTGGGAATTAAAGCAAAAACTTGTCACAATGAAATTTCGCGTCGCAAAACCCGCTCGTTCAATACGCGCGCGATGACCCGATCCGGGACACCGACACTGGCCAGAAATTTTACGGCAGCCGCGCGCCCTTCCAGACGTTCGATCTGGATGCCCCGATCGACCACTGCTGCCATACCAATATTAGGTCGGTCACGAGCGGCATTTTCGTCCATCGCGCGCTCCTCCATAAAATCTGCAATATGCGCCGAAAAAGCGGGTCCTGACTGAAGAACGCACAAGCTGTCGTACTTGTTGAACGCCTCTCTCGTTCCGGAACGGCAGGGAACCCACAGCCCGACACCACTGACACACTCCCCCGTTCAGATCCGTCCAGGATTTAGAGGTTGGCGAAAAGGGGTACCCCAGCTGGACAAGCTGCCCATCGTCGTCGGTCCGCTTGCGCTTGTTCTGGTCGACTTTCTTGATGTACTTGGCTATCCGATCAAGTACTTATTCATTTCAAATTTTATCCATACAGCAATGATTTTCTTAAGCAATAAGCCGGCTGCATCACGTCACGTGTCAGGATTTTTTACAGTCTTCTTGCACCACTTGTTTTAAATCATGCCAAGCGAGCGCAACCGTTTACCAGCGTGCCATAAAGCATTGAATTTAAAACATATATTTCCAAAATAAATTTTGGCATGGTTAATGCTTAGAACTTCCTGCGGCAGGGTAGTGAGTTTTTACAGCGCTATCGATGCCTTTTAAAAGTTGTTTAATTTATTGCTGTTTGTTATTTCTCAAATCTCTAGGATAGATATCATGAAATTTACGCAAAAATCTATTACCATTTGTTTGGTCACGGCTAGTGCGATATTGATTTCCAGCGGCGCGCAGGCCGACGCGATCATCAGCAACGGCACAGTCCAAATCGGCGTGCGCGATTTGGGTGATCTGAACGTCCCCGGTGGAGCTTTAAGTGGGCCGTCCGGAACTGATATCGTCGGCCTGCGCGATGTGGCAACCGGTTCCGATTCGACTTCGCCGGGCTGCACCTGCGAGGGCTGGGGGGCAGGCATCAAAGATTTTACGGTCCCTGGAAATAATGTCAGCGGCTTCGCCAATTCCGCCGTTGGCAATGGCAACGTCAGCCTGGTCAATTTCTCGTTCGACTCCACGAACACGAGCGCAGTTTCGATCGTCAATGTATTGGGCGCGACGGGCGGCGCCATCCTCCAGGTTAAACACGATTATCATCCAATTGCCGTTACACCTTATTTGTATGCGGTCGATGTCAGTATTACCAACTTGAGCGGAACAAATCTGGCCCCTGGCCAACTGGTTTATCGGCGGGTGATGGATTGGGATGTGCCATTTCCCAGTTCCGAACACGTCGATTTGCAAGGTGTGCCGGCCCTGCTGGGCATTGCGAACGGCAATAACGTGCGTCGCACCGACAATAATGGTTTCAATTCCGGCGATCCTTTTTCATTTAACCCGTTCGGTCTGACCGATGTGAATTTCACCAATGCCACCGGCGATATCGGCGCCCTGTTCGATTTCGAGTTTGATGCCTTGGCCAATGGCGCCACTCGCACCTTCACGACCTATTACGGCGCGGCCCCGGACAAGGCCACGGCTGACATAGCGCGCTCCTTGGTCAACGCCGGCCTTTACTCTTACGGCTACCCTAGTATCGGCACCTTCCCGCCCGGTAGCGCCGCCATCGATACCACTCTGGGGACGCCTGTCACCTTTATCTTCGGCTTTGGCGGCGCCGGCGGAGTGCTCGATCCGGTCGTTCCAGGTGTTCCGTCCGCCGTGCCGGAACCTGCCACTCTTTCCATCTTGTGCCTGGGGTTGGTCAGTTTGGGATGGAGCCGTCGTCGCAAAGTGTCATAGATACAGCCCGAAGTCATTGTGCTGTCAATTTGACCTCCTCGCTCCTTCGTGAACCGAAGGAGGTCCCCACCGTTGGCGTCTGATGACCCAGACGGAAACCGGACGAAGCTCATCGCGCTTCTTATCCAATGTGCGGGATACCTTTCAGCCTCGCCAACGACAGCTGCGGATCGGAAAAAAATGCGACTGACTTTCATGTGTCAGCGCGGAATCGCTTACTGATACGGTTAAGGATTTTGATGTTGAACCCATAACCTTGTTTGACACATTTTTTCACTCGGACGGCTGCGCCCGCTGCGCCCCAGGCTCCTTTGATTCCCTGTCCTGAAAAATAGGGTTCTTGGAGCAATTCTGATGAACTGTGCTACCGGAAAGGCGCGGTTCATTTATTTTTACTGACTTTCAAGATGGAGTCACCGTGATAAAGAACCAATTAATACTAGCCGTCAGCATCGCCCTCGGCCTGTCAAACCCGTCGTTCGCCGGGCTGATCGCCCCAGCCTACCTGCCCGAGATAGCCGCGCCTGTGCAAGACGCCGGGAAAAGGCTTCATTTGCGGGGTCTGCAGGCATTGGAGGAGAACGATCTCGCAGCGGCCGAGCGCGCCTTTCGTGACTACATGCAGCTTGATCCGCGCGCAGCACAACCTCTGCTCGGCATGGCGGATTTAGCGCTGCGGAGGAAACAGCCAAAAGTGGCATGGGATTGGCTAGATAAGGCCAGCGCGGTTGCTCCACGAAATGCTCTTGTGTATCAGGCTATTGGCCGATACCACTTTGCCAATAGTGAAAACATCAAAGCCATAGAAGCATTGAAAAAAGCCCAGCGGTTGGAACCCGGCAATGCCTCAATTTTGATCGATCAAGCAGAAATTTACATGCAGGCGCTACGGCAGCCCGAACAGGCAGTCCTTACATATCAGAATGCCTTGCGCATGGTTCCCCGGCATGCCGGAGCGCACTATGGTTTGGGCACGGCATTGCTAGCCAGCGGCAAGATCGTGGATGCACAAGCCGAATTGAACCAGGCTGCTGTACTGGCGCCTGAAAATCCTTTGCCGAGCTTGTCACTGGGAACACTATACCTGAGTCAGGGAAAGGCAGACTATGCCTTGACCGCGTTTGACGCAGCCTTGAAGATCCAGCCCGATCTCTTGCCAGCCATATTGGCCAAGGGCGATATCTATTTGAATCGGCTAGACTTTACCCAAGCCCTGAACATGTTTCAGAACGCCCTGAAATTGACTCCAGAAAATTATCTGATCCTATTAAAACTGGGCCAGACATACCAGGGATTGAATCGTTTTGGCGAAGCTGAAATGTCCTATCGAGCCGCACTGCGGATCCGTCCCAAATTGGCCCTAGCCTACAATAATCTAGCATGGATCAGTATTGAAAATAAAAAAAATCTGGCTCAAGCTGAACAATGGGCCCGTAAGGCGAACGACCTTGCGCCAGAAATATCGGGATTTATCGACACACTTGGCTGGGTTTACCGTGCCCAAGGAAAAACAGAGGCTGCCGAATCAACCATTATTAAAGCGAGTAAAATTGACCACCCGTCAGCGGAAATATTTTATCATCTCGGTGTAGTTTCCTTGGATCTGAAAAAAAATAAAGAGGCCGAAGCTGCTTTTCGCAAATCCCTATCGCTCCAAAAAAACCATTTTCCTGCTCAACAAGCGTTGATCAAATTAATAACCTCCAAGCAAATAAAGTAATTAAGGCACCTCGAAAAATCTCTGTTTTTGGAAAAATCCACCGCGTAAGTCATTGATTTTTATGATGACAGGGCGGTTTCAAGAACCAACTGCAACACTGGGTTAATGAACAGCGATGGCTGGATTATTTAATTGCTCCATATGGGCAGTATAAACGGCCAGCGGGGATGCAAACCCAAAGCGAGCGCGTGGGCGCTGGTTGAGTTCGAGAGCAATGGCATCGAGTTCGTCCTGGGAGTAGATCGACAGATCCGATCCCTTGGGCATGTACTGTCGTAACAAGCCGTTGGTGTTTTCGTTGGAGCCCCGCTGCCATGGACTGTGTGGATCAGCGAAATAGATCTGCACACCAGTGCGCTCGGTCAGAATTTTATGGCCGTGCATTTCACGGCCCTGGTCGTAAGTCATGGTCTTGCGCATGGCGGCGGGCTCCCGGTTGAGCACGGCGGCAAAGCTGTCGACGACGGCCTTGGTGGTGGCGTTGTCCATCCTGGCCAGGACCACAAAGCCGGTGGTGCGCTCGACCAGCGTGCCAACCGATGAACGATTGCCGGCGCCCTTGATCAAATCGCCCTCCCAGTGGCCTGGGATGAGCCGCTCCTCGACCTCAGGCGGTCGGATATGGATGCTTTGCATATCCTGAATTTGGTAGCGGCGATCGGCACCCTGGCTGCGCGGTTTGCGTACCTGATTATGATGACGCAGGCAGGCAATGAGTTCGCGTTTCAGCTCACCACGCGGATGCAAATAGATGGCGTTGTAGATGGTCTCGTGGGAGACAGTTTCGGTGGAGTCGTTTGGCCACATGGCTTTGAGCTTGCCAGCAATTTGCTGGGGTGACCAGCGTAAGTTGAGAAAATGGCGCACAACGATGAACAGCATGCTGTGCACATGTAGCTTGGGGACTTTACGGGGCTTGATGCGTTGTGCCACGGCCTGCATCTGAGCTTGGTTGGCATCATACACGCCGGTGGCGTCTGCGCGCTTGAGCTCGCGGCTGATCGTACTGGCCGAACGGCGAAGGCGTTTAGCAATGGATCGGATGCTGCACTGGTCGTCGCGCATGAGCATGACGACCGCACGGTCTTGTGGGGTCAGATGAATATAGTTTCTCGGCATGGCAGCACCTTACAGCAAGTGGGTGTTGCACTTGGTTCTTGAGAATGCCGGTATTACCCAGTTCAGCGCATGCCCGTTGGCACGTTGCTGGACACGCGATGAAGCTGAGCAGTATGGTATATCGATTGCGATACAGATAGTCGATATGGAAGTGCGCACTACGAATACGTAAAGTTATTGTCTTATCATGATGCATAGTTGGTCGGGTAGCAGTAGCGCATTACTGCGCCAGCGGACCAACTGCGCGCACTTCTCCACTCACCAGGTTCGGCTGCGCTCTGCTGCCATCGCCAAGGACATTGCGAGCGATGCGGCCGTCTGATTACGGCTACGAGCAACGGGCCGGAGCATGGCAGCCGCTTTCGCATCATCTTGCCCATCGTCCATGTAGAGCGTGGAGCCGGATGAGTCTGTTCGAGCAAGGGCTACATGCGGCATTCATTTGAGGCATAATGGCTGTCCGCGCCGTCTGGTCTAACCGACGCCTTAGTAGTCTGTGAAGCGCCTTCCGCCACGGCGGTTTTCAACACAATTGTCTCTTTCCATGCCCCAAGACCACGACGGCATCGCTTCTATTGAAAGTATTAAAACTGTTCCCAGGATCATGCGCGTCATCGCCGAAACCACTGGCATGCGCTGGGTCTGTGTGGCCAAAGTCACCGCCGATAAGTGGACGCTCTGCGCCGTGCACGACGGGCTTGCATTAGGTCTCGTCCCCGGCGATTGCTTGGCGATCGAGGATACTTTTTGCGATCAGGTCCGCAAGACTAATAAAGGCGTCGTCATCGACTCGGTGTCGGACAACCCGGCATATCTTGAACATCCGATTACCAAGATGTTCGGCTTCCAAAGCTACTTTTCGCTGCCGGTGTACCGTGCGGATGGGACTTTCTTCGGCACACTATGCGGCCTGGATCACAAGACCGTACGAGTGTCCGATCCGAAGATCCTAGACATGATCGGGCTCTTCGCCGAGATTCTCTCCAGTCTGATCGACGCAGACGTCCAACTGCGGGATGCCGAGAATGCCTTGCAGGCCGAGCGCGAGACTGTGGACCTGCGCGAGCAGTTCATAGCGGTGCTGGGGCACGACATCCGTAATCCTCTCTCGTCGATTATGTCTGGCGCCGAGATCCTCGCTACCCGTTCCCAAAACGAGGGTACCTTGGACGTTGCTAGGCGAATCAAGCGCAGCGCAGCACGGATTGCTACCCTCATCGACGATGTGATGGACTTCGCACGCAGCAAACTCGGAGGCGGCCTCCCCGTTTCGGCACGCGCAGCCATCGACTTAGGCGCAGCGTTGGGGCATGTCGTTGCCGAACTTCGAGATGCGTATCCCCAATGCGTGATCGCCAGCCGCGTCGACATTCGTGACCCGGTTTTTTGCGATTCGGCGCGCATCTCCCAATTGCTCTCGAACCTGCTTGCCAACGCCATTGTGCACGGGCGCGATGGCGCTCAGATTACCGTGGACGTCTTTGGGATGAATGGGGGGGTTACGCCTCTCCGTGGAGAACTTCGGGCCTCCGATCCCGCCCGAGACTGCGGCGCGCCTCTTCCAGCCCTTCCGGCGCGGCCAAGGGAACCGGGAACCCGGCGGGTTGGGCTTGGGCCTCTACATTGCATCCGAGATCGCAAAGTCACATGACGGGAAGCTTGGCGTGGAGTCCGTCGGTGAGCGCACAATCTTTGCGTTGGTTTTGCCCGATCGATGCGCACTCCAAGGGTTGGAAATTACCGCCACCGAGCCGAGCAGCCCCGGATAGCCGCCCCTACCTCCCAAAACTGTGGTGGCCTGAAGTGGTGTCGGTGTCGGAAAATGTTTGGCATTCAAGAACAACCGCAACAACCTGCCGTCACGCACGTTTTTTCTTCGAGCATAGTATACCGGCCTATCTTGACCGCTGCGCATGAGATAGTGTTAAGCGGTTAAATCTAATGGCTGTGGTCACGATAGGTCAATATTTTTCTCCTTTTTGCTGGTTTTTGCTCTTTCAGCGCAGCGAGTCGCCGGTCAGGGTGAAGCGGTGGTTGCGCTACATGATGCGGTCGAGGATGGCGTCAGCGATGGTGGCATCCTCAAATTGCGCAGAATGCCGCACTCGTTGACCGGGTCACCATCACTGATCCAATAAGGATCAGGGCGCCCGCAATCTAGTCGATGCCAGGGAACCTCCTCGCCCAATGGTGGGCGCTGCCGCACGCTTCCATGCCGATCAGGCATGGCTCCAGCTTGGTGAAGAACTCCATCAACTGGTTGCGTTTGAGCTGCTTCCTCAGTACCGTGTTGCCGTGTGAATCGACCCCGTGGATCTGGATCACGTTTTTTGCCAAATCGGCGCCAATTGTCGTAATCTTCATTTCGGGTGCCCCCTTCGGAATGTGGTCAGTGACATCTCCACTTTGGCACTTGGATGCCGTTTCTGAAAGGGGGCGTCCATTCCATTACTATAGTAGAGGGCGGCCGCCGTCGACCGGCAGCACGGCGCCCGTGGTGAAGGTCAGATGGGTAGCCAGGGCGACGACCGCCAGCGCCACTTCGCGCGGCGCGGCCAGCCGGCGCAGCGGCGTACGGGCAGCCTGCTCATCGCGCCAACCCTGGTCCAACCCATTGACGAAATCGGTATCGGCCAGTCCGGGCGACACGGATACCACACGGATCTGCGGCGCCAGTGCACGCGCCAGCGATTTCGTCATGTTGTCCACGGCCGCCTTCGATGCGCAGTACATCACGTTGCTGCCCATCGCCGTCACGGCCGCGATCGACGACACGTTGACCACCAGCCCGTCGCCATGACGCGCCAGCAGCGCGCGCAATGCGCGTACCGCTGCGAACGGCCCCCGCACATTGGTGGCGAGGATGCGGTCGATCAGGCAATCGTCGAGCGCATCCAGGTCGCCGTGCGGCACGAAGCTGGTCGTGCCGGCGCAGTTGACCAGGATGTCGCAACGACCGTAACGCGCCTCGATGGCGCTGGCCAGGGCCGCCATCCCGGCGCTGTTCGTCACCGGCGCCGGCAGCGCCGCGTGCTGCATGGCGGCGCTTGGCAGCGCCGCAGCCAGCGCTTCCGCCTTGCCAGACGAGCTGTTGTAGCCGACGACGACACTGGCACCCTGGGCCGCCAGCTCGGTGCAGATCGCCGTGCCGATGCCGCCTGCGCCACCGGTGACGAGCGCCACCTTGCCCGTCAGTGGAGATGGGTGGCTCATGCTTGCCTCTTCAGGCGGCGCACGCGGATATCGGCCTGTTCCTTGTGACCGGAGAAATGCTCCAGCGCACACAGGCGCGAGCAGTATTCCCCCACTAGCACAGATGCTTCGTCGGTCAGGATACGCTGGTAGGTGTGGGTCTTGATGAATTTGCCCACCCACAGCCCCCCCGTATAGCGGCCCGCCCCCATCGTCGGCAGCGTATGATTGGTGCCGATCACTTTATCGCCATACGACACGTTGGTGCGGTGGCCCAGGAACAGGCCGCCATAGCTCGTCATGCGCTCGAGGAACCAGTCCGGATCCTCGGTCATCACCTGCACGTGCTCGGAACAGATGCGCTCGGACTCCTGCAACATCTCTTCCTTCGTATCGCACAGGATGATCTCGCCATAATCGCGCCACGCAACGCTGGCGATCGGCGCCGTGTCCAGACGCGCCAGCACCGCGTTGATGGCGGTCGGCAATTCAGCGGCGATCTTCTTGCTGGTAGTGACGCATACCGCAGGCGAGGTTAGGCCATGTTCGGCCTGGCCCAACAAGTCCACTGCCACCAGTTCCGCATCCACCGTGTCGTCGCAGATGACCATCGTTTCAGTCGGTCCTGCGAACAGGTCGATGCCGACGCGCCCGAACAGTTGGCGCTTCGCTTCGGCCACGTAGGCATTGCCGGGGCCGACGATCATGTCGACCGGCGCGATATGCTCGGTACCGATCGCCATCGCGGCCACCCCCTGCACGCCGCCCATCACATAGATTTCATCGGCGCCGGCCAGTGACATGGCTGCCACGATTTCCGGTGACGGCTTGCCGTTGAACGGCGGCGCGCAGGCGATGACGCGCTTGACGCCGGCGACCTTGGCCGTCAGTACGCTCATGTGGGCCGATGCCAGCAGCGGATACTTGCCCCCGGGGATATAGCAGCCGACCGAATTGACAGGAATGTTCTTGTGGCCGAGGATCACGCCGGGCAGGGTTTCAATTTCCACGTCGCGCAGCGACGCCAGTTGCGCCTCGGCGAAATGGCGGATCTGGGCCTGCGCGAACTTGATGTCGTCCAGCGCTTGCGGACTCAGGGAATCGATGCTGGCCTGGATCTCTTCCTGGGACAGGCGCAGCGACGGCGGGTTCCACCTGTCGAATTTTTCCGAGTATTCGCGCACCGCTTGCTCGCCGCGCTGTTCGATCTCGGCAATGATTTTTTCGACGGTCTCGCGCACTTGCTGATTGAGCTCCGCCTTGACTTCTTGCGATTTGCCTTTTTTCAGATACTTGATCATTTTTAGTCCTGGTTGATGAGCGATGCGTTATGTCCCATGTACCAGCGGCAAGCGCGGCACCGGGCAGTGGAAAAGGAATGTTGGCACCCGTCGGTTTTTCCTATTGTAGCGAGGCCTCATTCATACTGAAAAATCAAATTTTCCGACTGGAGGTATCGTCAATTCCGGTTAAATGACGTGATATCGGGTAACAAAAGGCTGCGCGCGGTGCGACCTTGCCGGGGAAATTCGTGCTGTCGCTTGTTGACTATCGTTGTGCTTGGCGTGCCAGGAATTTTTATCGGCATTTCGGGAGCGCCCCTGAATGAATAGTGTCACAATGCCGTTTTTTAAAAGCATTGTTCATGAACCAAGCACAGCCATATCACCATGGTAATCTGCGCGAAGCACTGATCGAGGCAGCCTGTGACGCCGTCGCGCAGCAGGGTTACGAGGCCTTGTCCTTGCGGGCCCTGGCGGAAGTGCTGGGGGTGGCACGGAGTGCTCCCTACCGTCATTTTCCAGAGAAAAATGCCCTGCTGGCGGAAGTCGCGCAGCGCGGGTTTGGACAGCTGACGCAACGCTTGAACGAGATCGCAGCCACCTCTTTCTCGCCGCGCGAACGTCTGATCGCCGCCGGACGGGCATTCCTCGAATTCGTCCAGCGCAACCCGCAGTTGTTCCGCCTGATGTACGAAGCCCAACTGATCGCCCCGGCGACACCCCATCCCGGTCCGGCCGAGAGCATGGCCGACATTTACCAGCAGATGGAACAGTTGTATCAACACTTTGTCGCGGAAGCGTCGCCAGCAAAACGCCAGTTGCGCATGATTACGCTGTGGTCCACGCTGTACGGTTATGCAAAGATTCGCCAGGCCGGCATCTTGCAGTCCTATATGACGGCGGCACTGAACGAGAGCGAAATCGAAGCCGCGGTGCTGGAATTCATGGTGTCGCGCTAACGTCCGTTCAGCGACATCCGTCCCTGCCGGACAAGTGGTGGCGCTGTCAGACAAGTGCCGCCATGTTGCTTCCTCTATCCTCGATTTTACTGCTGGCATCCCGCGCGCAGCGAATCGAGGATACGATGAAAAACGAACTTAAAACATTTCTCAACGAGACACACTGGCAAGGCAAAATTTTCAACGGCGCGTGGGTTGACGGCGTCGCCACCCACCCTGTGCTCGAGCCAGGCAGCGGCCAGCTGCTGACCAATGTGGGTTGGGCGCAGCCGTCCGACGTGGCCGACAGCGCCACCGCCGCCGTGGCGGCCCAGCGCACCTGGGCCGCCCTGCCCTATCAGAAACGCGCCGCCGTGCTGCGCCGCGCCGCCGAACTGCTGCTGGCCAACCGCGAGGAAATCGTCGACTGGATCATCCGCGAGACGGGCGCCATCGCGCCCTTCGCCGAGTTCCAGATCGAGAATGCCCATACCGTGCTGGAAGAAGCCGCCGCCATGCCCAGCCAGAGCAACGGCATGCTGCTGCCCACCGCCGCTGGACGCATGAGCTTCGCCCGCCGCCAGCCGCACGGCGTGGTGGGCGTGATCTCGCCGTTCAATGTGCCGCTGGTGCTGTCGATGCGCTCGGTCGCGCCGGCGCTGGCCACCGGCAATACCGTGATCCTGAAACCGGACCCGCACACCCCCATCACCGGCGGCTACCTGCTGGCCCGCCTGTTCCACGAGGCCGGACTGCCGGCCGGCTGCCTGCATGTGCTGCCCGGCGGCGTGGATGTTGGCCAGGCGCTGGTCAGCCACCCGCGCGTACCGATGATTTCGTTTACCGGCTCCACCGAGGTCGGCCGCCGCATCGGCGCACAGGCCAGCGGCCTGTTGAAGAAGGTGACGCTTGAACTGGGCGGCAAGAACCGCCTGGTGGTCCTGGAAGACGCGGACATCGACCGCGCTGTTTCCTGCGCGGCCTGGGGCGGCTTCCTGCACCAGGGCCAAATCTGCATGGGCACCGGTCTGGTACTGGTGCATGAGTCGATCGCCGAAGAATTCACGCGCCGCCTGGCCGCCAAGGCGGACAGCCTGCCGGTAGGCGACCCGGTGGGACGCAACGTCGCCCTCGGCCCGCTGATCAACGAGCGGCAGCGCGACAACGTGGCCGCCATCGTGCGCGACAGCCTGGCGCAAGGATGCAAACTCGAAGCGGGCGGCTCCTACGAGGGCCTGTTCTACCGCCCCACCGTGCTAAGCCAAGTGCGTCCCGGCACCCGCGCCTTCGAGGAAGAAGTGTTCGGCCCAGTGCTGTCGGTGGCGACCTTCGCCAACGACGAAGAAGCCATCGCCTTGGCCGCGCAGACCGAATACGGCCTGTCGCTGGGGATCATCACGCCATCGATCGGGCGCGCGCTGGAAATCGGCAACCGCGTCCCTACTGGCCTGCTGCACATCAACGACCAGACCGTGGCCGACGAGGGTGTCAATCCTTTCGGCGGACGCGGCCAGTCCGGCAACGGCGGACGCCACGGCGGCCACGCGAACTGGGACGAGTTCACGCAGTGGCAGTGGGTCACCATCAAGGACCAGGCGCCGCAGTATCCAATCTAAGGAGAACGACATGCCCAGCACAATGCCAAGGAAATGGATCGCCACGCGCATCGCCGGACTCGATGCCGAGCGGGACTACGACGAAATCTGGAAACTGATGTCGGCCTACCGTCCCAATGACTTCTTCATGAACCTGGTGTACGCCATCACGTTCCCGCATTTTTTCGTGCGCGAGCACGATGCGCGGCCGCTGTTCGACCACGGCAAGGGCAAGATCCTGACCAGGCCGGACCGGCGCTCGGACGACACGTCGTGGAAGATGCAGGTATGGTGGCACTACGGTTCCTCCCATGAACAGACGCGCAAGAACGTCGAGTCCATCAACCGGCTGCACGAACACTATGCGAAGCAGTTCCCCGGCAGCTTCAAGTACCACGCCAGCTATATGTACACGCTGTGCTACGAGTGCGCCGGCATGCACCGCCTGTTCCTCAGGATAGGCCTGCCGGGCTATACGGAGCACGAGCAGCGCGCCGCCGTCAACTACTGGAGCCGCATGAGCGGCCTGTTCCGCAACGCCGCGACGGGCGAGCAGATCGATGGCTTCCCGGACGACTTCGACGGCGTGATGGCGTATATGGACCGCTTCGAACTGGAAGGCATGGCCGAACCTTCGCACGAGATGGGCCGCGCCGGCGCCAACGCGATCCTGAGCCAGTTCGAACAGCGCTACTTCCCGCGCTGGTTGCACGGCGTGGTGCGGGCCTGGATCATCAGCCTGTATCCGCCCAATCTGCCGCACGCCTATGAGCTCAAGGTGCCGCCGCGCCCGATCGTCAAGCTGTTCCGCCTAGGCACGGCTGCGCTGTTCGCCTTCGGCGAGAAGTTCGCCCCGGATCCGACCGACACGTTCGAGGAACGGCGCGCGGCCAGGTTGGCCAGGGAGCGCGGCGGCGCCCCGCCACCGCCGCTGGAACCGCCGGAGCACGAAGCGGCCCGGCTGGGCGGCTGCCCGCACTTCCAGCGCACCAACGAAAAATAATACACCCAGCCGCCACGCAGATGGCGGCGCTTCCAGAAACCGGAGACACTATGCGCAAGACCTTCATGTTCGCCGCGGCCTGCTGTGCCGCCAACCTCGCCCATGGCCAGGCGCCGCCGTCGGTGGGCCAGCCGCAGGGTATCAACCTGGGCGGCACCAGCTTTTTCGACGGCATCACCGGCACCGAGCCAGGCTGGGCCTACCTGGCAACGCTGCGCTACGGCAGCGCCAACGCCATCAAGGACAACACCGGCACGGACCTGCCATTCTTCAACCGGCCGAAGATCCGGGCGACGACGCTGGTGAACCAGTTTTCCTACACGTCCGCCACCCGGATCGGCAACGGCACGCTGGGTTTCAACGCGCTGCTGCCGACGGTGCACCTGGACGGCAGCTTCGCCCAGCCGGGCGCGGTGCTGCAAGGCGGCGGCACCGCGCTGGGCGACCTGATCGCCGGCCCGGTGCTCCAGTTCGACATGATGCCCGGCCCCACGGGCCACCCGATGTTCGTGCACCGGCTGGAGTTCGACGTCATCTTTCCCACCGGACGCCATGACCGGCAGTCCGATCTGAACCAGGGTTCCGGCGCCTATGCAGTCAACCCCTACTGGGCGGCCACGCTGTTCCTGGGACCACAGTGGGAAGTGAGCTGGCGCCTGCATTACCTGTACAACTTTAAAAATACAGATCCCGCCTCCAGTACCCCAACCGCCTGGCAAGGCCGCCCGGTGACCGATACCCAGGCCGGTCAGGCCGCCTGGATCAACTTCGCCGCGTCCTATGCCATCACGCGCCACCTGCACCTGGGCCTGAACGGCTACTATTTCAAACAGGTGTCGGACAGCAAGGCCAACGGCGCCGACATGGCGGGCAGCCGCGAACAGGTGTTGGGCCTGGGCCCCGGCCTGATGCTCGAAATCGATCAGCAAGGCGGAAAGAAGGATGTGCTGTGGTTAAATACCTACACGGAATCGGAGGTCCGCAACCGCGCCCGCAGCCGTCTGGTATTGCAGGCGCGCTACGTGCACACCTTCTGAGGCAGCACGTCGTTTTTGCGTGAATCTCGGCTCGCCAGTGGACAAGGCCAGCCTGGCGGCATAGGATAGCGACGGGAGACCCGGCCGACCAGGCCGGGGCCGATGGAGGAGAGACACATGGGGCGCCTGGCCCGCGTTTCAACGGACGGCCTGCTGCCGCACGAGCGCGTCGCGGCATGGAAGGATCTGGTGAGCACGTATATCGGGCGCGAGCCCGACGATATGCTGCGCGCGCAGATTTCGTTCATGCCCCAAGGGGCGCAGGACTTCAAGGGCATGATCGAATACGGCGAGCTGGGGGATGTCAGTATCAGCCGCATGATCAGTTCCGCCAACCACTATCGGCGCACCGCGCCGGCCGACGCCGGCAAGGCCACCAGCGCGCTGGTGGTGCTGCAGTCACGCGGCGGCAGCGAACTGCTGCAGGATGGCCGCGTCACGCGCCTGACACCCGGCTACTGGAGCGTGATCGACACGCGCCAGCCTTTTTCCATCAACTGCAGCGACAACAACGAACACCTGGCGCTACTGCTGCCGACCGACGCCGAGCTGAACGATCTCATCGGTCACGCCCACACGCGCCGCCATGGGGCCGCCGGCATGGCAAAAATCCTGCGTGAACTGATCGTTTCCGCGTTCCAGGAATGCGGCAGTCTCAACCAGCGCGGCGCGGCCGCCAGCGCCGACGCCATCGATCGCCTGCTGCGCGTGGCGCTGCAGGATCCGGCCGGCGCCAGCAACCCGCTTTCCATGCGCGGCCATCAAAAAGCGCGCATTCTCGCCCACATCGACGCCAGGCTCGGCGACGACAAACTCGACATCGCCGGCATCGCCGACGCCCTCGGCTACTCGGCCCGCCAGATCCACCGCATCTTCCAGGACGAAGGCGGGCAATCCGTCTCGGAATACATCTGGAGCAGCCGTGTCAAACGTTGCTTCGAGGCCTTGCGCAATCCCGCCGACGGCCGCAGCGTGACCGAGATCGCCCTGGCCTGGGGCTTCAACAGCCCGGCCCATTTCAGCCGCCTGTTCAAGAACGCCTTCGGCATATCGCCGCGCGAGTGCCGCGCCGCCGGCATCCAGGACTGATTCGCCGCGCCGTGCGCGCCCCCTCCCCGTTTTGCTCGTCTTTGCCGCTGCGCATCCATCGTCAGGCGCCACCCTTGTTCGTCATTAATTTCTAAATAAGAGAATTTTTTAAAAAAAATAATAAATTTTTCTCTTATTTTGATAATTTTTGATATCATGGTTCCACACCAACCCACCTGACGAGGACCTGACCATGAAACTGCTGAGCTTCCAACACCAACATCGCACCAGCTACGGCGTACTGCGCGGCGAGCGCGTGATCGATCTCGCGGCGATGCCCGATGCCGCCCCCACGCTGAAGCAAGCCCTGGCGCGCGGCCAACTGGCGGCCATCGAACAGTGGGTCCAGGGCCAGGACGGCGCCGGCATCGCGCTGGCCGAGGTGAGCTTCCTGCCGCCGATTCCCGATCCCGCCAAGATCCTGTGCGTCGGCATCAACTACCTGACGCACGTTCAGGAGACCGGGCGCGAAGTGCCGACGTACCCGATGATCTTCACCCGCTTCGCCGATTCGCAGGCCGCGCATGAACAGGCGCTGGTGCGTCCGGCGGCGTCCGCAAAACTCGATTTCGAAGGCGAACTGGCGGTGATCATCGGCCGCACCGCGCGCCACGTGAAGGCAGCCGACGCCTTCGCCTACGTGGCCGGCTATGCCTGCTACAACGATGGCAGCGTGCGCGACTGGCAAAAGCATTCGATCCAGTTCATTCCCGGCAAGAATTTCCCGCGCACCGGCGGCTTCGGTCCCTGGCTGGTGACCGCCGACGAGGTGGGCGACCCGTCGCAACTGACATTGCAGACCCGCCTGAACGGCGTCGTGGTGCAGCAAGCCCGCACCGACGACCTGATCTTCTCCATTCCCGCGCTGATCGAATACTGCTCGACCTTCACCGAACTGCAGCCGGGCGACGTGATCATCACCGGCACCACCGGCGGCGTGGGCGCCTTCCGCCAGCCGCCGCTGTGGATGAAAGCGGGCGACGTGGTGGAAGTGGAGATCAGCCGCGTGGGCCTGCTGCGCAACAGCATTGTCGACGAGTCCGGCCAGGATTGAGCGCCATGGAGACGATCAGCACAGACATCCTCGTCGTCGGCGCCGGCCCCACCGGGCTGACCCTGGCCAACATCCTGGGCCAGGGCAACGTCGCCACGATGCTCATCGACCGCAAGGAAAGCACCATCGGCGAGCCGCGCGCCGTCTCCATCGACGACGAATCGCTGCGCACCATGCAGGCCATCGGCCTGGCCGACGCGGTGCTGCGCGACGTGGTGGCCGGCTACGGCGTCCATTACTACACCGAGCCGGGCGGACGCTGCTTCGCCAAGGTCGAGCCCAGCGCCAGCGAGTATGGCCACCCACGCCGCAACGCGTTCCGCCAGCCCCTGTTCGAGGCAACGCTGCTGCAAGGCCTGGCGCGTCACCGCTCGGTGCAGCCCCGCTTCGGCCACACGCTCGAATCGTTCGCACAGGACGCGCACGGAGTGACGGCGCTGGTGCGGCGCGCAGACGGCGGCATCCTCCAGGTGCGGGCGCGCTACCTGGTCGGCACCGACGGCGGCCGCAGCCCGGTGCGCGACATGCTCAAGATCGCCATGGCCGGCTCCACCTTCAAGTCGCGCTGGCTGGTGGTGGACACGGAAGAGGACGACGATCCGTTCTGGCAGACCCGCGTGTACTGCGACGCGCGCCGGCCCGTGGTGGACGTGCCGGGGCCGCACCACACGCGCCGTTACGAAGTGCTGATCCATCCGCATGAAAGCGCCGAGGAAGCCGTCAGCGAAGCCCGGGTGGCCGAGCTGCTGCATCCTTTCCGCCAGGGCCGCCCGACCCGCATCGTGCGCAAGGTGGTGTATACCTTCCATGCCCGCATGGCCGAGCGCTGGCGCCAGGGCCGCGTGTTCCTGGCTGGCGACGCAGCCCACCTGACGCCGCCCTATGCCGGTCAAGGATTGAACAGCGGCATCCGCGATGCCCACAACCTGGGCTGGAAACTGGTGGCACGCCTGGACGGCCTGCTGTCCGACCAGGCGCTCGATTCGTACGAACTGGAACGCCGCGCGCACGCCTGGTCCCTGATCAAGCTGGCACTGAACCTGGGCGTGGTGATGGCGCCGCGCACCCGCCTGCACGCCTGGCTTGCGCACACCTTCTTCAGGGTCGCCGCGTACGTGCCGCCGGTTCGCAACTATTTCCTGCAAATGAAATTCAAGCCCAAGCCACGCTACCACGATGGCCTGCTGGGCGAGAGCGACGGCACCGACGCGGCGCTGCGCGGACGCATGCTGCCGCAGCCCACGGTGCGCACCGCTGGCGGCGAGCAATTGCTGCTCGACGAACTGATCGGCCCGCGCTTTGCCCTCGTCAGCTACCATGCCACCGTCGCCAGCCTGGAGGCGGCCCGGTCGCACCCGCCGGAGCACCGGCTGTGGCGCGAACTGGACCCGGTGCGCATCGCCATCGTCGCTGCGCATGTCGCGCCGCCCGCCGGCATGCCGGACTTCGCCGTCACCGACATCCACGACAGCCTGACAGGCAGCTGCGCGCAGCTGGATGGCCAGATGATCCTGCTCAGGCCAGACCGATACGTGGCTGGCGTCTTCACCCCGGACCTGCAAGCGGCATTCGCCGACCACTATACGCGCCGGCTGCGCGGGACGGCCGACGCGTCCCCCGCCACCCGCGCCGCCCCTGACCCCGCACCCGTATTCAAGAGCCCATCATGACCACTACCCTGCAAACTGCCACGCCAGCCCAGCTGCACCACCTGCACATCGCCAGCCCGGCCCCGGAACGGCTGGCCGACTTCTACCAGAACCAGTTCTCGCTGCAGCCGTCCCGAGAGGGGGACCTGCACGTGCTGCGCGGCGGCACGCGCAATGTCGTCATCTCGGCCGGCACGGAGTCCGCGCTGTTGTACGCCGCCTACGCGCTGCGCAGCGGCGCCGAACTGGAGCAGCTTGCCGAACGCCTTCGCCGCAACGGCGCGTCCGTGGAGCCGGCCGCGCTGCCGCTGTTCGCCGCAGGCGCCTTCCTGGTCGCCGACCCGCAGGGGCGGCGCCTCGCGTTCGGCGTGCCGCTGGCGCCACGCACTTGCGACCACCAAGCCGCGCGGCTGCAGCACACCGTGTTTCAGAGTACGCAACTGGAAGAAGTGGTGCGCTTCTATGTGGACGTGGTCGGCTTCGCCGTCTCCGACGAGGTGGTGGACACGGACGGCAGCGTGATGGTGGTATTCCTGCGCTCCGACGACGAACACCACTCACTGGCCTTCTTCCGCGGTTCGCGCAACGAATGGGACCACCACTGCTATGAAACCAGCCAATGGAACGACATCCGCGACTGGGGCGACCAGTTCGCACGCCAGCGCATTGCCATTTTCTTCGGCCCCGGCCGGCATGGACCGGGCAACAACCTGTTCTTCATGGTGACCGACCCGGATGGCAACCGGCTGGAGTTTTCCGCCGAGCTGGAACATGTTGCCAGCGAACAAATTCCTGGCGTGTGGCCGCATGGCGAATATACTCTCAACTCCTGGGGCCGGGCATGGATGCGCAGCTGACGCCGGCGCCGGACCCGCATGCAAGATAGAGGAGTTGAATGGGCACCACCGATCGTTCGCTGAGTTTGTTGAAGCTGTTCACACTGGAGCGTCCCGCCTGGACGGCGGACCAGGCTGCCGCCATGCTGGACGTGTCGATGGCGACGGTCTATCGCTACCTGATGGCGCTGGAAGACATCGGCCTGATCGCGACGGCCAGTCCGGGCCGCTACGTGCTGGGACCTGCCATCATCCAGCTCGACCGCCAGATCCAGCTGACCGATCCGCTGCTAATCGCCGCGCGGCCAGTGATGGCAGACCTGGCCAGCTATGCGCCTCCCGGCTCCGTGGTGCTGCTATGCCGCCCTTTTAGCGGCAGGGTGCTTTGCATACACCAGTTGGCCAGCCAGGGGCCGCTCCCTGCCGTCAGCTATGACCGTGGCCGTCCGATGCCGATGTTCCTTGGCGCCACCTCCAAGATCATCCTGGCCCATCTGGCCACGCGCCACCTGAAATCCCTGTACCAGGACCAGCACGAAGCTGCGCGGGCCGCGGGCTTGGGCGACACCTGGGAAGCTTTCCGGAGCAATATGTCGGCGCTGCGCAAGCAGGGCTATGCGCAATCGCAGGGCGAGGTGGACCCGGGCGTGCTCGGCCTCAGCGTGGCGATCCTGGGCGCCGAGCGCCAGGTGCTGGGCGGCCTCAGTTACGTGGTGCCCGACGGGACGGATCGCAACCTAGCCGCGCGCTTGGTGGCGCTCTTGCAAGCGAGCGCGCGCGCCGTGGAAGCGGCGCTGGAGGTGGAAATCGCCCGCCTGTCCACCGCCTGAGCGCCGCCCCGTGCCGGAGCGCACACGGGCGGCGCTGGCGCGCCGCTGCCCTGGTTACACCGGATCGGCGATCTTCAGCAACAGCTTGCCGGGATTTTTGCCGCTGAATAGCGTCGGCAGCAATCGGGGGGCGTGCTCGAAACCTTCCACGATTTCTTCCTCGACATGGATCTTACCTTCGCCAATCCAGCGCACCAGGGTCTGCGCGGCGGCCTGCAGGCGCTCGCCATAGAAGAACAGCAAAATGCCTTGCACTTGGAGCATCTTGGTGCAGATATTCATGTATTTCTTCGGCCCGGGAATGTCCGGGCTGGTGTAGCCCGAGGACATGGCACCGCATATCACGACACGTCCACGCGGCGCCATATGTTCGAGCAGGGTATCGAGCATGTCACCGCCAACGTTATCGAAATAGGCATCCACCCCTTCTGGACAGAGTTCATGCAGGCGCCTGGACAGGTCGTCGTTCTTGTAGTCGATCGCCGCGTCGTAGTGTGCCTTGTTGGTAATCCAGTCACATTTCTCTGCCCCGCCGGCAATGCCGATGACGCGTTTCACGCCCATCGCCTTGCAGATGTCACCGGCGATGGATCCGGTCGCGCCGGTTGCCGCCGAGATCACCACCGTGTCGGTGGGCTGCACCTTGAGCACGTCGGTCACGGCGAAATAGGCCGTCAGGCCGCTGACGCCGAGCACACCGAGATGCCAGCTCAAAGGATAGTCGCCCCTGGGTACGATCTGCAGCGGCATCGGACCGTCCGCACGAGCAATGACATAATCCTGCCAGCTCAAAAAGCCGCACACCAGATCGCCCTCCGTGTAGCCCGGATGACACGACTTCACCACCTGTCCGATGCCCATGGTGCGCATCGGTTCGCCGATCGCCACCGGTGGCATGTAACCGCCGTGGGAGGTAATCCAGATGCGCTGGCTGGCGTCGTAGCCGAAGTACAGGGAGCGCACCAGGACGTCGCCGTCGCCCAGCTCGGGCACGGTTCCTTCACGGAATTCGAAATCGTCGACGCCGACGGCGCCTTCAGGGCGCCGGCGCAGCAGCCATTGGCGGTTAATGGTATTCATGTTTATTTTCCTCATGTAATGGCGACCGGAATGGCCGCTGGTGATATCAATGATGGCGGGATAGTTCTTGCGCGCGCCGGTTCACCTGATTGTTGTTCGATGAGCGCCGCCGGTGTCATCCACAGGCAGCGTTGCGCAACGGTGCCCGGCACGGAAGAAGGGCCCGCTCTGTTCATAGTCTTGTTCGAGGGACGGGTGCGCGCCCCCCACCGGGAGGGGGAGCGGGAAGGTGGGAACCGCAACGCTGGCCACCGGGCTTGCCGCCAAACGCGCCCCTGACATGTTGTACTTGTCCGGGATCAGAGTTCCACTGACGGATCTGGTAAACTCCATCCTTCCAGGCGGCAGAATCATCGTGTTGATCTTCGCCTTCGCCCTCACTAGTCCCGCCCCGCCATGCTGCTCCGAAACCTTGCCCTTGTCGTCCTGAGTGCATGGGCTTTGCCACTGCAAGCGCTCACGCTGCGCCTGTGTGTCGAAGAAACCGCACACCCGCCCTATATCACGCCCGATGGCTATGGCGATGTCGGCCTGCTGATACGCAAGGCGGCCAAGGAAGCGGGCATCGGCCTGGAATTCCGGGCCGTGCCGCTGCTGCGCTGCCGGGAAGAGGTGCGTTTCAATCGGGCCGATGGCTACCCGCTCACGCCCTACACGCCATCGTTGACGAGTTTCGTGGCGTTCCCGATGAATGGCAATGAAGCCGACCTGTCGTACGCGGTCGCTACCTGGCGCATCCTGGTCTACCGTCGCGCGGGCACCCAGGTGAAATGGGATGGCAGCCGCTTCACATCGCTGACCACGTCGGTGCTGGTGCCGACTGGATCGACCGTGCTGGTGGACCGGCTGACGGCGCTGGGCGTGGCAGTGGAGCAAAGCGGCAAAACGCTTGAAATGAACTTCCTAAAGCTGCTGGCGGGACGTGCCGATGTCGTGATCGACACCGAATCGAAGGGCAGTGCGCTGATGACGCAAACACGTTTTCAGCAAGGAGTCGAGGTGTTGCCGCAACCGTTTGCGCACGTGCCCGTCTATCTTGGCTTGTCGCGGCAATTTTTCGAACACAATACACGCGCCTCGGAACGGCTGTGGAGTGCGATCGCCCGCATCCGCCAGACACCAGCCTATCAGAACGAGATCCGCCGGCACGCGCCGCCAACCGGCCGGGATGCCCTGGACTAAGCGGCACCCAATGGGGAACACGCTTGTTTCAGGCCGCCCTGCAACTCAACCGGTTTCGACAATCCGCCATGCCAGGCGGGATCCATGGCATGGCGCCGCCTGCGTAGCTCGGCGATCGGCCGGGCCCATGCCTCGCCTGCCGTATCAGGTCAAGTCGAAAATAGGCACCTCGCGCCCATACACGAAGAAGGACCCGGAGGGATTGAAGAAGGCGGGACCATGTGCAGAGCTTGCTTCCAGCGCGAGCCGATAAGCGCGGAAGGACGCCAGCGCGGTGTCGTCGTCGAACCACAGGCTGGCGACACCTTCGTACACGCGCACATTGGGACCGAAATACGCCGTGATCCTGTCGCCCTCGGGCAGGTAGCGCCCCTGCACATATTTGCGCAAGTGCGCGGCAGCTTGCGGATGCGCCTCTTGCCACGCATGGTGCGCGTCGCTCCAGCGCCTGAAAAAGTCGTCCAGCGACACGCCTTCCGCCTTCTTCAAAAAATGCATGACCTTGATGCCGGCGGCGCCAGGATTGGCGACCGGCAGTTCCACCTCCGCCATCAGTTGCGCCGCTTGTTCGCTCAGGTCGGCGAAGTTGGCGCCGTCCGGACCGATTTTCTGCTGCACATGGGGATCGGTGAAGGTCTGTATCAGCCCCGCGAAGTCCTCGAAGTACAGCTCGGTCACCGAATCGCGATGAAACGGCTGCTGGTAGCCAACATCCTGGTCCGTTCCGAATCCGCCGTCGAAGATGTGACTCTGCACATAGCGCCGGATGCCCAGGGGTTTTTCACGCGCCATCGCCCCGTGAACATGTTCGACATAGTGCAGATATTCGGCATGGGTCATGCCGGGCTTGCGTCGCGACGTGGCGAGCATCTTGATCATGGTGATCTCCAAAAAGACAGTGAAATAGCGCGCCGGCGACTGGCGCGCGCGGCACGAGGGACCAGGCGCGCAGCGCCTGGCATGGGGGATCAGCGCAAACCCTGCCCTGTCATCGCATCCGGTGTAAACACGGATTGCGGATAACGCGGCATGATCTTGTAGTGGGACGACTTTTCATTCATGATGCCACTGGCAAACCAGCTGGCCGAAATCAGGTCGTAGAAACCGAACACGGGTGCGATCGTGCCTGGCACATCGGGCATCATGATCGGCAACTGCCACAATGTTTTCCAGAGCTGGCCATTGGCATCCCAACGGTCCCCCAGCACGACGTGCCAGGAATCCTCATCGACATAATAGATGCTCCTGGGCGCGCTGTGCCGCTTGCCGGGAGCCAGGCTTGCCTCGACGACCCAGACCCGGTGCAATTCCCAGCGGACGTGATCGGGGTTGAGGAAATGCGGGCCGGCCAGGTCGCTATCGCGCAAGGGCCTCATCGACCTGTTCGTGTTGTACGGAATGATCACTTCCTTTTTGCCCACCAGCTTCCAGTTGAACCGGTCCAGGCGCCCGGTAAAACCTTCGATCTCGTCGAAACTCATGACCCCGGCGGCGGCCGGTGTCGGGGTGTCGCAGCAAGCGTTCGGCAACTTGCGGGTGCGGCGCTGCCCGGCCAGATAGACCCAGCTCTGGTCCTGGCCGGAGTCCAGGTTGATGCGCCCGGTGATGGCTTCGCCCGCGCGGATCGGCGGCCCGGCGTTGACGAGGCGAAGCGACCAGTAGTCGCCATTGAATTTGTCCGCCGCCTCTTTGTAATAGTAGGGCATGCTTTGATCGCCGATGCCGTCCACCGTCAGCACCGAGCGGCCATCGGCGGTGCCGAGCAGGCCGTGCATATCGAACTGCCAGTTTTCCCCGCGCCAGCGCAGCATGTGGTTCCACATCACTTCCGCGCCCGATTTCGGCATCGGAAAGGGAATCCCGCCATAGGCGCCCTGCAGCGCATAGTTATCGCCCAGCCTGGACTGGGTGGCGTTTTTAGCGGTATTGTCATACACCCATTGCGGCGCCGCCGCGGTACGGTGGGTGGGATAGACATCGACCCGGTAATTGGCGGCCTTCTTCAGCATGGCCTTCACGCCATCGGTCAACTTGTCCGCGTACTGTTCCATGTTTTTCGCGGTGATCGAATACAGCGGCTTTTCGCTGGCGTACGGATCGGCGTCACGCCGGCCGCCATTCTGGAAGCCTGGAATCGGCGTCGTATAGCCGCCGCTCCAGGCGGGAATCGAGCCCTCCCTGTTGCCGGCTTTTTCCGCGCCCAGCGGGGTCAGCGTCGTCTTCAATTGCGCCGCCTCGTCGGCCGGGACCGCCGCCAGGGAAGCGCCGCCCAGGCCGATCGTTGCGCCGACCAGATTGACCAGCAATGCATGCTTGAATTTCATGTGAATTTCCGTATCAATCAAAAGGTGGTGCGGACAGTGGCCGAGATGAAATCGCGGTCCTTGAAGTTTTGCGCATAGGTGTAGACGGTATGACCGGCCACCGTGCGCGACCCGTTGTCCTCGCGTCCATAGTAGTGGGTGTAATTCAGGCCAAAGGACCAGATGCTCAGGTACGTACCGTTCATACCCAGGCTGATGTCGCCGCCCCGGTCCGGACCGAATGCCGTCACTACCGACGATTTTCCTTTTGGAAAATAACTGACGCCAAGCGGAACGCTGATGTCGAGCCCGGAAACGACTTGCCGATAGCCCGGTTCATAGACCAGGCGCATGCCCCACGCATCCCGGCTTGCATCCGGATCGAGCGCGCCGGCATTGCGGGTGACACTGGTTCTCCGGTTCCAGGCGATTTCCCCGACCAGGCTGGCTTCACGCGCGATGACATTCTGGCCCATCGACGCCAGTACCGACAGCTGGGCATGCGCAGAGTTACCGACCGGATAGGAAGGATGGTCCGCATTGTCGGCAGGCGTGCTCGGCCCGCCCAGCAACGGCGGCACCAGGCCGAAAAGATCGGTGGAACCCGCGTTGACGAGCGGCGTGTTGCGTCTCACCGAAACTTCGCCGGCCAGGTTATAGTCGCCGAGCGAAGTGCTGGCGCTGGCGCCGTAGGAGCGGATATTTTCATGGTAGGCCAGCGCATAGGTGCCGGTGCGCGGCTGAATCACGACTTGCGGCGTCTTGTCGTGATACCGGACCGCATACAGGCCAAGATCGACACCGCTGCCGTCAGGCGTACAGCGCAACTGCAAGCCCCCCTGCCCCGCATCCTTGGCCTTCAGATCCGCGGCGCGGCGCAAGGCGCTTGCCGGGCCGGTGAGGATGCGTTCACCGCCAGCGTCAAAAAAATCCACGCCCGAAAAATAACTGCCGGCCGCCGGCAAGCGGGTTTTTTCCCACCGATACTGGTAATAGCCGCCCACCGACAGATTGGACTGCAACTGCAACTGCGCCGACACCTGGCCGACTGGCCTGATCAATTCCTTGAATTGCGTATTCGGTACCGACAACGCTTTCACCACGTCAATCGGCTGCTGAGCATTGGCAATGCCATTGTTACCGAAGAACAGGCTTTCGCCATAGACCAGCGCATGGCGGCCAAGGCGTGCCGAGACAGGCATGTCGCCCATTTCCCCCTTGGCGAACAGGAACGCGTCGAGGAGCTCGGCCTTGCGACCGTGCAGGTCGCGCACCGCGCGCGCAAACCTGGTGTTCGGCACCGAATCCGGGTTGTAGGTGAACGGCGATGGATTGTCGGTCGAGCCGTTGTAGGCGGCGTCATACCATGCGGCGCCGCTGATCCGTGCCCCGACATTCCGGTACACGAAATCGAACTCGGACAGCAGGTCGACGCGGCTGGAAATCACGCCGCGGTCGAAATTGCGGTTGCCGTCATCCTGGTTGGCATCGTTGGTCAAGCCCGCCGATGGATCCTTCACACGGAAAGCGGTGCTGTATTTGACGGTATTGTCCCAGCGTACCTTGCCGTCGCCTCCGCCCGTGGCCAATTCGAACGCAGCCGCGCCCGATGTCGCCAGCAGTGATCCGATCGCCAGCGCGATCGCGCCCGTCCTACGCCCATCGTTCCGTCCGGCTGTGGAACGGCCGCTGTTTTTTTTCCGATACATCATGTCTCCCTGGATTTTTATAAAGCGACGCCTAGTTCACAGCGGCTATCGGGCTAGGCGCGGTTGCCGACTCTTCCCTGATCAGGCGTTCCAGGACGCGGCGCACGCGCACCGCGCCGACATCGCCCGGCAGCAGCACGGGCTTGAGCGCCCACAAGTCCGATCCCCCCATCAATTTCTGCTGGCCTTCCACCATCGGCTTGTCTTCGTCGGCAAACACACCGACCAGTATCTTGTCCAGCATGCGATTGAAGTCGGCGTCGTCCTGCAGGAAGGAACGCGTGTTGGCGAAAAAATAGTGCGTCGTGGTCTCGCTTTCCGGCGTCATCAGGTGCACGTTGGCACTGCTGACGCCGTCTTCGAAGGAGGTGCCGGCGGCCGTCACGCCGGTGGTCAGGAACATCAGCGCGGGAGCCGACCAGTGCACTTCGACGCATTGGTCCGCCGGCGCCGCGGGATCGGCCAAGTGCATGGCGAACGCCGGCGGCGCGACCGTGTTCCTGGCTTCCCAGACGATGCGGACCTGCCCATCCTGTTCCGTGACCTGCGGCTTGACACTGCTGAGCGCGCCGCCACCGAGCGTGGCCGGATGCAGGTAATCCACATGGCTCAGATCCATGATGTTGTCGCACAGCAGTTCGTAGTTGGCTTTCGTAAACAGGTAGCCGGTGTTGCGCGCGCTCGGCTTGGCCGCGCTCAGGAACGCGTAGTCGGGAATGCGCGCGGGATCGGCCAGGGCCGGATCGCCCATCCAGATCCAGACGGCCAGATGGCGCTCAACGACCGGATAAGCCTTGACGCGCGCCGCCTTCGGAATGGCGCCCTCGCCATGCGGGTTGTGCGCGCACTGGCCGCTGCTGTCGAACTTCAAGCCATGATAGGGGCACTGCACGCAATCACCATCGATCTTGCCCAGATGCAGAGGCGCAAAGCGATGCGGACAGCGGTCGCCGATGGCCGCCACGGCGCCATCCTGCTTGCGATAAAACACGATCGTTTCATCCAGGATCGTGCGATTGAATAAGGCACCGGTGGCCACTTCGTTCTGCCATGCGGCGATGTACCAGGTATTGCGCAGGAATGCCATGTCGTCTATCTCCAGTTGTACGGCCACGAAGGCATGCCGGTGGTGGCGCCTCATGAAGTCGAACCTGCTTTTTTGCAAGTCATTGGCAAATCATGACAAACTATAGGCATTCAATCCAGCTGCTATATACTCATATTTCGGTTAAATCCTCTCAAAAAATGCATTATGGACATGCTTGGTGAAATTTTATTGTCAGTCAAGATCGATGCGCATTCGATCGGCGTGTTCCATGCGGGCGACGCTTGGGGATTTTCGATGCCGCCGGCCGATGCCACCCTTGCCGTCGCCTACAGCGTCATGGGCGCGCCTTGCTGGCTCTTGCGCGAAGGGCGCAAGCCGGCGCTGCTGCGTGAAGGGGATTCGGTGCTGACGCTGCATGGCAGTGCGGTCGCGCTGGTGTCGTCGCCGCAGCAGCCGCAGGTAGGGTTTGTGGAATATTGGCGCAGTCAGGGCTTGCCGGAACTCGGCGCCACGTCGCGCCGCAGCGCGCCGATCCATTTCGGCTTTGCCGGCGAAAACAGGCAGCCGCGCCTGCTGACGATCGCCTATATCCTGCGCGATCCGGAGCGCAGTCCGCTGCTGTCGATCCTTCCCGAAGTGATCGAACTGCCCGACAGCGCGGGCGGCCTGCTGCCCTGGCTGCCGCCGATCATGCAATTGCTGACCGAGGAAGACATCGCGCGCAAGCCCGGTTACCTGGCCACCGCGACCCATCTGGCCGAACTGGTGTTTACCAGCTTCCTGCGCGCCTACGTGCTGTCGACGCCGGCAACGTCCGCCGGGTGGCTGCGCGGTCTGACCGATCAGCGGATCGGAAAGGCGCTGGCGGCCATGCATTCACGGCCGGCGCATCCCTGGAGCGCGTCGGCGCTGGCCGCGCAGGCGAGCATGTCGCGCGCGACGTTCGCCAGGCGCTTCCGCGACATGGTCGGCCAGTCGCCCATCGACTATCTGATCGCATGGCGCATGCAGATCGCTTCGCACATGGTCCTCGATGGACACATGGCGATCGGCGAGATTGCCGACGCTGCCGGTTACCGCTCGGAAACGGCGTTTCGCAAGGCATTCCGGCAAACCTTCGGCATGGCGCCGCTGCACTACGCGAAACAGGAAAAGCGGCGCCGGCTCGACACGGCGTCCGACGCCACCACCGGGCAGGCGGATTGAGGAAAGGTTCGCGCGCGCAGGCCGGATCGCCGCGCGCTCGGGACAATGCTGCGCCATGGCGCCGGACACCGGCTTACCAGGGCCGCCGGTGCCTTGTGCCGTCAAGCACGCGGCAAGGCTTGCAGCGCATCGTCGATGATCGCCACCGCGCGGGTCCAGCCGGCCGAGCCGTCGCGCACCTTGTGCGGGAAGCAGCTGACATAAAAACCATGATCCGGCAGCGCTTCTAGGTTGTGCAGCTTTTCGAGGTGACAGTAGCCGATGTCGCGCCCGGCCTTGTGACCTTCCCAGATCAGCGCCTTGTTGCCGGTTTCTTCAACCTTCTTGGCCGTGTACGAAAACGGCGCGTCCCAACTCCATGCGTCGGTGCCGGTCAGCCGCACGCCCCGTTCGAGCAGATACATGGTCGCTTCGTAACCCATGCCGCAGCCAGCGGAGACGAAATCGTCGTGGCCATAGCGGCTGCCGGCGCGGGTGTTGACCACCACGATATCAAGCGGCTGCAATACGTGGCCGATGCGTTCCAGCTCGGCCGCCACATCCTGCGCGGTGGCGACATAACCGTCCGGAAAGTGGCGGAAGTCGAGCCTGACGCCGGGCTGGAAGCACCATTCCAGCGGCACCTGGTCGATCGTGATCGACGCCTTTTTCTCACCGTTCTTTGCGTCCATCGTCGAGTGAAAATGATACGGCGCATCAAGGTGGGTGCCGCTGTGGGTCGTCATCGTCACCCATTCGGCGGCCGCCGCTTCGCCGTCCGGATAGTCCTCCGGCCGGGTGCCGGGAATCATGGCCATGAACTCGGGCAAGGTGTCGGCATGCTTCTGGTAGGTGATCTTCGGCGCCAGCGGCGGCGGATCGGACAGTACGTCGTTTTCCAGATAGATTGATAAATCGATAAATTGTCTGGCCATGGTTTTTCCTGATGTCAATTGGCAATGAGCGCCGCCGGCCACGACCGGCGTTTACCCTGTGATAAATCACCCGCCGCGCTGGCGGGCAAGAGCGCCGATCCGGGGCTCGCGCCAATTCGGAGACGCGCGCAACGGCATGATTTCCGGCCGGTGCCGCATGAATGAGGCGCCAGCCGGCAAGCCGGCGAGGCTGGACATGCTCAGTGGCGCTCGCCCGCCCCGGCCGCGCCCGGCGGCGGGCCGCCCGGCGCCCATTTGTCGCGCTGCTGGAACAGGAACAGTTGCGAAGCGTCGGCGCTCATCGGCACCGCGCGCGCCTGCCAGTGCTGGTCGTGCAAGTCCATGTCGGCGTCGTACTCGACGTGGCAGCCGAGCGGGCTGTTGAAATACCAGAACCAGTTCGAGCCCATCTTGTGGCGGCCCGGCCCCCAGAACGACTGATAACCCTTATTGACAAAGCGGGTGCCGGCCTGCATCAACTCCGTCGGCCCGCCCATGTGGAAGGTGAAGTGTTCGACGCCCTTCATGTGCGGCGGCGTCTGGATCAGGAACAGCGTATGGTGTTCGAGGTTGCCGGCCGGCTGCAGGAAGGGTCCGGCGCCGAGCAGGCGGTCGGTGCAGGCAAAACCCAGGCGTCCCATATAAAAGGCTTCGGACTTGGCCGCGTCGGGCACGAAATACACCACGTGCGACAGGCTGCGCGGCATTGCCGCTGCGTTGTCGTCGACGGCCACGTGGTTCACCGGGCGGCCATAGGCGCCCGGTGCGTTGACATGCTCGGCCGGCAGGTCGAGCTGGCGCCGCACCGTGACCTGGAAGCCGAGCACGAAGCCGTCCTCGTCCACGCTCTCGATGCTGCCGTCGGCCAGCTTGCGCACCTCGCGGTCGCGCGCCAGTTCTTCGGTGATGGCATCGAGCGCTTGCTGGTTGGCCACGCCATAGATGGTCTTGCGCAGCATGCTGGCCGTTTCCAGCGCCGCCGGCAGCGCCGGGTCGTCCTTGTGGGCCAGGATGATGGCGGTACCGTCGAGTGCTTCGAAGCGGCCGCCGTCGGCGCTCGCGCCGACCGGTTTCAGGCCGTAGTCGGTCAGGTATTGGGCGCAGGCAGCGACGTCGTCGACGCCAAAAACGAGTGCATCGGGTCCGATAATGTTCATGTCCAGTTACTCCTTCAGATAATCAGTCAGATAGGCCGGCTTGGTCACAGGCCGACGCGGGAAAGGTTGGCGGCGCCAGGGTAGACCACGTCCTCGCGCGCCAGCAGCGAGACGACGCTGGCTGCGCTGGCCAGCCCAGGGCGTACCAGCGCATCGGTCAGCACCGCGCTCCATGACGCCAGCAAGGCGCGGGCCGATGCCTCGTCGGGCAGCCAGAATTCGTCGATCGCATCGGCGAACTGCACCGTGCCGGGCGGAGACATCAGGTCGTTCTGCACGTGGCGCAGCGGCGCGGCGCCCGCCGCCTGCGCGGCCTGGCGCCACGCCGATGCATATTCGGCGGGGTGCGCGCCCGGCGCGCGCTGGGTAAAGGTGAACAGCTTGACGGCCCCGGCCGGGATCGCCGCGCGCGCGACGATCTCGCGTTCGCGCGACGGCAGGAACAGCACGCTGGCCTGATCGACGAAGCGGTCTTCATCTTCCTTCAGCTGTTCCTGATAGAAAGCGCTACGCCGGGAGCGCTCGAGCATCGCCAGGTCGTCGCACCATATCTGGGTCACGAAGTCGCGGTTCAGCGCAAACGGATCGCTGCCGGGCGCCGCGGCGCGGTACTGCCCGTCGAACACCGCGTTCTGGACGTAGCGTCGGGGCGCGTTGTCCGGCTCGGCCTCGATGAAGCGCAGCACCGCTGCGCCGTGCACCTGGCGGATATGGTAACGGTGTTCCGTCAGCGTCGTTCCCGGCCTGCGGCGGCCGACGATGTTGAGTTTGAGTGTCATGGAAAATGCTCCTGGTTAGTGTGCCGTGCGGCCGTCGCGGGTCTGCGCGATCCAGTTGCCAAAAGCGATCAGGAACGCAAGCTTGATGGTGGGGGAATACTTGAACATGGTCTCGCTTTCTTGTGTTATCAATTTCAATACCGCCAGGTGCGCCATTTGCGCTTGAAACGACGCCGGCTATCGGACCCCGCGCGCCGCGTCCAGCAGCGCGCTGGCCGCCAATACAATGCCGTCCTCGACCCTGACCGGTATGCCGCTCAGGTAACTGCCCAGGCACGGCCCGCGCGTGCAGCGCCCGCTGCCGATATCGAAGTGCGCGCCGTGCGCGTGGCAGACGATGCTCTTGCCGTCGGCCGCCAGGAAGCGGTCGCGCCGGTATTCGAGCGGCTGCCAGTCGTGCGGACAACTGTTCAGATAAGCCAGTACTTCTCCGGCCCGGCGAATCACGAACACGCGGTCCTCGCCGGCCACCCGTATTAACCCTCTGGCGCCGCCGTCGACGATGTCGTCCACGCGGCACAGCACCTGCTCACGTTCAGCGTTCATGGCCGCTCCCGGCCAGCAGCGCCGGCAGCGCCGCCGCGGCGGCGCTGCCCGGTTCGCCATCGTCGGTGAACTGGCTGACCGAACGGGTCAACTCGGCGGCCTGGCTTCCCAGCGTTTGCGCGCTGCCCGCGGCGGCGCCGACCAGTTCGGCGTTAAACGCGGTGACATGCGCCATCTGCGCCAGCGCCTGGTTGACTTCGACGATGGTGTCATGCTGCCCCTGGCTGGCGCTCGCGATCTTGCCCATGATCTGTTCGACGCAGGCGACGCTGCTCTGGATTTCCGCCATGATGCCGCCGGTCTGTTGCACGATATGGTTGCTGGCCGCCACCGTCGCCTGGGATGAGCCGATCAGTTCCTTGATCTGCGTGGCCGCGGCGGCGCTGCGCTGCGCCAGCGTGCGTACCTCGGAAGCGACCACGGCAAACCCCCTGCCCTGTTCCCCGGCGCGCGCCGCTTCCACCGCCGCGTTCAGCGCCAGGATGTTGGTCTGGAACGCCAGGCTGTCGATCACGCCGATGATGTCGGCGATACGCCTGGCCGATGTGCTCATCGTTTCCATGGTCGACACCACCTGCGCCACCGCCGCGCCGCCGCGGCGCGTCGCCCCGGATGCGTGCTCGACGGCCTGGCCGGCTTGCGCCGCATGCTCGACATTCTGCTGGACCGCGGCGGTCATGCGCGCCATCACGCCCTTGGTCGCTTCCAGCGCGCCAGCCTGCTGCGAGGTGCGCGAGGACAGGTCGAGATTGGTGGCGACGATATCGTCGACTCCCGTCGCCATGCGGTGCGCGCTGGCCCGTACTTCCGCGACGATGGCCGCCAGGCGTTCGCGCATCAGCGTCACCGCATGCAGCAGGCTGCCCTCGCGCTGCGCGCCGGCATCGGCATGGCGCGACAGGTCGCCGGACGCGATGCGGCTGGCGATGGCTGCCGCGTAACCCGGCTCGCCGCCCAGTTCGTGCGACAGCTTGCGCGTGATGACCAGGCAGATGCCCGCTCCCGCCAGCGCCGCCAACAGGCTCAGTCCCGCCACCGTCAGCCTGGCCCGGCGATAGGCATCGCCGGCCTGGCGCATCGCGGCGCGGCTTTGCGCCTCCTCGTGCGCGATCATGGCGTTGAGCGCGCCCATCCAGCCCGCTTGCACCGGCAGCAGGTCGTGCGTCAGCAGCGTGTACATCTGGTCGGCCTGCCCGGCCAGCGCCAGCTCTTTGGCCGTGACGATCAAGGGCTGGGCCGAGCGCTCGAAGCGCGTCACCGGCGCCATCAGCGCGGACACGGCGCCGCCCTGCAACGCCAGCAGTTCCGCTTCCGCCTTCCGGTAGCGGCTTGCCTGCAGCGCGATGCTCTCCACCTCGGCCTGCATGTCGGCCGGGGCGGTCACCAGCGCCAGGTTGCGCAACGCGATCAGGCGCTCATAAACGGCGTCGCGCATGGCCGCCGCGTGGCGGATCTTGGCCGTATTGCCATCGACAATCCCTTCCAGCCTGGCCTGGTTGGCGGCCATGCCGGCAATGCCGAGCATGGCCACCGCGAGCATCAGGCCCAGCACGAAGCCGAAACCGAGGTACAGCCGCGTACTGATGCGCAGACTCGCAAGTTTGCGCGAGCGGACGGAAACGGCGGCGCCCATGTCACGCCGCCTCGCTCGCGTTGACGGACACCGGCTTCGCGCCGGCGCCAGGGTGGCTCTCCCGCTGCGGCAGCAGGAAGTGCGCCAACGCCGGGATCAAGACCAGCGCGCCGAGCATGTTTACCAGGAACATGAAGGCCAGCAGGATGCCCATGTCGGCCTGGAACTTGATCGGAGAAAAAGCCCAGGTGGCGACGCCCAGCGCCAGCGTGAATCCGGTCAGCATGACGACCTTGCCGGTGAACAGCAAGGCACGGTTGTATGCCTGCGACAGCGTCTTCCCCTCGCGCATCTGGCCCAGCACCACGCTCAGGATATACAGCGCGTAATCGATGCCGATCCCGACCCCGAGCGCCACCACCGGCAGGGTCGCGACCTTGACGCCGATGCCCAGCGCCACCATCAGCGCTTCGGCCAGCACCGAGGTCAGCGCCAGCGGCAGGACCGCCACCAGCACCGCGCGCCACGAGCGGAAGGTAATAAAACACAGCAGCACGACGGCGCCGTACACCAGGAACTGCATCCGGTACCACGATTCCTTGACGACGATGTTGGTCGCCGCTTCGATGCCCGCGCTGCCGGCGGCCAGCATGAATTGCACATCCTTGCCATTGTTTTGCGCGGCGAAGCGTTCCACGTGGCTGACCAGGCGCGCCAGGGTCTGGGCCTTGTGATCCTTCAGGTAGGCGTACATCGTCAGCAGGCCGCAGGATTCGTTATATAGCCCGCGCGGTGCGCCGGCCGTCACGGTGTTGAGCATGTCCTGGTTCTTCAGCAGTTCGAACCACTTCGGGTTGCCCTCGTTCAGGCCGGTGAGGACGCGGCGGTTCAGCGATGCCAGCGTATTGACCGATTCCACGCCGTCGAGCTGGCGCAATTCCCATTCGAGCGCGTCGACGCGGCGCAGCACGTCGTAGGCCGAGCAGCCGCCATTGTCGGCCGTCTTGACCATGATGGCGAAGACATCGCTGCTGGCGCCATAGTGCCCGTTCATGAATGCGACATCGCGGTTGTAGCGCGACTCGGGGCGCAATTCGGGCGCGCCGGGGTCCAGGTCGCCGATCTTCAGTTGCAGGCCGACGACCGCGCCGGCCGCCGCCAGCAGCACGGCCACGCCCACCGCCGGTGCCGCCCAGCGGCGCTGCGTGAACAGGTCGAGCATGGCCCAGACCCGCGCATTGCCGGCAGCCGTGTCGCCGTCCGCTTCCGCGCTCAGGCTGCGCTGCGCGGCCCTGGCGCTGACGCCGGTGTACGACAGCAGGATCGGCAGCAGGATCAGGTTCGTGAAAATCAGCGCCGCGACGCCGATGCTGGCCGCGATGGCCAGTTCCTTGATCACCTGGATATCGATCACCAGCAGCACGGCGAAGCCGACCGCGTCGGCCAGCAAGGCCGTCAAGCCCGCCAGGAACAGGCGGCGGAACGTGAAGCGCGCGGCCACCAGTTTATGTTCGCCGCGCCCGATGTCCTGCATGATGCCGTTCATCTTTTGCGCGCCGTGGCTCATGCCGATGGCGAAGATCAAAAACGGCACCAGCATCGAATACGGATCGAGCGCGTAACCGAGCGTCGGCAGCAGGCCGAGTTGCCAGATCACCGCGATCAGCGAACTGACCACCACCAGCAGTGTCGAACGCACGCAGCGGGTCGACCAGAACACCATGATGGCCGCGAAGGCGATGGCGATGGCGAAGAACAGCACCACCTGCTTCAAGCCGTCGATCAGGTCGCCGACGATGCGGGCGAAACCGGTCATGTGCACGGCGATATGGGGGCTGGCGTATTTCTGCTCGATCTGCTGCAGCGCCGTCGCCAGCGCCGGATAATCGATCGGCTTGCCGTTGCTGTCGGCCGCCATCAGCGGCAGATAGATGACGCTTGAACGCGCGTCGTGCGCGACCAGCTGGCCGATCTCGCCGGAGCGGGCGATATTGACCTGCAACTGGGTGAGACTGGCGGGGCTGCCGTCATAGGTTTCCGGAATCACCGGGCCGCCGTCGAGCCCCTCTTCCGTGACGCCGACCCAGCGCGTGGCTGGCGTCCACAACGATTTCATGTAGGCGCGGTCGACGCCGGGAACGAGGAACAGCTCGTCGCTGATCCTGCGCAGCGTTTCCATGTAGGCGGCGTCGTAAATCGTGCCGTCGACGTTTTCCACCGAGACGCGCACGGCATTACCGAGCCCGCTCAACTCTTTCTGGTTGTGCAGATAGTTGACGATATACGGATGCCCGTTCGGTATCGTCTTTTCAAAGCTGGCATTGAGCCGCAGCTTGCCGGCCTGGAAGCCCAGCACCAGTGTCACGGCCAGGCACAGCAGCACCACCGCCAGCCGGTGGTTGAACAGCAGCCGTTCGACCAGCGAGCCGGAATTGCGGTCGAAACGCGACAGATCGCCGACCACCGCCTGTTTTATGTTGTTGTGGGAACTCATTGCACATCTCCATGGGGCGGCAGCGCCGCACCTTTTGTTTCAAGCCTGTGCGCGCCGGCCATGCCGACGGCGACCACGCTGCCGTCGGCCAGCACCGCCATGTCATTGACGGGCGCGGTGGGCGGCAGCGGCAGCGGGCGCAAGGCGCCGCCGTCGGCGCCGGCGACAAACATCTGGCCGGCCTGGTTGGCCAGCACCGCGCCGAGCGGGCCGGCGTTGCGCGCCGCAATGAAGGAGACCGGCGACGCGCCTTCGAGCCGTTCCCAGTTGCGTCCCTGGTGACTGGAACGGAAGGCGTTGCCGCGCAAGCCGCCGACGATGAATTCGCCGGACGGCAACGCCGTGACGGCAAAGAAACTGCCCTTGTACGGGCTGCCCACCCGTTCGAAATGCTGTCCCGCGTCGGCCGAGCGGAACAGGCTGCCCTGCTCGCCCGCGACGACCATCACGTCGCCGGCCGACGCCATCGCGTACAGGTGCATGGCCTTCGGATTGTCCAGCCGGTCCATCATCGGCGTCCAGTGCCGGCCGCCATCGACGGTCTGGAACAGCAGATTGTAGGCACCGGCCACGATGCCGTGCAGCTCATCGCTGAAATGCAGCGCCAGGAACGGCTTGTCGGCGCCATCCTTGACCAGGCGCTGCGCCTCGGCCAGCGCGGCATCGGCGCCGGCACCGGCACCGGACCTGGCCTGCGCCGCCTGCAGCGCCAGCCCGGCGGCCTGCACGCCGTCGAGCTGGTGTTCCCAGTGCTCTCCGCCGTCCGCGCTGTGCAGCACGATGCCGGAATGGCCGACCGCCCATCCCTTCGATGGTGAAACAAATTGCACCGCGGTCAGCGTGACGCTGGCCGGCACGCGCGCCTGGCGCCAGTTGCGGCCAGCGTCGTCGGACAGGATGATGACGCCGCGCTCACCAACGGCGACCAGGCGCTTGCCGGCCTGCGCGATCCCCAGCAAAAACGCCCTGGACGGCGCGCGCGCCATCAGCGCGGGCCGCTCGGCGGCGTCGGCGCCGCCGGCTTGCGCCAGGGCTGGCGCGGCGCCCCATGCCGTCGCGACCAGTGCGACTGTGGCTAAAAGTGTTCTTTGCATGATGTGCTCCATGAACCAGGGCCGGCGCGGGCCGGCCCGGCCGGATTTATCGTTGACCTTCGCCTGCCATCGCATCCGGCGTGAACACGGTATTGCCATAGCGCGGCATGATCTTGTACTGCTCGCTCTTTTCATTCATCACGCCATTGGCATACCACGCGCCGGAAATCAGGTCGTAAAAGCCGAATTGCTGCGTCGGTGCTGTCGCCGGCAGGTCCGGCATGACGATCGGATTGGCGAACATGGTTTTCCACAGCTGGCCGTTGGCATCCCAGCGATCGGCCAACACGGCGACCCAGGTATCCTCATCCAGGTAGTAGCGTCCCTTGGGCGCCTGGTGGCGCTTGCCTGGCGCCAGGTTCGCTTCGACCACCCAGACGCGGTGCAGCTCCCAGCGGATGTAATCCGGATTCATGTGCGATTTGCCGATCAGTTCACTCGTACTGGCCTGCAACATCTTGTTGGCGTTATAGGGAATCAGCAGTTCCTTCTTGCCGACGAGTTTCCAGTCGAAGCGGTCCAGCCGGCCAGTGAAGACATCGGTCTCGTCGAAAGACATGATGCCGGCCGAGGCAGGACTTGGCGTATCGCAGCAGGCGATCGGCAGCTTGCGCACGCGGCGCTGTCCGGTCAGGTAGACCCAGGCCTGGCTGCGCTCGGGATCGACGTTTTCGCGCCCGGTGATGGCTTCGCCGGCGCGGATCGGCGGCCCGGCGTTGATCAGGCGGATCAGCCAGTAGTCGCCCTTGAAGTCGGCGGCGCCATCCTTGACGTAATACGGCATCTGGAAATCGCCGCGGCCGTCGACGGTCATGACCTGCTTGCCGTCGGCGGTGATCTGGATCCCCTTGAAATCGGCGTGCCAGTCGGTGCCGCGCCAGCGCAGCAGGTGATTCCACATCGCTTCCGCGCCGCTCTTCGGCATCGGGAACGGGATGCCGCCGTAGGCGCCCGTCAATGCCGTACCGCTCAATTTGGCATTGGTCGCATTCTTGAACGTATTGTCATAGATCCATTGCGGCGCCGCCGCCGTGCGGTGCGTCGGATAGACATCGAGCCGGTAGCTGTCCGGGTATTTCTTCAGCATCGCCCTGACGCCGTCGCTCAGCTTGTCGGCGTACTGGTCGGCATTCCTGGCCGTCACCGAGTACAGCGGTTTTTCGCCGGCAAAAGGGTCGGGACGCTTGCCGCCGTTGGTGAAACCGGCGATCGGGGTCGTGTAGCCGCCCTTCCACTCCGGTATCGTGCCTTCCTTGTTGCCGGCGCGCTCGCCGCCAAAGGGGGTCAGCTTCGACTTCAACTGGGATGCTTCCTCCGGGGTGGCGGCGCACGCGGCGCCGGCGAGCAACACGGCGCAGCTTGCCAGCGCTATCGTATGATGGTATTTCATCGTATCTCTCCTTGATTTATTAGAATGTTCTGCGCACGGAAATGGACAGGAAATCGCGGTCCTTCAGGCTCTGGCCAAAGGTCTGGTATGCCAGGCTGACAGGCAGCAGCGACGTATTTTCTGGTCCAAAATAATGCGTGTAATTGATCGCAAAGCGCCATGCGTCCAGATACGTGGCGTTCAGGCCGACGCTGATATCGCCGCCATGCTCGACGCCAAAGCCGCCCACGACCGAAGAGCGGCCGCTTGGCGTGTAGCCCAGCGCCAGCGGCGCGCTCAGGTCGACGCCCGACAGCGCCTGGCGCCACGAAGGTTCATAAATGGTGCGCAGCGACCACGCGCTGCGGGTGCTGTTCGGGTCCAGCGCCGCGGCATTCTTACTGATGCTGGTGCGACGGTTCCAGGCCACTTCGCCGATCCACGACGCTTCATTGGCGATGGCGCTCGGGCCGAGCGAGGCGATCCACGACAATTGGGCCTGCACCGAGTTGCCCACCGCGTACAGCGGATGGTCGCGGTTGTCGCTGCTGTCGGTGAGATCGAGTTGCGCCCCGCTTTGCAAGGCCAGGTTGCGGTGCACCGAGACCTCGCCGGCGAAGTTGACATTGCCCACCGAGGTGCTCGCGCTGGCGCCGAAAGTGCGCGTATTCTCGTGGTATTTCAGCTGGTATTCGCCGATCTGGTTGGCGGCCAGCGGGGCATGGGTGAATACGCCCGGCTTGAGCACGACCTGGAACGCGCGGTCGTGGTATTGCAGCGCATACAGGCCAAAATCGATGTCGCTGTCCTGCGGGCGGAATTTCAGTTGCACCCCGCCCTGCCCGCCACTTCGGGCGCGCTGGTCGTCGCCCCGGCCGAAGAACACGTGCATGTCGGCGCCCGGCGCGTACAGTACGTTCGAGCCGGGCGCGACGAAGTCAGGCACGATGCCGGCGAAGTAACTGCCGACGCCGGGCAGGCGGTTTTCTTCCCAGCTCAGCTTGTAATAGGCGCCCACGGAAAGATTCGGTTGCAACTGGATCTGGCCGGAGATCTGGTTGTCCGGCCGTATCAGTTCATTGAATTTCAGGTTCGGCACGGCCAGGGCCTTGCTGGCGTCGATCGGCGCCTGGCCGTTGGCGATGCCATTGCCACCAAAAAACAGGCTCTCGCCCCACAGGATCGCGTGGCGGCCGAGGCGGAACGTGAGCGGCGCCTCGCCCAGCTCGAAGCGGCCCGACACGAACGCATCGAGCACTTCAGCCTTGCGGCCATTGAGCACTTCGGTGCGCGCTGAAAAACGGTCGCGCGCCAGGCCGAAGGTATTGACCGAATTCGGGCTGCTGGTATTGTCGTTGGCCCGGTTATAACTGGTGTCGTACCACGCCGCCGCGCTGATGCGGGCGCCGAAATTCCGGTAGCTGCCGTCCAGTTCCGACAGCAGGTCGACCCGGTTCGAAATGAGTCCCTTGCCGAAACTGCGGTCGCTGTCGTCCTGGTTCGGGTCGGCGATCAGGCGCGCCGATGCCTCCTTCAGACGGAACCCGGTCGAATACTTGACGGTGTTATCCCAGCGCAGCTTCAGGTCGTCGTTGCCGGTCTCGAACTCGGTGGCATGCGCCTGCGGCAAGGCAAACAGCGCGCCGATGACGATCGCCATCAGGTGACGCGGCACGGCTATCTGGTGTGCATTCATTTGTGTCTCCATTGTTGTGATGTTTTCGTATAAGCATCATAACGAGCGGAAATGACTAAGAAAAATCGATTCTTCCGGTTTATACTATCGTGAAATCCGTTACATAAGGCTGCGCATGCGTTTCAAGAAACTCAACCTCAATCTGATCGTCGTGCTCGATGCGCTGCTCGCGGAAAACAGCGTGACCAAGGCCGGGCAACGCCTGCATGTCAGCCAGACCACGATCAGCGACGCGCTGGCGCGCTTGCGGGAATACTTCAATGACGAGTTGCTGACGCAGGTGGGACGCAAGATGGTGCCGACGCCGCTGGGGGCCACCCTGGTGCAACCGGTGCGCGACATGTTGCTGCAGGCCGACATCATCCTCAACACGCAACCGACCTTCGATCCCGCCGCCGCCGAGCGCAAGTTCACGTTCATGATCAGCGACTATGTCAGCACGGTGCTGATGATGAAGGTGATCCCGCTGGTCAGCCAGCTGGCGCCAAAGGTGACGATCGAGATGATGCAGCAGTCGCGCATGCCGTCCGAATCGCTGGACCGGGGCGACATCGACTTCCTGATCATCCCGGAAACCTTTCTCGCGGCGTCCAGTCCGTCGCAACACCTGTTTACCGACGATTTTTGCTGCGTCGCGTGGACCGGCAACCCGCTGATCGGCGAGCGCATCGACGAAAAACAGTTCCTGCAACTGGGGCACGTGGTGGTCAAGCTGGGCGAGACTCGCCAGCCATCGATCGAAGAGTGGTTTTTCAAGACGCTGCGCGGCAACAGGCGCGTCGAAACCGTCACCATGGACTTCAATTCCGCGCCGCAGGCGGTGGTGGGCACCAACCGCCTGGCCGTCATGCATACAAAACTGGCGCGGCACTACGCCGCCTTCCTGCCGATCCGCCTGGTGCCGGTGACCTTCGCGCTGCCGGTGTTGAACGAACACATCCAGTGGAACCGGTATTCGGCGCACGACCCGGCCATCATCTGGATGCGCGACCTGCTGGTGTCCATGGCGCGCGTCGAACTGCAAACGCCGTGACGGCGCTGGCGCCTAAGAACCTATCCCAGTAGGCCCGTCGCGCGCCAAGCAATAATGCCGCAAGCCA
>JAZJZT010000076.1:0-80466 GCA_040389645.1 Pseudomonadota bacterium | reverse complement strand
AACTCTCGACCTCAACCTTGGCAAGGTTGCGCTCTACCAACTGAGCTACTCCCGCTTCGCTGCTTGTTGCGCGTTGTCATCAACAACAGGCCAGCATTATAGACCATACACATTGCCTGTCAAGCCGCGCACCGCATTTAGTTCATGCCGTCGAGGTTGCCGGCTTTTTCCTTGATCAAGGGCCAGGCCAGGCGCAGGTAATAAAACATCGACCAGACCGTCAGCACGCCGGCGATCCACAATAATTTCTCGCCCCAGAAATGGGTGTCGACGGCGCCCAGCAGCACGTCGTGGAACAGCAGCAGCGGGATCGCGCTCATCTGCGCGGCGGTCTTGATCTTGCCGAGCGAGCTGACGGCCACCGATTTCGACGCGCCGATCTGCGCCATCCATTCGCGCAGCGCCGAGATCGTGATTTCGCGGCCGATGATGATGAAGGCGATGATCGCGTTGCAGCGGTCAAGCTGCACCAGCACCAGCAGCGCGCCGGCCACCATCAATTTGTCGGCGACCGGGTCGAGGAAGGCGCCGAAGGCCGAGGTCTGGTTCCAGCGCCGCGCCAAAAATCCGTCGAACCAGTCGGTGATGGCGGCCACGATGAACACCAGCGTGGACGCCAGGTTGCGGTCGGTCACCGGCAGCCAGGGCGACGGCAGGTAGTACACGCCGACCACCAGCGGGATCAGCGCGACGCGCAACCAGGTCAACAGAATCGGGATATTGAAGGGCATAGGTGACAGCGGCGGTTAAGGATTGACAATGCGCCGCTAGTCTACCTTGCCGCCAGACTTTAAACCAGCAAGCGTTGACCGTGGCGGACGCGCTAGTGGAGCTGCTTGTAGATTTCCTCGGCCAGCGCGCTCGATATGCCTTCCACCGACATCAGGTCTTCCACGCTGGCGCCGACCACGCCGCGCAAGCCGCCGAAGCGCGCCAGCAGCTTCTGGCGCCGCTTGGCGCCGATGCCCTCGATCTCTTCCAGGCGAGAAGTCTGGCGCGTCTTGGCGCGCTTGGCGCGCATGCCGGTGATGGCGAAGCGGTGCGCCTCGTCGCGGATCTGCGCCACCAGCATCAGCGCGGCCGACTCCTTGCCCAGTTCCTGCGGCGCGCGGCCGTCGACGAACAGCAGCGTCTCAAGGCCGACCCTTCTGCCCTCGCCTTTCGCCACGCCGACGATCAGGCCGATGTCGAGCCCCAGTTCGGAAAACACCTGGCGCGCCATTTCGATCTGCCCCTTGCCGCCGTCGATCAAGACCACGTCCGGCATCACACCGTCGCCGTTGGCGACCTTTTCGTAGCGCCGCATCAGCACTTGCCGCATCGCCGCGTAATCGTCGCCGGGCGTGATGTCGTTGATGTTGTAGCGGCGGTACTCTCCGTTCTGCATCTGGTGGTGGTGGAACACGACGCACGACGCCTGCGTCGCCTCTCCCTGCGTGTGGCTGATATCGAAGCATTCGACGCGCAAGGTGTCGAGGTCTTCCGATTCGACGCTGAGCGCCTCGGCCAGCGCGCGCGTGCGCGACTGCTGCGAACCCTGCTCCGACAGCAATCTCGCCAAGGAGATCTCGGCTCCCTTCTGCGCCAGTTCCAGCCACTGGCGGCGCTGGCCCTGCGGCTGGAAGATCAGGTGGATGCGGTGGCCGCACTGCTCCTGCAAGGCCAGCATCAATTCCGGCTGGTCGTATTCGATGTTCAGGATCAGCGTGCCGGGGATGAACTTGTCGAGGTAATGCTGCACCAGGAAGGCATTCAACACTTCCACTTCGGGCGCCGCTTCGGCGATCGCGGCGGCGTCGCCCAGGTGCGCCGGGAAATAGGCGCGGTCGCCCAGGTGGCGCCCGCCGCGCACCATGGCGAGGTTGACGCAGGCGCGTCCACCCTGCACGATCACGGCGATCACGTCGACGTCGGCGTCGCCGGTGGTTTCCATGCTTTGCTGGTGCAGCACCTTGGCCAGCGACTGGATCTGATTGCGCACCGATGCCGCCTGCTCGAACTTCAGTTCGGCCGCGTAACCGTGCATCTTCTGCTCCAGGTCCGCCATCACCTCTCCCTGGCGCCCGCGCAGGAAGCGCGCGGCGTTGTCGACGTCGCGCAGGTAATCGTCGGGCGCGATGGCGCCGACGCACGGCGCGCTACAGCGGCCGATCTGGTGCAGCAAGCAAGGCCGCGTGCGATTGGCATAGACGCTGTCCTCGCAGGTGCGCAGCATGAACACTTTTTGCAAGATCTGCATCGATTCCTTGACCGCCCACGAATTCGGGAACGGTCCGAAATACTGGTTTTTCTTGTCCACGGCGCCGCGGTAATACACCATGCGCGGCACCTGCCCCCCGGTGATCTTCAGGTAGGGATAGGATTTGTCGTCGCGGAACAGGATGTTGAAACGCGGCTGCAGCGTCTTGATCAGGTTGTTTTCCAGGATCAGCGCTTCGGCCTCGCTGTGCGTGACCGTGGTTTCCAGGCGCGCGATGCGCTCGACCATCATCGCGATGCGCGGGCTGGACAAGGTCTTCTGGAAGTAGCTCGATACGCGCTTTTTGAGGTCGCGCGCCTTGCCGACATACAGTACGTTGTCGGCGGCATCGAAATAACGGTAGACGCCCGGCAGGCCGGGCAGCTTGGCGACGGTGTCGAGCACCAATGCGCGCGCGTCGCGCGCCTGGTCGCTGGCGGCGTTCGCGTTGTCGTTGACGGCGTTCACCTTGTCGCCCGCGCTGCCGTTCGTGTTCTCGCTCGCGTTCTGTTCCGCGTTCTCGCTCGTATTCTCGGTCATGGTTTTATACGGTATCGGGCGCCTGTTCGACGATGACGAAAGCGACCGCGTATTCCGCCTCGTCGCTGACCGTCACCTGCACCGACAGGCGGTTATCTCGCATGAAGTCGGCCAACGCGCCGCTGCAAACGATCGTCGGTTTGCCGCTGGGTTCATTGAGCATCTGCGCCGAGCGCCACGTCATCGGCATGCGCAAGCCCAGGCCGATGGCTTTCGAAAACGCTTCCTTGGCGGCGAAGCGCGTGGCGAGAAAACGGATGCCGCGCACGGCGTTTTTCGCCTTTCTCGCGTGGTATTTCTGCAGTTCCTGCGGCCCCAGTATCTTTTCGGCGAAACGCTCGCCGTTGCGCTCGAGCGCGGCGGCGATGCGCGGGATCTGGCAGATATCGGTGCCGATGCCGTAGATCATTTTGCGCCCAGCCGCGTCGAGACCATGATCGCCTTCATTTCGCGCACGGCGTTTTCCCAGCCCGCGAACACGGCGTGCGCGACGATCGCGTGGCCGATGTTCAATTCCGCGATGTCGGGGATCGCCGCGATCGCCTGCACATTGGTGTAATGCAGGCCGTGGCCGGCATTGACCTTCAGGCCGCGCTGCACGCCCCACAGCACGCCGGCCTTGATGCGTTCCAGTTCGGCCGCCTGTTCCGCGCCCGCGGTGTCGGCGTAGCGGCCTGTGTGCAGTTCGATCACCGGCGCGCCCAGTTCGGCGGCGGCGGCAATCTGCTGTTCGTCGGCGTCGATGAACAGGCTGACGCGGATACCTTCGGCCTGCAACTGCCGGATCGCCGCCTGCACCTGCTTGAAGTGACCGACGACATCGAGGCCGCCCTCGGTCGTCACCTCGGTGCGCTTTTCCGGCACCAGGCAGACGTCGGCCGGCTTGACGCGGCAGGCGAAGTCGATCATTTCCTGCGTCACGGCCGCTTCCAGGTTCATGCGCGTGACCAGTTGCGGCGCCAGCGCGATGACGTCGGCATCCTTGATGTGGCGGCGGTCTTCGCGCAGGTGCAGCGTGATGCAGTCGGCACCGGCCTGCTCGGCCAGCAGCGCGGCGCGGATCGGGTCCGGATACGCGGTGCCGCGCGCATTGCGCAGGGTCGCCACGTGGTCGATATTGATGCCCAGGTCGATGACGGGGCCGGATGGGTGCAGGAAGCTCATGGTGTATTTTATAACTGCATCAAGTCGATCAGAATCTGGCGCGTGTTCAGCGGCGCGCCCCCCAGGTGATGCGCCAGCAGGAAGCGCATCAATTGTTTGCTTTGCGCCTGCGTCGCGGCGTCTTGGTAATCCTCGCGCTCCATGTCGAGCAGCGTCTTGCCGGCCACGCGCGGCCACGCGTCGGACGCGCGCTCGGGACGCGGCCCGCGCTCGGGATCGACGACATACTGCAATTCCGGCCGCACCGCCTCGCGCGTGGCGGTGCAGCGCGCCAGGTCGGCGGCGACGCCGGTTTCCATCAACAGCGCGCGCTCGAACTTGCGCAGCACGATCGGCGCCGGCTCGTGGTGCGCCAGCTGGTTCAAGGTCGAGACGTAATGGTCGAACAGGGCCGGATGGGCGTCGTCGCGCGCGAGCAGTTTAACGAGCAGTTCGTTCAGATAAAAGCCGCACAGCAGCGCGGTCTTTTCCAGCGGCAGCATGCCGCCGACCCAGTCGGCGCCGGTCAGCGTGCGCAATTCGTGCTTGCCGCTCCAGCTGGCCGACAGCGGCTGAAACGTTTGCAGCACGCCGCGCAATTGCGAATGCGGGCGCTTGGCGCCTTTCGCGATCAGCGCCACGCGGCCGAAGTCGCGCGTCAGCATGTCGACGATCAGGCTGGTTTCTTTATAGGGATAGCTGTGCAGCACAAACGCCGGCTGGCCGGCCACGCGGGTGCCGACGGTGCGCTCGCGCGACGCGGCGCGCGCGCGCTTGACCGGCGCGGGCGCCGGCAAGGCATTGCCATCGGCGCCGGGCACGGGAGTCGCCGGCGGCGCCGCGGGCACGACGGTTTTATCGGCGATCGCCACGGGTGCGGTGGCATCAGCGATGGCCGCGGACGCCCCGGCATCAGCGGTGATCACGGGCGCGCCGGCATCGGGCTGGTCCTGCGCCAACGCCTTATCTGGCGCCGCGGGCGCCAGATAAGGCTGCGCGGCGGATTCGGCCACGCCGGTGCCTGGCGGGAGGGTGGACATGCGCGCGGCGCCGGATTTATTCGTAGCCGTAGGCGCGCAACCCTGCTTCGTTGTCGGCCCAGCCGGATTTCACTTTGACCCAGATTTCCAGGTAGACCGGGCCGCCGAACAGTTTTTCCATGTCGAGCCGGGCCTGCGTCGAGACATCCTTCAAGCGCGCGCCCTTGTTACCGATGATCATCGACTTATGCGTATCGCGCTCGACCAGGATGGCGGCGAAGATGCGCCTCAAATTGCCTTCCTGTTCGAATTTCTCGATCAAGACCGTGCTGGTGTACGGCAGTTCGTCGCCGACGAAGCGGAACAGTTTTTCACGGACGATCTCGGAGGCGAGGAATTTCTCGCTGCGGTCGGTGATGTCGTCAGGGCCGAACACCGGCGCGTTCTCCGGCAGGAAGCGCTTGATCTCGTTTTGCAGGCCGTCCAGTTGAAAACGCAATTTCGCCGACACCGGCACGATGGCCGCGAAATCGCGCTTGGCGGCGACCTGCTGGGCGAACGGCAGCAACACCGCCTTGTCTTTGACGCGGTCGGACTTGTTGATCACCAGGATCACCGGCACCGTCTTCGGCATCAGGTCCAGCACTTGCTGGTCGGCCGGGCCGAAGGTGCCCGCTTCGATCACATATAAAATCACGTCCGACGAATCGAGCGTGTTGGTGACGGTCTTGTTCAGCGTCTTGTTCAGCGCATTGGCGTGGCGCGTCTGGAAACCCGGCGTGTCGACGTAAATGAATTGCGCGTCGTCGAGCGTCTGGATGCCGGTGATGCGGTGGCGCGTGGTCTGCGCCTTGCGCGACGTGATGCTGACCTTGGCGCCGATGAGCATATTCATCAGCGTCGATTTGCCCACGTTGGGGCGTCCGACGATGGCGATATAGCCGCAACGGAAATTGGCGGGAGTGGGTGCGCTAGTCATGCTGTTACCTATATTCTTCAGTGTTTGGGGGCGCCCTGGCTGGCGCTGGGAACTTCCGCATCCTCGGCGGCGTCGCCCTGGATGGTGGCGATGCCGGCCAGTTTCAGTTGGGCGCCGCGCGGCTTGGCCTTGCGGCCGGCCGCCGGGGTCTTCAGCAAGGCTTGTTCGGCCACTTCCAGCGCCAGTTTGGCGGCCGCCTGTTCGCCGGCGCGCCGGCTGCCGCCGCGCCCGAAGACCTGGATTCCCAGTTTCGGCACCAGGCATTCGATCTCGAATTCCTGGCTGTGCGCCGCGCCATGCGTTGCTACCACATTGTACAGCGGTAGCGAGATCTTCTTACTTTGCAAAAATTCCTGCAACAGGGTCTTGGCATCCTTGCCCAGCGTGCGCGGGTCGACCGTGTCGAGGATCGGGATATAAAAGGCGCGGATGGTCTTGCTGGCGGCGTCGAAGCCGGTATCCAAAAAAATGGCGCCTAGCAGCGCCTCCAGCGTGTCGGCCAGGATCGACGGGCGCCGGAAGCCGCCCGATTTCAACTCTCCCTCGCCGAGCCGCAGGAATTGCGACAATTCCAGCTTTTGCGCGATTTCATACAGCGACTGCTGTTTGACCAGGTTGGCGCGCAGGCGCGACAGGTCTCCCTCGTCGATCGCGTGGTAGCGCTCGTAGAGGATGGCCGCCACCACGCAGTTCAGGATCGAGTCGCCCAGGAATTCCAGGCGTTCGTTATGCAAACTGCTGTGGCTACGGTGGGTCAGGGCTTGCTGCAGCAGGCCAGCATCCCGGAACGTGTAGCCTAAACGGGTTTGCAATAACTGTAGATTCATAAATACGTCTGTTCTTATTGGTCGGTCTTCGATTTCGCCGCCGGGGTGGCCGTTTTCGACGTGCTGCCGGCATATTCGAGCAGCAGGCTGGCCGGTCCGACCAGCGGGATTTTCTTGTCGTAGGCAAAACTCACTTCGAGTCCGCCTTCTTCGCGCGAAATCACCAGGTCGCGCGCGGTGATCGAACTGATATAGCCGACTTCGGCGCTCTTGCTGAACGAATTCTGGATTTCCTGCGGCGTCGTGCCGGCCGACTTGGCCTTGACGATGGCCGACTGGATCGCGCGGTACTCGGAATAGGTCGGCAAGATCTGCATCGCCAATATGCCCACCACGCCGAGGATGGCCAGCATGAAAATCAGGCCCATCAGCGAAATTCCCCGTTGCTTGTTCAATCCCTGCATCTCGTCTCCTCGCGCTTAGTTGATGCTGCCGATCCGTTTTAAGGGATTGCCCAGGTTCATCCAGACAAAGAAGGCCTTGCCGACGATGTTCTTGTCCGGGACAAAGCCCCAGTAGCGGCTGTCCGCGCTATTGTCGCGGTTATCACCCATCATAAAGTAATTTCCGGCCGGAACCACGCAGGTAAATCCTTCATAGCGGTAGGAACACGCTTCGCTGCCGGCGAAGTTTTTCACTTCGCCCAGGTTGACGCTGGCGGCATTCTCGGTGGTGATGATGCGGTGTTCGACGCCGGTCAGGTTTTCCTTGAACTGCTTGGAATAGGCCAGGCTTTCATCGTTCAGGTAATCGTCCAGCGCGGTATAGGCGACCGGCTTGCCGTTGACCGTCAAGCGCTTGTTTTCATACGTGATTTTATCACCGGGCACACCGATCACACGCTTGATGTAATCCTGGCTCATGTCGAGCGGATATTTGAAGACCATCACGTCGCCGCGTTGCGGATTGTTCAATTCGACGATCTTCTTGTTGATGATCGGCAGGCGCACGCCATAGGTGAACTTGTTCACCAGGATCAAGTCGCCCACCAGCAAGGTCGGCACCATCGACGACGAGGGAATTTTAAAGGGCTCGTACAGGAACGAACGCAGGAAAAACACCAGCGCGATGACCGGGAAGAAGCTGCCCGAGTATTCGATCCAGGTCGGCTGGCGCAGCAGCGCCGCTTCGATCTGAGCGCGGTTGCTGGTGTTGTCGAGCTTGATGCCGTCGGCCGTCAGCTTGGCGGTGCGGGCATCGTACTCGGCCAGCGCGCGGTCGGCGGCGGCGCGGCGCTGTTTCGCCAGATAAAACACATCGAGGAACCAGATGACGCCGGTTACCACCATCAATACGAACAGAATCAGGGCGAAGTTGCTCAGGACTGCTTGCAGGTTCATTTATCATCCACTTGTAAGATTGCCAGGAACGCTTCCTGCGGGATCTCCACCGAGCCCACTTGCTTCATGCGCTTTTTACCGGCTTTCTGTTTTTCCAGCAGTTTTTTCTTGCGGCTGATGTCGCCGCCGTAGCACTTGGCCAGCACGTTCTTGCGCAGCGCCTTGACGTTTTCGCGCGAAATCACGTTGGCGCCGATCGCCGCCTGGATCGCCACGTCGAACATCTGGCGCGGGATCAGTTCGCGCATCTTGGCCGCCACTTGCCGGCCGCGGTATTGACTGTTCGAACGGTGCACGATAATCGCCAGCGCATCGACCTTTTCGCTGTTGATCAGCATGTCGACCTTGACCACGTCGGCCGAACGGTATTCCTTGAATTCGTAATCCATCGACGCGTAACCGCGCGACGTCGATTTCAGGCGGTCGAAGAAATCCAGCACGATCTCGCCCATCGGCATTTCATAGATCAGCTTGACCTGGCGGCCGTGATAACTCATGTCCATCTGGATGCCGCGCTTGGCGATGCACAGCGTGATGACGGAACCGACATATTCTTGCGGCATGTACAGGTTGACCGTGACGATCGGCTCACGCACTTCCTCGATGCGGGACGGGTCCGGCATGCGCGAAGGATTGTCGACCTTCAGCACGGTACCGTCGCGCATCTCGACTTCATAGACGACGGTCGGCGCCGTCGTGATCAAGTCCATGTCGAATTCGCGCTCCAGGCGCTCCTGCACGATTTCCATGTGCAGCAGGCCGAGGAAGCCGCAGCGGAAACCAAAACCCAGCGCCTGCGACACTTCCGGCTCGTACATCAGCGCGGCATCGTTCAATTTCAGTTTTTCCAGCGAGTCGCGCAGCGCATCGTACTGGTTCGCCTCGACCGGGAACAGGCCGGCGAACACTTGCGGCTGCACTTCCTTGAAGCCGGGCAGCGGTTGCGGCGCGGGACGGCTGGCCAGCGTGACCGTGTCCCCCACTTTCGCCACTTTCAATTCCTTGATGCCCGCGATGACGAATCCGACCTGGCCGGCCGACAGCTGCGGCAGGGAAACGGAACGCGGCGCGAAGACGCCGATGTCTTCCACCAGTTGCACGGAATCGGTCGCCATCAGGCGAATCTTGTCTTTCGGTTTCAGGGTGCCGTTCACCACGCGCACCAGCATCACGACGCCGACGTAATTGTCGAACCAGGAATCGATGATCAGCGCCTGCAGCGGCGCCTCGATATCGCCCTTCGGCGGCGGCACGCGGGCGATGATCGATTCGATCACGTCTTCGACGCCGAGCCCGGTCTTGGCCGAGCAGTGCACGGCGTCGCCGGCCTCGATGCCGATCACGTCTTCGATCTCGGTGATCGCGCTTTCCGGATCGGCGTTCGGCAAGTCGATCTTGTTCAGCACCGGCACCACTTCGACGCCCAGGTCGAGCGCCGTATAGCAGTTGGCGACGGTTTGCGCCTCCACGCCCTGCGAGGCGTCGACCACCAGCAGCGCGCCTTCGCAAGCCGACAGCGAGCGGCTGACTTCATAGGAGAAGTCGACGTGGCCCGGCGTGTCGATCAGGTTCAAGTTATAGATCTTGCCGTCGCGCGCCTTGTACGACAGCGCGGCCGTCTGGGCCTTGATGGTGATGCCGCGTTCGCGCTCCAGATCCATCGAATCGAGCACTTGCGCCTCCATTTCACGGTCGGACAGGCCGCCGCACAACTGGATGATGCGGTCGGCCAGGGTCGATTTACCGTGGTCGATGTGGGCGATGATGGAAAAATTGCGTATGTTGTTCATTAAACAAATATAAAAACGTATGGTGACGACACTGCCACGGGAGGGCAATACAAAAAAAGCGCTCCGAGCGGGGCTGGTATGCCCTGGCGAGCGCCTTTGTGACGAAGACTGCAAGGAATCAGAGCTTTTCTATCCCCGCATTTTACCGGATTTCAGAGGGGAAAGCCCGGTTTAATGACGTGCGTACGGCGGGCAAACGCCATTCAGGCCGTATTTTCAGTCAAAAGCGCCTGTCGAACGGCGGCTTCGTCGAGGAAATAATGGCAAAGCTCCGGCTGCTCCAGGGCGGCGAACAGCACCGGCACCAGTTCATCGAAGCGCGCGACCAGCGCCGCGTCGGCATCGACGTCGATCACCTCGACGGTGAACGGATATTCGGGCGTGCGCAGCGCATTCAAGGCCGCCAGCATGTCGTCGCACAGGTGGCAGTAACTGCGGGAATAGAGGGTGAAGTGCATGAGAGTTAATGGCAGAAACAGCGAAAACTGTGCAAGTGGACCAAGGCCGCCACCGCAGAAAACGTCCGGACGTTACCGCTGGCGCCGCTTCGGGGTCAGACCCCAAAGCGGCGCGGACAATATGAACATTCTGTCGTTCCGGATCGCCACACAGGCGGGAACGACAGGGAGACGTTTATTTGACGGCAGGCCGCAACGAGACGAATTGCGCGACATCGCCGCGCCGCACCAGCACGACATGCGCCTTTTTCGGATCGAGCTTGGCGACGGCAGCGTTGAACTGCTTGGCGTCCTTGATCTCGATATTGTTCAATTGCAGCAGCACGTCGCCGGCGCGCAAGCCCGCCTTGGCGGCCACGCCTTCGGCAGCTTCGACCACCACGCCGCCTTCGAGCTGCAATTCCTTCTTCTGCGCGGCGCTCAAATCCGTGACCTTGAAACCGAGCGCATTGGCGACCGTCTCGGCTTTCGGCTTTTCGACGCCGGGCTTGGCCTTGGCGCTCTTTTCCGCTTCGAGTTCGACGATGGTGACCGGGATATCCACTTGCGCGCCCTTGCGCCAGACGGTGACGATGGCCTTGCTGCCCAGCGCGGTGCTGCCGACCAGGCGCGGCAGGTCGGACGAGCGGTTGATTTGCACGCCGTTGAATTTCAGGATGATGTCGCCAGCCTTGATGCCGGCCTTGTCGGCCGGACCGCCCGGCTCTACCAGAGATACCTCGGCCCCCTGCGCGCCCTTTAAACCCAGCGATTCGGCCACTTCCTTGCTCAATTCGCCAATCTGCACGCCGATGCGCCCGCGCGTGACTTTACCGTTTTTCTTCAACTGCTCGGCCACGCGCATCGCTTCGGCGATCGGCACGGCGAACGAAATGCCGTTATAACCGCCGGACAGGGTCGCGATCTGGGAATTGATGCCGATCACTTCGCCGCGCATATTGATCAGCGGGCCGCCCGAATTGCCGGGATTGACGGCGACATCGCTCTGGATCAGCGGCAGATACTCTCCGGTGTCGCGCGCCTTGGCGGAAATGATGCCGGCCGTGACCGTGTTTTCCAGGTTGAACGGCGAACCGATCGCGATCACCCACTCGCCGACGCGGATTTTTTCGGAATCGCCCATCGGCAGGCTGGGCAGCTTGCTGCCATCGATCTTCAGCACGGCGACATCGGTGCGCGCATCGGCGCCCAGCACCTTGGCCTTGAATTCGCGCTTGTCGGTCAAAGTCACATACACTTCGTCGGCGCCGTCGACCACGTGGGCGTTGGTCAACACATAGCCATCGGCCGAGATGATGAAGCCGGAACCGACGCCGCGCTGCACTTCTTCATCCTGCGACTGGCCGCCACGCCGGCCGCGCGGGGTCTGCCCCGGCTGGCGCGGCGTCGGCGCGGCGCCGCCGAAGAAGCGGCGCAGGAATTCCTGCATTTCCTCTTCTCCCGGCTGCCCCTGCGCCTGGCCGCCCTGCCCCAGCTTGAGGCGCTCCGTGGTGCGGATATTGACGACGGCGGGACCGACCTTTTCGACCATGTCGGCAAAATCGGGCAAGCCCGCCACCGTGGTGGCGGCCAGCGCCACCGGCGCCAAGCCGACCAGCGACGGCGCCCCCAGGATTCCCGCGCTGAGCATCAGCACGGACAGCGTTTTACTAGCAGCAGAGAAATGTTTTTTCATGAAGTATCAGGCTATGTAGGAGGTGTCTGGAATGCAAGCCAGCCGCGCAGCCAGGGCCGGCGCACAGCAATCTACATGGTAAGCGAAAATACGCGTTGTCGCTCGCACAAGATATTGCATTTTGCCAGTTTTTCAGGGACGAGCGGGCGCTCAAGGCAAGGGCATGGGGAGATCGGCCGTGCTGGCCGGCGTGGCTGCTGCGTTTTCATCAGCCGGGACCGCCTTGCCGCGGCCGGCGCGCACCCTGCCCGCCGGCGCCGGTTCGAGCGCCAGCCGCGCCGTCAGGCGGGCGTGAAAGGCTGCGCTCAGCGCGCCGTCGGCCTGCGCGCGCAACAGGTCGCCGATCAAGTGATAAATGCGCCAGGTGGCATGGCCGTCGGCACCGGCCAGCGCGGCCAGCGCCAGTTCGGCGTCGCATTCGGCCAATTCGCCATCGGCCATCGCCGAAATCGTGTCGTGCAATCGGTGCAAGGTATCCATCAGTATTCCAGCCTCGGGGGAGCGGATAACGGTTCACCAGCGTTTATCGACCGGCAAGTCCAGCAAGGGCTTGAGCTTGTCGGCGATGACTTCGCGCGCGCGGAAAATGCGGCTGCGCACGGTGCCGATCGGACAAGCCATGATCTCTGCAATTTCCTCATAACTCAAGCCTTCGATTTCGCGCAGCACGATGGCGGTGCGCAAATCGACCGGCAAGGCTTCCATCGCGGCGTTCAGGGTTTGCATGATCTGCTTGCTGGCCAGGACCGATTCCGGCGTGTTAATGTCGCGCAAGTGCTCGCCACCGTCATAGGTTTCAGCCTGCTCCGCATCGGCATCGGTCGAGGTCGGTGCGCGGCGGTGCTGGTTGGTGAGAAAATTCTTGGCGGTGTTGATCCCGATGCGGTATAACCACGTATAAAATGCCGAATCGCCGCGAAAATGGCGCAGCGCGCGGTAAGCCTTGATGAACGTTTCCTGAACCACATCTTCAGCCTCCGACTGGTCATGCACGATACGCGCGATCAGGCGCATCAGCCTGCGCTGATACTTGGCTACCAGCAAATCGAATGCCTGCCGGTCCCCGCCCTGGACGCGCTCGACCAGCAACTGGTCGCACTCACGCTCTGTCATCACACCTGTCCCCGGTGAACTGCGGCAGGCGTTGCTCATACTGCCTTAGAGCAAGCCCGGCGCAAGAAGTTCAGCGTTTTTTTAGCTTTTTGCTCCCGTCACAATCCGCGGGCCGCCAGCGCCCGGCAAGCCAGCGCCAGCGGCCGGAATGCGCCGCGCGCCACGCTGTCCGGCAAGACCAGCAGCAGCGCTGGCGTCGCGCCGCCGGGCCGGCGCAGGCGCAGCACCAGCAGCCACGGCCACAGCGTCGAACCGGCCATCAGCTCGACCTGGACACCGTCATCGGCGCGCCCCCTGTGCTGGTATACCGTCAGGCGGATTTGCCCGACACCTGAAATATCAATCGCGTGCGCATTAGCCCGGCGGCCCAGGCACAGCAGGCCGGCCGCGCCCGCCAGCGCGCACAATGCGCCGCACGCCTGCGGCCAAGCCAGGCCGGCGCACTGGCTGCACAGGGCCAGCGCCCACAGCGATGCGCCCGCCTGCAGCAGGCGCAGGCACGGCGATGGCCGCACAAGGGCAGAAACCGCGATCGACATGGCGTGGCGGGATAACGATAGGGGGAAGATAAAACGGGAGCGCCGGCACGGGCCGGGCATCGGGTGCCGGCGCGAGGACGACACCCGACTCAGCGCTCGCCCCGGTTAGACCGGAGCGAGGCTGAAAGGTTTAAACTTTTCCGAAAACGAGGCTACCGTTGGTGCCGCCGAAGCCGAACGAGTTTTTCACCGCATACTGGATCTTCGCATCGCGCGCGATATTGGCGCAGAAGTCCAGGTCGCAGGCAGGGTCCTGGTTGAACAGGTTGATGGTCGGCGGGATCACCTGGTGGTGGATCGCCAAGACCGTAAACACTGCTTCCAGGCCGCCGGCGCCGCCCAGCAAATGGCCCGTCATCGACTTGGTCGAGCTGACGGTCATCTGCTTGGCGTGATCGCCGAAAGTGCGCTTGATGCCCACCACTTCAGCCACGTCGCCCAGCGGGGTCGACGTGCCGTGCGCGTTCAGGTATTGCACCTGGTCGGGATTGAGGTTGGCGTTTTTCAGCGCCGCGATCACCGACTTGCTGCCGCCGCTGCCATCTTCCAGCGGCGACGTCATGTGGTAGGCGTCGGCGCTCATGCCGAAGCCATGCAGCTCGGCGTAAATCTTGGCGCCGCGCGCTTTCGCGTGTTCGTATTCTTCCAGCACCATGACACCGGCACCCTCGCCCAGCACGAAGCCGTCGCGGTCGCGGTCCCACGGCCGAGATGCGGTGGCCGGATCGTCGTTGCGCGACGACAGCGCGCGCGCCGAGGCGAAACCGCCCAGGCCGAGCGGCGAAATGGTCGCTTCGGCACCGCCGGCGATCATCACGTCGGCGTCGCCGTATTCGATCAGGCGGCCAGCCGCGCCGATGCTGTGCAGGCCGGTGGTGCACGCCGTCACGATCGACAGGTTCGGACCACGCATGCCGTAGTGGATCGACAGGTTGCCCGAAATCATGTTGATGATGGACGCCGGCACGAAGAACGGCGAGATGCGGCGCGGGCCGCGCTTGTCGTATTCTTCCTTGGTCGATTCGATCAGCGGCAAGCCGCCGATGCCGGAACCGATGATGACGCCGATGCGATCGGCGTTCTCTTCGGTGACGACCAGGCCGGAATCCTGGACCGCCTGAATCCCCGCCGCCATGCCGAAATGGATGAAGGTATCCATGTGGCGGGCTTCCTTGGCGGGGAGGTACTCCTCGATATTGAAGCCTTTGACCTCACCGGCAAAGCGGGTCGAAAAGGGTTGCGCATCAAACCCGGTGATGTTGGCAATCCCTGATTTTCCTTCGGTGATAGCGCCCCACGCTTCGGCAATCGTATTGCCGACGGGCGATACGCAGCCGAGGCCGGTGATCACTACACGACGGTTTTTAGAACTCAAGCGATTCTCCTGGAGTCGATCGGGCAGGCTTACGCCTTGACGTGCGCGGTAGCGTAGTCGATCGCTTGCTGCACGGTGGTGATCTTCTCGGCTTGTTCGTCAGGGATTTCCATTTCGAACTCGTCTTCCAGCGCCATCACCAGTTCCACGGTGTCGAGCGAATCCGCGCCCAGGTCGTCGACGAAGGACGATTCCGTTTTGATGTCCGCTTCGGCGACGCCCAGTTGTTCAGCGACGATTTTCTTAACGCGTTGTTCGATATCCGACATGTTATGGCTCCAATTGTTTGTTACGGAAAGCGCGCATTTTATCAGGTTTGCGCACTGAAAAAGTAATTTCGGTGTCTGCTGCTATTTTTTCCGAAATCGCTGCTAAAAGATACGAATGCGCCGGCAAGCCGCCGCACTGGCGCATCAATTCATGTACATCCCGCCGTTTACGTGCAGGGTCGTGCCGGTGATATAGGCCGCTTGCGGCGAGGCCAGGAAGGCGCACGCGGCAGCGATATCTTCCGGCTTGCCGAGGCGGCCGAGCGGGATTTGCGTCAACAATGCCGCGTGCTGGTCGTCGCCCAGCGCCTTCGTCATGTCGGTATCGATGAAACCCGGCGCGATGCAATTGACGGTGATGTTGCGGCTGCCGATTTCGCGCGCCAGCGCGCGGCTCATGCCTTCCACGCCGGCTTTCGCCGCCGCGTAATTCATCTGGCCCGGGTTGCCCGACGAGGCGACGACGGAGGTAATGTTGATGATACGCCCGGCCTTCGCCTTCATCATGCCGCGCAATACCGCGCGCGACAAGCGTCCGACCGACGACAGGTTGGTCGAGATCACGTTATCCCACTCTTCATCCTTCATGCGCATGGCCAGCTGGTCCTGCGTGATGCCGGCATTGTTGACCAGGATCGCGACCGCGCCCCAGCTCTTGCCGATTTCATCGATGACGGCGGCGCAGCGCGCGGCGTCGGTCACGTTCAGCACCAGCCCCTGGCCGGCTTCGGCGCCGATCTCGGCCAGGTAGGCACTGATGGCTTGCGCGCCGGCTTCGGTGGTGGCGGTGCCGATCACGCGCGCGCCCTGGCGCGCCAGTTCTTGCGCGATGGCCTTGCCGATGCCGCGCGATGCGCCCGTAACCAGGGCAACTTGATTGGACAGAGTCATGAAGATCCTTATTTTATTATTTGAACAAGCCCAGCACGCGTTCCAGCGATGCCTGGTCGGTGATCGCGTCGCCCACCAGCGTGGCGTCGATGCGCTTGGTCAAGCCCATCAAGACCTTGCCGGGACCGCATTCGACCACTTGCGTGATACCTTGGGCCGCGACCTGCTGCATGGTTTCGACCCAGCGCACCGGGCTGGCCGCCTGGCGCACCAGCGCATCCTTGATGCTGGCCGGATCGTTCAGCACGGCCACGTCGACGTTGTTGATCAGGGCGACCTGCGGCGCCGAGAAATGCAGGTCGGCCATGTAGTCGCGCAGACGGTCCGACGCCGGCTTCAACAGCGACGAGTGGAACGGCGCCGACACCGGCAATTTCATCGCGCGCTTGGCGCCTTTACCCTTGGCGATCTCGCAGGCGCGCTCGACGGCGCCGACGTGCCCGGCGATGACGACTTGTGCCGGCGCATTGAAATTGACCGGCTCGACCACTTGCGACGGGTCGGCCGCTTGCGCCTCGGCACAGGCGGCGCGCACGTCGTCGTCGGACAGGCCGAGCACGACGGCCATGCTGCCCTGCCCGACCGGCACGGCTTCCTGCATCGCCTGGGCGCGGAAACGCACCAGGGGAACAGCATCCTTGAAGGCGATCACGCCAGCCGCGACCAGCGCCGAATATTCACCCAGGCTGTGACCAGCCACCACCGACGGCACGGGACCGCCGGCGGCGATCCACGCGCGGTACACGGCCACGGCGGCCGTCAGCATCACCGGCTGCGTGTTGGTGGTCAAATCCAGTGCTTCCTTCGGACCGTCGGCCATCAGCTTGCCGAGGTCGAACTGCAAGGCGTCCGACGCTTCGGCGATGGTTTGCGCGACCACCGGGTTGCCGGCGAAGCCATCCATCATCGCAATCGCCTGCGACCCCTGGCCTGGAAATACAAAAGCAAATTTTGTCATATCTGTCTCGTTATTTAAATTCAAACCAAAGGCAGAATCCGGGGTCAGACCCCCAGGGTCTGACCCCAGCCTTCGCTTGTGGTTTTGACTTAAAGGACTAATTCTAAAACGCCGCGCATTTTACATCCGCGCCAGCACGGCACCCCACGTAAACCCGCCGCCAACGCCTTCCATCAACACATTGTGTCCCTTCTGGATGCGGCCGTCGCGCACGGCGAGGTCGAGCGCCAGCGGGATCGACGCGGCCGATGTATTGCCATGCTGGTCGACCGTCACCACCATCTTCTCGATCGGCACGCCCATCTTCTTGGCGGTGCCGTTCATGATGCGGATATTGGCCTGGTGCGGGATCAGCCAATCCACTTGCTCGGCCGTCATGCCGGCATGCTGCAGCGCTTCATGCGCGACTTTTTCCAGCACCGTCACGGCCAGTTTAAAGACAGCCGGACCATCCATGTACAGGAAGGAACTGCCGGCCACGGCGCCGCCGGCCAGGTTGCCGGGAATGCTGAGGATGTCGGCATGGCGCCCGTCGGCATGCAGTTTTGTTGCCAGGATGCCTGGCTCGTCCGAGGCGGACAGGACGATCGCGCCGGCGCCGTCGCCAAACAGTACGCAAGTCGTGCGGTCTTCGAAATTGAGGATGCGCGAAAACACTTCGGCACCGATCACCAGCACGTTCTTGTGCACGCCGGCGCGAATGAACGCGTCGGCGGTCGAGACTGCATAAACAAAACCGCTGCAGACGGCTTGCACGTCGACCGCCGCGCAGTGATTGGTCATGCCGAGTTTGCGCTGCACGATGCAGGCGGTGCTCGGGAAGCTGCCGAAGAAATCCGGCGTCGAACTGGCGACGATGATCAGGTCGATCGCATCGGCCGGCAAATCCGCCATCTCCAGCGCCTTGCGGGCCGCGTGCACGGCCAGGTCGGACGAATTCTGCTCGGGCGCGGCGTAATGGCGCGCGGCGATGCCGCTGCGCGAAACGATCCACTCGTCCGAGGTTTCGATGCCCTTGGCGGCCAGGTGCTCGGTCAAGTCCTGGTTGGTCATCCGGCGTTCGGGCAGGTAGCTGCCGGTGCCGATAATTTTGCTATACAAAGTCATGCCGTACCGTCCACTAGATGCGAGCTAGGCTCTTGCGTTGTCTCTGTGCTGCGCGGCATCAGTTCGGCGATCATCGTCGACAAATGCGCCTGCACATCATTTTTTGCAGCATCGTACGCCCGCCGGATCGCCCATTCGAAAGAATAAGCATCGGCCCCGCCATGGCTTTTGAATACCAGGCCGCGCAGGCCCAGCAGACTGGCGCCGTTATAGCGCGACGGATTGAGGCGATTCGAGATCGCCTTCAGGGCGCTGCGTGCGATCAACGCACCCAGCATGGTAAAGATGTTGCGCTTGAACTCGGTGGTCAGCACATCCTTGACGAAGCGGGCCAAGCCCTCGATCGCCTTCAGCGTGACGTTGCCGACGAAACCGTCGCACACCACGATATCCGTGGTGCCCTTGAAAATGTCGTTGCCTTCCACGTTGCCGTGGAAATTCAGCGCGCCGCGCTCGTGGTCAGCCTGCAGCAACTTGGCTGTCAGCTTGACCACCTCGTTACCCTTGATATCCTCGGTGCCGACATTGAGCAGGCCGATGGTCGGGCGCTCAATACCCTCCATCGCCGTCACCAGCACCGACCCCATGATGGCGAACTGGTGCAAATGGTGCGGTTCGCAATCGACATTGGCGCCCAGGTCGAGCATGTAGGTCGGGCCGTTTTTCTGGTTCGGCATCACGCTGCAGATGGCTGGACGGTCGACGCCGGCCATGGTTTTCAGCACGTAGCGGGACACGGCCATCAGCGCGCCGGTATTGCCGGCCGACACGGCGGCCAGCGCCTTGCCATCCTTGACCTGCTCGACCGCCACGCGCATCGATGAATCCTTCTTGCGGCGCAGCGCCACTTCCAGCGGGTCATCCATCGTGACCTGCTCGGAGGCGTGCTGGATCGTCAGGCGCGGCAGCGTCTCGGCGTGATGCTTCTTGAGCTCGGCACGGATCACATCCTCCAGTCCGACGAGGATCAGCTCGGCACCGGGTTCGCGTTTAATGAAGGAAATTGCAGCGGGAATGGTGACAGACGGGCCGTGGTCGCCGCCCATGCAGTCGATGGATATTTTGATTGTCATTGTGGGACAAGAAGCGAACCTGAAACGGGTCCAGGGCCAGCGGGATACAAGATGACGGTATGCAAACAGGCTTGCAGCCGGTGAAAAAGAAAAAGCGGCGCCACGTCAGTAAAAACCACGTCGCACCGCCTTAGTCTTGGCCCAACAAAAACGTCGATTACTCGTCGTTTTTGGTTTTCAGCACCTTGCGACCACGGTAGAAACCGTTAGGGCTGATGTGGTGACGCATATGCGTTTCGCCGGTGGTTTGCTCGATGCTCAGTTGTGGAGCAACCAGGAAATCGTGCGAACGGTGCATACCGCGCTTGGATGGGGTTTTCTTGTTCTGTTGAACTGCCATGATGATGACTCCTAATACATAAGTTCTAAAATTTTAACACATTCGACTGGCAAATACATGCGAATCGAGTATCCCTGCGGCAAAACCTGCTTGCCGACATAGCCCTTCTGCTACTTCTTACTACACAATGCCAATACTCGATTACAACACGCGCTTGACACGTCACTACAACTGCTTGTTCTGTGCTTATTTTTTCAGGTCCTTCAGACCTGCGAACGGCGACTTCTTCTCGGACGCAGTTGCGTCGAGCGGCGCCGAATCCGGACACACGTCATGCTTCGGTGTGTGCGGCAAGGCCAGCAAGGCCTCATCTTCCACCAGGTCCAGCAAATCCATGGAGCGGGTGCCGACGATCACGTCGATCGTATCATCATCGAGCAATTCCTCGATTTCATCGGCCTGGTCATCATCCTTGCCGAGCATCAGCAGCGTCGACGCATCGATCTGGTGTGCATACGGGTTCAGGCAACGCTGGCAAACCAGTTGCACGGTACCGGCGACGGACAAACGCATCTGCGGGTAACCATGCTTGCTGCTGCCGCCTGCCACGTTCCACGTGATGGTGCCCGATGTATCGGCGCAATCCTTGGTCAGCCGGGTCATTTCGGCGACGGGCTTGACGCCGTCGCGGCTGCCGTTGCTCCGACAGAATTCAAAGGCGTCGATGACAAAAGCACTCATTGGCAGAAATTTCCCTGGAAAACCTGCGATAATAACAGGCTTTCCAGTGCCGCGTCAAAGACTCGTCACACTTTCGTGTTCGGTTGACGGCGCACAAAGCATATAACAATTCCTCGCCAGCGGCCAGTGCCAATTATGTCTATACAGCAAATTTCTTCCAACCCGCGCCTGATCCTGGCGTCCAGCTCCGCCTACCGCAAGGAATTATTGACGCGCCTGCGATTGCCGTTCGAAGTCGCGCTGCCGGAGATCGACGAATCTCCGCTGCCGGGCGAATTACCTGGCGCCACCGCGCTGCGCCTGGCGCGCGAAAAGGCCGCCGCGGTCGCGGCCAAGTTGCCCGGCTGCCTGGTGATCGGTTCCGACCAGGTCGCCACGCTGGACGACATCCAGATCGGCAAGCCCGGCAACCACGCGGCGGCCCTGGCGCAATTGCAGCAGATGCGCGGTCGCGAAGTCGTGTTTCACACGGCGCTGTGCCTGTGGGATGGGCGCGAAGGCGATCCGCAAAAGGCGACGCAACTGGAAGATATCCGCACCGTGGTCCGTTTCCGCGATTTGCCGGATGCGGAACTGGACGCATACCTGCGCATCGAGCAACCGTACGATTGCGCCGGCAGCGCCAAGAACGAGGCGCTCGGCATCGCCATCCTGGAACGCATCGACAGCAGCGACCCGACTGCCCTGACCGGCCTGCCGCTGATCGCGCTGACCGGCATGCTGCGCAAGGCCGGCGTGCGCTTTTTCGGCATTTAATAAAATCAGAGGCAACTGCCGGGGTCAGACCCTTGGGTCTGACCCCAGATTTTGCACTGGATTTTCTTACCATTACCAATTACTCACCAGACCCACATGCCAGGCACCCTCTACTTAATACCCAACACCCTCGGCGAAACCGAAGCGCTGGCCCACGTGATCCCCGAGCACGTGCAGGCAATCACTTCCCGCCTCGATTATTTTGTCGCCGAAAACGCGAAAACCGCGCGCGCCTTCTTAAAACTGGTCAACAGCACGCACCCGCTGGCCAAGCCGCTGCAAGAAATCAAGATCGCCGAACTGAACGTCAACACGCCGGCGCAAGCGCTGGAAGGTTTATTGGCGCCGCTGCTGGCCGGCCAGGATGCGGGACTGGTGTCCGAAGCGGGCGTGCCGGCCGTGGCCGATCCCGGCGCCGACCTGGTCCGACTGGCGCACCAGCACGGCATCGCCGTGAAACCGCTGGTGGGACCGTCATCGCTGCTGCTGGCCGTCATGGCGAGCGGCCTGAACGGCCAAAGCTTCGCCTTCAACGGTTACTTGCCGACCGACGCGGCGCAGCGCACGAAACGCATCAAGGAACTGGAAATCCGCTCGCGCCACGAAAAGCAGACGCAATTGTTTATCGAAACGCCGTACCGCAACGCCGCGATGCTCGAAGCCATCGTCGCCAGTTGCCAGGGCGGCACGCTGGTCTGCGTGGCCACCGACCTCAGCCTGGCATCGGAAAGCATCCGCACGATGACTTGCGCGCAATGGAAAGCCTTATTAAGTTCCGGCAAGGCGCCGGACTTCCACAAGAAGCCGACCGTATTTTTGCTGCTGGGCCAGTAACGCTGAAACTCAATGCACGCCTTGCGCGTATTCGCTGACCCACTCGTAGGCCGCCAGCTGGATCGCATACAGTTCGGCCGGCGCCAGCGACAGGTCGCGCAGCAACCAGGTCAGCGCCGGGCCGGTGCTGCCGCGCTCGACATGCTCGACCACGGACAGCATGTTGCCGTAATCGCCCTCGCGCTGCAGCAGCGCGCCGCGCACTTCGTCGAGCACGTTGACGCTGTCGAGCACCTCTTCCATGCGCACCGAGAACAGCGTATCCATCAGCGACATGATGCCGACCGTAAAACCGATATCGGCGCCGATGCGGTAGCCGGGGTGCAAGTGCTCCATCATCAATTCGATCGCCTTGCCGCGTGTCGCCGCCAGTTGCAGCAGCGGCGAATCGAATTCCTGATGCGGACCGGTTTTGACATACAGCAGGATTTGCAGCCAGCGCTGCAACTGGCGCCGCCCCAGCACCACCAGCGCGTGCGCCACCGAATTGATGCGGAAGCGCGCGCCGACGGCGGGCGTATTTACGAGCCTTAATAAATTCAGCGTAATCAGGGGATCGTGTTTGACCGTGCTTTCGATTTCGCGCTGGTCGGCATCCATGTTTAACAAATCGAGCAGGCGCAGGATCGCCATCTGCGACGGCGAAATTTTCTTGCCGCTGAGGATGACAGGGCGCGCAAAATAATAACCCTGGAAAAATTCAAAGCCGAGGTCCATGCATTGCTGGAATTCTTCGATGGTTTCGACTTTTTCGGCCAGCAGTTTTTGCTGCGGATGCCTAAGCGTTTTCGCCAACGCCACCAGCGTCTCCGGCGCCATCTGGTGGATATCGACCTTGATCACATCCATCAGCGGTTGCAATTTCTGCTGGTCCACCGATTCAGCCACCACGTCATCGAGCGCGAAGCGGAAACCGGCCACCTTCAGCTCGCGCACGCGCTCCAGCACTTCCGGCGTCGCGCGCACCGTTTCCAGGATTTCCAGGATCACCTTGTCGTTCGGCAGGAAGCGAATAAAGTCGCTCATCAGGCCGATCGCGTCGACATTGACGAAGGCGATCTGCTCGCCCACGACTTGCGCCATGCCGAGCTCGGACGCGTGCGCGATCACCGTGGCCGTGGCAGCGGCATCGTCGCCGACATTGGCGTTGGCGACGTTGGCATCGCGAAACAGCAGTTCATAGGCAACCAGGCGCTGGTTGCGGTTCAGGATGGGCTGGCGCGCGAGAAAGAAACGATTGGCGAGCGCCGGCAATTGCTCGGGTGACGAACCGATGTTCATGGGAAAACCCAATCTGCGATAAGCACACTTGGCTGCCGCGGGAGCGCGGCACACCAGCGGCGCGCGGATGCGCGCTGCTGACTATAAGACTATACCCAAAGATACAGTCCAGACAACATTTTTCGCTACGCTCAGACGCGCCGCACGCCGCTGTTGCGCGGCGTGGTCGCGGCCGTACCGGATTCGAGCACGAATTTCGCGCCGCCATCCTTGCCCAGCACTTTGACCAGGTAGGGCATCACTTCCTTCAGGATCGGTTCCAGCGTGTACGGCGGATTGATGATGAACATGCCGCTGCTGTGCAAACCGAAACCGTCCGGGCCTGGCGTGGAAATGGTCAGACTGACGTTGAGCCACTCGGTACCCGGCAAGTGTTTCATTTTTTCGGCGAAATTGCGCGCCTCGATACGCTGCAATACCGGGTACCAGACCGCATAGGTGCCGCTCGGGAAACGTTTAAGGGAATCGCCCAGCATCTCGACCACCTTGCGGTAATCCTGCTTGTCTTCATACGGCGGATCGCACAGCACGATGCCGCGCCGCGATGGCGGCGGCAGCAAGCCCTTCAATGCCTGAAAACCGTCGCCACGCGTGACCAGCACCCGCTTGCCGCGCACGGTCGGGCGAATACCCTGGGCCGCCGCGTGTTCTTCAAGCTTGCGGAAATTGTCGGTCAGGATTTTCGAGTCGGCCGGATGCAATTCGTACAGGCGCAGGCGGTCGTGTTCGCGCGCGACCTTGTCGGCGCAATACGGAGAACCCGGGTAATAGCGCATCTTGCCGCTCGGGTTCATGCCCTTGACCAGATTGACATACTCGGCCAGCGCGGGCGGCATATCCTTGCGCTCCCACAGCGGGCCGATACCGGTGTCGAATTCCGCATTCTTGGAGGCGAAATTGCCGTCCAGCGCATACACGCCCGCGCCGGCATGGGTATCGATATAGCTGTAGGCGGCTTCCTTCTGGTTCAGGTACTGAAGTAACTGGATCAGCACAAAGTGCTTCAGCACATCGGCGTGGTTCCCTGCGTGAAAGGCGTGGCGGTAACTGAACATAAGCGGGGTAATTCCTTCAAAATATCTGCTGCAAACAGGCATTATCCCACAATGGTATCGAGTCATTCCGCCGTGCGCGGTAAAGTCGTGCAAAATCAGAGGCAAAGGCCGGGGTCAGACCTACGGGTCTGACCCCAGATTTTGCCTCTGATTTGGATGTAAAAAAACGCTCAGGCGACCTTCTTGCTTTCATCAAAAAACTGTTCATCTTCAGTCGATCCGTGCAGCGCGGTGGTCGAGCTTTGGCCGCGCTGGATGGTCTGCGTCACCGCGTCGAAGTAGCCGGTGCCGACTTCGCGCTGGTGTTTGACGGCCGTAAATCCCTTGTCGGCCGCGGCGAATTCCGCTTCCTGCAATTCGACGAAGGCCGTCATCTGGCGGCGCGCATAACCGTGCGCCAGGTTGAACATGCCGTAGTTCAGCGCATGGAAACCGGCCAAGGTGATGAACTGGAATTTGTACCCCATCGCGCCGAGTTCTTTCTGGAACCTGGCGATGGTCGTGTCGTCCAGGTTTTTCTTCCAGTTGAACGATGGCGAGCAATTATAGGCCAGCATCTTGCCCGGAAATTTCTCGTGCACAGCTTCAGCAAAACGCTTGGCGAACGCGAGATCGGGCTTGCCGGTTTCGCACCAGACCAGGTCGGCGTACGGCGCGTAAGCCAGCGCCCTCGACACCGCCTGCTCGATGCCGGGGCGGACTTTATAAAAACCTTCGACGGTGCGTTCTCCGGTGCAGAACGGGCGGTCGTTGTCGTCGACGTCGGACGTCAGCAAATCAGCCGCTTCGGCGTCGGTGCGGGCGATCACCAGCGTCGAGGTCCCCATCACGTCGGCCGCCAGGCGCGCCGCCGTCAGTTTTTCCACCGCTTCGCGGGTCGGCACCAAGACCTTGCCGCCCATGTGGCCGCATTTTTTGACGGACGCGAGCTGGTCTTCGAAATGCACGCCGGCGGCGCCGGCTTCGATCATCGATTTCATCAATTCATAGGCGTTCAGCACGCCACCAAAACCCGCTTCGGCATCGGCCACGATCGGCGCAAAATAATCGATATCGTTTTTGCCTTCCGACCACTGGATCTGGTCGGCGCGCTGGAAGGTGTTGTTGATGCGGCGCACCACCATCGGCACCGAGTTCGCCGGGTACAGCGACTGGTCCGGATACATTTCTCCGGCCAGGTTGGCGTCGCCGGCCACTTGCCAGCCAGACAGATAAATCGCCTTCAAGCCGGCCTTGACCTGTTGCATGGCCTGGTTGCCGGTCAGCGCGCCAAGCGCATTGACGTAGGATTCCTTATTGAGCAGGTTCCACAGTTTTTCGGCACCGCGCCTGGCCAGCGTGTGCTCGATTTTCAGCGAACCGCGCAGGCGCACGACATCGTCGGCGCTATAGGTTCGGGTGACGCCTTGCCAGCGCGGATTGGTGTCCCAATCTTTTTGCAGTTCGGCGACTTGCTGTTCGCGGGTTGTCATGATGGGCTCTCCTATTGATGTCTACAAGATGAAAAACGAAACTCCTTGTAAACATGATAGGCGCTATTGTTCAGTGCAGCATATGTCTTATATAAGACATATGAATTAAATAAATCCATTAAAAATCATATACTTGATTTTTATTTTTCATGATTCGAAATGAAATTTCTCGCAATGGAAGTGCCAATCTGCGGTGGGGCCGCATGGCATTCCATGATGTGAAACCACAATCCCGTTGCATGAAAAATTTCCCTACAGATAAAAGAATTTCCAAATAGGAATGATAGTTATCGTAAGAAAATACAATGAGACTATTGCCGGGGATCTGCTACCCTGAAAGTACTAAAAAAAACATAGCAGCCTTGCGCCGCGAAGGGACCGGATGATGTCGACGCTGTCATGGCGGTATCCGGTTTTAACTGGAGCGGGGTTGGGCTCGGTCAACCGCCTGTCCGGACGGGCGGCATGACCGAATTGGCCGCACCGTTGCCTCAAACGGTGCGGCCTTTCTGTTTTTGGATGGGCTTCGTTCAGGCCAGTTTTTGCTGCGCCACCAGCACGCCGTCGGCGTCGGCATAGATCCAGTCGCCCGGATTGACCGGCACGCCGCCGATGTGGACCCGCACATTGCGCTCGCCGGCGCCCTTCTTCGCACTCTTTTGCGGGTGAGTCGCCAGCGCGCGCACGCCGATCTCGCAGGCATTGATCTCCTCGCTGTCGCGGATGCAGCCATCGACGACGATGCCGGCCCAGCCATTGTCTTGCGCCAGCAGGCCGAGCTGGCCGCCGACCAGCGCACGGCGCAGGCTGCCGCCGCCATCGATGACGAGCACATTCCCATTACCCGGCGTTTCCAGCGTGGCGCGCACCAGCGCATTGTCCTCAAAAACTTTCAGCGTGCTGACGCGGCCACTGAACTGCACGTGCTTGCCAAAATGGCGAAATACCGGCGGCAGCACGGCCAGGCGGCCATCGTCGAGCAGGGACATATTGTCGTCACACAGGTCGGTCGTCGCAAAACTCATCGTCAATTCCAGTCAAAGTTGTCAAAGTGATGACAATTCTAAGCTGTTTTGCCCTGCGCCGGCAGTGCCGGGCGTGCCACGCGGCCGATGCCGACCGCCGTCAAAATCGTCAATCCCTGGAAAATCGCGATGCAGATAAACACCCAGGCTGGCCGGTGCGCATCCATCAATGCGCCGAACATCAGCGGGCCGACCGACAGGCCGCTGTCCAGGCCGGAATACACGACACCGTAGACGCGCCCGGTGGCGCCCTTCGGCGCGGCGGCGCGCACCATCAGGTCGCGCGACGGGCCGGCCACGCCGGACGTGAAACCGACCAGCGCCATCAAGACCAGCGCCATCCAGGCCGGCACGCTGACCGACGCCAGCATCAGCGCGAACACGGCCGCCGCGCCGAACGACAGCGCAATGATGCGGTCGTGTTCCTTGCGCCCGGCGCCGAGGAAGCCGCCGGCGAACATGCCGAGGGCCGACGCCAGCATGTAGGCGGTATAGGCCGACGTCGCCATCGCCAGCGACATGCCATACAAATCGACCAGGCTGGCCGAGGCAAAACTTTGCACGCCGCCCAGCGCGACCGCGTTCAGGAAAAAGAAGGCAAAGCACATCCAGATCGTCGGCAGGCGCAGGAAAGACAGGGTATCGCCCTGCGGCGCGCCGGGCTTCGCCGCGACGATGGCGTCGGGACGCAGCGCATGCCGGTTCAGGAACAGGATCAACAACACGCCGAACGGCAGAATCGCCGCCATCAGCAGCGCCGTGCGCCAGCTCGACAGCGCGGCGACGAAGGTCATGAACAGCGGCGACGCGGCCCAGCCGACGCTGCCGCTGATGCCGTGCACCGAAAAACCGTGCGCCAGCCGCGCGGTAGACACGCGCTGGTTCAGGATCGTGTAATCGGCGGGGTGAAACACGCTGTTGCCGACGCCGGCCAGCATGGCGCCGGCCAGCAGCAAGCCGTAACTCGGCGCGCTGGCCAGCAGCAGCGCCGAGACGCCCAGCGTGCCGATGCCGAAAAACAGCACGCGGCGCGCTCCGACGCGGTCGACGACAAATCCGGCCAGCGCCTGGCCGACGCCGGAGACGACGAAAAACACCGTCATCAGCAAGCCCAGTTGCGAATACGATAAATTGAATGCCGGTTTCAGCCAGGGGAACAGTGCGGCCAGGATCAAATGATAAAAATGCGAGACGCCGTGCGCCAGGCCGACCAGGCCGATTACGCGCGCATCCTGCCGCAGCAGGGCGGCATCGTTGGTGTTGTCAGACATATGACTCTCCAGCCAAAAATCCAGTGTAAGCAAATTTGCGGCGACTGTTTTAAGATAGAGAGCCATAATTTATCGCATTCCAGCCAAAGCGAGCCCGTCGATGCCCCTTCCCGTCGTCACCCATACCCAGGCTTATATCGCAGACAACGAACCCAGCGCGGAGCGGCCGGTGACCTTGATCGCGCGCGACCTGGAAGCGTCCGAATTCATGAGCGCGCACGAACACCCGTGGGGACAGGTGACTTATGCGCTGGAAGGCGTGTTGCGGGTCAGTGCGCTCAACAGCAGCTGGATCGTGCCGCCGCTGCGCGCGATCTGGATCGCGCCGCACGTGCTGCATGAAGTGACGGTGCTGGAAAAGGCGAGGTTGCGCCCGCTGTGCGTAGTGGCCGGCCGCGCGCCGTTTCCGGGCCAGGAATGCAAGGTTTTACAAGTCTCTCGCCTGTTGCGCGAATTGATCGTCTCGCTCGAACAGCTCGACCCGGGACCTGCCTCGCCGCGCCACACGATGCTGTCCGAACTGATTTTAGATGAACTGGGACGCTCGGCCACGCGCCCGATCCGCGTCCCGCTGCCGCAGGACAAGCGTCTTAAAACGCTGTGCGCGAGCCTGATCGACGATCCCGGCTCGGCGCAGACGCTGGAATTGTGGGCGCAGCAGGTCGGCGCCTCGGAACGGACCTTGGCGCGCCTGTTCGAACGGGAATTGGGTTTGACCTTCGGCCAGTGGCGCCAGCAGGTGCGGCTGGCGCATGCCGCGCCGCTGATCGCGCGCGGCATGCCGCTGTCGCAGGTGGCGGACCAGCTGGGTTATGCCAGCCAGTCCGCCTTTTCCGCGATGTTCAAAAAAACCTTCGGCAGCACGCCGTCGGCCTTTTTCGCCGACCGTCCCGGCACGTGAGGCGCGCCGGGAGCGTACAGCCGGATCATTTTTCCAGCACGACCGCATCCTTGTCCAGTACCACCGCGTCCTTGCCGTCGGCGCCGAACACCAGCGAGCCGTTGCGCTCGCCGATGCGAATGACATCCTTCGGCCCGAAGCGCCCTTCCAGGATCAGCTTCGACAACGGATTTTCGATGCCCTGCTGGATCGCCCGTTTTAATGGACGCGCGCCATACACGGGGTCGTAACCGGCTTCGGCGATCTTTTGCAAGGCGCCATCGCTGACCTCGAGCTGCATGTCCATCCGCGCCAGGCGGCTTTCGAGAATCTTCAATTGAATCTTCGCGATCGCGCCGATGTTTTTCTCGTCGAGGCCGTGGAAGACGACGATCTCGTCGATCCGGTTGATGAATTCCGGCCGGAAGTGCGAACGCACTTCTCCCATCACCGCCAATCTCACCACCGACGGATCGGATTCTTCCATCGCCTGGATCTTGTGCGAGCCCAGGTTCGACGTCATGATGATGACCGTATTCTTGAAATCGACCGTGCGGCCCTGGCCATCGGTCATGCGGCCATCGTCGAGCACTTGCAGCAGCACATTGAAGACATCGTGGTGCGCCTTTTCGACTTCATCGAGCAGGATCACGCTGTACGGCTTGCGGCGCACCGCTTCCGTCAAATAGCCTCCCTCGTCGTAGCCGACATAGCCGGGCGGCGCGCCGATCAATCGTGCCACCGAGTGTTTTTCCATGAATTCGCTCATGTCGAGCCGTATCATCGATTCCTCGGTATCGAACAGGAAGGTCGCCAGCGCCTTGCTCAATTCCGTCTTGCCGACGCCGGTCGGCCCAAGGAACATGAAGGAGCCGTACGGACGGTTCGGATCGGACAGGCCGGCGCGCGAGCGGCGGATCGCGTCCGCCACGGCGGTGATGGCTTCATCCTGGCCGACGACGCGCTCATGCAGCTTGTCTTCGATATGTAATAACTTGTCGCGTTCGCCCTGCATCATGCGCGAGACGGGAATGCCGGTCGCGCGCGACACGACTTCCGCGATTTCCTCGGCGCCGACCTGGGTGCGCAACAGTTTCGGCTTGGCGCCGGCGACAGCGCCCTGCGATACCACGCCGCTGTCGGCCTGCTTCAATTGCGCCTCCAGTTCCGGCAGCTTGCCGTATTGCAGTTCCGACACCTTTTGCCAGTTGCTCTCGCGCGTGGCTTGCTCCATCTGCAGTTTGACGCGCTCGATCTCTTCCTTGATATGGGTACTGCCCTGCACCACGGCCTTTTCCGCCTTCAGGATTTCCTCGAAATCGTTCAGGTCGCGCTGCAGTTTCAGGATTTCCTCGTCGATCAAGTCCAGGCGGCGGCGCGAGGCCTCGTCCTTTTCCTTCTTGACGGCTTCCTTCTCGATTTTTAACTGGATCAGGCGGCGTTCCAGTTTATCCATCACTTCCGGCTTGGAATCGATCTCGATCTTGATCTTCGAAGCCGCCTCGTCGATCAGGTCGATCGCCTTGTCGGGCAGGAAGCGGTCGGTGATGTAGCGGTGCGACAGTTCCGCCGCGGCGATGATGGCCGCGTCGGTAATTTCCACCTTGTGGTGCAATTCGTACTTGTCCTGCAAGCCGCGCAGGATCGCGATGGTCGCCTCGACGGTCGGCTCGTCGACCAGGATTTTCTGGAAGCGGCGTTCGAGTGCCGCATCCTTTTCGATGTATTTGCGGTATTCGTCGAGCGTGGTGGCGCCGACGCAGTGCAATTCTCCACGCGCCAAGGCCGGCTTGAGCATATTGCCGGCGTCCATCGCGCCTTCGGCCTTGCCGGCGCCCACCATCGTGTGCAATTCATCGATGAAGACGATGGTTTGCCCCTCGTCCATCGCCAGTTCCTTGAGCACCGTTTTGAGACGTTCCTCGAACTCGCCGCGATATTTCGCACCGGCCAGCAAGGCCGCCATGTCGAGCGATAGCACACGCTTGCCCTTCAGCGATTCCGGTACTTCATTGTTGACGATGCGCTGCGCCAGCCCCTCGACGATGGCGGTCTTGCCGACGCCGGGCTCACCGATCAGCACGGGGTTGTTCTTGGTGCGGCGCTGCAAGACCTGGATCGCGCGGCGGATTTCGTCGTCGCGCCCGATCACCGGGTCGAGCTTGCCGGCGCGCGCGCGCTCGGTCAGGTCCAGCGTGTATTTTTTCAGCGCTTCGCGCTGGCCTTCGGCTTCGGCCGAATCGACCTTGGCGCCGCCACGCACGGTATCGACCGCCGCTTCCAGAGACTTGCGCGTCAAGCCGCTTTCGCGCGACAGTTTGCCAGCGTCCGATTTATCGTCCGTCAGCGCCAACAGCACCATTTCGCTCGACACGAACTGGTCGGCGCGCTTTTGCGCTTCCTTGTCGGCCAGGTTCAGCATCGCGACGAATTCGCGGCTGGCCTGCACATCTCCACCGGTGCCGGACACTTTGGGCAGGCGTTCCAGCGACGATTTCAATGCATTGCCCAGCGCGCCGACATTGACGCCGGCGCGCTGCAGCAAGGAACGGGCGCTGCCGTCGTCCTGGTTCAGCAGGGCCGTCAGCAAGTGCACCGGTTCGATATAGGGATTGTCGTTGCCTACGGCCAAGCTTTGCGCGTCGGCCAGGGCTTCTTGCAGTTTTGTTGTGAGTTTGTCTTGCCGCATGTCGGAATGCTCCTGAATTTTTAACCTATCGAACAAGTTGGGATGCGCGACGAGTTTTCAAGGAGCATTGTTATCCGTGTCTCAAGACGGGCTTGCCTCCGCGGCGGGGGTGTCGCCGCTGCCGGCGCGCCATTTATGCAAGGCCGCGTCGTCGCTGACGCGCGCATCGACCCAGCGCGCGCCGGACGGCGTCTGTTCCTTTTTCCACAACGGCGCCTCGGTCTTCAGGTAATCGATGATGAACTCGCAGGCGGCGAACGCGTCGCCGCGGTGCGCCGACGTGACCGCCACCAGCACGATCTGCTCGGTCGGTTTTAATGGTCCGACCCGGTGGATCACCAGCGCGCCGTACAAGGGCCAGCGCTGCCTGGCCTGGTCGACAATCGCCTCGATCGCCTGTTCCGTCATGCCCGGATAATGTTCCAGCTCCATTTCCGCCACGTCGGCGCCCTCGTTCAGATCGCGCACGGTGCCGACGAAGGTGACTATAGCGCCAACCCCGGCATTGCCGGCGCGCAGTTGCGCGACTTCGGCCGACAGGTCGAAATCGGCGCTTTGCACCCGTACGCTGCTCATCGCGCGTCTCCGCCCGCCGCGCCGATGCGGCGGAACAGCTGTTCGATGCGGCTGACAGTCCGCGCGTCGGCCAGCGCCGGCATCGCGCACAGTTGCAGGAACTGGGCCGCCTGCGTCATCGGCTTCTGGCCGGATTTAAGCGACGATTGCAGCACTTCGACTTGCATTTTGAGGCGTTCGCGCGCGAACTCGGCGCCGCTGTCGACGCCGGCCACGATTTCCAGCCTTAATACTTCCTGCAACAGCCGGGCGCGGCCCGCTTCGAGCTGGGCGCCGTAGGCGGCGCGCTTGCCGCCGCCGGCCGCCGCCAGCGCGGCGGCGAAGCGGGTGTGCAAGGTGCGTTCGTATTCGCTGCCCAGCGCCGGCAGATTTTTCCAGCGCGATTCCCAGTCGGCGCCATCGATGGCGTCGTCGGCAACGAGCGCCGCTTCCAGCGCCTGCGTCAGGCGCAGCTTGTCGCGCAGCGCATTGGCTTGCGCGGCGCCGGCGCGCTGCTTGATGGCGTCGGCCTGCGCCTGCACGCCAGCCACGGCGGCCTTGTAGCGCTGTTCGATCTTCTGTTCGCTGGCGCGCGGCACGGCGCCGGACGCGTGCCAGGCGCTGGCCGCGTCGCGCAGTATCTTGACGATGGCCGCCTGTTGCGCCTTGTCGTCGCCGCTGAACGTCGCCGTTTCCAGTTGCGCGCAGATCGCTTCGCGCGCATGCAGGTGGTTGCGGCGCTCGCTGTCGGCGGCGTGCGCCGATTCCTTGCGCGCGGCAAACACCGCGTCGCAGGCGGCGCGGAAACGCTGCCACAGCGCCTGCTCGTGCTTGCGCTCGAGCGGCAACGCCTTGGCCAGTTCCTGCCAGCGTTCCTGCAAATGGCGCAGCGTTTCCAGCGTATGCCTCTCGGCCGGGTTCAGTTTCGCCGTTTCCTCGATCAATTGTTCGCGGCGCGCCGTTTCGATGCGGCGCTGTTCTTCCAGCGGCGCGAGCATCGCATCCATCGCCTTGCCGAAGGCGCCGTCGAGTTTTTTCTTTTCCTTGCGGTCGATCGTGCCGAGCCTGCTCCAGGCCTGGCGCAGGCGCTGCGAAGCGGCGGCCATGCCCTTGTAATCCGGCGCTTCGGCGCCGGCGGCCTTGACTGTCATCGCGTCGATCTCGGCGATCATCGCCTGCGCCTTGGCGGCATTGGTGTGGCGCTCGTCGGCCAGGTGCTTGAAGTGGGCGGCGGCCGGTGCGTAGGCGGCCGTGCAGGCGGCGTCGAAACGCTCCCATAAACTTTTCGGAGCCGGGCCGGAAACCGTGTCGAGCCCCTTCCAGCGCTCGCGCATGCTGCCGACCTTCTTGGCCAGTTCCGCCATCGCCAGGTGCTGCCCCTGCAAATCCTCGACCGCTTTGACCAATTCCTCGCGCGAGACATTGCCGCCCCAGCGCGCCCAGTCGCCCAGGCGTTTCAGGTCGGCCCGCACATGGGCCAGGCGCTCGGATTGCGCCGTCGTCAGGCGGCCGGTTTTACTTTCCTTCAATGCCTTGTCATGGTCGGACGCGATATGCAACTGGCCCTGGGCCAGCGCCGCTTCCATCGCATCGAGCGTGGCAATAAAACGTTTATTGGCGTCGGCATCGGCGGCATTGTCGCGCGCCTGGGCGCCATCGTGCTTGCGGGCAGGCTTGCCGTGCGGCGCGGCGGCGCCATCGGCCGGCGCCGGGGCGCTGACTTTTTGCGCTTTTTGCGGCACCGGCGCGCTGGCCAGCACGGCGTCGAACGCTTGCTGCAATGCGGTGGACTGCGCATTGTCCGGCAGGCGCGGCAAGGCGAGCCAGACGCGCTGCAATTCGTCGCGGACCAGCGAGCCGGCATCGGCCGCCTGCCAGCCGGCCAGCGCGGCGCGGCGCGCGTCGAACGCGGCCTGGTACTGCACCTGCGCCGCCAGCACGGCGCGCGCGTCGGCCATGGCCAGGTCGAAATCGCTCAATAAATGTTTCGGCAAGGCGGCGCTCTCGGGCGCGGCGACGTGCGACGCATGCGCGGCGGCCAGGCTGTCGAGCAGCGCCTCCAGCGGCGAAGGCGCGGGCGCGGCGAGGACGCCGCTGTCGGCAGGCGCGCTGTTATCGGTGAGAGCGGAGCTGCCTGCGGTATCCGTGCTGCCGGTGATAACGGTGCTGTCTGTGTTATCCGGACTGCCGGTATTGCCAGTGATAGCGCGGCTGTCTGCGTTCTCCGGGCTGTCGGTGATAGCGGTATTGTCTACGTTATCTGTGCTGCCGGCGATAACGGTGATGTCTGCGTTACCCGTACTGTCGGTGCTGTCGGCAACAACGGCACTGCCAGTGCTGTGGTTATCCGGGTTATCCGTACTGCCGGCGCTATCGGTGATAACTGCGCTACCGGCGGCATCCGTGTTATCCGTGCTGTCGACGTTCGCCGCACCATCGGCGGTCGGGGTATCTTCGGCAGCGGAGGCGGCCGGCGCTTCGGCAGCAGGGCCAGGCGGTGCAACGGCTGCGATGATTGTCGGCGCGGCGGCGACGATGCTTGCCGGCGCCACGGCGGCTGCCACTCTTGCCGGCGCTGCGTCAGCGAAAGCGGCCGGCATTTCTCCGGCGGCGAGGCGGCGCACGGCGGCCAGCGCATCGAGCGCTGCGCGCTGCAACGCGACCTGGTCTTCCAGGCGCTTGCCGAGCGCGCTGCGCACGCCATTGAATTCCTCGGCCAGCGCCGGCGTGGCGGCGATGACTTTCCATAACCGGTCCAGTTCGGCCACCAGGTTGGGCGTCAGTTTTTCATCCTGCAGCAATTTGCGGGCGGTGGCGATGCTCGCCTCGGCCTGGCGCTGCTCGGCCTGCTGGTGGCGGATCGCGTCCAGGCGGGATTGCATCAGCTTGGCCACGCGGCGGTCGGTGTTGCGCATCGCCTGCTGCACGCGTTCGAGCATCGGCTGCGACTGCACGTGGGCGGCCGCGGCCAGGCGCACGTCGGCAAATTCACTTTGCAGTATCAATTCGACCGCGGCGGCCTCATCGCCATCGAGCGACTTGGCGCGCTCGGCCTGGGCCGCGCGGCGCGATGCGGTCTGCTCCGCCTGGGCGGACGCGGCGGCCGCGGCGGCAGCCTGCGCGGGGCCGGTTGCCGTTTGCGGATCGGACGGCTTGTCGCCGGGTCGCTTGAAGAGGAATTCGAACATGATGGGCTATCGACGGATAAAAACCACCATCATAGCAAAGCGACAGCAATTTGCCTTGCCGCCCGACATATCCGTTTATTTCGCCATGGCCCGGCTTGGCGGCCAGCGATGGCGCCGCTGCATCTCGGGCGGGACGATCTCGATCGCATCATCCTCGTCGCCGGCCAGCGCCACCGGCAGCGCGGCCAGTTGCGGCAACACCAGGTGGTCCGGGACGACGCCATTGTCGGCGGCCAATGTCAGGCGTTCGCTGTGGCGGCCGCGGCGCGCCTCGGCCACGTGCGCATCGTGCAGCAGGAACTGGTTGGCGATGTCGAACCAGGCGTCGCCGCCGATGGTGCTGCGCGCCACGCTGAACAATTCCTTCTCTTCCTTGTCGAGCCGGCACAGCAGCGACTCGCAGAAATTGTCGATGCCGGAGCAGATTTCCGTCACCTGCTGCTCATCGTCGCGCGCGTCGGCGATATGCTCCTGCACCTTGCGGATCACGCCCAGCGCGACCTGGTTCAAACGGCCCAGTTCGTCGAGCAACTGGTCCGCCTGTTCGGTCGCCTGGCGGATCGCCGGAATCAAATACATTTCAATCTTGCGCCAGTGACACGCCTGGTACAAGCGGTTCAACGACTCGCAGGCGAATTCCATCTGCGACAGCGACAAACTTTGCTGGCGCATCAGGGTCGATTGCATGTATTTCTGAAAAGATAACAAATTAACGCGGATGCTGGCTTGCTCTACCGAGAGAGCTACCAAAGTATATGTGGCCGTTAACATTCTTACTCCAGGCTAAAGATTCTCGAAAGCGGCGAGGCGGAAGTAAAAGTGTAAATAAAATCGACAACACCACCTTGACATAGCACAAGCACAGTCCAGTGGTTTGTTTGCAACGGGGTAAATAATCGGCCATACCGGATTTCGGGCGACATACTGAATCATGTCACCGAAACACCGTACGATATGCTGGACACCATCGTTGTCGACAGCGCTTCACCGACTATTTCCGCAGTGCCTCGGCTGCGGAAGCAATCAACCAGCTTCTGAAACAGAATAGCGCCTAGTCCCCATCCGTTCAAGTCGTAACAAGCCAAAATGGCACATTTCACATTTATATTGTCCTGATCTGCAACAACTTGCCGCCTGGCGCCGGCTTGTTCAGGACAGGCATGCCGGCACCGCGCGCCGCAACACCGCTACCAGCGCGACGCATGCTCCTCGGTCACGCCGGCCAGTCGCGTCACGATGCGCTTCGGCTCGTCCGGGCTGCTCCGGACCCATCCGCTGAAGGTGCCGACCGGTTGCAGGTAGCGGCTGGCCGCCACCAACATTTTTCGGTTTTCGCGGCGCGCGCCTTCCGGCGTGAAATGCAGTTCCAGTAAATCGTCCTCGGTAAAAATGTGCCAGCGCGCCAGCGGGTCACTCTGGTCGTATAGAAAATGCGCCGGCGCCAGCGGGTAAATCTCGCCATCGAGCCACAGCGCGTTTTCGCAGGCGCCGAAATAACCGGTCTGCAAATTGAAACCGAGTTCCAGGTCGTGCCCGGAAGCCCAGCGCCACGCGGTATTGCGCGCCAGCAGACCGTTCGAATAATCGAAACTGGCGACGCCGCCATCGAGACTGTATTCGCCGCGCCACAGGCGCACCTCTCCCGTCAGCGGCAGGCCGGATGATTTTTGCGTCGCGTGCACGGCGCCATCCTTGACCGGCCCGGTCGCCAGCAGCAGCGGCGCGTCGCCGGGGCCGAATTCGGCATCGATCTGCAAATACGGACAATCCAGCGCCAGCCGGTAGCGTCCCTCGTCCACGCCCTCGATCGTGATGCGCGTGCCCTTGGCCCTGAAGCTGCTCGCGCCGCCCGCGTGCGCAGCCAGGCGGGCCGACAGGCCGGGCCAGCCATCCTGCGAAAAATTGGCCAGCATGTCGCCGTCGCCACGGTCGAAGGCATAAGCGAAGCAGGTGCTGGTCCAGCCCAGGTCGACGATCGCCACCGCGCAAAACACCTGTTCCGTCGCCAGCGCCACGTAATGCCAGCGTTTATGGTGAAAACGCCGCCACAGGCGGTTGCGCGCGTGCGGCCGCGCCAGCGCGCCCCAGTCGAAGGCATCGACCTGGCCGGCATAGCGGCCGAACAGCGGCTGGCCGTCGACGCCGATCACGCCCGGCGGCGCCGGCGGCAGCCTCATGCCGCCACCTGCGCCTGCATCTGCGCCAGCGCGTCGCGCAACATGGCCGCGAAGTTGTCCGGGACAGTGTGCACCACCCGCACCTGCGGGCAGCCGTGCCAGTTGGCGCAGCGCTGCAGCGCGCCGGCCACGTCGCGCATAAAACGCGCACTGATGCGCACGCCCTCTTCGAGCGCCAGCGATTTCAGTTCGAACACGCCCTCTTTCCGGTGCGCCTTGGCGTCGACTCTCCCCACCAGCGCGCCGCGGCGCAGGATCGGCAACGTAAAATAACCGTAGCGGCGCTTGTCGGCCGGCGTATAGCATTCGAGACGGTAGTCGAAGCCGAACAGTTCGAGCGCGCGGCGCCGGTCCCACACCACCGGGTCGAACGGAGATAAAATCGTCGAGACACTCGGCGTCAGCGCGCCGGCCGCTGCGCTGGCGGCCAGTTCGGCCAGGTCGGGGTGGATGTATACCGGCTCGTCCCAGTCGTGCACGCGCGCGCGCAGCAGCGCGCCCTCGGCCACCAGCGCCTCCGGGTCCAGGCGCGGAGACTTGGTCCTGAAATAATCGGCGATCCAGGAGGCCTTGGCCAGGCCCAGCGCGCGCACGCTTTTCAGCACCAGCGCACGGCGCGTGTCTTCCATCGGCGGCGTGCGGCTGTCGTCCCAGCCCGGCAGCACGCGTTCGGCCAGGTCGTAGACGCGCTGAAAATTGTGTCTACGCGCGATCATCAGCGCGCCCGACGTAAACAAGACTTCGAGCGAGCGCTTTTCCGGCTTCCAGCCCCACCAGCCGCCGCCCTTTCCATCGGTGCGCTCGAAATCGGACGAGCGGGTCGGGCCGTTGACGCGGATATGTTCGAGCACCGCGTCGACGTCGGCGCGGCGCTCGCTGACCCACTGCTCCGAATACTTCCAGCCCATCGCGCCCGGATCGGTCATGCGGTGCCGGTACAGGCCGTAATCCTCGATCGGCACGAAGCACGCCTCATGGGCCCAGTATTCGAACAGCGCGCCATCTTCCAGCAACTGCTCCAGCCATGGCTGCGGATAATCGCCCAGGCGGCTCCACAACACCAGATACGGGCTGCGCGCGACGACGTGGATGGTGTCGATCTGCAGCACGCCCATCTGCCGTATCGTGTCGAGCACGTCGTCCTTGCCCGCCTTCGCGCGGCGCGGCTGCAGCAAGCCCTGCGCCGCGAGGTGCAGCGCGCGCGCCGCCGCCAGGCTCAATCTCAATTCGCTCAAAGACGTGGCCCCTTCCATGCAATAGACCAAAGCTTGCCATTCTAATCAAGAAGCGCGCCCGCGTACCTTTTTTGTGCGGCCGCGAATATTTTTCCAGCGCCCGGCCCCAAGCGCGGCAATTACGTGCAGAATACGTGCAACGGAGACAGTCCTACTCTAGCCCAGACGCCAGTGACATCATCCAACAGCACAGTCCGACGCCTCCTGCGCAAACTGTATCGCGTGATACTGTTGCCGGTCTTCGCGCTGCTGCTGTTGATCTGCATGTGGGGCGCGGTGATCTACCAGATCAACCAGGAATATGCGGGCGCCCGGCACGAAGCGGTGCTGCACAACCAGGCGCTGGCGCACACGCTGGCCGAACACGCCAGCCACCTGCTGCGCCAGAGCGAGCATGCGACCCAGCTCTTCAAGCTCAAGTTCGAGGAAACCGGCGGCGCGCTGACCTTGGCCGAATTTACGCGCCAGAACGGCCTGCTCGATTCGCTGCTGCCGTCCAAGCTGGAATTGCCGATCGCGCTGTTCGACGCCGACGGCGCTCTGCGCGACAGCCAGCACGGCGACTTCCCTCGCGCGATCGGCACGCTGCCTTATTTCACCACGCTGGCGCAGTCGCAGGATGACAGCGCGCTGGTGTCGAATCCGATGGTCGAGGCAAGAACCAAGAAATGGCAGATCCAGATCGCGCGCCGCCTGACCGACCGCGCCGGCAATTTCGCCGGCATCATCATGCTGATGATCGACCCGGCCTATTTTGTCGAAGACTACGACCGCCTGCATGTCGACGACAACGGCCTGGTGATGCTGGTCAGCCGCGACACCGGCCTGGCCATCGGCCGCATCGACGAGCGCCTGTACATCAGCGATGCGGTCGACTTCACGACCACCGGCGACGCCGGCGGCGCCGAGGAACTGCTGCTGAAACATGGGCTCGACGCCGTGCCGCGCATCTACAGCTACCGCGACATGCCGCGCTACGCGCTGGCGGCGGTGGTGGGCAACACGGTGCAAGCGGCCATGGCCAGGTTCGAACACCAGCGCCGCGTGTATGTCGGCACGGCGGCCGGCGCCTCGCTGCTGGTGTTCGGATTCGCCGCGCTGCTGATGCGGCAAAGCCTGCGCCTGCGCAGCAGCATGCACGCGGCCACCGAAGCGCAGCAAAAGCTGCGCGCCGCGGCCGACGCCAGCCTGGACGCGGTCTTCCTGCTGAAGGCTTGCCGCGCGCAACAGCAGCACGCGGACATCGTCGACTTCACGCTGGTTGACGTCAACGAGCGCGGCGCGACCATGCTCGGCCATCCGCGCGACGAGGTGCTGGGCCGGCGCCTGGGAGAGCTCGTGCCCAGCTGGAGCAGCGAGGGCTTCATCGACAAATACCGGCAAGTGCTGAAAACGGGCCAGCCGCTGGAAGAAGAATTCGAGACGCGCAACCTGCCGGGCGAGCCGCGCTGGCTGCGCCACCAGATCGTGGCGATCGACGACGGTGTCGCCGTCACCACGCGCAACATCACCTCGCGCAAGCGCGACGAGGAAGAGATGCGCAAGAAACAGGCCGAACTGGCCGCCGTCAACGACGCCTCCCCGCTCGGCCTGATCCGCGCCGACGCGCGCGGCCAGTGCACCTATGTCAACCGCACCTTCGAAGCCATCACCGGCCTGACGCGCGCACAGGCGATGGGCGAAGGATGGCTGAAGGCGGTGCATCCGGACGACCGCGCCGCGCTGGCCGCGGCGCTCGACCACCTGCGCGCAAGCCTGCAACCGTTCCAGGACACGCTGCGCTGCGTGCACCCGGACGGCACCGTGGTCTGGACCTCGATCAAGGTGGCCGCGATCCTGCTCGACGGCAGGATCGACGGCTTCGTCGGCACGCTCGACGACATCACGCTGGTGCGCACGTCGGTGGTGGCGCTGCGCGAAAGCGAGGCGCGCCTGCGCACCATCGCCGACACGCTGCCGGCGATGATCGCCTACATCGATTCCGAAGAGATCTACCGCTTTCACAACATCGCCTACGAACGGGAGTTCAGCCAGAGCGGCATCGACGTGATGGGCAAGACCGTGCGCGACACGGTGGGGGAACAGCGCTACCGCTTCCTGCAAGCGTATATCCGGCGCGTGCTGTCAGGCGAAACGCTGAACTTCGAGGAGGAAGATGAAAGCCGCGACCTGATCCGCAGCTTCGAGGTCACCTATATCCCGCAGTTCGACGAGGATGGCCGCAGCGTGATCGGCTTCCACGTGATGCGCCAGGATATCTCGGCGCAAAAGCGGGAGAAGCTGCGCCTGCTGAAACTGTCGCAGGTCGACGCGCTGACCGGCCTGACCAACCGCTCCGGCTTCCTGCAGAAACTCAACGACGGCATGGCCTTCTGCCGCGACAGCGGCGCCATGATGGCAGTCATGTACATGGACATCGACCGCTTCAAGCCGGTCAACGACACCTACGGCCACAGCGTCGGCGACGCGCTGCTGAAGGCGTTTTCGGCGCGCCTGGCGCACACCATGCGCGCCAGCGACACCGTCGCGCGGCTGGGCGGCGACGAATTCACGATCATCATGGACCGCATCGCCAAGTGCGAGGACGCGGCCGCACTGGCCGGCAAGATCGTGCTGGCGATGCAGGTGCCGTTCGAACTGGATGGCATCGCCGTCTCGGTCTCGGCCAGCATCGGCGTCACCTTTTACCGCGACGAGGAGATCAGCCCGGCCGAGCTACTGAACCGGGCCGACATGCTGCTGTACCAGGCCAAGCAGGCCGGCCGCAACACCTACCGGGCCGGCGCGCCGCAGCCGGAACTGCGCCCCGCGTCCGACGCGGCCTGAGCGCGCATCCAGCCGCATCCGCCCGCATCAACTCGCGCCAGCGCGACTTGCGCTATATTGAGCGCTTTACGGCATCACCAGGCAACCCATGCGTCTGCTGCACACCTCCGACTGGCACCTCGGCCAGTCGCTGCACAATTTTGACCGCGGCTACGAACACCAGTGTTTTCTTGACTGGCTGCTCGACACCATCGTCAGCGAACAGGCCGACGCGCTGCTGATCGCCGGCGACGTGTTCGACAACGCCAACCCGTCGGCCGCGTCACAGCGCCAGTTGTATCGTTTCCTGCAGCAGGCCAGGCAGCGCGCGCCGCAACTGGACTTGCTGATCGTGGCCGGCAACCACGATTCGCCTGGCCGCCTGGAGGCGCCGGGACCGCTGCTCGAAGCGCACGGCACACAGGTGGTCGGCAACGTGCCGCGCAACGCCGACGGAGAAATCGACCTGGAACGGCTGGTGCTGCCGCTGACGGGCAAGGGTGGGAAAATCGAAGCATGGTGTTTGGCCATCCCCTTCCTGCGCCCGGGCGACGTGCCGCGCAGCCCGCCGGCCGGCGCCGCCGCGGATGCTGGTACGACAGCGGCTACGGATGCCGGTGCGACTGCAGGTGCCGGCGCGGATGCGGATACGACAGCAATTGCGGGTTCGGATACGACAACGGGTGCGGGTGCGGGTGCGAGTGCGGGTGCAGATGCGGATGTGGTTGCGACGGCGGATGCCAGCGCGGCTCCGGCTGCGGCCGCAGACACCGCCGCAGCCAGGCCCGACGCCGCGCCCGATCCCTACCTGGCCGGCATCGCACTGCTGTACCGCCAGGCGCTGCAACTGGCGCTGACCAGGCGCCAGCCGGGCCAGGCCATCCTGGCGATGGGCCATTGCCACATGGTCGACGGCCAGATGTCCAACGATTCCGAGCGCCGCATCGTCATCGGCGGCACCGAGATGCTGCCGGCCGGGATTTTCGATCCCGTCATCGCCTACGCCGCGCTGGGCCACCTGCACCTGGCGCAGACGGTGGGCAAGCAGGAACACATACGCTATTGCGGCAGCCCGATCCCGCTGTCGTTCTCCGAAATCGGCTACCGCCATCAGGTCTTGCGCATCGACCTTCAAGACGGCATGGTGCGCGAAATCGCGCCGCTCGCCGTGCCGCGCGCGGTCGAACTGCTGCGCGTGCCGGCCAGGCCGGCGCCGCTGGAACAGGTGCTGGCCGAACTGGCCGTGCTGGAACTGCCGGAACTGCCGCCGCACGCGCAACCGCTGCTCGAAGTGCGCGTGCTGATCGACGCGCCCGAGCCGGGCATGCGCGCGCGGGTCGAGGCGGCGCTGACCGGCAAGCCGGTGCGGCTGGCGAAGATCGACACCAGCAGCGCGGCGCGGGCACCGACGCTGGACGATATCGCGCTGACGCTCGACCAGCTCGACCAGTTGCAACCGGACGACATCTTCCGGCGCCTGTACCTGCAAAAATTCGGCAGCCCGGCGCCCTCCGAACAATTGAGCGCCTTCGCCGAGCTGATGCTGCCCGGCGCCTGAACCAGGATTTATAAAAAAACGGCATGAAAATACTGAAAATCGGCGGCAAGAACCTGGCCTCGCTGGCCGGCGAATTTTGCGTGGACTTCGAGCGCGAACCGCTGGCGTCGGCCGGCCTGTTCGCCATCAGCGGCCCGACCGGCGCCGGCAAGAGCACGCTGCTCGACGCGCTGTGCCTGGCCCTGTACGACGCCACGCCGCGCCTGCTCAAGGCTGTGGGCCGCAGCACCGTGCCCGACGTCGGCGCGGAAACCGTCTCGACCCAGGACACGCGCACGCTGCTGCGCCGCGGCAGCGCCGAGGGCCACGCCGAAGTCGACTTCGTCGGCGGCGACGGCGTTCACTACCGCGCGCGCTGGAACGTGCGCCGCTCGCGCACCCGCGCCGAGGGCGCGCTGCAGCCGACCACGATGAGCCTGCACCAGTTGCCGGAACTGCTGCCGGTCGGCGGCACCAAGACCGAAGTCAAGGCCGAAATCGAAAAACGCATCGGCCTGTCGTTCGACCAGTTTACGCGCGCCGTGCTGCTGGCGCAGAACGAATTCGCGACCTTTCTGAAAGCGGACGACAACGAGCGCGGCGAGCTGCTCGAAACGCTGACCGGCAGCGCCGTCTACAGCGAGATCTCGATGCGCGCCTTCGAGCGCGCCAAGCTGGAACAGGCCGCGCTGCAAAAGCTGAACGCGAGACTGGCCGACCAGAAGCCGCTCAGCGCGGAAGAACGCAGCGCGCTCGACGCGCACAGCGCGCAGGCCGGCGCCGTCGTTGCCACGCTGGACCTGCGCAAGGCGCAACTGGAACAGCAATTGCGCTGGCACCGGCAGGCCGACCAGCTGCTGCAATCGGAACAGCAGGCGCTGCACGCGTGGCAGCAACGCGTCGCCGACATCGACGCCGCGGCGCCACGCCGCGCCGCGCTGGCCCGCGTCGACGCCGTGCAGGCGGCGCGCCCCTTGACCGACGAGATCGCGCGCCTGGCGGCCGACATCGCGACCACGCAAACGGCGCTCTCCGCCAACGAGCGTGCCGCCGCGCAGGCGCAACTGGCGCAGCAGCAGGCCGCGCAAGCCTTGCAGCACGGCGCCGCCCAAGTCGCGCAGGCGGAAGCGGCGCAACGCGACGCATCTCCGCGGCTCGATCAAGCCAAGGCGCTCGACGCCCGCATCGAGGCCATGCTGCCGGCGCACCGCCAGGCCGGCGCCGCGCGCGCGGCGGCCGTGCAGGCGCACGCTCAGGCCAAAACCGCCCTGCACGGCAAGCAGGAGGAACGCCGCCAGGCTAGCGCCGCGCAGGAAAATGGAAATATATGGCTGGCGCGGCACCAGCAATGGCAAGCGCTGGCCGAAGCATGGCCGAAATGGGATCTGTTGTTTACGCAAGCCGGGCAAGCGGCCTCGCAGGCCGAACAGCATGCGCAGGCGCTGGCCGCCGTGCAGCAGGGCGCATCCCGCCACCGCGCGGACGAGGCACGCACGACGGCCAGCCTGTCCGGCGCGGCGCAGCAGTTACAGTTGCTCGATGCGCAGCGCGTGCAGGCCGCCGCCGCGCTGGCCGCGTTTAATGGCGACGCGCTGCGGGCACAGCGCGCCAGCCTGGAACGACGGCGCGACCTGCTCGCCGGCGGCGAAAAGATCTGGACCGAACTGGAAGCGCGCCAGGAACGCAAATTTCAACTCGACGCGCAGGCGGCGCAAGCGCGCCAGGCGCAAGAACAGGCCGGGCGCCTGCTGGCCGAGGCGCAGCACGAACACATCGCCATCAACGCCACCTTCGGCCAGGCCGAGCGCTCATTAAAACTGGCCGAAGCGGCCTGCGCGGAAAGCGTGGAAACGCTGCGCGCCACGCTGGAAGACGATACGCCCTGCCCCGTCTGCGGCGCGCTCGACCACCCGTACCGGCACGACGACGGCGCGCTGCAAGCCATGCTGGCCGGATTGCAGCGTGAAGTGGAACGCTGCCGCGAACTGCTGCAAAAAAACATCGGCCAACAGGCCGCCCAGCGCGCCACGGCGCAGGCCAGCATCGAACGCCTGGACGCGATCGCCGCCGAAACCGGTGCGCTGGACGATGCCATCGCGCGCCTCGCCCAGGCCTGGATCGCCCACCCGCTGGAGCGGGAAGCCGCCGCCGCCGAACCGGCATCCGGCCTCGCATCCGGGCTCGCGCCCGGCCCGGCCTCCGGTCTGGCGCCGGACAGGTCGGCCGGCCAACAAAGCGGCCAGGAGTCCGGCCCCAGCGGCGCGTGGTTCGCCGCCGAACTGGCGAGCGCGCGCGCCGCCTTGCAGGAAGTCGAACGGCAGGAACAGGCGCTGCGCCATGCCGGCGCCGCTCGCGACAGCGCGCAGCAAGCCTGCGACCAGGCCCGGACCGAGCATGCGCGCCTGCAATCGGCGGCCACCGCCGCCCAGGCTGCACTGGCGCAATCGAACGCCGACTACAAGGCGCTGGACGAAAAACGCATCGACGTCGCACTGCAACTGGGCGCGCTGCTCGACCAGCTGGACGCCGCGTTCAGCAGCGCGGACCTGCCCAACGAAGGATGGAAAGATGCGTGGAAGGCCAGCCCGGCGCAGTTCCACGAAGCGCGCCGCAACGACAGCCGCCAGTGGCAAACGCAACGCGCGGCGCAGGACGAGCGCACGACCAGGCTCGCCGCGCTGCAATCTGAACTCGACGCGCTGGCCGAAACGCACGCGCGCACGGAACGCGATGCCGGCAACGCCGGCGCCGCCTTCGACGCCGCCGACGCCAGCCTGCTGGCGGCGCAGGCGCAGCGCCTCGCGCTGTGGAACGGGCAGGAAGTGCGCGACGTCGAAGCGCAATTGCGCGCCGCCATCGATACCGCCAGGGTCGAAATGGAAGCGCGCCGGCAAGCCGTCCAGCGCGCCGCGCAGGAACAGGCGCGCGCCGACGAAGCCATGACGCAGGCCGGCCAACGCCTGGCCGCGCTGCGCGAAGCAGCGTCCGGCGCCGAAGGCCGGCTGGCCGCGTGGCTGCTGGCCTTCAAGCTGCATGCGACCGAGACCGACGACACCCTGCGCACGGTGGAGCAGTTGCGCGCACTATTGGCGCAACCGCTTGCCGAAATCGGCGCCGAACGCGAAGCCCTGCAAGCGCTGGACAATGCCGCCGCCGCCGCGGCAGCCGTGCTGCAGGAGCGCCGCCTGCAACGCGCGCAGCACTGGGCGCAGGCGCCGGATAATGCGCCGGACAATATACGGGACACTGCGTCGGGTACTGCCTCGGATACTGCCTCGGATACTGCCTCGGGCGTTACGTCGGGCGCGGCGCAGGAGTCCACGCCCGGCTCTGCGCCCGAGCATGTGCAGGTGCCGGACCATGCGCAGGGCCGCACGCCGGACGATGACGCATACGCGGCAAAAATGGTGGACACGCTGACGCAGGCGCTGGAAGCGCTGGCCGCCGAGCGCCGCCAGGCCGACGACAGCGCCAGCGCCTACCGTCTCGGCATCGCGCAGGATGATGAACGGCGCCGCAAGGCGCAGGCGATGCTGGCCGAAATCGAGCGGCAGGAAAACGAGGAGCGGCGCTGGGCGCGCATGAATGAATTGATCGGTTCCGCCGACGGCAAGAAATTCCGCAATTATGCGCAGCAGTTCACCTTGGACGTGCTACTCGGTTACGCCAACGTTCACTTGAGCCACCTGGCGCGCCGCTATCGGCTCGAACGCATCGCCAATCCGGCATCGCCGTCGCTCGGCCTGCTGGTGCGCGACCAGGACATGGGCGGCGAGACGCGCTCGGTGCACTCGCTGTCCGGCGGCGAATCCTTCCTCGTCTCTCTGGCGCTGGCGCTGGGACTGGCGTCGCTGTCGTCAAACCGCGTGCGCGTCGAATCGCTGTTCATCGACGAAGGTTTTGGCAGTCTCGACGCCGACACGCTGCGCGTGGCGATGGACGCGCTCGACGGCTTGCAGGCGATGGGGCGCAAGGTCGGCGTCATCTCTCACGTCCAGGAAATGACGGAGCGGATCGCCACGCGCATCATGGTGCAGCCGTCCGCCGGCGGCAAGAGCGTGGTGACGGTGCAGTAAGCCGCACCGTCCAGGCATCGCCGGCATCGCTATCGCTATCGCTATCGCTATCGCTAGCGCGTGGACGGCTCGCGCGGCGCCACCTTGATCAGGTCCCACCCCAGTTCGCGCCGGATCTGCTGCGGGTCGGCCGGCGGCCGCCTTTGCTCCACCCTGTCCTGCATCCACTGGCGCACGGCTTCCTTGCTCGGTTGTTTCGCTTGTTCCACAACGTACCTCTCTGAGTGGCGAACGGGTTCTTATTCAACGCGACTGCGCCATATCAGTTGACGCGCTGCATAAAAAGCTTTGTAACGAGAGTTTGCTATCATGTGAGAAGGTAGCCGCGATGCGCTCGCGGCCAGCGCGAAGACCATGAGCATCGACTCCATTGCCCCCGCTTCCAGCCCGCCGGCGCAACAGCAGGCGGCACCGGCGCGCGCCGGCGCCAAGGTCGAACTGACGCCGGAGCAACTGGCGCAGGTCGCCAAACTGAAGGCGCGCGATACGGAAGTGCGCCAGCACGAACTGGCGCACCTGTCGGTCGCCGGCGGTCTGGCCACATCCGGCCCCAGTTACACTTACCAGCGCGGCCCGAACGGCGTCAGTTACGCCGTCGGCGGCGAAGTCAGCATCGACACCTCTCCCGGCGCCACGCCGCAGGAAACGCTCTCTCGCGCACGCACGATCCAGGCCGCGGCGCTGGCGCCGGCCGAACCGTCCGGTGCCGACCGCGCCGTGGCGGCCAGCGCCCAGCAACTGGAACAGCAGGCCCGTGCCGCGCTCGAACGCGCTTACGGCACGAGCACCGCCGGAGCCGCCGCCGGTGCCGATGCCGCCGCTGGCGCCGGCGATGCCGGCGGTGCCGCCGCGATCGACATATACGCCTGAGCGGGTCCGAGCGGCATGGCCGGCAATGCTAGAATGAAGCCTTTTACGTCACCGCCACCATGCTCAAAGCCCCCCGTACCCTGACATTCAAATGCGTCAAATGCGCCAAATCGGTGCAAGTCTTCCTGCAAAAAGTATCGGCCTGCTCCCATATCCAGCCCTATCTCGGCATTTGCCAGTGCGGCGAAGTCAAACGCCACGCCACCGGCCAGAAGGAGGCAGTCCAGTCGTATATCGAATCGCTGGACGGTAATTGGTCGCATCATCACTGACACACCTCAAGAAATCGGCGATCCTGCCGTTGTTATAAGAAACCCGACTACAGGTGCCGCAATGTCCACTCTCTCTCCACTCAGTCCTCGCCAGTTCCAGCCGGCAAGTTTATCCACCGTCACGCCGCAGGCGGATGGCAAAAACTTACGCTCTGGCAATGCATCGCTGCAAGACAAGGCGGAGAGCGACCTGGTGTCGCTGTCGAAAAACGGCATCGACCTGCAGCAGCGCCTCGATGCGGTCGGCAATTCGACGGTCGACCTGGCGCAAAACCTGCTCGGCAGTTTTGCCCAGAAACTGTTCGGCGACGCCGGCAAGGGCGCCACGATCTCGTTCGACTCCGCCAGCCTGGACGCCACGTCCAGCGTGGCCGGCGGCGTGCAGCACAGCAGCGGCGCCAACGGCGTCACCGACAGCGCCGCCATCAGCCTGACCGACAGTTCCCATTTCCTCGGCAAAGGCTCGATCACCACGGCCGATGGCCGCAAGTTCGATTTCGAAATCGAAGTGCAATATGACTACGCGCTCGAAGCGAGCGCCAGCAAGACCTCGTCCCCGGCCGGCGCCGCGAACCCGGCGGCGACCCCGGCAGCGGCCGGCGCCACCGGCGGCAAGGCGCCGGTATCGGCAGCGGACCCGCTGCCGGTGGTCGAATTCCCGGACATCAAGTTCCCCGGCAGCCTGCAAGACCTGTTCCACCTGTTCGACAAGCCCGTCAAGACCGACGTGCCGCAACAAGGCAAGCCGGACGACAAGGCCGGCACGCTGTCGCTGCGCCTGCTCAACCTGGTCAACAGCAGCACGTCGGACACCTACGCGCCGCCGACCGAGAGCGAAAACCGCGCCAAGGCGGTGGCCGAAGCCTATGGCGCAACGGACTCCGGCACCAGCGGCGCCGCCGCCGCACCTGCGCAGGCCGACAAGGCCACGCCGGCCCAAGCCGCCGCCTGAGACCAGGCCAGACCGCTCCGGGCCCCCGAAATCGGGCGCGCCGGCGCGCGCCACGTATAATAGCGATTCATCAGGAACCGCCGCCTTCACGCGGCGGTTTCGCCGTTTACCTCTTACGATCGCCCCACCATGTCCCTAGTCACACCCGACGCGCCGCAACTGATCCACTGGACCGAGAATGGCGAGCAGCACTCGGCGCGCTGGCGCTCGGAAAGCGCGATGCCGCCGCCCAAGCGCGTCGTCATCGCCGACGACCGCACCAATGCCGATGTCGCCTTCCGCCTGGCCTGCGAAGGCACCGCCCTGCTGTGGCGCGGCGACTTCCAGAATGCACGCCAATTGCTGCAGGCGCTGGCGCGGCGCGCCGACCAGCGCAAGGAAAAGAAGAACAAGGCGCCGAAAGTGCCGGCTACCACCACCGAAGCGTTCCACCTGCACCGCCAGGCGCAATCGCAGCGCGGCCGCACGCTGGCCATGCTGCTGATCCCGTTCGAGGCCGACTACACGATCCCGCTGCGCCGCGCTCCGGACGTCAAGCTCGCCTGCAACGAAGCCTACGGCCGCGGCGAACACGCCTTCGTCGCCTCGCTGCGCGAACTGCTGGGCGTGATCGGCGCGCACGAATGGCGCCGCAACGGCGTCGAGATCGCGGCGCTGGACGCGCGCATCCACCCGCATTACGGCGTGTTCTCTCCGGTGCGCGGCGAATACGTCACGCTGGTCAACGACACGCCGCTGCCGAAAGGCGCGAAACTGGCGTTCGACATCGGCGTCGGCACCGGCGTGCTGTCGGCCGTGCTGGCGCGGCGCGGCGTAGAACGCATCATCGCCACCGACCAGGACCCGCGCGCGCTGAGCTGCGCGCGCGACAACCTGGCGCGGCTCGAACTGGAGCGCCAGGTCGAACTGGTAAAAACCGACCTGTTCCCCGAAGGCCGCGCGCCGCTGATCGTGTGCAATCCGCCGTGGCTGCCGGCGCGCCCGAGTTCCCCGATCGAATACGCGGTCTACGACCCGGACAGCCGCATGCTGCGCGGCTTCCTCGGCGGCCTGGCCGCGCACCTGACGCCGGGCGGCGAAGGCTGGCTGATCCTGTCGGACCTGGCCGAACACCTCGGCCTGCGCCCGCGCGAGCAATTGCTGGAATGGATCACGACGGCCGGCCTGAAAGTGCTGGAGCGCCACGACACGCGCCCGGTGCACCCGCGCGCGGCCGACACCAGCGACCCGCTGCACGCCGCCCGCGCCGCCGAAGTGACGTCATTGTGGCGCCTGGCCGCCGCCTGAAAATAGACTCTTGCGCGGTGCAGCAAGAGTCTATATAATTCGGGCCTCAGACGCGGGGTGGAGCAGTCTGGCAGCTCGTCGGGCTCATAACCCGAAGGTCACAGGTTCAAATCCTGTCCCCGCAACCAGATTCGGAAAGCCGTTGATTCTCTTACAGGAATCAGCGGCTTTTGCTTTTTCGGTACGCTCAAGATGAGCCAGTTCAGCACAGGGATGCTGTTCTGGGGCCTCGACTAAAAAGGCTGACCACGCCCGCAACGATGCTGGGCATGTGCCGGATTTCAAACGCAATACCTTATCGATGGCGTACCTTGTCAAGCATTGCTGCCCGGAGGATGTCGTTGAGGCGGCTTTGATAGCCTTTTCCTTCGCTCTTAAGCCATTCCACTACGTCAGCGTCAATGCGCACCGTCAATTGCTGTTTGATGGGACGGTAAAATTTCCCGCGTGTGGCACCATGCCAGTCCTGTTCCGTAGTCGCCGGGATGTCTGAAAAATCGATTTCATTCTCGGGCTTTGCGGCCAATGCTGCCAATTCCTTGCGGATAGCTTCAGGCACCCTGCTCATAAATTTTCCTTTCCAATTTGCTTGTACGACGCGCTGAAATGAGGCGAATATGTTCGACGCCGCTGTCAGCTTCGTACCATGTATGTGCAACGAGTAGTAAAACCACGCCACCTGCCATGCCAATGGTCTGCCACCGCTGCTCTCCATTTTCGATGCGATCTTGCCGCGTCACATGCAAAGGATCATCGAACACGAGTTTGGCGGCTTCAAAACTGACACCATGTTTGCGCTGGTTGCTCTCGTTCTTGGCGTCATCCCAGGAAAACAAAAAAAGCTCCGTTTTGTAGTTACAATATTGTAGTTCATTGAGTTTCATTGCTCAATGAGATTGAGAGGACTGGTGCGCTCGTTCTGAGCAACACCTGCGACAGGCAGGCGAGTGGTGCAGCGCCCGCACTCCGGGCAGTCCATGCGCTTATCCAGTCCCTATGGTTAACCCTCTATTTTTCTCTCTCTCTTTCCTTCGCTTTTCCTCTTTTTTGCTTGGCTTTTGAACCCTTTCGCAATTTGGCGATCAAAAGAGTAGAAAGCCGAGAAAAAGCGAGCAAATCAAAGGGGGAAAAGAGAATGTTAACCACAGTGTCCATCCAGGTACCCGGCCACCTTCTCACCGAACTGATTCAACACCTGCAGCGCAACGGCGACGCGCAAGACATGTCGCAAGCCGTCGTGACGGCCATTGAACATTGGCTGTCCGCTCAAAAACACCAGCCGCAACCGCCTGATGCGCCCGGCTTGCGCGGCTACCAGTGGAAATCGCTGTTCTTGCCCGAGGGAAGTTGCCTGCGCTCCTGGAGCTATGGCGAGCACAACTATGCGTGCGTGGTGGGCGACCAGATCATCCACGATGGCCGCCCGGTGACGCCCAACCAGTTCGCCCGCTCGTTTGCACGCAGCCACCGCAATGCCTGGCTGGATTTGTCGATTCGGCTGCCGGGAGAAAAAATCTGGAAAAAGGCGAGCCTGCTGCGGCGGGAACTGGCATCGGTGAACGCGCAGGCGATATGTCCGGCGGCGGACCCGGCGCCATGCGCACTGCCGCAATCCGACGCGGATGCGGGTGCGCCCTCGCCACCTTCGCGGCCCGCGACAGCGGCCACCCGGCAGGTCACGCCCAGTTGCGACTGGTCCTTGCCGGAGCGCCGAAAATTCCGCTTCCGCCTCGAAGACGCGGCTTTTGATTGACACGAATACGACGCGCCTGCCTGGCCAGCGTTCAACCGGAAGCCGCTCAAGCCAGCGCCGATCTTTTGAACGCTGCCGGCCCCGCAGGCGGGTATTGAAAACCGCCATATCCTGAAAAAAATCACCTGCTTTTTCATTGCCCGGTGATACACTTTGCGCCAATTAAAACTCTCATCAGGAGTAATGCGTGAAGGACAAGCCCATCGACCCGCAGGCCACCCCTGCCGATCTTCCGACCAACCCTTCGCGCCGCCGCATCTTCCAGGCTGCGGCCGCCACCAGCCTGGCCGGTACGCTGCCCGCCATCGCCGACGCGGCCCATGGCAAAAAAACGGCCGGATTGCCGGCCGCCAGTTCGCTCGACGCCAAGTTGCAGGCGCACGTCAAGAACGTGGTCGTGATCTACCTGGAAAACCGCAGTTTCAATAACCTGTTCGCCGATTTTCCCGGCCTGGCGTCGCCGCTGTCGGCCGTGCCGACCGCCCAATATGCGCAAAAGGATTACGACGGTTCGGTGCTGCCATCGCTGCCGAAGATCTGGGGCGGCATGGTGCCGACGCCGCAAACCATCGGCGGACACAGTTACGAAATCCGCGAAGAACACATACAGGGCTTGCCGAACGCGCCCTTCAAACTGAGCACGCCCGACGGCAAGCCGCTGCCGGAGGCGGTCATCACGCGCGACCTGTGGCACCTGTTCTACCAAAACCAGATGCAGATCAACGGTGGCCGCAACGACGGTTTTGTCGCCTGGGGCAATACCGGCGGCATGGTGATGGGATATTACGCGGAGACCGCTAAAAACCTGGACCTGTGGCAGATCGCGCGCCAGTACACGCTGTGCGACAATTTCTTCATGGCGGCCTTCGGCGGCTCTTACCTGAACCACCAGTTCCTGGTCAGCGGCCGCACGCCGGAATACTTCAATGCGGCCGACACGGCGGCGAAGAAAAAAATCGTCGCGCTGGCCGACGGCCCGACCGGGGTGCGCCTGGCGGTGGCGCCGGACAGCCCGGCCTCGGCGCTGGACGGCAAGCCGAAATACGTCAACGATGGCGCGATTTCGCCGGACGGCTATGCGGTCAACACGATGGCCCCACCCTACCAGCCGAGCTATATCAATCCCGCCGCCGGTGGCGACCCGGCCCTGGCCGATCCAAACGACGCCAGCACACTGCCGCCGCAAAGCTATAACACCATCGGCGACCTGCTGTCGGCCAAGGGTGTCAGCTGGGCGTGGTATGGCGGCGCATGGCAGGCGGCGCTGGACGCGAAAGGCGGCGGCCCGAAGCCGAACTTCCAGTTCCACCACCAGCCTTTCAATTACTTTAAGCAGTTCGCGCCCGGCACGGCGGCGCGCGCCGAGCACCTGCGCGACGGCGGCCTCGGCGACAGCCCGATCTCGAACAAGTTCCTGGCCGACGCCGTCGCCGGCAAGCTGCCGGCCGTGACGTTTTATAAGCCGCAGGGCAACCTGAACCTGCACGCCGGTTATTCGGATGTGGAGTCGGGCGACCAGCACGTGGCCAACGTCATCGGGCACCTGAAAAAATCGCCGCAGTGGAAAGACATGGTCGTCGTCATCACCTTCGACGAGAACGGCGGCTGGTGGGACCACGTGGCGCCGCCGAAGGGCGACCGCTGGGGTCCCGGTTCGCGCATCCCGGCGATCATCGTCTCGCCGCACGCGAAAAAGGGCTCGGTCGACCACAGTTTTTACGATACCACGTCGATCCTGCGTTTTATTACGCGCCTGCACCGCCTGCCGCTGCTGGAGGGCCTGGCCCTGCGCAACGCCGCCTTCGCGGCGCGCGGCGCGGCGCCTCCGGGCGACCTGACCGGCGCGCTGAGCTTCCGCTGAGCCGGCAAGCTAGTAAGCGCCACCAGGGCACGCCTTTGTGATACACTGCGTGCCGCTTTACTATCCGAGCCCGACTGATGCAGCCGGGCTTTTGTTTTGTGCGGCGCATTTTAAAACGCCTTGGGAAATGAGAGACAAAAAAGACAACGCGACCTTCGACCTGCCCGGCTTCGGCCCGGCCGCGCCGCCGGAGCCGGAGCCGAAACGCCCGCCTCCCGCGCGCGCGCGCCGCGCCGCCAAGAAGCAGGTGCAGCTCGAATTGCTGGAGGAGACCGACAACTCCGGCCTGCCCGTCTGGCAGCGCGACGACAACCTCGACCTGACCGGCTTGCCGGTCTGGCGCAAGGACTGATTTTTCCGACACCGCGACACCGCAACAACGCGCCGGCCACCAGCCGGTGCCGCGAGCATCCTGGCGCACAGCGGCTCCCGGCCTCGGCCCTGGCCTGATAGACTGTGCGCACCATCCCACTTTATTTACCGGGTACGCCACCATGACTTCAGATTCCTTCCACAGCCTGCCGCTGTCGCCCGCCTTCCTGGCCAATCTCGACCTTCTCGGCTACAAGCAGATGACCACCATCCAGGCGCAAAGCCTGCCGTCGGTGCTGGAAGGACGCGACCTGATCGCGCAGGCCAAGACCGGCAGCGGCAAGACCGCCGCCTTTGGCATCGGCATCCTGAGCAAGCTCAATCCGGCCTGGTTCGCCACGCAGGCGCTGGTGCTGTGCCCGACGCGCGAACTGGCCGACCAGGTGGCCAACGAATTGCGCCGCCTGGCGCGCGGCGTGGGCAACGTCAAGGTGCTGGTGCTGACCGGCGGCTCGCCGATGCGCCCGCAGATCGCTTCGCTCGAACACGGCGCCCACATCGTCGTCGGCACGCCGGGCCGCATCCGCGACCACCTCGGGCGCGACACCTTGAAACTGGGGACCGTCGAGACGCTGGTGCTCGACGAGGCGGACCGCATGACCGACATGGGTTTTTATGACGAAATCGCCGGCATCGTCAGCGCCTGCCCGAAACGCCGCCAGACCCTGCTGTTCTCGGCCACGTATCCGGACGATATCCGGCAAGCCACCGACGCCTTCCTGGCCGACCCGGTCGAAGTGACGGTCGAAGCGCAGCACGACAACAGCAAGATCGAGCAGCGTTTTTATGAAGTCGGATTCGACGACCGCGACGCCGCCGTCGGCAAACTGTTAAAACACTTCCAGCCGGCGTCGGCGATCGCCTTCTGCAACACCAAGGTGCATTGCCGCGAGCTGGTCGAATCGCTGCGCGCCGAAGGGTTTACGGCGCTGGCGCTGTATGGCGAGCTGGAACAGCGCGAGCGCGACGAGATCCTGGTGCTGTTCGCGAACCGCAGCGCCACGGTGCTGGTGGCTACCGACGTGGCCGCGCGCGGACTCGATATCCAGAACCTGGAAGCGGTGATCAATGTCGACGTGTCGAAGGATACCGAGGTGCATATCCACCGCATCGGCCGCACCGGCCGCGGAGAGGAACAGGGACTGGCACTGTCGCTGTGTGCGCCGAACGAAAAGAAATGGGTGAAGTTGATCGAGGAATACCAGAACGCGCCGGTCGAATGGCATTCATTGAAAGAGCTGGCGGTCGACGAATACGCGCAGGGCGATCCGGCGCCGATGCTGACCTTGTGCATCATGGCCGGCAAGAAGGAAAAGCTGCGCCCGGGCGACGTGCTGGGCGCGCTGACGGGAGACGCCGGCCTGTCCAAGGAGCAGGTGGGCAAGATCAACGTGTTCGAATTCCAGACCTACGTCGCGCTCGACCGCCGCATGGCTTACCAGGCATTCGACCGTCTCACCAAGGGCAGCCGCGAAGGCGCCGACTTCGGCAGCTTCAAGGGACGCAATTTTAAAATGCGTTTTATCGAGGTCTAAACCCTGGGCGGCCCGGCGCCGCCCGCGTCCCCCAGCGCCTTGTCATTCCCGCGAAGGCGGGAATCCAAGTACTGCTTGAATTTTCGATACCGCATACTGTGCTGATCAGCATACAAAATGGGATTCCCGCCTACGCGGGAATGACACTCATCAGCCCTTCAGCCTGATCAGCAACCGCAGCAGCTTCATCGCGCGCGGGCCGTAAGGCGGCTGGAACATCATCTGCACCGACGAAAACGGCGCCTGGTAAAACACCGGGCGCAATTTCGAGAAGGTGACGAAACCTTCGTAACCATGATAGTGCCCCATGCCGCTGGCGCCGACGCCGCCGAACGGCAAGTCGTGCTGCGCCACGTGCAGCAAGCCTTCGTTGATCGACACCCCTCCCGACATCACGCGGTTGATATACAAATCCTGCTGCGCGCGGTCGTGCGTAAACGGATAAATAGCCAGCGGCCGGTCGCGCGCCGTGATGTAGCGCACCACCTCTTCCGGATCGCGGTAAGTCTTGACCGGCAGGATAGGGCCGAAGATTTCACGCTGCATCAAGACCATGTCGTCGCTGACATTGAGCACCAGGTGCGGCGGGAACTTGCGCAGCGCGCGGTCGGGCACCTGGTCCGGCGCCAGGTTAATTAAAATCGCACCCTTCGCCTTCGCATCGTTCAGCGCATCGCTCAGGCGCTGGTAGGAACGCTCGTCGATGACCGACGTGTAGTCCTGGCCGTTGAGGTCCGGGTAGCGCTGCGCCACCAGTTGCTGCGCGTGGCGGACGAATTCGTCGGTCTTCCCTTCCGGCAGAAACAGGTAATCGATATTGGTGCAGATCTGGCCGGCGTTGAGCAATTTGAGCCAGATGATGCGTTCAGCCGCGGTCTGGATCGAAAAATCGGCGCCGACGATGGCCGGCGACTTGCCGCCCAGTTCCAGCGTGACCGGCGTCAGGTTGCGCGCCGCGTTGGCCATCACCGCGCGGCCGGTCTGGCCGGAGCCGGTGAACAACAGGTGGTCGAACGGCAGCATGCTGAAGGCCGGGCCGCGCCCTGCCCCGTCTTCAAAAAAAGCCAGCTTTTCAGGCGGAAAATACTTCGGACTCAGCGACGCCAGCAGGCGCGCCAGTTGCGTCGAGTTTTCCGACATCTTGACCATCGCGCGGTTGCCGGCCGCGAAGATCGCCGTCAACGGCGCGAACGTCAGGTTCAATGGAAAATTCCACGGCACGATCACGCCGACCACGCCCAGCGGCTGCGGGATCAGGCGGTTTTTCGCGAGCGGATACATCATCATGTCGACCTTGCGCTTCTTCGGCTTCATCCACTTCTTCAAATGGCTGGAGGCGTCGCGGATACCTTCGAGCACCACGAAGAATTCGGTGAACAGCGTTTCGAATTCGGAGCGGTTGCCGTAATCGCGGTTGATCGCATCGACCAGCGCGGCCTGGTTTTCCTTGAGCATGCGCGCCAGCGTCTTCAGGTCGGCGATGCGCTGGGCATAAGTGGGGTTCGGGTCGGCCAGGTAGGCCGCCTGCTGGCGCTGCAGGCATTGCGTGAATTCGGCCGGGATCAGCACGTCCGTATTGTCGATAAAGCTCATGGCTATTCCTTGTCTGGATGCGGTTCAGGCGTTCGGCAGGTCGCGCAGTTCGCGGCGCAGGATCTTGCCGACCGCGGATTTCGGCAGCGCGTCGACGAAGCGGATGTGTTTCGGCACCTTGTAGCCGGTCATGCCCTGGCGGCAGTGGGTCGCCAATTCATCGACCGTCAGCGTCGATTGCGGTTTCTTGACGACGAACAGCGCGACCGCCTCCCCGCTCTTCGCATCGGGCACGCCGATACACGCGCATTCGGCCACGCCGGCGCAGGTGGTGGCTTGCGCCTCGATTTCGTTCGGGTAGACGTTGAAGCCGGAGACGATGATCATGTCCTTCTTACGGTCGACGATTTTTAACAGGCCGCGCTGGTCGAACACGCCGACGTCGCCGGTGCGGAAATAGCCGTCACTTGTAAACGCTTCGGCGTTCGCTTCCGGCTTGTTCCAGTAGCCGCGCATCACTTGCGGTCCCTTCGCGCAGATTTCGCCCGCTTCGCCGGGCGCGACTTCATTGCCCGCGTCGTCGAGCAGCACGATATCGGTCGACGGCAATGGAAGGCCGGTGGTGCCGGTGAATTCGTCGATAAAATATGGGTTGAACGACAGGATCGGACTCGTTTCCGACAGCCCGTACCCTTCGCGAATAAAAGTGCCGGTGATTTCGTGCCACTTGGCCGAGACGGCGCCGATCACCGCCGCGCCGCCGCCGGCGGCCAGGCGCAGCCTGGAAAAATCGACTTCTCCGATTTTCGGATGCATCGTCAGCCCGGCATACAAGGTGTTGACACCGGTGAATGCCGTCGGCCTGGCCTGCTTGAGGATGTCGACAAAACCGTCCATGTCGCGCGGGTTCGCCACCAGCCAGTTGTCGGCGCCGACGGCAAAAAAGCTGATGAAATTGACCATCAGCGCGAAGATATGGTACAGCGGCAGCGCCGTGACCAGCACTTCCTGGCCGGGACGCAGCGCGGCCAGCATGAAGGCCTTGAACTGTTCGACATTGGCGACCAGGTTGCGGTGCGTCAGCGCGGCGCCCTTCGACAGGCCGGTGGTGCCGCCCGTGTATTGCAGGAACAGTAAATCTTCGCCGTTGACGGCGACAGGAGCAAACGCCAGCGCCGCGCCGGCGGCCAGCGCGTCGGCGAAGCCGATCGCCGCCGTCAGGCGCGCATCGACCGGCGGCGACGGCAACCTGGCCGCGCCGCCATCGCCGGGACCGGCCACCAGCACGGTCTTGACGCCGGTGCGCCCGAGCACCTCGGCCACGGTCGCGCTGACGCCGGCAAACGCGAGGATGATGGTGGCGCCGGAATCGTTGAGTTGATGTTCCAGTTCGCGCGGCGTGTACAGCGGGTTGACGTTGACCTGCACGGCGCCGGCGCGCGCGATGCCGATGAAGGCGATCGGGAAAGCCAGGATATTCGGCAGCATCACGGCGATGCGGTCGCCCTTGACGACGCCCAGTTCGCGCTGCAGGTAGGCGGCAAAATCGCGCGACAGGCGGTCGACGTCGGCATAGCTCAGGGTTTGCCCGAAGGAGCGGAAGGCGGGATGATCGGCATAGGTCGCCATCGCCGTTTCCAGCAATTCGACCACCGAGCGGCAGGCATCCGGGTTGATTTCGGCAGGGATTTGCTCACCGTAGGTGGCCAGCCAGGGTTTATTATTTTTCATCAGGTCGTCTCTCACTAGCAGGAATGTCGGGGCGCGCGGCGGCAGCGCAGCAAAGGCTGTTACCGGTTCGGACAATGTACGCGCGATCGATGCGGGCGGGAAGGACACCTTCTGACAAGGGGCGGGACAATTTGTGACAGCGCTGGCTTGTCATTCCCGCGCAGGCGGGAATCCCATCTTTTTGCGCCGTTTGCGACTCTAAATGGGATTCCCGCCTGCGCGGGAATGACAACTCTACGGCCGATGGCTTAACTTAACGGCTTAGCGTCTGTGCCAATCGCCTCTCAGGCCATCGCACCGCCGGCCGCTTCGCGCTGGCGGAACTCGGCCGGCGACAGGCCGGACCAGCGCCGGAAGGCGCGCCGGAAGCTGCGCACGTCGGACAGGCCGAGGATGGCGGCGATATCGTCGCTGCGCGCGCCGCGGCGCAACATCGCTTCGGCCCGGCAGCGGCGCGCGCGGTCGTGCAGGGCTGAATAATCGATGCCTTCGCGCACCAGCAGGCGATGCAAGGTGCGCAGGCTGACGTGCAATTCGTCGGCCACGTCTTCCAGGCGGCGCAGCTCTCCCGCCGCGCCGTGCAGGCGCTGCATCAGCGTTTGCGCGCCGAACAGCGCGCCGCGCTGCATTTCGCGCTCGCAAATGCCGGTCCAGAATTCCCTGGTCGCCGGGTCGCCGCCGGGATTGGCCGTGTCGAGCACGCCGGCCGGCAGCACCACCCTGGTGCTGGCCGCGTCGCCGAGCACCGGCACGCCCAGGCGGCGTTCCAGTTCCAGGCACAGGGCGCGGTCGGAAACGGCCAGTTCGATGCGGGACAAGGGCGCCGGCCGGCCATACAGCGCGGCCAGCAGATTGATGTTGGTCAGCAGGTGGTCGATGTCGAAAAAGGCGCCGCATTCGGCATCGTCGAACAGGCGCGGCGATTCGATCGCATACTGCCCGTCGTCCAGCACCAGCCGGTGCTGCACCAGGCAGCCGGCCAGTTGCTGGAAGCGGATGCCGAACTGCACCGCCGCGCCGACGGTGTCGTGGGTCATCATCGCCGGTCCCAGCACGCCGATCTGCGGCATCGATTTCAGGCCGCCCGTGAGACAGGCCAGTTGCGCGCCGCCGTAGCGGTGCATCGCGCGCGCGACGCCTTCGCGGATCGTGCTGTAACTGAGGCGGCAATGGGGATCGCGCTCGTCGAACTGGCTGAACAGCTCGCGGCTGTCGACGCCGGCCTGGCGCGCCCACAGCAGCACGCCCGTCACCGGCAGCAGCGGGAAGACCGCGTCGCTGACCGACAAGGCGCGGCCGGCGGCCTGCGCGCCCACCGCCGCGGTGTCGGTCGATGTCTGCCCGCTCGTCACACAATGCCCTTTCGCCAACGCTGGCCGTTCAATATTTATTTGTACTTTCATGATAACCGCGCATCAGCTTGCGCGACACACCGCCGGCCCGGGGCCATCGCCGGCGCAATGGCCGACGGCACCTGATTCAGGCGCCTCCCAGCAAATCGTGCGCATTCAAGATCGCATAGATGATGTCCGGGTGATTTTCCAGGCAGCGCCGCACGGCGGCCGGGATGCTCTGGCGCGTCTTGCGGCACAGGCCGCGCCGCTCGCTGAGCTGGATCGACAGGCCGCGCACGGTGCGCACCTCGTTGCCGCCGGGCGCGATGCTCAGCGCGATGCCGAGCTGCTGTTCCAGGCGCATGCCGATACGCTGCAGTTCGGCGTAGCTGGCGGCGTTTTCGATGCGTTCGAGCAGGCGCTTTTCTTCCTCCTTCGTCAGCATCAGGATGCTGAGGTCGGCCTGCGGATCGGCCAGCAGCGCGTCGCGCTCGCAGTCGCAGGCGCCGGGCGGGCATTCTTTGCGGATCGGGAAAGCGGCCTGCTGCATGGGAATCTCGCGGCGCGTGAGGCGTCTATTCTGTCGACGCCTCAAATTCTACCGCGATTTCCTCCCTATTTCGACAGCACTTGCCGGATCGTCGCGGCCAGTTCGTCGGCCATGAACTTGGCGACGTAGGCATCGGCGCCGACGCTCTTGACGTGGTCTTCGTTGGTGGTGCCCGACAGCGACGAGTGGATCACCACCGGCAGCGACTGGAAGCGCGGACTTTGCTTGATGTTGCGCGTCAGCGTAAAACCATCCATTTCCGGCATTTCCAGGTCGGTCAGCACCAGCGCGATCTTGTCGCGGATGGTCTTGCCTTCGGCTTCGGCGGCGTCGGCGATGCTGTGCAGGCGTTCCCACGCTTCCTTGCCGGTCTTGGTCATGATGAACGGCGCGCCCATCGCATCCAAGCCCTTTTCGATCAGCGAACGCGCCACCACGGAATCGTCGGCGGCCAGGATCATCGTGCCCGGGCGCAGTTTCAGTTGCGGCCCGATCGTGTCCGGATCGACGTCGGCATCGTTCGACGGGTTCATGTTGCGCAGGATGGTTTCGACGTCGAGCACCTGCGCCAGGCGCGCGCCGTCGGTGCCGTCCAGGCGGGCGATGCTGGTGACCATGCCGCCGCCGGCGCTCGATTCGGCCGACAGCACCTGTCCCCAGTCCAGGCGCACGATGTCTTCCACCGCTTCCACCGCAAACGCTTGCGTGGTGCGCGCGAATTCCGTGACCAGCATGATGTTCAGGCCGGTCTTCGGCGTGCAGCCGCAAATGGCCGGCAAGTCCAGCACCTGGATGATCTGGCCGCGCAGGTTGACCACGCCGAGCATGTGCGGCAGCGAGCCGGCCACCGCGGTAATGGTCGGCATGGCGACGATTTCACGTATCTTGAAGACATTGATGCCGAACAGCTCGCTGCGTTCGCCCTGGGCGTCGCCGCCCAGACGGAACAGCAGCAATTCGAACTTGTTGGTGCCAGTGAGGTTGCTGCGTTCATCCACTTCCTGCTGTACTGTCTTCATTGCTGGCCCTCGGATCATGGGAATTAACGGTGTGCCACTGTAATGGCCTGGTTCCTGATTGTAACCTGTCCTTTGGTGCAGTCAGGAGGCAAGTAAGCCACAAAAGCGCTCAATATCGACATTGCCGCCGCTGATGATGACGCCGACGCGCTTGCCGCGCAACTGTGCTCCCATCGCGCGCGCGGCGGCGTAGCCCAGGCAGCCGGTCGGTTCGACCACCAGTTTCATGCGCGTGGCGAAAAACCGCATGCAGTCGACCAGCTCCCCATCGCTGACGGTCAAAATATCGTCGACCTCGCGCCGAATGATGTCGAAAGTATAATTACCCAGGTGCTGGGTCTGCGCGCCGTCGGCGATGGTTTGCGGCGTGTCGATATGGACGATGGCGCCGGAACGGAAGGATTGCTGCCCGTCGTTGCCCGCTTCCGGCTCGACGCCGACAATCCGGCAATCCGGCGCCAGCGCGCGCGCGGACAGCGCGGAACCGGACAGCAGGCCGCCGCCGCCGAGACAGACGAACAGCACATCGAGCGGCCCGGCCTCGTCGAACAGTTCCTTGGCCGCCGTGCCCTGCCCGGCGATCACATCCGGATGGTCGTACGGCGGAATCAAGGTCATGCCGTGCTCGTCGGCCAGCTTGCGGCCAATCTGTTCGCGGTCTTCCGTATAGCGGTCGTACAGCACGACTTGGCCGCCGTAACCGCGCGTGGCGGCGACCTTGGCGGCCGGCGCATCGTGCGGCATGACGATGGTGGAGGGTATATCGAGCAGAGAGGCGGACAATGCGATCGCCTGCGCATGGTTGCCGGACGAATAGGCGACCACGCCGGCCTTACGTTGGCGCGCATCGAAGCGGGCCAGCGCGTTATAGGCGCCGCGGAATTTGAAGGCGCCCATGCGCTGCAGGTTTTCGCACTTGAAAAACAGTTCGGCGCCCAGTTCCGCGTCGGCGGTGCGCGAACGCATCACAGGGGTGCGGTGGGCGTGGCCATCGATGCGCCGCGCGGCGGCGAGCACGTCGTCATAGGTCGGTAAAATCAATGGGACTCCTTGTCGGGTCGGTGCATGGTGGATTACCAGGGCCAAGGCACGCTGGTGCCGATGCCCCTGGCGCTGGCGCGTTCGTAGATCAGGCGCGCCACGGTCAAGTCTTGCAAGGCGACGCCGGTCATGTCGAACAGCGTGATTTCTTCCGGCTTGCGGTGCATCTGCACTTTACCGGCCAGCAAGTCGCCGAGGTGGACGCACGGCAGTTCCGGCGCCCATTGCAATTCCCCGATCGCGCGCGCCTGCAGGTGATCGTCGACGAACAGGCGCGCCTGTTGCAATAGCCCTTCCGGCAGTTCGCGCTTGCCCTGCGTGTCGGCACCGATGCAGTTCAGATGGGTGCCGGGGCGCACCGTGTCGCGCCGGAACAGCGCGCCGCCGCCCGGCGTGGCGGTGATGACGATGTCGCTCAAGCTGACGGCGGCATTGCGGTCGGCCGCCAGGGCGATGTTGCAGCGGTCGGAAAACAGGCGCTCGAAGGCGGCATCCGGCAGGCCGGAAGCGCTGACATAACTGATTTCGTACAGCGACGGCATCAAATCCAGTGCAAAACGCAGCTGGATGCGGGCCTGCACGCCGGTGCCGAATACGCAGATGCGGCCGCTGTCGGCGCGCGCCAGTTGCAGCAAGCCCAGCGCGCCGGCGGCGCCGGTGCGCATCGTCGTCACGGCATTGCCGTCGATGATGCATTGCGGGCGCCCGGTCGCCGGATCGATCAGCATGATCGTGCCCTGGTGCGACGCGGCGCCCAGCGCGCGGTTGCCGGGCCAGTAGCCGGCCGTCTTGAAACCCAATAGCCCCTGGCCGGGCACGTCGCCCGACTTGATGCCCCATACGCCGGCCGGCAACTGCTGGCGCACCATCGGGAACACGCGCCCTTCTTCCTGGCTGTGCAGGATAAAGGCGTCGCGCACGGCGTCGAGCACGTCGCGCACGCTCATCAGCGCCTCGGCCTGGCGGCTATCGATCAACAGCAATTGGGTGGGATTGTTTTGCATGTCCCCCATCATAGAGGCAGTTGGCCGATACGACAACGGGAGGCTTGCGCCTCCCGTCCGGGTACTTCGATGACAGCCTGATGCGCTTAGTGCGTGGTCAGGAAGCTTTTCAGCTTGTCCGAGCGCGACGGCTGGCGCAATTTGCTCATCGCCTTCGCTTCGATCTGGCGGATCCGTTCACGCGTGACGTCGAACTGCTTACCCACTTCTTCCAGCGTGTGGTCGTTCGACATTTCGACGCCGTAGCGCATGCGCAGCACTTTCGCTTCGCGCGGCGTCAGCGAATCGAGCACTTCCTTGATGACGTTGCGCATCGACGCGTGCAGCGCGGCGTCCAGCGGCGCCAGGGTCGTGTTGTCCTCGATGAAATCGCCGAGCTGGGAATCGCCATCCTCGCCCATCGGGGTTTCCATCGAAATCGGCTCTTTCGCGATCTTCATGATTTCGCGCACCTTGTTCTCCGGCATTTCCATCTTGACGGCCAGGGTGGCGAGATCCGGCTCGCTGCCGGTTTCCTGCATGATCTGGCGCGAAATCCGGTTCATCTTGTTGATCGTTTCGATCATGTGCACCGGCACGCGGATGGTGCGCGCCATGTCGGCGATCGAACGGGTGATCGCCTGGCGGATCCACCAGGTCGCGTAGGTCGAGAATTTGTAGCCGCGGCGGTATTCGAATTTGTCGACCGCTTTCAACAGGCCGATATTACCTTCCTGGATCAAATCCAGGAATTGCAGGCCGCGGTTGATGTATTTTTTCGCGATCGAAATCACCAGGCGCAAGTTGGCCACCGTCATTTCACGCTTGGCATGGCGCGCGCGCTTTTCACCGGCGGCCATCTGCTTGTTGATCTTGCGCAAATCGGCCAGCGGCAACGCGACGCGCGCTTGCAGGTCGATCATTTTCGATTGCAATTCCTTCACGGCCGGCACGTTACGTCCCAGCACGGCGCTGTACGGATACTTGCAATCGACTTCGCCGTCGACCCATTCCAGGTCGCACTCATTGCCCGGGAAGACTTTGATGAAATGCGCGCGCGGCATGCCGCACTTGTTGACGCACAATTCCAGCACGGCGCGCTCGATCGAACGCACCTGCTCCATCTGGCCGCGCAGCGTGTCGCACAGCTTTTCGACCACTTTCGCCGTGAAACGGATGCCCAGCAGTTCGGCCGAAATCGCTTCCTGCGCTTTCACGTAGGCCGGCGAACCGTAGCCGCCGACAGCCTTGCGCATCTTGTCGAACTGGATCGAGATCACGGAGAATTTTTCCAGCGCGCCTTTTTTCAGTTGCACCAGCTGCTCGGTCGAGAAACCGGCCGCGCCGCCATTGGCGTCGCCGTCTTCCTCTTCTTCCGATTCCTCTTCCTCGTCTTCCTCGTCGTCGCTGGCGACGACGGCGGCGACCGGCGCCGGCGTGGTTTCATTCAGGTCGACAAAACCGTCGACCACTTCGTCGACCTTGATTTCATCGTTTTCGATCTTGCGCGCCAGCGTGACGATTTCCGCGATCGTCGTCGGGCAAGCCGAAATGGCCTGGATCATGTCCTTCAGGCCGCCTTCGATGCGTTTCGCGATTTCGATTTCGCCTTCGCGCGTCAGCAGCGCGACGGCGCCCATTTCGCGCATGTACATGCGCACCGGGTCGGTCGTGCGGCCGAAGTCGGAATCGACGGTCGACAGCGCGGTGGCGGCGGCCGCTTCCACTTCATCGTCGCTGGTGACGGCGGCGACGTTATCGGTCAACAGCAAGCTTTCCGCATCCGGCGCGCGCTCGTAGACGGCGATGCCCATGTCGTTGAAGGTGGCGATGATGCCTTCGATCGCTTCCGGATCGATGATATTTTCCGGCAACTGGTCGTTGATCTCGGCGTAGGTCAGGAAGCCGCGGTCCTTGCCCATGTTGATCAGGTTCTTGATCTGCAGGCGGCGGCGTTCCAGGTCTTCGGCGGTCGAATTGGCGTCGATGCCGAGCGCGTCGAGCCCCTTGGCCTTGCGCTCGCGCGCCTTCGAGACGGCTTTCAGTTCGGCCCGTTCGACGGCGTTCAGTGCCGCGACTTCATCGTTTTCCGGCGTGAATTCGCTCGGCTTGCGGCCGCGCCGGCCCGGCACTTTGACGCCAGGCAGGAAGTAGCTCGACGTGTCGATCGTGGCCAGGGTGGCCGCGTCGGTCACCTGGCTGACCGACGGCGCGCCGGTGACGATGACGACGGGCGCCGGTTCGACCTTGGCCTTGACCAGTTTCGACTTGGTGACCATGACTTTCGGACCGGCCGGCGCGGCCAGCGACACCGACGAGGCGACGCCAGGCTTGCGCGCCACCTTGACGGTCGGCGTTTTCGCTTCGGTGGCCGGATCGCTGGCGGCAGCCACCGAGGCGACCTGGGCGACCGGCGCGGCCACCGGCGTGATGAAGGCCGGCGTCGACGCCGACGTTTCGGCGGCGAAGTCGCCCGGCAGCGCATCGGCGCCCGGCACGGCGATCAGGCGCGAGCGTGTCTTCTTTACAACGGTAACTTTGCCGGCTGCCTCTTGCGCATTGTCGATGACATAAGATAAAGTGGTCTTAGGTACAGCCAGTTGCGCCGTGGTCGTGGTGCGGGGGGCTTTGGCGGACAGCGTGAGGGTTTTCGGCGTTTTCGTCATTACAAATATCTCTCAATGCGAGACCCGGAGGTCGCGGCGCGAAGTGAACAAATCCACCTAAGCCTGCAACGGACTCGATGGAGCATATATAGGGTCGCCCGGTGGGCGCACAACCGTTTGGAATGAAAAAAGCCCGCAGTGACGGGCTTGAATCTAATCAGTGAAGAATAGAGGAGAGGGCAAATTATGCCGCATCGCGTGACGCCGGCATAATTGAAATTTACTATGCCCGACATCCAAGAACCATATAACCGGGCTCAACGCCCCGGCTAAATATCCCGCATCAAACTGATCGTGCACCGTGCTGCATTTGGTGCGTCGGCAATTATAACCGTTTTTACCGAGTTCCGCACGCCGGGCCGCAGGCCAATTTTATGAGCGAAACGCCATGCTGGCCTAATTTGCACTGCAAGTGGCTAGCCAGCATGATATGCTGGCGGCTCTTGCTTAACCAGTACAGTCGATGAACACTAGTCTTACCCCCCTGCCTCCGGTGGCCGAGGCCGCTTCCGCCGCGCCGGCGCCGAGCGCACGCACCCTGTTGAAACAGTTGCAGCAACAATTTTCCCCCTTCCGCGATTGCCTGCCGCTGTCGATCGGGATCGACAAGCAGATCCTGGCGCAACTGCCCGACATCGACAAGAAGCTGATGCGCACCGCGCTCGGCATGCACACCGGTTCGCAGCGCTACCTGCGCGTGATGGAAAAAGCCACCGTGCGTTACGACCTGGACGGCAAGGCCGGCGCCGAAGTGACCGATGTGCACCGCAAGCATGCGAAAGAAGTGCTCCAGGAACGCATGAAGAAGGAAAACGAGCGCAAGAAGGCCGAGCGCGACGCGGCCGCCGCCGAAGAAGCGAACCGCCTGCGCCAGGAAAAGCTGAACCTGCTGACCGCGAAATTCTCCAAAAAAGGCTGATGGCCGACACCGCCGACCTCGCGCCGCCACTGCCGCCCTACGTCGGCATCACGCTGGCCGACGTCCGCCTGGTGCAGTCGCAGGCCGAGGCGCAAGCGGCGCAGGACGCGCTGCTGGCGGTCGACGCGATCGGCTTCGATACCGAATCGAAGCCGACCTTCCTGAAGGGCCAGAGTTCCGACGGCCCGCACCTGATCCAGCTGGCCACCGACAGCGTCGCCTATCTGTTCCAGATCGGTCCATCTCCTTCGGCCGCACTGCCGGCATTGAAGGCGATCCTCGAATCGGACTTGACGATGAAAGTCGGGTTCGGCCTGTCGGACGATGTGCGGCGCCTGCGCGCCAAGCTCGGCATCGAAGCGCGGCGCGTGGTCGACCTGTCGGTCGCGCTGCGCGGCGGCCAGCGCAACGACCTGGGCGCGAAAAGCGCCGTGGCCAAGTTCTTCGGCCAGCGCCTGCAGAAATCGAAAAAAATCTCGACCACCAACTGGGCCAGCGCGCGCCTGAGCGAACGGCAAATCCTGTATGCCGCCGACGATGCGCAAGTGGCGCTGCGCGTGTACCGGCACTGGATCGCGGCCGGCGGCGTGCTGCCGCCGCAGCGCGCGCCCAAGCCGAAGCGCGCGCCGCGCCAGAACGCGGCCCAGCCGGCAGCGATGCCGCAGACGCCCGATACCGAACTGGCCGGCGACGCTTGACTTGTCGGGGACGCTTGATTTGTCATTCCCGCGAAAGCGGGAATCCCATTTCGCATCCCGGGCGGCGCAACTGAACTTGGATTCCCGCCTACGCGGCGGTCCGGCGATCCGGAATGACAGCGCTACGGTCTGCGGCCTTAACTGGCACGATGCCCATTTCTTCAAAATAGCAATCACGCTCGCCCGGCCAGAATCCTGTCATTCACGGGAAGACGCCCATCGTCCACCACATCTCCCTCACATCCCTCCCCGCTGCTCCCCTGTTTTAATCCGCATCTGAACCTGTTTTTATCAACGGCTCAGGCGTATGCTTTCCCCATCCACTGCGACGTGCTTTTTTATAAATGGTATTTCTCATGCCTATACTTTTTCTGCCCACCTGCCGCCGCGCGTTGTTACTGCTGCTGGCCTGCAGCCTGCCGCTGGCAGCCGCGGCGCAAGCGCTGAAATTGCCGCAGCCGGCCGACACCCTGGAGCAAAGGGTGGCCGCCTGCACCGCCTGCCACCAGGCCAAGGAACGCGGCGACGCCTTCTTCCCGCGCATCGCCGGCAAGCCGGCCGGCTACCTGTACAACCAGCTGCGCAATTTCCGCGACGGCCGCCGCAAATACCCGATGATGACGTACATGGTCGACCACCTGCCGGACGCCTACCTGCGCGAAATCGCCCAATACTTCTCCGACCAGCATCCGCCGTATCCACCCGTGCAGCCGAACAGCGCGACGCAGGCGATGCAGGAACGCGGCCGCGTGCTGGCGCTGCAAGGCGATCCGGCCAGCAAGGTGCCGGCCTGCATCGCCTGCCACGGCGACAAGCTGACCGGCGTCGCGCCGGCGATACCGGGCCTGCTCGGCCTGCCGCGCGATTACATCAACGCCCAGTTCGGCGCCTGGCGCAACAAGGTGCGGCGCGCCCATGGTCCCGACTGCATGGCCGAGATCACGGCGCGCCTGTCCGATGCCGACGTGGCCGCCGTCTCCGGCTGGCTGGCTTCGCAAGCCGTCGATGCCGACGCGCGTCCCGCCACCTCCGTCGCCAGACCGCTGCCGCTGCCATGCGGCAGCGCGCCAGAAACAGAAAGCCGCTGATGAAAAAAATCACCCTCGCCGCCATCGCGGCCGTCGTGCTGGCCGCCGCCGGCACCTATTGGCTGTATCCGTCCGACGACGCGCTGCCGCCCTCCAGTAAAACCGCGTCATTGCCGGCGGCCGAACAGATCGCGCGCGGCGCCTACCTGGCCAAGGCCGGAGATTGCATGGCTTGCCACACGACGCGCGGCGGCGTGCAGTATGCCGGCGGACGCGCGCTGCAAACCCCGTTCGGCGACGTCATCTCCCCCAACATCACGTCCGACCGCGAGACCGGCATCGGCAGCTGGAGCGCCGACCAGTTCTGGCGCGCGCTACACAACGGCAAGTCGAAAGATGGCCGCATGCTGTACCCCGCCTTCCCCTATACCAATTACACGAATGTCACGCGCGACGACGCCGACGCGCTATATGCGTTTTTCCAGAGCGTGCCGGCCTACAAGCAGGCCAACCGCCCGCATCAATTGCGTTTCCCGTACAACCAGCCGATCGGCCTGGCGTTCTGGCGCGCGCTGTATTTCCGGCCGGCCGTGTTCCAGCCGCAGACTGGCCAGAGCATCGAATGGAACCGCGGCGCCTACCTGGTGCAGGGTCTCGGTCACTGCAACGCCTGTCACAGCACGCGCAATGTGCTGGGCGCGGCCGGCGACGGCCTGTCCGGCGGCCTGATCCCGGTGCTGGGCTGGTATGCGCCGTCGCTGACATCCGACTACGAAGCCGGACTCGGAGAATGGCTGCTGCCGCACATTACGGCATTGCTGAAAACCGGCGTCTCGCCGCGCGGCACGGTGTTCGGCCCGATGGCCGAAGTGGTGAGGGAAAGTTTGCAGCACCTGAACGATGCCGACATCAATGCGATGGCGGTGTATCTGAAATCGTTGCCGCCGCCGGCCAGCATGAAGGAAGCGAATGAACGGCCGAAATCGCCCGAAGCGCTGGCCTTCCTGGCCGCCGGCGAAAAGTTATATACCAGTCATTGCGCCGATTGCCACGGCAAGGGTGGCGAAGGCAAGCCACCCGGGTATCCGCCGCTGGCCGGCAACCGTGCGCTACTGATGGATGAAGCGGTCAATCCGATCCGCATCGTGCTCAACGGCGGCTTCGCGCCCGGCACCGAGGGCAACCCGCGCCCGTACGGCATGCCGCCGTTCAGCCATTCGCTCAACGATACGGAAGTGGCGGCGGTCGTTTCCTACTTGCGCAGCGCCTGGGGCAACAATGCGCCGCTCATTACCGGCAATGACGTCAACCGCTACCGTACTGTGCCGCTGGATTAAAATCAGATGCAAAGGCCGGGGTCAGACCCATGGGTCTGACCCCAGATTCTGCCTCTGATTTTGATTTTCAGCTTACGCCCGCTCGCCAAACCCCAGCCGGTCGGTGGTCGCATTGCGCGCATCGTCGATGCTGACTTTACCTTCGGCCAGCAGCACGCGCAGCGCCGCATTCATCGTGTGGCAACCATCACCGCCCTTGGTTTCCATCCAGTCGCGCAAAGCCGAGACGTTGCCGGTGGCGATCATGCGCGCCACGTCCGGGTTGATGGTCAGGCATTCCGTCGCCAGGTGATAGCGATTACCTTCCACCGACGGCAGTAGCGCCTGGCACAACACGCCGCGCAAGGCATGCGCCAGGGCCTGCTGCTGCGGTTCCGAATTCCCCAATAAGCGCACCATCTTTTGCAAACCCAGTTCCGTCGAGCGCGCGTGCAGCGAGGCCAGCACCAGCGGGCCGGATTCGGCCAGCGCCAGCGCTTCCTGCGCCGTCTGCGCATCGCGGATCTCGCCAATGACGATCACGTCCGGTCGCTCGCGCAACGCATCGAGTGCGCCGAGGTAAAAACTCTCGACGTCGCCATCGAAGCCCACTTCGCGCTGCGTGACAATGCACATCCGTTGCGGAATCAAGGTCTCGACCGGGTCTTCGATCGTGATGATGTGGCCGGAGCGGGTTTTATTGATTTCATCGAGCATCGACGCGATCGTCGTCGACTTGCCCTGGCAAGTGTCGCCGATGATCAATACCAGGCCGCTGGTCAGTTGCGCGAATTTCTGCTCGTTCGGACGCAGGCCCAACTGGCTCATCGGATGCGGCTCTCTCGGAAAACGCCGGATCACGCAACCGAGCCGTTTTTTACCCTGGAACGTAAAACAGTTGGCGCGGATGCGCGCCGTGTGCAAGTCGATCGAGCGGTCGAAGGCGCGGTCCTGTATCCGTTCCTGCCAGTTCGGCTCGACGACTTCGAAAAATTCTTCCAGCTCTTCGCGCGTGATCGGCGAATCGGTCACGGCCACCAGCCCCTTCGGCTGGCGCAGCAGCAAGGGGCTGTTCTGGTGGATCAGGATGTCGCTGAAGATCAGCTTGGAATTGAGCAAATGCAGGATTTGCTCGACCAGCGTGCCGAACACCGGGTGGTCTTCGTTTTCCACATACGTCAAGGTGCGTATTTGCGAGGATTGGTGGTTGTCCATCGTAGCTCAATTCCCGGTTAAGTGTCTTCGGGAAAGATTATACGGGACGCTTGGGGAATTCAAAGCCCGTTTTCAAGTCCATGTAGACGCGCTTGCCCTTCTGCCGCACCACCACTTGCGACGGCGGCGGATTGCCCGCCAGCTCGCGCGACAGCACCGGCAATCCCTCTCCCTTGCGGATCAGCGCATCGCAGCGTTCATAGACATTTTTGCAACCGGTTTCGGCCAGCAGCGCCTGCACGATCGGCACTTTCCACGCCTCGGCGGCGCCGGACTGGAACTGGCAGATCAGGTAGCCGGACGGGCCGCCATAGTAATCGACCAGCAGGCCGGGCAAGCCATCCTGCTCCGCCTTGACCAGTTCGATCAAGTCTTCGGCGCCCATTTTTTGCAGCGCCGCGGCGCGTTGCGCGATGGCGGCCTGCACGCGGCGCTTCATCATCGCGTGGTCGACCGGTTCATCTTCGCGCAAGCTCCAGATGCGGGCGCGGATCTGCGATTTCGAATTGTAGGCGGCGCGCGCGAGGAACTGGCGCGACGACGATTGCACGATCGCGGTCGAACCGGGCTTCATTTTCTCTTGCGGCTTGCCGTCAACCTTTTCGATCGCGGTCGGGTAAATCCACGGGTCGCCGGCCAGCACGCCCTTTTCCTTGCCCTGTTTGATGGTAATGATCAGCATATATATTTCCAATCCAAAAAAAAACGCTGCCAGCGATCGGCAGCGTTTTTTTGATGTCGCGGTGATTAATTAATTACGGACCACGCGCTTGTACTCGTTGGTACGGGTATCGATTTCGATGACGTCGTCCTGGCTGACGAACAGCGGCACTTGCACGGTGTGGCGGTGCGCGTCGATCGCGTTTTCGATCTTCGCTTCTTTCAGCACGTTGCCCGAAGTGTTGCCCTTGACGGCAGGCTCCGAGTAGACGATCTGGCGCGCGATGGTGGTTGGCAGTTCAACCGAAATCGCTTTGCCGTCGTAGAAAATGGCTTCGCATTCCATGCCATCTTTCAGGTAGTGCAGTGCATCGCCCAGGTTTTCTTCTTCGATTTCGTACTGATTGTATTCCGCGTCCATGAACACGAACAGTGGATCGGCGAAATACGAATACGTCACAGGCTTTTTGTCGAGAACGACGACGTCGAACTTGTCGTCACCGCGGAACACGTTTTCCAGCGGGCTGTTCGTCAGAAGATTTTTCATCTTCCATTTGTAGGTGAAGCCCGTGCGGCTCGAACCATTGACATCAGAACGCAGCACGATAAAAGGCTTGCTGTCAACCATGATGATATTGCCAACACGAATTTCTTTTGCGGGTTTCATAGCGAGTGTACGTAAAAAGTGGGGTTGCGTAAAAATCATCTTTCGCTTGCCGGCCAACAGTGCCGCAAGCGTTAGTGTGATCGAATAAAAATACGTTAGAGAGTAACCGGGCAGTATACCCGATTTTTCGTGCGCCGCCTACCGAAGCGAAGCGGCGAAAGTCAGCAGGTTCGATGCCAGGTCGCCGTTCGCCAGCATGCGCGAGCGCCAGTCGGCCGAGCGGTGCACCATGTCCGGCATGTCGCTCTGCAATGCCGACCATGGCGCGGACCAGTCGGCCGGCGTTTCCGTGCCGCCGCTGCCGGCGCCGTTCCAGAGCAACGAGAAAGCGCTCAGACTTTCAATATCGGCCGCATAACGCTGCAGGAATGCGCGCAATTTCTTGTGATGCAGATTTTCATCCTGCGGATAGATATGCCAGATAAATGGAGCGCCCGCCCATTGCGCGCGCACGAACGAATCCTCGCCGCGCACGAAATTGAGATCGCATGCCCACAACAGTTTGTCGTAGTCCGGCTGCGCGACAAAGGGCAGGACGCGCACGGTCAATGCGCCGCGCGTGCATGCCGCGCCCGCCTTCGGCTCGGCGCCGAGAAATGCCTGGACCGCCTCGGCCGCGACACCTTCCGGCACCAGGCAGGTGACGGCAACATCGCCGGCTTGCCACGCATCGAACAGCGCGGACACCGGCGCGTGCGGATAACAGAACAGCGATATTTTGAATGACTCCATTTCAGACGCCGTCACGCCGAACTGCGCCAGGAAAGCGGCCATCGCTTGCGGGTCCGACTGGAACTGGCTGCGCTGCTCGTCGAGCGTCGATTCCCGCAACAAGCCGCCCGTCTTGCCGGTAAAACCGGGGAAGAAAAAATGTTTGAGCAAGGGCAGGCGCGGATGAGTAGAGGGCAGCGTATGACAACCCTCGACCCATTCCTCGGCAGTCAATCCTTCCAGGTTCAGCCAGACCGGGCGCGGTTCGCACTGCGCCATGGCCGCGATATAGCCGGGAGGGATATCGCAGGCGAAAAATTCAATGACGATATCGGCAATCTCGCCCGCCGAAAAGACGCCATCCTGGTCGCCCCAGTGGCGCACCGTCACGCCGGCCAGTTGCTGCGTTTCGGCATCGACGGCCACTTCGGGGCAAATGCGCTGGAAAGTGCGTAAATCGTCGACCCACAGCGTGACGGCAATGCCGTGCTCATGCTGCAACTGCCGGGCCAGGCGCCAGCAGATGCCGATGTCGCCATAGTTGTCGACGACTTTGCAGAACAGGGCCAGCGTGGAGGGAAAAGTCATGTGGATTCCGGAAGAACAAAAAAGCCGCACAAGGCGGCTGTTTTGGTTACATGTTTTGGCGTCCCCAGGGGGATTCGAACCCCCGTACTCACCGTGAAAGGGTGATGTCCTAGGCCTCTAGACGATGGGGACGTCGTAAAGCGTGCGCGAATTGTAACATGGAGAAAGATTGAAAATCAAGCGCGGCCAGGCGGCGCCCATGGCGCTGCGCGGCCGTTTCAGCCGAAATTGGTGATGCGCGTCAGGAAGGTGTGGTCGGCCTCGATCATCATCATGACGAACAGGACGATCAGGCACAGCGGCGGCAGCACGATCGTGTAAATCAATGCCACCCGCTCCCACCGCAAGTGCATGAAGAAGGCGACGATCAGTCCGGCCTTGGCCATCATCAGCACCAGGATCAGGGTCCAGCGCAGATAGCTTTGCACGTGGAAGAAATCGACCAGGTAAGAAAACGTGCTGAGCACGAACAGCAATATCCAGATCTTGAAATAAATGCCGATCGGATGCTGGTGCCCGGGTGCGGTTTCCATATGCCCTCCTACCACAAATAAAACAGCGCAAAGATGAAGACCCAGACCAGGTCGACGAAGTGCCAGTACAAGCCGGCGATTTCGACGATGTCGTATTTGCCGCCCTCTTCTCCATGATCGTAATGGCCGCGCCCCAGGCGGCGCGCCACGATGCCGAGATAAATCACGCCGGCCGTCACGTGCAGGCCGTGGAAACCGGTGATCATGAAAAAGCACGAACCGAACTGGGCCGCGCCCATCGGGTTGCTCCACGGCCGCACGCCTTCGGCGATCAGCTTGCTCCACTCGAAGGCTTGCATGCAGACGAACATCGCGCCGAACGCGGCGGTGATGAACATCAGTTTGGCGGCCGTCGCGCGCTCGCCCCGGTAGGCATAGTTGACGGCCAGCGCCATCGTGCCGCTGCTGGTGATCAAGACAAAAGTCATGATCGCGATCAGGATCAGCGGCAATTGCGTGCCGGCGATCGTCAGTGAAAACACTTCGCTCGGATTGGGCCAGGCGGCCGTGGCCGAAATGCGCACCGTCATGTAACCGGTCAAAAAACTGCCGAAAATAAACGTGTCGCTGAGCAGGAAGATCCACATCATGATCTTGCCCCAGGGGACACAATACGCTTCTCTGTCGCCCGACCAATCGGCCACCATCTGCTGCCATCCGGTCGATGGCGTATCCCGGCTATCCACGATTTACCTCGCTTGCGGCGGCGCGATGCCGACGCTTTCACAGACGACTTGCACCAGTTCCGGCGTCACATAAAACAACAGCGCAAACAGCAGCAGCCACAAGGCAAACAGGTAATGCCAGTATTGCGCGCACAGGGCCATGGTCTCGCTCAGGCGCACGGCGCCGTCGCGCCGTGCCAGGCCGGCGCCGGCCCAGGCCGCCGCGACCAGTCCGCCGATCACGTGCAAGCCATGCAGCCCGGTCAACAGGTAAAAGAAACTGTTGGCCGGATTGCCGTCGACGCGGTAATGCATCGCCGTCATCGCCAGCCATGCCCACCACTGCACCGCCAGGAAAGCCAGCGACAGGATGCAGGCCGCCAGCCCGGCCTGTCTCATCGCGGCAGCGCGCCCGCGCGCGGCGAAGCGGCGTGCCACTTCCCACGCGGCGCTGGCCAGCGCCAGCAATCCCGTGCTCAACCATAACTGCCACGGCACGACCGGCAAGGCGCGCCAGTCGCCGGCCGCCATGCGCATCAGGTAAGCGATACCGAACAACATGAACAGCGCCGTCACGACCGCCATGAATACCCACAACCCCACCTTGCGCACGGCCAGCGGCGCGCCGGCGCGGCGGCCCAGGCCGCTGCCGCCGTCATGCACACCATCGTCACCCATCGCGGCGCGCTGCGGCCGCGCGCCCATCCCGTGCAGCGCGGCGCTCATATCGGCGCTCCCTTGCCAGCCGGCGCCGGCATGCCGCGGCGTTTTTTACCAGCCGGCGCGGGTGCAGGCACTTCTTCCGGCCCGGCATTCTGCGGCAGGTAATCGCTGCCAGTGCCGGGCTGACCGTATTCGTAGGCGCCGCGATAGGCGACCGGCAGTTGCGGCCCCCAGTTGCCGTGGGTCGGCGGCGTCTGCGGCGTAAACCATTCGAGGCTGGCCGCGCGCCACGGGTTGCCGCCGGCGGGATAGCCCTTGAAGACGCTGTATATGAGGTTAAAAATAAACAGCAATTGCGTGGCGCCGACGAACAGCGCGACGATCGTGATGAATTCATTCATCGTCTGCGCCGAGGACGGGATGAAATTGTAGCCTTCATAAGCATAGTAACGGCGTGGCATGCCCAGCACGCCGAGGTAGTGCATCGGGAAGAAAATCAGGTAAGCACCAATAAAAGTCACCCAGAAATGGGTCTTGCCAAGGAATTCGTCGAACATGCGCCCGGTGACTTTCGGATACCAGTGATAGATGCCGCCGAACACGGCCAGCACCGGCGACACGCCCATCACCATGTGGAAATGGGCGACGACGAAATACGTGTTCGACAGCGGGATATCGACGCTGACATTGCCGAGGAACAGGCCGGTCACGCCGCCAAGCACGAAGGTGCTGATGAAGCCGAGCGCGAACAGCATCGGCACCGTCAGGTGGATGTCGCCGCGCCACAAGGTCAGCGTCCAGTTATACACTTTCAAGGCGGTCGGCACGGCGATGATCAAGGTCGTGGTGGCGAAGAAGAAGCCGAACAGCGGGTGCATGCCGCTGACATACATGTGGTGCGCCCAGACCACGAAGCTCAGGCCGCCGATGACGACGATCGCCCACACCATCATGCGGTAGCCGAAGATGCACTTGCGCGCATGCACGCTGACCAGATCCGAGATGATGCCGAACGCGGGCAGCGCGACGATATAGACTTCGGGGTGGCCGAAGAACCAGAACAGGTGCTGGAACAATAGCGGGCTGCCGCCCTTGTGGTTCAAATGCTGGCCCATCGAGACGATGGCCGGCATGAAAAAACTGCTGCCCAGGGTTTTATCGAACAGCATCATCACGCCGCTGACGAACAGCGCGGGAAAGGCCAGCAGCGCCAGGATGGTGGCGACGAAAATGCCCCAGACCGTCAGCGGCATGCGCATCAGGGTCATGCCGCGCGTGCGCGCCTGCAGCACCGTCGTCACGTAGTTCAGGCCGCCCATCGTGGCGGCGGCGATGAACACGACGAGCGAGATCAGCATGACGATGATGCCCCACTCGGTGCCGGGCGTGCCGGGCAGGATCGCCTGCGGCGGATACAGCGTCCAGCCGGCGCCGGTCGGGCCGCCCGGCACAAAAAAGCTGGCGACGAGGATCAATACCGAGACCAGGTAAAACCAGTAGCTCAGCATGTTCAGGAAGGGGAACACCATGTCGCGCGCGCCGACCATCAGCGGGATCAGGTAATTGCCGAAGCCGCCCAGGAACAGCGCCGTCAGCAGATACACGACCATGATCATGCCGTGCATCGTGATGAACTGGTAATAGCGCGACGCGTCGATGAAAGAGAATTTGCCGGGGAAGCCCAGTTGCAGTCGCATCAGGTCCGACAGCACCAGCCCGATCAGCCCGACGACGATCGCGGTGATCGTATATTGCACCGCGATCACCTTGTGGTCCTGGCTCCACACATATTTGGTGACCCAGCTTTGAGGTCCGTGTTCGTGGTGTTCGTGCTCGCTGCCGTAGGCCATCTCCCCCTCCCTATTTGACGGTTTTGATGTAGTCGACCAGCGCCGCCAGTTCGGCATCGCTGAACGGCTGCTGCGGCATCACGGGCGGGAAGCCGCGCACGATGCTGGCCTTGGGTTCGGCGATCGCCTGTTTCAGGTAAGCGTCGTCGGCGACGGCAGTGCCGCCATCGTCGAAGGTTTCCGTCTTCCCATACAAACCTTTCCAGGTCGGACCGACGCCGGCGCTGCCGTCGACGCTGTGACAGGCGACGCAGCCGCGCGCCTGCGCCAGCAGCCTGCCCTGCTTGCCGGGCTCCGCCACGGCGCCGGCGCCACCGGCCGCCGCACCGCCACCACTCTGCGCCGCGGCCTGCTTGCCAGCGAAGGTCGGCTGCGCCGCCAGCCAGGTTTGATAAGCCACCTCGTCTTCGACCACCACATAGCTGCGCATGTTCGAATGGCCGACGCCGCACAATTGCGCGCACAGCACCTCAAAACGGCCAAGTTTGGTCGGCGTGAACCAGAACGATGTCAGCATGCCCGGCACCATGTTCATGCGGGTGCGAAATTGCGGCACATAGAAATCGTGGAGCACATCCATCGAGCGCAGCAGCACCTTGACCGGCTTGTTGACCGGGATATGGATTTCCTGCGTCTCGACCAGCGCATCGTCCTGCGCATAGGGGTCGGCCGGGTTCAGGCCGAAGGGATTGTCCGGAGCGATGCGGGCGACATCGGTCTGGCCCATGCGGCCATCCTTGCCCGGCAGCCGGTAATGCCATTGCCACTGCTGGCCGAGCACTTCGAACACCATCGCGTCGCCCGGCGCGCTAATGAGCTTGGCATAGACGTCGAGTCCCGGCGCCAGCATGACGATGATGCCGGCCGTCGTCACGCCCAGCAGCCACCATTCGAGTTTTTTGCTGCCGTGTTCGGCCGAGGCGCGCGCACCGTCGCGGTGGCGGAACTTGATGACGGCGTAGGCGACGAACAGGTTGATGATGATGAAGATGGCGGCCGTGATGACGAGCGTCAGCATCAGCGCGTCATCCATCTGCTGCCAGTTCGACGCCAACGGCGTGAGCCACCACGGACTCATGAAGTGGAACGCGACGGCGCCAACCACGATCAGGATCAATGCCAGTGCCAGCGCCATACGCAGCCCCGTTCTTGTCAGATGTTTCGCCCCGGATCACAGCATGGGATGATGCTCAAGCAAGCATGCAACAGGATCGCTTACGGCTTTTCCATTCTGCGGTAAATCAGGGCGGCCGACATGCCGAACAGGACGTGGCCGATCGCGGTGGACCAGCCGCGCAATTCGGCGAACCAGGAAAAGGCGCCGATCATGCCATAGAAATTGAGGACATATAACACCAGGCCGAACACGGCGCCGGCCAGCAGCACCATACCGGTGCTGGAATCGAGGTGGAACGGCGCAATGATGGCCGCGAGCATGATGCCGAACGCAATGCCCAGCACATAATGCACCGCCAGCGCCGCGATCACGATGCCGAGACTGTAGCCGCTCGATTGCAGCGCATCCCAGCCCAACACCATCGCCGCGACCATATGCGTGGCGAGCCACGGATCGCGGTGTGACACCAGCGCGACCCAGGCCAGTTCCAGCACCATCAGGATACCGCCGGCGCCGAAGCCGGCCACCGCCGCCGCCGCCCAGTCCGGCTGACGGGCTACCCAGCGATGCGAATGCAGATGAAGTTCCATGATCGTCTCCCGGATGGGGCAGCATCGGACGGCTGCTCTGGACCAGTTTAGGTCAGATTCCTGAACATGCAATACCGGTAATTTTGACGCTTTGGTACCCAAGAGATCGCCATGGAAATAATTGCCCGCAAACGAAAAAGCCACCATCAAGGCGGCTTCAACATGCACAATAACTGGCGTCCCCAGGGGGATTCGAACCCCCGTACTCACCGTGAAAGGGTGATGTCCTAGGCCTCTAGACGATGGGGACCGTGGACTGTCTGATCTTTCTGCGCATTTTTTGGTGGAGGTAAGCGGGATCGAACCGCTGACCTCTTGCATGCCATGCAAGCGC
>JAZJZT010000075.1:0-36173 GCA_040389645.1 Pseudomonadota bacterium | reverse complement strand
TCAGGCTAGTTATATAGAAAAACCCCACCAGTGATCTGGTGGGGTTTTTTTTCGTTCGCATTTTGACATGCTTTCAAACCAGAGGCAAAGGCCGGGGTCAGACCCATTGGTCTGACCCCAGATTTTGCAGTTGGTTTGGCATTGCATGCGTTCAGCCCAAGGTTGCTAGTTTTCGTCGTTATCTTTACCACGCATGTGACTCATAGTTTTGATATGCGGCAACATTACGTGTACCATTGCTGCTTTCACTCAGTTGACACTTCAATGATCGCCAAGACTGCCCCCTATGCACTGCGCCATGCAATCGGTAACGTCTTCATGCGCGCTGCTGTCGCCGCCTTGCTTTTCACGGCCCAGGCACATGCCGATGAACTGGGCGAGGTCAGTGCCTTGCTGCGCGCCGGAAAGGCATCTGAAGCCTTGGCCAAGACCAATGAATTCCTCGCCAAACATCCGGCTGACCCGCAAATGCGCTTCATGAAGGGCGTATTGCTGACGGAGCAGAACAAGTCGGACGAGGCGATCGCCGTGTTTACCAAGTTGACCGAAGATTACAAAGATTTGCCTGAACCATACAATAACCTTGCCGTGCTGTACGCGGCCAACGGCCAGTATGAAAAGGCGCGCATTGCGCTGGAAAAAGCGATCCGTACCAATCCCAGCTACATGACCGCCTATGAAAACCTGGGCGATGTCTACGGCAAGATGGCCAGCCAGGCTTACGACAAGGCGCTGGCGCTCGGCAATGCGACGCCATCGAAATCGAAGCTGACCTTATTGCGCACCTTCTCCAGCAGCACCGGCAGCAAGATCAGCGCGGCTGAAGTGCCGGCGCCAGCACCGGCGTCGGCCGCGTCGGCGCACGCTTCCGTCAAACTGATCTCACCGATTCCCGAAGCGCCCAAGAACGTGCCGATGCAGCGCATCCCATCGATGGCCGTCACGCCGCCCGCCGCGCCGCCGACAGTCATCGCGAAAGTGGACACGCCCAAGCCGGCCGCCGCCCCCGCGATTGCGCCGTCTGCCGCGAAAGTTGCGCCTGTTGCGCCGACACCATCCGCGCCAGTCCTGGCCAGGGTCGCCCCGCCGGCTGCCGCGCCAGCCGCACCGTCAGTTGTCAAGAGGGCCGTGCCAGCCCCTGTGCCAGCCGCGCCGCTGCCAGCCGCGCCGGCCGTCGCCAAAGCCGCCGTCCCGCCGCCGGTAGCAGCCACCCCTGCGAAACCGGCCGCGCCCGCACCGGCCGCGCCAGTTGTCGCCAAGGTGGAAGCGCCGAAGGCCGCACCGGCTCCCGTCGCCGCCAAGCCCGCCGCCGATCATGCCGACCGCGACGAAGTACTCGGCCGCGTGAGCGGCTGGGCCAAGGCATGGTCTTCCCAGGATGTCGACGGCTACCTCGGTTATTATAGTAACGACTTCGTCCCGCCCAAGGGATTGTCGCGCCAGGCATGGGCGCAGGAACGGCGCGCGCGGATTGCCGGCAAGGGCCGCATTCACGTCGCGGTGACTGCGCCGCAAGTGGTCATCAATGGCGACACGGCCAGGGTCAGCTTCCGGCAGACTTATGAATCGGATCGCCTGTCGACCAACAGCCGCAAGACGCTGGTGATGGTGAAGCAGGGTAATAAATGGCAGATCAAGCAGGAAACGTCGGGTAGCTGAGCGGATGTCTTATTTTGGATGCATGCACCACCGGGTGGCGCGCGGCTTGCTGTGCGCGGCCCTGATCTCGATGGCGGGAGGCAGTGGCGCGGCCGGAAAATCCCCGGCCCCGGCGCCGGCCAGGACCGAGCCAGAACAACTGTTGGTCGATATTTATAAAGACCTGGCGCAAAATCATTTGCGCGATGCGCAGCAGAAGGCGGACGCGCTGGTCGAAGCCTATCCGACTTTCCGCCTCGGCCACCTGGTGCGCGGCGACTTGCTGTTGATGCATACGCGCGCCGTCACCAATCTCGGTTCGGCGCCGAAGGAAGCGGAAGCAAAATTGCAGGATTTGCGGCGCGAGGCCGCCGCCCGCCTGCGTGCCGAAACCCGTCCGGATACGGAAATGCTGCCGCGCGCCTTGCTGCAATTGCGCAAGGATCAACGCCATGCGCTGGTCGTCGACGCCAAGCGTTCGCGCGTCTACCTGTACGAAAACCGCAATGGCGAAATCCGCTACGTCAGCGATTATTATTTCAGCCAAGGCAAGCTCGGCGTCAACAAGCTCAAGGAAGGCGATATGCGTACGCCGGTCGGCGTGTATTACATCTCCGGCCGCCTGGCCGGCGCCAAGCTGCCGGACTTGTACGGCAAGGGCGCCTTGCCGCTCGATTATCCGAATTCCTGGGATAAATTGAATGGCCGCGGCGGTTCCGGCATCTGGATCCACGGCGTGCCGCCAGAAACCTTCAGCCGCCCGCCGTTGTCGACCGATGGCTGCGTGGTGGTGAGTAACGCGGATTTGCAAAAACTGAGCCGCGTGCTGGAAGTGGGCAAGACGCCGATCCTGATCGGCGACCAGGTCGAATTCGTCAGTTCCAGCGTGCGCGAGAACGACCGCAAGCTGGCCGACGCGCTGATCGAAAGCTGGCGCCGCGATGCCGAGCGGCGCGACGAAGACCATTTGCGCCAGCATTATTCGGCGCGTTTTAAATCCAATGCGGACGAGGACGCGGCGGCCTGGATCGCGCGCCAGCAATTCCTGCCCGGCGCCAAGCGCGTGCACGTGGCGCTGCAAAACACCAGCCATTTCCGCCAGCCGAGCCAGGAAGAGCTGATCGTCAGCACTTTTACGCAGCAGACCGCGATCGGCAAATTCCACCATTCCGTGCGGCTGCGCCAGTACTGGGCCAAGGAAGGGACACAATGGAAGATCGTCTCGGAGTCGGTGCTGTAAGCTGCCCGTATCCCCCTTAGATACTATATTTTCGCGCGCGGCAGGCTGACTGCGGCATGCCCCGGAAAATAGTATCGAAACTACGTTTTCCCGTATCAGAAAGTATCGAAGCCCGGTGATACATTGTCGGGGTGGTGCTCGCCAGCGCCGCTCAAACCAAGAACTACAAAAATTCTGGAGACGACATCATGCAACGTATCGCCATCGGCGCCTTGTGCGCTGCTCTGTCCTGCCTCGCCCCTGCCGCCCACGCCGCCACCGGGCAGAGCAATTCTGCGCTGAACCACGCGCCGATCTGACAAGGACTGCCATGTACCTCGGAATCGACCTCGGCACCTCGGAAGTGAAGGTGCTGCTGATGGACGCGGCCCAGCACATCGTCGCCAGCGCCCACGCGGCGCTGACGATCAGCCGGCCGCAGCCGCAGTGGTCTGAACAGGACCCGGCCGACTGGTGGCAGGCCACCCTGGCGGCGGTCGGTGCGCTCGCCGCCAGCCACCCGCGCGAGCTGGCGGCACTGCGCGGCATCGGCCTGTCCGGGCAGATGCACGGCGCCGTGCTGCTCGACGTGGCCGGCGCCGTGCTGCGCCCGGCCATCTTGTGGAACGACGTGCGCAGCGGCGCCGAGTGCGAGGAGCTGGAGCGGCGGGTGCCGCGCCTGCGCGACATCACCGGCAACCTGGCCATGCCCGGTTTCACGGCACCCAAGCTGCTGTGGGTGGCGCGCCATGAGCCGGAACTGTTTCGCCGCACCGCCACCGTGCTGCTGCCGAAGGACTACCTGCGCTACCTGCTCACCGGCGCCTACATTTCTGACCTGTCGGATGCCTCCGGCACGCTGTGGCTGGACGTCGGCCGGCGCGACTGGTCCGACGCCATGCTCGACGCTTGCGGCCTGGACCGCTCGCACATGCCGCGCCTGGTCGAAGGCTCGGCGCCGGCCGGCATGCTGAAAGAGGAACTGGCGCGCGCCTGGGGAATCGACGCCCCGGTGGTGCTGGCCGGCGGCGCCGGCGACAACGCCGCCAGCGCGGTCGGCATGGGCGTAGTGGCGCAGGGCGAGGGCTTTATTTCGCTCGGCACCTCCGGCGTTTTCTTCACCGCCAACGACGCCTGCAAGCCCGATCCGGCGCAAGGCCTGCACACCTTCTGCCACGCGCTGCCGGGCCAGTGGCACCAGATGGGTGTGATGCTGTCGGCCGCCAGCTGCCTGCGCTGGGTCAAGCAACTGACACACGCCGACGACGAGGCCACGCTGCTGGCCGAAATCGAGGCGGCCGGCGAGGCCGTGCGCGCCGCCGCGCCGCTGTTTTTGCCCTACCTGTCGGGGGAGCGCACGCCGCACAACGACCCGGACGCCAGCGGCGTCTGGTTCGGGCTGCGCCACGACACCGACCGCGCGCTGCTGTGCTACTCGGTGCTGGAGGGCGTGGCCTTCGGGCTGCGCGACAGCTACCTGGCGCTGCAGGCGGCCGGCGGCGCGCCGGTGTTGGCGGCGCTGGTCGGCGGCGGCAGCCGCAGCCGCTACTGGGCGCGCCTGCTGGCGAGCGCGCTGGACATGCCGCTCAGCCTGAACAGTGGCGGCCATGTCGGCGCGGCGCTGGGCGCGGCCAGGCTGGGGCTGATGGCGGCCGAGCCGCAACTGACGGTGGCCGAGGTATGCTACGCTCCTCCTGTGCTGGAAGTGATCGCGCCGGATGCGCGTTGGCACGCGACGCTGCTGCCACGGTACGAGCGCTACCGCGCCCTGTACGCCAGCCTGAAACCTTTGTTCTGAGCGGTGCGCCGCCGCGGCGCATCCGATGGAGACCGACACATGCCGCCCAAAAGCGCCCACCACGCCTTGCAGCTCGAGCATGAAAGCGAGCGTGACGCCACCCAGGGTTTCGAGCCGAAGGGCACGTTCGGCTTCATCCGCTATCTCGAGCACGGCTTCCCCAACTCGCTGGTGCGCTGGCACTACCACGAGGAATACGAGCTGCACCTGATCCTCGAGAGCAGTGGCAAGGTCTTCGTCGGCGACTATATCGGCCAGTTCACGCCCGGCCACCTGGTGCTGACCGGGCCGCGCGTGCCGCACAACTGGGTCTCGATCGGCACGCCGCAGGAGGGTGTCAAGCTGCGCGACATGGTGATCCAGTTCGCGCACCCGCCGCTGGAGCTGCTGGCCGGCGCGATCCCCGAGGTGAAAGGCATCCTGCCGCTGCTGCAGCGGGCGCTGCACGGCATCGAATTCTTCGGCATCAGCGCGCAGGCGCAGCAGCGTTTCACGCGCATCCGCGACAGCAGCGGCCTGCCGCGCTTCATTGAATTCCTGACCCTGCTGGGCGAACTGGCCCGCAGCGCCGACTACCAGCTGCTGTCGACCATTCCGATGCAATCGACCGACGACGCCGCCGCGCTGGCGCGCATCAGCTCGGCCATCAACTTCATCGTGCAGAACTACAGCAGCCAGTTTTCCATGAAGGAGTTGGCGCAGCAGCTCGACATGCCGGAGCGGATGTTCTCGCGCTTCTTCCGCAATGCCACCGGCAACAGCTTCACCGACTTCGTCAACCGCCTGCGCGTCAACAAGGCTTGCGAGCTGCTGATGGAAACCGAGCGCTACGTCACCAACATCTGCTACGACGCCGGCTTCAACAACGTCGCCAACTTCAACCGCCGCTTCCTCGAGCTCAAGGGCATGACGCCCAAGGCCTTCCGCCAGCAAGCCCAGGGCCGCTTCGGCGCCTAGTGATAGTTTTCGCCGCCGCCACGCACGCGCCTTCTGGCGGATGCGCTCCCGGCGCGGAATAGTATCGGGTTTGCGTCTTTTTCGACGTGGTTTCGCGCGCGCGCATGCCGCAAGATTGGGTCCACGGCGCCGCGTTGCGCGCCGCCCCCTTCCGCGCGAAAGAGAGACCCATGCCCAAGCAACAAGACCTTGCCAACGCCGTCCGCGCGCTCGCGATGGACGCGGTCCAGCAAGCCAATTCCGGCCACCCCGGCATGCCGATGGGCATGGCCGACATCGCGCTGGCGCTGTGGCAGCGCCGCCTGCGCCACAACCCCGCCAACCCGCAGTGGGCCAACCGCGACCGCTTCGTGCTCTCCAACGGCCATGGCTCGATGCTGCTGTACGCGCTGCTGCACCTGAGCGGCTACGCACTGACCATCGACGACTTGAAGCAGTTCCGCCAGCTGCACAGCAAGACGCCGGGCCACCCGGAATACGGCTACACCCCCGGCGTGGAAACGACCACCGGGCCGCTCGGCCAAGGCCTGGCCAACGCGGTCGGCCTGGCGCTGGCGGAACGCATGATGGGCGCGGAGTTCAACCGCCCCGGCTTCGAGCTGCTCGCCCACCGCACCTACGCCTTCGTCGGCGACGGCTGCCTGATGGAGGGGATTTCGCACGAAGCCTGCTCGCTGGCCGGCACGCTGGGGCTGGGCAAGCTGGTGGTGTTTTACGACGATAACGGCATTTCCATCGACGGCGAGGTGCACGGCTGGTTCACCGACGACACGCCGCGCCGCTTCGAAGCCTACGGCTGGCGCGTGTTGCGCGACGTCGACGGCCATGACCACGCGGCGCTGGAAGGGGCCATCGACGCCGCGTGCATCGACGACGGGCGGCCGACGCTGATCTGCTGCAAGACCGTGATCGGCAAGGGCGCACCGCACAAGCAGGGCAGCCACGAGTCGCACGGCGCGCCGCTGGGCGCGGCCGAGGTGGCGGCGGCGCGCGCCGCGCTGGGCTGGCCGCACGCGCCGTTCGAGATCCCGGCCGAGATCTACGCCGCCTGGAACGGCCGTGAGCGTGGCGCCGCGCTGGAGCGCGACTGGGATGCCGTCTTCGCCGGCTACCGGGCGGCGCATCCGCAGCTGGCGGCCGAGTTCCTGCGCCGCCGCGCCGGCGCGCTGCCGCAGGACTTTGCGCCGCGCTTGGCCGGGGCGCTGGCGGAACTCGATGCCAAGGCCGAGACCATCGCCACGCGCAAGGCCAGCCAGAACGCCATCGGCATCCTGGCGGCGCGGCTACCGGAGCTGGTGGGCGGCTCGGCCGACCTGGCCAGCTCCAACCTGACGCTGTGGCCGGATGCGCGCGCGGTTTCGCGCGCCGGCGGCGGCAATTACATTTATTATGGCGTGCGCGAGTTCGGCATGGCCGCGATCATGAACGGGCTGGCACTGTACGGCGGCCTGCGCCCCTTCGGCGGCACCTTCCTGATGTTCTCGGAATATGCCCGCAACGCGCTGCGCATGGCGGCGCTGATGCGCATCAATCCGATCTTCGTGTTTACCCACGATTCGATCGGCCTGGGCGAGGACGGCCCGACCCACCAGCCGGTCGAGCAGACCGCAACCCTGCGCATGATCCCGAACATGGACGTGTGGCGCCCGGCCGACAGCGCCGAGGCGCTGGTTGCCTGGCAGGTGGCGATCGAGCACCGCCACACCCCGAGCAGCCTGGTGTTCTGCCGCCAGAACCTGCCCTATCTGCAGAAAAGCGCGCGGCAGCTGGCCGACATCCGCCGTGGCGCCTACGTGCTGTCGGCCGAGGCCGGACCGCTCGCCGCCGTGCTGATCGCCACCGGCTCCGAGGTCGAGCTGGCGCTGCGCGCGCAGCGGGCGCTGGCGCTGGAGAGCGTGCACGTGCGCGTGGTGTCGATGCCGTCGCCGTACAACTTCGACCGCCAGGACGCCGCCTATCGCGCCACCGTGCTGCCGGAGCGCGCGCCGCGCGTCGCCATCGAGGCAGGCCTGGGCGACTACTGGCGCAAATACGTCGGCCTGCGCGGTGCCGTGGTCGGTATCGACACCTTTGGCGAGTCCGGCCCGGCCGCCGCCCTGTACCAGCACTTCGGCCTGACCGAAGAGCGCGTCTGCGCCGCCGTGCGTACCCTGATCGACCAAGCCTGCGAGTAAGCCATGAACCAACTTGAACAACTGAAGCAGTACAGCACCGTGGTCGCCGACACCGGCGACTTCCAGAGCATCAAGGCGTTCGCGCCGCAAGACGCCACCACGAATCCCTCGCTGATCCTGAAGGCGGTGCGGATGGACGAGTACCGGCCGCTGCTCGAACGGGCGGTGCGCGAGCACGGCGGCGAGGGCGTCGACGCCGTCACCGACCGCCTGCTGGTCGCCTTCGGACTGGAGATCCTGCAACTGGTGCCGGGGCGCGTCTCGACCGAGACCGACGCGCGCCTGTCCTTCGACACCGGGGCGACGGTGGCGCGCGGGCGCGCGCTGATCGCGCTGTACGAGGCGGCCGGGGTGGCGCGCGAGCGTGTGTTGATCAAGATCGCCGCGACCTGGGAGGGCATCGCCGCCGCCCGCGTGCTCGAGCGCGAAGGCATCGCCTGCAACATGACGCTGCTGTTCTCGCTGGCGCAGGCGGCCTGCTGCGCCGACGCCGGCGTGCGCCTGATCTCGCCCTTCGTCGGCCGCATCCTGGACTGGCACAAGAAGGCCGGCGGCGTGGTCGGCAGCGGTGCCGACGATCCCGGCGTGCAGTCGGTGCGGCGCATCGTCGATTATTATCGTCAATTCGGCCACCGCACCGAGGTGATGGGCGCGAGCTTCCGCAGCACCGGGCAGATCGCCGAACTGGCCGGTTGCGAGCTGCTCACCATCAGTCCGGACTTGCTGGCGCAACTGGCCGCCAGCGACGCGCCGCTGCCGCGCCGCCTGGGAGGAGAGGGCGCGCCGGCCCTCGTCCAGGCCCGGCTGCAGCTCGACGAGGCCGGTTTTCGCCTGATGCTCAACGACGACGCGATGGCCAGCGAGAAGCTGGCCGAGGGCATCCGCGGCTTCTGCGCCGACTCGGTGCTGCTGGAGCGGATGATCCTCGAGCAGATCGAAGCCTGCAAAAAAGTATAGGAAGCTGGGCCGGAAATATTAAAAATAACGCGAAAAAAGGATTAAATTACTAAAGCGCTGCAAAAAAGCATCAGTGAAAGCGAAAAAATGTCGGGGAACGCGCCATTTCGGGCAAACTGGGCGACCGTCGCAGGCGGCGTTCGGTGCTACGTTTTTGGTGCCGTTCAAACCAGCGGCAAGGTCCGGGGAGGAACTGACCCACGGGACGCTGCTGGTTTGGCGTCGGCCGGCAACGCACTGGCAGCATAAAAAAAACGGGGACGACACCATGGAAATTTTGCCGCAGACACGCAGCGCGGAAGCGCACCGCTCCGCACCGAAGCCGCCCGAGATCGAGCGCGAGAACTACGACGGCATCATCCACTATCTCGAGCACGGCTATCCCAGCCCGCGCGTGCGCTGGCACTGCCACGACGAGTACGAGCTGCACCTGATCGTCTCGACCAGCGGCCGGCTGTTCGTGGGCGACTATATCGGCGAATTCTCGCCCGGCCACCTGGTGCTGACCGGGCCGCGCCTGCCGCACAACTGGATCTCCACCAGCGTGCCCGACGAGGGTGTGGCGCTGCGCGACATGATCCTGCAGTTCGCCCACGACCCGCTGGAGCAGGCCGCCAAGCTGGTCCCAGAGCTGCGCGAGCTGCTGCCGCTGCTGGAGCGCTCGACCTACGGCATCGAATTCCTCGACATCGGCGCCGAAGCCGAGCAGCATTTCCTGCGCATCCGCGCCAGCGCCGGCGCCGAGCGCTTCGCCCACTTCGTGCAGTTCATGTGCCAGCTGGCGCGCAGCGGCAACTACCGCCTGCTGTCGAGCGCGACGATGCGCTCCTACGATGATGACGCCACGCTGGCCAAGGTCAACGCGGTGCTCAGCTACATCACCGAGAACTACCGCGACCCGATTTCGGCGGAGGCGCTGGCCGAGCAGCTGGGCATGTCGCTGAGCAAGTTCTCTCGCTTCTTCCGCAAGACCACCGGCAACAGCTTCACCGACTTCGTCAGCCGCCTGCGCATCAACAAGGCGTGCCAGCTCTTGATGAACACCGACCAGTACGTCACCAACGTCTGCTACGACGTCGGCTTCCTCAACGTCGCCAATTTCAACCGGCGCTTCCTGCAGATCAAGGGCGTGACACCGAAGGAATTCCGGCGCCAGGCCGACGGCCGCTTCGGCCGCGCTGCCTGAATCGGATCAAGGCGTGCCCAGCTCGGCCACGAAGTCAAACTTTGCTACCTCTACGCCTGCGCAAGGAACTGCGCCACGTCGCCGGTGGTGGGCGGATGGCACCCTGCGCGCATCGCGTTCAGGCTGGCGCTGGCCACGGCGTGGCGCACGGCTTGTAACAGCGTGGCACCGTCTGCCTCGGCCAGCGCCGCCGCCGACAGTTTGCCGGCCGATGCCAGGCTGGCCACCAGGCCGGCCAGGAAGCAGTCGCCGCAACCGACCGTGTCGGCCACGCGGATGCCGGGCGGGATGCCCACAGTCACGCTGGCCGTGCGCGACAGCAATACCGCACCCTGCGCACCGAGCGTCAGTGCGACCAGTTTCACGTCCAGCGTATCGAGCAGCATGCGCGCGGCGTCCAGCGGCGCGACGCCGTCATAGCCGAGATACAGCAAATCTTCCTCGCTGACCTTGATCAGGTCGGCCAGCGCGAGCGCGCGCCGCACGCCGGCGGCGTAGCACGCCAGGTCATCGCATACCAGCGGGCGCATGTTGGCGTCGACCGACACCAGCGCGCCGGCCTCGGCCGCCGCCTCGATGATGGCCAATGTCGCGTCGATATCGTCCGGCACCAGCGCCAGGCCGCTGGTGTGGAACAGGCGCATGCCGTCCGGCAGCGCGGCGCACGCCTGGGCCGGCGTGATGTCGCGATCGGCCACGCCTTCGCGGTGGAACACATAACTGGGCGTGCCGCTCGCGTCGAGCGTGACGATCGCCAAGGATGTCGGCCTGGCGCTGCGCGCGGGGCTGCCCAGGCGCACGCCATCGCGTTCGAACATGCCTGTAAAACCGTGGCCGAAGCTGTCTTTCGACAGCGGATTCAAATAGGTCACCTCCATTTGCTGGCGCGCCGCGGCGATCGTGAAATTGCACACGCAGCCGCCGAGCGCGGCGGCAAAGCGGCCGTCCGGCATTTCTATCATGTCGACCAATGCTTCGCCGAATGTCACTATCATGTCGTTTCTCCTGATGTCATGTATTTCAAAAAAACGGCGCCGTCAGGCGGCATTCAAAATTTTCAAAAACAGTTCGCGGTCCGGCGCGAAATGGGCGTGCAGCGGCAGCAGCGCGGCGCCGACCGCGCGCGCGTCGGCGCCGATCACGCCGCCGAGCAGCACAGGTCGCCGCACGCCTTCCCAACTGTAGTGCGACAGCGCGCGCGTGCAGCGTTCGAGCAGGCGCGCCAGCAGGGAGGAATGACCGGAACTGTCGAGCACGACCTGGTCCAGGTCGAGCACGCAGTTGGCGTTGCACACGGCCAGCGCGATCGCGCGCGCGGCGTCGTCGAGCCACGCTTCGGTATGCGCCAGCCACGGCGCCTGCAAGGCACGCGCGTCGTAGGCGGCACTGTCGTCCAGGCCGGCCCCGGTATAAATTTTCTCCAGCGTGAACAGCGAGGCGGCGCTCAGTAATTGTTCGGGTGCGGCGCGGTCGTCGTCGCGCGCCAGCGCCAGGGGCAGCGAGCCGACCGCGCCGGCATTGCCTTTCAGGCCCGCGTGCACGCTGCTGTCGAGCACCAGCGCGCCGCCGATGAAGGTGCCGACAAAAATGTACAGGAAGCTGCGCAGGCTGCGGCCATATCCCGCCACCAGTTCGGCCACGCAGGCGGCCATCGTATCCTTGGCAAACACCACCGGCACATCGCTGAACGCCTGCACCTCGGCGCGCAGGTCGATGCGGTCCCAGCAGGCGACCTGTTGCGCGTCGTCGCCCAGCAGGGTTTGCCAGCCGCCCAGGCCGAGCGGCGCGGCGACGCCGATGCCGCTCAGGCGCGCGGCCTGGCGCGGCCCGAGCTGTCCGCGCAGCGCCTGCAACTGCGCATCGATTTGCCCGAACAGCAGGTCCGGGTCCGGGTAGCGATACGTCACCGAACTGCGCGCGCGCACCTGTCCGGCGAAATCGACCAGCAGCAGATCGATGCTGCGGCGCCCGATCTTGATGCCGATAAAATACGCGCCGTTCGGGTTCAGCATGATCGGCACCGACGGCTGCCCGATCTTGCCGCGCTGCGGCGCGCTTTTGACGACCAGTCCCTGGTCGAGCAGGCGGCGCACGATCAGCGCCACGGTCTGCGTGCTCAGGTGCGTCAGGCGCGCCAGGTCGGCCTTCGACATGGCGCCGTTCAGGCGGATCGCCTGCAACAGCACGCGCTCGTTGTACTGGCTCATGCCGTTCTGGTTCGAGCCGCGCGGGCGCAGCCAGGCGCTGTCGTCAGCGGAAGCAGGAAGCATCCGGCGCGCGCAAGGCTGCGTGTTCAGAACCAGTTTTCGACCTGGAAGCCGAACGAGGTGCCACTGGTGCCGTTGTTGTAGACCGGGCCGGAGTTATTGGCCGCATTCACCGAGGCGGTGGCTGCGTTGTTCCATTTGCCGTAAGTGACGAAGGCGCGCAGTTCAGGGCGAGCCCACAGGCCGGGACCGGCCGAGATCGTCGGCGCCAGCGTCAGCTTGGTCAGGCGCTTGGTCGGTGCCTGGCTGTCGGTGACGCGGTCGGTACCCAGCTCCACCACCATCTTGAGATTCTTGCTCAGCGCGTAGACCGGGCGCACGCCCAGCGTGGTCCAGGTTGACGAACCGCCGGCGTCGGACTTGTCCTTCTGCGCCAGCGCGACCATTTCCATGCCGAAGTTCTCGCTCGGCTGAATCCAGACGTCGTCGAACACGCGCATGCGCTTTACGTCCGAACCCAGCGAGGTGTAGCCGGAGGCGCCCATGCGGTCGTTGCCCACGCCGATGCCGGTGCCCGGGCCGACACCGTATTGGACGCCGAAGGTGTTGGCGCCGCCGAACACCTTGCCCTGCTTGTGGAACAGCGACACTTGCCAGCCATTGTTCTTCTTGCCGGCGACGTCGTCGTGACCCTCGGCCGTGATGATCGAGGTCGCGATGTCAAGCGTGCCATTGCTGTTGACCGGTAGGTCGCCATAGATGAAATTCTGGCGGATCGCCGACGGCGTGCCAACGATCTTGCCGCTGGCATTGACGGTGTTGGTGTCGTTGTCCTTGAAGAAGGCGTAGGAAAACTTGCCGGGGCCGGCGCCGATCTGGTCGAGGCCCGCGCCGGTGCCGTTCATGTTGATGTATTGCAGGTCCAGCATGTGGATGTCGGGACGGTAGTAGAAGCGCTTGCCGATCCACGCGGTCCCGCCGTGCAGGAAGTCCAGCCCCTTCGCCTCGACATAAGCCTTGAGCAGGTTCAGCTTGGCGTCGCCGAAGTCCGATTTCGGGCTGTAGATATTGGCCCAGACGGTGGCGACATAGCTCACGCCGTCGCTCTTCGCGATTTCCTTGGTGTAGCCGCCTTCGAAATAGGCGTCGCACTCGTTGCCGAGGCGGTATTTCATCGTGTTGCCGCCCAGGCCGTAGCAGCCCTGCGGGCCGCCCGCGCCGCTGGTGCTGCCGGCGCCGACGCGGAAGTAGCCGTGAAAACCTTCCTCGTCGCCGGCGCTGGCCGCGCCGCAAGCCAGGGCCAGGGCGATTGCTGCGGGTAATGCTTTCAAGATCGTGCGTTGCATGGTGTATCTCCTCGTTATGTTTTTTATGGGTGCTCCGATTGCTCGGGACGTGCGGATACCGCCGCGGCACCCGGCAAGGCGCCGCGTTTGCTGCTACTGAAACAGGGTGCGCCTAGCTCATGACGGCGCCGCCGTCGACGTTGAGCGTTTGCGCGGTGATGTAGGCCGACTCGTCGCTGGCGAGGAAGATCGCGGCGCCGGCCAGGTCGCCCGGCGTGCCCATGCGCCCGAGCGGCACGGCCAGGCCGACCGCGCGCTTTTTCTCGCCCGGCTGCAAGTGTTCATGGCGGGCGAACAGCGCGTCGACGTGGTCCCACATCGGCGTGTCGACCACGCCCGGCGAGATGGCGTTGACGCGGATGCCGCGCGGCGCCATCGCCAGCGCGGCCGACTGCGTGTAACTGATCACGGCCGCCTTGCTGGCGCAATAGTGCGACACCAGGGCCTCGCCGCGCCGCCCGGCCTGGGAAGCGAGGTTGATGATGGCGCCGCCGCGGCCGGCGTCGACCATCGTTTGCAGCACTTGCTGCATCACCAGGAACATGCCCTTGACGTTGACGTCGAAGATGCGCTGGTACATCGCCAGGTCCGATTCGAGCAGCGGCGCCATGTCGAACACGGCGGCGTTGTTGAACAGGATGTCGAGTGCACCGAAGCGTGCCTGGGCCGCCGCCAGCATCGCGGCGACCGACACGGTGTCGCGCACGTCGGCCGCCAGGTAGTGTATTTGTTCCGGATAGCGCGCCATCAACTGCGCCACCGCGGCCGGCGCTACCTCGGCCAGGTCGATCACGCTGCAGCGCGCGCCCTGGGCCAGGTAGGCTTCGGCCACCGCCAGGCCGATGCCGCCACCGGCGCCGGTCAGCAGGGCGTGTTTCGATGCAAGCCGGTTCATGCTGCCGCTGCCTTGCCGCATTGGCGGCCGTGGAATGTGCGGACGCGCGGGTTGAACTTCATGACAATCTCCTTGTGTATGGGTAGGCGATGCGCTCTGGCATCGTGCGAGAAAGTCTAGCGCCGATCCGGTGCCGGTCTTGATACTGGCCACGCAAGAATCGATACTTTCTTTCCGCACCAGTCATATTGCTTTCGCACCAGCGCGCGCCGAGGTGCAAGGGCCGCATGCGCTTGCCGCGCTTCGTTGCGGCCCGGCTTGACGCGCCGCCGGGGCGCCGAAAAACCCTGTGCAAGAGAGTATCGATACTAGGTTTTGCAGTATCAGAAAGTATCGAAGCGCGGTGATACATTGTCGTTGTGGTGCTGGCCTTGCACCGCCAATGATAAGAACTGGAGACAACTCAATGAAACGTATCGCAAGTGGCGCCGTGTGCGCCGCTGTACTTTGTGTCAGCAACGCCGCGCTGGCAGCCACCGACCTGGTCATTGCGACCGTCAACAATGGTCACATGATCGAGATGCAAAAACTCGGCAAGTTTTTTGAACAGGCCAATCCCGACATCAAATTGAAATGGGTCACGCTGGAAGAGGGCGTGCTGCGCCAGCGCATGACCACCGACATCGCCACCAAGGGCGGCCAATTCGACGTGATGACTATCGGCATGTACGAAACGCCGATTTGGGCCAAGAAGGAATGGCTGATCCCGATCAAGCCCGATGCCGCCTACGACATCGACGACCTGCTGCCATCGATCCGCGACGGCCTGTCGCTGAACGGCAAGCTGTACGCCGCGCCGTTCTATGGCGAAAGCTCGATGATCATGTACCGCAGCGACCTGGTCAAGAAAGCCGGCATGACCCTCGACGACCGCCCGACCTGGGCCCACATCCGCGAAGTGGCAGCCAAGATCCACGATCCGGCCAATGGGGTATACGGCATCTGCCTGCGCGGCAAGCCGGGCTGGGGCGACAACATGGCACTCATCACCACCATGGCCAACTCCTTTGGCGGACAGCTGTTCGACATGAAATGGCAGCCGCAATTTACCAGCAAGCAGTGGAAGGACGCCGTCACCACCTACGTCGACCTGTTGAAGAACTTCGGTCCGCCCGGCTCGTCCTCGAACAGCTTCAATGAAATCCTGGCGCTGTACAACGAGGGCAAGTGTGGCATGTGGATCGACGCCACCATCGCCGCCTCCTTCGTCACCGATCCGAAGCAGAGCAAGGTGGCCGACAAGGTCGCCTTCGCGCAGTCGCCGGTCGCGGTGACCGAACGCGGCGCCAACTGGCTGTGGGCCTGGTCGCTGGCCATTCCGAAAAGCTCGAAGCAGCCCGACGCGGCGCAAAAGTTCATCAACTGGGCCACCTCCAAGGAATACGTCAAGCTGGTGGCGAAAGAGACCGGCTGGACCAGCGTGCCGACCGGCACCCGCAAATCGACCTACGCTTCGCCGGACTTCATCAAGGCGGCCAAGTTCGCCACGGCAGAAGGCAAGGCGATCGCCACCGGCCGTCCGAACCAGAGCACCTTGCCGCCGTCGCCATACGTCGGCGTGCAATTCGCCGCGATTCCCGAGTTTCAGGCGATCGGCGTGGCGGCCGGCCAGCAGATGACCGCAGCCCTGCTGGGCAAGGTCACGGTCGATCAGGCGCTGGAGATCACCCAGCAGGCGGCCGAGCGCGAAATGCGCAAGGGTGGCTATTACAAATAGTCCGCACTGCCAGGCCGGGTGATGCTTCGCTAACCGGGCCTGCGAAGCTCCGTCGGACCCTAATGCCGTCAAGTTAAGCCACGGACAGGAGATCTGTCATTCCCGCGCAGGCGGGAATCCCATTTTTCTGCACCGTTTGGGATGGTATTTGGGCCACTAAATGGGATTCCCGCCTTCGCGGCGGTCCGGCGATCCGGAATGACAATTTGACGCTAACTTAACGGCATTACCGTCGGCCCCCGGTTTGACGCTGATGGTTTAAGCGCTTCCGCTGCGCTTTTGCCAGCCCCGTTTTTCATCGCCGTCCCGCGCGCGGGCCGGCGTTACTCTGCGCACCTGAGAACCTTATGACACGACTCATACCTCGGACCCTGCTGACGCCGGCCGTGCTCGCCATAGCCACCGTTTCCATCGTCCCCTTATTGATCACGCTGTACTACGCCTTCGTCCGCTTCAACATGCTCAGTCCCGGCGAGCACGAATTCCACGGCCTGGCGAACTTCCACTTTTTCTTCACCGACGGCGCCTTCATGCCGGCCTTGAAAAACACCTTCGTGCTGATGTTTTCCGTCATGGCCATCACGGTCGTGCTGGGCATCGCACTGGGCCTGTTGATCAACGAAGCCTTCCCCGGCCGGGCCATCGTGCGCGTGCTGCTGATCTCGCCCTTCCTGGTGATGCCGGCGGTGAACGCGCTGATGTGGAAGAACATGCTGCTCAACCCGATCTACGGCCTGTTTGCCCAGGTCAGCCTGTTCTTCGGCATGACCCCGATCGACTGGCTGTCGCAGTATCCTCTGCTGGCCATCATCATGATGGTGTCGTGGCAGTGGCTGCCCTTCGCCTGCCTGATCTTCATGACCTCGCTGCAGTCGATGGACCGGGAACAACTGGAGGCGGCCGGCATGGACGGCGCCAACTACCTGCAAAAGCTGCGCTACCTGTACATTCCGCACCTGGGCCGCGCCGTGTCCGTGGTCTTGATGATCGAAATGATCTTCCTGCTGTCGGTGTTCGCCGAAATCTTCACCACCACCAGCGGCGGTCCGGGCTTCGACACCACCACCATTACCTTCATGATCTATCAGCAAGCCTTGCTGTCCTACGACATTGGCGCGGCTTCGGCCGGGGCGCTGTTCGCGGTGCTGCTGGCGAACATCGCTGCCTTCTTCCTGATGCGCGTCATCGGCAAGAACCTGGCGAAATAAGGAAACCCTGATGAACAACAAACTTGCCCTGCATATGCGCACGGCGGCCGCCTGGTTTTTCGCGCTGCTGCTGTTTTTCCCGATCTTCTGGCTCGGGCTGATGGCCTTCAAGACCGAGGGCCAGGCCATCTCCACGCCGCCGCTGCTGTTTTTCACGCCGACGCTGCAAAGCTTCCAGGACGTGATGGGACGCGACCACTACCTCGGCTACGCCTTCAACTCGCTCATCACCAGCGTGGTCTCGACCGCGATCGGGTTGGCGATCGCGATTCCGGCGGCCTATTCGATGGCCTTCTTTCCGACCCGCGGCACCATCGGCCTGCTGAAGTTCATGCTCAGCTCGCGCTACATGCCCGGCGTCGGCGCACTGATGCCGATCTACATCTGCTACCAGTATTTCGGCCTGCTCGATACCCGCGTCGGCCTGACGGTGATGTTCATGTTGATGAACCTGCCGATCATGGTCTGGCTGCTGTATACGAACATGCGCGAGCTGCCGCGCGAGATCCTCGAAGCGGCACGCATGGACGGCGCCACCGTGCTGCACGAGTTTCGCTACATCGTGCTGCCGCTGTCGGTGGGCGGCATCGCCTCGACCGCGCTGGTGTGCATGGTGTGGTCGTGGAACGAGTCGTTCTGGTCGCTCAACCTGGGCGCTTCCAACGCCGGCACGCTGGCCTGGCTGATCGCTTCCTACTCCAGTCCGGAAGGGCTGTTCTGGGCCAAGCTGTCGGCCGCGTCGCTGATGGCGATCGCGCCGATCATGGCGCTGGGCTGGTTCTGCCAGAAACAGCTGGTGCAGGGCATGACCTTCGGCGCAGTGAAATAGACACCCAATATAGATAAAAACAGGACAATGATCATGGCTTACCTGGAACTGAGCAATATAGAAAAATACTTCGGCGATCACCACGCCATCAAGGGCATCGACCTGCAAATCGAGAAGGGCGAGTTCGTCGTCTTCGTTGGCCCGTCCGGCTGCGGCAAGTCGACCCTGCTGCGCCTGATCGCCGGCCTCGAGCCGATCGACAAGGGCAGCCTGCACCTGGACCGGCGCGACATCACCAGCCTGCCATCGTCCAAGCGCGACCTGGCGATGGTGTTCCAGTCCTACGCGCTGTATCCGCACATGACGGTGTTCGAGAACATGTCGTTCGCGCTGAAGCTGGCCGGCGTCGACCGCGCCGTGATCCGCGAGAAGGTCGACAAGGCCGCCGCCATCCTCGACCTGGGCAAGTACCTGGAGCGCACGCCGAAAGAATTGTCCGGCGGCCAGCGCCAGCGCGTCGCCATCGGCCGCTCCATTGTGCGCGACCCCAAGGTGTTCCTGTTCGACGAACCGCTGTCGAACCTGGATGCGGCGCTGCGCGTGCAGACCCGTATCGAAATCGCCAAGCTGCACCGCGAGCTGGGCGCCACTACCATCTACGTGACCCACGACCAGGTCGAGGCGATGACCTTGGCCGACCGCGTGGTGGTGCTGCGCGACGGCCAGATCGAGCAGCACGGCTCGCCGCTGGCGCTGTACGACCGCCCCGCCAACCGCTTCGTGGCGCAGTTCATCGGCACCCCGAGCATGAACGTGGTGGCGGCGTCGGCCCTGCCGCGCCTGGCCGAGATGGCCGGGGCCGATGCACCCACCGACGGCTTCGTCGGCATCCGCCCGGAACATGTGCACGTGCTGGCCGGCGCGCAGCCGGGCAGCCTGCCGGCCACCGTCGACATGGTCGAATCGCTGGGCGTCGAGACCCTGGTCTACGCACGCCTGGAAAACAATGTGCAGGTGGTGTCGCGCGGCAGCGAGCGCATCGCCCTGCATCCGGGCGACCGCACCCACCTCAGCTTCGAGCACGATTTCGTGCACCATTTCGACCGCTTCGGCAAAACCTGCGGCACTCCCGCGAAAGGAGCGGCGTGATGACGCAGGCACTGACTCAATTGAACCGGGCCGCGCTCGACCGCCTGCCGTCCGGCATTCCCGGTCCGGCCTACGAGCGCGGCGCGGTGGCGCGCAGCATCGTGCATATCGGCGTCGGCGGCTTCTACCGCGCCCACCAGGCGCTCTACCTGGACGAGCTGCTGCACCTGCCCGGCCATGAACAGTGGGGTTATTGCGGCGTTGGCCTGCTACCGCACGACGCGGCCATTCGCGACGCCATGCTGGCGCAGGACTGCCTGTACACCGTGGTCGAACGCAGCGCGCAAGGCGACGTGCCGCGCGTGATCGGCTCCATCCTGGAGTTCCTGTACGCGCCCGACAACCCGGATGCGGTGATCGAAAAGATGGCCGATCCGTCCACCCGCATCGTCTCGCTCACCATCACGGAAGGTGGTTATTACATCAATCAGGGCAGCGGTGAATTCGACGCCAGCCACCCCGACATCGTGCACGACCTGGCCCATCCGGACGCGCCACGCTGCTCGTTCGGCTACCTGGCCGAAGCGCTGGCGCGGCGCCGCGCGCGCGGACTGGCGCCGTTTACCGTGATGTCATGCGATAACCTGCAGAATAACGGCGACGTTACGCGCAAGATGCTGCTGGCCTTCACGGCACTGCGCTCGCCCTCGCTGAGCGAGTGGCTGGCGCAGCACTGCGCCTTCCCGAACAGCATGGTCGACCGTATCACGCCCGCCACCACGGACGAGCATCGCGCCCTGCTGCGCGATAAATTCGGCCTGCTGGACGCCTGGCCGGTGATGACCGAGCCGTTCAAGCAGTGGGTCATCGAGGAACACTTCCCGGGCGGGCGCCCGGCCTGGGAACTGGTCGGCGCGCAGATGACGCGCGACGTGCTGCCTTACGAGAAAATGAAACTGCGCCTGCTCAACGCTGGCCACCAGTCGCTGTGCTACATCGGCATGCTGTTCGGCTACGAGTTCGCGCACGAGGCGATGGCCGACGCCGGCATCCGCCAACTGTTCTCCGACATGATGGACATCGAGGTGACGCCGTTGCTGCCGGCCGTCGAGGGCATCGATCTGGCCGACTACAAGCGCACACTGATCGAGCGTTTCGCCAATCCGGCGATCCGCGACCAGCTCTCGCGCATCGGCACCGAAGGCTCGGCGCGCATTCCCAAGTTCGTGCTGCCGTCGGTGTGCGAACAGATCGAGCGCGGCGGCCCGATCAAACTGCTCAGCTTTATCGTGGCCTGCTGGTTCCGCTATCTGAACGGCAGCGACGAGCAGGGCAGGCCGATGCCGCTGATCGATCCGTACGCCGGGCGCCTGCGCGAGCACGCGCTGCGCGGCGGCGCCGACCCGTCCGCGCTGCTGTCGCTGCGCGAGCTATTCGGCGAACTGGGCGATGAACCGCGCTTCGTCGCCGCGGTGGCGGACGCGCTGCAGCGGCTGTACCGGGACGGTGCCCGCGTCGCACTGGAGCACGCCCTGGGCCACGTCCCAGGCTGACAGGGAGCCGCCATCTATCCGGCGGCATCTTTCAAACGGTAAAAGCCTAGGCTGGCGCACCCTTGGCCAGCGCTTCGCCATCGTTCTTGCGCAAGGTCCAGAAGGTCGCCGACGACAGCATCGTCAGCACCGCCAGCGTCAGGAACGCATGGTGCAGCGCGCCGGTCAGCACCACGCGGTCCGTCTGCGGCAGGTCGCCCAGGTACCAGCCGGTGATCAAAGAGCCGCAAGCCAGGCCAAAACTCATCGACAGCTGTTGCAGCGAACTGGCGATGGTGCTGGCCATGCTGCTGTCGGCGTTGTCGATGTCGGCATAGGCGATGCTGTTCATGCTGGAAAATTGCAGCGAATTGAAGAAACCCAGGCACAGGCTGATCAGCACGATCGCGACCAGCGGCGTGCCTGGCCCGACGAGGGAATACATGCTGATGGTGATCCCGATCAGCACCGTGTTGACGATCAGGACTTGCCGGTAGCCGAAGCGCGCCAGCACCCGCGTCGAAATGAATTTCATGCCCATCGCGGCGGCGGCCGACGGCATCATCATCAAGCCCGATTGCCAGGCCGGCAAGCCCAGTCCCAGCTGGTACAGCAGCGGCAGCAGGAAGGGCAGGCCGCCGATGCCCAGCCGCGTGACGAAACCGCCGAGCACGGAAACGCGGAAGGTGCGCACGCGCAGCAGCGCCAGGCGCAGCAACGGATGCGGCGCCTGCGCCGCGTGCCAGGCGTAGGCCGCCAGCAGGCTGCAGGCGATGAACAGCAGCACGGCGGCCGAGGTGAGGTCGATCTTGTGTTCGCCGAACACTTCCAATAGCCACGACAGCAGCGCGATGCCGGTGCCGAACAGCACCAGGCCGATCAGGTCCAATGGGCGCGGCTTGTCGCCACGATAATCGGGCAGGTAGCGCCAGGCCAGCCAGATCGCGCCCAGCCCGACTGGCACGTTGATGAAGAAAATCTCGCGCCACGACATCCAGTGCACGATCAGGCCGCCCACGGTCGGTCCCAGCAAGGGGCCGATCAGGGCCGGGATGATCACGAAATTCATCGCCGACAGCAGTTCGGCCTTGGGGAAGGTGCGGATGATCGCGATCCGGCCGACCGGCATCATCATCGCCGCGCCGAAGCCTTGCAGCAGGCGCGCCGCTACCAGCATCGGAGAATTGACCGACAGGCCGCACAGGATCGAGGCAATTGTAAAAATCGCCACCGCGCTCATGAACACGCGCCGCGTGCCGTAGCGGTCCGCCATCCAGCCGCTGATGGGAATCGCCACGGCCAGGCTGAGGATGTAGCTGGTGACGACCGCCTTCAGGCTCAGCGGCGTCACCTGCAGGCTGACGGCCATGCTGGGGATGGCGGTGTTGACGATGGTGGAGTCGAGCTGCTCCATGAACAGGGCCGTGGCGACGACCCAGGGCAGATAGCGTTTGGTCTCGGGGCTGGACATAGGCAGGGCGCGTTGGTTGGCGTGCCCAGATTGTTACACAAAAGGCGGCGTCGCGTTATCCTCCAGGCCTACGGCGCAGGCTGGCCCCAGCTATCCTGGTACATCACCTGTGCCAGCGGCAGGCGCTGGTCCCAGCGTTCGGTTTCCAGCATGGGCGCGCGGTAGAATTCCTCGACCTGGCCGACGCACAGCACGGCGATCGGCTGGCTATCTTCGGGCATGCGGCAGATGTCGCGCAGGCGCTGCGGGTCGAACAGCGACACCCAGCCGGCGCCGATGCCTTCGGCGCGCGCCGCCAGCCAGAAGTTCTGGATTGCGCAGGAAGCCGAGGCCAGGTCCATTTCCGGCATCGTGCGGCGGCCGAACACGAAGCGTTCGCGCCGGTCGATCAAGCCCACCACCAGCACTTCGGCGCAACTGAGTATGCCTTCCACCTTCAGGCGCATGAATTCCCCGGCGCGCTGGCCCAGCGCTTCCGCGGTGAGCTGGCGTTCCTCGTCGACGTGGGCGTGAATTTGCGCGCGCAGCGCCGGGTCGGCGATGCGGATGAAACGCCAGGGTTGCATCAGCCCGACACTGGGGCCGCTGTGGGCGGCGCCGATGAAGCGTTCCAATTGACCTTCTTCCAGTGCTCCCTGCCTGAAATGGCGGATATCGCGCCGCTCGCGGATGGCGCGGTACACGCCGTCGAGCTGCTGCTGCGGAAAAGCGTGCGGGTTCATGCGGCGCCCTGGCTGCCCAGTTTTACCAGCGCATCGAACAGCGGCGCGGTGGCGTCGGCGATGCGGTCCAGGCTCGCTTCGCGCAGCGCCGAGGTGTCCACGCGCGTATCCGTGTGCAGGCCTGCCCAGCGCAGCAGCGCGGCGCTGGCGGACGGCGTGTCGAACAGGCCGTGCAGGTAGGTGCCGAGGATTTGCCCGTCGGCCGAGCGTGCGCCTTCGGGGCGGCCGTCGATGATGAAGGCCGGCGTCGCCAGCGCCGCGCCGCTCGACACGCCCATGTGGATTTCATAGCCGCTGACGGCGGCATCCTCGTCGAACGCGCAGACGCCGCCGACCTGCACCAGGCGCTTGTCGCTGGTCATTGCCGTGTCCATGTCGAGCAGGCCCAGGCCGGGAGAAACGCCCGGCTTGCCTTCGATGCCCTCGCTGTCGGTGACGGATTGCCCCAGCATCTGGAAACCGCCGCAGACGCCGATCACCTTGCCGCCGTAGCGCAGGTGCTTTTCGATTTTTTCCGGCCAGCCGAACGCGCGCAGCCAGTCCAGGTCGGCGCGCGTGTTTTTACTGCCGGGCAGGATGATCAGGTCGGCCGCCGGGATCGGCTCGCCCTGGCGCACGAATTGCAGGTCGATGTCGGGATGGGCGCGCAGCGCATCGAAATCCGTGTGGTTGCTCATGCGCGGCAGGCTGGGCACGACCACGCGGAAGGCGCCGCGCTCGGCCTGCACCGGCTGCACCGCATCCTCGGCGTCGAGGAACAGGCCGTGCAGATAGGGCAGCACCGCCAGTACCGGCTTGCCGGTCTGCCGCTCCAGCCATTCCAGGCCCGGTTCGAGCAGTTTGATGTCTCCCCTAAAACGGTTGATGACGAAGCCGATGGTGCGATTGCGTTCGCTCTCGGACAGGCAGGACAGCGTGCCGACGATGTGCGCGAACACGCCACCGCGGTCGATGTCGGCCACCAGGATGACAGGGCAGTCGACCGCCTCGGCGAAACCCATGTTCGCGATATCGCGGTCGCGCAGGTTGATCTCGGCCGGGCTGCCGGCGCCTTCCACCACGACGGTTTCATACTGCGCCGCCAGGCGGCCGTGCGATTCCAGCACCGCCTGCATCGCCACCGTCTTGTACTGGTGGTAGTCTCTCGCATTCATTTCGGCGCGCACTTTGCCGTGGATGATCACCTGTGCGCCGATGTCGCTCGACGGTTTTAGCAGTACAGGGTTCATGTCCGTATGCGGCGCTACGCCGGCCGCGATCGCCTGCAAGGCCTGGGCGCGGCCGATCTCTCCACCGTCGGCGGTGACGGCGCTGTTGAGCGCCATGTTCTGCGGCTTGAACGGCGCCACGCGCACGCCTTGCCGTTTCAGCAGCCGGCACAGGGCCGCCACCACCGTGCTTTTGCCGGCGTCCGAGGTGGTGCCCTGCACCATCAGTGTAGAGTAGGGGAAGTTCATGTCACTGCTTTCTATGCTGGCGCGCCAGTTCGAGTTTTTCGCACAGCACGGCTGTACCCTGGATCATGCGCGGACCGGCGCGGTTCAGCAGGTGGCCATCGACCGTGAACAGGTTGTCGTTGCGTACCGCCAGCATGGTTTTATAGGGACGCCACAGATTGACGCCGCCATAGTTTTTCTCGCTGGTGGCGAACACCGCTTCCGGATCTTCGCGCAGCACCCCTTCCACATCGACCACCGGCGCCGTGATCTTCATCGAAGCGAACACGTTCTCGCCGCCGCAGACCCGCATCGCATCGCTGATGATGTGGCTTCCGCTCAGCGTGTACAGCGGCTTGTCCCATACCTGGTAGAACACGCGCACCGGCGGGCGCTTCGCGTATTGCGCGGTGAGCGCGGCGAGCTTCTCGCGCAATTCCGCCGCCGCCTTTTGCGCCACGCTTTCTGTCCCCATCAACTGCCCCATGCGCTGCAGGTTGTCGGCGATATCGGCCAGTTTTTTCGGCTCGCTGTGGAACAGCGGTATGCCCAGCTGGCGCAAGGTATCGATCTGGCGCTCGGAACTGCCGTGCATCCAGATCACGATCAGGTCCGGCTTCATCGCCGCGACCCGTTCCATGTCGACTTGCCGGTTGTCGCCGATATTCGGGATTTTCTTCGCCGCTTCCGGGTAGTCGCTGTAATTGACCGCACCGACGATCTTGTCGCCGCCGCCGGCCGCGAACAGCAGTTCGGTGACATGCGGCGCCATCGAGATGATGCGCTGCGCCGGTTTTTGCAGCGTCACCGGATTGCCGTCGTCGTCGCGCACGGTGATGGCGGCGCTGGCGCCGTGGCTGGCGCCGATCAGGCAGGCCAGGGTGAACACGATTTTTTTCATCATTTATCCAGATTCCATTCGTTCAATGCCTGTTCCAGCCGCCGCCATCCGGCTTCGTCCGGCGGCAGGCCAAGGCGGATGCCGCGCGCGGCCTGCCTGAAAAGGCGCACCCAGATGCCGCGCTGCGCCATGTGTTCATGTAAAGCTTCGGCGCGAGGTTCGGGCCACCACTGGAACAGGGCGGTGCCGCTGGCGGCGATGCCGGATGCGGCGAGCAGCGCATGCAGGCGCCGGCCCGACGCATCGAGTTGCGCGCGCATTCGCGCTTGCCATTGTTCGTCGTTCAATGCGGCCAGCGCAATCTGCTGCGCCGGGCCGCTGACGGCCCAGGGGCCGAGCAGGTCGGCCAGCGCCTGCAACAGTTTCGGATGTGCCGCGACAAAACCCAGGCGCACGCCGGCCAGGCCAAAAAATTTGCCGACCGAGCGCAATACGATCAATCCGTCTCGGCCCGTGTGCGCGGCGACGCTGGCGTGTTGCGCGGTGTCGCCGAAGGCTTCATCGACGATCAGCCAGCCGCCGCGCGCGGCCAGTTGTTCATGCCATCGCAGCAGCAGTTCCGGCGGCACGCTGTCTCCGGTCGGGTTGTTCGGATTGCAGATGACCATGACGTCGCAGTGCTCCACTGCGCCGGCCAGTTCGGCATACGGCAGTTGCCGCATGTCGTGACCGTGCAGCGCCCAGTGGTGCGCGTGCTCGGCGTACGACGGCGCGGCCACGACGATGCGGGAAGGAGGACGAAGGCGCGGCAGCGCCTGGATTGCGGCCTGGGTGCCGGCCACCGGCAGCATCAGCGGCGCGCCATAATATGCCTGCGCCGCCTGCGCCAGCGCCGGATCGGCTTCGGGCAGGCGGTGCCAGGCATTACCCGGCAGCGGCGGCACCGGATACCAGTGCGGGTTGATGCCGGTCGACAGATCGAGCCAGTCTTCGCGGCCATAATGCCGCGCGGCGTCGCGCAGGTTGCCGCCGTGTTCAAGCATATACACCTCCGTGCGCCAGGTAGCAGCCGGCTGCGGCGGCGCCGGCCGCGAACAGCCACAAGGCCGTGGTGCGCGCCACCAGCGTCCAGGCGCGGCGAATATCCTGCGCGCGCGCCGGCGCGCCGCTGCCCAGCGGCGGGCGCTGTTCGGTTTCTCCATCGTAGACGGCGGCGCCGCCCAGCGACAGGCCGAGCGCGCCGGCGCCGCTGGACATCACCGGTCCGGCATTCGGGCTGCTCCACGCCGGCGCCTGCGTGCGCCAGCAATGCCAGGCGCGGCGTTTACCGGCCATGCCCGGCGCCAGCAAGACATACGACAGCGCGGTCAGGCGGGCCGGAATGAAATTGAGCGCATCGTCGATGCGGGCGGCGGTGCAACCGAATTGCAGGAAGCGCGACGTGCGGTAGCCCCACATCGCATCGAGCGTGTTCGCCAGCCGGAACAGCACGGCTCCCGGCCCGCCGGCGACGGCAAACCAGAACAAGGTGCCGAACACGGCGTCGTTGCCGTTTTCCAGCAGCGATTCGGCGCTGGCCTTGGCGAGATCGGCTTCATCGGCGTTGGCCGTATCGCGGCTGACGATGCGCGCGGTCAGCAGGCGCGCGCTCGGTAAATCTCCTTGCGCCAGCGCCTGCGCGATCGGCAGGTTGTGGTCGCGCAGGCTGCGCAGGCCGATGCAGAAATACAGCAGCAGCGCATGACACGCCATCGCGTGCCATCCGCCGAATTGTGAAACCAGCAGCACGCTCATCGCGGTCGGAGGAAGGACCGCCAGCAGCCAGGCCAGCACCCCGCGCCAGAAAAGCAGCTTACCCCGGTTCAGGCGGCGCTCGATGGCATAAGCCAGGTTGCCGAAGCCGACCAGCGGGTGCCAGCGCCGCGTTTCCCCCAGCAGCAGGTCGAGCAGCACGCCAGCCGCCAGCAGCAGCGCCACCGTGGCCACATTCAAATCTGTCAGCATGGCGCACCTTTCAGCACCAGCGGCAGGCCGGCCGCCACGAAAACAGCGCGGTCGCAGGCGGACGCCACTGCCTGGTTCAGGCGTCCCGCCTCGTCGGTGAAGGCGCGCGAGATGGCGCCGTAGGGCACGATGCCCATGCCGACCTCGTTCGACACCAGCACGATATCGCCGCCAGCCTGCTCCAGCGCGGCCAGCAGGGCGGCGCGTTGTGCATGAAAAACGGCTGGCAGCGCAATGTCTCCCACGTCCGGATACTCGGCGCCGTCGGCGAACATCAGGTTCGACAGCCACAAGGTCAGGCAATCGACCAGCACCAGGCGCTGCGGCGCGCTCCATTTTATTAGGGCGTCGGCCAGGGCCAGCGGTTCTTCGATGGTCGTCCAGATGGCGGGGCGCTGGCGCCGGTGCTGCGCGATGCGGTTCGCCATTTCGCCGTCGCCCGCGCGCGCCGTGGCTATATACACCACTTCCTTGCCCGATGCGATGGCGAGTTTTTCCGCATAAGCGCTCTTGCCCGAGCGCGCGCCGCCGAACACCAGCGTGCGCGTCATGCCGCGGCGCTCCCGCCAAACAGCGCCGCCACGGCCGCCGGGTTGGAAGCGAAATAAGCGTGGAAATAAGACGCGGTCAGCGAACCGGTTTTGTAGATGGCTTCACCTTCCGCGCCGGACGGATGTTTTACGGTGCGCACGGCGGGGACAAGCGCTGTCTCCAGCTTCGAATAATGGAAGGTGTGGCCGCGCAGGACGCCGTCGGATGTCGGCATGCCTTGCGAACCGAGACCGGCCAGGCGCGCCTGCATTGCGACCGCGCCGGGCAGCAGGCCGGCCATCTCCCAGCTCGCCCCGGCCTGGTCTGTCAGCGTGTCGGCGAGCGCCATCATGCCCCCGCATTCGGCGACGATAGGCAGGCCATTACCGTGCGCCTTGCGGATCGAGGTTTTCCATTGTTCCGATTGCGACAGCTGCTGCGCATGCAGTTCCGGATAACCGCCCGGCAGGTAGACGGCATCGGCATTGGCCGGCACCGGCTGGTCCGCCAGCGGCGAAAAGAATGCCAACGTGGCGCCGAGTTGGCGCAGCGTGTCCAGGTTGGCCGGATAGATGAACATGAACGCCGCGTCGCGCGCGACGGCGATCGTGCGGCCGGCGAGGGCGGGCGGCGTAAGCGGCTTTTCAGGTTCCGGGGTGATATCGATGCGCGTGCTGCGCAGACGGTTCCACGCCGCTTCGTCGAACGCCAGTTGTTCGGCCAGTTGGTCCAGCAGGACGTCGATGTCGCTCACTTCGCCCGGCAGCACCAGGCCCAGGTGGCGTTCCGGCAGCGAACGCGCCTGTTTCGGCAGCGTGGCGAACAGCGGGATGTCGCGCAGCGAGGTGGCGACCATCGCCGCGTGGCCGGGACTGGCGACGCGGTTGGCGATCACGCCGGCCATCTCGACCGGTCCATAATCGCGCAAACCGTGCACCAGCGCGCCGGCGGTCTGCGCCATCGCGCCGGCGTCGATCACCGCCATCACCGGCACGCCGAATGCGCGCGCCAGGTCGGCCGACGACGGCGTGCCGTCATATAAGCCCATCACGCCTTCGATCAGGATCACGTCCGCCTCCCGCGCCGCTTGCGCCAGTTGCGCGCGGCACAGCTCAAGGCCGACCATCCACAGGTCCAGCGTTTTCACCGGCGCGCCGCTGGCGCGTTCGAGCAGCATCGGATCGATGAAATCCGGCCCGCATTTAAAGACGCGCACGCGCTTGCCCATGCGACCGAGTTTGCGCGCCAGCGCCGCCGTCACCGTGGTCTTGCCCTGGCCCGATGCCACGGCCGCCACCAGCAAGACCTGCACGTCGATATGAGTCGGCACTACCATTCGGTGCCAGCCTGCGCGCCGATGCCGGCCTTGAATGCGTGTTTTACCACGCCCATCTCGGTCACGGTGTCGGCCATGTCGATCAGTTCCTGCGGCGCGCCGCGTCCGGTGATGACGACGTGCTGCATGGCCGGGCGCTCCAGCAGGTCGGCGATGACGACGTTCACGTCCAGGTAGCGGTATTTCAGCGCGATGTTCAATTCGTCGAGCAGGACCAGGCCGATGCCGGGATCGGACAGGAAGCGTTTGGCCTGTTCCCACGCCAGTTGCGCCTTTTCGATGTCGCGTTCGCGGTTCTGGGTTTCCCAGGTATAGCCTTCGCCCATCGCATGAAAACTGACTTCTTCCGGAAAACGGCGCAGGAATTTTTCTTCTCCGGTCGCCATCGCGCCCTTGATGAACTGCACCACGCCGACCTTCATGCCGTGGCCCATGGCGCGCATCGCCATGCCGAAGCCGGACGAGCTTTTACCCTTGCCGTTGCCGGTGTTGACGATGATGATGCCGATCTGCTTGTCGGCCGCCGCGATCTTGGCGTCGATGATGGCCTTCTTGCGCTCCATGCGCACGCGGTGGCGTTCGTTCAGGGCCAGGATTTCTTCAGGTGTGGCGTCGCTCATGCGATTTCCTCTTTCGGTATAAAGATGCTGCGCTGGCCATGCCGGATCACGTCGATCGGATGGTCCAAATAGTCGCTCAGGATGGCGGGTTGCATGACGTCCGCCACCGGCCCGGCCAACCAGCGGCCGTCGCCCATCAGCAGCAGCGCGTGGGTCGAGACGCTGTGCGCCAGCGTCAGGTCGTGGCCCACCATGACCACGGTTTTATGCTGTTCGCGGCACAGGCGGGATAGCAGGCGCATCACGCTGACCTGGTGCGCCAGGTCGAGCGCGTTGGCCGGTTCGTCCAGCAGCAGCAAGGGCGTATCCTGCGCCAGCATGGCGGCGATCGCCACGCGCTGGCGCTCGCCGCCGGACAGCGTGCGCACGTCGCGCGCGGCCAGTTCGGAAACTTCCATCGCCGTCAGTGCCGCCATCGCCAGGCGGTGGTCGTCGCTGTCTTCCCAGTAGCGGTTGCCGTGATAGGGGTGGCGCGCCGACAGCACGGTTTCGATCACGCTGTAAGAGAAGGCGTCGCTGCGGCCCTGCGCCAGGAAGGCGCGCTGGCGTGCCAGTTCGGCCAGCGGCCAGGCGGACAGCGCGCGGCCCTGGATGGCGACGTGGCCGCCGTCGGCCGGAATCAGCCCGGCAAGCGTGCGCAGCAAGGTACTTTTACCGGCGCCGTTGCGGCCGATGACGCTCCAGCAGGAGCCGGGTTCGACCTGCCAGTCCAGCTTGTCGATCAGCAGGCGGGCGCCGATTTGCAGTGTGAGTTGGTGGGTGGCGATCATGTCATTTGCGCAGCCGGTGGAGTTGGTACAGGAAGACCGGCGCGCCGATCAGCGCCGTGACCACGCCGACCGGCAATTGCTGCGGCGCGATGACGGTGCGCGCCAGCGTGTCGGCCAGCACCAGGTAACCGCCGCCGGCCAGCGCGGCGGCCGGGATCAGCACGCGGTGGTCCGGTCCGAAGGCGAAGCGGCAGGCGTGCGGCACGATCAGGCCGACGAAGCCGATGCTGCCGGCGGTCGTGACCGCGCTGGCCGTGAGCAGGCCGGAAACGAAGAACAGACCTTTGCGCAACGCACCGACGCGGATGCCGAGCGTGGCCGCCGCCTCCGCGTGCAGCGCCATCACGTTCATCGCGCGCGCGTTGCGCAGCGCGAAAGCGCTGGCGCCGGCCAGCACAATCCACGGCAGCCAGCGCAGCGGCGCGCCGCCTAGGTCGCCGATCATCCAGAACACCATGCTGCGCAGGCGGCTCTCCGGCGCGATCGACAGCATCAAGGTCACCACGGCCATGCAGGCCGAAGACAGGATCACGCCGGTCAGCAGCAGCAGGGCGGTGCCGCCTTCGGCCGCCGCGCCGCTGCGCATATCGCGCCGGGCCAGGAAATACAGCATCATCGACACGGCGACCGCGCCGACGAAGGCGGCGGCGTCGACCACCCAGGCCGCGCACATGAACATCAGCGCGGCCAGCGCGCCGACGGCGGAGCCGGCCGAGATGCCCAATACGTAGGGGTCGGCCAGCGGATTGCGCAGCAGCGCCTGCATCATGACGCCGGCCAGCGACAGCGCCGCGCCGGTGACGAAGGCGGTCAATGCGCGGCTGCCGCGCAGTTCGAGCAGCGTGGCGGCCAGGCCGCCATCGTGCCCGTGGCGCAGCGCGTCGAGCGCGGCGGGAATGTCGGAAAACGGAATCGAGACGGAACCGATCATGCCGGCGAAAAGCATGGCGGCGACGACGAACAGGGCCAGCGCGCCGCTGATGACGCTGGCGCGCGTGCGCAGATTGCGGAAATAGGGTTGCATGCACTGCCTTATGTGAGCGGGTACTGCTCTGCCGGGCGCGTGACGCGGCGCCCGGCAGCTTACACCATCGTTACTTGATGCCGTAACGTACGCCGGCAAAGAATTGCGCGCCCGGCGTCGCATAGAAACGCGCTACTTCATAGGTCTTGTCGGTGACGTTGTTCCAGCGCGCCAGCACGGACCAGTCGCGCGCGAACTGGTAAGTAGCGTACAGGTTCAGCAAGGAATAACCGCCCAGGGTGTTCTTGTTGGCCGCGTCGTCGAAACGCTTGCCGGACATTTGCAGCTCGGCGCCGGCCGTCAGCGGGCCGACCGTGTAGTCAGCCATGACGTTGCCGTGTTTTTTCGCGCGGCGCGTCAGCGACTTGCCGGTGGTGTCGTCCTTCGGATTCTGCAAGTCGGCGTTGGCGCTGACGTGGAAGCTGCCGAAGCGGCGGCCGGCCGTCAGCGTCAAGCCTTCCAGCGTGGCGCGGTTGACGTTGTAGGCGCAGCCGAAGGTAAAGCCTGGTTTCGGGCACGGGGTCGTGCTGACCAGCATGTCGGTCAGGCGGTTGCGGTAGATCACCGCGCCGAGTTGCGTCACGCCGTCGTCATACTGCAGGTTGGCTTCGGCGTTGCGGCCTTTTTCCGGACGGTTGCCATCGAAACCGAAACCTGGGTAGTACAGTTCATTGAAGGTCGGCGCGCGGAAGCTGGTGCCGAAGCTGGCGCTGGCGCGCAGCGCATTGCTGATGCGGTAGCCATAGCCCGCCGCGCCGGTCACCTTGGAGCCGTACTGCGAGCTGTCGTCGTTGCGCGCGCTGAAGCTGGCCAGGTGCGCACCGCGTTTCAGGCTGTAGGCGGCGGCCAGCGAGTCGGTCTTGCGTTCCTTGCCCAGCGCGGGCGTGCTGCCCGACACGACTTCTTCCTTGCGGTGGCCGTACAGCACCTGCAGCGTGTCTTCGCCGAAGCGGAAATCGTTCTGCCAGGTGAAGTCCTGCTGCTTGCTGTCGATGCGGCTGTATCCGCTGACGGTGCCCGGGTCGGACGTCGAATCATCGCGCGACTGCGACAGTTGCGCGGTGCTGTGCCAGAACGGCAGGATCTGGTTTTTCGAAGACAGCGCGATGTTTTCCTGTTTCTGCACGCTGTGCGTGTCGTAGAAGGTGACCGGCGTACCGCTGTCGAATTGCGCGTTGGTGCGGCTCTTCAGGAAGATCAGGCCCAGTTCGTGGCCCTTGGCGAGCTGGAAGCCGAGCTGGCCGGTCACGCCTTCGCGGTAGTAGCCGTCCTGGTCGCCGTTGTAGGAGAAATTGCCCGGTTTAGTCGACGAGAAACCGTCCGATTCCTCATGGCCGGCGCTGAGCGCGTAGCTGAAGCTATGGTCGCCGCCGGTGGCGCCATACACGCTGGCGTCGTATTCGCGCGTGTTCTTGGTGCCCGCGCCGGCGAAGGCTGTCACGGTCGGCACGCCGGTGCCCTTCTTGGTGAAGATCTGGATCACGCCGCCGATCGCATCGGCGCCGTACAGGGTGCTCATCGGACCGTAGACGATTTCGATGCGCTCGATCGATTGCAGCGGGATGGCCGACCAGTTGGCCGCGCCGGAGGTGGACGAGCCGATACGGATGCCGTCCACCAGCACCACGTTCTGGTTGCTGTTGGCGCCGCGAATGAAGACGCTGGAATTGGTGCCGGGGCCGCCGTTGCGGGTGATTTCGATGCCGCGCTGGCGCTGCAGCAGGTCGATCACGGAGCCGGCGCCGGAGCGCGCGATTTCCTCGGCGGTGATGGTGGCGACATCGCTCAACACATCGCGCTGCAATTGCGGCGAACGGGTGGCGGTGACGACGACGGTATTCATTGCTGCGGTTTGTGCGAAGGCGGAAGGGGCGGCCATAGCCAGTGCAAGCGACGTGAGGGCCGCGTGCCGAATAACGGGAGAAGTCATGATCATTTTTCAGTAAATATGCAACCAGCCGACGTCCCCGTGGGCCAGATTGAAAAGAGGCGCACGCCATTGGGGCATACGCATCCACCTGTCTTGGCCGGTATCCGGGCTGGCAAGTTGGACCGCCTCACCTTCCCATGCAAAAAGCACAGTGGTTGTCCGAGGCAGCTTGTCGTCACGACGACACTTGTTTACCGTTGCGGGGGCAGCACACGTTGGCCGTTTCCCTGGTAAGAAGCGGCTGCGGGTTTCCCGTTTAACTGCGCGCATGGACATGCGCGCGGGCACCAAAACCCCGCCATTATACGGATTTTAGGAGCAGGCTTCCAGGATGGTAGTGCCGCCATAGGCGATCGCATGCGGCGCGCGGGCCGCCGCCAGTGCGATATCGGCCGGCGCGCGGCCCGCTCTGCAGGCGGTCAGCAGCCGTATCGTGCCGGCGTGGCAGATGACGACGACCTGTTCATGCGGCAGGCGCGCGAGTTCGGCGTGGAAGGCGGCCACCCGCGTCGCCACCTGCAGCACGTTCTCTCCGCCGCCCGGCCGGTAGTGCACCAGATCGGCGGCCCAGGCGTCGATTTCCGCACGCGCGATATCGTCCCAACTGCGCATTTCCCAGGCACCGAAATGCATCTCGGCCAGGCGCGGATCGAGGATCGGCGTGCCCAGGTTTTTCGCCAGTTCGGCGCAGCGGCGCAGCGGGCTGGAATAAATGGGAGCACCGGCCGGCAGGCTGGCGCGCAGCGCGGCGTGCACGCGCGCGACTTCGTCTGCTGCGACGGCAAGGTCGGTGCCGCCATAGCAGATGCCCGGCGCCACCAGCGGTTGCGGATGGCGGATCAGGATCAGCCGCATGCGCGTCTCAAGCGCCGGCCCAGGCGCCGTGGCCCAGGCTGGCCAGCACGCACAGATAAATCGCCACTTCCGCCACCTGCTGCACCGCGCCCAGGCAATCTCCGGTATAGCCGCCGATGCGGCGCGCGAACTTGCGGCCCAGCCAGGTGGCGCTGCACAAGGCGGCCAGTACCGATGCCGCGATGGCGCTCCAGGACAGGCAAGCCGCCGCGCCCAGGATCAGGGCGGGCAGGGCGGCGCACAGTGCCGCGATGGCGAATTCGGTGGTACTCATTTCCTGCGCCATCGGCTTGGCCTTGCCCTCGGCGCGCGCATACTCCATGCGCCAGATCAGCGACGTGGCGGCCAGGCGCGACAGCGGGTGCGCCAAAAACAGCGCGGCGATCGCGCTGGCCGGCGGCAGCAGCGACAGCGCCGTGCATTTCAGGGCGAGCAGGCAGATGGTGCCGATCGCGCCATAAGCGCCGATGCGCGAATCCTTCATGATATCCAGCACGCGCTCGCGCGTCATGCCGCCGCCGAAGCCGTCGCACATGTCGGCGAAACCGTCTTCATGGAAGGCGCCGGTCGCGTAAATGCCGGCCGCCGTCGCCAGCAGCACGGCCACCGCCGCCGGCAACAGCAGGGCGGCAGCGGCATACACGGCGCCCGCTATCACCGCGACGACGATGCCGATCAGCGGAAAGTAGCGCGACGCATGGTGCAACCAGGCTGGCTCGAATCCCACCCAACGCGGAATCGGCAGGCGCGTAAAAAACTGCAGCGCGATGAAGAACAGGCGTAGCTGGTACATGGGAATGCGTGCCGCCTATTCCGATTTTTCGCTGACCTGGGCCGAATCGAACGTCGCCATCTGGTTCGTAAAATTGGCTGCCGCGTGCAGCAGCGGCAGGGCCAGCGCGCTGCCGGTGCCTTCGCCCAGGCGCAGGCCAAGGTTCAGCAGAGGGCGCGCGCCCAGGCTGGACAGCATCAGCATGTGGCCATTCTCGTCGGAGCAGTGCGCGAACACGCAGTAGTCGAGTACCGCCGGTTGCAGGCGGGCCGCCACCAGCAGCGCGCTGGTGACGATGAAGCCGTCGATCAGCAAGATCATGCGGCGCTCGGCAGCCTTCAGCATCGCGCCCGCCATCATCGCGATCTCGAAACCGCCGAAGGTGGCCAGCACGTCCAGCGCTTCAGTCGTGCCGGCATGCCTGGTCACGGCCGCCTCGATCACGTGCTGCTTGTGCAGGATGCCTTGGGCCGACAGGCCGGTGCCGGCGCCCACGCATTGCGCGACCGGGATGCCGGTCAGCTTGTGCATCAGCGCGGCGGCGGCGGTGGTATTGCCGATGCCCATTTCGCCGAAGCCGACCACGTTGCCTTTCAGGTCGTCGACAAGTGCCATGCCGTGCTCCATCGCCGCCGCGCAAAGTTGGGCGGACATGGCGGGTTCCTGCGCAAAATTGCGCGTGCCCTTGGCGACCTTGCGATCCAGCAGACCGTCGCGCTGGCCGAAGTCGTGGTTCACGCCCGCATCGACAACATATAAGGCGCAGTCGTTCTGCCGCGCGAAGATATTGATGGCCGCGCCGCCAGCCAGGAAATTCTCCACCATCTGCCAGGTCACATCCTGCGGATAGGCCGATATGCCTTCCGCCACCACGCCATGGTCGCCCGCAAATACCAGGATCGCAGGCTGATTGATCGAGAGTTCGGTCTTGCCCTGTATAAGGCCGATCTGTTTTGCCAGCGTTTCCAGCAAGCCCAGGCTACCTAGCGGTTTGGTCTTGTTATTGATGGCTTTATCCAGGGCGGCGGCAAGCGCTGCATCGGCAGTGGAAGCGATAGCGGGAATGGTCATGGCGATTTTTGAAATGTTAAAAACGGGCCTACGATAGCATACGAAAAAGGCCTTGCGGCCATGGCGCCCCTTTGCTATAGTTCGCCTCCCCGCAGAAA
>JAZJZT010000074.1:0-20966 GCA_040389645.1 Pseudomonadota bacterium | reverse complement strand
TGTCGACAAAGCGTTGTGTTTGTCAGTTGCGAAGAAGGAAGAGTATGAAGCGTTTAGCTCGTTTCGTCAACCCCCTGTTTCGTCTCGCAGCACATCGTGCTTCAAGACCCCGTCGTTCGCGGTGTTGCGTGCGTCGCGTCGGGAGGCAGAACTATATAGAAGCCGCCAGCGCTTGGCAAGGGTAAAATGGCTCCTTTGCCGATTTATCCCCGCCCTATCCCATGACGATCCTGCTCTCTACCCTTAATGCGCGCTATACCCATGCTTCACTCGGGCTGCGCTACCTGCTTGCGAACATGGGGCCGTTGCGGGAGCAGGCCGCCATCCAGGAATTCGTCATCGGCGCGAAGACCACCGAGATCGTCGAACGCATCCTGGCGCGCCAGCCGAAGATCGTCGGCTTCGGTATCTATATATGGAACGTCGAAGAAACCAATAAAGTCGTCGGCATGCTGAAACGCGTGGCGCCGGAAATCGTCGTGGTGCTGGGCGGCCCGGAGGTATCGCATGAAACGGCGGAACAGGGCATCGTGCAACTGGCCGATTACGTCATCACCGGCTGGGGCGACGTGACCTTCCCCAAACTGTGCGGCGAGATCCTGAACGGCCCGAAACCCCTGATGAAGGTGCATGCGGGCGTGCAGCCGCCGATGGCGGAGTTGCAGATGCCATACTCCCTGTACTCCGACGAGGACATCGCGCACCGCACCATTTATGTGGAAGCGTCGCGCGGCTGCCCGTTCAAGTGCGAATTCTGCCTGTCGGCGCTGGACAAGACGGCGTGGCCGTTCAACATCGATACCTTCCTGGCGGAGATGGAAAGCCTGCACGCGCGCGGCGCGCGCCTGTTCAAGTTCGTCGACCGCACCTTCAACCTGAATATCAAGACCAGCCTGAAGATCATGCAATTCTTCCTCGACAAGCTGGAGGCGAACCCGGACGACCCGGTGTATGCCCACTTCGAACTGGTGCCCGATCACCTGCCCGATGCGCTGAAAGACGGCATCGCCAAATTCCCCGCCGGCGCGCTGCAGTTCGAGATCGGCATCCAGAGTTTTAATCCGGAAGTGCAGGCGCTGGTCAGCCGCAAGCAGGACAACCGGAAGGCGGCCGAGAATATCCGCTGGCTGTGCGACCATTCGACCGCCCACATGCACGTGGACCTGATCGCCGGCCTGCCCGGCGAAACGGTGGAGAGTTTCGCCGTCGGCTTCAACAAGCTGTGGGCGCTGGGGCCGCACGAGATCCAGTTCGGCATCTTAAAACGCTTGCGCGGCACGCCGATCATCCGGCATACGCAGGAATACGGCCTGGTGTTCGATCCGCACCCGCCGTACACGATTCTGGCGAATAAACATATCAGCTTCCCGGCCATGCAACGCCTGGTGCGCTTCGCGCGCTACTGGGACCTGGTGGCCAATTCCGGCCGCTTCGCGCACACGGTGCCGGTCTTACTCGGCGACGCGCCGTTCGAAAACTTCATGGCCTTCTCGGACTGGCTGTATGCGAACACCGACGCCACCCACCGCATCGCGCTGGACCGCCTGGCGGCGCTGGTACAGCGCTGGCTGGTGCATTCCGGCATGGATGCGCAGGAAGCGGCGCAGTTGCTGGGACGCGATCACGTCGGGCCGAAACCGAAGGCGGCGCCGGCCAAGGCGATTGCGCCGCAGCGGCAGGTGCGCCACCTGGCAGCCTGAGAAACTCAGCAGTGCGGCGGTGGCGCCGCCGTTAAAACTCCCTTACACTGGCGCCATGCCGACCACACCAGAGCCCACCCTCACCATCAGCCCCGGCGGCTCGTCGGGGTCGGCGGTCACGGCCGGCGGTACCTGGCAAGTGCATGCGCTGGCGCGGCGCGATACGATGAAGGCGATCGGCGCCAAGCTGAAAACCGTCAAGGCCAAGTCCGGTGCACAGTGGGACTTGAGCGGCATCGACAGCATGGACCATATCGGCGCCCAGCTGTTCTGGAACGCCTGGGGCAAGGCCCGGCCCGCGGCATTGAAGCTCGCGCCCGCGCACGAGGAATTCTTCAAACGCCTGGAAAGCACCGGCGCGCTCACGCTGACGCGCCCGCGCAAGGCGCGCCTGACATCGGTGATGGTGCTCGGCTTTGCCATCCTCAGCTTCCTCGAACACTTGACTGGCTTCGTGCGCCTGATCGGCCAGGTGACGCAAGACTTGTGGCGCTTTATACGCCATCCGATGCGCGGGCCGTGGCGCGAAATCTCGGCCAACATCTTTCATGCCGGATTCCAGGCGCTCGGCATCACGGCGCTGGTCGGCTTCCTGATCGGTGTCGTGCTGTCCTTCCTGTCGGCGCAACAGTTGCGCACCTTCGGCGGCGACATTTATCTCGTCAACCTGCTCGGCATGAGTGTGATCCGCGAACTGGGGCCGCTGCTGGCGGCGATCCTGGTGGCGGGCCGTTCCGGCTCGTCGATCACCGCGCAACTGGGCGTGATGCGCGTGACAGAGGAACTTGATGCGATGCTGGTGATGGGCATTTCGCACGGCTTCCGCCTGATCCTTCCCAAGGTGATCGCACTGGCGATCTCGATGCCGCTGCTCGTGATCTGGACCGACACCATGGCCCTGATCGGCGGCATGGTATCGGCCAAGGTGGAATTGAACCTGTCGGCCCGTTACTTTATACAGAAGCTGCCGGACGCGGTGCCGCTGGCGAACTACATGATCGGTCTCGGCAAGGGCGTGGTGTTCGGCATGCTGATCGCGCTGGTGTCCTGCCACTTCGGCCTGCGCATCAAGCCGAACACGGAAAGCCTGGGCGTCGGCACGACGACCTCGGTGGTGACGGCGATTACCGTCGTAATCCTGGCCGACGCCGTGTTCGCGATCGTCTTCAACGGCGTGGGCTACTGATGGACGACACCAGCGCCAGCACCGATGAACAATGCGGTTGCCCGGACGGCAGCGGAGAGTTGACGCTGGACGGCAGCGTGCCGGTGGTGCAGATCACGAACCTGCAAACCAAATTCGGCCGCACCGTCGTGCACCAGGACTTGAACCTGGAAATCGAACAGGGCGAGATCATGTCCATCGTCGGCGGCTCCGGCACCGGCAAGACGGTGCTGCTGCGCCAGATGTTGGGGCTGGAGCGCCCGACGCGCGGCTGCGTGCGCATCTTCGGCGAAGATATCAGCGAGGCCAACGCCGAACACTTGCAGCAGTTGCGCAACCACTGGGGCATGCTGTTCCAGCAGGGCGCGCTGTATTCGGCGCTGACGGTATTCGACAATGTCGCCCAGCCGATGCGCGAATTGCGCGCGCTGCCGGCCGACCTGATCCGCGACGCCGTGCTGCTGAAAATGAACATGGTCGGCCTCGGCCCGGAACACGCGAACAAGATGCCGTCTGACCTGTCAGGCGGCATGATCAAGCGCGTCGCGCTGGCGCGCGCGCTCGCGCTCGAGCCTCAATTACTGTTCCTGGACGAACCCACCGCCGGCCTCGATCCCGACCTGTCCGAAAGTTTTGTCGCGCTGATCAAGTCGCTGCACCGCGAACTGGGGCTGACCGTTGTCATGGTCACGCACGATCTCGACACGCTGTTCGCGCTGTCGACCCGCATCGCGGTGCTGGCCGAAAAACATGTGATCGCGATCGGGCCGACGCGCGAGGTAATCCACGTCGACCATCCCTTCATCAAGCAATTCTTCCTCGGCGAGCGCGGCAAGCGCGCGCTCGAAGCGCTGGCCGCGCCCGAAGCGCTTAAAGCATAAGGACTTCCATGGAAAACAGATCGCACGCCTTAATGACCGGCTTTTTCACCATCACGCTGCTGATCGCGGCGGTGCTGTTCGGCGTCTGGTTCAACCGCGACCGCATCGAACGCGAACCGTATCTGATCGCCACCACGCTGTCGGTGCCGGGCCTGAATCCGCAGGCGGCGGTACGCTACCGCGGCCTGGAAGTGGGCAAGGTCGACGCGATCGATTTCGACACCAAGGTCGCCGGCCAGATCCTGGTGCACCTGAGCGTCAATCCGGACACGCCAGTGACAAAAACGACTTTCGCCACCCTCGGCTACCAGGGTGTGACCGGCATCGCCTACATCCAGCTCGACGACGAATCGACCGGCTCGCCGCTGCTGGCCACCAGCAAGGCCAGTCCGACCCGCATCCCGCTGCATCCTGGCCTGCTCGATCAATTGGAAAAACGCGGCAAGGCGATCCTGTCGCAGGCGGAACAGGTCACGGCCAAATTGAACACCATGCTCAGCGACGACAACCAGAAACTCATGCTCGGCGCGTTCGCCGACGTCAGCGCGACGATGAAGGAATACCGCGCCTTGCCGCAGCAATTGTCGCCGACCTTCGCCAAGCTGCCCGGCCTGATCGACCAGGCCCACGGCAGCCTGGCCTCGGTCGACCGCCTGGCCGCCGACGTCACGCGCCTGAGCAGCAGCCTGCAAGGGCCGAACGGCGCCATCTCGCGCCTGAACACGACGGTGGATCGGGTCGGCCTGTCGCTCGAGACGGTGGCCGGTGGCATCGAACTGGAGACGCTGCCGAACATCAATGCGCTGGCCGATGAAACGCGCTCGTCGATGCGCGCCGTGCGCCGCACCATGAACACGCTGAACGAGCGCCCGCAAAGCGTCCTGTTCGGCACACCGGACGCAACGCCGGGACCGGGTGAAGCCGGCTTCGCCGCGCCGAACAAATGAGGAACATGATGACGATACCGACTCCGCTGCTTCGCCCTCTGGCCTGGTTCGCCTGCGCCGCCGCGCTGGCCGGCTGCGCCAGCAAAGGCCCGCTGGCCACCGTCTACGATTTCGGACCGCTGCCGCCGGCGGCAGCGGCGCCGCTGTCCGTGCCGGGCGCGGCGCTGCCGGCATTGATCGTCGCCGATGTCGGCGGCCCGGCTTCGCTCGACAACAACCGCATGACGTACCGGCTGCTGTATGCGGACGCTCAGCAGCCGCGCCCGTATGCCCACAACCAGTGGAGCGTGACGCCGCTGCAGTTATTGAGCCAGCGCCTGCGCGCGCGCCTGGCGCAGGCCGGCGTCAAGGTGCTGTCGACCACCGATGCCGCCGTCGGCATGCCGCTGCTGCGGCTGGAAGCGGACGATTTTTCGCAGGATTTCGACAGCCAGCAGCAAAGCAGCGGGCGCATCGCGCTGCGCGCCTCCCTGTTCCGCAACCACCGCCTGGTCGACCAGCGCAGCTTTATCCGCAGCACGCCGGCCGTCAGCGCCGACGCGGCCGGCGGCGCGCGCGCGCTGGCGACAGCGTCCGATGCGCTGGCGGCCGACCTGCTGGCCTGGCTGGCCGCGCTGCCGCAGAACTGAGATGACGCCGGTCGCCATCAGCACGCGCAGTTCCTCGCCCGTTTCGCGCGCGGCGCTGCTGGCCTATGTGCTGCTGATCGTCTACGCCAGCTGGTATCCCTTCTCCGGCTGGCACAACCAGGGCCTGTCGCCGCTGATCTTCCTCGAACACACATCGATGCCGCGCTACTGGACCAAGTTCGACGCAGCCATCAATGTGCTCGGCTACATCCCGCTCGGCATCCTGATCGTCTACGCGCTGTACCCGCGCCTGCGCGGCGTGCTCGCCTTCATCGTCGCGGCGCTGTGCGGCGCGCTGATCTCCGGCACGATGGAAGCGGTGCAGACTTACCTGCCCAGCCGCGTCTCGTCGAACCTGGATTTCTTCACCAATACCGGCGGCGCCACCGTCGGCGCGCTGATCGGCACGCTGAGCGCAAGCAGGCTGCTCGACGGCAGCCCGCTGTACCGGCTGCGCCAGCGCTGGTTCGCGCAGCACGCCAGCCAGGGCCTGGTGCTGCTGGCATTATGGCCGCTGGCGCAGATGTATCCGCAAGGCTTCCTGTTCGGCCACGGCCAGTTGCTGCCGATCCTGTCGGACTGGCTGTCCGCGTGGATGGACACCAGTATCGACCTGACGGAAATGATGCGTCCCGGCGTCGCGCTGACGGTGGAACAGTACTGGCTGTCGGAAACCATCATCACCGCCTGCGGCATGGTCGGCGCCGGGCTGACGTTATTGTGCGTGGTGCGCCGGCCAGCGCCGCGCGCGATGCTGCTCATTTTCCTGATCGGCGCCGCGGTCGTGGTCAAGGCGCTGGCGACGGCGCTGCTGTTTTCGCCGGAAAACGCCTTCGTCTGGGTCACGCCCGGCGCGCAGGGCGGCTTCCTGATCGGCGCCATCATGCTGGCCGGATTGATGTTCGCGCCGCACATGGCGCAGCGCCGCCTGGCCGCGCTGACGCTGGTATTGAGCCTGCTGATCGTCAACACCACGCCGGTCAACCCTTATTTTCTGGTGACGCTGCAGGGCTGGGTGCAAGGCAAATTCCTCAATTTCAATGGCGCGGCACAGTTCCTGGCGCTGTTATGGCCATTCTTCGCCCTGTGGTTCCTGCTGCTGCCGTCGCATAAGCTCAACCGGCCCTGAGCGGGTATCATTACGGCTTGACGATATTTGCGAGGCCGACATGAGCGATACCCCCTATTTTGAACGTCACGTGTTCTTTTGCATGAACAAGCGCGACGACGGCCGCAACAGCTGCGGCGACCACGGCGCTGAAACCGCGCAAAAACACGCGAAAAAACGCTGCAAGGAGCTCGGCATCAATGGCCAGGGCAAAGTGCGCATCAACCAGGCCGGCTGCATGGACCGCTGCGAAGAAGGCCCGGTGCTGGTGGTCTACCCGGAAGGCACCTGGTACACCTATGTCGACACGGCCGACATCGACGACATCATCGATACCCACCTGGTCGGCGGCAAGGTCGTGGACCGGCTGAAAATCTAGGCTGTCCCGGTCGTCCCCGCGCAGGCGGGGACCCATGGCACCTGTGAGTATCCCCACTATTTGCAGATATGCCGGCGAAATATGGCGGCGCTGCGCCGATGCGCAACGACATTCAATCCTGAGTAACTAACGCATATGATCAACAAACACGCAGAAAAATTCACCCTGACCGGCGCCGCCGGCCTGATGGAAGGCTTGATCGACATGCCGGCCGGCGCCCCGCGCGGCATCGCGCTGGTCGCCCACCCGCACCCGCTGTACGGCGGCACGATGGAAAACAAGGTCGCGCAAACGCTGGCGCGCACCTTCGTCGCGCTCGGCTACGTCGTCGCGCGCATCAATTTCCGCGGCGTCGGCGCCTCCGAGGGCGTGCATGACCACGGCCACGGCGAGACCGACGACATGCAGATCCTGCACCGCCACATGGTGGAACAGTATCCCGGCCTGCCGGTGGCCTTGTCCGGCTTCTCGTTCGGCACCTTCGTGCAATCGCAACTGGCGCAGCGCCTGGCCGCCGCCGGCACCCCGGCCGAGCGCCTGGTGCTGGTCGGCAGCGCGGCCGGCAAGTGGGAAATGGTCAACGTCCCGGCCGATTCCATCCTGATCCACGGAGAATTGGACGACACGATCCCGCTGCAGGCCGTGTTCGAGTGGGCGCGCCCGCAAGACATCCCGGTATTGGTCATTCCCGGCGCCGACCATTTTTTCCATCGCAAGCTGGGCCATATCAAGAACTGGGTGATCGCCTTGTGGCAGTCAGGCCAAAAGGACGGCGCGGACGCCGCGTAAAGCCCTATAATGTCCGGCCATGCTGCGGCATGGCCTTTCCGCCCCTATTATTTTGCCCACAATCCCATGAAAAAACTCCTAGCGGCACTGGCCTCCAGTGTGCTGTTCCTGTCCGCCGCCGTCGCGCAAACGCTGCCCGCGCCCACCATCGCCGCCAAGTCCTGGCTCTTGCTCGACGCCACCAGCGGCCAGATCATCGCGTCCCAGGACCCGGCCGCGCGCGTGGAACCGGCTTCGCTGACCAAGATCATGACGGCCTACGTCACCTTCCAGGCGCTGCGCGACAAAAAGCTCGACATCAACCAGAAGGTCAATGTTTCAGTCAAAGCGTGGAAAGTCGATTCGAGCAGCTCGAAGATGTTCATCGACCCGGCCACGCCGGTATCGATCAGCGACCTGCTGTACGGCTTGATGGTGCAGTCCGGCAATGACGCCGCCGTCGCGCTGGCCGAAGCCGTGGCCGGCGACGAGGGCACTTTCGTCACCTTGATGAACCGCGAAGCGCAGAGAATGGGCTTGACCGGCACCCACTTCGCCAACCCGCACGGCTTGCCGAGCCCGGACAATTATTCGACCGCGCAAGATTTATCCGTGCTGGCCAAGCGCGTCATCCTCGACTATCCCGAGTTCTACAAGATCGACTCCGTCAAGAGCTTTACGTATAACAAGATCACGCAGCCGAACCGCAACCGCCTGCTGTGGCTGGACCCGACCGTCGACGGCATGAAGACCGGCCACACCGAGGCGGCCGGCTATTGCATGATCGCCTCCGCGCACCGTCCGAACGGCAGTGGCGAACGACGCCTGATTTCCGTGGTGCTCGGCACCGCGTCCGACAGCGCGCGCACGCAGGAAAGCCAGAAACTGTTGAACTGGGGCTTCCAGAATTTCGATACCGTCAAGCTGTACGCCAAGGGACAGGCGATCGACACGCCGGAAATCTGGAAAGGGTCGTCCAACAAGGTCAAGATCGGCTTCGCGCAGGACGTGCTGGTGACGGTGCCGAAGGGTCTGGCCGGCAAGATGAAGCCGCTGCTCGAGCGCAAGGACCCGCTGGTCGCGCCGATCGCCGAAAACACCCGTGTCGGCTCGCTGAAGATGATGGTCGACGGCAAGCCGCTGCTGGAATTGCCGGTGGTCGCGCTGGAAACCATCCCGCAAGCGTCGATCTTCGGCCGCGCCTGGGATTCGATGCGCCTCTGGCTGAAATAAACCTGGCAAGCCGCCTTTGGGGTCAGGCGTTAATGCCGTTAAGTTAGCGCCAAATTGTCATTCCCGCGCAGGCGGGAATCCCATTTTAGAGTCGCAAACGGCGCAAAAAGATGGGATTCCCGCTTTCGCGGGAATGACAACTCTACGGTCGAGGGCTTAACTTAACGGCATTACCGTCAGGCGTGACTTGTTGCGTTCTAGTTCAACAATTGTTGGGAAAGAACGCAATAAGTCACGCCTGACCCCATTTATGTGGTGTGGTGCAGCGCTTCCTGCGCCCACTGGAAGGCGGCGGTGCCGGTCTCGCTCAGCGTGTCCGGGTCGATCTCGAGTTCGCCGGCGACTTCGGCGGCGCGCCCGACCTGGCTGCGTTCGAGCAGCAGCGCCAGCATCAGGTAGGGCCCATATGATCCTCCGCTGCGCAGCAGCACTTCGCGGATCTCGTCCGACAGGTGCATCTTCGCCAAAATGACCGCCATCGGCACGCCCAGCAGGATGTCGAACAGCGACAATAGCCCCACCAAAAACAGTTCGTCGCGCTGCGCCTGCGTCAAGCCCTGCGCCGCCACCATTTCCAGGAAACGCGCGCGCGTCAGCGCCACTTCGAGCAGCGCTTCGTCGCGCTCGTGCGTGCTACCCAGGCGGAACATTGAAATCGTCAGGCAGCGATACAAATGCGTGCGCCCCAGGACGATCATCGCTTCCTTCAGGCTGGTGATCTTGGTGCCGTGCCCGGCGCTCGGCGCATTCGCCCACTTCAGCATCTGGAACGTCAAGCCCGGATCCTGCTTGGCCACGTCGATCAATTGCGTCAGCTCGGCGTCGCCGCGCAACAGATTCAGCAACTCGATCGAGGTCAGCCGGCTCTGGTCGATCTTGGCGTCGGCGTCGACGACGTCGGTAGTGCCGAGGAAGTCGCCCAGGCAATAATCAGCGCCCCACGACAGGCACATGCGCTGCTCATCCCACGAATCGACGCCATCGATGGCGACCTGCACCGCCGGCCACGCCGCGCGCAACTGTTTGACCAGCGCCTGGAACTGGGGCAGCGAACAATCGGACAGGTGCAGCAAGGCGATGTCGCAGGCGGCCAGCAGCGGCGCGTCGGCCGCTTCCAGCGACACGCCGCGCAATGCCGTCTTGCAGCCAGCCTGGCGCAGCGCCTGCATGCGGACAGCCAGTTGCTCCGGCGGCAACGTGGCTTGCCTGCGGTCGATCAGGAATACGCTGTTCGGGGTCAGCAGGGCCTGGTGCCATTGCTGGTCGATCGCGTGCGCCGTGATCGGCATGACGGCGAGGCGGCGCGCCGCGAAGGACAATAAATCGGCCGCTTCCAGCGCATCGAAAAATTCGCTTTCGGGCGGCGCCGCGCGCGTGCCGCCGGTCTTGAACGTAAAACGGTAACCGCACAGGCGATGCCGCTTGTCGACGATTTCATCGCGGCACAACATGGCGTCCGCATCGGCATAACTGAGCTCGCTCGCGACAGCATCCTGCGGCGGCGCCGACGGCGCGGCCATCGGCACCGGTGCCCGCGCGCCAGGCGCTGGAATGCTGGTTTCCGGCTCGTTCTTGCGGCTCAAAAATGATAGCAGACCCACTTGATGCCCTCCATGCGGCGATGCTTCCAATCAGCAAGGTTTACTGATCATACAGCGAAAAGCACCGTAAAATCGGCGTCCTGCCGAAAAAACCGGCACTGTTGCAAACCCGTGCAGCAGCGCAAACCGGGCCGTATAATCTGCGCTCCCGCGCTCTGCGCCCCCTTCGATCACCTGCCGGAAAACATCCCATGAGCACTGCGCCCCACCCCGTCCTCTCCTGCCCCACCGTGCCGACCAGCGCCGCCGGCTTGCGCCTTTCACGCATCGTCGCCGGCATGTGGCGCATGGGAGAATGGGGAATGAATCCGCAACAGCGGCTGGCCTTCATCGAGCAATGCGTGGCGCTGGGCGTGAGCAGTTTTGATCACGCCGACATCTACGGCGATTACGGCGTCGAAACGCTGTTCGGCGAAGCACTGGCGCTGAAACCGTCGCTGCGCACGCAGATCCAGCTCATCAGCAAATGCGGCATCAAGCTGCTGTCGGCCAGCTCCCCGGAGCGCACGATCCAGCATTACGACACGACGGCGCAGCACATCACGGCCTCGGTCGAGCAGTCGCTGCGCCGCCTGGGCACCGATTACCTCGACCTGCTGCTGATCCACCGCCCGGACCCGTTGATGGATTTCGACCAGATCGCCGCCACGTTCACCCAATTGCGAGAAGAAGGAAAGGTGCGGCATTTCGGCGTTTCCAATTTCAGCCGCCACCAGTTCGACTGCCTGCACCGCCGCATCCCCCTGGTCACGAACCAGGTGGAATTTTCGCCGCTGCATGTGGCGCCGATGTTCGATGAAACTTTCGATGGCTTGCAGGATGCCGGCGTGGCGCCGATGATCTGGTCGCCGCTGGGCGGCGGCCGGCTGTTCGACCAACACGATGCCGGCAGCGCGCCGCTGCGCGCGGCGATCCAGGCCGTCGCCGACCAGTTGGAATGCCCGTTCGCCAGCGTCGTGTTTGCGTGGATCATGCAACTGCCGTGCCGCCCATTGCCGCTGACCGGCAGCGGGCGCATCGAAGCGATCGAGGATGCGGTGCGGGCGACCGCATTGACCTTGAGCCGCGAACAGTGGTTCACCATCCTGCGCGCGGCGCGCGGGCACGAAGTGGCGTAATCAGTGGGCTAACTTCAGTCCTCGAACACTTCGGGCGGCGCGACGCCGCGCCAGCCGGCGCGCCAGGCCAGGTTCAGCGCCAGCGCCAGCGCGATATACAGCACGAAGAACAGCGCGAAGAAGGCCGTGGTCAGCCAGACGAACAGGCCGATGCAGGCCAGCAGCACCAGCAGCGCGGCCACGCTCTTCTTTTGCTTGGAACTGGGAAAACGGATGGTCGACACCATCAGGCCGCCGACGGCGAACAGCAGCGCCACGATCAGGCAGGCGTGCAAGGGCGTCGTGGCCGGCGCCGGCCAAGCCACGACGGCCGAAGCGACGCAGGCGGCGCCCGCGGTGATCGGCATGCCGACGAAATAGCGCGGGTCGGTGCGGCCGACGTTGACATTGAAGCGCGCCAGGCGCAGCGCGCCGCAGGCGACAAAAAAGAAACTGGCGATGCCGCCGACGCGCAGCAGTGTCGCGTGATCGGGGCCGAGCAGCACGAAACCGTAGCAGTACAGCAGCACCGCCGGCGCGCAGCCGAAATTCATCACGTCGGCGATCGAATCGAGCTGCACGCCGAATTCGGAACTGGTGCCGGTGGCGCGCGCGACAAAACCGTCCAGCGCATCGAACACCCCGGCCAGCACCAGCAGCACGGCGGCCAGCTGGTAATCGCGCGCGCTGCCGATGTGCGCATTGTCGACCGAGATGACGATGCTGGCGAAACCGCAGGCGATCGACAGCAGCGTGACAAAACTGGGGAGAGCGAATTTGGCGCGCTGCAGGCGCGGCTTGGAAAAGGTCTTCAAATTGTCGGCAATCAAGAAAATGGTGGTGAACAGTGTTACGCTGAATTGCGCCGTATTTTACCGCGCCGCAGCGGCCCGCCCTGCACACGCCGTTGTGGCAATTTAGGTAAGTAACCGCGTTTTCGGTTTTTTTTCGCTTAGAATCCATGCATGAACCGGCCGTACACAGGAGTCACCATGACCGCATCCTCCCGCAGGAACGCATCGATCGCCGCGTTACTGATCGCTTCCCTGCTGACAGCTTGCGGCGGCGGCGGCAGCGACGGCGGCACCACCGCCAGCACCACCACGCCCACCACGCCCACCACGCCGGTCGCCCCCGTCACGCCGGTGGCGCCGACGCAGGAACCCGGCGCGCCCACGCTGCAAGGCGACACGGCGCTGGACGGTTATAACTGGTTCAACTACCGGCGCGTGCAGATCGGCCTGTCGGCGCTGACGCGCAACAGCCGCATCGACTTGGCCGCGCAAGGCCATTCGGTCTACCAGCGCCAGAACAACAGCATCACCCATACCCAGAACAGCGCCCTGCCCGGCTTCACCGGCACCGACCTGCTGGACCGGCTCAACGCGGCCGGCTACACGCTGGTGAAACCCTATGCCTACGGCGAAGTCATTTCGGCCGCCGGCGAGACGTCCGGCTTTTATCACGCCGAGGAACTGATCGGCGCGATCTACCACCGCTTCGTGATTTTCGAGCCGGTCTTCAAGGAAATGGGCACCGGCGCAGCCAGCAGCAGCAACTATACGTATTTCACGACCGACTTCGGCGCCAGCAACGGTTACGGCACGGGCGTCGGACGCGGCAACGTGGCCAATTACCCGGCCGCCAACCAGGTGCAGGTGCCGCGCAATTTCTTCAGCGATACCGAATCGCCCGACCCGGTGCCGAATCAGAATGAAGTCGGCTACCCGATCAGCGTGCACGCCGACATTTCCGCCTTGCTGACAGTGCAAAGTTTTACCGTGCGCCCACGCGGCGGCAGCGACCTGAGCGTGCGCCTGATGGTGCGCAGCAACGATACCGAAACCCCGCGCTCGGCCGCCGCCATCATCCCGTTGAGCGTGCTGCGGGCCAATACCGTGTACGACGTCAGCTTCAGCGGCACGGTCGACAATGTGCCGCTGAGCCGCAACTGGTCATTTACGACAAAATAATCGTAGTTGCCGCATACCAATCAAGCGCGGCTCTGCTATCTTGTTGTCTTGGACAGTTTACGATCACGAGACTGGCGATGAAACGTACAGGCAATCCTGGCACCCCTGTTATCCTGCCGCACACGCTGAACGTGGCGGAAGGATTGGAGCGGCTGATCGGCGACGTGGCCCTGTACCGGCAACTGTTGCAGCGCTTCCGTAACGATCACGGCCAGGCCGTGGCGAACCTGCGGCAGGCGCTGGAACAGGGCGAGCGGGCCGCGGCGCAGCGCACGCTGCACGGCTTGCGCGGCGCGGCCGGCATGATCGGCGCGCAAGCCCTGCACGAACTGGCAACGGGCACCGAAGCCGATTTCAACGATGCGACAATGGACTTGCAGCCGGCGCTGGCATTGCTGGACTGCGCGCTGGGCACGCTGCTGCACGCGGTGGACCGGTATCTGGATCAGGCGGAGGACGGGGCCGGCGGCGCCATCGTCACGACAACGCCGGCACCGGCGGCGGAAACGCGCCTGCTGCTGGCCCGCCTGGCGCAATTGCTGGACGACGGCAACGGCCAGGCGCTCGATGTACTGGAACAGTCAGCCGGCGTGCTGGCGGCCAGCCTGGGCGTGGCGCTGTATCAGGAAGTGGCGGCGGCCGCGCACGAATTCGATTTCGAAGCCGCGCTGCAAGCGTTGCGGCCGGCGCTATAAGCGCTCAGCGGGTATATTCGTCTTCCTCGTCATAGGCATCGTGGCACTCCTTGCCGCAAAAGCGACGCACGCTGTCGAGCGGCTTGTCGCAATACCAGCAAGCCCCCTTCGGCGGCGGCAACGGTCGCAGGCGCGCCGACGGAGCAACGGCGGGCAAGGCGCTCGCCTCCTCGGGCAGATTGTTTTGTACCGGTTCCACGATGATCCCTTTCCAGACAGCTTTTTGAGGCTTACAAGCAAGGTTACTTGGGCGGAATTTCCCCGGCCTGATCAGAATCAATGCCGATGGCTTTCCATGGCCATGCGTGCGGAAATATTCGTTTGCGCCAACAAATAATAGCAGGATTAAACCGGCCTCACTGTCTGGTTTATGTGCGCTTTCGCACCGAAATCGGCAATTTTTTTCCCCGCCAGAGTGAAGAAAAATTTTTCAATGGAAAGGGGTGGAACGATAGCAGTGGTGGGCTGGCGGATGGCGCTGCGGGATCTCGCATGCCGTCAAGTCAAGAAAAATCGGCACACTGTTGACACTAATGAATGCCAAAATCAACGGCAGATGCCGGGGTCAGACCCATGGGTCTGACCCCAGGGTTCGCATCTGATTTTGGCATTAATAGCTATCCGGTTTTTCTTGACTTGATGTCACCGGGATTTGATCCCGAAGTAGACAGGCGCAGATATCCATTCAGCTTTATTTGCCGATGCAAAACCGGCTGAAAATTACACCCAGCAAGTCGTCCGACGAAAAGGCGCCGGTGATGCTTGACAGCTGCGCCTGCGCCAGGCGCAACTCCTCGGCGAACAGGTCGAGCGACTGGTCGTTTTGCGCGGCGTGTTCGCCGGCCAAATCTAAATGCTTGCCGGCCGACTTCAGCGCGATCAGGTGGCGCTCGCGCGCCAGGTACAGGGATTCTCCGGTCTGCTGCCAGCCGGCGATGCGCAGCAGTTCGGCGCGCAGCAGGTCGATGCCGATGTGTTCATGCGCCGACAGGTAGACGTGCGTCGCTTCATCCATCGCATCGACGCCGGGCTTGTGGCCGGACAGGTCGATCTTGTTCCAGATGCGCAGCACCGGCACGCCGGGCGGGAAGGCGGCGACGATGGCATCGTCGGCGCGGGTCGGACCGTGATCAGCGTCGAGCAGGTGCAGGATGACGTCGGCCTTCTCGACTTCCCCCCAGGTGCGCTCGATGCCGATGCGCTCGACCACGTCGATATCATCTCCCTTGTTGCGGATGCCGGCCGTGTCGATGATGTTCAAGGGGATGCCCTCGATCTGGATGGTTTCGCTGACCTTGTCGCGCGTGGTGCCGGCGATCGGCGTGACGATCGCGACATCGGAACCCGCCAGCGCGTTCAGCAGCGACGATTTACCGACGTTCGGTTGCCCGACCAGCACGACATTCAAGCCTTCGCGCAGCAACGCGCCCTGCGCCGCCTGGCGGAACACGTGTTCCAGCGCGTCGACGATACCGGCCAACTGGCCGCGCGCATCGGATTTTTCGAGGAAATCGATCTCTTCCTCGGGAAAATCGAGGGTTGCCTCGACCAGCATCCGCAAACCCGTGACGCGCTCGACCAGCGCGTGGATCGTCTTCGAAAACGCGCCCGACAGCGACTGCGACGCCGACTTCGCCGCCGCCTCCGTGGAAGCGTCGATCAGGTCGGCCACGGCCTCAGCCTGCGCCAGGTCCAGCTTGTCGTTCAGGTAGGCGCGCCGCGTAAACTCCCCCGGCTCGGCCAGGCGCAGGCCGCAGTCGTGACCCGCCTCGAGCACGCGCGCCAACAGCATCTGCAACACCACCGGGCCGCCATGGCCCTGCAGTTCCAGCACGTCTTCGCCGGTGTACGAGTGCGGGCCATTAAAATAAATCGCGATGCCCTGGTCGATGATGCCGCCGTCAGCCTGGGTGAACGGGATATAGGTGGCGTGGCGCGGGCGCAGCGCCGTCGCGCCGAACAGCGCCTGCGTCAACGGCTGCAAGTTCTTGCCGGAAGCGCGCACCACGCCGATGCCGCCACGTCCTGGCGCGGTGGCGATCGCGGCGATGGGGGATGAGTCGAGTTTCATGAGAGTCGGTTGTAATTAAATCCAGAGGCAACTGCTGGGGTCAGACCCCAGGGTCTGACCCCGGATTCTGCACTTGATTTGTACAAAAAAAACCGGGGACAGACCACGTTTTTCGAGAAATATTTCTGCGAAAACGTGGTCTGTCCCCGGTTTCAGGCGGTGCGCGGCCTTATTTGGCCAGCACCGGCGCGGCCGGCGCGAACTTCTTGGTGATCACGTACTGCTGGGCGATCGACAGCACGTTGTTGACGACCCAGTACAGCACCAGGCCGGACGGGAAGAAGAAGAACATGACGGAAAACGCCAGCGGCATGAACAGCATCATCTTCGCCTGCATCGGATCGGCCGGGGCCGGATTCAGTTTGGTCGTGATGTACATCGAGATCGCGTACAGCACCGGCAGGATGAACCACGGGTCCGGCGCGGCCAGGTTGGTGATCCAGCCGATCCACGGCGCGCCGCGCATTTCGACCGACGCGTTCAAGACCCAGTACAGGGCGATGAAGACCGGCATCTGCACCAGGATCGGCAGGCAGCCGCCCAGCGGATTGATCTTCTCGGTCTTGTACAGCTCCATCATGGCCTGGTTCATCTTTTGCGGATCGCCTTTATGACGCTCGCGGATCGCCGTCATCTTCGGCGTGACGACCTTCATTTTCGCCATGCTGCGGTAGCCGGCCGCCGACAGCGGGAAGAACAGCAGCTTGATGCCGATCGTGAAGGCGATGATGGTCCAGCCCCAGTTGCCCAACATCGCGTGGATGTTTTCCATGACCCAGAACATCGGCTTGGCGATAATCGTCAGCATGCCGTAATCCTTGACCAGGTCCAGGCCCGGCGTGACCTTGTCGAGCAGTTTTTCTTCCTGCGGGCCGGAATACAATTTCGCGCTGTTCGACACGGTGGCGCCCGGCGCCAGGGTGCCGAGCGGCTGCACCACGCCGATCGCGTAGGTGTTCGCTTCGACCTTCTTCGTAAAGATGTCGCGCGCCAGGCGGTCTTGCGGGACGAAGGCGGAAACGAAGAAGTGCTGCGAGATCGCAACCCATCCGTTGTCGGCCTTGGTCGGGTGGTCCAGCGGCAGCGGCGTGGCCGGATTGGCGGCCTGCTTCGTATCGTGCTTTTCGATCTGCTCGAACGACAGTTTTTTATACTTGTCGGCCGCGGTGTACAGCGTCGGGCCGGTAAAACTGCTCTGGAAGTAGGAATCGCCTTCCGGCTTGTTGCCGTCGTGGACCAGTTGCAGGTACAGCTCCGGCGTGACCGGCGCCGTGCCGAGGTTGGCCACGTCGTGGCGCACATCGATCACGTAATCGCCGCGTTTGAAGGTGAACGTCTTGGTCAGCTTGACGCCGCCCTGCTCCGCTTCGAGCACCAATTGCAGGTCGTTGCCGTTGGCGAGCGTGCGCACGCCGGGTTTCGCGGTAAAACCGGTGGTGTGGTTCGGCAGGCCGGCCGCGCCGACCAGGCCGCTCTGCGCCAGGTAAGTTTTATTGGCCTGCTGCTGGAACAATACCTGGTTCTTGCTCGTATCTATGCCATCCTTGAACTTCAACAGTTCCAGGCGCTTGACGGTGCCGCCCAGCGTATCGATGTCGACCTTCATCACGTCGGTGACGATGGTGATGATCTCACTCTTGAACGGCGCCGGCGCTCCCGGGATGCCCGGCAGCGCGGCAGCGCCCGATGCAGCCGCGATGGCCGCCGGCACGTCCGATTTCTTCACCGCGCTCGCCGGCGGCGCCGGCGCGAACATGGACGGCTTGCCGTTCGAGACCATCCAGTTGTTCCACAGGATGACAAGCGAGACGGCAAATACGATCCACAGGATGGTACGTTTATTGATATCCATTAGGGTATTTATCAAGAGTGGTTGCAACCGCAAGCGGTCGTTGAAGAATTCTTGCCGGGCGGCGGCACGGGATCGAGCCCGCCCGCGTTCCACGGGTGGCAGCGGCAGACGCGCCGGGTGGCGAGCCAGGCGCCGCGGGCGGCGCCGTGGGTGCGGATCGCCTCCAGCGCATAGTTCGAGCAGCTCGGATAAAAGCGGCAGCGCGGCCCCAGCATCGGGCTGATGGCCAGCTGGTAAAAGCGCAGCAGCAGGGTCAGCACGGTGCTCATCGGGCGGGTTTAGCCTTGTTTTGCGACGCGAACAGGCGCGCCAGTTCCTGGCGCAATTCGGCCTTCAGTTGCGCCGTCGTGGCCGGGCCGGCCTTGCTGTTGACGGGACGCGACAGGCGCACCACGCAATCGATGGCCGGCAGCGTCGTCACGCGGAACAGTTCGCGCGTGACGCGCTTGATGGTGTTGCGCGTGACGGCGCGCGGCGCGAAACGCTTGGCCACCACGACGCCCAGCCGCGCATGCGGCAGTTCATTGGGGCGGGTGTACAGCACGAAATGCGCGCTTTTTTGCGCGGGGCGCAAACGAAAAACGGATGAAAATTCATCCGTTTTAACGATGCGCCGAGCGCGTGCGAAGTCGTGTGAACCTTCGCCTGTCGAGCCGCTGGTAAGACAGCTTTCCACGCGATCAGCTAACAAGCGGTGGCTTATACGGCCAGACGCTTGCGGCCTTTGCCGCGGCGTGCGTTCAGCACCTGACGGCCACCACGGGTAGCCATACGTGCACGGAAGCCGTGGGTACGCTTGCGGCGCACGACGGAAGGTTGGTAAGTACGTTTCATGTTGGTCTCGCTGAAAAAGCAAAAAAATACAAAAACGGGGCAATAGCGTCCCGTCAATTATTGGTGCCAATGACATTTCGCGCACTTATGCCGTCCGGCACAAGCTGGGTCCATCTCATCGCCCGCTACCATCCACGCTTACTCCATATAGTGCTTCATGTGAATAAACACGGCATACGGGCGGGGAACCCTGAATTATCAGCATTTCGACCCTGCTTGTCAACAACATCCGGCGCCTTCTCCTGCCGGCGGGAATTATTTTTCCCGTCGTGCCTGTGGATAACTTTGGACTTCGGGAGTAGAATAGCGCGTTACGCGTGGCGATCCGAACGCCCGCGCGCACCCTTACCGATAGACGATTCATGGAAAATTTCTGGCAGACCTGTTCCGCGCAGTTGGAACTGGAGCTGACACCGCAACAATTCAGTGCGTGGATTAAACCGCTTATCCCCCTCGACTACGAGGAGGGCAAGTTGCGCATTGCCGCACCCAACCGCTTCAAGCTGGACTGGGTGAAATCCCAGTTCGCCAACCGCATCACGGCGCTCGCCTGCCAGTACTGGGAAGCGCCGACCGAAGTGCAGTTCGTGCTCGACCCGCGCCTGAACGCGCCGAAAAAACCGGTCGCGCCAGTACCGGCGCCTGCCGGCGGCAACGGCCCGATCCCGATGGAAGTGGCCGGCTCGCGCGCTGCCGATCCGGCGCTGGCGCCGATCAGCAGCGGCGTCGACCTGAACATCGCCAACTCTCCGCGGCGCGAACAAAGCCGCATCAACACGGACTTGACCTTCGACAGTTTCGTCACCGGTAAAGCGAATCAGTTGGCGCGCGCCGCCGCGATCCAGGTCGCCAACAATCCGGGCGTGTCGTACAACCCGCTGTTCTTCTACGGCGGCGTGGGCCTCGGTAAAACCCACCTGATCCACGCGATCGGCAACCAGGTGATGGCCGACCAGCCGGGCGCGCGCATCCGCTACATCCACGCCGAGCAATACGTGCGCGACGTGGTGACGGCCTATCAGCGCAAGGGTTTCGACGATTTCAAGCATTACTACCATTCGCTGGACATGCTGCTCATCGATGATATTCAATTCTTCGGCGGTAAAAGCCGCACGCAGGAAGAATTCTTCTATGCGTTCGAAGCGCTGATCGCGGCGAAAAAACAGATCATCATCACCAGCGACACGTATCCGAAAGAGATCACCGGCATGGACGACCGCCTGATCTCGCGTTTCGATTCCGGCCTGACGGTGGCGATCGAGCCGCCGGAACTGGAAATGCGCGTGGCGATCCTTTTAAAGAAGGCCAAGCAGGAAGGGGTGACTTTTTCCGACGACGTCGCCTTCTTCGTGGCGAAACACTTGCGCTCGAACGTGCGAGAACTCGAAGGCGCGCTGCGCAAGATCCTGGCCTATTCCCGTTTCCACGGCAAGGACATCACGATCGACGTGGTGAAAGAAGCGCTAAAGGATTTGCTGTCGGTGCAGAACCGCCAGATTTCGGTGGAAAACATCCAGAAAACGGTGGCCGACTTCTTCAACATCAAGGTCGCCGACATGTATTCGAAGCGCCGCCCCGCGAACATCGCGCGGCCGCGCCAGATCGCGATGTACCTGGCCAAGGAACTGACGCAAAAGAGCTTGCCGGAAATCGGGGAACTGTTCGGCGGACGCGACCACACCACCGTGCTGCACGCCGTGCGCAAGATCGCACTGGACCGGACCAAGAATCCCGAGTGCAACCACGAGCTGCACGTGCTGGAGCAGACGCTGAAGGGCTAAAAATCAGAGGCAAAGGCCGGGGTCAGACCCGGGGTCTGACCCCAGATTTTGCCTCTGATTTGAATTTGCCTTTATCATCGGCAAAACCCAAAAATTTGTTACTACAAAAATATCGTTAATTTTTCATATTGAGGATAAATATGCAATTGGTCAAAACCACCCGAGATACGCTACTCCGGCCACTGCAAATCGTGAGTGGTATTGTCGAGCGTCGGCACACTATGCCGATTCTGGCCAATATCCTCATCCGCA